>CAVVPK010000001.1:0-170903 GCA_963750065.1 uncultured Alphaproteobacteria bacterium
GACTACATCGCGGCCGTGCGCGGCGATGCCGTCGCCGGTTGGCAGGTGGCCCATGGCGAGCTGACGGTCACCGTGGCGGCCAACGAGATCGTGCCCTTCGTGCGCTTCCTGCGCGACGATCCGCGCCTGGCCTTCATCAACCTGACCGATGTCTGCGGCGTCGACTGGCCGCAGCGCGAAAAGCGCTTTGACGTCGTCTATCACTTCCTCAGCCCGCGCCAGAACCAGCGCATCCGCGTCAAGATTGCGACCGACGAGGCGACGCCGGTGCCCTCGATCACGTCGATCTTTCCGGGCGCCGACTGGTTCGAGCGCGAGGCTTACGACTTCTACGGCATCCTCTTCACCGGCCACCCGGACTTGCGCCGGATCCTCACCGACTACGGCTTCGAGGGGCATCCGCTGCGCAAGGACTTCCCGCTCACCGGCTATGTCGAGGTGCGCTACGACGACGAGCAGAAGCGGGTCGTCTACGAGCCGGTGAAGCTCGCCCAGGAATTCCGCGATTTCGATTTCCTCTCGCCGTGGGAAGGCACGGATTACGTGCTGCCGGGGGATGAGAAGGCGAAGCAGTAATGGCTGAGACCGACGTCCGCACCTTCAACATCAATTTCGGCCCGCAGCACCCGGCGGCGCACGGCGTGCTGCGTCTGGTGCTGGAGCTGGACGGCGAGATCGTCGAGCGCGTCGATCCGCATGTCGGCCTGCTCCACCGCGGCACAGAGAAGCTGATCGAGCACAAGACGTATCTGCAGGCGGTGCCCTATTTCGACCGGCTCGACTACGTCGCGCCGATGAACCAGGAGCACGCCTTCGCGCTCGCCGTGGAGAAGCTCACCGGCATTACCGTGCCGCGCCGCGGTCAGTTGATCCGCGTGCTCTATTGCGAGATCGGCCGCCTGCTCAATCACCTCCTCAATGTCACCACCCATGCGCTCGACGTGGGCGCGCTGACGCCGCCGCTGTGGGGTTTCGAAGAGCGCGAGAAGCTGATGGTCTTCTACGAGCGCGCCTCCGGCAGCCGCATGCACGCGGCCTATTTCCGCCCCGGCGGGGTGCATCAGGACCTGCCGCAGAAGCTCATCGACGATATCGGCGAATTCTGCGACCCGTTCCTGAAGGTGCTCGACGATATCCACGGCCTGTTGACCGACAACCGCATCTTCAAGCAGCGCAACGTCGATATCGGCGTCGTCAGCTTGGAGGACGCCTGGAAATGGGGCTTCTCCGGCGTCATGGTGCGCGGCTCCGGCGCGGCCTGGGACCTGCGCAAGGCGCAGCCCTACGAGTGCTACGCCGAGATGGATTTCGACATTCCCGTCGGCAAGAACGGCGACTGTTACGACCGGTATCTCATCCGCATGGAGGAGATGGTTCAGTCGGTCCGCATCATCAAGCAGTGCGTCGCCAAGCTGAACGAGCCCGAGGGCAAGGGTCCGGTCACTTCGGATGACGGCAAGGTGGTGCCGCCCAGCCGCGGCGAGATGAAGCGCTCGATGGAGGCGCTCATCCACCACTTCAAGCTCTACACCGAGGGCTATCACGTGCCGGCCGGCGAGGTTTACGCCGCCGTCGAGGCGCCCAAAGGCGAGTTCGGCGTCTATCTGGTCGCCGACGGCACCAACAAGCCCTATCGCTGCAAGATCAAGGCGCCGGGCTTCGCCCATCTTTCCGCTATGGATCACATCACCCGCGGCCACATGCTGGCCGACGTGACCGCGATCCTCGCCTCGCTCGACATCGTTTTCGGGGAGGTCGACCGCTGATGGCCGTTCGTCGTCTTGCCGAAAAGCAGCCCGCAAGCTTCGCCTTCGCGCCCGAGAACCTGGAATGGGCGAAAAAGGAAATGGCCAAATACCCCGCGGGCCGTCAGGCCTCGGCGGTGATCTCGCTTCTGTGGCGGGCCCAGGAGCAGGAAGGCTGGGTAACTGAGCCAGCGATCCGCGCCGTCGCCGCGCTGCTCGGCATGGCCCATATCCGCGTGCTTGAGATCGCCACCTTCTACACCATGTTCAACCTCGAGCCGGTTGGCGCCAAGGCGCACATCCAGGTGTGCGGCACGACGCCCTGCTGGCTGCGCGGCGCCAACGACCTCAAGGAGGTCTGTCATCGCCGCATCGGCGAACAGCACCACCTGTCGGACGACGGCGCCTTCTCCTGGGAAGAGGTCGAGTGCCTCGGCGCCTGTGTGAACGCGCCGCTGGTGCAGATCGGGGCCGACACTTACGAGGACCTGACCGCTGAGAGCTTTGACAAGCTCATCGATGACATCGCGGCCGGCCGGCCGCTCACGCCCGGCACCCAGATCGACCGCCAGCGTTCGGCGCCGATCGGCGGGCCTACGACGCTGCTTGAAACCCCGGCAGTGCCGGCCGCGGCTGAGGCCGCGGTCGTCGAGACGGTGCAGCCGAAAGGGCTGGAAAGCCCGCGCGACGGCAAGGCGGACGATCTCAAGCGCATCTCCGGCGTCGGGCCCAAGATCGAGGAACTGCTCAACGCACGGGGCATCTTCCACTACGACCAGATCGCCGGCTGGAGCGAAGCCGAGATCGCCTGGGTGGACGACGACTTGAAATTCAAGGGCCGCATCGGGCGCGAGGACTGGATCGGCCAGGCCAAGATCCTGGCGGCGGGCGGCGACACGGAATTCTCCCGCCGCTCCGACGAGCAGAAGAAGAGTTGATCGCCATGCTCGCCGACAAGGACCGCATCTTCACCAATCTCTATGGCCTGCATGACGCCGGCCTCAAGGGCGCCATGGCGCGCGGCGCCTGGGATGGCACCAAGGCGATCCTGGAGAAGGGCCGCGACGGGATCATCAACGAGATCAAGGCGTCCGGCCTGCGCGGCCGCGGCGGCGCCGGCTTCCCGACCGGCCTCAAATGGTCGTTCATGCCCAAGGAAATCGGCGAGCGGCCGCATTATCTGGTCGTCAATGCCGACGAATCCGAGCCCGGCACCTGCAAGGATCGCGAGATCCTGCGCCACGATCCGCACCTGCTGGTCGAGGGCTGCCTGGTCGCCGGCTTCGCCATGGGCGCCCACACCGCCTTCGTCTATGTGCGCGGCGAGTTCATCCGCGAGCGCGAGGCGCTGCAGAGAGCGGTGGACGAAGCCTACGAAGCCGGGCTCATCGGCAAGAACAACAAGAATGGCTGGGATTTCGACATCGTCGTCCATCATGGCGCCGGCGCCTATATCTGCGGCGAAGAGACGGCCATGCTCGAAAGCCTGGAGGGCAAGAAGGGCATGCCGCGACTGAAGCCGCCGTTCCCGGCCGCCGTCGGCGTCTATGGCTGCCCGTCCACCGTCAACAATGTCGAGTCGATTGCCGTCGCCCCGACCATCATGCGCCGCGGTGCGGCTTGGTTCGCCGGCTTCGGCCGGGCCAACAACACCGGCACCAAGCTCTTCTGCATCTCCGGCCACGTCGAGAAGCCGTGCACGGTGGAAGAGGAGATGGGCATCACGCTGCGCGAGCTGATAGAGCGCCATGCCGGCGGCGTGCGCGGCGGCTGGGACAACCTGCTGGCGGTCATTCCCGGCGGCGCCTCGGTGCCCTGCCTGCCGGCCTACATGTGCAACGACCTGGTCATGGATTTCGATGCGCTGCGCGACGTCAAATCGGGCCTCGGCACGGCGGCGGTCATCGTCATGGACAAGTCGACCGACATCGTGCGGGCGATCTCGCGTCTGTCCTATTTCTACAAGCACGAGAGCTGCGGCCAGTGCACACCCTGCCGCGAGGGAACCGGCTGGATGTGGCGGGTGCTGGAACGCATGGCCGAAGGCCGTGCCAAGAAGCACGAGATCGACACGCTGCTCGAAGTCACCTACCAGGTCGAGGGCCACACCATCTGCGCGCTCGGCGACGCGGCCGCCTGGCCGGTGCAGGGGCTCATCCGCCATTTCCGCGGCGAGATCGAGAAGCGCATCGACACCTATCATATGACGCACCCCGATTTCGGCGCGCCGGCGATGACAGAGGCGGCGGAGTAGGGCGGCATGAGCGAAACCCGTCATCTCGCCCAGTTCAATGTCGCGCGGATCGCCTATCCGCTTGACGATCTGCGCATGGCCGAGTTCGTCGACAATGTCGAGCGCGTCAACAGACTCGCCGAGCAGATCGACGGCTTCGTGTGGCGCCTGCAGGACGACAGCGGCCACGCCATGAATATGCGCGTCTATGACGACCCGACCATCCTGCCCAACCTGACGCTGTGGCGGAACGAGGAGGCGCTGGAGCGCTTCGTCTGGCAGACGCTGCACGGGCGCTTCTACCGCCGGCGCGAGACCTGGTTCACGCCCATGGAAACCCCGCTGGTTATGTGGTGGGTGGCGGCCGGCGAGCGGCCCGACATGGCCGAAGGCGTCAGGCGCCGCGATCACCTGATCGCGCACGGCCCCGGCGATTACGCTTTCGGCTGGGAGAGCCTGCCGAACGCGGCCCTGTGGAAGACCCAACGCGGCATGAAACTCAACGAGCGCGCGGCATGACAAAGATCGTCGTCGACGGAAAAGAAATCGACGTTCCGGCCGACTACACGCTGCTCCAGGCGTGCGAGGCGGCCGGCGCCGAGATTCCGCGCTTCTGCTTCCACGAGCGGCTGTCGATCGCCGGCAATTGCCGCATGTGCCTGATCGAGGTGAAGGGCGGCCCGCCCAAGCCGCAGGCGAGCTGCGCCATGGCGGTGCGCGATCTGCGCCCCGGCCCGGACGGTGCGCCGCCGGAGATGTTCACCAAGTCGAAGATGGTGAAGAAGGCGCGCGAAGGGGTGATGGAGTTCCTGCTCATCAACCACCCGCTCGATTGCCCCATCTGCGACCAGGGCGGCGAGTGCGACCTGCAGGACCAGGCGATGGCCTACGGTGTCGACGGCAGCCGCTTCCAGGAGAACAAGCGCGCCGTCGAGGACAAATATATCGGGCCGCTGGTCAAGACGACCATGACCCGCTGCATCCATTGCACGCGCTGCATCCGCTTCTCGGCCGAGGTGGCCGGCGTCGAGGATCTCGGCGCCACCGGTCGCGGCGAGGACATGGAGGTCACCAGCTATCTCGAACGCGCCATGACCTCGGAGCTGCAGGGCAACGTCATCGACCTCTGCCCGGTCGGCGCACTGACCTCCAAGCCCTACGAGTTCCACGCCAGGCCGTGGGAGCTCAACAAGACCGAGTCGATCGACGTCATGGACGCGGTCGGCTCCGCCATTCGCGTCGATACCCGCGGCCGCGAGGTCATGCGCATCCTGCCGCGGTTGAATGAGGCGGTGAACGAGGAGTGGATCTCCGACAAGACCCGCTTCATTTGGGACGGGCTCAGGACCCAGCGCCTCGACAGGCCCTATGTGCGCCGCAACGGCCGCCTGGAGCCGGCGACGTGGGGCGAGGCCTTCGCCGCGGTCGCCGACAAGGCGAAGGCGGTTAGCCCCAAGCGCATGGGCGCGCTGGTCGGCGACGTTGCCGCGGTGGAGGAAATCTACGCGCTCAAGGAGCTGATGGCCGCGCTCGGAGTCAACAACCTCGACTGCCGCGAACAGGGCGACAAGCTCGATCCTGCGGCGGGCCGCGCCTGCTACATCTTCAACCCCACCATCGCCGGCATCGAACAGGCCGACGCCATCCTCATCGTCGGCTCCAACCCGCGCCACGAGGCGGCGGTGCTCAACGCACGTATCCGCAAGCGCTGGCGCATGGGCAGCGGCGTGCCGATCGGCCTCATCGGAGAGGCGGTCGACCTCACCTATCCCTATGACTATCTCGGCGCCGGTCCGCAGAGCCTGACTGAGCTTGCCAATGCGTCCTCGGGCTTCGGCAAGGTTCTGGCGGAAGCCAAGCGGCCGTTGATCCTGATCGGGCAGGGGGCGCTGGCCCGTCCCGACGGTCCGGAAGTGCTGGCGCTCGCCGCCAGGATCGCCACTGCCTCCGCCCGCGACGAAGGCTGGAACGGCCTCGCTGTCCTGCATACGGCCGCCGCTCGCGTCGGCGCGCTCGATCTCGGTTTCGTGCCGCAGGACGGCGGCTTGGATACAATCGGCATGGTGGCTGCTGCCGCCACCGGGGAGATCGACCTGCTCTTCCTGCTCGGCAACGATTCAATCGACATGCAGGCGCTCGACAACGCGTTCGTTGTCTACATCGGCACCCACGGCGATGCCGGCGCCCACCGCGCCGACGTCATCTTGCCCGCTGCCGCTTACACCGAGAAATCAGCCACTTACGTGAATACCGAGGGGCGCGTGCAGATGACCGAGCGGGCGGCTTTTCCGCCCGGCGAGGCGCGCGAAGACTGGGCGATCCTGCGTGCGCTTTCCGATCGTCTCGACCATACGCTGCCCTTCGACACGCTGGCCGAGCTGCGTGCGGCGCTCTACGCCGCTCACCCGCATCTCATGCGCATCGGCCAGATCGCACCCGGCTCGCTCGACCAGGTGAAGGCACTGGCCGCGCAGGCGGACAAGGCGGGCAGCGAACCGTTCGCCAACGTGATCGGCGATTTCTACCTGACCAACCCCATCGCGCGGGCGTCCGCGGTGATGGCCGAGTGTTCGGCGCTCGCCGCCGGCAGACTGGCGACGGCGGCGGAGTGAGACGGGCATGAGCGGCTTCATCTCAACCTACGTCGTACCCGGCATCATCATGGTGGCCGAGAGCCTGCTGCTGCTGGTCAGCTTGCTCGTCTTTATCGCCTTCATCCTCTACGCCGACCGCAAGATCTGGGCGGCGGTGCAGATGCGCCGCGGCCCCAATGTCGTCGGCCCCTGGGGCCTGCTACAGAGCTTCGCTGACCTCTTCAAGTTCGTCTTCAAGGAGCCGATCGTCCCCTCGAGCGCCAACAAGGGCGTCTACCTGCTGGCGCCGTTGGTCACCGCCACGCTAGCGATGGCGGCCTGGGCGGTGATCCCGTTCCAGGCCGGTGTGGTGATCGCCAACATCAATGTCGGCGTCCTCTACATTTTCGCCATTTCCTCGCTCGGCGTGTACGGCATCATCATGGCCGGCTGGGCGTCAAACTCGAAATACCCGTTCCTCGGCGCGCTGCGTTCGGCCGCGCAGATGGTCTCCTACGAAGTCTCCATCGGCTTCGTGATCATCACCGTGCTGCTCGCCGCCGGCTCGCTCAACCTGTCCGACATCGTGGTATCGCAGCAAGGCGGCCTGGGCACGAAGCTCGGCCTGCCGTCGAGCTTCCTCGACTGGTACTGGCTGCCGCTCTTCCCGATGTTCATCGTCTTCTTTATCTCGGCTCTGGCCGAAACCAGCCGGCCGCCGTTCGATCTGCCGGAAGCGGAGTCGGAGCTGGTTGCCGGCTATGCGGTGGAATATTCCTCGACGCCGTTCCTGCTCTTCTTCCTCGGCGAATACGTGGCCATCTGCGTCATGTGCGCGATGACCACCATCCTCTTCCTCGGTGGCTGGCTGCCGCCGATAGCGATCGCGCCCTTCACCTGGGTGCCGGGCATCGTCTGGTTCGTGCTCAAGGCGAGCTTCGTCTTCTTCATGTTCTCCATGGTGAAGGCGTTCGTGCCGCGCTATCGCTACGACCAGCTGATGCGCCTGGGCTGGAAGGTGTTCCTGCCGCTGTCGCTGTTCATGGTCGTGCTGGTGGCGGCGTTCCTGCAACTGACGGGCTGGGCTTGAGGCATGGCGATGCGACTTGACCAATCCGCCCGGGCGCTTTTCCTCACCGACTTCGTGTCGGCGATGTTCCTGTCGTTCCGCTATTTCTTCGGCAAGAAGGCAACGCTCAACTATCCCTTCGAGAAGGGGCCGGTAAGTCCGCGCTTCCGCGGCGAGCACGCGCTGCGCCGCTATCCCAACGGCGAGGAGCGCTGTATCGCCTGCAAGCTGTGCGAGGCGATCTGTCCGGCCCAGGCGATCACCATCGAAGCCGGCCCGCGGCGCAACGACGGTACCCGTCGCACGACGCGCTACGACATCGACATGGTCAAGTGCATCTATTGCGGCTTCTGTCAGGAGGCCTGCCCGGTCGATGCCATCGTCGAGGGGCCGAACTTCGAGTTCGCCACCGAAACGCGCGAGGAGCTCTACTTCGACAAGGACAAATTGCTCGCCAACGGCGACCGCTGGGAACGCGAGATCGCCGCCAACATCAAGATGGATGCGCCCTACCGATGATGGCCCAGAGCACGACGAGACGGGGTTTGGAAATTGCCGGTTTGGCCGCCGGGACGCTGCTGGCTGCCGCCTGCATGCCCGTCGCCGCTGCCGAATTTTCCGTCAGCCAGGATGGCGTGTCGTCGACCGAGCTGTGCGAGCCGGCGCGCTGGACCGGCAAAGCTGCGCCGGTCATCAAGGTTGCCGAGCTCAACAGCGGGTGGTGGGTCGTGCTGGCGACGGCTCCCGCCGATGCGGATGTCCAGGCAGCCGTGCGGAAGTTTGAGAATTGCGGGCTGCACCCGTTCAACGATTTCTCGAGCAAGTTCGCTGGCTTCGCGCCCGGCCTGCAGGTCGTGGTCGATGGGGCTTACGCAACACGGTCCGAAGCGGAGAAGGTCAGGTCTGCGGCGTCGCGCTGCGTTCCCGACGCCTACGTGAAACGGGCTCGATACTTGGGCGAATGACGTGATCCTCCCGGCGCTCTTCTTCTACCTGTTTTCGGCGGTCACCATCGCCTCGGCGATCATGGTCGTCGTAACCCGCAATCCCGTCCATTCGGTGCTGTTCCTGATCCTCGCCTTCTTCAATTCCGCCGGTCTGTTCGTCATGCTCGGCGCCGAATTCCTGGCGATGATCCTGGTCGTCGTCTATGTCGGCGCGGTCGCCGTGCTCTTCCTGTTCGTGGTGATGATGCTCGACGTCGATTTCGTCGAGCTGCGCCAGGGCGTCCTCAACTACCTGCCGATCGGCGGTCTGGTCGGCTTCGTTCTGCTGGCCGAGCTTCTTGTCGTGTTCGCCGGCTGGGCTTTCGCCCCGCACACGGCCACCCATGTCGTGCTGCCGATCAGCGGTGCCGTGTCCAACACCAAGGCGCTCGGCGACGTGCTCTACACCCGCTACATCTTCTTCTTCCAGGCGGCGGGCATGGTGCTGCTGGTCGCCATGATCGGCGCCATCGTGCTGACGCTGCAGCACAAGCCGAACGTCAAGCGCCAGTCGATTGCCGACCAGGTTGCACGCACGCCGGCCACGGCGATCGAAGTGCGCAAGGTCGAGCCGGGGAGGGGGATCTGATGACCATCGGTCTGTCACACTATCTGACCGTCGCCGCGATCCTGTTCACGATCGGCGTCTTCGGCATCTTCATCAACCGCAAGAACGTCATCGTCATCCTGATGTCGGTCGAGCTGCTGCTGCTTGCGGTCAACATCAATCTGGTTGCCTTCTCGGCCTTCCTCGGCGATCTCGTCGGGCAGGTCTATGCGCTGATCGTGCTCACCGTCGCTGCGGCCGAGGCGTCCATCGGTCTTGCCATCCTCGTCGCCTTCTACCGCAATCGCGGCTCGATCGCGGTCGAGGACGTCAACATGATGAAGGGCTGAACGCGGCATGTATCAGGCGATCGTCTTTCTGCCGCTGCTCGGTGCCATCATTGCCGGGGCGATTTCCATCGTCGGGGCCGCCCGCCGCTATCCCGGCGGCGAGGCCGGCGATCACAGCCACGGCAGCCGTCCCCGCGCCCATGCGCGCGACCAACACGACGGCGAAGCGCACGGCCACGAACCGGCGGCGGAAGGCTCGCGCGCGGCGGAGATCATCACCTCCGGCTTCCTGATCGTCGCCGCGCTGCTCTCCTGGGTCTCCTTCTTTTCCGTCGGCCTCGGCAGCGATCAAGTGCTGCGCGTGCCGGTGTTCACCTGGATCTCGTCGGGCACGCTGGCCGTCGACTGGGCGCTGAGGGTCGACACGCTGACTGCCGTCATGCTGGTCGTGGTCACCACCATCTCGGCTGTCGTCCACGTTTATTCGATCGGCTACATGGCGCACGACCCCTACCGGCCGCGCTTCTTCGCGTATCTGTCGCTGTTCACCTTCGCCATGCTGATGCTGGTGACCTCCGACAATCTGGTTCAGCTCTTCTTCGGCTGGGAGGGCGTCGGTCTGGCCTCGTATCTGCTCATCGGTTTCTGGTATCTGCGCCCGGCGGCCAACGCCGCGGCGATGAAGGCGTTTATCGTCAACCGCGTCGGCGATTTCGGCTTCGCGCTCGGCATCTTCGGCATCTTCTTCCTGTTTCATTCGGTCGATTACGAGACGATCTTCGCCAATGCGTCGAGCGTCGCCGGCACGCCGATGCATTTCCTGTCGTGGAACCCTGATGCACTGACCGTGCTCTGCATCCTGTTGTTCACGGGGGCGATGGGCAAGTCGGCGCAGTTCCTGCTCCACACCTGGCTGCCCGACGCGATGGAAGGCCCGACTCCGGTCTCGGCCCTCATCCACGCCGCGACCATGGTGACCGCCGGCGTCTTCATGGTGGCGCGCCTGTCGCCGCTGTTCGAGCTGGCGCCGGTGGCGCTCACCGTGGTCACCTTCTTCGGCGCCACCACGGCCTTCTTCGCCGCCACGGTCGGCCTGGTGCAGAACGACATCAAGCGGGTGATCGCCTATTCGACCTGCTCGCAGCTCGGCTACATGTTCATCGCGCTCGGCGTCGGCGCCTATGGCGTGGCGATCTTCCACCTGTTCACCCACGCCTTCTTCAAGGCGCTCTTGTTCCTCGGCGCCGGGTCCGTGATCCACGCCGTCTCCGACGAGCAGGACATGCGCAAGATGGGGGGCCTCAGGACCCACATCCCGCTCACCTACTGGATGATGATCGCCGGCACGCTGGCGCTGACCGGCTTTCCGCTGACCGCCGGCTATTTCTCCAAGGACGCCATCATCGAAGCCGCCTATGGCGGCACCAATCCGCTGGCCGGCTATGCCTGGCTGCTCGCCGTCGTCTCCGCCCTGATGACGGCGTTCTATTCGTGGCGGCTGATCTTCTTGACCTTCCACGGCAAGGCCCGCGCCCCGGCGGAGGTGATGAAGCACATCCACGAGTCGCCGAAGGTGATGATGTGGCCGCTCTATGTGCTGGCCGCCGGCGCCCTGTTCGCCGGTCTCGTGTTCTCCGGCATGTTTATCGGCGGCGGCGCGGAAACCTTCTGGAAGACGGCGGTCATCCTGCACCACGAGGGGGCCAAGCCGTCGTTCTGGATCGCCGTGCTGCCGACGGTGATGATGGTGATCGGCGTCGCCATCGCGGTGTGGTTCTACCTGCTCGATCCACGCGTGCCGCGCCGGCTCGCCCACCGCAACGACTGGCTCTACCAGTTCCTTCTCAACAAGTGGTATTTCGACGAGCTCTACGATGTCCTGTTCGTGCGCTCGGCCAAGTGGATTGGCCGCTTCCTGTGGAAGAAGGGCGACGGCTGGCTGATCGACGGCTTCGGGCCGGACGGCGTTTCGGCGCGCGTGCTCGACGTGACGGCGCGCGTCGTGCGGCTGCAGTCGGGCTACCTCTACCATTACGCATTTGCCATGCTGATCGGCGTCGCCGCGCTGGTCACCTGGCTGATGTTCGCCGCGTGAGGATGTGATGAGCGACTGGCCGATCCTCTCGACGGTTACCTTCCTGCCGCTGGTCGGCGCCCTTCTGGTGCTGGTCATTCGGGGCGACGACGAGGTCTCCCGCCGCAACATCTACCATGTGGCATTGTGGACGACGGCGGTCACCTTCGTGCTGTCGCTGTTCATCTGGGCCAATTTCGACAACACCAATCCCGGCTTCCAGATGGTCGAGCAGGCGCCGTGGCTGTCGGGCAAGATTGGCTACAAGATGGGCGTCGACGGCATCTCGATGCTGTTCGTCATCCTCACCACCTTCCTCATGCCGCTGTGCATTCTCGCCAGCCGGCTGACGGTGAAGAAGTACTTCAAGGAGTACATGGTCGCCTTCCTGGTGCTGGAGACGCTGATGATCGGCGTCTTCTGCGCGCTCGACCTGGTGCTCTTCTACGTCTTCTTCGAAGGCGGCCTCATCCCGATGTTCCTGATCATCGGCATCTGGGGCGGGCCGCGCCGCGTTTATGCCAGCTTCAAATTCTTCCTCTTCACGCTGGCCGGCTCGGTGCTCATGCTGCTCGCCGTCATGGCCATGTACTGGCAGGCGGGCACCACCGACATCCCGACGCTGCTCAACCATCCGTTCCCGGCCTCGATGCAGGCCTGGCTGTGGATCGCCTTCTTCGCCTCCTTCGCCGTCAAGCTGCCGATGTGGCCGGTGCACACCTGGCTGCCTGACGCGCATGTCGAGGCGCCGACGGCGGGCTCGGTCATCCTGGCGGCGATTCTGTTGAAGATGGGCGGCTATGGCTTCCTGCGTTTCTCGCTGCCGATGTTCCCGCTGGCCTCGGCCGAATTCGCGCCCTTCGTCTTCACCCTCTCCGTGGTGGCGATCATCTACACCTCCTACGTCGCGCTGATGCAGGAGGACATGAAGAAGCTCATCGCCTATTCGTCGGTGGCGCATATGGGCTTCGTCACCATGGGCCTGTTCGCCATGAACGCCCAGGGCGTGCAGGGCGGCATCTTCCAGATGCTCTCCCACGGCCTCGTCTCCGGCGCCCTGTTCCTCAGCGTCGGCGTTGTCTACGACCGCATGCACACGCGCGAGATCGCCGCCTACGGCGGGCTGGTCAACCGCATGCCCGTCTATGCCGCGGTGTTCATGATCTTCACGTTGGCCAATGTCGGCCTGCCCGGAACCAGCGGCTTTGTCGGCGAGTTCCTGACGATGATCGGCGCCTTCCAGGTCAACACCTGGGTCGTCTTTTTTGCCGCCACCGGCGTCATCCTGTCGGCGGGCTACGCACTGTGGCTCTACCGCCGCATCATCTACGGTGCGCTCGACAAGGAGAGCCTGAAGGGGATCCTCGACCTATCCGGCCGCGAGATCGCCATTCTGGCGCCGCTGGTCGTGCTGACGATCTTCTTCGGCTTCTACCCGGCGCCGGTGTTGCACGTGACGGCGGCGGCGGTCGACCAACTGGTCGGCAATTACCAGGCGGCGCTGTCGGCCGCCGGCAAGCTCGCCGCCGTGGCGCATTAGGAGAGGCGGGGGCGATGCCGAGCGATTTTTCCTTCCTGACGGTGCTGCCGGAAATCATGCTGGCCGTCGGTGCGCTGGCCCTGCTGATGGTCGGCGTCTTCGGCGGCACCCGCGTCGTCACGCTGGTGACCTTCCTGGCGGTTGCCCTGCTGGCCGTGACCCTGCTGGTCGTCGCCTTCGTGCGCGCGGACGGCGTCATCTTCAACGGCGCCTTCGTGCTCGATCCGTTTGCGCGCCTGATGAAGATACTGGTGCTGATCGGCTCCGGCGTCGCCATCATCATGTCGGTCGGCTTCGCCCGCGCCCAGAAGTTCGAGCGCTTCGAATATCCGGTGCTCATCGTCATCGCCACGCTCGGCATGATGATGATGATCTCGGCCAACGACCTGATCGCCGTCTATCTCGGCCTCGAGCTGATGTCGCTGTCGCTCTATGTGGTGGCGGCGATCAACCGGGATTCGGTGCGCTCCACCGAGGCGGGCTTGAAATATTTCGTACTCGGTGCGCTCTCCTCGGGCATGCTGCTCTACGGCGCCTCGTTGGTCTACGGCTTCACCGGCCAGACCACCTTTGCCGGCATTGCCGCAGCACTCCAGGGCGGTGCCTCGATCGGACTGGTCTTCGGTCTCGTCTTCCTGATCGCCGGCTTCGCCTTCAAGGTGTCGGCGGTGCCCTTCCACATGTGGACGCCAGACGTCTATGAGGGCGCCCCAACTCCGGTCACCGCCTTCTTCGCGGCGGCCCCCAAGGTGGCGGCGATGGCGCTCTTCATCCGCGCCATGGTCGGGCCGTTCGGCGCCGTCACCCATGAATGGCAGCAGGTCATCTCCTTCATTTCCATCCTGTCCATGGTGCTCGGCGCCTTCGCCGCCATCGGCCAGACCAACATCAAGCGGCTGATGGCCTATTCCTCCATCGGCCATATGGGTTTCGCGCTGGTCGGGCTCGCTTCCGGCACACAGGCCGGCGTGCAGGGCGTCATCATCTACCTGCTGGTCTATATGGCGATGACCCTTGGCACCTTTGCCTGCATCCTCGCCATGCGCCGCGGCGAGACCATGGTCGAGGACATCGACGATCTCGCCGGCTTGTCGCGCACAAACCCGGTGATGGCCTTCATACTGGCCATGCTGCTCTTCTCGCTCGCCGGTATCCCGCCGCTCGCCGGCTTCTTTGCCAAGTTCTATGTGTTTCTCGCGGCCATCGAATCCGGCCTCTACGTGCTGGCGGTCATCGGCGTGCTCGCCAGCGTCGTGGGCGCCTACTACTATGTGCGCATCGTCAAGATCATGTATTTCGACGAGCCAGCCGGCGGCTTCGCCCCGATGGCGACCGAACTCAAGGCCGTCCTCGGTGTCAGCGGCGCCTTCATCCTGTTCTTCATCTTCATCGCCGGACCGATCGGCACGGCTGCGGACCTAGCTGCCAAGACCTTCTTCTAGGGATGGCAAGTTCGCTACCGGACGGCTATCGCCGCGAGCACCACGACAGCCTGAAGTCCACCAATGCCCATGCTCTGGCTGCCGCCCGCGCCGGTGCGGCAGCTGGCCTGTGGATGACGGCGGGCGAGCAGACCGCCGGGCGCGGCCGCCGCGGTCGCGCCTGGACCACGGGCGCCGGCAACCTCGCCGCCTCGCTGATGCTGATCGATCCGGCCCCGCGCGCGCTCGCCGCGACGGTCTCCTTCGTGGCGGCGGTGGCGCTGCATCAGGCGGTCGTCGATGTTGCCGGGCCGGCGGCGGCCGAACGTCTGGCATTGAAATGGCCGAACGACCTGCTGCTCGACCGCTTGAAGGTCGCCGGCATCCTGATCGAGGGAGAGGGGCTCGCCTCCGGCGCCTTTGCCGTGATCATCGGCATTGGCGTCAACTGCGTCTCGCATCCGCAACTGGCCGGCGGGCAGGCGGCAGGCGATTTCAGTGCCCGCGGCCTGCCGGTGGACGCGGAAATGTTGTTCAGCAGGCTCGCTCTCCGCATGGACGAGGAATTGCGCCTCTGGGACCGCGGCCGCGGCTTCTCCGCCGTGCGGGCAGCATGGCTTGCCCGGGCGGCCGGTGTCGGCGAGCCGATCCGGGTCAACCTTGCCGGTGGCCCGGTCGATGGCCGCTTCGAGGCGCTCGACGAGACAGGACGGCTCGTTCTCCTGGGTGAGAACGGTAAGCGCCAGAGCATCGGCGCCGGGGACGTCTTCTTGGTCGGCACAGGATAGATCCAGATGCCGCGCACGCCCGAAAACGAACTGGTCTTCCTGCCGCTCGGCGGGGTTGGCGAGATCGGCATGAACCTCGCCCTTTACGGTTTTGGCCCGCGCCACGAGCGCACCTGGATCGCCGTCGATTTCGGCGTTTCCTTCGCCCATGCCGACCTGCCCGGCGTCGATCTCGTCTTCCCCGATATCGGCTATCTCGAGGAGGAGCGCATCAACCTCCTCGGCATCGTCATCACCCACGCCCACGAGGACCATTTCGGCGCCCTGATCGACCTGTGGCCGCGCTTGCGCGTGCCGATCTATGCCACGGCCTTCACCGCCAATCTGCTCGCCGCCAAGATCGCCGGCGAAGCGGACGCCGCGCAGGTCCCGGTCAATGTCGTCAAGGCCGGCGACCGCGTCACGCTGGGGCCGTTCGAGGTCGAATACATAAACGTCGCCCACTCGATCCCCGAATCGAATGCGCTGGCCATTCGCACGCCGCTTGGCCTCGTGCTGCACAGTGGCGACTGGAAGCTCGACGATCGGCCGACCGTCGGCCTGCCGACCGATGTGGCGCGGCTCAAGGCCATCGGCGAAGAAGGCGTGCTGGCGCTCATCTCGGATTCCACCAATTCCATGCGCGAGGGCGTGAGCCCCAGCGAGACCGAGGTCGAGCGCGAGCTCGCCGAGATCATCCGCGCGGCCAAGGGTCGGCGGGTCGCCTTCACCACCTTCGCCTCGAATGTCGGGCGCCTGCGCTCGATCGCACTTGCCGCCCGCGAAGCCGGCCGCGACGTGGTCGTTGTCGGCCGCGCCATGCGCCGGGTCCTCGACGTTGCCGGCGAACTCGGCATGCTCGACGATATGCCGCCCTTCCTCACCGAGGATGCTTACGCCTATCTGCCGCGCGAAAAGGTGGTGGTGCTCTTGACCGGCAGCCAAGGTGAGCCCCGCGCGGCGCTGGCACGCGTCGCCTTCGACGACCACCCGCGCATCGAACTGGCCGAGGGCGACATCGTCGTCTTCTCGGCGCGCGCCATTCCCGGCAACGAATACGACATCATCCGCATCATGAATGCGCTCACCGAGCGCGGCATCCGGGTGATCACCGATCGCGACCGGCTGGTTCACACCTCCGGCCATCCGCGCCGCGGCGAGATGCGTGAGCTTTACGGCTGGCTGAAACCGCGCATCGCCATCCCCGTCCACGGCGAGCCGATGCACCTGGCGGCCCACGCCGATCTGGCGCGCGAGCTTGGCGTCGAGACCGTCGTCGAGGTCGAGGACGGCATCATGACACGGCTGGCGCCGGACCCCGTAGCCCAGATCGACGAGATCGAGGCGCGGCGGCTCTACAAGGACGGCCGGCTGATCGCCGATCTGGACGGCACCGGCGTCGTCGAGCGGCGGCGCCTGTCCTTCGTCGGCCACGTCACGGTGGCCATCGCGGTGAATGCGAAGGGAGAGATTGTGGACGAGCCGCAGGTCGATCTCATCGGCGTCGCCCGGGCGGATGCCGGCGGCCGGCCGATGGAGGAGACGGCGATGGATGCCGTCATGGCGACCCTGGATTCGCTGCCGCGGCCGATCCGCCGCGATCCCGATGCACTGGGCGAGGCCGTGCGGCGGGCGGTGCGCGGGTCGATCGCCCAGGCCTGGGGCAAAAAGCCGATTTGCACCGTCTTCGTCTCGGTCGTATGAGCAGCACCATGATCGGCCGTCTCAACCACGTTGCCATCGCGGTCACCGACCTCGACGCGGCCGCGGCGCTCTACCGCAACATGCTGGGCGCCACCGTCTCCGAGCCGGTTGCCATGCCAGACCACTGCGTGACGACGGTCTTTGTCGAACTGCCGAATACCAAGGTCGAGTTGATCGCGCCGCTCGGCGATGAATCGCCCCTGGCCGGCTTCCTCGAGCGCAACCCGTTCGGCGGCATCCATCACATCTGCTACGAGGTCACCGACGTGCGCGCGGCCGTCGCCGCCCTGAGCGCCCGCGGCGTGCGGGTGCTGGGCAACGGCGAGCCCAAGATCGGCGCCCACGGCAAGCCGGTGATCTTCGTCCATCCCAAGGACTTCCTCGGCACGCTGATTGAACTGGAAGAGGCGTGAGAGGCCCATGAATCCGATCTTCATTGCCGCCATCTATTTCGTCGTCTGGTGGCTGGTCCTGTTCGCCATCATGCCCTTCGGCATGCACACGCAAGACGAGGAGGGCGAGGTCGTTCTCGGGACGACGCGCAGTGCCCCGGTGCGTCCGAATCTGATGAGGAAGGCGATCATCACCACGATCGTCACCACCATCCTGGTGGCGGCGTTCGTGTTTGCCGTCGCCTATTTTGGGATCACGGTGTGGAGCGTGGCCGACTGGATCGACCTCCGCCAGTGAAACGACCTGGCGCCCAATAAAAAAGCAAGGCCTTGCGGCCTTGCTTCACCGAGTTCCGCGTCTCACGCCCTTCGTTCGACGACCACGGCCCAATTGGCTTATTGGACCTGATTTTTGATCGCCGCGGCGGCAGCCTTTTTGGCGCGCCTGAAGGGATCTTCCTCCCAAGACTTAGACCGCGATGCCCTTTTTCTTCGACGACGACCGGCTCGCGCCGGGCTCCGTCTTTTCTTATTGATTCAGCCTACCCAATGTCAGCGGACTTGTCACCATTTTGTGCGCCACCGCCCAATCTTTTTGCACGAATCGAACGATCGGCGCCATATGCCGACGGTCGGCGGCGCGGGGCTCCCTCCGGCGGTGGCAAGGCGGCAAAAGGGCTTGTGTTTTCATGAGCATGTCGTTTGACTGCGCCGCGCTTACCGCTCCGGAGAATGACTGATGCGCCTGTCCCGCTACTTCCTGCCGATCCTGCGCGAGGCGCCCAGAGAGGCAGAGATCGTCTCCCACCGGCTGATGCTGCGCGCGGGCCTGATCCGCCAGCAGGCGGCCGGAATCTACTCCTGGTTGCCCCTTGGAACGCGGGTTCTCGCCCGGATAGGCCAGATCGTGCGCGAGGAGCAGGATCGCTCCGGCGCCATCGAGATTTTGATGCCCACCATCCAGTCCGCCGACCTGTGGCGTGAGAGCGGCCGCTACGAGGACTATGGCAAGGAGATGCTGCGAATCAGCGACCGCCACGAGCGCGATATGCTCTACGGACCGACCAACGAGGAAATGGTCACGGAAATCTTCCGCGCCTATATCTCAAGCTACCGCGCGCTTCCGCTCAATCTCTATCACATCCAGTGGAAGTTCCGCGACGAGGTGCGGCCGCGCTTCGGCGTGCTGCGCGGACGCGAGTTCCTGATGAAGGATGCCTATTCTTTCGACATCGACGAGGCGGCGGCACGGATCTCCTACAACAAGATGTTCG
Source organism: uncultured Alphaproteobacteria bacterium (assembly GCA_963750065.1). GTDB lineage: Bacteria > Pseudomonadota > Alphaproteobacteria > Rhizobiales > Kaistiaceae > CAVSRC01. The sequence goes on from CAVVPK010000001.1 coordinate 18,616, forward strand.
TCGCCTATCTCAGGACCTTCAAGCGCATGGGGCTGACGGCGATTCCCATGCGCGCCGAGACAGGCCCCATCGGCGGCGATCTCAGCCACGAGTTCCTGGTCTTGGCCGATACCGGCGAATCGGGTGTCTATTGCGACAGAAACATTCTCGACCTGCCGGTTCCCGGCGAGGACGTCGACTATGACGCGGACCTGAACCCCCTGATCGCGCCCTGGACCTCATTCTACGCGGCGACCGAAGACGTCCACGATGCGGTGCGCTTTGAGCGCGAAGTGCCGGAGGAGCGGCGGCTCAACACGCGTGGCATCGAGGTTGGCCAGATCTTCTATTTCGGCACCAAATACTCCGTGCCCATGAAGGCGGTGGTTTCCGGGCCGGAGGGCGCCGACTATCCCGTCCACGGCGGATCCTACGGCATCGGCGTGTCGCGTCTGGTGGCGGCGATCATCGAGGCCAGCCATGACGACGCCGGCATCATCTGGCCGGACAGCGTGGCGCCGTTCCAGGTCGGACTGATCAACCTCAAGGCCGGCGCGGCGGACGTCGATGCCGCCTGCGACACTTTGCATGAGCGCCTTACGAAAGCCGGGGTTTCGGTGCTCTACGATGATCTCGACCAGCGCGCCGGCGCCAAGTTCGCGTCCATGGACCTAATCGGCCTGCCGTGGCAGATCATCGTCGGGCCGAAGGGGCTGGAGCGGGGCGAGGTCGAGGTCAAGCGACGGGCGACAGGCGCCCGCGAGGCAATGAGCCTGGACGCGGCGGTGAACCGGATGACCGCGGCTTAAGGAGACAAGCGTGATGGCGAAGGAAGCGAGGACGAGGGCGGCGCTTCCGACCGGGACACGGCCATTCGCCCGCTTCGAATGGGCGCTTGCCGGCCGCTACCTGCGTTCGCGCCGGCGCGAGGCGTTCATCTCCGTCATCGCCGGCTTTTCCTTCATCGGCATCATGCTCGGCGTCGCCACGCTGATCATCGTCATGGCGGTAATGAACGGCTTCCGCCAGGAGCTGATCAGCAAGATCCTCGGGCTGAACGGCCACGTCATCCTGCAGGCGATGGATACCAAGCTGACCGATTATGCCGACGTCGCCCAGCGCATCGCGGCGGTGCCCGGCGTCAAGTCGGCGATCCCGCTGGTGGAAGGGCAGGCGCTGGCCAGTGGCGTCGCCACCTCCAGCGGCGTTCTGGTGCGCGGCATTCGCCAGCAGGACCTGCCCAAAGTGGGCGGTATCTACAACAATATCCGTCTCGGCACGCTCAAGGATTTCGACCAGTCGCACGGCGTCGCTATCGGCACCCGGCTGGCCACCCAGCTCGGGCTTTCGATCGGCGACAAGCTGACCCTGGTCACGCCGCGCGGCAGCGTCACGCCCATGGGCGTCACTCCGCGCATTACCGCCTATCCGGTGGTGGCGATCTTCGAGATCGGCATGTCGGAATACAATTCGACCGTGGTCATCATGCCGTTCGCGGACGCGCAGCTCTATTTCAACCTCGATGACGAGGCCAGCGCCGTCGAGATCTATCTCAACAATGCCGACATGGTCGATGCCATGCGCGGGCCAATAGAGCGCGCCGCCAACCGTCAGGTGCTGCTCACCTCGTGGCAGGAGCGCAACTCCACCTTCTTCTCGGCGCTCGAGGTGGAGAAGAACGTGATGTTCCTGATCCTTACCCTGATTGTGCTGGTGGCAGCGCTGAACATCATCTCCGGCCTTACCATGCTGGTGAAGGACAAGGGCCACGACATTGCCATCCTGCGTACCATGGGGGCGACGCGCGGCGCGATTCTGAGGGTGTTCTTCATCACCGGCGCCTCGATCGGCACCGCGGGAACCGCCGCCGGCGTGTTGCTCGGCGTCGTGGTCAACCTCAACATCGAGTTCGATCCGCCAGTTCCTGTCGGCATTGACGCAGACCGAGCTGTTCTCTCCGGAGCTTTATTTCCTGAGCAAGCTGCCGGCGGAGATGGATGCGCGCGAGACGATCACCGTCGTCGTTCTGGCGCTGGCGCTCTCCTTCCTGGCAACCCTCTATCCGGCCTGGCGGGCAGCGCGCCTCGATCCGGTTGACGCGCTACGCTACGAATGAACGCGCCCGCTCCACGTTCCCCCGAGACCGGCGCCACGAAGACCGCCGCCCGGCGGCCCGTGTTGCGTCTCGACGGCGTGACGGTTCATTACCGCGAGGGCGAGGGCCAGCTGACCGTGCTCAGCGGCGCCGACCTCGCCATCTATCCAGGCGAACTGGTGGCACTGGTGGCGCCGTCGGGTGCCGGCAAGTCGACGCTGCTCCACGTTGCCGGCCTGCTTGAGAAGCCGAATAGCGGCGAGGTGGCGATCGGCGGCCGGCCGACCGGCAAGCTGTCGGATGCCGACCGCACCATGTTCCGCCGCCTGCACATCGGTTTCGTCTATCAGTTCCACCACCTGCTGCCGGAGTTCACGGCGCTGGAAAACGTGATGATGCCGCAGCTCATCCGCGGCATCGACCGGCGCGAGGCGCAGCGCCGCTCCATGCAGCTTCTCGCCTATATGCGGGTGAAGGAACGCGCCACCCACCGGCCGGGCGAACTGTCCGGCGGCGAACAGCAGCGGGTCGCCATCGCCCGGGCGGTGGCCAACGCCCCACGGCTGCTGCTCGCCGACGAGCCGACCGGCAATCTCGACCCGTCGACGGCGGATTTCGTTTTTGACGGCCTCACCCGGCTGGTGCGCGCCTCGCGCCTGGCGGCGCTGATCGCCACCCATAATCACGACCTCGCCCGGCGCATGGACCGCGTCATCACGCTGATCGACGGCAAGGTCTATGAGGTCAACCGCGACCCGCAACCGGAACCTGAAGCGGTGCCGCCGCTTGATGCCGGCGAGGGCTGAGCGGCCCCTGAGCCTGGTGCACTTTCGCTCCGGCGCCGATGATGACGGCTCCTTCCGGAATCACGGCTCGCCCAGTTTCCCAAACGCCTTCAGGCCAATGTCGATCAGGTGCTGTCGCTCGAGCGTTTGAAGGCGAAGTAATCGTGCGAGCCGGCAAATATTATGACGGCTAAGTATTATCCCCAGCGCGGCGATTCGCATGTGTCGAAATTTTGTCATTTCGACCGGGCGGACGATATACTCGCCCTTGCCTGACCACCCACCGAGGGGCTTCGCATGGACGACTTTCAGGGCACCATCTACGCACCGCCGAAAGACGGTCTGCCGTTTCTGGTGGTGACGTTCACCAAGGATGGCATGTCGACCCAGCAGGCGCAGACACGCTCTGAAGCGCGCATCATGCTGAGCCGCGATCGTGCCCGCCGCGCCAGCCTCGAATCCCGACTGGACGATCTGACCGATCCCAAGCCGTAAGGCGTTCGGCGCGACAGGATGGTTTAGGCGGTGCTGTCGCCCGGCGACAAATCTTCGCGCACGACGACCGCACCGCAACGAAAGCATTCGAAGCGATCGTAGTCGGGCAGGTTCGGATCGGACTTCTGGCCGATCATCGCGGTCTTGCATACGGGGCAGGGCAGCGGATAGCGCCGCTGTTTGCTGTCGTCTTCCACGGTCCCCCACCTGCGCTCAAACACGCCCCGCGCCCATAAGCGCACGGGAGGACCGCTGATGTATTTGATCTGGATCAATTCCAAACTGCGCCGTCCGCCTGTGTCACCCAGAAAGGGCTGGACATCGGCCGGCCTGGGTGAGAACATAAGCAGAACACTGTGGATAAGGTCGGCTTCAGCTGGCTTTGCTCGACGCCGCAGAGGCGCAGGGATTAGGGTCCGCAAGTATTGATCGCGCGAGCAGGGAAGGAGGTCAGTGCCATGGCCGGGAGCGTCAACAAGGTCATCCTCATCGGCAATCTGGGCGCCGACCCGGAAATCCGCCGCACCAATGACGGGCGGCCGATCGCCAATCTCAGGGTGGCGACATCCGAGAACTGGCGTGACAAGGCCACCGGCGAACGGCGCGAGAAGACCGAGTGGCACCGGGTGGTGATCTTCAACGAGGGGCTCTGCCGGATCGCCGAGCAATATCTGCGCAAGGGCTCGAAGGTCTATCTTGAGGGCCAGTTGCAGACCCGGAAATGGCAAGATCAGTCCGGCCAGGACCGCTATTCGACCGAGGTCGTGCTGCAGGGCTTCAATTCTCAGCTCACCATGCTCGACGGACGCGGAGAAGGCGCCGGGGCTGGTGCCGGCGGCGATTTCGGCCGCTCGAGCCCGATGGAAGCGGAGCAGGGACAAGGCCGGCCCGCGGCCCGCTCGGGCGGCGCCTCGCTCGCCGAGGAACTCGACGACGACATCCCGTTCTAGGGCGGTCTTGCCTGGCTTGGCCGGATTTGCGTGAGCCGAACCGGCTCACAGCGTGCCGTTGCCGTTGACGAACGCCATGACGCCGTCGGCGACGAACTGCACGGAAAGCGCGGCGAGCAGCAGCCCGAGCAGGCGGCTGACGACGATCCTGCCCGTCTCGCCAAGGAGCCGCTCGGCGCGGTTGGCCACCAGGAAGATGCCAAGGCACGCTCCGACGATCAGCAGGATGATGATCAGCAGCATGATCGTCGCCCATGCCGATGGCGCGCGCGACGCCAGCAGGATGGTCGCCGAGATGGCGCCCGGTCCGGAAATCAGCGGGATCGCCAGCGGGAACACAGCGACGTGGCTGGTCTCCTCGCGCTCGGCAGCGTGCTGGGCCGTATTGACCTTGCGCTCCATGCGCAGCCCAAAGATCATCTCGAAGGCGATGGCGAACAGCAGCAGACCACCGGAAATCTTGAAAGCGGCAAGCGAGATGCCGAGGAAACCGATGAGCGGTTCGCCGACCAGCGCGAAGGCGACAAGCACGCTCGCCGCCACCGTCGAGGCGTGAATGGCGGTCTGGCGTCGGGCGCTGCCGGCCATGCCCGTGGTCAGCACCACGAAGATCGGCGCCAGACCCAGCGGATCGACGGTGACCAGCAGGGTCACCAGCGCATTGAGGACGTAGTCTAGCATCGGTGACTCCTTGGCGCGCATGCTGCCAGCGCGGCGGCCGGAATACCAGCGATCCCCGATCCCAAACTGCGCAATTTTGCCGCGCTGGTGGGGAAATGTCTGGCCGCCGGCATAGGCAGAAACGGTGACATCGGACACGTCCCGTTTGCCCGGCAGCGCGGATATCCGGGCGCACCTGTTCCGGAGACGCGTATGCTCGACCGTGCCTATCGCAAGCGCGATGCTCACCGACCTGCCGCCTGGCCGGGCAGCCTTCGGCCGCGCCGCGCTCAAGCGGTTGCTGGTCGACGGCACCCCGCGCTACGAGGCGCCGCTCTTCCAGCGTCAGGATGGCCCGTCGGCAGCAAGCCGCGCCGCGGCCTCGGCAACCAGCCGCGCGCGCAAGGCCAGTCCCGTTGCGTTCAGCGCCCGCACCCGGGCGGCCACTTCGGGCGGCGCCGTATCGGGTCCGCCGGCATCGAAGGGCGGCGCCGGGGCGTATTCGAGTGCAAGCTGGATCGTCTGCGCGGCCACCGGCCCGGCCAGCTCGGCGACCAGCGTCAGCGCGAAATCGATGCCTGCGGTGACCCCGCCGCCGGTCACAATCCGGCCGTCGCGCACGACCCGCGCATGCACCGGAATGGCGCCGAAGGCAGCGAGGAAATCGTGCGAGGCCCAATGGGTGGTGGCGCGCTTGCCCCTCAGCAGGCCGGCGGCGCCGAGAAGCAGCGCGCCAGTGCACACCGAGGTGACGAAGCGCGCGCCATCCGCCTGACGGCGCAGGAACGCCAGCGTCTCCGCATCGCCAAGCAGCGGATTGACGCCGTCGCCGCCGGGAACGCAGATCACGTCGAGTTGCGGGCAATCGGCGAAGGTCACGTCCGGCGTCAGGTGCAGCCCGGTCGCGGAGACGACCGGTGCAAGGCTTTTCGCCACCAGCCGCACCCGCGCTTCGCCCCACGAGGCCAGCACCTCATAGGCGGCAGTCAGATCGAGCTGCTGAACCCTGGGGAAGGCGAGAAAACCGATTTCCATGACGGGCACCTCCGAATGCGCCGACTATAGAGCCGGCGGTGGGTTGGTGCGTCTGCCTGAAGTGTCGCGCTTTTTAGGCGCGGCGCTGCTTCAGGCGCTTGTGGTGCCCGGCCGCGGAGGACGACAAGAAAAGTACGCGTCCCCGTTCCCGCGTGCCGGAAGCACCGGGTCATGAGCGTTTCTTGCTTCCCTGTCGCGCCGCCTTGTTCGATCCCGGTCGGACCTGCGGCCCTCCTCGGTCTCTTGCGGCGCTCCTCGCCTCTTTTTCCCGTCCCGGTCGCTTCGCTCCTCGCCTCTTGTTGGAGACGAGGGGGTGGCGGGCGCCCGGCGAATGCCGTGCGGTTACTCCGCGAAACTGAGGCGCTCGCCGAGCGCCCGCCGCGGCGATTTTATCCCGTCTCCCGGCAGGCTCTTTACCCCGAAGGTCGATGGGGCTCAGGCACTGAGGCCAGCCGGTCGCAAGACCGACGATCCCGCCAGGAACGCCCCGAGGGCCGGACTGCGTGTCCGGAGCGCGGGGGCACCGCTCCCCGCTCCACCGAACGAACGCCTCCGGACGGCGCCCCCTCATCGAGCGAGGATGTCGATCAATATGAGGGCGCTTCGGGAGAGGGGGATAACTTTCTTTTCGAAGGACGTGTCCCCGGTCGAAGGCGGCGCGCCTATTCCTCGCGGCTGCTCTCGTCCTCTGCGGCGGCGTCATCGCCGGAGACGTCCACGGCGGTCCCGCTGGGCTCCTGCTCGGCCTTGCGGGCGGCGGCATCCTCGTCGCGCTTGCGCAGCTTTTCCTGCTTCTTCAGCTGCTTGGCGCGATCGCGCTCGCCGCGCGCCTGCCGGTAGTTGGGCCTGAAGGGCATCGGCCGGTCTCCTTGGTTCGCGACCCATATCGGGTCGGCGAAAACAAAAAGCCCGGCGCGAGGGGCGCCGGGCTCGTCAGTCTATGCAGACTGCACTAACGGTCAGGCTTCCTGGAGATTGGCGGCGTTGGTCTTGCCGCGGTCGCTGACCACGTCGTAGCTGATCTTCTGGCCTTCGCGCAGCGTGCTCATGCCGGCGGCCTCGACGGCGGAGATGTGGACGAAAACGTCCTTCGATCCGTCGGTCGGCTCGATGAAGCCAAAGCCCTTCTGGGTATTGAAGAATTTCACGGTACCAGTAGCCATGTGGCGTACTTCCTTTGTGTAACGCGGGAAACGCGTCGTTTTGGCCGGCGACCATCGCCGGACCGTCGTATCCGAGTTCGCGTTGACCTGAGGAAGCCCCCACCGGGGGTAGCTGCAGCAAGGCAGAGCAAATCTGGAACCCGGTGCATATAGGCGCCGGCGGGGGGAAACACAATGGGCGGGGATGGAATGCGGTGACCGCGCGCCCGACCACTCCGCCTTGAGGGAAGGCTGGGAGGATGCGGCGCTGCCGGATAAAATAAGCCCGGCGCGAGGGCGCCGGGCTCTTCAGGCACTGCGAGCTGCGCTGAAGCTCAGACGTTGCGCAGGTTGGCGGCGGCGTCCTTGCCGCGCTCGTTGACCACATCGAAGCTGAGCTTCTGGCCCTCGTTCAGCGTGCTCATGCCGGCATTCTCGACGGCGGAGATATGGACGAACACGTCCTTGGCGCCATTGGTCTGCTCGATGAAGCCGAAGCCCTTCTGCGTATTGAAGAATTTCACGGTACCCGTAGCCATGTGGCTCATTTCCTTTTTCGTGTAACGCGGCAACGCGTCAGCGTGGCCGGCGACCATTCGCCGGCTGTCGTATTCGAGTTTCGCGTTGACTTGAGGAAGGGCCGATAGGGCTAGCTGCAGCAAGGCAGAGCAAATCTGGAACGCTCTGTACATGGGGGGCGCGGGCAAGAAGCGCAATGGGCGGGGTGGGGGAGGCGAGGATGGTGACGTCGTTCCCCGGACGCGGTGCAGCGTGAAACGCTGCTCCGCAGATCCGGGGCCTATTCGGCGCGTAGGTCCCGGTTCAGCAGCGCATCACTTCGTGCCGCGCTGCGCCCGGGACACGGGCGCCCTGATGGAGCGGAGCGAAATCCGAGAAGGCAGGAGCACCCGCATTGCGCTTCGCTCCATGCGGGCCACGGCTTGCTAGGCAACCTTTGTGTGAGGGACGTAGTGGTCATGGGCCACGGCGTACCATTGCTCGTGGCCGCAGCTGACGCAGACGTATATCTGATGGTCCGGTTCAAACTCACGATCGGCTGGTTCAATCAGCTTGAGCCGCAGTTCCCCGCGACAGAGGACGCAATGCGACGCGGGCGCTGGCTGTACGAGGGGGCGCATAGCGAACTCCTTCCGTCCGACTTGCTTCGGAGCGCGAACGGGACACTCAAGAGGGTCCCGATTGGAGAGTTCAAATATTGGAAACCCGAGCGCCTTGGGTCAGCGCCTCGAACATGGTTAACGTGGACCTTTAATCTGGGCATGTCCACTGTATATCTAGCCCGGGCCAGGAGGCAGCCGTATTGGGTTGTTTCAACAGGCATTGCGCTTATTCGCCAGGCTGACAAATTCGTTGGCCAGTGACTTCGCCTCTGCGAAAGCGAAGAATTGGCTTGCGGCAAAGACGGCGTGCGCTTTGCCGGGGGATAGCGATCCTCCGGCCTCGGCTGCGCCTCGCCGGAGGATGACGGAGGAGGGGATACCGTAGCCCGGCTGGCGCGCAAGCGAAATTCGGGACGTGAGAAAATTTCTGCATTGCGCTCCGGTTTGTGCGGGCTGCGGGTTGCTTGCTCTGGGGACTCAGTCAGCGGAAGATGGCTACTTGAGCCTCACTTGGCGGGGGTCGTCAGTGCCGAAGAAATCCACAAAGGCGAAGCGAAGACAGCGCCAGCAGGGCACTTCCCAAGGGAGGAATTTCTCGTCGCTCGACCAACATTTTCGCGAAGGAAAGAGACTCCGTCCGCCTTTCGCCAGATTTGAGGGTAAGCTCGCTATGCGGTCGTGGTATAACGACTGCATTCCGAATATTCTTTGGGCCTGCATCCTTGCCTCATTTTTGGAGAGAGATGAATGCCTCAAATTGTTTCGAAGTGTTATTTTCAATGTGCGCGAAAAACTCGAACGCCGGAAGGAAATGTTTGTCACTCACAATTTCATAGCGACGCTGGAAGAAGCAGAATTTGCAACGATGTTTGGCGCCATATTCGCGAACGAAGATGCCCGTAAATATCTGGCGGCGCTTCGTTTGGTGCAATCGCTGCCCGATCAACGATTGTGGTCGCGGTATCTAGATGAGCCAGATTCCGAGAAGGATTGGCAAATTCTCGCATACGCAGTGGCAGAGACTTTTGACCACCAATCCCAGAGATCGACTGATATACGATGGCTCAAATTAATGTATCTGATAATTTGCCAAGAGCGGATGTATTTCGACAAGAAATTTGACGAAAGACTAGAAGAATTTCGACTCTACCCTAACAAGGGAGATATGCGTTCTGTTCGACCATCCATCCGCGCAATGGAGATGTCTACTCGGCCGATTGAATTGGGCGAAGAGCCAACGTTGAGGGCTGATGGGACGAAGGTCGACTTGCCGCCAAATCACATCGACGCCTTTTGGGAGGAGATGCGAAGAACAACGGATCACATTCTTCCCGAGGCCGCGAGGAGTTCCGCCTGAGCAAGGCCCGAAGGAACTCAGGGACGAGATCTGGGCTGTGTCAATGCAGCTTGACGAACATTTTCACGCGACAGCCAAGTCGACCGCGCCTGATCCTCGGCATGATGGAGCCTTTGGTCTGGTCTTGTACGCCCTGGCGTTAGTGTTGGACTCGGGCCTCGGGTACACTCAGAATTTGATAGACGGGCGCCTTTTGCTCAGGTCCGTGCTCGAGGCGTTCATAACGCTTCGGTACCTTGCACACGAGGACAAACCTGCACTTTGGTCGCAATACCGTAGCTATGGCTCCGGTCAGGCGAAACTTACATTCCTGAAGAATATTCAGTTCGATGACGCGCCTCACTTCATCGACATCCCGTTGATGGAGTTTCTTGCGAATGAAGATATGTGGATGGAGTTCCAAGACGTCGATCTTGGCCACTGGGCAAACCTGAACCTCAGAAAGATGGCCGAAGCTGCCGGAGCCAAAGATACCTATGACAAGTTTTACGACTGGGCTTCTGGCTATGCGCATGCCCAGTGGGCTTGTGTTCGCGACACTGTGTATGTGAATTGCCTTAACCCGCTTCATCGGTTCCATCGCATTCCGGCACCGCCACGGGCAAATATGCCGTCAGTTCTTGCGGATGCTTGCAAGTTGGCAAATCGAATGTTGGACGATTTGAACCATCTCTACCCGCAGTTTAAGCCAAGAATTGTTTGGCATAAGGAGGTCAAGCCGGTTCCGAGTGCCTCAAGTTCAGCCGGCGCCGGCATCTGATCTGGTCGTGGATGGCAAGCTTGAGCGTCAAAGACGGTAGAGAACAAGCTGGCGTGTAAGATATTGAACCAGCACGGGATTTCGGCCTCAAAATCTCCCCTCCCTCCCTTGCCTTCGCCCCCCTGAAACCCTAGATTCCGCCTAGCGTTTCAACCGATTCCCAGGACCGTTTTGGCCAATCAAACTCCGCCCCCCGGATCAGAAGAGTCCGGCGAGGGCAAGACCCCCGAATTCGAAGCGATCTCGATCTCCGACGAGATGCGGCGGAGCTACCTCGATTACGCCATGAGCGTGATCGTCAGCCGCGCGCTGCCGGACGTGCGCGACGGGCTCAAGCCCGTGCATCGCCGCATCCTCTATTCGATGCACGAGAACGGCCGCGACTGGAACAAGCCCTACCGCAAGTGCGCGCTGATCGTCGGCGACGTGATGGGCAAGTACCACCCGCACGGCGACCAGTCGATCTACGACGCGCTGGTGCGCATGGCGCAGGATTTCTCCATGCGCGTGCCGCTGGTCGACGGGCAGGGGAACTTCGGCTCGGTCGACGGCGATCCGCCGGCGGCCATGCGCTACACCGAGGCGCGGCGCGCCAAGGTCGCCCATTCGATGACCGAGGACATCGACAAGGACACGGTCGATTTCCGCGACAATTACGACGGCTCCGAGCGCGAGCCGGTGGTACTGCCGGCGCGCTTCCCGAACCTCCTGGTCAATGGCGGCGGCGGCATCGCGGTCGGCATGGCGACCAACATCCCGCCGCACAATCTCGGCGAGGTCATCGACGCCACCATGGCGCTGATCGACGACCCGACGCTGACCATCGAACAGCTGATGGAGTTCATCCCCGGTCCGGATTTCCCCACCGGCGGCATCATCCTCGGCCGTGCCGGCATCCGTTCCGCCTACGAGACCGGGCGCGGCTCGATCATGATGCGCGGCCAGGTGACGGTGGAGACGGTGAGGCGCGAGCGCGAGGCGCTGGTCGTCCACGAGATCCCCTACCAGGTCAACAAGGCGACGATGATCGAGAAGATCGCCGAGATGGTGCGCGACAAGCGCATCGAAGGCATCGCCGACATCCGCGACGAGAGCGACCGCGACGGCATGCGCGTGGTGATCGAGTTGAAGCGCGACGCCATGGCCGACGTGGTGCTCAACCAGCTGTGGCGCTTCTCCGCCCTGCAGACCTCGTTTGGCGCCAACATCGTGGCGCTCAACGGCGGCCGCCCGGAGACGATGAATCTCAAGGACATGCTCGTCGCCTTCGTCGCCTTCCGCGAGGAGGTGGTGACGCGGCGGACCAAGTTCCTGCTCAACAAGGCGCGCGACCGCGCCCATGTGCTTGTCGGTCTCGCCATCGCCGTCGCCCATATCGACGAGGTGATCCGCGTCATCCGTCAGGCCAAGGACCCCAATTCGGCGCGCGAGGAACTGATGAGCCGGCGCTGGCCGGCCAAGGATGTGGCCTCGCTGATTGCGCTCATCGACGACCCGCGCCACAAGCTCGAGACGGACGGCACCTACATCCTCTCCGACGCGCAGGCGCGCGCCATCCTCGAACTGCGCCTGGCCAGGCTGACCGCGCTCGGCCGCGACGAGATCGCCGACGAACTCAACAAGATCGCCGCCGAGATCATCGACTTTCTCGACATCCTCAGGTCGCGGGCGCGCGTGCGCGCCATCATCAAGGACGAGCTGACGGCGGTGCGCGAGGAATTCGCCACGCCGCGCAAGACGGTGATCGAGGACGGCGGCGCCGACCTCGAGGACGAGGACCTCATCCAGCGCGAGGACATGGTGGTCACCGTCACCCATGCCGGCTGGATCAAGCGCGTGCCGCTCGACAGCTACCGGGCGCAGCGGCGCGGCGGCAAGGGCCGCTCCGGCATGGCGACCAAGGAGGAGGATTTCGTCACCCGCCTGTTCGTCGCCAATACCCACACGCCGATCCTGTTCTTCTCCTCGCGCGGCATCGTCTACAAGCTCAAGGTCTGGCGGCTGCCGCTGGCCGCCCCGCAGGCGCGCGGCAAGGCGCTGGTCAACCTGCTGCCGCTTTCCGCCAACGAGCGCATCACCTCCATCCTGCCGCTGCCCGAGGACGAGGAGAGCTGGGGCGAGCTCGACGTGGTGTTCGCCACCAAGGCCGGCACCGTGCGCCGCAACAAGCTGTCCGATTTCGTCCAGGTGAACCGCAACGGCAAGATCGCCATGAAGTTCGACTCCGAGGCGGAGGCGATCGTCGGCGTGCAGCCGTGCACGGAAGGCGACGACGTTCTGTTCACCACCGCCGCCGGCCAGTGCATCCGCTTCCCGGTCAGCGACGTGCGCGTGTTCAAGGGCCGCGATTCCACCGGCGTGCGCGGCATCGCTCTCGGCAAGGGCGACGAGGTGATCTCGATGGCGATCCTGCGCCATTTCGAAGCCTCGCCCGACGAGCGCAGCGCCTACCTGAAGATGAGCCGCGCCGTGCGCGGCGAAGGCGAAGCCGATGCGGGGAGCACCGACGACGAGGAGACCGGGACAAATAGCGGCGAGCTCGACCAGGAGCGCTACGCCGCCATGGGCGCTGCCGAGCAATTCATCCTCACCGCGTCGGAAAACGGCTACGGCAAGCGCACCTCGTCCTTCGAGTACCGGGTGACCGGCCGCGGCGGCAAGGGCATCGTCGCCATGGCGGTCAACGACCGCAACGGGCCGCTGGTCGCCTCCTTCCCGGTCGAGGACGGCGACGAGATCATGCTGGTCACCGACGGCGGCCAGGTTATCCGCATGCCTGTCCACGATATTCGCATCATCGGCCGCGGCACCCAGGGCGTGACCCTGTTCGACGTCGGCGAGGGCGAAAAAGTCGTCTCGGTCGAGCACCTTAGCGAAGCCGGCGACGAGGACGGCGAAGACCCGGCGGCGGTGGATAACTGAGCCGGCGCAGGCGATCGATTCAATTGTAGCGATCGCGGCAAGAAATCCTTCAACAGAATAGGCGACACCCTCTGCCACGCGTCGGGAAGGGGGGGCTGCATGCGTGAGACCGGTGACAGACGGCCGCCGATATCCGGAATATCGCCAGGAATTGCGGCCCAAATGTCGGCCGCCGCTAACCGAAAATTGACGACAGAACCTAACCGAATGTTCGGCCATTCCAGACTACATCTGATGCCATGAGGAAAGCGGCGCCGAACCTGGGTTTTGCCGTGCGGCATCCGTTGCTGACGACACTGGTCGTCGTCATTGCCGTCGATGCAATTTCGCTGAGCGTCGTCGTCGAATCGTTCAGGCTCAGCCACATCGCGCTTTTCCCCCTAGCGATCATCCTCACTTTGACGCTTCCGCCGATCGGCGTTCTCGCTCTCGTCTATCCCTTGCTCGTGGCGTTCCGCCACCAGACGGAACTGCACGCCGAACTGGAGCGCCTGGCGCATGTTGATGCGCTCACCGAACTGCCCAACCGGCGCGCCTTCTTCGAGTTTTCCCGCGCCACCGTCAAACGCCAGGCCATCGTCGGCACGCCGCTGACTGCGATGATGATCGATGTCGACAGGTTCAAGTCGATCAACGACAGCTTCGGCCACGACCACGGCGACATGGTGCTGAAGCGCATCGCCGACACCATCCTGTCGGAAGTGACCGCCGCCGAAGCGCCGCGCTGGATCGTGGCGCGTCTCGGGGGTGAGGAGTTTGTGGCGATGATCGACGGCGTGCCACCGACGGCGATCGGACGGCTGGCGGAACGCATCTGCAATCAGGTGCATCGCAGCGTCGGCGCCGGCGAACGCCTCGACCCGGTCACCGTCAGCGTCGGCGTCGCCTTCCGCAAGCCGGGCCAGGGCATCGACAAGCTCTTGAAGGCGGCCGACGACGCCGTCTATGCCGCCAAGCGGGCAGGGCGCGATCGCTGGTCTTTTGCCGGCGACAACGAGCCGCCAGACGTGGCCGCGCCGCCGGCCGAGATCGCCATGCAGCAGGCGTCCTGACGACACACCCGCCGCGCTCGATCGACGGGCGCCCGAATGTCTACGTGGCCTGCAAACGTGCAGCTTGCCGTCGCGCGCGCGCTGCCGCACATTCGGCCGGCGCGAAATCCGTTCGCGACGCGGGACATCTATGGATCGCCGACTGACCACCATCCTGGTTGCCGATATCGTTGGGTTCAGCCGCCAGATGGCCGCCGACGAGGAGGGTGTCGTGACGCGGCTGAAGGCGCTGCGCACCGCAGTCATCGATCCGCGGATCGCCGCCGGCGATGGGCGCTTGATCAAGACCATGGGCGACGGCTTCCTCATCGAGTTTCCCTCCGTTGTGGCAGCCGTCAGAACGGCAATCGCCATTCAGACCGACATGGGCGAGCGCGGCGCCGGAGATCCCGAAGATCGCCGGCTGCATTTGCGCATGGGCATCAACGTCGGCGACATCGTTATCGATGGCGATGACATCCTTGGCGACGGCGTCAACATCGCAGCGCGGCTGGAGCCGCTGGCGCCTGCCGGCGGAATCTGCATCTCCCGTGCCGTGTACGAGCAGGTGCGTGGCAAGGTCGATGCCGACCTGGTGGCGATGGGCGCGCGGCACCTCAAGAACATTCCGGAGCCCGTCGACATCTGGCATATCCAGGTCGACAACACCGCAGCCGCATCGGCCGGACCGGCGGCGCAGAGCACCGCGCATCGCCCGCCGGCAGCGGAGCAGCCGTCGGTCGCCGTGCTGCCCTTCGACAATATGAGCGCCGATCCCGCGCAGGACTACTTCGCCGACGGCATCACCGAGGACATCATCACCGAGCTGTCGCGATTGCCGGCGCTTCTCGTCATCGCCCGCAACTCGACCTTCACCTACAAGGGCAAGGCGACCAAGGTCCAGGACGTCTGCCGTGACCTGCGTGTGCGCTACGTTCTGGAAGGCAGCGTTCGCAAGGCGGGGCAACGGGTTCGGGTGACCGCCCAGCTCATCGACGGCAGTTCGGGCGGGCACGTCTGGGCCGAACGATACGATCGCGACCTTTCCGACATTTTCGCCGTGCAGGACGACGTGACCGAGAAGATCGTCCGCGCCCTCGAGGTGCAACTGACCGATATCGAACGCGGTCCGTCATCGCGCGGCAACCCGGAAGACCTCGAAGCCTACGACTGCGTGTTGCGCGCGCGTGAGCAGTACCGCTTGTTCACCCGGGAGGGGAACGCGGCGGCGCGAGAACTCTACGAAAGGGCGATGATGCTCGCCCCAAATTACGCCGAGGGCTATGCGGGGACGGCGGAGACGTATGTACAAGATTGGTTTTTCGGCACTTCCGACAGGCTTGATGACGCCTACGCGCTGGCGCAAACGGCCAAACGGCTCAATCCCTCCCTGCCGCTGGTTTATGAGGCGCTCAGCACGGTTCATCAGTTCAGCCGGCAACACGACGAGGCGCTTGCGGCCGCGAGGCGCTGGGTTGAGGTGGAGCCGGGGGACGCCGAAGCCCATGCCAACCTTGCCGGCGTATTGGTCTTCGCCGGCGAGCCGGAGCAGGTCGAGGGGCTGATCGTGAAGGCGATGCGCCTGAATCCGTTCTACCCATTTTACTACCCGCTCTATGTCGGGCTTGCACAATTCGCGATGCACCACTTCGCGGATGCGGTGCAATCGATCAAGCGAAGCGTTACACGCAATCCGCACGCACTGCCGTCGCACTTCTTCCTTGCGGCCGCCTACGGACAGCTTGGGGAGGATGCTTTGGCGCACGATGCCCTGGTGGAAGCGCGGCGGATCAATCCCGGTCTTTCGATGGCTCAAATCCGAAAGATCGCGGTATATAGGCGCGCCGAGGACACGACGCTTCTGGTCGATGGCCTGCGCAAGGCGGGGCTGAACGACTGAGCACCGGAGTCGCGATGACCTGTGCCGCCTTGCTGAAGCCGGTGAAGGCGCGGAGCGGCGGCCGCGCCAGACCCCCGCCCCGGACAGCAGTGGAATCGACCAGAAGTCGCGCTTAGGGTTGCCGCACCGTGTGGGCCGGTTCGAACTCGGCCTTGCCGAAGGTATTGGGGTAAGTCGTCGCCATCCATTCATAGGGGTAACCGAGGTTCAGCGGCATGGCGTGCGTGAGCTCTCGGCGAATGTCGTCCGGCAGGTCGAAATCGCCGGCGACGAGGTTCTCCCCGATCTGATCGACACGGCGGGCACCGACGATCGCAGCGGTGACGCGACGATCGCCAAGCAGCCAGGCGAGCGCCACCTGGCTCGGCGTACGGTCAAGCTTGCCAGCGATCTCGACGACCAGATCGATCAGCTTCAATGCGTCTTCGAACCAGTAGCGCGGCATGGTGATCGACGCCTGAATGCCGATACGTGACTGCGCATCCGGCTGGCTCTGGTCGCGGTACTTGCCGGTCAACATGCCGGCGGCCAGCGGGCTCCAGCAGATCATGCCGAGGCCCTGATCGTCGCAGGCGGGCAGGATTTCGCGCTCGATATCGCGACGCAGCAGATTGTAGAGGTGCTGGGCCGAGATCAGCGGCTCATAATCCTTGAACGCGGCGATGCCGTTGGCCTTGGCTATCTGCCAGGCATAGAAGTTGGAGCAGCCGAGATAGCGGACCTTGCCGGCGCTGATCAGGTCGTCGGCGGCGCGCAAGCTTTCTTCGATCGGCGTATAGGGATCGGGACCGTGGAACTGGTAGAGGTCGATGGTATCGACGTCCATGTCCCTAAGACTGTTCTCGCAAGATTCGACAATGTGCTTGCGCGACAGGCCGCGCGCGGTTACCGCGGGGTCGCTGGGGAACCAGCACTTGGTGGCGATCACCAGGGAGTCCCGATTGTGCTCCTTGAGCGCCCGCCCGAGCATCTTCTCGGACTCGCCGCCGCTGTACATGTCGGCGGTATCGATGAAGTTGCCGCCGCCCTCGATGAAGCGCCGCACGATGGCCGTGGCGGTCTCCTGGTCGCAGCCCCATTCCTTCTGGCCGAAGGTCATCGTGCCGAGGCAGATGCGCGATACGAGCAGGCCGGACCGACCGAGATAGCGGTATTTCATCAGTTCTCTCCTCAACAGGCATGAGCGGCGAGCGACGCCCTCGCAGGATTGAGCGGTGTGATGGAGCGAGGCGGCGTCGCGATTTGGGGCAGGGGATCGATCGGGTGTGTGGAGCGGAACCTTAGCGCCGTCGCGCCGTCAGGCAAACCTCCGCAAGAAACCACGCCGAGTTACGCCGGCCATGCAGGTGGCTTCCTGGGCTCCGCTCTTTTGCCTCAATGTCTCTCCCTTGCCTCCATCGGTAGGACGGTGCCCCATTGCGTTTCTTTGGCTGGCCCCACGATACGGAATCCCAGCTTCTCGTATACCGAGATCGCCCTCTTGTTTTTTGGGCTCGGGTCGGTCGCCAGAACCGGAACCCCCTGTCCATACAATTCTTGCATACGCTGCTGGATAAACCCCCTGCCGTGGCCTTTTCCGATCATGTCGAGTTCGCCGATGTATTGGTCGATCCCCCGGGATTTTTCGGGAAGATAGTCGAAATGATGCTGTGGCCACCCATGCACGGCATAATCCTGCATATAGGCAAATGGCCTTTCACCAAACGAGACGATCCAGCGCGACACGCGGGGGTCAGCCAGTTTCTCTTCGTCAAAGGGAGCGTCGCTATTCCACCAAAGGCTGACATGCGGAGCCTTTTGCCAACCTGCCAAAAGGCCGAGGTCGGCCATCGTCGCAGCGCGGAAGCGATAGGGCACAATTTCCGTCATTCGAGCACTCCAGGTCGCCGCGCAAATGGCCGCCATGAGCCCGGAGCCGTCATCCGAATGTTTCGCTCAGTTTATTGATCCCGACCGTAGTCCCGGTTCGCAGGATCCCTGATGAAATCGATGAAGGCGCGGAGCGGCGCCGGCGCCAAGCGTCGCCCTGGATAATAGAGGAAGGGGCCGGAGAAGCTCTCCCACCAGTCTTCGAGGACCGGCTCGAGCGCGCCACTGCCGAAATAGGGGCGCAACCAGTCCTCGAACAGCGACGTGATGCCGGCACCGGCGACTGCCGCCTCGACCATCAGATCGGTTCCGCCGCCGGCCGTCACAATCAGCGGCCCGGTGGGGTCGACGCGCACGACCTCGCCATCGTGCTCGAACTCCCAGGTCGTCGTCGCGCGCCCCAGGAAATGGGTGCACAGGCAGGCATGGTCGAGCAGGTCGCGCGGATGCTCGGGTCGACCGTGATGATCGAGATAAGCGGGGGCTGCGGCCGTGGCGAAGCGCTGGGTCCGTGGTCCGATCGGCACCGCGATCATGTCCTGCTCCAGCCGCTCGTCGTAGCGGATGCCGGCGTCGCAGCCGGCCGCGATCACGTCGACGAAGCTCTCCTCGGTGACGATCTCCAGGCGGATGTCGGGATAGGCGGCGAGGAAACGCGGCACGATAGCGGGCAGCACCAGCCGCGCCGCGCTGACCGGCACGTTGAGCCGCAGCGTGCCGGCCGGCCGGTCACGGTAGGTGTTGACCACGTCGAGGGCCGACTCCACCTCGCTGAGCGCCGGGCCGAGGCGCTCCAGCAGGCCCTGACCTGCCTCGGTCGGAACGACGCTGCGGGTCGTCCGGTTCAGCAGGCGGACGCCGAGCTGCGCCTCCAGGCGGCGCACCGCCTCGCTCAAGCGTGACGCACTTGCCCCGGTGAGGCGGGCACCATCCCGAAAGCCCCCGGCGCGCGCCACCACCACAAAAGCGTTCAGATCCGACAAGTCGCGCATTGTTCGTAATCCCGCACAGTCTGTGCAGTTTGTAGCCGGTTATCGTGCGTACGGACAACGCCTAGTTATCGGGTGCATCTCGAGCCAGAAGGAAGCCATTCATGGCCATTGAACAATCCGGAACATTCACCCTCGGCAACCGCACCGTGAAGCGGCTCGGCTACGGCGCCATGCAGCTCGCCGGGCCGGGTGTTTTCGGCCCGCCCAAGGACCGCAAGGAGGCGATCGCAGTCCTGCGCGAAGCGGTCGCAAGCGGCGTCGACCACATCGACACCAGCGACTTCTACGGGCCGCACGTCACCAATCAGATCATCCGCGAGGCGCTTCACCCCTATCCGGACGATCTCGTGATCGTGACCAAGATCGGCGCCCGGCGCGACGCCGAGGGCGCGTGGTTGCCGGCCATGGCGCCGGAAGAGCTGAGGCAGGCGGTGCACGACAACCTGCGCAATCTCGGCAAGGACGTGCTTGACGTCGTGAACTTCCGCAGCATCCACGGCGTTAACGCGCCGGCCGAAGGACCGATCGGGGAGCAGGTGGCGGTGCTCGCCGACATGCAGAAGGAAGGACTGGTTCGCCACATCGGCCTGAGCAGCATCACGCCGACCCAGCTTGCCGAAGGGCGCCGCATCGCCGAAATCGTCTGCGTGCAGAACCAGTACAATCTCGCCCATCGCCACGACGATGCGATGATTGACGACCTCGCCCGCGACGGCATCGCCTATGTGCCGTTCTTCCCCCTTGGCGGCTTCAGCCCGCTGCAGTCTGCGACGCTCGATGCCGTCGCGCACCGCCTCGACGCGACGCCCATGCAGGTGGCGCTCGCCTGGCTGCTGCACCGCGCCCCCAACATCCTGCTGATCCCGGGCACGTCGTCGCTCGGCCATCTCAGGGAGAACCTCGCTGCGCCCGATCTCACCCTGCCGGCCGACGCGATGGTCGAGCTGGATGGCGTGAGCGCTGCACGGGCAGCCTGACCGCCGCAAAGGAAGACCGCCGGCCCCCGGGGACGAGGGCCGGCGGCGGGGATTCCCCGGGGCACGTGTCTTGCTAATTATATGGCTAGCCATATATCCCTTAGCGATCAAAGGACGTGAGCCCCATGACGGTTTCCCCGGCCTTGCCAGCCCCGCGGCGCGATAACCTGCGTCTCGACCGGCAGATCTGCTTTCCGCTCTATGCGGCGACCAACCTGCTGCAGCGGCTCTATCGGCCGCTGCTCACCCCCCTTGGGCTCACCTATTCGCAATATCTGGTGATGCTGCTTCTGTGGGAGAGGCGCACCGCCTCGGTGGGCGAGCTGGGCGATTGCCTCCATCTGGACAACGGCACGCTGACGCCGCTGCTGAAGCGAATGGAGAAGGCTGGCCTTGTCACCCGGCAGCGCGATCACAGGGACGAGCGCCGCGTGCTGGTAGCGTTGACCCGGCGCGGCGCGGCGTTGCGCAGGAAGGCCGAGCATGTTCCAGCCACGCTCGCCGCCCGCATCAGCATGAACGAAAGCGAGAGCCGTGCCCTGCACGGCCTGACCACCGCACTGGTCGGGCGCCTGGCGCAGGTCGCCTCGCCCGCCCTCCACCAAACCACCACCAGCCAAAGAGCCAGACCATGACCGCAACAGACCACGCCGCCACGACCATCTACGATTTCACCCTGCGCGATATCACGGGACAGGAGGTGGGGCTCGACGCCTATCGCGACAAAGTGCTGCTGATCGTCAACACGGCGAGCAAATGTGGCTTCACGCCCCAATACGAGGGGCTCGAGGCGCTGTATCGCGACTATCGCGACCGCGGCCTCGCCGTGCTCGGCTTCCCGTGCAATCAGTTCGGCGAGCAGGAGCCGGGCGATGCCGCCGCAATCGCCAATTTCTGCAAGCTGACCTATGACGTCACCTTTCCGATGTTCGCCAAGATCGACGTCAACGGGCCCGGAGCAAGTCCGCTCTATGTCTGGCTGAAGGGCGCGGCGTCGGGGGTGCTCGGCAGCGAGGCGATCAAGTGGAACTTCACGAAGTTCCTGGTCGACCGGAAGGGCAAGGTCGTGAGTCGCTTTGCCCCGGCGACCAAGCCGGAGGCCCTGCGGAACGAAATCGAAGCGCTTCTGTGAGACGCGGCCGCCGTCTTGTGGTGCCGAGCAAAAAAAATACCGCCGGCCCTGGGGTGCGGGCCGGCGGTGGGGGAGGGGGAGGTCAGGTCTGGGGTTTGGTCAGGTCAGGTCAGTTCACAGGAATGAGCTGCAATTCCGACACGCCGTCATGGCGGGTCTCGACGGTCACATAGTCGGCGGCGGGCGTCGCGGTGGCGACGATAGGAAGGCGGTCGCCCTTGGCCGCCACCGCCGGCTCATGGCCGGCGACGATCGCGGCGCTGGCGAAACCGACGGCAAGCGTCGCCGCCAGGCTGGTTGCCAGAATGGTCGAGTGAAGCTTGAGGGTCATCTCTCGTCTCCTTCGCTTTACCGTGCCGCTTACTTTGCGCATTGAACACCATCGAAGCTGAACGGTTGCGGAGAGGCCCGTTCAGGAAGCGTTCAGCGACGCGGCAGCGATTTGGCGAAATCCGGGCTAGTTGAAGGCAAGCGCGAAGCGCTCACCCATGGTTTCGGGCGGCACCACCGCGCTGCGGGTGGCGACCGTGCGCACCGCGCGCTCGGCGTCGGCGCCTGCCAGGCACTGGGCCGGGATCATCGGCCAGGTGGCCTGGGCGCAGGCCGGGTCGGGGCTCGATTCCTTGCTCTGACCGCTCAACGACAGGCCGGTAGTGCCGGCGGCGACGGTGACTGCGAAAGCCAGTGCCAACAGAAAGCTGCGTGTGTTCGTGTTCATCGTCGGATCCTCATCGAAGGTTCCGGGTGGCCTCGGGGCCGCTCTTCATGAGGCTGAGATAGGTCCGCCTCCACGCTTTCGCTGTGACGATGATCACAAAACTTAAGTAATTGATGAAAGGTACAATTTTCGCTCAAATCGTCCCCGGCGCGGAGCCGCACGGCGCGCGCCTGCGCTTGCCCCCGGCACCGGCGGCGCGCTATGACAACCGGCGCCGGACCGTGACGGAAGCAACCAGCCCATGACCCGTATTGCCTTTTATCCGGGCACCTTCGATCCCGTGACCAACGGCCACGTCGACATATTGCAGGGTGCGCTGGCGATTGCCGACGAGGTCGTGGTGGGCGTCGGCATCAATGCCGGCAAATCGCCGATGTTCACCATCGACGAGCGGCTGAAGATGGTGCGCGACATGATCGTCGGGTTCGGCCGCAAGGTCAGCCCACGGGCGAGCGCCGTTGCCTTCGACGGGCTGGCGGTCGAGGCCGGCCGCAAGGCCGGCGCCAGCATGCTGATCCGCGGCCTGCGCGACGCCAGCGACTTCGACTACGAGATGCAGATGTCTGGCATGAACTGCACGATGGCGCCGGGCCTGCGCACGGTGTTCCTGCCGGCCTCGCCGGCGGCGCGCCACATCACCGCCACGCTTGTGCGCCAGATCGCCACCATGGGCGGCGACGTCTCGGCTTTCGTGCCCAAGAGCGTCGCCCGGCGCATCGCCCGCAAGGCAAAGGCCTAGGCCGAAAAGACGTGGAAAGTGCAGCCGATTGCGGTATGTCCGGCCGCAACGTTGCTCAACAGGATAAGGGTCCAGAATGCTGACACGTTTCGCCGCGGCGCTGTTCGCCGCGTTTCTCATGGTGCCGCTCGCGGCCAGCGCCCAGACGCTCGATCCCGAGAATACGATCTACATGGATCTGCCCGCCGGCCGGGTGGTGATCAAGCTGCTGCCGGAGGTCGCGCCCAACCATGTGGCACAGATCAAGAAGCTGACGCGCATGGGCTTCTATGACGGCACGCCGTTTCACCGCGTCATCCCCGGCTTCATGGCCCAGGGTGGCGATCCGACCGGCACCGGCGAAGGCGGCTCGAAGCTGCCCAACCTCAAGGCCGAATTCAGCAGTGTGCCCTTCACCCGTGGCACGGTCGGCATGGCGCGTACCCAGGATCCCAATTCGGCGAATTCGCAGTTCTTCATCTGCTTTGCCGACGCGTCCTGGCTGAACGGCCAATACACCGTCTGGGGCCAGGTGGTCTCGGGCATGGAATATGTCGATAAGCTGAAGGCGGGGACCGACCAGAGCGGCGTCGTCAAGAATCCCGACCGCATCATCAAGATGCAGGTCGCCGCCGACGTCAAGAAATAGCCAAACGCGAGGAGACCTCATGGCCGACGACAAGGAAAACACGCTGCTGATGGAAACCACGGCCGGCAGCGTCGTGATCAAGCTGCGCCCGGACCTCGCGCCCGGGCACGTGGCGCGCATCAAGGAGCTGGTGCGCGAAGGCTTCTATGACGGCGTCGTGTTCCACCGCGTCATCGAGGGCTTCATGGCCCAGACCGGCGACCCGACCGGCACCGGCATGGGCGGCTCCGGCCAGAAGCTCAAGGCCGAGTTCAGCAGGGAGCCGCATGTGCGCGGCACCGTCTCCATGGCGCGCGCGCAGAACCCGGATTCGGGCGACAGCCAGTTCTTCATCTGCTTCGCCGATGCCCGCTTCCTCGACGGACAGTACACCGCCTGGGGCAACGTCACCTCCGGCATGGACGCGGTCGACAAGATCAAGCGCGGCGAGCCGGTGAAGGACCCGGACAAGATCGTCTCGATGAAGGTGGCCGCCGACGCCTGAGCCTGCGCGCGGAACGGCCCCGGCGTGATATGATCGCGCCGGGTTGTTTCCAGTGGGGCTTGCCATGAGCGATCCTGCGAACGGAGCGGACGGCGGACGGAAGGACTGGCGCGAACTGCGCCGGGAAGAGAAGCGGGCACGGCGCGCGGAGCGGCGCGAAATGACCTGGGGGCCGGGCGGTTCGTGGATCGCCGGCCTGATCCTGGTCGGCTTGGGCATCCTGTTTCTGCTGAAGAATTTCGGCGTTCCGATCCCAGAGAACTGGTGGGCCGTCTTCCTGATTCTGCCCGGTCTTGGGGCCCTATGGACCGCCTGGCGCATGTATCAACGCGATGGCGGGGTGACCCGAAGTGTGACCAGCACGGCGATCGTCGGCGCGGTGCTCGTCGTCTTCGGCGCTTCGTTCCTGGCCGGTTTCGACTGGGGCGTCCTCTGGCCCGTCATCCTCATCGTGCTCGGTGTCGGCGTCGTGCTTGGCGGTCGCCGCGGCGGCTGAGGCGGCCGGAAACCAAACCGGAAACTGGCGCTTCCTTCCGGCGACAGATGTCGCTAGGAAGCGCCGATGCGCGTTGACCTGTTCGATTTCGACCTTCCCGAGGAGCTGATCGCGCTCCGCCCCGAAACGCCGCGCGATGCGGCCCGCCTGCTGGTGGTCAAGCCGGGGGAGGGGCTTGCCGACCACACCGTTCGCGACCTGCCCGATCTGCTCAGACCCGGCGACGCGCTGGTGCTGAACGACACCAGGGTGATCCCGGCGCGGCTTGTCGGCGAGCGCATCCGCGACGGCAGCATTGCCCATGTCGAGGCGACGCTCACCCGGCGCACGGCGCCAGCGCGCTGGGAAGCGCTGGCACGGCCGGCCAAGCGCCTGGCCATCGGCGACCGCATCCGCTTCGGCGCCACGCATGACGTCGGCGACAATGCCTGCCTCATCGGCGAACTCGACGCGACGGTGATCGACCGCGGCGAGGCCGGCGAGGTGTTCCTGAGCTTCGACCTGTCGGGCCCGGCGCTCGACGAAGCCTTGGCCAATGTCGGCATCGCCCCCCTGCCGCCCTATATCGCCACCCGCCGGCCGCCGGACGAGGCCGACAAGCGCGACTACCAGACTATCTATGCCCGCGAGGACGGCGCCGTGGCCGCGCCGACCGCCGGCCTGCACTTCACCGATGCGCTGTTCGCGCGCCTGGCCGAAGCGGGCGTCAGCCGCCACATGGTGACGCTGCACGTCGGCGCCGGAACCTTCCTGCCGGTCAAGACCGAGGAGACCGAAGACCACTTCATGCATGCCGAGAGCGGCACGGTGAGCGCCGAGACGGCCGCGGCGCTGAACGCCGTGCGTGCGGCCGGCGGGCGCATCGTTGCCGTCGGCAGCACCTCGCTCAGGCTCCTGGAAAGTGCGGCCGACGACGACGGCACCATCCACCCCTTTACCGGCAATACGTCGATCTTCATCACGCCCGGCTACCGCTTCAAGGCGGTCGACCTGATGATGACCAACTTCCACCTGCCGCGCTCGACGCTGTTCATGCTGGTCTCGGCCTTGTCAGGCCGCGAGACGATGCTCGCCGCCTACAGGCACGCCATCGCGGCGCATTACCGCTTCTATTCCTATGGCGATGCCACGTTGCTCCATCCGGGGGGGGCACGGTGAACCGCGGCATGACCGGCCTCACCTTCACCGTCGCGGCAACCGACGGCGCCGCGCGGACAGGCGAGATCCGGCTCGCGCGCGGTGTGGTGCGCACGCCGGCCTTCATGCCGGTCGGCACCGCCGGCACGGTGAAGGCCATGTACATGGACCAGGTGAAGGCGGCGGGCGCCGACATCATCCTCGGCAACACCTATCACCTGATGCTGCGCCCCGGCGCCGAGCGCGTCGCGAAGCTCGGCGGCCTGCACGACTTCTCTGGCTGGCAGGGGCCGATCCTGACCGACTCCGGCGGCTTCCAGGTGATGTCGCTGGCGCAGCTCAGGAAGCTCGACGAGACCGGCGTCACCTTCCAGTCGCATATCGACGGGGCGACCTTCTCGCTGACGCCCGAGCGTTCGCTGGAAATTCAAGCGCTGCTCGATTCCGACATCCGCATGCAGCTCGACGAGTGCATCGCGCTACCGGCGCCACGGGCCGAGGTCGAGCGCGCCATGCGCCTGTCGCTGAGATGGGCGGAGCGCAGCAAGGCCGCCTTCGGCAGGCCAGAGGGGAGGGCGCTGTTCGGCATCGTGCAGGGCGGCGACGATGCGGAACTGCGCGTCGCATCGGCGGAGGGGCTCACAGCCATCGGCTTCGACGGCTACGCCATCGGCGGGCTGGCGGTGGGCGAGCCCCAGGACGTCATGCTGAACATGCTGGAGATCACGGCGCCGGTGCTGCCGGTGGACGCGCCACGCTATCTGATGGGCGTGGGCACGCCGGACGACATCGTCGAATCGGTCGCCCGCGGCATCGACATGTTCGACTGCGTCATGCCAACCCGCGCCGGCCGTCACGGCGTCGCCTACACCCGCTTCGGCAAGATCAACCTGAAGAACGCCCGCCACGCCGAGGACCCGCGCCCGCTCGACGAGGAAAGCGACTGCCCGGCGACGCGCGACTACAGCCGTGCCTATCTGCACCATCTGGTGAAATCCGGCGAGATGCTCGGCGCCATGCTCTTGTCGTGGAACAATCTTGCCTATTACGAGGGGCTGATGGCCGATGTCCGCGCAGCTATTCGCGCCGGGCGCTACGAAGACTTTCGAATAACTACAAGAAGCACCTGGTCAGCCGGCGACATACTGCCGCATGTCTGAGAGAATTAGCCGGCCAACGACCTAACATTCAGAAAAGATTATCAGTCCGCCGGCATTGTCCGACCGGCGTGTCGATGGACTGAGGCGGTCATGGACAAGACGGTCAGCGATACCGTCACCCTGCGGAACAGGGTGGAAGCCTATGCGGCCTGGGTCGCACAGCTTCGCCAGGGATGCCCCGTCCCGGAATTGAGACCCGCCGACGACGATCCGCTGGCCAGTCTCGCCCACGAGCTGCAAAGGCTTGCCGACAACCTGAACCAGCGTGAACGCGAAGTCCGCCACCTCTTCGATGTGGTCGAAATTGTCGAACAGGGCGTCGGCGTCGAGGACGCACTTAACCGGATCTTCGACTGTTTTGCGGGCGTCATCCCCTACAATCGCATCGGCTGTGCGTTCCTGTCCGAAGATCAGTCGGAAGTGGCGGCCTATTGGGCCCGTACGGAACTGGGGCCGGTGCAGATCACGGTCGGATATTCGCAGGCTTTGGCAGGAAGCAGCCTGGAGCGCATCCTCGAGACGGGCGAGCCGCGCATCCTGAACGATCTGGAGGCCTATCTGGAAGCAAAGCCGGACTCGGACTCGACCCGCCGCATCGTGCGCGAGGGCGGGCGATCGAGCCTCACCTGTCCACTGATCGTCGAGGGCCGGCCGATCGCGTTTCTCTTCTTCACCAGCCGGTACAGGGATGCCTATCGCGAAATCCACCAAACAACGTTCAAGCAGATCGCCAAACAGGTCTCGATCGTCATCGACAAGAGCCGCGTCTACCAGCAGATCATTGACCGCAACCGCGAACTGGTAGCCGAAGGCCGCGCGCTCAAGCAGGTCGCAAATCGCGATGCGCTGACCGGTGTGCTCAATCGCGGCGCCATCATGCAAGTCGCCCTTCGCGAAATGAAGCATGCGGCGCAAACGCAGACTCGTGCGGGATTCATCATGGTCGACATCGACCGCTTCAAGGCCGTCAACGACAGCCTTGGACATGCAGCCGGAGATGGGGCCCTGAAAGAGTTCACGCGCCGTCTGCTGGAGGTACTCCGCCAGGATGATCGGCTCGGTCGTTACGGCGGGGAAGAATTCCTCATCGTCGTCGATCGATCGACGAAGGAGACTCTGGCGGCAATGGCCGAGCGGCTCCGCCTGGCGATCGCCAGTGAGCCCTTCGACCTCAACGGCGAAATAAGAGCGGTAACGGCGAGCTTCGGCGGTGCCGTGTCGGGCAGCACGGATGCATCCGCCGAGGACCTGATCGCGCTGGCCGATCGTGCCCTCTATGACGCGAAGAAAGGCGGCCGCGACCGCGTGGTGATCGCCCGCTGAGATCGGTCACGCCGTCGGGCTGTTGTCCGGCAGCAGCACGCAGCTATTGATCTTCCAGGTGCCGTCGCTCTGGCGCTCAAGCGTGTAGAGCGCCACCCAGGCCTTGCCGTTAGGCCCGACGAGGAAGACCGTCTGCTGTGGCGCATTGGGTGAATCTGCCAGAGGGCCGAAGGTCACCGAGCGCGGGCGATAGACCGGCTGGTACTGGCCGCGCACCATGTCCATGAAGGCGCCGACCGAGGGGAAGATCTGCTTGATGGCCGGCGCGGCGAACGCATAGGCGGCGGCGCCATCGTCCTGGCGGAAGGCATCGATCTGGCTCTGTATGACCGACCGGATGGCGGGAGAATCGCCGGGGGCGATCTCTCCGGCGGCGGCCGGCAGGGCGAGGCCGGTGGCAATCAACAAAGCGGCGATCAGGCGGGCGAGGGCTGTCAGGGGGCGCGGCATGGCGTGTCCTCCGGTTCATCGCGCCTCAAGAGACATACGGCAGCCGTGTGGCTCGACAAGGGGGCGCGGGCGGGCGCGGCATTTCCCTTGTTTCCCCGGCGGCGATCTGGTGTCCTGTCGCCAGCAACCAGTGATTTGGAGGGCCCCATGCGGGCGCTGTTCGTGCAGATCAAATGCGATCTCGGCAAGGCCTATCAGGTCGCCGACGAAATCGCCGAGGCGGAGATCGCCTCCGAAATCTATTCGACCGCCGGCGATTTCGACCTGCTGGTCAAGTTCTACCTGCCGGAAGACGCCGATATCGGCCATTTCATAACCGAGAAGGTGCAGCCGATCGGCGGCATCCGCGATACCCGCACCATCCCGACCTTCAAGGCATTCCAGTAGCGGACCCAAGCGTATTGACCCCTTCGGGGGCCACTTATAGGGTCCGCCCCGATTGGCGCCGCAAGGTGCCGGAGAGCGCGTAGCTCAGCTGGTAGAGCAGCTGACTTTTAATCAGCAGGTCTCGGGTTCGAGCCCCGACGCGCTCACCAAAAGAGTTGTGAAATCAACATAATCGCATCGAATGCTAATTTGGTACTGCCCAGAAAAAGCGCCAGGGTAGCACCAGGGCAGCCCGCGCGCGGGTCCACATGCGGTGAGCCTGGCATGGCTGTCGAGGTTTGTGGGCTCGGGCGGGCTGGGCAACAGATTGGCAGTCCTTGGGGTCCAGGGCGCTCAATATGAGCCGGCCAAGCGGGCGCGCTGACGCACCAGCGCCAGCACGATGTCGAGCGCCGGCGTCGGCATCTCCGTCAGCCGGCCGAGTTCCTGCACGGCCATTACCAGCGCGTCGATCTCCATCGGCCGGCCACGCTCGAGGTCTTGCAGCATCGAGGTCTTGTGCTCGCCGACCTCTTCGGCCCCGGCAATGCGCCGGTCGACATCGATCGGCAGGCGCACGTCGAGTGCGGTGGCGATCGCTTCGGCCTCGACCATCATCTGGCGGGCGAGCGCCCGGGTGCCGGGATCGCGCACGATGCCCGCCAGCGTGGCGCCGGTGAGCGCCGAGATCGGATTGAACGACAGGTTTCCCCAAAGCTTGACCCAGATATCGGTGCGGATTGCCGGACGCACCGCTGAACGCAAGCCAGCCGCCACCAGCGCCCGCGACAGCGCGACGACGCGCTCGCTCTTTTCGCCGGAGGGCTCGCCGAGTGGCAGCCGGTCGCCTTCGACATGGCGGACGACGCCGGGCTCGGCGATCTCGGCGGCCGGATAGACGACGCAACCGATGGCGCGCTCGGGCCCGATCGCCGCCCAGATGCGGCCGCCGGGATCCACCGCCTCGATGCGGTGCCCGTCGAAGGAACCGCCATGGCGATGGAAATACCACCACGGGATCCCGTTCTGCGCCGTGACTACCGCGGTTTCGGGGCCGAGCAGCGGCTTGAGCGCATCGAGCACGCCGGGAACCGAATGCGCCTTGAGTGCCAGAATGACGTAGTCCTGCACCGGCAGATCGGCGGGATTGTCGGTGGCGAGGACCTTCACCGTGGTTTCACCGCCGCCCGCGACGAGCTTCAGGCCGCGCTCATGCATCGCCTGAAGGTGCGGCCCGCGTGCCACCAGGCTGACCTCAGCGTCGCCCTTGGCCGCGAGCTTGGCGCCGACATAGCCGCCGATGGCGCCGGCACCGAAGACGCAGATCCTCATGCGGTGAGGCCGAGCTTCTCGGCAAGACCGATGCGCTGCAGCTTGCCGGTCGCGCCCTTCGGGATTTCGGCCAGGAACAGGATCCTGCGCGGAACCTTGAAGTCAGCAAGGCGTGCGGCGCAGAACTCACGCAGATCGCGCTCGTTCGCCGTCTCGCCCTCGCACAGCACCACGGCTGCGGCGACGTCCTCGCCGAGCTTGGTGTGCGGCATGGCGAAGGTGATCACCTGGGCGACGGCCGGATGATCCATAATCACCTCGTCGACCTCGCGCGGGGAGATCTTCTCGCCGCCGCGATTGATGATCTCCTTGAGCCGCCCGGTGATACGGTAATAGCCATCCACGTCGACCGTGCCCTGGTCGCCGGTGTGGAACCAGCCGAAAGCGAAGGCTTCCGCATTGGCCTTGGGGTTCTTCTCGTAGCCGGCGGTGACGTTATCGCCGCGGATGCAGATCTCGCCGACCTCGCCGGGACCGCAGATGCGCCCGTCGGCGGCAAGGATAGCCATTTCGGGTCCGGCGGCGAGGCCGACACTGCCCGCCTTGTGTTCCGCCGGGGGCAGGGGGTTCGACGCCATCTGATGGGTGGCCTCGGTCATGCCGTAGGATTCGATCACCGGCGCGCGAAACACCTGTTCGAGCTCCGCCATCACCTGCGGCGGCAGCGAGGACGACGACGAGCGGATAAAGCGCAGCGCCGCGCGGGCGACGCTATCGGGATTGCGTGCGGCGCGGGCCAGGATCGCCTGGTGCATGGTCGGCACGGCCGTGTACCAGCTCGGCTTCGCCTCATCGAGCCACTGAAAGAATTTCAGTGCGTTGAAGCCCGGTGTGCAGGTGACCGACGCGCCGGCGGACAACGTGGCGGTAACCGCCGCGATCAGCCCGTGGATATGGAACAACGGCATGATGTTGAGGCAGCGATCGTCCGGCGTCAGGCGCAGCGTCTCGCGGATATTGCGGGCCGAGGCCGCTATATTGGCGCCGATGAGCGGCACGATTTTGGGCCGCGAGGTGGTACCGGAGGTGTGGAGCACCAGCGCAATATCGTCCGGCGCTGACGGGCCGGGATTGGCTGCGGTGCCATTTTCCGCCGCGTCGAGCGTGAAGCTGCCAGCCGGCGCGCCGTCGGCGACCGAAAGGCGGACAACCGGGATTTTCAGGCGGTCTGCGACCTCCTCGGCAGCAGCATGGCCTGCGGTATCGAGCACCAGCGCCTTGGCGCCGAGATCACTGAGATAGAACTCGAGCTCCTCGGCCCGGTAGGCCGGGTTGAGCGGCGCGGCGGTCGCGGCGCTGGCAATCGCCACGAAGGCCGACGCCATTTCCGGGCCATTGGGGAGCACAATGCCCACGCGGTCGCCGCGGCCGATGCCCATGCCGTTCAGCGCCGCGATTGTCTCGCGGATCAGGCGTCGCAGCCCCTCATAGGTGAGTGCTGGCCGTTCTGGAGCACCGATGGCCGGCGCATCCGGTGCATGGGTCATGAGGCTTTCGAGCATCCTTTCCTCTCTTCGGACGAGCCCGTCAGCGGCGCGCTGACTCCCGGTCGGTCATGCGGCCGCCTTTGCGTAGCGGTTGGCGATGACGCCGACAATGATGAGCTGGAAGAAATGATAGAGCATGATCGGCGCGATGATCAGCCCGAGGGCGGGGCTCTGACCGAAGATCAGGCGCGCCATCGGCACGCCGGTGGCCAGGGACTTCTTCGAGCCGCAAAAGAGGCTGGCGATGGTATCGGCGCGATTGAAGCTGAACACGCGGCACGGGATCGAGATGATCGAGTAGATAACCGCGAAGAGAAGAACGACCCCGGCGATCATGACCAGCAGGAACGTCAGGTCGTGGCCGCCCCAGATGCCTTCGACCATGGAATTGGAGAACGAGTTGTAGACGATTGCCAGGATGATGGCACGGTCGGCGAGGCGGATCGTCTTGATGTGGCGGCTCGCCCAACCGTGCAGCCAGTGACGCGCCACCTGACCGACGACGATCGGCATCAGCACCAGCCCGACCACCTTGGCGATGACCGGCAGCAACGGCACCGTTTCGCCCGTGGTCGCCGCGAACCACGCCATCAGCACCGGCGTTGCGAACACGCCGATGAGGCTGGAGAGCGTCGCATTGAAGATGGCGGCGGGCACGTTGCCGCGCGCCAGCGACGTCATGGCAACCGAGGAGGACACGGTCGACGGCAGGGCGGCAATGTAGAAGAACCCGGTCGAGGTCGGCGGCGGGAGCGTCCAGCCAAAGACGGAGAGTAGCGCCAGCACGATCAGCGGGAAGAGCACGAAGGTGGAGAGCTGGACGATTAGGTGAACCCGCCAGTTGACGGCGCCTTCGTGCAGCTTCTCGGGGGCAAGCGTCAGCCCGTAGAGGAAGAAGACCACGGCGATGCCATAGGTGGCGATCAGGTCCATGTGAAGGATGCCGTGACTGGCGCCGGGCGCCGGAAACAGGATGGCCGCACCGACGACGACGGCAAGACCGATGAGGAAGCCGTCGATAGAGACACCACGAATGGACATGAAACTGCCTTCGCTCCAATCATTTGCCAAAGGGGTGGGGAGGGGGGCGCCACCGTTCAGGCAAGCGCCAGCCCTCCGTCGACATGGATCGCTTGACCGGTGATCTGCGCGGCGCCCGGCGATAGCAAAAACGCGATCGTCGCGGCGATGTCCGAGGGTTCCGTCAGGCGGCCGGTCGGGGTAACCGCCACCGCCGTCTTCAGCGATTCGGTCGAGGCGGCGAGGTGGCCGCCGCCTTCCTTGCGCGTGAAGCCGGGGACTATGATGTTGACGGTGACGCCGACCGGCGCAAGCTCGACCGCCAGCGCCTTGGCGAGCGCCTCCAGCGCGGCCTTGGCCGCGGACGTCCCAGGGAACAGCAGGCCGGCGGTGCCGAAGAGATGGGCGACGAACGAGCTGATCGCGATGACGCGCCCACAATGCGAGGCGTCAAGATCAGGACGGGCGGACGTGACCAGACGCAGGAAGGCCAGCGGCATCGACGCGAACGACGCCGCCACGGCCTCCGTCGACAGCGACGAGAAATCCGAGCGAAAGGCCTGACCGGCGTTGCTGACAATCTGGTCGATCGGCCCGAGCTCGGCACGTGCTCGCGCGACCAGCGCCGGCGCAACCTCCGGATCGGCAAGGTCGCCGAGGAACGTCGCCACCCGCGACCCGCCCTTGCGGCAGTACTCGGCGACCGTCGCGAGCCCAGCCTCGTTCTTGCGCGTATGAAGAAGTAGCGCGGTGTCGGGCGCCACGAGGATGCGTGCGGTGCTGGCACCGATCCCGCTTGCGGCGCCGGTGATGACGACGACGCGCCTCTGACTGGCCTGGTCCACGAACGCCTCCCAACCTTGCCGTTTGCGGAACGCTTCGCCGCGTGCCTGTGCAATGCCAAGAGGCATCGGCGGCAGCGGCCGATTTCAATTTAATCAGTATACGTCCTTTTCCTTGACATAGAAGTTTGGCTCAATGCAAATCTGCCATGTCGTTTTCGCGTGGCTCCAGGGTGCGCGCATGGACATCATCATCGTCGGCGGCGGAATTGGCGGGTTCACGCTCGCACTCATGCTGCACCGCAGGGGACTGCCGGTCCGCGTCTACGAAAGCGCAGCCGAGATCAAGCCGATTGGCGTCGGCATTAGCGTTCTGCCCCACGCCAGCAAGGAACTGTGCGATCTCGGGCTGGAGAAGGCGCTGGCCGAGGTCGCCGTGACCGCGCGTGAATCGTGCTTCTTCAACCGTTTCGGCCAGTTCATCTACAAGGAGCCAGTGGGCACTTACGCCGGCTATCCGTGGCCGCAGTTCCAGATCCATCGCGGCGACCTGCAGCAGGTCATCTACCGGGCGTTTGTGGGCGAGGCGGGCGCCGATCGCGTCATCACCGGGTATCGCTGCCTTGCCGTGGAGCAGAGCGACGACAACGCGGTCGCCATCTTCGGTCATGGCGGGGAGACGGTCAGGGTCGAGGGGGCGGCGGTCATCGGCTGCGACGGCATTCATTCGATCGTGCGCCGGCAGCTTCACCCGGACGACGGCGGCCCAATCTATTCCGGCGTCAACATGTGGCGCGGGGTGACCCGCTGGCAGCCCTATCTCACCGGCGCCAGCTACATGCGCGCCGGCTGGCTGACCCACGGCAAGATGGTCATCTACCCGATCCGTAACAACATCGACGGCGAGGGCAACCAGCTCATCAACTGGGTGGCGGAGATCGAGACTCCGCACCACGACCGCCAGGACTGGAACAAGCAGGGACGGATCGAGGATTTCATCGGTGCCTTCGACGACTGGCACTTCGACTTTCTCGACGTGCCGGCGATGATCCGCGCCTCGGAGACAATCCTCGAATATCCCATGGTCGACAAGGACCCGCTCGACCGCTGGAGCTTTGGCCGGCTGACGCTGCTCGGCGACGCGGCGCACCCGATGTATCCGCGTGGATCGAACGGCGCCGGACAGGCCATTCTCGACGCGCGGGCGCTGGCGGACGCGCTCGCCGATCACCGCGACAGCATTCCGGCGGCACTCAAGGCTTATGAGGACGAGCGCCTCGCGGCGACCGCGGCGGTGGTGCGCACCAACCGCACGACGCCGCCCGACGCTATCCTGCGCGAGGTGTTCTTGCGTAGCGGCGACAAGCCCTTCAGACGGATCGAGGACATAATCGACCCGGCCGATTTGGCCGCGATCAGCGACAGCTACAAGAAGGTCGCCGGCTACGACAAGCAGACGCTGGCCACCAAGACCTGACCTTCGCTAGAAGGCATCCCCCTGATCGCCAGGCAGCGCGCGCTGGAAGGCAGGCAATTCCGCCGCGCGCTCGGCAATGGCAACAGACACGGGAAAGGCGCCAAGATCGCGGTTGAACCGGCGCGCATTGGCGACCTGCGGAACCAGGCAGACGTCTGCCATTGTGATCGTGTCGCCGAGACAGTAGCGGCCGTGGCGCGCGGCCTTGGCGAGTGTCGCCTCGAAGGAGCGGAACCCCTCGGCAATCCAGTGCGCATACCAGGCGTTGGTATCGTCTTCGTTGTGCTGCCACTCCGCCCTGAGCCACTTGAGCACGCGCACATTGTTGAGCGGGTGGATGTCGCAGCCGATTATGTAACAGAGGCCGCGCACGTAGGCGCGCGCGGCGACGTCTGCGGGTAGCAGCGGCGGCTCGGGGTAGCGCTCCTCCAGGTACTCCAGGATGGCGAGACTCTGTGTGATCGTCACGTCGTCTTCGACGAGCGTCGGGACCAGCCCTTGCGGGTTCACGTCGAAGTAGCCCGGCGTCCGATGCTCCATGGCAGGCAGGCTGACATAACGCGCCTCCCACTCCAATCCCTTGAGCGCCAGTGCAATGCGCACCCGATACGATGTGGACGAGCGGAAGAAGGTGTAGAGCGCTCGCATCGGATTTCGTCAGCTCTGCGCCGCCTTCAGCACCTCGTCAGGCGTCGAGGAAACCACTTCAACGTACTTCGGAATGAACTTGCGCCCCTCGATCAATCCGACGAACGCCGGCTTGATCTCATCCGCCAGGATCTTGCGGATGCGCGCATGCTCCTCGATGTCGCGCCACTCGGCGATGAGGAAGAAGCGGCCGGGGTTCTCGGTGTCCCGGCACAGAACTCCATCCTTCACCTGAGCCCAGGATTTGTGCATGGGGTTACCGTCGGAATAATCGAACTCCTCGAAGAGCCTGATGAACTCCGCCTCGCGGCCAGGTTCGACCGTGAAGTCATAGATGTGAAGGAAGTTGCCTTTACTGGCGAGCGGTTCCTGAGCCATGGCGTTCCTTGCCGGGTGCGCAATGTGGAGATAATCAGTATACCCCGGATCTTGCCACGGGCAACTCGGGCTGACTTGCGGTTCTAATGGGGCCACCGCGACAGCCCGCCGTTGTTGCGCTGTCGACCGGGACAATGTCTGTTCGGCTGAAACCGCGCAGAGCATGACCGTGGCAACAACATTGCGGAGCGACGATGACGGGGACTACAAGAGGCAAGAAAACGCGGGCGGGGAAGGCCTCCAGCGACAAGCGCGCGCACGCCGAGCTCGCATCGGCCAGCGCCAACCCGGTGCTGACGGCGCTGGCGGAACGCTTTCCGCTGTGGAAGCGGCCCGGCTACCTGATCCGCCGGCTGCACCAGATCCACTACGCCATCTTCTTCGAGGAGTGCGCAGACTTCGGCATCACCCCGGTGCAGTACGGACTGCTCACGGTTCTATCGACCAATCCGAATTCGGATCAGGTAGCGTTGGCGCATCTGGTCGGCATCGATCGCACCAATGTTGCCGATGTCCTGCGCCGGCTAGAGCGGCGAGGGCTGATCTCCCGTACAACCGCCCCGACCGACCGCCGCATGTTGCTAGCCTGTCTCACCCGCGAAGGCGAACGACTGGTCGAGGCAATGCACCCGGCGATGGCACGCGCGCAGGAGCGCCTGCTTGAGGCCCTCGGCAAGCGCGAGCGCGAGACGTTCGTAATGACGCTGATGCTCCTATTGGAGAGCAACAACAACCTCGCCCGGGCCCCCCTTGGGAGAGCGCGCGACGGCAATTGAACACGGCGGAGGGCAACCGGGGAACACCGCAATCCGCTGTATGCAGTATGGAGTATACCGATTTTAAGGGGAAGAGCAAAAGTTCGCAGAACGGCCCAGGCAACCGCATCCCGCGCCGGCATCGTTGTCTGGCGCCATATGGCAATGATATTGCATGACATTTTCTTAAGCAGACGGGCCGAGGGCCGGACCGACGTGGTGGGGGAAGGTGGACGCAGATCGAAAAATCGTAAGTCGTCGGTATACTGACGACTTGACTCCTTTTCTGAGCGACTCCAATCTGCTGCCCGGGGAACATCGTCAATCCGCACTGCCCGGCCGCACGAGCGGGGACGGGATTGTTGCTTCAGGAACAAGGAGCGGACGATGAAGGCGTTAAACCTGATTTCCGGCGTGGCGCTGGCCGCCATGACGGTGCTCGCCACGGCGACAGCGTATGCCGGCGATATAACGATCGCCATTGGATCGGAGCCTTCGACGCTCGATCCACAACTGCGCGACGATGGCGGCGAGCGCGCGATCAATGACAACATCTACGAGACGCTGATGGCGCGGACGCCTGACGCGAAGCTGGTTCCGGGGCTGGCGGCCGCTGTTCCGGTTCAGAAGAACCCGACCACGTGGGAATTCAAGCTCCGCCCGAACATCTCGTTCACCGACGGCGAGCCCTTCAATGCCGACGCCGTCGTTGCCAGTGTCACGCGCATCATCAATCCGGCATTCAAGTCGGAGCAGGCTTCCTATTTCAGCACGATTGACGGCGCCAAGAAGGTCGACGACCTCACAGTCTACATCACCACGAACGGCCCGGATCCCATTCTACCGGCACGCATGTACTGGATGAAGATGATCCCGGCGAAGTACTCGACCGATCCGAACTTCGCTTCGCATCCGATCGGCACCGGTCCTTACGTCTTTGATAGCTGGTCGCGTGGCGAAAACATCGTCCTCAAGGCCAATCCCGACTACTGGGGCGGCGCGCCTTCGATCGGCAAGGTCACCTACCGCTTCATCGGCGAGCCGGGGACCCGTCTCTCCGGTCTGATGGCCGGCGAACTGGACCTCATAACCAACCTCCTGCCCGAATTCACCAAGCAGGTGCCGAAGTTTGCCGCTGTTCAGGGCCTCGAAACCTCGGTGATCGTGCTGTCCACGGAGAACCCGTCGACCAAGGATCCGCGCGTCCGCGAAGCGTTGAACCTCGCCATTGACCGCGACGCTCTGGCCAAGGATCTGTTCGACGGCTACGCCAAGGTAACGCAGGGCCAGCTTGTCAATCCGAAGGCGTTCGGCTTCAACACGGCTCTCAAGCCCTATCCGTATGATCCCAAGAAGGCGGCCGCGCTCATCAAGGAAGCGGGTGCGGAAGGAAGCACGATCACGCTCGAGGGCGAGTCGGGTCGCTGGCTGAAAGATCGCGAGACGATCGAAGCCGTGGCGGCCTACTGGACCAAGATCGGCCTGAAGGTCGACGTGCACATCAGCGAATTCGGCGAATATCTGAACCGCCTGTTCGACAAGAAGCATCGCCCGGACGCGATCTTTGTCGCCAACTCCGACGAGTTGCTCGACGCTGACCGCGCCGTCACCTCTGCCTATGAGGCCGGCGCCAGCTACGCCTCCAACAACGACCAGCAGATGGTGGCGGAAGCCAAGGCGGCCAGGACCGAGACCGATCCGGTCAAGCGCGCGAAGATGTACGACGAAATCACAAAGAAGGCGTACGACGACAACTACCTTGCTCCGCTCCTGAACGAAGAAGACATCTATGGCTTTTCCAAGCGGCTTGAATGGACGCCGCGGGTGGATGCCAAGCTTCTCGTCAAGGAAATGAAGACAACGGACTAGAGACGACCTGAAGGGGACGGTAGGGGCAGCATGATCCGATTTCTGATCCGCCGAATCGGCCAGGGTTTGTTGGTCGTCCTTGGCGTAACGATGGTTGTCTTCGTGGCCACACGGCTGGTCGGCGACCCAGTGAAGGTCATGCTGCCCCTTTCCGCTACGGACCAGCAACGCGCTGCGTTTGAACACCAACTGGGGCTCGACAAGCCAATCAGCGAGCAGTTCGTCTCCTTCGTTGGCGACCTGGTCACCTTCAACTTCGGCGACAGCCTGTGGCAGCGGCGGCCGGCGATGGCCATTGTCGGCCAGCATCTGCCTTTGACCCTGATCCTCATCGCCTGCAGCCTGGGGCTGGCGATCACGCTCGCGGTGCCCTTGGGCGCGTTCGCCGCCTTGCGACCCGGAGGCGTTGCCGACCGTTTAACCACCTTCGGCGGGCTCCTCGGCCTGTCGGTCCCGCAGTTCTGGATGGGGCTGATGCTGATCGTCTTCTTCGCCGTGAAACTGCGCGTCCTACCAACTTCGGGCATCGGCGGGCCCAGTCATATCGTCCTGCCCGCGGTCACCATGGCGCTGCCCAGCCTGGCGCGGCTGATGATGATGGTTCGCTCGTCGGTGATCGACGAGCTCAACCAACAATACATTCGCACGGCGCGGGCCAAGGGGCTGCATTTCGCCCAGGTGCTGTTTGGTCACGCGATGCGCAACGCGCTGGTTCCCTTCCTGACGCTGGCCGGCTGGGAGTTCATCAACGCGCTTGCCGGCTACACCGTCGTGGTGGAGAGCGTGTTCGCCTGGCCGGGCCTCGGCCTGACCGCGCTCAAAGCAATCGATCACAGCGATCTGTTCCTCTTGCAGGCGATTGTCTTCACGGTCGCGATCATCATCGTCATCGTCAACATTGCGATGGATGTCGTCTACAAGGCGATCGATCCGCGCATCAAGCTGGCCTGAGCCATGGCTGTGACCAACGCA
This sequence comes from uncultured Alphaproteobacteria bacterium, assembly GCA_963750065.1. GTDB lineage: Bacteria > Pseudomonadota > Alphaproteobacteria > Rhizobiales > Kaistiaceae > CAVSRC01. The sequence goes on from CAVVPK010000001.1 coordinate 58,039, forward strand.
GCGCCGGCGGGCGCGACCCACACGCAGCGCAGCAAGGTGTGGATGCTTTCCGAGGAGCTGTGGCGCGACAAGGCTGGATTCATCGGCTTCCTCGTGATCGTGCTTCTGGTGACGATGGCAATCTTCGCGCCGCTGCTCGCCCCGTACGATCCCGCCGCCCAGGACCTGATCGCCCGGCTGAAGCCGCCGGCGTGGCTCGCCGGCGGCGACTGGGCGCATCCGCTCGGCACCGACCAGCTCGGCCGCGACATCCTTTCGCGCGTGATCTTCGGCGCCCGAGCCTCGCTGACGGTCGGCGTCTCGGTGGTCGCCTGCGCCGGTACCTTCGGCGTGATGCTCGGCCTGCTCGCCGGCTTCATGGGCGGCCGCACCGATCTCTTCATCATGCGCGCGGTCGACGTGCAGGTCGCCTTTCCCGGCCTGCTGCTGATCATCCTGGTCGTTTCGGTGGTCGGCCCGGGGCTGGTGACGACAATCGTCGTCCTGGCGCTCACCAACTGGATGGTCTACGCACGCGTCATACGCGGCATCGTGCTCTCCGTGCGCCAGACCGCATACGTCGAAGCCGCGGAAATGATCGGCTGCAGGCCGGTACGCGTCATCTTCAAGCACATCCTACCCAACCTCACCTCGCCGCTGCTGACGCTGGGCATCCTCGAATTCACCAATATTGTGCTGGCCGAGGCGGCGCTGTCGTTCCTCGGCCTCGGCATCCAGCCGCCGGCGACGAGCTGGGGCCTCGATGTCGCGTCAGGCAAGAACTACCTGTTCGTCGCCTGGTGGCTGGTTGCCTTTCCGGGCCTGTCGATCTCGGTGACGGTGCTGGCGATCAACCTGTTCGCCAACTGGCTGCGCGTGACCACCGACCCGCAGGAGCGCGAGAAGCGCTTCGCCCGCGCCAAGGCCGCCGAGCGGCGCCAACACCGCCGTCCGCTCGAGGTTCGAACGTGAACAGGATCACCGGGGAGCCGCTGCTCGAAGTCGATCGGCTCAGCGTCGAGTTCGACACGCGGCGCGGGGTCGTTCATGGCCTGCGCGGCGTGGACTTGTCGGTCGCCAGGGGCGAGACACTGGCGATCGTCGGCGAATCCGGTTCCGGCAAGAGCGTGACCGCCCAGGCGATAATGGGCCTGATCGATGTGCCCGGCCGCATCTCCGGCGGAGACATCCTCTGGCGGGGTCGATCGTTGTTGAGCCGGGAAGGCGCACGCGCTGCGCGCGACATCCGTGGCAAGGAAATCTCGCTGATCTTCCAAGACCCGATGACGTCGCTCAATCCTTTGATCAAGATCGGCGGGCAGATCGCCGAAGTGCTGCGGCGTCACCTCGGCATGAGCAAGGCGCAGGCGAGAACGCGCGTGTTCGAGTTGCTCGAGGCGGTCGGTATTCCGGCGCCGCAGCGGCGCGCCGAGCAATATCCGCATGAGCTGTCGGGCGGCATGCGGCAGCGCGTGATGATCGCTATGGCAATTGCCTGCGAGCCGCTGCTGCTGATCGCCGACGAGCCGACCACAGCGCTCGACGTGACCATCCAGGCACAGGTGCTGGAGCTCATTGCAGGCCTGCAGGAGAGCCTCAATCTCGCGGTAATCCTAATCACCCACGACCTCGGCGTGGTAGCCGGCCTCTGCCACCGCGTCGCGGTAATGTACGCCGGAAAGATCGTCGAAAGCGGCAAGGCCGATGACATTTTCGAACGGCCGGCGCATCCCTATACGCAGGGGCTGATCCGCTCGACGCCGCGGCTCGACGACCGGCTCGACCGCCTGATCGCGATCGACGGGGCGCCGCCCGATCTGCTGGCGCCGCCGGCCGGCTGTGCCTTCCGGGTGCGGTGTCCGCATCCCGAAGGAATCTGCACCCAGGACCCGCCGGTCGTATCCTTCGTCCGCGACCGCACCACCGCCTGCTGGCGGCCGTCGAATCTGATCGCGTCCGCAACCGATCCCATGTTGACCCACTAGAGCCGGCTGATGAGCGACGCATCCCCCAGCACCACCATGCCGCAGGAGCCGCTTCTCAGCGTCAACGGCCTGAGTGTGTCCTATGACGGCGGCCGGTCTGGATGGTGGGGCAAGAAACGCAGTATCGGCGCGCTCGACGGCGTCTCCTTCGACATCTATCGCGGCGAGACCCTGGGGCTGGTTGGCGAATCGGGCTGCGGCAAGACGACGACCGGCCGCGCGGTCCTGCGCCGGATCGACGTTACTGCCGGAACGATCCGGTTCCAGGGGCACGACATCACCCATGCGAACGGTGTCGCGCTCCGCCAACTCCGCCGCCATATGCAACTCGTCTTTCAGGACCCCTATGCCAGCCTAAATCCACGGATGCGGGTGCTGGACATCGTCGCCGAACCGCTGATTGCCCACGGCTTCGTGCGCAAGTCCGAGGAGGCGCGCGACGAGATCGGCGAGTTGCTGCGCGTCGTCGGCCTGCCGCACGACGCCCACGACCGCTTTCCCCACGCCTTCAGCGGCGGCCAGCGCCAGCGCATAGGCATCGCGCGCGCTCTGGCGCTGAAACCGGAATTCATCGTCGCCGACGAGCCGGTCTCTGCGCTCGACGTTTCGGTGCGGGCGCAGGTGGTGAACCTCTTGCAAGACCTGCAGCAGGAACTGGGGCTCAGCTACCTGTTCATCGCCCACGATCTCAGCGTCGTGCGGCACATCTCGCACCGCATCGCGATCCTCTATTCGGGCCGGCTGGTCGAGATCGCCAATCGCGACGATCTATACGAAAACCCGCTGCATCCGTATACCGAGGCGCTGCTGTCGGCCGTGCCGGTGCCGCACCCAAAGACGCAGCGCGCACGTAAGCGCATTGTCTATCGTGGCGAACTCCCCGATCCCGGCCATTGGCCTTCCGGCTGCCATTTCCACAGCCGCTGCCCGCTGGCCACCGAGCGCTGCCTGCTGCACGCGCCACCGCTGCTTGAACGCACATCGGGACACTTCGTCGCTTGCTGGAACCGGTAGCGGTCGGCCCGTCGACCTCACAGACCGCGCGCGACGCCGTCCTTGCGCTTGTCCGAGCCGCCAAGCAGCGAACCGTCGGCCGCGCGCATCACAAACTGTGCTCCGCCGAAATCGCTGCGGCCGCCGAGCTCGCCGATCCCGGCCGGCGCCCCGTAGCCGGCCGCGCGTAGCACTCGGATGACCGGTTCAGGCGTGCCTTGCTCGATCGCGAGCATATTGTCGGGCTCCAGTCGCCAGCGCGGTGCGTCAATGGCCGCCTGAAGCGGCTCGCCCCATGCGGCCAAGCGCAGCATCATCTGGACGTGCCCCTGTGGCTGCATGGCGCCGCCGACGACGCCGAAGCCGGCATGAAAGCGACCGCCGGAGAGCGCCGCCGCCGGAATCACGGTGTGATAGGCGCGCTTGCTCGGAGCGGGGCCGTTGACGTGTCCCGGCTGCGCAAACCCTGAACCGCGATTTTGCAGGACGAAGCCGAAGCCCGGCACGCCGATGCCCGAGCCGAAACGCTTGAACACGCTGCTCATCAGCGTGATCGCCAACCCGTCGCGGTCGACGATGACCGTGCACACCGTATTGCCGGCGGGATCGGCGACGGTCTCGCGGGCACGCTCCAGCCCCGCCGCAACGGCCCCGACGGCGGCGACGATCGTGCCCGGATCGTCGGGCTCCAGCGGAAGCTTATCGAGCGCCGTCAGCGCGTCGAGCACGGCGACGCCATGGGTGTTGGGCGGGCATTCCAGGATCGTGAGGCCGCGGAATGTTGCCGAGACCGGCTCGGTAAAGTCGCCGGTGTGGGCTGCAAAATCGGCAGCGGCCAGCACGCCGTCATGGGCGGCGACGGCGCCGGCGGCGGCCTCGGCCACGGCGCCACGGTAGAAGGCATCGGGCCCGTCCGCCGCAATGGCACGGAGCAGGGCACCAAGTTCGGGATTGGCAAAGCGGTCGCCCGCGGCCGGCGTGTTGCCGGCACGGAAGACCGCCGCGCTGGTCGCATCCGTCTTAAGAACAGGCTCAAACAGTTTCCATTCGCGGGCGCAGATGGGTCCCACCGCGAAGCCTTGCTCGGCAAGGGCGATCGCGGCGGTGAAAAGGTGCGCCCAGTCGATCCGCCCATAGCGCCGGTGGAGGTCATGCCAGCCACGCACGACACCCGGCACCGTCACCGAAAGCGGATGACGCTCGGGAATGCGGTGGCCGGGCAGGCCCGCGACCAGCTCGGCAATGAGCGCGGCCGGCGACCGGCCAGTGCCGTTGTAGCTCCGCGGCGTCCCGTCAGGCTCGACGATCATGGCAAGCAGGTCACCGCCGACACTGGTCGCCATCGGCTCGACAAGGCCAAGGACCGCGTCGGCGGCGATCGCCGCGTCGACTGCGCTGCCGCCGTTATTGAGCACCGCGACAGCGGCCTCCGCGGCGTAGGGACTGCCGGTCGCCACCATGCAGGTGGCGGCGGAAACGCCGTTCGGATCGAGGGGCACGTCGGGCATGTAATCACCGTTTGTCTGGCATGGGGGAGGGGAGATCGCGGAGGAGAGCGCGTTGCGCGCCCCGTATTCCAGCCGCCGCGGCGCCGCCCGGGCAGATAACCGACCCGGATCCGGGACACGGCCATGACCAAGGAAACGGTACTGCGCGGCATACTCGGGTCATTTCAGCCTTTCCCCCGGGGGCAATCGTCAGTATACTGTATCCAATTTCTGCGAGACTCCAAGAGCACTGGGGGAATTGTGAAGACGACGCTTAAGCTTGAAACCCGTGAGGCCCGCACCATGGCCGACGCCGCGCTGCGCAAGGCCGCCGAAATCGGCGTGGCGGAGACGGTCTGTATCGCTGATGCCGGCGGCTGTCCAATCGTGCTGGAGCGGATGGACGGTGCCCGCGTGACCGGGCCGCAGATCGCCTGGAACAAGGCCTTCACCGCCGCCGGACACCGCCGCTCGACCCATCTGTTCACCACTCCGCCCAACGGGCCGGCCCTGCCCGGCAACGAGGCCTTCGGCATCCAGCTGTCCTTCGAGGGCCGGTTCGCGGCCTTTGTCGGCGGCTATCCGGTCGTGATCGACGATGAGGTGGTCGGTGCCGTGGGCATGAGCGGCGGCAATGGCGAGCAGGACACCGCCTGCGGTCTCGCTGCGCTTCAGGCGCTGAAGGATCTGCTCGCGCCCGAGGGCCATGACGTGCTGGTCCGGGCGGACATCAAGAAATAGGCATCCCCAGCTGCACGGAATGTGAACGCCAAAGACGACGGAGGGTGCGGGTGCCGCATCGCGTAACGATTGCCGAGATCGGCCGCTCGTTCGACGTGGACGACGACGAGACGATGCTGATCGCGGCTCTACGCGCCAATATCCACATTCCGCACGACTGCAAGTCGGGGACCTGTGCGACATGCCGGTTCAGGCTGCTCGAAGGGGCGGTGACCTATCGGGAGGACCCGATGGCGCTACTGCCGGAGGAGCGCGACGAAGGCTATGCGCTGGCTTGTCAGGCCTGGCCGGAGAGCGACATCCTGGCGAGCGTCGAGATACTGCCCGCCCTGCTGGCCGAACCGCAGCGCCTCATGGCCACGGTCGATCGGGTCGAACCCCTCTGCAACGACGTAATGCACCTGGTCCTTACGCTGCCAGATGGCATCAACCCCGGGATTCGGCCGGGCCAGTACGTCAACATCGTGATGGACGACGGCAGCGTGCGCAGCTTCTCCATGGCTTCGCCGCCGAACGGAGGGACCATCGACTTCCACATCCGCAGGATAAGCGGCGGCTCATTCACCGGATCGCGCCTCGACGCCCTTAAGCCCGGGCACAGCCTGCCGGTCGAGCTGCCGCACGGTTCCTTTTTCCTGCGCAAGGCCGATTTCCGGCCACTGCTGATGGTCGCAACCGGCACCGGTCTAGCGCCGATCAAGTCCATCCTCGAATCGCTGCACGACGATCCCGACTGCCCGCCGGTAACGCTCTACTGGGGCATGCGCCGCGAGCAGGACCTCTACCTTCACGTCGAACTCCGGAGCTGGCGCGACCGGCTCTCGGAGTTCACCTACGTGCCGGTGCTGTCGCGCGCCGGCGAAACCTGGCAAGGCCGGCGCGGCCATGTGCAGGACGCGGCCTGCGCTGACATCGAGGATTTCTCCGAATACGCCATCTATCTCTGCGGCTCGCCGGAGATGGTCGCCGGCGCCAAACACCGCTTTATCGCGCAGGGCGCCAGCCTCAACCACATCTACGCTGACAGCTTTTTCTTCCAGCATAATCTGAAGCGCCCCTAGGCGCCGTCAGGAGACGTGATCCTGCTCCACGAACTGCTCCCGGCCGTCGGCATTTTCGTTCAGGTCGTCTTCATCGACCTAGCGCTCGCCGGCGACAATGCCATTGTCATCGGCATGGCCGCCGCGGGACTGCCGCGACAGCACCGGCGGAAGGCGATCATGATCGGCATCGGTGCGGCGACGCTGCTGCGCATCGTCTTTGCCGCCGCCGCCACCTTCCTGCTTCACATCGTCGGCCTGCTACTCGCCGGCGGCATCCTGCTGCTGTGGGTGTGCTGGAAGATGTGGCGCGAATTCCAGGACGGCGCGCCCGTCGACGACGATCAGTCGGGCGAGGGGACGCCCGAGGCGGATTCCGCGGGTCAAGCGCCGGCCGAGGGCAAGCGCCCGCGCGGCAAGACGCTCGGCCAGGCGGTCACCCAGATCGTGATCGCCGACGTCTCCATGTCGCTCGACAACGTGCTGGCGGTCGCCGGTGCCGCACGCGCACATCCGATCGTGCTGGTGTTCGGCCTGGCGCTTTCGGTCACCCTGATGGGACTGGCGGCCAACGTCGTGGCCAAGCTGCTCAACCGCTATCGGTGGATCGCACTCGTCGGCCTGGCCATCATTCTGATGGTGGCGCTTGAAATGATCTATCACGGCACGCTCGAGACCATGCCCGCATTGGCCCGCGTATTCTGACGGAAATTCTTTAAAAACAGATAGTTATTGACAAGGCCGCGGGCGGCTGAGACAAGTCAGCCTTGAATCAAGTATACAGGATACGTGGCCGTTCGGTCGTGCATTGCGATAGGTCATGGGAATTACAACCAGGCGGCCCAGACTAAATCGGGTTTCCGCATCCGAGGGACGGAAATGAGCATCTCGCTGGGCACCACGCATCCGCCGCTGACCAAGATCGTGACGTCGACTATCCGTCAGCGGATCATGAATGGCGACATCGCCCTCGGTACGCGCCTGGTGGAAGGGCGCCTGTCCGAGGAACTGGGCGTTTCCCGCATGCCGGTGCGTGAAGCCCTGCGCGAGCTGGCCGCCGAAGGCATCGTCACCATCGAGCCGCGCCGGGGCGCATCGGTCACCACATTCAGCGAAGAGCAGAAACACGAGCTGGTCGAGGTGCGCGCCACGCTGGAGGCGTTGAACGCGCGGCTGGCGGCCAAGCATCACGACACTAAGCACATGGCGCGGCTGCAGAAGATCCTCGAAGAGGGCCAGCGGCTCGAGGGAACCGACGACACCCACAAGATCGTCGGGTTGAACGCGCGCTTTCATGAAGCGCTGGCCGTCGTCAGCGGCAATTCCGTCCTGCTGGACATGATGCGCCAGTTGCGCGATCGCACGGACCTGATTTTCGCTTCGGTGAGCCGCGAGCGCGTTCGCGAGAACTGGCGGGAGCATGCGGAAATCCTGCGCGCGGTGATCGATGGTGACGCCGAACTTGCGGCGTTGCTGGCAACGCGCCACGTCTACAACGCCGCACAGATTGCGCAGGATTCCTAACGCCCGCTCAGCCACTCTCGCTTTCGCCGGTCACCCGCGCATAAGCCAATCCGGCGACCGCAATATCCTCCAGCCCAACCCCGACTGTCTTGTAGATGGTGATTTCGCTGTCGCTGCGCCGGCCATGCGCGGTGCCGGTGATCAGCTCGCCGAGCTCGACGATCTTGTCCGGCGGCAGCGCGGCGGGGCTCGCCTGCGCTAGGTCGCCTGCCTCACGCAGCGCCTGCTGGCGCCATTCGACCGCGATGCACGAGGCGCGGCCGAGGGCGGCGTCGTCCAGTTCGCGGGTACGCGGCAGGCTTGAGCCGACGGCGGCGATGAAGGTGCCCGGTCGTAGCATTTCCCCGGCGAAGAGTGGGATCGCCGCGCGCGAAGTGGTCACCACGATATCGGCGCGATCGAGCGCCTCCTTCGCCGAAACGAAACGGGCCGCGACGCCGGTCTTGGCCGCGATCCGCTCGGCCATGTCGGACGGCGTGCTGAACGGGCAGATCAGGATCTCGTCGAGGCGATAGGCCTCCGCCATCTGCTCGGCATGGGCGCGGCCCTGGACTCCGGTGCCGAACAGCGCGAGCACCCGGGAGTCGGAACGCGCCAGATAGCGCGAGGCTATGATCGAACAGGCCGCCGTCCTGAGCCGCGTGATGGCGTTTGCCTCGAGCGAGGCCAGAGGCCGCCCGTCAACGGCGGAAAACAACATGATGACGAAGGAAAACTGCCCGGCAATAGTCGTGTAGACCTTGGCGCCGACCACGCCCTGTTCGGGGATCACGGCGCCGAGCGTCGACAGCTTCACGCCGCCGGCTTCGGTGCGGATGCGCTCCTGCATGGCGGCGTTGCCCGACCCGAAGCTGCGAAAGGCTTCGAGTAGCACCTGCTGGGTCTCGGCGATGCCGACCGCCTCGGCGACCATGGCGTCGGTGATGTGAAGCACGGCGGTTCCTGTCTTCTTGATCTGCGATGCCGGCTCAGCCCGCCAGCCAGGCACGGGCGAGAATGCCGAGCGCACCGAGCCCCGACAGCGTCAGCAGGAACTGGCGAAGCGCACTGCGCGGGGCGATCCGGTTGAGCGGGTTCGAGACCAGGAAGCCCGCCGTCATTAGGGGCAGCAGTATGATGCCCAGCCACAGCTGTGCGGCATTGAAGCGGCCGACGACGGCAAGGGTCGCCATCGAGAACAGCGCCCCGGCGAAGAATACGCTGGAGACCGTCGCGCGCATGCGGGCCGGCGCCACATGCTGCATGACGATCGCGTAGGGTGGGGCACCGGAAGAGGTGATCGTGCCCATGAGACCGGAGGCGACGCCGGCGATCACCATGTTGGGCACCGAGGCCTCAATGCGCCAGCCGGCATAGCTCAATCCCACGCCGGTGAGGATGAGCACCGCGAAGACGACCGAAAACAGCGTGGTGGGCAGGATCGAGAGCGTCAGCCCGGCCGCGACCGTGCCGATCACGCGACCCGACATCAGCACGCCCACCGAGTTCCAATTGATCGACCGGAATTCGCGCAGCGCGCCGAGCAGCGCCAGGCCGGCGCCGAGGAAGAGCAGAGGGCCGGGAACCAGTTCAGGGAAATAGAGCACGGCGATCGGCGCCGACACCATGGCGAAGCCGAGGCCGCTCACGCCTTGAAGCAGGGCGGCAATGAAGATCAGCCCGGCGATCCCGGCGGCATGTGGAGAGGCGAGCCCTCCGGGCAGGATCGTATCGAGCGAGGGCACGGGTCAGATGCCGAGATAGACGGTCTTGATGCGCGTGTAGAAGTCCATGACGTTGGCGCCACCCTGCTCCTTGGCCGCCTGATTGCTGGAATGCTTGAAGCCGCCGAAGGGAGCATTGAGCGAGACGCCGGTCGTCGGCGCATTGACCTTGACGATGCCGTGGCGGGTGCCGCGGGCAAAGCGGACCACGGCGCCGAGATCGTTGGTGATCAGCGAGACGGCAAGGCCGTATTCGGTCTCGTCGGCGATCGCCATCGCCTCGTCCGGCCCATCGACGGCGCGCACCGCCACCACCGGACCGAAGATCTCCTCGCGCAGCAGGCGGCTCCCAGCCGGCACTTCGGAGATGACGGCGGGCGACATGAAATAGCCGTTGACCAGGCGCGCGTCACCATTGCCGCGCAGGAACTGGCCGCCGGCATCGATGCGACTACCTTCCTCGCGCGCCAGGCGCACATAGGACTGGACCTTGTCGTATTGCGCTGCGGTGGCGAGCGGCCCCATGCCCACGCCGTCATCGCCACCCGGTCCGACCGTGATCTTGGCGGCTACCTCGGCGAGCCGCGCCACCACCTGCTCGTAGAGCGGGCGGGCGACCAGCACGCGGCTGGTGCCGGTGCAGGCCTGACCGGTCAGGCCGAAGGCGCCGCGCTGGATGATCGCCACCGCTTTGTCGACATCGGCATCGGCCAGCACGACGGTGGCGTTCTTGCCGCCCATTTCGAGCTGGATGCGGATATCGGTGGAGACCGCCGCCGCGATCTGGCGGCCGACCGCGAACGATCCGGTGAAGGTAAGCGCGTCGATCCCGGCCGAAGTGATCGCCTGGCCGACTTTGGCGCCGCGCCCGTGAACCAGTGCGATCACGTCGGGCGGCAGACCGGCTTCGAGCAGCACCTCGACCAGCCGCTGACCCATCAGCGGGGTGATCTCGGACGGCTTGTAGATCACCGCATTGCCGGCGGCGAGCGCCGGAGCGATCTTCCGCGCCGCCATCGACAGCGGAAAGTTCCAGGGCGTGATGACGGCGACCACGCCGACCGGCTGGCGCAGGGACAGGACAATCTGGCTGCTGTCGCTCGGGAAGGTCTCGCCGTTGAGGCGCAGCGCCTCTCCGGCATAGAGGCGGAAATTGGCGGCGATGCGCCGCGCCTCGTTGCGCGCCTCGGTCCGCGTCTTGCCTTCCTCGCGGGTCAGTTCTTCGGCGATCTCGTCGGCGCGCCGCGCCATGATGTCGGCGGCCTTGAACAGCACGTCGGCGCGCTTTTCCGGCGAGCCCTCCCACCATGCCGGCCAGCCCGCCTGGAGCGCGGCGACCGCGGCGGTGACGTCGGCGCTTCCCGAATCCGGGAAGGTGGCGATGAGATCGCGGGAATCGGCGGGGTTGCGATCCTCAAAGGTCGCGGCGTCGGCAGCCGGCTGCCACTGGCCGCGGACATAGTTGAGATGGGTCGGGGGCATCGGGGACTCGCTTCTGTGTTGGGCGCTTCCAAGCTGTGGTTCCGAGACGGCGGCCGTTGCCGGCGCGGCCGCCTCGGCTGACGGCGGGGACTCCGGCCGAGGGCCCGATGGCCCAGTTTCCGGCGTCTTGGGCGCACCGGTAACGCTGCGCGGCGTCTTCTCGCGGTCGGCCAGCGGAATCCATGACACGCTGATGTTGCCCTTCTCGACGAAGGTCTGGCACGCCATACGGTATCCCGCGGCCAGATCGTCGTCGGTCAGGTGCTTGCGCTCCTTCTGCTTCACCTTGTCGGTGTGCTCGATACCGCTTTCGATCTTGCAGCGGCAGGTTCCGCAGATGCCGGCGCCGCATTTGAACGGGATGCCGCCCTGCTGGCGCAGCGAAACGCGCAGCAGATTGCTGTTCTCCGGCACGCTGACCGTCTTGCCGCCGTTGGTGATGAATGTGATGGAGATCATCGCGACCGGATGAGGCTCATAGGGGCTGCCTGGGGGCTGCCTGCGGATGGCGGACGGTCGTCCGCGCGAGTCGAGACTCTCTGCAGCCGGATATCCATGGTTCCGTAGGTGGTGAGCGTCTTGAGTTCGGCGCGCGCCGCATCGAGGGTCTCGAACTTGGCGAACAGCTTCGAGGGGACGTCGTTGACGATCTGCGGCGGTTCATCCTCGACGATGCGGATGCGTGTCGGTTCGTCGATCTCGGCGATGGTGAAATTGGCCCGCTTGCGGCCGTAGAAGAAGTAGTCGTAGCTCTCGACCGGTGCCAGGCCCGGCGTCACCTCGGTCTTGAATTCCCCCGGTTTGGTGGTCAGCAGCACATACATGGGTCACCTCACTTTGCGCGCGGTCCGCGGTAATCCAGGATCTCAACCAGCGCCGCGACCTCCGGCGAGACGTCCTGGGTGAGCTCGATGTCTTCGGTGATCCAGAGCTGGCAGGCCAGGCGATAGCCCTCGTCCAGCTTGTCCCCCAAGATCTTCTTCTCTTTCCAGTTGGGGGCGGGCAGATGCTCGCCCCCATTGATGATCCGGCTGGCGCAGGTGGCGCATTTGCCCATGCCGCAGCGATATCTGAAATGCGGATAGGGGAACTGCCGAATGCCGGTCCGCACGACGAGGTTGGTGTTGGGCTTGACCTCTCCGGTAAAGACCTCGTCTCCCTTGCGCAGCGTAACGATTGGCACCGATCAGGCCTGCAGCAGCTGTCGCTCGTCCTGCGGCACCTGCCGTTCGACGCTCATCAGCTCGGAGAGCGGAATGTCGTCGGCGACATAGTCGTGATAGAGCGCCGTCGTGTATAGCAGGCGCATCTGGGCGCCGATCTCGCAGATCTTCAGGCAGCGCTGCTGCAGCTCTACCGAACGGGCGTGCTCGAGCACGATCTGATAGCCACGCTCGCCGTGGATCTCGTCGGAGACGATGTGGAGATCGAAAAACTCGACTTCCTCGTCGGTAAAGCCGTACTTCTCGCGCAGCGTCGGGGTCTGCTTGCGGTAGATCGACGGCACCTGCAATTCGAGACCGACCACGAGGCCGGCCACCGCGACGATCGGATCCTCGCGCATGGCGACCGCGTAGCACCAGCTCTGCAGGCCGCGAGTGGTGGCGGTCATGTTGTCGGGATTTTCGACGCGCGCGCGGGTCGTTCCGCACGCTTCGGCGAAGCGGATCAGCAGATCGGTGTGGCGGTCGCCGCCGATCTCTTCCTCGTACATGTTCTGCAAGAGGAAATCCTTGGCCTCGACATAGGTATCGGGCATGCGGGAATAGATGCAGGCCAGATAGTCGGCGAACGGCCCAACATAGTGGTAGTGGTTTTCGGCCCAGCGAGAGAGGTGATCACGGCTCAGCTTACCGCTCGCCCAGGCTATGCTGAACGGAGCCTTGTTTGCGCTCTTGCCCTTGATGGCGTTCTCCAAGGCAGTCCGCAATTCGTCCGGATTCATCGGCTCTTTCGGGGTGACACTCATGGCTTAGCTCCTATTCGCCCGAGGGATCATCGCGTCCGCAAATTGAATACAGTATACTGACTGTCAGTCAAGTTGGTAACGTCACGTTCTCCGCGCGCAGAGCGAAAAAAGGGCAAACCAGTGCCGGTTCCGACGAATTCGGCGCAGCCGGCCAGGCGTGCGGCAGCGCCAGAACACGATAGGCATCATGTAGCGGCTATTGCTAACGGTTCCTGGTCGTCCGGGCTGTGTTCGCGGCCGCCTCATGTGTCGTGAACGGCAGTCGAGCAACAGCCAAAATGAAACGCCGCCGGAAAGTGGTCACCAGACACAGATCGCCGATGGGGTCACTTCTATCGGAGATCTCTTGCCCCGGGCGGCCTTGATCGTGCGCGCGATTTCGGATTGGGCGACCCTTGAATACGAAATCGATGATCTGATCTGCGATCTGGGTGAGGTCGAGGTTGAAATAGGGGCGTGCATGACCGCCCAGTTCCCGACGGTGAACGCGCTTCTGAACGCGCTCATTGCGATTGCCCAGGTACGGAAGGTGAGTTCCGCCGCGATTGGCAGGCTCAACAAGTTCCGTGAGTGGGCCAACGCAATTGCGGATCGGCGCAATCGCGTTGCGCACAATCCTTGGCATAGGAGTCTCTCGACCCGGCAGCTCTGTCGCCAGCAGAAGACGGCAAAGGCACGTTTGGATCACTCGTATAAGCCTGTGACCGAGGCCGAATTGACCGCTTCGGTTCAGGATATCGAGGCTGCGGACACGCAATTCCGAGTGGTCCGTGACGAGATTCTTCGAGCGCTCTGGCCCTTATCCTGATCACAGAGAGTGGCGCGCTTTGACGCCGCCTCGGCTCCCGGCGCCCCTCGGTCGCGGGACGCGGCGCGGCGGCTTGAAACACGCGAGTTACAAAGTTGTCTCATCGTCGCTCCCCCGGAATCGGCGGCAGAAACCTCCGAAACCGGAACGTCTGAGTCATTCGGAGAGCTGCCCCATGAAACCGTCGACCCGTCTGGGATTTGCATTTTGCCTGGCGTTGTGTGCCGCAACCACGGTTGCCATGGCACAGGATGCTGCGCCGCCAGGTGCCGCCCCGGCGGCCGCGCCGAAGGCGGCGCCGGCCAAGATCGTAAAGGCAAAGCCCACGAAACCCGCGAAGCCTGCCGAATGGACCGGCACGTGGACCGGCTCTCTGGTGCAGGTTGGCCGCGCCAAGCCGTTCGCCTACATGGTGACGCTGGCGGGCAAGACCGGACGGAGCAGCTATGCGGACGATCACTGCACGGGCAAGCTGGTGCGCGTCGGCACCAGCCGCGACTATGCCTACTTCACGGAAACGATTGCGACGGGGAAGCTCGACCCGGCCACCCAGAAGGGCTGTCTCGACGGCAGCCTGACGCTGATGAGAGAAGCCGGCGGCGGCCTCATCGCAAGCTGGACGGCCGCTCATGACGGCAAGGCGATCGTTGCCTATGGAGCGCTTCTTCCATCGAAGTGACGCGCCACCGGCAACGCCTCGGCGGCCATTTCCCAGCATGTTCGGCTCGTACTGACGCGCAAGCCACGCCGGCGTGATCGCCATCGCGGCCTCCGGCATCTTCCCGTGTGCCGCCGGGGACGGTAGTGGTGGAGCCGGGCGGCCGCCGATCGTGGTGCTTCGCCGCCTCTTGAGCACGGCGCCGGACGATGCGGGACCTGACCGACGATCAAGACGGGCCTGACGAACCCTGGGTCGAAGTCGGCCGCTTCCCCAATGGCAGGGCCGCCGGCGAGCACGCGCTCGTGCTGGTCGCGGCCGGCATCGATTGCCAGCTGGCATCGCGCGGCTGGGGCGTGGCGCTTCTGGTTACGCCCTGGCACATCGAAGCGGCGCGGCGGGAACTGGCTGCCTATGCCGAGGACAACCGGCCCGACCCCGGGCCGCCGATGCGCCGGCACCCGGTGCGCGACGCGGTGACCGGCGTGCTCGCCTATTGGTGCGTGCTGGTCTTCGTCTACGTCGCCGCCGAGCACAACGCCTTCGGCTTCGACTGGTTCGCCGCCGGCGAAGGGCAGGCGGGCCTGACCGTGGGCGGTGAGTGGTGGCGGGTCGTCACCGCGCTCGGCCTGCACGCCAATCTCGGCCACATCGCCAGCAACCTGGTGGCCGGCAGCCTGTTCGGCTTCTTCCTCGCCGAGATCACCGGCAGCGGCTTTGCGTGGCTGCTGATCCTTCTGGCCGGCGCCGCTGGCAATGCGATCAATGCCCTGATCCAGCCCGCCTCGCATACCTCGGTCGGCGCCTCGACGGCGATCTTCGGCGCGGTCGGCCTGCTGGCGGTGCTGGCAATCCGCTATCGTCCGCGGCGCTGGCGGCGGGGTCTGCGGCGCTGGGCGCCGGTCGCCGCCGGCATCATGCTGCTCGCCTTTCTCGGCATCGAAGGCAAGGACATCGACATCGGCGCGCACATTTCCGGGTTCGCCGCCGGCTGCGTGTTGGGCGCCGCCATCCTGGCAACCGGCCAGCCGGCGCCCACGCCATGGCGGCAGGCCTTGAGTGGCGCCGCCGCCTTCGCGCTGTTCGCAGGCGCCTGGATCATCGCACTCACCCACGGCGGCGGGTGATCCTCCGGCTTGCTGGCCGGCAGGCGAGAGGCTAGCGTCACCCGCACACGCCATCCGCCGTCAGCACCGCCGCATGACCATATTCCGATCCTTGAGCGGCGATTCGCGCCGGCTGGCGATCGCGCTGGCATTCGTCATCCACGGCGCGACGGTGGGCACTTTCTTCTCCCGCATCGCCGAACTGCGCATCACGATGGGCCTCAGCGCGGCCGCGCTCGGCATCGCGCTGGTCGGTGTGCCGGTCGGTGTGCTCGCCGGCTCGCTGTTCATCAGCCGCGCGATCGAGCGCTACGGCACGCGCCGCATCCTGCTGGCGATGCTGCCGCTGTTCGCCCTCGGGCTTCTGGCTGCGGCCCTGGCGGTGGGCACGGCGACGCTGTTTGCGACGCTGCTTCTCTTCGGCTTCGGCCTCACCAACGCCAACATCGCCATGAACGTCGAGGCCGACCGGGTGGAGGCGGCCACCGGCCGGCGCCTGATCAACCGCTGCCACGGCAGCTGGGGCGTCGGTTTCCTCCTCGCCTCGCTGGCCGGCACCGGCGCGGTCGCGGTCGGCATGACGCCACTCACCCACTTCATCCTCATGGCGGCGCTGCTCTCGGCGGCCGCGCTCGTCATCGTCGCACCGATGCAGGCAAGCCCGCCGCGCGCCCATAGCGGCGGCGTACGGCCTGCAAGGCGCCTGACGCTGCCCACCGTGGGGGTCCTTCTGGTGATGGGCTTTGCCCTCTCGGGCATCGTGCTGGAGGGCAGCGCACGCAGCTGGTCGGTGATCTATCTGCGCGACGATTTCGCCGTCGCCGCCTGGGTGGCGACGCTGACCCTGCCAGCCTTCGTCGTCACCCAGACGATCGGACGCTTCATCGCCGATCCGCTGATCGACCGCCACGGCCCGGTGCGCGTAGCGCTGGCGATGAGCATGATCTCGGCACTCGGCGTCGGGCTTGCTGTGGCAACCGCCTGGGTGCCGGCGGCGCTCGCCGGCTTCGCCCTCGTCGGGCTCGGCATCAGCACCGTTCAGCCGCAGGCGATGTCGGCGGTGGCACGCCTTGGCGACCGTCCCTCGTCCGAGAACGTCGCCTCCTTCATGACCCTGCTGACCGCTATCAGCTTCGTCGCGCCACCGCTCTTCGGTTTCGTCGCCTCGCGCTACAGCGTGCGCGTCTCCTTTGCCATGCTCCTGCCGCTGCCGGTCATTGCGCTGGCGTTTGCGCGGTTTCTGGAGCCGCGGCCGATGCGGGAGCCGGCTGCGTCAGATTGATGTGCACCTTGTAGCAGCCCGGATCCTCCGGGTCGGGGTGGACGGCAAAGCCCATCTCGCGGCACATCAGCAGCATCTCGCTGTTCTCGGACAGCACCTCGCCCTCGACCAACGACAGCTCCTCGCTGCGGGCATAGGCAAGCAGCTGCTCCATGAGGGCCCAGCCGATGCCGCGGCCCTGCAGATCGGTGCGCACGATCACCCCGTATTCGGCGTGGGTGTAATCCGGATCGGCGACGATCCGCGACACACCGAGGAGGGTGCCGTTCTCCGGATCGAGCGCGACGAAGGCCATCTCGCGCGCATAGTCGATCTGGGTCATGCGGGCGAGGAACTCATGGCTGAACTCCTTGCGCGGGGCCAGGAATCTCAGCCGGATGTCGCGGTTGTCGAGCTTGGCGAAGAACTCCGGATAGAGCCGCGCGTCGTCCGGCCGGATCGGCCGCAGAAACACGTCGGCACCGCCACTGGTCGTGAGCCGCTTCTCCCACTCGCTCGGATAGGGCCGGATCGACAGCCGGCTGTTGGGTGCCGATTCGCCGAGGCGGTCCGGATCGATGACGATGCGCGCATCGAGGACCACGGCGCCGTTCTGGTCGGCGAGCAGCGGGTTGATGTCGAGCGAGGCGATCTCCGGGCAGTCGATGACCATCTGCGATACCTGGATGAGCGCGCGGGCGATGGCATCGATGTCGGCCGCCGGCCGATCGCGGTAGCCGGCGAGCAGCTTGGAGATGCGCGTCTGGTGCATGAGATCGCACGCCAGCTTCATATCGAGCGGGGGCAGGGCGACAGCCGTATCGGCAACCACCTCGACCGACGTGCCGCCGGCGCCGAACAGGATGATCGGGCCGAACAGCGGGTCTTCGCCGATACCGACGATCAGCTCGTGCGCGCCCGGCCGCGAAATCATGGCCTGAACCGTGAAGCCCTCGATAGAGGCGTCGGGCGCCTTGGCGGCGACGCGGTCGAGGATACCTTGGGCTGCGTTGGCTGCGGCCTGCGGCGTACGGATGCCGAGCACCACACCGCCGACATCCGACTTGTGGCTGATGTCGCGCGACAACAGCTTGACCGCAACGGCGGGATGGCGGCTGAGCAGATCGGTCGCGATAGTCTCGGCCTCCTTGACGTTGTGGGCGACCAGCGTCTCGACCACCGGCACGCCGAAGGCGGCGAGCGCCGCCTTGGCCTCCGGCTCGGTGAGCGTCGTGCGGCCGTCGGCGACCACGTCGGCAAAGAGCTTGCGTGCCGCGGCGACATCCACCGGGATTTCCGGCGCCGAAGGCGGCGTCTGCATCAACTCGCGCTGGGCGGCGCTGTAGCCGGTGAGATAGGTCAGCGCCCGCACGGCCTCCGACGGCGTTTCGTAAGTCGCCACGCCCGCGTCGCGCAGGATGGCACGGGCCGGCGTCGCGTTGTGCTCGCCCAGCCAGCAGGTCAGGATCGGCTTGAAGCGCGCCGGATGCTTGGCATCGATGTCGCGCACCGTATCGGCGACCGCCTGCGCCGAACCGGTCGGCGAGGCGAGCGCCGTCGGGCAGGCCATGACCAGCAGGGCATCGACATTGTCGTCGTTGAACACGCCCTCGATCGCCGCGCGATAGCGCTCGGGACCCGCGTCGCCGATGATGTCGACCGGATTGGCCTTCGACCATGTCGGCGGCAGCACCTTGTCGAGCGCATCGAGGGTTTCTTGCGAAATCGGCGCTATCTCACCGCCGTAGTCGATCATCCGGTCAATGGCGAGAACGCCGGCACCGCCGCCATTGGTGACGATGCCGAGGCGTCCGCGTTCGATGGGCGAGAAGCGCGCCAGCGTCTCGGCGGCCTCGAACAGCTCCTCCAGGTCAGTGACGCGCAGCAGGCCGGCGCGACGGAAGGCGGCGTCGGCCGCGCCGTCGCTGCCGGCGAGCGCCCCGGTATGGGTGGCCGCGGCCTTGGCACCGGCGGCATGGCGGCCGGCCTTGATGACGATGATCGGTTTCATCCGCGCCGCGGAGCGCGCCGCCGACATGAACTTGCGCGTGTTGTAGACCGTCTCGAGGTAGAGCAGGATCGCGCGCGTGTTGCTGTCGCCGGCCAGCATGTCGAGCATGTCGGCGACGTCGACGTCGGCCATATCACCGAGCGATACGACATTCGAGAAGCCGATCTTGCGGTCGACCGCCCAGTCGAGCACGGCGGAGGCGAGGGCCCCCGATTGCGACAGGAAGGCGAGCTTGCCGGGCTGCGGCGCAATATGGGCGAAGCTGGCGTTGAGGCCGATGCCGGGCACGAACAGGCCGAGGCTGTTCGGCCCGAGGATGCGCAGCATATGCGGCTTGGCCGCATCCAGCATCAACTGGCGCAGGCCACTCTCGCGGGTGAGGCCCGCGGTCAGCACCATGGCGGCACGCGTTCCGCGCTCGCCGAGCTGGGCGATGACGGCGGGCACGGCGTTGGCCGGCGTCGCCACGACCGCGAGGTCCGGCGCCGCGGGCAGCGAGGCGATGTCCTTGAAGCAGGGCAGGCCGTAGATTTCTTCGTGCTTCGGATTGACCGGCCAGATCGGGCCCTTGAAACCGGCATCGCGCACGTTCTGGGTCACGAAGAGGCCGACGGACCCTTCCCGGGGTGAAGCGCCGATAATGGCAACCGAGCGAGCTCGGAAGGCATATTCGAGATTGCGGATCGTCATTTTATTGAGCCTTGCGGTTTTCGGGCCGGATCACATTCAATTCGTAGCGCAATGCGCCGTGATGGGACCGTGATCTAGCGCAATTTGAAAGCACGGAGTTTGCCGGAGGTTTGAGACAGGTCGACCAGGCTGGCGCGGGCCCTGCGCATGAAACGTGTCTGCGTCTGGTTAGGTCCCCGGAAAGATGCAGGCGAGGGAATCGCGGCCACCAAACTCCTGTTGTCCGAGCGATAACACGAACCGATATGCCGCAGCGCAACATGGCCTGCATATGCGCTGGATCAAATAGGCCGGTTCCTCACCAGCGCCAGCCCGTCGTGAACCAGCCCGTCGCCGTCATCGGCCGGCCCCCCAAACCGTGGTCGAGAACTGCTTCGCCATGGTGACCCTCCGCATTCCGAATGCATGCCGAACCAGAATGACGAGTTAACCACCGCAAACGGGAAAATGATCTCGGTCGATCACGAATCATGAACGACTGAAATGAAAATTCTGCGCCGCGTGCCGCCGGCCACGAATCCCGGCCGGGTGACGCCGACTTCATACGAGTCGCTCTTGATGGGTTCAAAAGTACCTGACCGTCTGGCTCGGTCAAACATATAAAAAAATGAATATAACGTAGCCGCGAAAGGGCGCCTGAAAGTTGCCCCGAAGAGGGCGTTGATCCATGTCAAGCATTGGTCGAATTTTAGTTGGTTTTCCGCGCTGCAATAGCTTGAGCGGGGGGTTTTCCGCAGCGCCAAAGCGTGGAATATTCCGGCCGCCTGGTGAACGACAGGCAGCATCAAGTTTAGGGGTACCATATGGCCAGCTATCATTCGGCGGTTCTCACGCGGGAGGGGCTGGACGCCAGTTCTGGCGGCCCCCCGGTTCATCCCTCGCCAGTCTTCTGCTGAGCGTCGCTTTGGCCCCCCAACGCGCGCCTTTCGACTGTCGAACGGGCGCAACGATCGAGACCTCGAAATCCGATTGTCTCCAAGCGGAGATGGAAACAAAAAATGGTTGCTAACGGCTCACAACCCCCCCGCAAGATCAACGTTCCCCCGGCTCCAAAGCCCGAGGTTCTCGAGATATGCGCCACCTACGGCAACGATCCGCGCCGGATGATGGACATCCTGCACACGATTCAGGACCGCTATTGCTGGATCGCGCCTGAAACCATGGAGGCAATCGCCGAGGCGACCGGCCTGTCGCGGATTCAGGTCGAAGGCGTGGCGAGTTTCTACACCTTCTATTCGCTGACGCCGAAAGGCCGCGTCACGATCCGGCTGTGCGACGACATCATCGACCGCTTTGCCGGTCTCGAGAAGGTCGTGAAGGAATTCGAGACGGCGCTCGGCATCAAGGTCGGCGAGACCTCCGAGGATGGGGCGTTCTCGCTCGAATACACGCCGTGCATCGGCATGTGCGACCAGGCGCCGGCGGCAATGATCAACGACGTTGTGGTGACCAAACTCACCCCGCAGAAGGCGCGCGACGTCGCGCATGCCCTCAAGGCCGGTGAGAACCCGGAAAAGATCGCCGTTCCTGGCTTCACGCCCTCTTCGCCGCGCGAGCGGGCCACCCGCATGGTCGACAACAACATCCGTCATGCGGGCGAATCCCTGCTCGGCCCGGTTCCCAAGGATGCCGGCCTGAACAAGGCGGTCAGCATCACGCCGACTCAGATCATCACCACCGTCGAGGAAAGCGGCCTCAGAGGGTGCGGCGGTGCCGGTTTCGTCACCGGCCGCAAATGGCGCTTCGCCGCCGGCGGCGAGGCGGAGCGGCGCTTCGTGATCTGCAATGCCGACGAAGGCGAGCCCGGCACCTTCAAGGACCGCGTTCTGCTGACCGAGCGTCCGCATCTTCTGATCGAAGGCATGACCATCTGCGCCCGCGCGATCGGTGCCAAGGAAGGCATCCTCTACCTGCGCGGTGAGTACGCCTACCTGCGCCCGCTGCTCGAGGACGTTCTCGGGGAGCGCCGCGCCGCCGGTCTGCTCGGCAAGGATATCATGGGCGTCAGGAACTTCACCTTCGACATCCGCATTCAGTTGGGCGCCGGCGCCTATGTCTGCGGCGAGGAAGGCGCGCTGATCTCGTCCTGCGAGGGCCTGCCCGGCGAACCCAAGACCCGTCCGCCGTTCCCGGTGAGCCGCGGCTATCTCGGCTACCCGACCGTGGTCAACAACGTCGAGACCTTCTGTCACGCGGCACGGATTCTCGACAAGGGCGCCAAGTGGTTCTTCGACATGGGCGTCGAAGGCAGCCACGGCACCAAGCTGTTTTCGATCAGCGGCGATTGCCTCAACCCCGGCATCTACGAACTGCCCTACGGACACACCGTCTGGGAAATCCTCGAACTGATCGGCGGCGAGAACGCCGCTGCCGTGCAAGTCGGCGGCCCGAGCGGCACCATGGTCGGCCGCGACAGCTTCCACCGCAAGCTGACCTTCGACGACCTGGCGACAGGCGGCGCGATCATCATCTTCAACGCCACCCGCAACATCCTCGAGATCGTCGAATACTACATGTCGTTCTTCGTGCATGAGAGCTGCGGCTACTGCACGCCTTGCCGTGTGGGCAACGTCCTCCTGCAGAAAGCAATTGCCAAGTTCCGCAAGGGCCTCGCCAATCCGGAGGACATCGAGTACCTGCGCGATCTGTCGACGACGATCATCGAGACCAGCCGTTGCGGTCTCGGCATTACGGCGCCGAACCCGGTGCTCACCACGCTGAAGAGCTTCCCACTCATCTATTCCACCATGACCAAGCCGACCACGGATGGCATTCGTGCCACCTTCGACATCCAGTCGGCGATCGACGGCGCGCGAACGATCGCCAAGCGTCGGTCCTACATCTTTGACAAGGACTTCAGCCAATGAGTTCGATAACCGATACCGGCACAAGGCGTGACACAACATTCACGTTCACCATCGATGGCGTCGAGGTCCGTGCGCAACCCGGCCAGACCATCATGGAAGCCGCGGATGACGCCGGCATCTATATCCCGCGCCTGTGCGACCACGAGGGCCTGAGGCACCAGGGTTCTTGCCGGGTATGCACGGTCAAGGTTGGTGGACGCAGCGTCTCGGCCTGCACCCAGCCGGCCAACCCGGGCACGAATGTCGAATCGGAGACCCCGTACCTCACCAAGCTGCGGCGCGACCTGGTGGAGATGCTCTTCCACGAAGGCAATCACCTCTGCCCGATGTGCGAGGCGAGCGGCAATTGCGAACTGCAGGCCATGGCCTATCGGCTCGAAATGACCGAAGTGACCAGGTTCCCCTATCTCGAACCGAACCGCGATCTCGATGCGAGCCATCCCGACATCGCGCTCGACACCAATCGCTGCATTTCCTGCGGGCGCTGCATCCGGGCCTCCCAGGACAATGACGGCAAGGGGCTGTTCGGCTATGTCGGCCGCGGCATCCACCGGCGCGTCGCCGTCAACGGCAGCGACCTCGCTCATACCGATGCCGCCGTCACCGACCATGCAATCTCGGCCGAGGTCTGCCCGGTCGGCTGCATCATCCGCAAGCGTGAGGGCTTCAAGATCCCGATCGGCGAGCGCGAATTCGACAAGGGCCTGATCGGCCATGAGATCGAGGAGAAGCGGCATGCCTGAGGTCAGAAAAGCGCGGATTGCCACCGCGTCCCTTGCCGGCTGCTTCGGCTGCCACATGGCCCTGCTCGACATCGACGAACGGCTGATCGGGCTGATGCAGCTCGTCGAGTTCGATCGCTCGCCGATCAACGACATCAAGAAGTTCACCGGGCGCTGCGACATCGGCATCATCGAGGGCGGCTGCTGCAACGAGGAGAACGTCCATGTCCTGCAGGAATTTCGCAGGAACTGCGACGTGCTCATCGCTCTGGGGCAGTGCGCTATCATGGGCGGACTGCCGGCCATGCGTAACGCCGTGATGCATTCGGAAAATCCGCTGCTCGAATGCCTTGAAGAGGCCTACATCACCGGCAAATATATTCGGAACACCACGCATCAAATTCCGAACGACCCGGCTCTGCCGCTTGTGCTCGACAAGGTCTATCCGTGTTCGGAAGTGGTCGAGATCGACTACAACATTCCCGGCTGCGCGCCGAGCGGCGACATCATCTACAACACGCTCGCCAGCCTGCTCGCCGGCAAGTTCCGCGGCTTCGAACGCGAACTGATCAAGTTCGATTAGGACAAGAAAAATGCCTGAACCTAGACTGATCGAAATTGCTCCGGTGACGCGTGTCGAGGGACACGGCAAGGTCACCATTCACATGAATGCCGAAAACGAGGTCGAGGAAGCGCGGCTGCACATCGTCGAGTTCCGCGGCTTCGAACGCTTCATCCGCGGCCGGCTGATGTGGGAAGTCCCGGTGGTGGTGCAGCGCCTGTGCGGCATCTGCCCGGTGAGCCACCATCTTGCTGCGGCCAAGGCGATGGACATGATCGTCGGCGTCGACGTCCTGCCGCCGACCGCCGAGAAGATGCGTCGCCTGATGCATTACGGGCAGATCATGCAGAGCCATGTCCTGCACTTCTTCCATCTGGCCGCGCCGGACCTTCTGTTCGGCTTCGATGCACCGGCAGCCAAACGGAATGTCTTCGAGATATTGAAGGAGAATCCGGAGCTTGGCCGCCGCGCCGTGATGATGCGTAAATATGGCCAGGAGATCATTGCCGCCACCGCCGGCAAGAAGGTGCATGGCACCGGCGCAATTCCGGGCGGCATCAACCGCAACCTGCCGATTGCCAAGCGCGACGAGTTCCTCAGGGACATCGACGAGATGACCAGGTGGGTCGAGGATGCGGTGGCGCTGGCCAAGGGCTACACGCTCGAACACCTGGAGCTGGTGAACAGCTTCGCATCCTTCCCGTCGAACTATATGTCGATCGTCCGTGAGGACGGCGCACTCGATCTCTACAACGGCAATTTCCGGTTGAAAGACCCGGACGGAAACATCCTCGTCGATCAGGTTCCTAACAAGGACTACTTCAACTATGTGACCGAGGACGTGCGGTCCTGGTCCTACATGAAATTCCCCTACTACAAGGAAATGACCCCGGAGACCGGTTGGTATCGGGTCGGCCCGTTGGCCCGCCTGAACAACGTCGATTTCATCGACACGCCGCTCGCCAATGCCGCCCTCAATGAGTTGCGGGCGGTCACCGACGGAAAGCCCAACACCACGTCGCTCGGCAACCACTGGGCCCGCATGATCGAGGTGTTGCACTGTGTCGAGAAGATCAAGGAACTCCTGAACGATCCCGACCTTCAGGGCACCGACCTTGTCGCCAAGGGCGACCGGCGTCAGGTCGGCATCGGCGTGATCGAAGCGCCGCGCGGCAACCTCATCCACCACTATGAGGTCGATGAGCACGACCAGGTGACCTACTGCAACCTGATCGTGTCGACGACGCACAACAATGAGGGAATGAACCGCGCCGTCAAGGACGTGGCGGTCAAGCACCTCTCCGGTCACGAGAAGATCACCGAAGGCATGCTCAACCATATCGAAGTGGCGATCCGGGCCTACGACCCGTGCCTCTCCTGTGCGACGCACGCGCTCGGGCAGATGCCGCTTTCGGTCGAGATTCAGGATGCCGACGGCAAAGTAATCGACAAGCGCGAGACCGGGGCGGCCTAGTTCATGGCCGCGCTTCTCATCGGCTTCGGAAACCAGGGCCGCGGCGACGACGGCCTTGGTCCTGTTTTTGCCGAGCGCATCGAGCGGGCGGCACCCGCAGGCCTCGATATCGACATCGACTACCAGTTGACCGTCGACCATGCGCTGACCGTCGCCGACGCCGATCTGGTGATTTTCGCGGATGCCGAGATCGGCGCCGAAGGATCGTTTTCCTTCGCGCCGATCGAAGCGAAAGGCGCTACCGGCATGGGCAGCCACGAACTGAGCCCGCAGGCGGTGCTGACCCTGGCGAAGACCCTTTATGGACGGACACCGCCCGCCTATATGATGGCTATCGCCGGCTGGGACTATGGCGAGGTCAAGGAAGGGCTGAGTGCGGAGGCAACGGCGCATCTCGACGAGGCCGAAGCGTTCTTTCTCGGCTGGTATGCAAGGGTTTCGGCCGATTACGCCCCAGTGAACGGGGAACGGCAAGCGCCGGAACAGTTGACTGATGCATGAGCTCTCGCTGTGCGAAAGCCTGCTCGACATTCTCAAATCCGAAGCCGAGACGGCCAAATTCAGGAAGGTGAAGCGGATCACGCTCGAAGTCGGCCCGCTGTCCGCGGTTGAGCCGGAGGCTCTGCGCTTCGGTTTCGATGTCGTGATGCGCGGCAGTCTGGCCGAGGGAGCAAAGCTCGATATAGTCACCGAGCCGGCCGAAGCGCGCTGCCTGAGTTGTTTCGAGCTCGTCACCGTCAGTGACCGGCTCTCCGCCTGCCCTAAATGCGGTGGCACCGATCTGCAGATCAGTGGCGGCGATGCCCTGCGGATCAAGGAACTGGAGGTTTCGTGATGTGTGCAACATGCGGTTGCGGTAAAGGCGAGGTGACCATCGAAGGTCACGGTCACGCCCAAGGACATCATCATCACGATCACGAGCATGGTCACGCCCATGACCATGATCATCACCACGAACACGACCATGATCCGGAAAGCCGGGTGGTGGCGGTCGAACGCGACCTCCTGGAAAAGAACAACACACTGGCCGCCGAGAATCGCGCCTATTTCGGTGAGCGCGGCATCCTGGCGCTGAACATGGTTTCGAGCCCCGGTTCGGGCAAGACCGAGCTTCTGGTCAGGACTATCGAGAAGCTGGCCGGCAAGCTGGTGCCCTTCGTGGTCGAAGGCGACCAACAGACCACCAACGATGCGACGCGCATCCGCGCGACCGGCGCCGCCGCCATCCAGATCAACACCGGCAAGGGCTGCCATCTCGATGCCCATATGGTCGGGCACGCGGTCGAGCATCTCGCGCCTGCCGAAGGCTCGGTCGTCTTCATCGAGAACGTCGGCAATCTCGTCTGTCCGGCCGGGTTCGACCTCGGCGAGGAGCACAAGGTCGTCATCCTCTCGGTGACCGAAGGCGACGACAAGCCGCTGAAATATCCCGATATCTTTGCCGCCTCGGACCTCGTCCTGATCAACAAGACCGATCTCTTGCCCTATGTCGATTTCGACATGGACGCCGCGATCGCCAATGCCCGGCGGGTCAAGCCCGGCATCAAAGTGCTGCCGGTTTCCGCCCGCACCGGCGAAGGGCTCGACGCCTGGATTGCCTGGTTGATGGGCGCCCGCACCATGGTGCTGGCCGGTCACCCGCTCGGCACTGCGGCCGAATAAGAGCGGCGTTCATGCGTCCTGCGCCGCGTGCCCGGGAACGGATCGCGGTCACCGGCACGGTGCAGGGGGTCGGCTTCCGCCCGTTCGTGTGGCGCGAAGCCTCGGTGCGCGGCCTCGCCGGTTTCGTCGTCAACACGCCCGAAGGCGTCACCATGGAAGTCGAAGGCCCGACGGAGGCCATCGACGGGCTGGTCGATGCCTTACGTACGCCGCCACCGCCGGCCGCGACCGTCACCCTGACCCGGATGTCGCTGGAACCGACCGGCGAGGTCGGTTTCTCCATTCGCGACAGCGCCCTGACCGGGTCGCGCAGCGCCGCGGTGCTGCCGGATCTCGCCACCTGCGAGGAATGCTTCGCCGACATCGCCGATCCGGCGAACCGGCGCTACCGCTATCCCTTCACGAACTGCACCCATTGCGGCCCGCGCTATTCGATCGTCACCGATCTGCCTTACGACCGGCAGCGCACCACCATGCGCCGCTTCGTCATGTGCCCCGAGTGCAAGGCGGAATACGGGGACCCGGCCGACCGCCGCTTCCATGCCGAGCCCAATGCCTGCCCGGTGTGCGGGCCCCAACTGGCGCTCTGGGACGGGCAGGGGGCGGTGCTGGCGGAGCGCGACGACGCGCTGAAGGCGGCTGCCGTGGCCCTCTCCGAGGGCAGGATCGTCGCGGTAAAGGGCCTCGGCGGCTTCCATCTGATGGCCGACGCGCTGAACGAGGACGCGGTTCGCAAGCTGAGGCAGCGCAAGCACCGCGAGGAAAAACCCTTCGCGGTCATGTTCGCTTCGCTCGATACGCTTAGCGAGGCGGCCGAACCGACCGACATCGAGACGGAGGTGCTGACCTCTCGCGAGCGGCCGATCGTGCTCATCCGCAAGCGGGCAGGGGTGCTCGCCGAATCCGTCGCGCCTGGCAATCCGCTGGTCGGCGCCATGCTGCCCTATACGCCGCTGCATCATCTGTTGCTGGTTGAGCTGGGTTTCCCCGTCGTGGCGACCAGCGGCAACCGCTCTGACGAGCCGATATGCACCGACGAGCACGAGGCGCTCGCGCGCCTTGCCGGCATCGCCGACCTGTTCCTCGTCCACGACCGGCCGATCGAACGGCCGGTGGACAATTCGGTCGTGCGCGTCATCGCCGGCAAGCCGACCGTGTTTCGGCGGGCGAGGGGACTGGCGCCGGCGGTTGCCGCCCGCGGTGTCGCACCGGGCATCCTCGCCGTCGGCGGCCATCTCAAGACGACCGTGGCGCTTTCGACCGAGGCCGGCGTCGTCCTCGGACAGCATCTCGGCGACCTCGATAGTCCGCAAGCGCGCGACGCTTATGACCGTGGAATTGCCGACATCCAGCGCCTGCACGACGCCCAGCCGACGCTGATCGCCCGCGACCTGCATCCCGACTACCATTCGACCCGCGTGGCCGAGGGGCTGGCCGCGCCTAAGTTTCCCATCCAGCATCACGTAGCCCATATCGCCGCCTGCATGGCGGAACATGGGCTTGAGCCGCCGGTGCTGGGCGTCTCCTGGGACGGCACCGGCTATGGCACCGACGGCACGATCTGGGGCGGGGAGTTCCTGCGCATCACCAAAGGCGGCTGGACACGCGTGGCGCATCTGAGGCCCTTCCTCCTGCCCGGCGGCGAGGCGGCCGTGCGCGAGCCGCGCCGCTCGGCGCTGGGGCTCCTCCATGCCGCCTTCGGGGCTGACGCCTTCGCCATGACCGACCTCAAGCCGGTTGCGGCCTTCACCGCGACCGAGCGCAAGGCGCTGGCAATCATGCTCGACCGCGGCCTCAATGCCCCGGTCACCACCAGCGCCGGGCGGTTGTTCGATGCCGTGGCGGCGCTTCTCGGCCTCCGCCAGACGACCAGCCATGAGGGCCAGGCGGCCATGGAACTGGAATGGGCGGCCGAGGCAGGCTCGGCGCCCCCGGCGACAGACATAAATCCCTACAATATCAATATACTATGGGAATATGCTGAAGCGCCGTTGGTCCTTGATTGGCAGCCCATGCTGGTGGCGCTGCTGGCCGATATCCGGGCCGGCGAACCGGCGGGGCCGATGGCGGCGAAATTTCATCGGGCGCTTGCCCTTGCTATTGGCGCCACAGCAGCCAGAATCGGAGAGAAGACCGTGGTACTCTCCGGCGGCTGCTTCCAGAACGGAGCGCTGACTGAGAGAGCCTTGATTGCGCTCAATGCGGCCGGCCTTGTCCCGGTGCGACATGAGCGCGTGCCCCCGAACGATGGCGGACTGGCACTGGGCCAGGCCTGGTGGGCGGGACGATTTGCAGGAGAACGGTAGGATGTGTCTGGCGATACCGGGAAAGATCGTCTCGATCGAGGGCGACGACATCATGCGCACGGCGCGCGTCGATTTCGGTGGTGTGATCAAGCAGGTCAACCTGGCCTATGCGCCGGAGGCCGAGGTCGGTGAGTATGCGCTTGTCCATGTCGGTTTCGCCATCAGCGTCATCGACGAGGAGGAAGCGCTGAAGGTGCTGGCCCACTTCGAAAGCCTGGGCGAGTTGCAGGCGGAACTTGACGAAGCCATGGCCGCCGGGACACCGGCACGATGAAGCATCGCGAGGAATACCGCGACCCGGTCGCCGCACAGCGTCTCGCCGAAGCGATCCGACGAACGGTGACGCGGCCGTGGAAGATCATGGAGGTGTGCGGCGGCCAGACCCACGCCATCGTGCGCTACGGCATCGACCAGCTTCTCCCCAACGAGGTGACGCTGATCCACGGACCGGGTTGCCCGGTCTGCGTCACCCCGGTCGACTACATCGACAAGGCGATCGAGATCGCCGGCCGCCCTGGCACGATCTTCACCTCCTTCGGCGACATGCTGCGCGTGCCGGGCTCGGAGACCGACCTGCTTTCGGCCAAGGCGAAGGGCGGCGACGTCCGCCCGGTCTATTCGCCGCTCGACGCGGTCCAGATCGCCCGCGCCAACCCTGACCGCGAGGTCGTCTTCTTCGCCGTCGGCTTCGAGACCACCGCGCCCGCCAATGCCATGGCCGTCTACATGGCCAAGCGCGAGGGGCTGAAGAACTTCTCCATGCTGGTCAGCCACGTTCTCGTGCCGCCGGCCATGCGCGCCATCCTCTCCGGCCCGACCAACCGGGTGCAGGGCTTCCTCGCCGCTGGCCATGTCTGCGCCGTCATGGGCTATGAGGAATATTTCCCTATCGCCGAAGAGTACAAGGTGCCCATCGTGGTCACCGGCTTCGAGCCGCTCGACATTCTCGAAGGCATCTATCTGACCGTGAAGCAGCTCGAAGAGGGCCGCCACGAGGTCGAAAATCCCTATGCCCGCGCCGTCAGCCAGGCGGGCAACGTGCCGGCGCAGAAGATCATGACCGAGGTCTTCCAGGTCGTGAAGCGGCGCTGGCGCGGCATCGGCGAGATCGCCGAAAGCGGGCTGGGGCTCGCCGACGCCTATAAGGATTACGATGCCGAATTGCGTTTCGGCCTGGTCGGCACGCGCACCGAGGAATCGACCGAGTGCATCGCCGGCCTGGTGCTGCAGGGCGAAAAGAAGCCGCCCGACTGCCCAGCCTTCGGCACCCGCTGCACGCCGGAGCACCCGCTCGGCGTCACCATGGTGTCGTCGGAAGGCGCCTGCGCCGCCTACTACCGCTATCGCGGCGTCACCGCCGACGCGGCCGAGTAACCCCCGATGGCAGAGCAAGATTTCGCACTGGCCTGTCCGGTGCCGTTCCCCGGCGACGAGACCATCCAGGTCGCCCATGGCGGCGGCGGACGCAAGTCCGAACGCCTGATGGAGGCGATCTTCCGCCCGGTCTTCAACGATCCCGAACTCGACCGCCGCCACGACGGCGCCCGCCTGGAGCTTTCCGGCCCGGTCGCCTTCACCACCGACAGCTATGTGGTCAAGCCGCTCGAGTTTCCCGGCGGCGACATCGGCACGCTGGCGGTCAACGGCACGGTCAACGATCTTGCCATGTGCGGCGCCAGGCCGGAATACATCTCCGCCGGCTTCATCCTCGAAGAAGGGCTGGCGACCGAGACGCTTGCCCGTATCGTCACCTCGATGGGCAAGGCGGCGCGAGAGGCGGGCGTGCGGCTGGTCACCGGCGACACCAAGGTGGTCGACCGCGGCAAGGCCGACGGCATCTTCATCAATACCGCCGGCGTCGGCCGCATCGTCGCGCCGGAGCCGATCGGCCCGGAATCGGTGAAGCCCGGCGACGTGGTCATCCTCTCCGGCGACATCGCCCGCCACGGCATGGCGATCATGGCGGCACGCGAGCAGCTCGGCTTCGAATCCGAGATCGCCAGCGACTGCGCGCCGTTGGCCGCGCCGGTCCTGGCGCTGTTCGAAGCCGGCATTGTCGTCCATTGCCTGCGCGACCTGACCCGCGGCGGGCTTGCCAGCGGTCTAGTCGAGATCGCTGAGACGGCCAAGCTCGCCATCCAGACCGACGACCAGGCGATCCCGGTGCGCGACGACGTCGCCTCGGCCTGCGAGATCCTCGGCCTCGACCCGTTCCACGTCGCCAATGAGGGGCGCTTCGTTGCCTTCGTGCCGGCGGCGGACGCCGACAGGACGCTCGCCGTGCTCCGCACCCATGCCGTGAGCGCGGGCGCCGTCGTCATCGGCACCGTCAGGCAAGGCCCGGCCGGCCGGGTGACGGCGAAGGGCGCGCTTGGCGCGACGCGCATGATCGATATGCTGAGCGGCGAACAGCTGCCGCGCATCTGCTGAATCGAACAGGACGGGCAGGTGCCCTGCTTACTTCTGGGGGAGCATTGGCTTGTCTGAGACCAAGACCATCATCGAGCGCATCGCCGCCGGCAGCGAGGCGGCACCGGCGATCGGCGCGCCGGAACGCCCCGTCCTCACCTATGGCGGCCTCAGGGCGCAGATGCGCTTGACCGCCGAGACGCTGAACCGCCTCGGCCTCGGCCGCAACGACCGCATCGCCATCATCCTGCCCAACGGACCGGAAATGGCCTCCGCCTTCGTCTCGGTCGCGGCTGCAGCGACGACGGCACCGCTCAACCCGGCCTACCGGGCCGAGGAGCTTGATTTCTACCTCTCCGATATCGGCGCCAAGGCGATCGTGATCGGCAAGGACGAGCAGGGGCCTTCGATTGCGGTCGCCGAGAAGCTCGGCATTGCCGTGCTCCGCCTCACCTTCGATCCAGCCGAGCCGGCCGGCACCTTCGCCATCGACGGCCCAACCGTCGGCCCAGCGATCTCGACGGGCGTGGCACAGGGCGACGACGTCGCGCTGCTTCTCCACACCTCCGGCACCACCTCGCGGCCAAAGCTGGTGCCGCTCTCCCACGCCAATCTGGCCGCATCGGCGCGCAACGTTGCCACCGCTCTCGCCCTGACGCCGCAAGACCGCTGCCTCAACATCATGCCGCTCTTCCATATCCACGGCCTGATCGCGGCGGTCACGGCCTCGCTGTCGGCCGGCGCCAGCGTCTTCTGCACGCCCGGCTTCAACGCGTTGAAGTTCTTCGCCTGGCTCAGTGAGATCGGTCCCACCTGGTACACGGCCGTGCCGACCATGCATCAGGCGATCCTCGCCCGCGCGCCGCGCAATGCGGAAGCGATCGCGGCAAGCAGGCTGCGCTTCGTCCGCTCCTCCTCGTCGTCTCTGCCGACGCAGGTCATGGCCGAACTGGAATCGACCTTCGGATGTCCGGTCATCGAGGCCTACGGCATGACCGAGGCGACCCACCAGATGACCTCCAACCCGCTGCCGCCGGCAGCACGCAAGCCCGGCAGCGTGGGATTGGCCGCCGGACCGGAGGTCGCCGTCATGGCCGCTGACGGCGCCATGCTTCCGGCGGGCGGCCAGGGCGAGATCGTCATCCGCGGGGAGAACGTCACCGCCGGCTACGAGAAGAACCCGGAGGCCAATAAGTCCGCCTTTGCCCATGGCTGGTTCCACACCGGCGATCAGGGCATCATCGACGGCGACGGCTATGTCCGCGTCACCGGGCGGCTGAAGGAGATCATCAATCGCGGCGGCGAGAAGATCTCGCCACTGGAGGTGGACGAGGTGCTCATGGACCATCCCGCCATAGCCCAGGTGGTGACCTTCGCCATGCCGCACGCCAAGCTCGGCGAGGACGTGGCCGCAGCCGTCGTGCTGCGCGAGGGCCAGACGGCCAGCGAAGCCGATATCCGCACCTTCGCCGCGACGCGGCTCGCGGACTTCAAGGTGCCGCGCAAGATATTGATTTTGGAAGAGATACCGAAGGGGGCGACCGGCAAGCTGCAACGCATCGGACTGGCCGCCAAGCTGGGGCTCGCCTGACGCGCATCTGCGCCGTCGGCGCCGGAGTGCTCGGCGGCCCCGTCGCCGCCGAGTCCGGTGCCGGTACCTGTGACTAGTAGATCATCGTGCTCATCGAGACGTCGTCCCACACTTCTTTCACCGTCTGTTGCAGATCGCGACGACGGTCGGTGTAGTAGGTGTGGAGCAGCCGGTGCGCCTTTTCCGAGTTCGGCGCATCGAGGAAGTCCTTGTAGAGCGTCTTGACCTGCTCGTTGTTGTGCGACTGGCGGACCTTGCGGGTGCGGTCGACACTGTAGATCGTCTCGCGCCGGGCCATGGCCGTCGGGTGATAGGCCTTCTTGGTCCGCAACGAGCCGCCGCCGTCGACGCAGCCGCCGGGGCAGGCCATGACCTCAATGAAGTCGTAGTCGACCTCGCCCTTGCGCACCTTCTCGACCAGGGCCCGCGTGTCGCCGAGCCCGTGCACCATGGCGACCTTGACCTCGCCGAACGGTCCGCCGAGATCGACTGTAGCCTCGCGCACGCCCTCGAAGCCGCGCAGTTGGGTCAGCTCGAGATTGTCGAGTTCCTTGCCGTTGACCACCGCATAGATCGTGCGCACCGCCGCTTCCATGACGCCGCCCGTGGTGCCGAAGATGGCGCCGGCACCGGAGAACTCGCTCATATACGGATTGTCGAAATCGGACGGTACGAGGTCCTTGAGGTCGATGCCCTGGCGCCTCAGCAGCCGCGCGAATTCGCGTGTCGTCAGCACGACGTCGGTCTCCTGCATGCCGTTGGTCGTCAGTTGCGGACGCACGGCTTCGTCCTTCTTGGCGGTGCACGGCATGATCGAGATAACCCGGATCTTCTCGGGCGCGACCCCGATTTTCTCGGGCAGGTACGTCTTGGCCAGCGTCGACAGCACCTGCTGGGGCGACTTGGTCGTGGACAGCATCGGCAGGATGTCCGGATAGTGGATCTCGGCGAAGTTCACCCATGCCGGGCAACAGGAGGTGAAGGTCGGCTTCTGCTTGGCCTTCAGGCGCTCGAGAAGCTCGATGCCTTCCTCCATGATGACGACGTCGGCGGCGAAATTGGTGTCGAGCACGATGTCGAAACCGATCCGCCGGCAGGCCGCGATGACGTGGCCCTGCACATTGGTGCCGGCTGGCATGCCGAATTCCTCGCCGAAGGCGACGCGCACGGCCGGCGCGAACTGGACGACGGTGGTGATGTCCGGGTCGTAGATGAAGTCCAGCGCCTTGTCGATTTCGTCGCGCTCACCGAGCGCCCCGGTCGGGCAGACCAGCACGCACTGGCCGCAGGAGACGCAGGCCGAATAGGCCTGGTTGCGGCCGCCCTTCAGCTCGACCAGGCGCACGAGGCCGGTCTCCGACATCATCAGGGCATCGACCCCCTGATAGTAGCGGCAGACGGTGACGCAGCGCTGGCAGCGCACGCAGCGTGTCATGTCGCGGATGATCGCGGGGGAGGAATCGTCGATCGGACGGGCCGCGGTGCGGGCCCGGTCGAAGAAACGGTTCTGCTTGAGCCCGACGAACTGAGCCAGGTCCTGCAGCTCGCAGTCGCCATGGCGGATGCAGGTGGCGCAGTCCTGCAGATGGTCGGCCATCAGAAGCTCGACCTGAAGCTTCTGCATCTCGCGCAGCTGCCGGGTGCGGGTCTCTACCGCCATACCCTCGCGCACCGGCGTGTTGCAGGAGGTGACGATCTGGTGCTTGTCCTTGCCCGTCTCGAGGATGTCGACGAGGCAGACGCGACAGGTGCCGGGCGTGTGGTCGATGACCGACAGTTCGCACAGCGTCGGGATGTATTGATCGTGCCGGCGGGCGCACGCGAGAATCGTCTCGTCGGGAAACGCGCTGTAGGCCGTGCCGTTGATGGTCAGCGCGATCGTCGCTTCGGCCGGATTGCGCCCTTCGACAGCCGCGATTTTGGTGGTGGGCATGGCTCAAGCCGCTCCTTCGGGGATGGAATGCGCAGTAACGACGGAATAGATGCGGTAACAACGCATGCAGCGGTGCGCCTCGGCGTAGGCTTCCTTGTCGCTGATGGTCTGTTCCACCTCCTCGAACATGTGCTTCCTGAGTTCGGGATCGAGCGCCGGGTTGTGCACGCGATACATGTTGCGCACCGGGGTCGCGACCACATCGTCGGCGAGGAAGTCGTTGTCCTTGATGAGGCGGCGCATGCGCGACCGCTTGTAGAAGCGCTCGGTGCCGAGCTGGATCCAATCGTCGATGGCGCGCGCCGCCTTGAGACCCGTCGCCATGGCGACGATCAGGGTCGACGGCCCGGTGACGCAGTCGCCGCCGGCGAACACACCGGGACGCGAGGTCGCCAGCGCCTGGTCGGTCTGCACCGTCCGCCAGCGGTTGAGCTCAATGCCTTCGCTCCTGACATCTTCAGAATTCTCGACCTGCTGCCCGATGGCGGCGATGATCGTGTCGCACTTCATGACGAATTCGGAGCCCGGAATCGGCCGCACCTTGCGGCGGCCTGACTCGTCCGGTTCGGTCTGTTCCATCTTGACGAGTTCGACGCCAACGACCTTGCCGTTTTCGGTGATGATGCGGGTCGGGTTGGTGAGGGTGTGGAAATGGATGCCCTCGTGGTCGGCCGCCTCCAGTTCTTCGTGGTCGGCCGGCATATCCTCGCGGGTGCGGCGGTAGACGACGTGGACATTGTCGGCGCCGAGGCGGACCGAGGAGCGCACGCAGTCCATGGCGACGTTGCCGCCGCCGACCACCACAACCTCGCCCTTCATGTCGAGCTTGGCGACGCCGGCGACGTGATCGTGCACCTTGAGGAGCAAGTCGATACCGCTGTAGTAGCCTTCGCGCGCGTTCTCCTCGTTGTCGACGCCGAGCGCCGTGCCCTGCTGGCAGCCGAGCGCCAGGAACACCGACTTGAAGCCCTGCGCGAACAGGTCGTCGATGGAGAAATCGCGGCCGAGCGCCTGGCCGTAGCGGAAGCGCCCGCCGAGATCGACGATGATATCGGTCTCGAGCGCCAGCGTATCCTTGGGCAGGCGATAGCTGGGGATGCCGATCTGCGCCATGCCGCCGGCCTGTTCGGTCTTTTCGAACACGTCGACGTGGTAGCCGTGCAGCAGCAGGTGATAGGCGGCGGAGATGCCGGCCGGACCGGCGCCGATCACGGCCACCTTCATGCCGTCCTCGAGCGGCCGGGTGATCATGTCGCGGGTGAACTTGAGGGCATTCGGCCCCTTCTGCTGGTCGGCGACGTAGCGCTTCAGCATCTTGATGCCGACCGCCTCGTCGACGAACTTGCGCCGGCAGGCGAGTTCGCAATAGCGCACGCAGACGCGGCCGCAGGTGGCGGCCATCGGGTATTTCTGCAGGAGAACGCCGAGCGAATTCTCAGGCTTGCCGTCGCGGATATAGTCGATGTAGCGCGGCACATTGACCTTGCTGGGGCAGGCCTCGATGCACGGCGCCGTCATGTAGGCCATGCCATGCTGGGCCCTGATCGGCTTGTGGTCGGCGACTTCCTTCTCGACGCGCTCGCGGAAGTGATGGAGCACATCGAGAAGCGCTACCGCGCAGGTCTGGCCGAGACCGCACAGCGAGGTCGTCCGCATCTGCTGGCCGAGCAATTCGATCTGGTCGAAGTCGAGCGGCGAATCGAGGCCGCGTCGCATCTTGTCGAGTGCGTCGCGCACCAGCACCGTACCCATACGGCAGGGGGTGCAGGCGCCGCACGACTGCTCGGCCGCCTTTTCCATGTAGTGATAGAGCCCGTCGATCAGGCTGATCTTGTCGTCGAAGACGAAAAAGCCGCGATCGCCGAAGAAGGCGCGAATGGCGTTTCCTTCATCGAACTCGTCGAAATTCCTGAGTTCGGAAAAAAGAGACACGGCCGGATCCGCGCCGCTTTGCGCGCCGTGTACCACGCCGTCCCACACGCCATATGCAACTTGAGCCATTGCTGACCTCGTTCCTGCTGACAGTAGTCAGTGAAGCCAAGGTCCTCCCGCTCCGCTCCGGACAGCCCGTCCGGCCTAGACGACGGACGGGCGCCAACGAAGAGCTCTCTCGCGGCCCACATTCTACGTTCGTGCAATAGCCTAGAAACGCCCGATTCTCTTTGGCCTGGATCAATGCGGATCGACGCAAGTCATCGGCTTATATGCGAATAATTCCAATTGGTCGGTGCCGCCCATAGGCCCGACCGTGCGTCGAAACCCCGACAGGTGGCGGCCTTGTTTACGGGCCGATTTTGGCCGTTTGCCTGGCTTGGGGATTGGGAGGAGGACGCATTTGGGAACACAAACGCTCCAGGAGACCCCTCCCAATGATGCCCTCCAGCCGCACGCTGCTTAGCCGGCGTAGTCTTCTTCTTGGCCTTGCTTTTGTCGGGGCCTCCAGTCTTTTGCCGCGGCGCGCGCTGAGCGCGGCGCTCGAAAAGCCGCTCACGCTGTGGGGCATTCCTGCTTCGCCATCGGCCGTCTTTGCCCGCGCGGTGGCGTCGGGAGCATTGGATACGGTGGCGCCCGGCGCGCGCTTCGACGTCTGGAAGAGCACCGACCAGATGCGGGCCGGAATCGCCACGGGCGATTTCGAGCTTTTTGCCACCTCGACCTATGCGGCGGCCAACTTCTTCAACCGCGGGGCGGGTACGCGCATGGTGAACGTCGTCACCTGGGGCGTGCTCTATGTCATGGCGCGCGATGAGAGCATCACCCGGATCGAGGACCTCGCCGGCAAGCACGTGCTGCTTTCCAACAAGAACGAGGCACCGGATCTGATCTTCCGCCTTGTCCTCAAATGGTCGGGGATCGACCCGGACAAGGACGTGACGCTCGACTATGTCGGCTCGCCGAACGAAGCGGTGCCGCTTTATCTCTCCGGGCGCGGGGATGTTGCAGTGCTGCACGAGCCGGCCGCGACCGCCGCGCTCATCAAGGCCAAGCAGGCCGGGATGCCACTTTTCCGCGCCTTCGACGTGACCGAGGTCTACGGCAAGCACACGGGCAGGGGGCCGAAGATCCCTCAGGTCGGGCTGGCGGTGAGCGAGGCCTTTCTCGATGCCCACCCGGAGGTGGTGGCGGCCGCCCATGCCGCCTGTGTCGACGCCGGAGCATGGGTGCTGGCGAACCCGGATGCCGCCGGTGCGCTCTCGACCGAGGCGCTTGGCCTGCCGGCGCCGGTGATCGCCAAATCGCTGCCCTTCGTCCACATAGATGTGAAATCGGCGAAGGAATCCCGAGAGGATATCGAGGTCTACTTCGACTATCTGATGGGCATCGATCCGGCTATCGTCGGTGGCAGGAAGCCCGATCCTGCCTTCTACTGGGGCTGAGCCTTGACGGCACGAAAACGGCAACGGCCCAACTGGCCCTTCGGTCTGGTGGGCCTGCTGCTCCTTCTGGGCCTGTGGGAATGGGGACACCGCGCCTATGGCTCGCTGGTGCTGCCGGGCTTGGGCGAAACCGCGGCGGCGCTCTGGCGCATGGTGGAGGCGGGCATCGTCGGGCCGGCGCTCGCCGCAACCGCGGCCAACGCCGCCACGGGCTGGCTGATCGGCACGGTTGCCGGCGTCCTTGCCGGTTCGCTGGCGGGCCTGCGCGATGAGGTGCGCTTCACCCTGCAGCCGGTGGTGATCATCCTGCTCGGCATTCCGGCGATCGCCTGGGTCGTGCTGGCGCTGCTGTGGTTCGGCGGCCGCTGGGCCGTGGTCTTCACCGTTGCGGTTGCCACCGGCCCGCTCGTCTTTGCCGCCGCGGCGCAGGGTGCGCGCAGTCTCGACGGCGACCTTGCCCGCATGGCCC
This sequence comes from uncultured Alphaproteobacteria bacterium, assembly GCA_963750065.1. Classification (GTDB taxonomy): domain Bacteria; phylum Pseudomonadota; class Alphaproteobacteria; order Rhizobiales; family Kaistiaceae; genus CAVSRC01. The sequence continues at coordinate 96,848 of CAVVPK010000001.1, forward strand.
GGGCCTTCCGCGCGCCATTCTCGGCGATGGCATTCGACGTTTACGGCCCGCACATGTTCACCCATCTCTTCCCGGCGCTGGCGACGACGCTCGCCATGTCGTGGAAGGTGTCGGTGATGGCCGAACTCCTGTCCGGCGCCGGCGGCATAGGCGACGGCATCGCCACGGCACGGGTGCGTATGGACACTGCCGAGACGATGGCGTGGATCGTCGTTGTCGTCTGCGTGCTGATCGTGGTCGACCATCTGCTTCTCCAGCCGGTGCAGCGGCGGATGGAACTGTGGCGCGAGGACGAGCGGAGCGGGCCGTCATGAGCGACGCCGCACTGGTCTTCGAAGATGTCCGCTTTGCCTATAACGGCACGCCGGTCCTCGACGGCATCGATCTGACGGTTGCGACCGGTGCGGTGACAGTTCTGATGGGGCCGTCCGGATGCGGCAAGAGCACGCTGATCGCCATCGCCGCCGGCCTTCTCGACCCTGTTTCCGGCCGCGTCCGCCATGGCCACAGTCGCGCAGCCATCATGTTTCAGGACCCGCTGTTGCTGCCTTGGCGGACGGCGCTCAACAATGTCGCCTTTGCGCTCAAGGCGGATCGTTCCGACGCTGGCGAGCGGCGTGAGCGGGCGCGGGCCGGGCTGGCCACCGTCGGCCTCAGCGGCGACGACCTTCACAAGTTTCCGCGCCAGCTCTCCGGCGGCATGCGCCAGCGCGTGGCGCTTGCTCGGGCCCTGGTGGTCGAACCCGACCTCCTGCTGCTCGATGAGCCTTTCAGCGGACTCGATATCGGCCTTGCGCGCCAGATGCTTGCCCTCGTGCGTGCGGTCATCGACAAGCGCGGCGTCTCGGCCCTCGTGGTCACCCATGACACGCACGAGGCGGCACGATTTGCCGACCAGGTCTTCACGCTGTCGCCGGCGCCAGCGCGGGTACTTGCCATGCGGGCCCTGAACGGCCGCAGCGAGACCAGAAGCGAGGCGGATATCGAGATCGATTCCGAAGCGATCCGCGCGGATTTGCGGCGTGTTTCGTGAACCGCCCTGATCGGCCCGCGGTTGCGGTAGCGGCAAGACGAATGTACTGAAGCCTGGACCATTCTTGCGGTTGGCCAAGGCTTCGAGCATGCCGGCGCTACGCCCGTCACGGGCCGGGTCGTCGGCCAGCTTGAGCAAGATTTCGCCGCTGGAAGTGGATGAGGTGCTCATGGACCATCCCGACATTGCCCATGTGGTGACCTTCGCCAGGCTGGGGCTCGCCTGATGCGCATCTGCGTTTTCGGCGCCGGAGCGATCGGCGGCTATGTCGCCGCCCGGCTGATGATGGCCGGCCGGGTGCGGCCGGTGGTGATCGCCCGCGGCGCCCATCTCGATACGATTCGCAGCAAGGGCCTGACGCTCGACGAAGGCGGCGAGGAGACGACGGTTCCGGTCGAAGCCAGCGCCAATGGTGCCGACTTCGGCGAGCAGGACTACGTGCTTCTGGCGCTGAAGGCCCATTCGGTGGCGCCGGCACTCGACGCCATCGCGCCACTCCTCGGACCCGAGACCGCGCTGGTCACCCTGCAGAACGGCCTGCCGTGGTGGTATTTCTATCGCCATGGCGGCGCACTGGAAGGAACCCGGCTCGCCGCCGTCGATCCCGACGGCGCCATCTGGGAGCGCATCGGGCCGGAGCGGGCGATCGGCGGGGTCGTCTATGCTGCGACCGAGGTGACGGCGCCCGGCGTCATCCGTCATGTCAGCCATTCGCGCCTTTCGCTGGGCGAGCCCTCCGGCGAGAAATCGCAGCGCGTGACGGCGCTCGCCACCGAGCTGGTGGCCGCCGGCCTGCAGGCGCCGGTGCGCCCCGACATCCGCACCGAAATCTGGGTGAAGCTGTGGGGCAATCTTTCCTTCAACCCGGTCTCGGCGCTCACCGGGCACACGCTGGAACAGATCGTCGCCGACCCGGACACGCGCAGCGTCGTGCGCGCCATGATGATCGAGGCCCAGACGATCGCCGAAAAGCTCGGCGTGCGCTTTCCCATCGATGTCGACCGGCGCATCGAGGGCGCGCGCCAGGTCGGCGCCCACAAGACCTCGATGCTGCAGGACCTGGAGCGCGGCCGGATGCTGGAGATCGACGCCCTGGTGACGGCAGTGCAGGAGGCCGGGCGGCTCACCGCCACCGCCACGCCCGCCATCGATACCGTCCTGGCGCTCACCCGCAGCCTCGCCATCGCCCGGGGCTGCTATCCACCACGCGCATAGCGCCTTGATCTTTCAGCCATGTTCGTGGTGGAAGGAGGGCCAACGCGGCGCGCGCACCTGACGCGGCCGGCTGAGGGAGCTTTCGGCATGCGGTTCCTGGTCACTGGAGGGGCCGGTTTCATCGGCTCGGCGCTCACGCGCCACATCATCGGCGCGACGGAGCACGAGGCGGTGGTGGTCGACAAGCTGACCTATGCCGGCAACGTCGATTCGCTTGCACCGATCGCCGACGACAGGCGCTACCGCTTCATCCGCGCCGACATCGCCGACGGCGCACGCATGCGCGACATCATCGCGGCGAGCGAGCCCGACGCCATCATCCATCTCGCTGCCGAGACCCATGTCGACCGCTCCATCGACGGGGCGGGAGCCTTCATCCAGACCAATCTGGTCGGCACCTCGGTGCTGCTCGACGCAGCGCTCGCCTGGTGGCGCAGCCTGCCGCCGCCGCGGCGCGATGCCTTCCGCTTCCATCATGTCTCGACCGACGAAGTGTTCGGCTCGCTCGACACCGGCGCCGGCATCTTCACCGAAGTCTCGCCCTACCGGCCGAACTCGCCCTATGCCGCCTCCAAGGCCGGTTCCGACCATCTCGTGCGCGCCTGGCACCGCACCTACGGACTGCCGGTGGTGCTCTCCAACTGCTCCAACAATTACGGCCCCTACCAGTTTCCCGAGAAGCTGATCCCGCTGATGATCCTCAACGGGCTCGAAGGGAAGCCGCTGCCGGTCTATGGGCAGGGCCAGAACGTACGCGACTGGCTCTTCGTCGACGATCACGTGCGCGCCCTGCTGCTGATCGCCGAGAAGGGGCGGGTCGGCGAGAGCTACAATGTCGGCGGTAACTCGGAGCGCGCCAATATCGATGTGGTGAAGACCATCTGCCGGCTGATGGACGAGCTGGCGCCGGATGCGACCATCGGGCCGCGCGAGGGCCTGATCGCCTTCGTCAAGGACCGCCCAGGTCACGACCTGCGCTACGCCATCGATGCCGGCAAGATCCGCGATGAGCTGGGCTGGAGCCCGCAGGAGAGTTTCGAGGCCGGGCTGGAGAAAACCGTGCGCTGGTATCTCGACAATCGCCAATGGTGGGAGCGGGTGCGCGAAGGCGGCTATCGCGGCGAACGGCTGGGTCTGGCGCCTTGATCCTCGTCTTTGGCAAAAACGGCCAGCTCGGCCGCGAACTGGTGGGTAAGGCGAGGGCGGCGGGCGTGGCGCTGACGGCGCTGGGCCACGACGAAGCCGATATCGCCGATGCGGCCGCCGTTGAGCGGGCAATCGCCGCGACTGTCCCCGCGCTCATCGTCAACGCCGCGGCCTACAACGCGGTCGACGCCGCCGAGAGCGACATGGCGGCAGCGATGCGCGCCAATGCGGACGGGCCGGGCATCCTGGCTGAGGCCGCGGCGCGTCATGGCGTGCCGCTGGTGCACGTCTCCAGCGACTATGTCTTCGACGGCGACAAGGGCAGCCCCTATGTCGAGGACGACCCCATCGGACCGCTCAGCGCCTATGGGCTGAGCAAGGCGGCGGGCGAAGACGCCGTGCGCCGCGGCACGGCGCAGCACTACATCCTGCGTACCGCCTGGCTGTTCAGCGATCACGGCGCCAACTTCGTCAAGACAATGGTGAAACTGGCCGCCGAGCGGCCGGAACTGAATGCGCCTTTCGACCAGACAGGATCACCGACCGCGGCACGCGACCTCGCCGAAGCGATCCTTCTTCTGGCGGAACGCGGCGAGAGCCGCTTCGGCACCTGGCATGTCGCCGGCACGGGCGCGGCAACGCGCCATGAATGGGCAAGCGCCATCGTTGCGGCGCAAGCCGCCTTCACCGGCAAGAGCCCGCCCGTCCATGCCGTCCCGGCCAGCACATTTGCGGCGGCCGCCCGGCGTCCGCGCTACACTGCGCTGGATTCTTCCAGCTTCGCGGCGACCTTCGGCTTCCGCGCCCGCGACTGGCGCGAGGCCGTCGACGACACCGTGGCCGAACTGTTTACGAAAGGGGAGACGTCATGAGCCGCAAGGGCATCATTCTAGCCGGCGGCGCCGGCACGCGGCTGCATCCGCTGACGCTGGTGACGTCGAAACAGCTTCTGCCGGTCTATGACAAGCCGATGATCTATTACCCGCTGGCAACGCTTATGCTGGCGGGCATCCGCGACATCCTCATCATCACCACGCCGGAACAGGCGCCGGCCTTCCAGCAACTCCTCGGCGACGGTGCGCGCTGGGGGATTGCAATACACTATGCCATCCAGCCCAAGCCGGAAGGACTGGCTCAGGCCTTCGTCATCGGCGCCAATTTCATCGGCGACGACCCGTCTTGTCTCGTCCTCGGCGACAACATCATCTACGGCCACGGCCTGACCGAGCGGCTCCACCTCGCCAACTGCCGCAAGGAGGGGGCGACCGTCTTCGCCTATCACGTCGAAGACGCGCGGCGTTACGGCGTCGTCGCCTTCGACCGCACCGGCCGGGCGACCTCGATCGAGGAGAAGCCGGCAGAGCCGAAATCCGACTGGGCGGTGATCGGCCTCTATTTCTACGACGGCACGGCGGTGGAGCGCGCGCGCGGCCTGAAGCCCTCCGCCCGCGGCGAATACGAAATCACCGATCTCAACAACACCTACCTCGTCGACGGCGCGCTGGATGTGGAATCGCTCGGCCGCGGCTTCGCCTGGTTCGACGCCGGCACCCATGCCTCGCTGCTCGAGGCGGCTGAGTTCGTGCAACTGATCCAGGGTCGCCAGCGCCAGCTCATCGCCTCGCCCGAGGAGATCGCCTTTGCCTCCGGCTGGATCGACGCCGATGCGCTTGCCGGGCTCGCTCACGACCTCGGCAAGACGGACTACGGGCGCACCCTGGCCGGGATCGCCGCCGGCTGACTTGCCGCCCCAAATCCATACAAAGGCGCGTCCTTTCAACGAGATGTGAAGCGCTACTGAAATCTTGAATTGCTATAAGACGCGATATGTACGGCCGGATTGATCGCATCGCCGGCAACACTGCATACTGCGGACGCCCGACCGGCCGGGCTATGACGGACACGGGATGGACCCGACCACAACCTTGGAACGCACACCGCTCGTCGACCGATTCGGCCGGGCGATCACCTATCTGCGCGTCTCGGTGACCGACCGCTGCGACTTCCGCTGCGTCTACTGCATGGCCGAGGACATGACCTTCCTGCCCAAGAAGGACGTTCTCAGCCTGGAGGAGCTCGACCGGCTGTGCTCGGCCTTCGTGGCGCGCGGCGTGCGCAAGCTGCGCCTGACCGGCGGCGAGCCGCTGGTGCGCCGCAACTTCATGAGCCTGGTGCGTTCGCTCGGCCGGCTTCTGCAGGCGGGCGACCTCGACGAACTGACGCTGACCACCAACGGCTCACAGCTCGCCCGCTTCGCCGGGGAGCTCGCCGAAGCCGGCGTGAAGCGCATTAATGTCTCCCTCGATACCCTTGATCCGATTAAGTTCCGGGCGATCACCCGCTGGGGCGATCTGGGCCAGGTGATGGACGGGATCGCAGCGGCGCAGGCCGCCGGCCTGTCCGTCAAGATCAACGCCGTGGCGCTCAAGGACGTCAACGAAGACGAGATCGACGCCCTCATCCGCTGGACCCACAGTTCGGCCATGGACCTGACGCTCATCGAGACCATGCCGCTGGGCGAGATCGAGGCGGACCGTACCGACCAGTACCTGCCGCTGAGCGCGGTGCGGGCGCGGCTCGCCCACCACTGGACGCTGGAAGACATCCCCAATTCAACCGGCGGGCCGGCGCGCTATGTCAGGATCGCCGAAACCGGCGGGCGGCTCGGCTTCATCACGCCGCTCACCCACAATTTCTGCGAGGGCTGCAACCGGGTGCGGGTGACCTGCACCGGCACGCTCTACATGTGCCTCGGCCAGGAGGATGCCGCCGACCTGCGCGCGCCGCTCCGCGCCTCCGAGAGCGACGACCTGCTGCACGCGGCTATCGACGAGGCGATCGAGCGCAAGCCCAAGGGGCACGACTTCATCATCGACCGCCAGCACCAGCGGCCGGCCGTTTCCCGCCACATGAGCATGACCGGCGGCTGAGGCCATGCGCGCGGCGACGAACGTTACAGGTGCGCCATCCGGAAATCGCCGCGGCCGGCAGACTTTGCCTCGTAGAGCGCCGCATCGGATAGCTCGATAAGCTCGTCGGGCTCGACAGCATGGTTGGGCGCCAGCGCGACGCCGATGCTGGCGCCGATGTGCAATGTCCGCTCACCGACCACGAAATCGCGCGCCATTGCCGCGATCAATCGCCGTGCCAGCACCTCGGCATCGGCCAACGTCCGTATGCCCGTCTGCACCACGATGAATTCGTCGCCGCCGACACGGGCGGCCGTGTCGGTCGGTCGCGTTTCGTGACGCAGTCGATCGGCCACCGCCCTGAGCAGATCGTCGCCGGTCGCGTGGCCATAGCGATCGTTCACCGGCTTGAAGCGATCGAGGTCGAGATAATGAACGGCGACCGGCGCGCCGCCGCGCGGCAAGGCCGCCAGAACCTGGCTCAGCCGATCGTGGAGAAGGAGCCGGTTCGGGAGGCCGGTGAGGGTGTCGTGATGCGCCATATGGGCCGTGCGGGCCTGGGCCGTGCGGTTCTCGGTGACATCGAGATAGGTCGTGACGAAGCCGCCGCCCGTGATCGGGATTCCGCGCACCTCGAGTATGGTGCCGTCGGGCCGGCGGCGTTCGTACTGATGCGCCCGCTGTTCCTTCACCCGCGCCAGCCGCTGGCGCACATGTTCTTCAATATCCCCGGGGCCATATTCGCCGCGCTCGGCGTTGAAGCGGAACAGCTCTTCCAGACAGGGATCGCCCTTGGCGAACAGCTCGTCCGGATAATCCAGCATCTCCCGCAGAAGATGGTTGGAAACGACCATCTTCAGGTGCTTGTCGAACATGGCGATCCCGCCAGGGAAATTGTCGATCAACACGCTGATTTCGCGTGCCTTCTGCCGCTGTTCGGTAACATCGACATAGGTGGTGAGAAACCCGCCCCCCTCCAGGGGAACGCCGCGCACCTCGAGGATCATGCCGTTTGGCCGCGTACGCTCGTAGACGTGCTCGACGCGTTGTTTGACCAACGCGATGCGTTTGCGTACGTGCTCGTCGATATCGCCGGGGCCATATTCGCCACGCACAGCGTTGAAGCGGAACAGATCCTCGATCGTCGGGTTTCCCGCCGAGAAGAGTTCCTCGGGGTATTCGAGCATCTCTTTCAGGCGCGTGTTGCACACGACTGTGTTGAGATGCTTGTCGAACATGCAGATGCCGGCCGGGAAGAATTCCGCGATGACTTGAAGCTGATCGATGCGCTCAAGCAGGCGTTCAACGTGACGGGTATTCAGCAACGACGATAGCTCCCGCATGACCTTCAACATCCGGCTTTGAGATTGCTTCAGGCACGCAGAGCATCGTCAAGAACCCTAAAATCTTGGTTTTTTCTGGCTCACCACGGGTGCAAGTGCGCGCAATCGCCGCATGGACGGGGTCATTTGCCCGCCTCGCGCAAAGGTGACTGTGGACGCAGGCGCGACGAGCCTATAACCCCGGCCGGCGACACCCCAGAACAGGATCCTGATCCGTCGGCATGGCCATCGATGTCTCCCTTTCGGGCGCGGCCGTCGCCGGGCTCGTCTCGTTCCTTTCGCCTTGCGTGCTGCCGCTGGTGCCGCCCTATCTCTGCTACATGGCCGGCGTCAGCCTCGACCAGTTGACCGGCACCGGCGATACGCAGGTGGCCAAACGCACGGTGCTCGCCGCCTCCGTAAGCTTTGTCCTGGGCTTTTCCACCGTGTTCATCGCACTCGGCGCCGCCGCCACGGCCGTCGGCCAACTGGTGCGCAGCCACATCGACATTCTCTCGGTGGTCGGCGGCGTGGTCATCATCGTCATGGGGCTGCATTTCCTCGGCGTCTTCCGCATTGCCTTCCTGAGCCGCGAGGCGCGCGTGCAGGTGACCAATCAGGCGGCCGGGCCGCTCGGCGCCTATGTCATGGGGCTCGCCTTCGCCTTCGGCTGGACGCCATGCATCGGGCCGGTGCTGGCGGCGATCCTGGCGGTTGCCGGCAGCGAGCAGACGGTCACCCGCGGCGCGCTGCTGCTCGGCGCCTATTCGCTGGGCCTCGGCATTCCCTTCATCGTCGCCGGCCTGTTCTCCGGGCCGTTCCTCGGCTTCATGCGCCGCTTCCGCGCCCATCTCGGCACGGTCGAGAAGGTCATGGGCGGTCTGCTGGTGATAACCGGCGTGCTTTTCATCACCGGCGGCATGGCGACCGTCTCCTACTGGCTGCTGGAGACCTTTCCGGTGCTCTCCAACATCGGGTAAGCCGAATCGGCGATAATGCCCGCACGCCAGCAGCCGCCTTCGTTCCACCACAAGCGGCGGGTGTTGTGTCGCTCGAAACGGCCATGCGGGGAAGTCATGCCGAAACGCTCCTGCCTTGCCATCGTGCTTGCCGCCGGCGAGGGCACGCGGATGAAGTCCGCCACCCCAAAGGTGCTGCACAAGATCGCCAGTCTACCCATGCTCGGACATGTGCTGCGGGCGGCCGAGGGGAGCGGTGCCGGCGAGATCGCCGTGGTCATCGGCCCCGGCATGGAAGCGGTCAGCGCCTTCCTCGCCAAGGCGGCGTCTGACGCCCAGACTTTCGTGCAGGATCAGCGGCTGGGCACCGGCCATGCCGTGCTCACGGCGAAAAAGGCGATCAATCGCGGCGCCGACGACGTGCTTGTGCTCTTCGGCGACACGCCGCTGGTGACCGGCAAGACGCTGAAGCGCCTGCGCGCGGCGTTGGCCCGCGGCGCCGACATCGCGGTGCTGGGCTTCCGCCCGCCCGATCCCTTCGGCTATGGCCGGCTGATCGTGCAAGGCCGGCAGCTCGTGGCAATCCGCGAGGAGAAGGACGCCACCGCCGAGGAAAAGGCGATTGGCCTCTGCAATGCCGGCGTGATGGCGTTTCGCGGCCAGGGGCTAATGCGGCTCCTTGGCAAGGTCGGCACAGCCAATGCCAAGGGCGAATACTACATGACAGACGCGGTGGAGATCGCCGCCAAGGCCGGCAGGACGGTCGCCGTCATCGAGACCGGCGCCGACGAAGTGGCCGGCGTCAATGCCCGCGGGCAGCTCGCCCATGTCGAAGGCCTGTGGCAGAAGCATGCCCGAGAGGCCGCGATGGCGGCCGGCGTCACCATGATCGCGCCGTCGACCGTGTGGTTCAGCCATGACACCAGGCTCGGCCGCGACGTGACGCTGGAGCCCAATATCTTCTTCGGACCGGGCGTGACGATCGCCGACAATGTCACCATCCGCTCCAATTGCCATATCGAAGGGGCGACCATCGCCAGCGGCGCAACCATCGGCCCCTTCGCCCGCCTCAGGCCCGGCGCCGATATCGGCGAGAACGTCCATATCGGCGATTTCGTCGAAGTAAAGAGCGCTCGCCTCGATGCCGGGGCCAAGGCCAATCATCTGGCCTATATCGGCGACGCCCATGTCGGGGCGAAGACCAATATCGGCGCCGGTACGATCACCGCGAATTACGACGGCTTCGACAAGTTCCGCACCGAGATCGGCGCCGGTGTCTCCATCGGCTCCAATGCCGTGCTGGTGGCGCCGGTGACCATCGGCGACGGCGCCAGCGTGGCCGCCGGCAGCGTGATTTCCCGCGACGTTCCGGCGGATGCGCTTGCCATTGCCCGCGGCCAGCAGGTGGAGAAGCCCGGCTGGGCGGCGAAATTCCGCGAGAAGAAGCTGGCGGGACGCGCGGCAAAGAAGACGTAGGGACGGTTCCACTACACGGGCCTCGTCCTGAGGTGCCCCGCAGGCGGGCCTCGAAGGATGGGCGTCATGGTTCGCGCCTCGCTACGCTCGTACCTCGCCATGAAGTACCGTGCGGTGGTCGACCAATTAACGACAACACCAAGACGCAACGCAGTCCGGCCGCCGGCTGTCGTATATCAGCAGCGAAACAGCTTTTGATTTCCTGCCCTTGGCTCCGTTCCGCTAGATGGGTGCGGGCAGGCGGGAGTCGGGGAGTTTTCGGACATGTGCGGGATCGTTGGCATCCTCGGTCGGGAACCGGTAGCGCCGCTCTTAGTCGATGCGCTGAAGCGACTGGAATATCGCGGCTATGATTCGGCCGGCGTAGCCACCCTGGAAAACGGCCATCTGACCCGCCGCCGCGCCGAGGGCAAGCTGCGCAACCTCGAAGCCAGGCTCGCCGCGAGCCCACTCGCCGGCCACACCGGCATCGGCCACACGCGCTGGGCGACGCACGGCGCGCCGACCGAGGGCAACGCCCACCCGCACGCCACGGCGCGCGTGGCGCTGGTCCATAACGGCATCATCGAGAATTTCCGCGAGCTGCGCGAGGAACTGACGGCAGCCGGTGCCAAGTTCGCCACCGAGACCGACACCGAGGTCGTCGCCCACCTCATCACCCGCAATCTTGACGAGGGTCTGGCGCCGACCGGGGCGGTGCGCGAAGCGCTCAAGCGCCTGCGCGGCGCCTTTGCCTTTGCCATCATCTTCGAGGGCGAGAACGATCTCATGATCGGCGCCCGCCGCGGCAGCCCGCTCGCCGTCGGTTATGGCGACGGCGAAATGTATTTCGGCTCCGACGCCATCGCGCTGGCGCCGTTCACCGACCGCGTCGCCTATCTCGACGACGGCGACTGGGCGGTGCTCACGCGCGCCGGCGCGACCATCCATGACGAAAGCGGGGCGAAGGTCGAGCGGCCGATCGTGCGCACCGCTGCATCGAGCCTGCTGGTCGACCGCGGCAACCACCGCCACTTCATGGCCAAGGAGATCCACGAGCAGCCGGAAGTGGTCGGCCATACGCTGGCCCATTATCTCGACCTCGCCGCCGGCCGCTGTGCCTTGCCCGCCGATTTCGACATCGACTTTGCCAAACTGGATCGCCTGTCGATCACCGCCTGCGGCACCGCCTCGTATGCCGGCATCGTCGCCAAATACTGGTTCGAGCGCTTCGCCCGTCTGCCGGTCGATATCGATATCGCCTCCGAGTTCCGCTATCGCGAGCAGCCGCTGACGCCCAAGGGCCTGTCCATCGTCATCTCGCAATCCGGCGAGACCGCCGACACGCTTGCCTCGCTGCGCTACGCCAAGGGCGAAGGCCAGAAGGTTGCGGCCGTCGTCAATGTCGCCGAATCGACCATCGCCCGCGAGGCCGACTTCGTCCTGCCGACGCTCGCCGGGCCGGAGATCGGCGTCGCCTCGACCAAGGCCTTCACCTGCCAGCTCGCGGTGCTGGCGGTACTGGCCATTGCCGCCGGACGGGCACGTGGGGTCCTGTCGGCGCTGGACGAGGAGAAGCTGGTCGCGGCCTTGAGCGAGGTGCCGCGCCTGATGAACGAGGCGCTGCGCCTGGAGACGGCGATCGAGGCGCTCGCCCGCGAGATCTCCCACGTCCACCACGTGCTTTATCTCGGCCGTGGCACCAGCTTCCCGATCGCGCTTGAGGGCGCGCTCAAACTCAAGGAGATCTCCTACATCCACGCCGAGGGCTATGCCGCCGGCGAGCTCAAGCACGGCCCCATTGCGCTCATCGACGAGACCATGCCGGTTGTGGTGATCGCGCCCTACGACCACATCTTCGAGAAGACGGTGTCCAACATGCAGGAGGTCGCCGCGCGCGGCGGCCGCATCATCCTGGTGACCGACAAAAAGGGGCGGGAAGCGGCGGCCATCGACGCCGTCGAGACCCTGATATTGCCGGAAATGCCGGCCAGCGTTGCCCCGCTGGTCTACGCCCTGCCGGTGCAGCTGCTGGCCTATCACACGGCTGTCATCTTGGGCACAGATGTTGACCAGCCTAGGAATCTCGCGAAGTCGGTCACGGTGGAGTGAAACAGTCGCGTGCGAACGCGATCTCTGCCATGATGCCGGCAGGGCGAAATCGGCCTTGGCAGGGACGCTGGCATGGACCCGGAAAACGAAGGCATCGGGCCTCAACACCCTGACGCCGCGCGTCAGGTGACGGTAATGCACCGGCTACGGAATTACTTCCTGACCGGCACCATCATTGCCGCGCCGCTGTTCCTGACAATCTACATCACCTGGACGTTCGTGCAGTGGGTGGACAGCTGGGTGACGCCGTTCATCCCGCCCCAATACCGGCCGGATCACTACCTGCCATATTCGGTGCCGGGCTTCGGTCTGGTGGTGGCGCTCGTCTTCCTGACGCTGCTCGGCTTCCTCGCCGCCAACTTCATCGGCCGGCAGACCATCCTGATCGGCGAATCCCTGCTCGGCCGCATGCCGATCGTCCGCAACCTCTATCGCGGGCTGAAGCAGATCTTCGAGACGGTGCTATCGCGGCGCGCCGGCGCCTTCAAGACCGTGGCGCTCATCGAATATCCGCGCAAGGGCATTTGGTCGATGGTCTTCGTCGCCGCGGACGCCCGTGGCGAGATCCGCCATCGCCTAGACGAGACCGTGGCCGTGTTCCTGCCGACCACACCCAACCCGACCTCGGGATTCCTGCTCTTCGTCAAACGCGCCGACATGATCGTCCTCGACATGACGGTGGAGGATGCGGCCAAGATGGTCATCTCGGCCGGGCTGGTGACGCCGGAATTCACGCCGGACAATTCGCGCGAGATGACGCGCGAGGAGATCGAGCGGCGGCTCAACCCGCCCTCAGCAGCCTGATCGCGTCGTCGCGCCCGAACAGATAGAGCAACACGCGCAGCGCCGCTCCGCGTGCTGTCGTGAGGTCGGCATCCCTGGCAACCACCAGACGCGCCTCGTCATTGGCCATCTGCATCAGGTCGGCATGGTGCTCGGCGCTGGCGATGCGGAAGCCCGGCATGCCGGACTGACGCGTGCCGAGGATCTCGCCGCCGCCGCGCAGTCGCAGGTCTTCCTCGGCGATGCGGAAGCCGTCCTCGGTCTCGCGCATGATGGCGAGGCGCTCGCGGGCGATGGCGCCGAGCGGCATCCGGTAGAGCAGCAGGCACGTGGACGGCCGGTCGCTGCGCCCGACCCGCCCGCGCAGCTGATGCAGCTGGGCAAGGCCGAAGCGCTCGGCATGCTCGATGACCATGATGGTGGCGTCGGGCACATCGACGCCGACCTCGACCACGGTGGTTGCGACCAGCACCTTGATCTCGCCGGAGAGGAAGCGCGCCATTACCAGATCGCGGTCGAGCGCCTTCATGCGGCCGTGGACAAGGCCGACGACGGGACCCAGCGCTTGCGTCAGCGCCGCGTGGCGCTGCTCGGCCGCCGCGACATCGTCGAGCATCTCGGATTCCTCGACCAGCGGGCACACCCAATAGGCTTTCGCACCATCCGCAATGGCTCTGCGGATGCGGGCAACCACCTCTTCCAGCCGGTCGAGGGGCACGACGCGGGTATCGATCGGCTTGCGGCCGGCGGGCTTCTCGGTCAGCCGTGAGACGTCCATGTCGCCGTAATAGGTGAGCACCAGCGTGCGCGGGATCGGCGTCGCGGTCATCACCAGAACGTCGGTGGCGCCGCCCTTGGCGGTCAGCGCCAGGCGCTGGTGGACACCGAAGCGGTGCTGCTCATCCACCACCACTAGAGCGAGGTCATGGAAGGCGACGCCGGCCTGGAAGAGAGCGTGCGTGCCGATGAGGAGGTGGATGGTGCCGTCGGCCAGCCCGGCCAGGATCGCCGCGCGTTCGCGTCCCTTTTCGCGGCCGGTCAAGACGGCGATGCGCATGCCGGCGGCCTCGGCCAGCGGCGCAATCGTGCGCGCATGCTGGCGCACCAAGAGCTCGGTCGGCGCCATGATGGCCGCCTGACCGCCGGCCTCGACGACATTGGCGGCGGCGATCAGTGCCACCACGGTCTTGCCCGAGCCGACATCGCCCTGCAGCAGGCGCAGCATGCGCTCGGGCGCGGCCAGATCCGTCTCGATGTCGGCGAGCGCCTGGACCTGGCTGGCGGTGAGCGTGAAGGGCAGGGCGACCATCAGCTTCGCGCGCAAGGCCCCATCGCCCCTGCGCGCGCGGCCGGTGCTCTTGCGCTGGTGCTCGCGCATGAGGGCGAGGGCGAGCTGGCTGGCAAGCAGTTCGTCATAGGCCAGGCGGGCGACATGTGGCGTCGCAGGATCGAGATCGTCGGCGGTTTCCGGGTGATGCACCTTGGCCAGCGCGGTGGCGAAGCTCTGCCAGCCGCGTCTGGCGAGAAGCGCCGCGTCCAGCCATTCCGGCAGTTCGGGCAGGCTGGCGACCGCCTCGCCGACGGCACGCGCCAACGTCTTGCGGGCTATGCCGGCGGTCATCGGATAAACTGGCTCGATCAGCGGCAGGCTGGCAAAGTCGGCCTCGTCAACGATGTAGTCGGGATGGACCATGGCCGGGCGGCCGTTGAACCACTCGACCTTGCCGCTGACATAGAGGGTGGCGCCGACCGGCAGGGTCTTTTCCAGATAGTCGCCATGGGCGTGGAAGAAGGTGAGGGCGATCTCGCCGGTTTCGTCATGGGCGAAGACGCGCCACGGAACGCGGCGATTGCCACGCGGCGGCTTCTGGTGGCGGTCAATCCTGACCTTGAGCGTGACGATGGCCCCTTCCGGCGCCAGTGCGATGCCCGGCTGGTTGCGCCGGTCGATCACGCCGACGGGGAAGTGGAAGAGGAGATCGACGACCCGCGGCGCGTCCTCTTCGTCCGGTCCGCCGACCAGCCGCGCGAGCGCTTGCGCGAGCTTCGGCCCGATGCCGGAAAGGCTGGTGACCGGGCGGAAGAGGGGGTTGAGGATGTCGGGCCGCATGAGGTTACCGCTTAGGCAAAGTTGAGGTCTCGGACTGCCTTGCCTGCGAGTTCATCAGGTCGCGACGCCAAGCTCGAACCTCGACAGATACCTGAATAGCTATCTTGCTCATTGTCCGCATCGCGAAGCAAATGATGCAGAGCCACGTGAGACCTGGCGGCAGTTTGCTGATCGCGTCAATGAGGCCGTTCATTGTCGGTCTCCGGATTTCGAGACCCGATCCAGCAATAACAGGGCGGGCATCGCCACAACGCATCGGGGTCGGGACAGTCGAACGTTATCGCCCTCGACGGTGCGTCAACCGGCGGACGAGCCGCAACGCACCGCGCTCAGCAACCCAGGTTAACCCCATACGGGTTATGTTAAGTGCGAACGCGAATCCGACAACTATTTGAAATGATTGAAAAACCGCATTCCGTTCGTCTTCGGTGAGACATAGCAGGTAAGGGGAATTTCCTCATCAGCGTCTACAAAACGGCTGAATTTCGAATCGGCCCAAGTCCTGACAAACCCACGCCCAGCCGCTATATGTCCGACCAGCGACGGGCCGCGTTTCCGGCCCGGCGCCAATCGGCTATGGGAAGACGGCATTCATGGGCGACGGGAGAGAGACCAGCGACGACCTTGCCATGCGCCGCCGCCGGCTGAAATTCCGCTGCTGGCACAGGGGCATGAAGGAGACCGATCTGCTTCTCGGCCGCTTCGCCGACGCCCATGTCGACGGGCTGGACGAAGCCGGTGTCGCCGCTTTCGAGGCACTGCTGGAGACGCCCGACCAGGACATCTTCAGCTGGATCGTCGGCGGCGAGCCGGTGCCCGATTCCGCCCGTACGCCGCTGCTTGACCGCCTTCTCGCCTTCCACGCTGCCTGAAACCAGACGTCCGATGGACCACAAGACCGCCTCCCTCATCGACATCAATCGCCGCCTGACTACGCTTCTTTCGCGGCCGGGCGAGACCACGCTCGCCTCGGTGCCCGACGGCATGGCCGGCAAGGCGCTCGCCGATCTCATGAGCGCCACCGCAACGGCGCGGCTGCTCTTCGTCGCCCGCGACGGCCAGCGTCTGGCCGAGATCGAGCGCACCTTGCGCTTCTTCGCGCCCGCGATCGAGGCGATCGAGTTCCCGGCCTGGGACTGCCTGCCTTACGACCGCGTTTCGCCGCACGCGGCCATCGTCGCCCGCCGCATGGCGGCGCTGGCGCGCATCGGCCAAGTGCCCGCCGGGCCGCAGATCGTGCTGACGACGGTCAACGCCATTCTTCAGCGCGTGCCGCTGCGCGACCATGTCGCGCGCGGCTCGCTGTCCGCCGCCGCCGGCAGCCGCATGCCCATGGCAGACCTCATCCACTGGCTGGAGGACAACGGTTTCTTGCGCACATCAACCGTGCGCGAGCCCGGCGAATATGCCGTGCGCGGCGGCATTCTCGATCTCTATGCGGCGGGCGCGTCGGCGCCGCTCAGGCTCGATTTCTTTGGCGACACGCTGGAGACCATCCGCGCCTTCGATGCCGAGACCCAGCGCACCACCGACCGCCACCAGCGCATCGACCTGGTGCCGGTCAGCGAGACGGAGCTGACGGGGGACAGTATCGCCCGCTTCCGCCAAGGCTATGTCGCCGAGTTCGGCGCCGCCGGGCCGGACGACCTGCTCTATCATTCGGTCAGCGACGGGCGCCGCGCCATCGGCATGGAGCATTGGCTGCCGCTCTTCGCCGATGGGCTGGAGACGCTTTTCGATCATCTCCCGGACGTACCGGTCGCCCTCGACCATCTGGTCGACGAAGCCATCGGCGAACGGCTCGACCAGATCAAGGATCACTATCAGGCGCGGCACCAGGCCATGGAGGCCGGCGAACTCGGCGGCGGCGCCCCCTACAAGCCGCTGCCGCCCGCCCGGCTCTATCTCGACCGGAACGCCTGGTCGGAGCGGCTGCAGGAGCGGCCAGTCGCCCATCTGTCGCCCTTCGTCCGGCCGGAGGCCGCGACCATCGTCGACATGGGCGCGCACGCGACGCGCAGCTTCGCCGCCGAACGCGCCGCCGGCGACGTCAACATCTTCGATGCCCTGATCAGACAGGTCGAAGCGGACATCAAGGCGCGCAAGCGCGTTGTCATCGCCTGCTGGAGCGACGGCGCCCGCGACCGCATGGGCCAAGTTCTGGTCGATCACGGCCTGACGCGCCTGAAGGCGGTGGCCGACTGGCCGGAGGCGCAGGCGCTCGACCCCGACATGACCGCGCTCGCGGTGCTCGGCCTGGAAGCCGGCTTCGACACCGAGACGCTGACGCTGATCGGTGAACAGGACATCCTCGGCGACCGTCTGGTCCGCCCGCACGCCAAGCGCCGTGCAGCCGATTTCCTTTCCGACGTCACTGCGCTCGCCGAGGGCGATCTCGTCGTCCACATCGACCACGGCATCGGCCGCTTCGTCGGCCTCAAGACCATCGAGGCGGCCGGCGCGCCGCACGATTGCCTCGAAATCCTCTATGCCGGTAACGACCGCGTCTATCTGCCGGTCGAGAACATCGAACTTCTGTCGCGCTACGGCTCCGAGGAAGCCGAGGTCCAGCTCGACAAGCTTGGCGGCGTCGCCTGGCAGGCGCGCAAGGCGCGGCTGAAGAAGCGCATCCGCGACATGGCCGAGGCGCTGATCAAGGTGGCGGCGGCACGCGCCACGAGGACGGCGCCGGCCCTGACGCCCCCGGAAGGGCTCTACGACGAGTTCGCCGCCCGCTTCCCCTATGAGGAGACCGAGGACCAGCAATCGGCCATCGACGCGGTGATCGGCGACCTCGCCGTCGGCACGCCGATGGACCGGTTGATCTGCGGCGATGTCGGCTTCGGCAAGACCGAGGTGGCGCTGCGCGCCGCCTTCATCACCGCGCTCGCTGGCCGCCAGGTCGCCGTCGTGGTGCCGACCACGCTGCTCGCCCGCCAGCATTACCGCACTTTCTCCGCGCGCTTTGCCGGCCTGCCGGTGCGCGTCGCGCAAGCCTCGCGGCTGGTCGGCGCCAAGGAGCTTGCGGCGGTGAAGGCGGGCATTGCCGACGGTGGCATCGACATCGTCGTCGGCACCCACGCCCTGCTCGGCAAGGGCATCAAGTTCCGCGACCTCGGCCTCTTGATCGTCGACGAGGAGCAGCACTTCGGCGTCAAGCACAAGGAACGGCTGAAGGAGCTGAAGGCCGACGTGCATGTACTGACGCTGTCGGCAACGCCGATCCCGCGCACTCTGCAACTGGCGCTGACCGGCGTGCGCGAACTGACGCTGATCACCACGCCGCCGATCGATCGGCTGGCGGTGCGCACCTTCATCTCGCCGTTCGACCCGCTGGTGGTGCGCGAGGCGTTGCTGCGCGAGCGCTATCGCGGCGGCCAGAGCTTCTACGTCTGCCCCCGCATCTCGGACCTGGCCGAGCGCCATGCTTTCTTGAGCGAGGCGGTGCCAGAGGTGAAGGTGGCGGTCGCCAACGGCCAGATGGGGGCAGGCGAGCTGGAAGACGTGATGACCGCCTTCTACGACGGCGCCTATGACGTGCTGCTCTCCACCTCGATCGTCGAATCGGGCCTCGACATTCCCACCGCCAACACGCTGATCGTCCACCGCGCCGACATGTTCGGCCTAGCGCAGCTCTACCAGTTGCGCGGCCGCGTCGGGCGCTCCAAGCAGCGCGCCTATGCGCTATTCACCGTGCCGCCTGATCGTACGCTCACCATCCAGGCCGACCGGCGGCTGAAGGTGCTGCAGTCGCTCGATACGCTGGGCGCCGGTTTCCAGCTCGCCAGCCACGACCTCGACATCCGCGGCGCCGGCAACCTGCTCGGCGAGGAGCAGTCCGGCCATATCCGCGAGGTCGGCTACGAGCTTTACCAGCAGATGCTGGAGGAGGCCGTGGCTTCGCTCAAGTCGGGCGGTGAGGGGCAAGAGGACGGGCACTGGGCGCCGCAGATCACAATCGGCATGGCCGTCATGATTCCAGAGGCTTATGTCGGAGACTTACAGTTGCGTCTGAGCTTATACAAGCGCCTCTCCGACCTCGAGGATCAGGCCGCGATCGACGCCTTTGCCGCCGAGCTGATCGACCGTTTCGGCAGGCTGCCCAAGGAAGTCGAGCACCTGCTTGAGATCGTCGCCATCAAGGCGCTCTGCCGCCACGCCAATATCGACAAAGTCGATGTCGGGCCGAAGGGCGCGGTCATCGGCTTCCGCGACAACACATTCGCCAACCCGGCCGGCCTCATCCGCTGGATCGGCCAACAGGGCTCCATCGCCAAGGTGCGGCCCGACCAGAGGATCGTGCTCATCCGCGACTGGGCCGACATGGGCGGCCGCCTGAAGGGCACGATGGCGGTGATGGCCGAACTCTCCCGGCTGGCCGCGGAGGGGGAGAAGGCAGCGGCTTGAGCAGCAAGTCCGCACGCATAACGGGCAAAAGGGCATTAAGCATAAATTCTAGGAGGTAACGGCAAAGACGCCTTAACGAAGTTGCGCCATGCTTCAGCTTGATGACAGCGACACGCGCGCGACCTGAAAGCAACACCTTCCAGTTCCGGCACAGCGAGGCGCTGCTTCGCAGTGTCCTTGAAAACGCCGCCGTTGCCACTTTCCTGGTCTCGCCAGACGGCCGCCTGCTTTATGCCAATCGGGCCTTGTACGATCTGCTCGGCTATGACGAGGACGAGTCGTTTTCGGCCGAGATCGACGACCTGATCCACTCCGACGATGCGCCCCAGGCCCATGCCCAGATGCAGACGCTGGCGGACAAGTCGGCCGACGGTTATCGCGCCGAGCGCCGCTATCTGAAGAAGGACGGCGAGCCGATCTGGGTGCTGGTGTCGGCCTCTGCGATTCGCGACACGACAACCGGCGAACTCCACTACCTGATCGTCCAGGCGATCAATATCGACCGGCAGAAGCGCGCCGAGGCGGCGCTCGCCGAAAGCGAAAGCCGCTGGAACTTCGCCCTGGAGAGCGCCGGGCAGGGGGTATGGGACCACAACCTTAACCCCAAGACCGCATTCTACTCGCGCATGTGGCGGGTGATGCGCGGCATCGACCCCGACGAGGAAATTGATCCGGCGACTAAGTCTTGGCTGGCGCGCCTGCATCCCGACGACCGCGAGCGCATCCGGGACCTCGCCAAAAAGCAAGATACCGGCGAACTGTCCTACAACGAGTTCGAATATCGCGAGCGCCACCGCGACGGGCACTACATCTGGATTCTCAGCCGCGGCAAGCCGATCGCGTGGAATCCCGACGGCAGCCCGTCGCGGATTATCGGCACCGACACCGACATCACCAAGTTCAAGCAGGTCACATCCCAGCTTGCGCTGCAGAAGGAACGCCTCAAGGTCACGCTCGAGTCGATCGCCGACGGCGTCATCTCCACCGACGCGGCCGGCCTCGTCGTATTCATGAACCCGATTGCCGAACAGATGACTGGCTGGCCGTCGGCGGAGGCCGCCGGCCGCAAGGTGGGCGAGATCTTCGCCATCCTCGACGAGACGACCGAAAAGCTGACCGTCGATCCGGTCGCCGAATGCCTGTCGAAGGGCCGCCTGCATTTCCTCGACGGCGACACGGTGCTTCTCGACCGCGACGGAAAGCACCACGACGTGCGTGCCTCCGCCGCCCCCGTGCGCACGCCGCAAGGCACGGTCATCGGCGCGGTGCTGGTATTCCAGGACGTCGCCGACAGCCGCGCGCTGCAACGCCAACTCGCCCATACCGCGATGCATGACAGCCTCACCGGGCTGCCCAACCGGGCGAGCTTCCAGCACGGCCTGGAAGACGCCGTCCGCCTAGCCCAGCGTGAAGCGCGCGAGCACGCGCTCTGCTTCATCGACCTCGACCATTTCAAGACGATCAACGACACCGCCGGCCACCCCGTCGGCGACGCAGTGCTGCGCGATATCGGCGAGGCGATCCGCGCCAGTTGCCGCACGCACGATTTTGCCGCCCGCATCGGCGGCGACGAATTTGCCCTGCTGCTGCCGGATTGCTCGATCGCCAGCGCCACCCGCGTGGCGCAGAAGGTCATCGATGCGATCGCCAGCCTGCGCGTCTCCTGGCAGCACACCGGCAAGAACAGCGGCGGGATCGGCGCCAGCATCGGCATCACCGCCATCACCATCCACTCCGCCAATTCGGCCGAGCTGATGCGCCAGGCAGACGCCGCCTGCTATGTCGCCAAGGCGCGCGGCCGCAACTGCGTCGCCGTTTACGACAGGGACCGATCCGGCCTGTCGCAGCTTCAGGAAAGCGCCTAGCGGTCCTCGGCTTCCAGCGTTTCGCGCTCGACAACCGCCTGTTCGATCGCCTGCACCAGCACCTCGGCCGGATGCGCCCCGGTCACCGCCAGCCGGCGGTCGATGATGTAACAGGGGACGCCCGATACGCCGATGCGGTAGGCGTTCTCGATCTCGGCCGCAATCATCTCGCGGTCCTCTTCGCCGGCCAGGCGAGCGGCGACGGCTCCGCCGTCGAGCCCGACATCTGCCGCCAGATCGGCCAGCACGGCCGGATCGCCGACATCGAGGCCTTCGCTGAAATAGGCGGCAAATAGACGCTCGACCATGTCGTCCTGGACGCCTTCGGCGGCCGCCCAGCGTACCAGCCGGTGGGCGTCCATCGTGTTCGGCGACCGCGTGATGCGGTCGAAATTGTAGGCGATGCCTTCCTCCTGCCCGCGCGCGCTGAGCTGCCGGTGGCTCTCGTCGAGCGCTTCCAGGCTGCCGAACTTGGCGGTCAGATAGTCCGCCCGCGCCACTCCCTCCGGCGGGATTGTCGGATCCAGCCGGAACGGCCGCCAGCGCACCACGACCGGAATTTCCGGCAACAGGCCGACGGCGCGCGCGAGGCGCCGCTTGCCGAGATAGCACCACGGGCAGACGACATCGGAAATGACGTCGATGGTAACGGGATCAGCGGACATGCGCCCAGCATAAGGGGCATGTCCGCAATTTCAAAACGCCGGCTCAGCTTCCCGGCTTCCGCCACCAGGTCGGCAGCGAATAGCCGGTGAGCGCGGTCGTCTCGGGGTGCTGGATATAGTTCCAGCGCGCCACCCACTGATCCGGCAGGTAGAACAGCGGCACGACGTAGTAGCCGGAGATCAACACCCGGTCGAGCGCGCGTACCGCGGCAACGAAGTCCTCACGTGTTTGGGCGGAGAGCATGGCGGCGATCATGGCGTCGATCGCCGGCTGTTTGGCGCCGGCATAGTTGAACGAACTCGGACGGTCGGCCAACTCGCTGCTCCAGCGGCCCAGCTGCTCGTTGCCGGGCGACAGCGACGCGCTCCATGAGCGGCGCACCATGTCGTAGTCGAACTGCTGCAGGCGAGGCTGGTATTGGGCATCCTCGACATTACGCACGCTGAGCTTAACGCCGATGCGCCCGAGCGTGCGTTGATAGGCGAGCGCCAGCTTCTCGTCCTCATTGCTGGAGACCATGATCTCGAAGGTGAGCGGCTTGCCGGTCTTGGTGTTGACCAGCTCATTGCCTCTGAGCGCATAGCCTGCCGCCTGCAACTGCTCGAGCGCCGCGCGCATGACGGCCCGCCCGCCATCTGGCCCACCGGCCGAGACCGGCTGGTAGGTGCCGTTCATCACGTCTTCGTCGACGGCGCCGGGGAAGGGTGCCAGCAGCGCCTTCTCCCTGGCATCTGCCGGCCGCCCGATCGCCGACAGCTCGGAATCGTTGAAATAGCCGGCGGCGCGCACGAAGGCGCCGTAATAGAGGTTCTTGTTCACCCAGTCGAAATCGAAAAGCGTCGCCAGCGCCTTGCGCACGCGCTTGTCGGCGAACACCGGCCGGCGGGTGTTGAAGACGAAACCGGACATGCCCTTCGGCGTGCCGGTCTTGAAGGTCTCCTTGACGACCTTGCCGTCCTTGACCGCCGGGAAGTCGTAGGCGGTGTTCCACTGCGCCGGGTCGCCTTCCGGGTTGACGTCGTAGAGGCCCTTCTTGAAGGCTTCGAACATGGTGTTGGCGTCGCGGTAATACTCGACCCGAACCTCGTCGTAATTGAACTGGCCGCGATGGATGGCCAGGTCCTTGCCCCAGTAGTCCGGGTTGCGCTTGTAGACGATGTAGTTGGGCGCACTCACCTCGCTGACCAGATAGGGGCCGCTGCCGATTGGCGGCTTGAGCGTCGACTTGTCGAAGGTGGCGGGATCGATGGCGTGCTTGGGCAGAATCGGCATCAGGCCGATGATCAGCGGCAGTTCGCGGTCGTTGGCGCCCGCGAGGTCGAAGCGCACGCCGTATTCGCCGACGCGCTCGACGCTCGAGATCTTGGAGTAATAGGCCTTGTAGTTGGGCCGTCCCTTGTCGCGCAGAATCTCCATCGAGAAGATCACGTCGTCGACCGTGACCGGCACGCCGTCGGAGAACTTGGCCTTCGGATTGAGGGTGAATTCGACCCAGGAGCGGTCGGGCGGCGTCTCGACCGTCTCGGCGAGGTTGCCGTAGAGCGTGAAGGGCTCGTCCGCACTGCGCTCCAGAAGCGATTCATAGACCAGCTTGCCGAACACCGGGTCGGAGAGACCGCGTGCCGAGGTGAACCCGCCCTGCACGATGAACGGATTGAGGCTGTCGAAGGTGCCGACGACGCCGTAGGTGATGTTGCCGCCCTTGGGAGCGTCCGGATTGGCGTAGGGCAGGTGGTCAAAACCGGGCGGCAGCGCCGGATCGCCAATCATGGCGATGCCATGCATGGGCTGGGCAGCGGCAAGCTGCGGCACAAGCCCGAGGCCCAGCGTCACGGCGATCGCCGCGGCGATCGGGCGCCTGAGGGAAAGGGAGAGAATGGTCGCAGTCATCGGCAATCACCTGAGTTGGTGCGCGGCACGGGTGGCTTCGGACTCTGTGCTGACACATGAGAGTAGCATATTGCCTGCGTTTGCAGACCACCGGCCAGGGGTTGCTTGCGGCAATCGCCGACGTGGCGGCATTCGGCTGGAAATCCCGGTGCGGGCAAGCTATTGATGCGGGCCACCGGGACACCGTCTTGCCTCATTTGACGGTCATCCAGCCAACAGCGCGACGCGCCGCATGTGCGCGCCCGAAAATATGAGATTTGAAACGGGGAAACCCCTGATGCCCAACCGGATGACTGAACTTCTCAATCATGCTCGGCCCGCACTGATCGCCGCAGCCTTGCTGATGGGCGCGCCGGTCGCGGCGATGGCTCAGAGTGCGCCGACGCGGCGGCGGCGACTATCGCAGTGGCTCAAGATCTGCAGCCCGACGAACTCCAGGCCATATGCGCCGTGACCAAGGACTACGTTGTGGAGTCCGGTCCCGACGCCCTTGCCACCTTCTCGCTTCAGACGACGCCGATCCGAAGAAGTTCGAGCATCGGCCTCACGCGTGCCGATGGGCTTCGTTTTCCCGCCCGGCATCCGATCAGCGATCGACGGCAACAAGGTTGCCACCGCGCGTTACCTGGTCTGTCTGCCGGCCGGGCCGAAGAGCCAGCGGACGTGGTGTGCATCGCGCAGGCAGAGGCCACCGCCGATGTGGTCAGCACCTTGAAGAAGGGCGGAACGGTGGAGATCAGCCTGGTCTCTGCCAACTGCAAGAGCGTGCCGATCGATTTCTCGCTCTCCGGATTCACCAAGGTGTTTGACGGCCCCGACATGGGCGAGGCGGCGCTGACCAAGCAGCGCGAAGAGACGGCCAAGATCTTCCAGCAGAAGGCCCAGCAGCGCGGCCAACAGTTGATCGACGCACAGCGCCAGGGCAAGAGCGGCGGCTAGCGCAGAACGCCAATGGTGAACGGTCAACGGTGAATGGCGCCCACCCATTCACCATTGACCGTTTCCTCTTCAGTTCAGGTCGCCGCGCTCGCGGGCGATATAGATGTTGCCGTCGCGCTCGCCGAAGAACTCGCTGACCTGCGGATGGCGTAGCGGCTCGTCGGAATCGTCGGGCAGCAGGTTCTGCTCGGAAACGTAGGCGATGTATTCGCTGTCCGAGTTCTCGGCGAACAGGTGGTAGTAGGGCTGATCCTTGGTCGGGCGCACGTCCTCGGGGATCGACTGCCACCACTCTTCGGTATTGTCGAAGACCGGATCGACGTCGAAGACGACGCCGCGGAACGGGAAGATGCGGTGCCGCACAACCTGCCCGATGGCGAATTTGGCGCTGCGCATCCTGTTCATGATCTCTGCTCCAGGCGACTGGACCCTCCCACCGCAAAACACACGGCCAGGGCCGCCTTGTCAATTCGCGCGAGCCCTTGGGCCTTGCTGCAATTGACCGTTTTTACCGAAACCGATAGGCAGCGGGAGGTGGCGCCGGCGGGGGCAGGCCCGTACCGGGAGTGCATCGCCACAGGGAGCACGCCTTCGCTGATGCGACCATGAGCGATATTCTCCGGCTCATTCTCCCGTTCTTTGGCGTGCTGTTCCTCGGCTATGGCGCCGGCCGGCTGCGCCAGGTGACGGAAGACGGCCTCGCCGGGCTGACCTTTTTCATCACCTATCTGGCCATGCCGGCACTGTTCTTCCGCCTGGTGGCGGAAGCGCCGCTCACCCAAGCCGGCGGCTGGACATTCATCCTGACGACGACGTTTTCGACCTATTGCGCCTTCGCCATAGCCTTTTCTCTGGGGGCGCTGACCAATGGCGGCCAGATCACCCAGGCCACGATTCAGGGGCTGGTCGGCTCCTACTCGAATATCGGCATGCTGGCGCCCGCCCTTGTTCTGGCGGCATTCGGGGCCGCTGCGGCGCTACCGATGGCGCTGATCTTCAGCTTCGACAACGCGCTGATGGTCGTCAGCGTGCCGCTGATGATGACGCTCGGCGGCACCATGCCCGTTGACCCGGCGGAACTGGCGCAGAAGATCGTGCGCCAGGCACTTCTCAACCCGCTGGTGCTGGCCACCGTCCTCGGCCTGATCTTCGCGCTTACCGGCCTGCGTCTGCCGGTCGCCATCGACTCGGTCTTCTCAATGCTTGGCGGTGCCGCCGCGCCGGCCGCCCTGTTCGCCGTCGGCGTCAGCCTCACCGGCCGCACCATCGACAAGGTGCCGCCGGAACTGCCGGTTCTGATCGGCATCAAGCTCGTCGCCCATCCGCTGATCGTCTATCTGCTGTTGAGCTGGGTCGGCGATTTCGACCCCATCTGGGTGCACGCCGCCGTACTGATGGCGGCGCTGCCGCCGGCGACCGGCGTGGTCGCCTTTGCCCGCGAGTACAAGTCCTATACCGAGTGGGCCTCCGTCGGCGTGCTGCTCGGCACGATCATTTCCATCGCCACCGTCACCGTGGTGCTGATCCTGCTGGTCAGGGATATTCTGCCGGTCGATCCGTTCCACTAGCGCTGAAGGCGACGCCCTGGCGCATGGCAAAGCGGCGCAGCGGCGCCACGCGGTCGAGCAGGAACAGGCCGGCGCCGCGCACCGCCTGCACCGGCAGGAAGCCGGACAGCAGCGTGCGATTGAGCGCATCGACGGCGGCAGTGCGGCCGATGACGTCGCCGCGCCGGGCCCGGTCATAGGCGGCAAGCACGTCACCGGCGCCGGGATCGTCGGGCAGGCCGGCCAGCACGTCGCAGAGCGCCGTCACGTCGCGATAGCCGAGGTTCAGCCCCTGCGCGCCGATCGGCGGAAAGAGGTGGGCGGCCTCGCCGGCAAGCATCACGCGGTCGGCCGCGAAGCGCCGCGCATTCATACCGGAGAGGGGAAACATCTGCCGCTTGCCGTCGATGGTCATGGCACCAAGCAGCGATTGCGCCCGGGCTTCGATCTCGGCGGCAAGCGCCGCGTCGCTTAGCGTCAGCCGACGTTCGGTTTCCGCCGGGCGATCCACCCAGACCAGGCTCGACCGCTTGCCGGTGAGCGGGACGAGCGTGAACGGCCCCGCCTCGGTATGGAACTCGGTCGATGCATCGTCGTGCGGGATCGCATGGCTGAGATTGCAGACCAGCGCCGCCTGATCGTAGCGCCAGCACTCCGTGGCGATGCCCACCCCGTCGCGCACCTTCGAGCGGCGCCCGTCGGCAGCCACCGCCAACCGGGCGGAAAGCGTGTCGCCGGTGGAAAGCGCAAGCGCGATCGACTGTTCGCCGGGCACGACCCGCTCGACGAAGGCTTCGCGCCGCTCGATCGGGCGCGTGGCAACGGCGGCTTCCAGGGCGGAGACGAGGATGGCGTTGGGAATGTTGTAGCCGAAGGCCTC
Source organism: uncultured Alphaproteobacteria bacterium (assembly GCA_963750065.1). Taxonomy (GTDB): domain Bacteria; phylum Pseudomonadota; class Alphaproteobacteria; order Rhizobiales; family Kaistiaceae; genus CAVSRC01. The sequence continues at coordinate 124,086 of CAVVPK010000001.1, forward strand.
GAGACCGATCTCGCCGGCAAAGAAGGCGACTTCCGGCGCGCGGATCAGGCGCTTCGTGCCATCGACGATGCGCATGGTCTTGAGCGGCGCCGCCTCCGCGGCTATGTCGCGCCAGATGCCGATGCGCTCGAGCAGCGCCACCGAGCCGGCCAGCAGCGCCGAGGTGCGCTCGTCAGCCGGCGGGCGGGCAGGCGCCACCAGCGCCACCCGATAGCCCGCATCGCTGAGGCTCAGGGCGGCGGCAAGACCGACCGGCCCCGCGCCGACGACTGCAATCGTGGTTTCGTTCTCGCTGTCCGCTATGCTCATGCAGCCGGTGTATCAGCCGACGGCACCCGCGGTCGAGCCACCGATACACTGCGCACGGCGCCCGCCAGCCACGAGCCGGTGAGCATGGCGCCGACGAAGAGAAGCGCGCTGACCGGCGTCAATGCCAGATTGGCAATGGCCGGACCGGGGCAGAGGCCGGCGGCGCCCCAGCCGATGCCGAACAGCACCGAGCCGGCGATCAGCGGCAGGTCGAGCCTGGTCTTGTCCGGAAAGGAGAAGGCGGGCGCCGCCAGCGGCCGGCGCAACAGGCGGTGCAGGCGGAAGCCGGCGAAGAAGACCAGCGCCCCGCCACCCATGACGAAGGCCAGGCTGGGGTCCCAGCCACCGGCGGGAATGGCGGCGATGTCAAGGAAATCCTTGACTTTTTCGGGATCGATCATGCGCGCCAGCGCCAGACCGGCGCCGAATACGGTGCCGCTGAGAAGCGCTGCGGCGAGAGCGAGCGGTGTCCGGTTCATCAGACGACGTGCCTCACAATGAAGACGGTGACGGCAGCACTTGCCATGAAGGTGCCGACGGCGACGGCGGAGCGCAGCGACAGGCGCGGCAGGCCGCAGATGCCGTGGCCCGAGGTGCAGCCATTAGCCAGCCGCGTGCCGATGCCGACCAGCAGACCGGCGCTGACCAGTCCGAGCGGCCCAAGGCCCACGTCGGGCAGGGCGGCCGGGATATCGCCCATGACGTGCGGCCCATAAACGAAGCCCAGCCAGGCGCCGAGCGGCAGCCCGGCGAGGAACAGAAACCGCCACAGGGCGTCGCCGCGGCGAAGCGGCATTGTGTTGCCCGCAATGGTGGAAATACCGGCAAGCCGGCCGTTCACGACCCACAGGATCGTGGTCGCCAGCCCGATGAGGGCGCCGCCGAGCGTGGCGGAGAGCGGAGCGAAATGGTCCATGGCACTGAAACCTCGGAGGAATTTGCGTAAAATTAGGCGCCGCCCGAAGCGTCAACAAGAAATGCAAACCCAAGATTTGCCCGCTGCGCAGCAAGCCTTGCCACGCAAGCGTGGATCGGCGAAGCATGACGCCTGCGTCCGGCCCGACCGGACGGTTTGGGTACAAGATTGGCGGCGAATGAAGAAATATCTCGGCATCTGGGCGGTGCATGTGCTCACGGCAAGCGGGGCCGGCTTTGCCCTGTTGGCAGCGGTGGCCGCCACCGGTGGCGCGTGGCAGATGGTCTTTCTCTTCCTCGGGCTAGCCATGATCGTCGACGGCGTCGACGGCCCCATCGCCCGCAAGCTTGGCGTCAAGGAGCGGCTGCCGTGGTTCGACGGCGCCACGCTCGACCTGGTGGTCGATTTCACCACCTATGTGCTGGTTCCGGCCCTGGTGCTCTCCCTCAGCGATCTCGTGCGCCAGCCCTTTGCCACCGGCGCCGGCATCGTCATCGCCATGGTCGGTGCGCTCTATTTCGCCGACAAACGCATGAAGACGCCGGAGCAATCGTTCCGCGGTTTCCCGGCGGTGTGGAACGCCGTCGTCTATCAGCTCATGATCTACAAGTTCCCGGAAGCCGTAACGCTTGCGATCATTGCCGCCTTCGCCGTGCTCACCTTCCTGCCGGTCGAGTTCGTCCATCCCATGCGGGTGCGGCGCCTGCGCATCGTCACCTCCTCAATGGCGGTCATCTGGGGCCTGCTTGCCCTCGCCGCACTCGCCGAAAATCTCAATCCCGACCCGGTGGTGCTGACCCTGTTCTCCGTCGTCAACCTGTACTTCGCGTTCATCGGCGTCTTCCTCCAGGTGACGCGCCGCAAGGCGACGTCCGGCTAGGCGCCCGCGATGTCCCTCCTCGAGTGGATCGTCGATCCCGCCATCCTCGCCAGCTTCGTCACGCTGACGGTCATGGAGATCGTGCTCGGCATCGACAACATCATCTTCATATCGGTGATCGTCGGCCGGCTGCCGCCCGAACAGTCGAAGCGCGCACGCCAACTCGGCCTGGCGCTGGCGCTCGTCTTTCGCATCGTGCTTCTGAGCTTGCTGTTCTGGCTGATCCACCTGACCCGACCGCTGGTCGAGATCGCCGGTCACCCGTTTTCCTGGCGCGACCTCGTGCTGCTCGCCGGCGGCTTCTTCCTGCTGGTCAAGGCGACGCGCGAGATCCACAAGGACGTCGAGGCGGCCGGAGAGGAGCCCGGCGCCAAGGCCGGCGCCGGCTTCGGCATGATCGTCTCGCAGATCATCATCATCGACGTCGTCTTTTCGGTCGATTCGATCGTCACCGCGATCGGCATGGCCGAACATATCGGTGTGATGATCGCGGCGGTCGTCGTCGCCGTCGCAATCATGTATGCCGCCTCGGGCGCGATTTCGGGCTTCATTTCGCGCCATCCGACCACGCGCATGCTGGCGCTGGCCTTCCTGCTGATGATCGGTTTCGCGCTCATCGCAGACGGCATCGGCTTCCACATTCCGCGCGGCTATCTCTATACCGCCATGGCCTTCTCGGCGGGGGTTGAGGCACTCAACGTCATCGCCCGGCGCAACCACCGGAAGAACCACGGATGACCGCGCCGGTGAGCCTGCCGGTCCCGCCGGGCGCCGCGTGGTTCACGCCGCCGCGGCTGATCATGGCGGTGTTCTTCGTCCAGGCCGTGGCAATGACCAATTGGGCGCCGCGAATTCCCGACGTGCAACAGCGCCTCGGGCTAAGCCCTGGTGAGCTGTCGATCTGCCTGCTCAGCATGTCGCTCGGCACCTTCGTCATGACCATTTTCAACGGCCCGCTGATCGCGCGCTTCTCGGCGCGCACCATGATGGCCATCGGCATGTCCGCCTTCTGCGTGATGCTGATGCTGCCGGGCCTGGCGTGGAACGGCCCGACCCTGTTCGTCTTCCTGTTCGTGATGGGCGCCAGCTACGTCATCGTCGATGTGGCCATGAACGTCGAGGCCGCCCGCATCCAGGATGCGGTCGGCCGACGCATCATGAGCACCTGCCACGGATTCTGGAGCATCGGTGCGGTCGTCGGTTCCGTCATGGGGGCGCAATTCGCGGAAGCCTCCGTCGCCACCTGGCTGCATCTGGCTCTGGTCGGCATCATTGTCCTGCCGCTCGGACTGATGGCTGTTTGGGCGCTGCCGGTGCTGCCAGCGGTACAAGCGGTTTCCGCCGGAAAGCGGCCGATCATCGCCTTCCCGACGCTCGCGCTTGCCGGCGTCTGCATCTATGTCTTCGGCGCGGTTCTGGCCGAACTCAGCGCGCGGAACTGGGGCGCGGCCTTCCTGCGCGATGTACTCGGCACCTCGGCGGCAGCCACCGGCTGGGCGCTCGGCGCCTTCTCGGCGATGATGGCCGTCGGGCGGCTCTTCGGCGACCGGCTCACCGACACCTTTGGACCAGTGGCGCTCGGGCGGTTTTGTGCCTTCACCGGCGTCGCCGGCATGGCGGCGCTCGCATTTGCCAACGGCCTGCCAATGGCGCTCGCCGGCTTTGCCGCCATCGGCTTCGGCGTATCGGTCGGCTTTCCGCTTTCGGTCACCGCCGCCGCTGCACACACGGACCGCCCCCCCGCCATCAACGTGGCGTCGGTGGCGCTGATCGCCTATAGCGGATCGCTGGTCGGGCCGCCGCTGGTCGGTTTCGTCGCCGATGGGTCGGGCCTGCGCGTCGGACTGGCGTCGCTCCTGCCGCTGATGGTGCTGAGCGCGCTGTTCGCCGGCGCGCTCGGAAGCCCCAAGCCGGCCTCTGACAATACAAGAAAGGGAGGCTAGTCATGCCCCACGCAATCAGAATCGATGAACTCGGCGGACCGGAGGTGATGCAGTGGGTCGAGGTGCCCATGCCCGAACCCGCCGCCGGCCAGGTGCGGGTGCGCCACACCGCCATCGGCGTCAACTTCGTCGACGTCTACAACCGCGCCGGTGTCTACAAGGGGGCAAAGCTGCCCTTCACCCCGGGCGCCGAAGCCGCGGGCGTGGTCGACAAGCTGGGCGCAGGGGTCGCCGCGCTCAAGCTGGGCGACCGCGTCGTCTACCAGAACGGCTCGTCCGGCTCCTATGCCGAATATTGCCTGATCCCCGCCGACCGGGCGATCAAGCTGCCCGACGGCGTCGACGACAGGACGGCGGCAGCCGGCTTCCTCAAGGGCGTCACCTGCGAGTATCTGCTGCTCAGGACCTTCAAGGTCGGTCCGCAGCACACCGTGCTCTTCCATGCCGCCGCTGGCGGCGTCGGCAGCATTGCCGGCCAGTGGCTGAAGGCGCTGGGCGCCACCACCATCGGCACCGTCGGGTCCGAGGAAAAGGCGGCGCGTGCCCGCGCCCACGGCTACGACCACGTCATCGACTACACGAAGGAGAACTTCGTCGACCGGGTGATGGAGATCACCGGCGGCAAAAAGTGCGATGTCGTCTACGATTCGGTCGGCAAGGACACCTTTCCGGGCTCGCTCGATTGCCTGAAGCCGTTGGGCATGTGGGTCTCCTTCGGCCAGTCCTCGGGGATGGTGCCGCCGTTCCAGATCAACCTCCTGCAGCAGAAGGGCGGGCTCTTCGCCACGCGACCGACCACGGCGCATTATTTCGCCAGGCGCGAGGACCTGGAGACCGGCGCCGCCAACCTTTTCAAGGTGCTTCTCGACGGCACGGTGAAGGTCGAGATCGGCGCAACCTTCCCGCTAAGGGATGCCGCCGAGGCACACCGCGCCCTGGAGGCCCGGCGGACGGTGGCCGCCACGGTGCTCATTCCCTGAACCGACGAATGCCGCAAATCCAGGCAGCCCTGATGAAATTAGGGGTTTGATCGAGAATTGGGCATAATTCATTGTTGAGTCTTGGACTCTCCCGAAAAACCGGCAGAGTCGGGGCAGGGTGGCGATGCGGCCCGGTCGGCCGTGATGTGTTTGCGTAAGGAATAGGTGTCGCGATGGGGCGCCTGACGACTCATGTGCTGGATACGGTGGCGGGTGCACCGGCGGCCGGCCTGATGGTCGAGCTTTTCCGGCTCACCGGCGGCGAGGCGCGCGTCATGGTGGCGCGCACCAATGACGACGGCCGCGTCGACCGGCCGCTGCTCGAAGGCGATGCACTGACCGCGGGCGTCTACGAACTGCGCTTCCACGCCGGCGATTATCTGCGCGCCCGCCACGACCTGCCGGACCCGGCTTTTCTCGACGTGGTGCCGATCCGCTTCGGCATCGCCGAGCCTGAGGCGCATTATCATGTGCCGCTGCTCATCTCGCCCTACGGCTATTCTACCTACCGGGGAAGCTGATGCGCCCGACGATCCGCTTCATTCGCAAGAGCCGCCTGGTCGAACTGAGCGACGTCGACCCGACCACCCTGCTTCTCGATTATCTGCGCGAGACCGAAGGCTCCACCGGCACCAAGGAAGGCTGCGCCGAAGGCGATTGCGGCGCCTGCACGGTCGCGCTCGGCCGCATGCGCAACGGCCGGCTGGTCTACGAGCCGGTCAACGCCTGCATCCAGCTTCTCGGGCAGGTGGACGGCTGCGAGGTGGTGACGGTGGAGGACCTGACCGCGCCGGACGGGTCGCTGCATCCCATCCAGCAGGAGATGGTGGCGCGCCACGCCTCACAATGCGGCTTCTGCACGCCGGGCTTCGTCATGGCGCTGTTCGCCATGTACCAGTCGACCGACGGCCAAGTGACCCGCGACGAGGTCAACGACTGGATCGCCGGCAACCTGTGCCGCTGCACCGGCTATCGCCCGATCGTCGATGCGGCGGTGGCCGCCTGCGACCGCGGCCGCCACGACCGCTTCCGCACCGGCCGCGACGACATGAGCGGCGTGCTCACCTTCCTTGCCGACAATGAGGATGTCTTCGTCGGCGACGAAAAACGCTTCTTCGCCGCGCCGGCCAACATCGACAGCCTTGCCGAACTCTATGAACTCCACCCGGACGCCACCATCCTTGCCGGCGGCACCGATGTCGGCCTGTGGATCACCAAGCAACTGCGCGACCTGCCGCGCATCATTCACGTCGGCAAGGTGCAGGACTTCGATCAAATCGAGGATACCGGCCACGAGATCGTCATCGGCGCCGGCGCTACCTATGCCCAGGTCGAGCCCTGGCTCGCCGCCCTCGATCCGGACATCGGCGAATTGCTGCGCCGGCTGGGCTCCAAGCAGGTGCGCGCCAGCGGCACCATCGGCGGTAACATCGCCAACGGTTCGCCCATCGGCGACACGCCGCCGCTGCTCATTGCGCTCGATGCGACGTTGACGCTGCGTCGCGGCCGTCAGGTGCGTTCGCTGCCGATCGAGAGCTTCTTCGTTTCCTACGGCAAGCAGGCCCGCGAGCCCGGCGAGCTATTGACCGCGATCAGCGTGCCGCACCTGACCGACCGGGACATCTTCCGCTGCTACAAGGTAACCAAGCGCTTCGATCAGGACATCTCCTCGGTGATGGCGGCCTTCCGCTTCACCATCGACGAGGACGCGACGGTGGTCGATGCGCGGCTTGCCTATGGCGGCATGGCCGAGACGCCCAAGCGGGCGCACGACGCCGAAACCGAACTCATCGGTCGTTCCATTCGCGACGCGGGGGCGTGGAGCGCCGCCTTCACAGCGCTACGCACGGATTTTCATCCCATTGACGATCACCGCGCCTCCGCCCGTTACCGCATCGAGACGGCCCATGCGCTGCTCGGCAAGGCGCTGATCGAGGCATCGGGAACCGCCAGCAGCCGCACCCGCGTCATCGGGCACCGCGAGAAGGAAGTCCATGGTGCCGACTGACGACTTTCCGGCAAACGTTGACGTGCCTGCGCCTGCCCCGCGCCGGGCGTCGCCGCGCGAGGAACAGCTTGCCGTCGTGCGCCAGCCGATTGCGCATGACAGCGCCATCAAGCACGTCACCGGCGCGGCCCTCTATACCGACGACATACGCACCCCGGCCGGCACGCTGCATCTGGCGCCGGGCTATGCGCCCATTGCCGCCGGCCGCGTGACCACGCTCGACCTCGAACCGGTGCGCGCCGCACCCGGCGTCGTCGCGGTGCTGACCGCGGAAGACATTCCCGGCCGCAACGATATCAGCCCGAAGGCGAGCGGCGACGACGCGCTGATCGCCGAAAGCCAGATCATGTTCTACGGCCAGGTCCTGTTCGTCGTGGTCGCCGAGACCCGCGACAAGGCCCGGCGGGCGGCACGGCTGGCGCGCATCTCGACCGCGCCGATCATGCCGGCGATCGACGTCGACGATGCCATCGTCGCCGGCACCACCGTGCTCGACGACTACAAGTTCGAGCGCGGCGAGCCGGTCGAAGAGCTGGAACGCGCGCCCAGGCGCGTGACCGGCGAGTTCCGCCTCGGCGGCCAGGAGCACTTCTACCTGGAAGGCCAGGTGGCGCTGGCGATCCCCGGCGAAGACGGCGACATGGTCGTGCATGCCTCGACCCAGCACCCGAGCGAGGTGCAACACGTCGTCGCCCGTGTCCTCGCCCTCCACGACAACGCCGTCACCGTCGAGGTGCGGCGCATGGGCGGTGGCTTCGGCGGCAAGGAGAGCCAGGCGACGCAGTGGGCGGCACTGGCCGCGCTGGCGGCGTGGAAGACCGGCCAGCCGTGCAAGATGCGGCTCGACCGCGACGACGACATGACCATGACCGGCAAGCGCCACGATTTCCGGGTCGACTACGTTGCCGGCATCTCGCGCGAGGGCGGCCTGCGCTCGGTCGACGTGACGCTGTCGGCGCGCTGCGGTTATTCCGAGGACCTGTCGCTGGGCGTCGTCGACCGCACCATGTTCCATGCCGACAACGCCTACTACTACCCGTCCTGCCGCATCGTCACCCGGCGTATGCGCACCAACACGGTGTCGAACACCGCCTTCCGTGGCTTCGGCGGCCCGCAGGGCATGCTCTTCGCCGAGCGCATGATGGATCACGTCGCCTATGCCACGGGGCGCGATCCGCTCGACGTGCGCAAGTCCAACTTCTACGAGGGGGTTGGCCGCGACCGCACGCCTTACGGCATGCACGTCGAGGACAACATCCTGCCCGAGCTCGTCGCCGAGATTGAACGCACCAGCGACTATCGCGCCCGCCGGCAGGCGATCGGCGAGTTCAATGCCGCCAGCCCAGTGCTCAAGAAGGGCATCGCGCTAACTCCAATCAAGTTCGGCATCTCCTTCACCCTCATCCACCTCAACCAGGCCGGCGCACTGGTCCACCTCTATCGCGACGGCTCGATCAGCCTCAATCACGGCGGCACCGAGATGGGGCAGGGCCTGTTCATCAAGGTGGCCCAGGTGGTGGCCGAGGAATTCGGCGTCGGCGTCGACAAGGTGAAGATCACCGCCACCTCGACCGCCAAGGTGCCCAACACCTCGCCGACTGCGGCCTCCGCCGGTACCGACCTTAACGCCCAGGCGGCGCTCGCCGCCTGCCGCGAAATCAAGGACCGCCTCTACGCCTTCATCGAGCAGAAGTGGAACGTCGAGCGCGACCGCGTCCAGTTCCGCAACGGCGAGGTGCTGATCGGCAACCGCACCATGCCGCTGTCCGAGCTGGCCACCGCCGCCTATGTCGAACGCGTCCACTTGTCTTCGGCCGCCTTCTACAAGACGCCGCTGATCCACTGGGACCGAGAGAAGGCGACCGGCCGGCCGTTCTACTACTTCGCCTATGGCGCCGCCTGCTCGGAAGTGACCATCGACACCATGACCGGAGAGATGCGCGTTGACCGCGTCGACATCCTTCACGACGTCGGCAAGTCGCTCAATCCGGCCATCGACATCGGCCAGATCGAGGGCGGCTTCGTGCAGGGCATGGGCTGGCTGACCACCGAGGAGCTGGTCTGGGATTCGGCCGGACGGCTGAGGACCTTCGCCCCCTCGACCTACAAGATCCCGACCGCCGCGGACGTGCCGGCGGATTTCCGCGTCGCCCTGTTCGAATCGGGCGGCAACCGCGAGGAGTCCATCTTCCGCTCCAAGGCGGTCGGCGAGCCGCCGCTGATGTTGGCGATCTCGGTGTTCTCGGCTGTCACCGATGCCATTCTCAGCCTCAAACCGGCGATCTTTCCGCATCTCGACGCCCCGGCCACGCCCGAGGCGATCATGCGTGCCATCCGCGCCACCAACGGAGCCGACGCATGACGCCGGTGTGGCCGCGCGTGCTGGCGGGGCTCGACGCCCACGGCCGCGTCGCCATGGTCACAGTCGCCGCCACCCGCGGCTCGGCCCCGCGCGAGGCCGGCGCCCGGCTGATCGTCCATCCCGACGGCGGCTTCACCGGCACCATCGGCGGCGGCACGCTGGAATGGCGCGCCATAGCCCTGGCACAAGCGGCGCTGGCCAATCCCTCCGCCCCCAAGGCAGACGTGCGCCGCTACGCGCTCGGCCCTGAACTCGGCCAGTGCTGCGGCGGCACCGTCGATCTCATCGTCGAGCTGATCGACGCCGACCGGCGTGCGGCGGTCGCGGACCTCGCGGCGCGCGAGGCGGAAGGCCGGCTCGTCACGCAAGGCACGGTCGCCGCGGCGGGCATCGACCGCCGCATCCTTGACGACCAGACCATGCCGCCCGGTAGCGCCACGCTTGACGCCAACACTGTCACCGAAGCCTTCGGTGACGACCGCCGGCCGCTGATCGTCTTCGGCGCCGGCCATGTCGGCCGCGCGCTGGTGCTGGCGTTGGTGCCGCTACCTTTCGTCATCACCTGGGTCGACCCGCGCCCCGACGCCTTTCCCGCCCACGTGCCGGCGAACGTCACGCCGATCCAGCTTGGTGAGCCGGCCACGGCACTGGCCGGCATGCCGGCGGGCAGCTTCGTGCTGGTGATGAGCCACAGCCACCAGCTCGACCTGGCGCTCACCCATGCCGCGCTTGCCGACGACCGCTTCGTCCATGTCGGGCTTATCGGATCGAAGACCAAGCGCGCCCGCTTCGAGAAGCGGCTGGCCGAGGCCGGCGTCGCGCCGGCCCGCATCGCTGAGCTGGTCTGCCCGATCGGCGTCGGCGGCATCCATTCCAAGGCACCGGCCGTGATTGCGGCGGCAACGGTGGCCGAACTTCTCATGCGCGACGAAGCAATTCGGGCGATGGCACAACCCATGCACCACCAGACACGAAGGCAGCGGCACGCTTGATGGAGACGGGGGCAGGGGTGGACAGCGGCAAGAACTTCCGCCGGCAGACCGGCACGCCGACGCTGGAAGTGATCGGCATCAGCAAGGACTTCGGCTCGCTGAGGGCCAACGACAGCGTCAATTTCTCCGTCATGCCGAGAGAAATCCACGCGCTGCTCGGCGAAAACGGCGCCGGCAAGTCGACACTGGTCAAGATCATCTACGGCGCCCTGCAACCGACCGAAGGCGAGATCCGCTGGAAGGGCAAGCCGGTCACCATCTCCAACCCGGCTGCCGCGCGTCATCTCGGCATCGGCATGGTGTTTCAGCATTTCTCGCTGTTCGAAGCCCTGACGGTGACCGAGAACATCGCCCTCGCGCTGCCCAAGGACATGCGCCGCGGGCTGGCCGAGACGGTCGCGCAGATATCGGCCGACTACGGCCTGCCGCTCCGGCCGCACGCCATCGTCGCCGACCTTTCGGTCGGCGAGCGCCAGCGCATCGAGATCGTCCGCTGCCTGCTGCAGAAGCCGCAACTGCTCATCATGGACGAGCCCACCTCGGTGCTCACCCCGCAGGAGGCCGACCATCTCTTCGTCACCCTGCAGCGGCTGGCCGGCGAGGGCTGTGCGGTGCTCTACATCTCTCACCGCCTGGAGGAGGTGCAGCGCATCTGCCACCACGCCACCATCATGCGCCGCGGCAAGGTGGTCGCCGAGACCGACCCGGCGCAGGAGACCGCCGGCACGCTCGCCCGCCTCATGGTCGGCAGCGACGTGCTGGAGGTCGCCCGGGCACCGGGCGAGATCGGCAAGGTGCGTCTGGCGGTCGACGCGCTCGACCTGCCGGCGCTCGATCCGTTCGGCGTCTCCCTCAGGGACATCAGCCTCGACGTCTATGGCGGCGAGGTGGTCGCCATCGCCGGCGTCGCCGGCAACGGCCAGAGCGAGCTGTTCGCGGCGCTCTCCGGCGAAGTGCCCGTCGAGGAGGCCGATGCGGTCGTCATCGATGGCAAGGCGTGCGGCCATATGGGCATCACCGGCCGGCGCAATCTCGGCGCCGCCTTCGTGCCGGAGGAGCGCCTCGGCCATTCCGCCGTGCCCGGCCTCAAGCTCACCGACAATGTCATCCTCACCCGCCACCGCACCGGCGACGAACTGGTGGTGACCGGTGTCGTGCGCCCGCAGAAGGCCCTCAAGATCCTCGATACGCTGACCGCCGATTACGACGTGCGCAAGGGAACCTCCGATCCCGAGGCGCGCTCGCTGTCGGGCGGCAACCTGCAGAAATTCGTCGTTGGGCGGGAGATCAACCGCCGGCCGGCCGTGCTCGTCGTGTCGCAGCCGACCTGGGGCGTCGATGCCGGCGCCGCGGCGCTCATTCGTCAGGCGCTGATCGACCTGGCGCACTCCGGTTCGGCGGTGCTGGTGATCAGCCAGGACCTCGACGAGATCTTCGAGATTGCCCACCGCATCGCGGTGATCTCGCGCGGCCACCTGTCGCGGGCCGAACCCGCAGCGGAAATGACGCGCGAATCGATTGGCCTGCTCATGGGCGGCATCGGCGAAGGCAAGAAGGCAGAGGGCGGCGCGGCGGAGGCGACCAATGCAGCTTAGGCTCGAACGGCGGGCTCAGCAGAGCCGTGTCATGGCGGTGCTATCGCCCGTCATCGCCATCGCTCTGTCCGTCGTCACCTTCTTCGTCATCTTCGTGGTGATGAAGGTCGATCCGTTCGGCGCGCTCTACGTCTATTTCATCGAAAAGCTGACGGCGTGGTGGTCGATCCAGGACCTCATCGTCAAGATGACGCCGCTCATCCTGATCGCCGTCGGCCTGGCCATCTGCTACCGGTCCAACACGTGGAATATCGGCGCCGAGGGGCAATTCGCCGCCGGCGCGATCACCGGTTCGATCCTGCCCATCTTCTTTCCGGGCTGGCAGGGACCGATCGTGGTCATGCTCATGCTGCTCATGGGCATTCTCGGCGGGATGATCTATGGCGCGATTCCCGCGCTGCTCAAGATCCGCTTCGGCGCCAATGAGATCCTGACCAGCCTGATGCTGGTCTACGCCGCCGGCTTCCTGCTCGACTATCTGGCGCGCGGCCCCTGGCGCGATCCGCACGGGTTCAACTTCCCCAACAGCCGCCAGTTCAGCGACGGGCAATTGCTGCCGGTGATCGCCGGGCAGCACGTCACGCTCGCCGTCGTCTTCGCCCTGGTCGTCGCCTTCGCAGCCTGGTTCATGCTCCGCAACACGCTGGCCGGATTCAGGATCGGCGTGCTTGGTCAGGCGCCGCGCGCCGGCGCCTTCGCCGGCTTCAGCCACAACCGAATGATCCTGGTCACCTTCCTGATCTCCGGCGGCCTTGCCGGGCTCGCCGGCATCTGCGAGGTCGCCGGGCCGCTCGGCCAGCTGCGCATCAGCGTTTCGCCCGGCTATGGCTTCACTGCCATCATCGTCGCCTTTCTCGGCCGGCTGAACCCGCTCGGCATCATCGTCTCCGGCTTCGTCTTGGCGCTGTCCTTCCTCGGCGGCGAGGGCATCCAGAGCACCTACCACTTGTCCGAGCAGATCGCTCGCGTCTTCCAAGGCGTCCTGCTGTTCTTCGTCCTCGCCTGCGACACGCTGATTTTCTACCGCATCCGCATCGTCGGCCGCCTGCCGGCGGCGGCGCGGGCGGCGGGGGCCTGACACCATGGACATTGCCGAGATTCAGGGCCTGCTGCTCACCATCGTCACCGCGGCGATGCCGCTTCTTCTCGCCTCGCTCGGTGAGCTGGTTGCGGAGCGCTCCGGGGTCCTTAACCTGGGCGTCGAGGGCATGATGGCGATGGGCGCGGTGGTCGGCTTCATCACCGGTTACGCCACCGGCTCTCCCGCGCTTGGCGTGCTTGCGGCGATCCTGGCGGGCGCCGCCATGGCGGCGCTCTTCGCGGTGCTGACGCTCATCTTCGTCGCCAACCAAGTCGCCTCCGGTCTGGCGCTGACCCTTTTTGGCCTCGGCCTCTCCGCCTTGATCGGCGATCGTTTCGTCAGCGTTCCCGGCTTCGGGCTCGACCGCATCCACGTTCCCGGGCTGACCGACATTCCCCTGATCGGACCGCTGCTCTTCGGTGAGGATCCGTTGGTGTATCTTGGTGTGGCGCTGATTATCGGCGTCGGCTGGTTCCTCTTCCATACGCGCGCCGGGTTGATCGTGCGGGCGACCGGCGACAATCACCTGTCGGCCCATTCGCTCGGCTACAATGTCATCCGCGTGCGCTTCCTGGCGGTAATGTTCGGTGGCGCCTGCGCCGGTCTCGCCGGCGGCTACCTGTCGATCGTCTATTCGCCGCAGTGGATCCCCAACATGACCGCCGGCCGCGGCTGGATCGCGTTGGCGCTGGTGGTCTTCGGCACCTGGCGGCCGGTACGCGTCGCCGTCGGCGCCGTGCTCTTCGGGGCGATCAGCATCCTGCAGCTCAACGCCCAGGGCTACGGAGTGGCTTTGCCACCTCAGTTTCTCAATTCGCTGCCTTACCTGACGACGGTTGTCGTCTTGGTCATCATCTCACGAAATCGTACGCTGCTGCGGGTCAACACGCCTGCCTGTCTCGGGCAGGCGTTCGTGCCCGACCGGTAGGCGGACGGCCGTGTGCGTATCCGGCGTAAAACTTGCTTCGCATCCCGTGACTGCACCTGAACAGGGAGATTCTCATGCACAAACTGATTGCCGTATCGGGCGCGGCGCTTGTCCTCGCCCTAGCGGCGGGCGCCGCCAGCGCCGCGCCGCTCAAGGCCTGCTGGGTCTATGTCGGCCCGCACAACGACGGCGGCTACAGCGAACAGCACGATATCGGCCGCCAGGACGTCGCCAAGACGCTCGGCGACAAGGTCGATGCCTCGACCTACATCGAGAACGTCTCGAAGTCCGACTCCGAGCGGCCGATCCGCGAGCTTGCCCAGAAGGGCTGCAACATCATATTCACCACCTCCTTCGGCTTCATGGACTCGACCATCAAGGTCGCCAAGGACTTCCCCGACGTGAAGTTCGAGCACGCCACCGGCTTCAAAACGGCGCCGAACGTGTCGACCTACAACATCCGCTGGTACGAAGGTCGCTACGTGATGGGTCAGATCGCGGCCAAGATGTCCAAGAAGGGCGTGGCCGGCTACATCGTTTCCTTCCCGATTCCGGAAGTGATCATGGGCATCGATGCCTTCATGCTCGGCGCCCAGTCGATCAATCCCGATTTCAAGCTCAAGATCGTCTGGGTCAACTCGTGGTTTGACCCCGCCAAGGAGGGCGACGCGGCCAACGTGCTGGTCAACCAGGGCGTCGACATTCTCGTCCAGCACACCAACTCGCCGGCACCCATGCAGGTCGCCGAGAAGGCCGGCATCCACGCTTTCGGCCAGTCGGCCGACATGTCCAAGTTCGGCCCCAAGGCACACCTTGCCTCGCTGATCGACAACTGGGGTCCGTATTACGTTCGCGAGGTCCAGGCCGTCCTCGACGGCACCTGGAAGAGCCACCAGGCGTGGGAGGGCTTCAAGTCCAATCTGGTCGAGGTGGCGCCGCTCACCAACATGCCTGACGACGTCAAGGCGATGGCCGAAGCGACCATCGAGAAGATCAAGGGCGGCTGGAGCCCCTTCACCGGTCCGGTCTACAAGCAGGACGGCTCGGTCGGCGTTCCCGACGGCCAGGTCATCCCCGATGGCGACCTTCTCGGCCTCAACTGGTACGTCAAGGGCATCGACGACAAGATGCCGCAATAGGCGTCCGTTGCCCGGCTAAGCTGACGGGCGCGCCTCGATGGGGGCGCGCCCGTTCGCCGTCTGAACGAAGTCGCCTGAACGAGTGCCCATGTCACCCTTCGTCGTCGACTGGCTGAACCTTCTCGTGCGCTGGGCCCACATGATCGTGGGCATCGGCTGGATTGGCACGTCGTTCTATTTCATCGCCCTCGACCTCAGCCTGCGCAAACGCGAAAAGATGAAGGAGGGCGTCTACGGCACCGCCTGGGAGGTGCATGGCGGCGGCTTCTATCACGTCGAGAAGTTCCTGGTGGCGCCGACGGAGCTGCCGCCCGACCTCATCTGGTACCAATGGGAGGCCTATCTCACCTGGGTCACCGGCTTCGGCCTGCTGATCCTGCAATACTACTGGCGCGCCGACGTCTTCCTCATCAGCCCGGACGTTCTGCCGCTGCTTCCCGTTCAGGCGATCTGGATTTCCGTGCTCAGCCTCGCCGGCGGCTGGCTCGTCTACGACCGCATCTGCAAGTCGCCGATCGGCAGGAACACGCCGCTGCTTGCCATCATCGTCTTCGCGCTCATCGTCGCCGCGGCCTGGTTCTACAGCCACGTATTCTCCGGACGCGGCGCCCTCATCCATGTCGGCGCCTTCATCGGCACGATCATGGCCGTGAACGTGTTCGGCATCATCATCCCCAACCAGAAGAAGATCGTCGCTTCGCTGATGGCCCATGAGGAGCCCGACCCGAGGCTGGGCGCCATCGGCAAGCAGCGCTCGGTGCACAACAATTACCTGACCCTGCCGGTCCTGGTGATGATGGTCTCCAGCCACTATCCGATGCTCGCCGGCCATTCGCAGACCTGGCTGATCGTGGCCCTCATCGTGGTCACCGGCGCCTCTGTGCGCCACTTCCTCAACCGGCACGACGCCCACGATCCCTTCGAGAAATACGGCTGGGCGCTGCCGGTGGCGGCGGTCGCGCTGGGCGTTGCCGTCTGGCTCACCGTGCCGCAAGCCAATGTTGCCCCCGCCGGCATGACCGTCAGCGAGAGCGAGGTACTCGCCATCGTCGGCAAGCACTGCATCATGTGCCATTCGGCCCATCCCAGCCACGAGGGCTTCGATGCGCCGCCCAAGGGGGTGATCCTCACCTCAATCCCCGACATCGTCCTGCACAAGGACCAGATCATCGCTCAGGCGGTGAACAGCGATACCATGCCGCTCGGCAACGAGACCCACATCACGGAGGAAGAACGCCAGAAACTTGGCGCTTTCCTCATGAGCCGCTAGAAGGGGCCCTCTGACGCGGGAGCTTTGCCTGGCTCATGGTCGATTTTCCGATCACGCTGGAAGCAGTCAACGCCATGGACCTGGCCGGTTTCGTCGCCGCCTTCGGCGACGTCGCGGAGCATTCGCCGTGGGTGGCTGAGCGTGCGGTCGAACAGCGGCCATTCGCCAGCCTGCGCGACATGATCGAAGCCTTCGGCGACGAGGTGCGCGAGGCGGGACCGGCCGAGAAGCTGGCGCTGCTGCGCGCCCATCCGGACCTCGCCGGGCGTGCCGCCGTCGCCGGCGAGGTGGCCGAGGATTCGCGCCGCGAACAGGCCAGCGCCGGCCTCGACAAGCTGACGCCGGAGGAATTCGCCCGCTTCACCAGGCTCAACGAGTCCTACACCGCCAAGTTCGGCTTTCCCTTCATCCTGGCCGTGCGCGGCGCCGACAAGGAGACGATCCTGGCCGCCTTCGCCGAGCGCATCGAGCGCGAGCCGGAAGCCGAGATGGCCATGGCGGTGTCGGAAGTGGCCCGCATCATCGGCTTCCGCCTCGAGGACCGGATCCAATCGTGAGCCCATCCGACACGCTGGCAATCGGCGAGCGGGCCCAGGCCATGATCGACGCACTGGCAACGATCAGTGCCGAGCCGGACCGGCTCACCCGCCTGTTCCTGTCGCCAGAGCACAAGCGTGCTGCCGCACTCGTCGGCGAATGGATGCGCCGTGCGGGATTGACCGTGCGCATGGACGCCGTCGGCACCATGCACGGCCTGCTGCCGGCCGCCGGCGGCGGACCGCTCGCACATAAGCGGCTGCTCGTCGGCTCGCATCTCGACACCGTCGTCGACGGCGGCCGCTTCGACGGCAATCTCGGCGTGATCGCCGGCATCGTCGCGGCGGAAGAAATCCGCGCCCGCGGCATTGCGTTGCCGTTTGCGCTCGAAATCCTGGCCTTCGGCGACGAGGAGGGCGTGCGCTACCCCAAGACGCTGATCTCGTCCTCGGCGATTGCCGGCACTGTCGATACGAGCGTGCTGGAGCTCACCGATGCCGACGGCATGACCATGCGCAATGCGCTGGCCGAATTCGGCGCCGACGCCGAACACATCATGGCGGAGGCCTACGCTCCGGCCGACGTGCTGGGCTATCTCGAGGTGCATATCGAGCAGGGTCCGGTGCTGGAGCAGGCGAACGAACCGCTCGGCGTGGTCAGCGCCATCGCCAGCCAGGGCCGCTACCGTTTCAGCGTGCGCGGCGAGGCCGGACACGCCGGCACCGTGCCCATGGCGGTGCGCCACGATGCGCTGGCCGCCGCCGCCGAGATGGCACTGCTGATCGAGCAGGTGGCGAAGAAGGGCACCAGATCGTCCCTCGTCGCCACCGTCGGCGAATTGCACGTATCGCCGGGTGCCAGCAACGTCATCCCGGGCAGCGTCGCGTTCAGCCTCGATCTCAGGGCTGCCGACGACGACGCACGGATGGTGGCGGCCAACGAGATCCGCGCCGCCGTGCGCCAGATCGGGATCAGGCGTGGTGTCGTCGTCGGCATCGAGACGGTCCACGAAAAGCCGGTGGCGGTCTGTGCGCCGCGTCTGAGGCGGGCGATCGTCGCGGCGATCGACAGCGTCACGGGCGCCAAGCCGCGCGAGCTGATGTCGGGCGCCGGCCACGACGGCCAGGCGATGGTCCATCTCACCGATATCGGCATGATCTTCGTGCGCTGCCGGGCAGGCATCAGCCACAACCCGCTGGAATTCGTCACCGTCGCCGATGTCGGCTTGTCAATCGAGGCACTGATCCAGACAATTGTCAGGATTGCCGGCGAAGGCGCAGCCTGAAGCAAGTACATTGCCTCTCCTGCCCAACGGACTAAGATCATCTCGTGGAGGACGTATGCAGTATATTGAATGCATACGCTTGTGACTGAAGTCACTGACCCGCCAGGCGGCGCGGGCGACAACTAGTTCTACGAGCGTTCATTCCGCGCGCATGAAACTGCGCGGGATGTTTCCATTTGTTGACGCCGCCTTGTCGCAACATGCGGCGAGGCTTCGGCGGATCGGGAGGATCCAATGAACGGGCAGGCGACACCCGCAACGACGCATCGGCCGTCGATCATCCGTCATCTGAACAAATGGTTGGCACGCGCCGCCGCCTTGGCACTGGCAGGCGGCGTTCTCATGTCTGCCGCCGCGGCACAGGAGGCGCTCGTCCAGCCCGGCGATGCCGTCGTCACCGGCTTTGCCGGCGTCGCCGCAGCCCAGGCGCCGGAAGGCGCCGATCCGTTCGACTATGTCGGCATCGATATGGGCGGTGCCTCGGCGCGCGTCGTCGATCTGACGACATTGGGGCCGCAGGGCGGCGAGAGCGCGGCGCCGAAGCTCTTCACCGTCACTCCGAGTCAGGTCGGGCAGGTGTTTGGCGTCGCGCTCGACGATGCCAATCCTCCCAACATCTATCTGGCGGCAACCTCGGCCTACGGCCTGTCGATCGCCGTTCCCGATTCCGGCGGCCAGATGAAGCGCGTGCAGCGCGGCGAAGCCGGCGCCCAGTTCGTGCCCGGCCAGTTCGCTCCGCCGGAAGCCGGCGGCAACCCCGGCTCGATCTGGCGTGTCGACGGCACCACCGGCGAAGTCTCGCTGTTTGCAACCGTCGCGACGGCGGCAACCGGCGCCGCGTCGCTCGGCGGGCTCGCCTACGACCCGGCGACCCGGCAAATCTTTGTCGCGGATCGTTCCACCGGCATCGTCTACCGCTACGGCCTCGACGGCACTGAGCAGGGATCCTACGACCACGGCGTCGAAGGTCGGCCAAATGCCGGCCTGCCGCCGATCCCGCAGCCGGCGATGGCGCCGGTCGATATCACCAACCCGTCGTTCGATGCCACCAGCCCAGCGACCTGGGGCTTTGCGGCGCCGGCGCGGCGCGTCTTTGCGCTCGCCGTGCATGACCGCCGGCTGTTCTATTCGCTCGCGCAGGGGCCACAGGTATGGTCCGTCGAGATCAATCCGAACGGAACGGTTTCCGGCGGCGCGCGCACGGAAGTCGAGGTACCGTCGCTGCAGGATGGCGTCGAGATCACGTCGATCACCTTCGACGGCCAGGGCCGCATGTATCTGGCCGAGCGCGGCGCCACGACCGGCGATTACTCCATGTATGCGCTGGCCAATGGCGGCCAAAGCCGCGTGTTGCGCTATCTCCCCGAAGGGCCGGGCCACTGGCAACCCTCGCCACAGCAGTATTCGGTCGGCATGGCGCCGAACTACAACAACGCCGACGGCGGCGTCGCACTCAGCTACGGCTACGATCAGCAGAGCGAAAGCGCGGTCATCGACACCAATGCTTGTGGTGCAACCGTCTGGACCACCGGCGAGCGCCTGCTCGATCCGGGCGACCCCTCGGCCGCGCCAGGGTCTTTCCCCTACGTCGACGGCCTGCAGGGCAATGCGGTCAATCTCGTCCAGCCGCAAAACATGCCTCCGACGGCGAGCTGGTTCGTCGATTATGACGACAAGGCCGGATACCCCGATTTCCGCGGCTATATGGGCGCAATCGCAACGCCGCCCTGCGCCGGCCAGGCCGCGCCGCCGCCTGTGATGTGCCCACCGGGCACCTACTACGACGGCAGCCAGTGCATCATCATCCCGACCTGCCCGCCCGGCACGACCTATCAGAACGGGCAGTGCGTTTATCCGACCTGTCCTCCGGGCTACTATGTCCACAACGGCCAGTGCGTCCCACCGCCGGTCAGCTGCCCGCCGGGTACCTTCTACTACCAGGGCCAATGCTACCCGGTGAGTTGCCCGCCCGGCCTGGTCAAGCAGCCCAACGGCCAGTGTGCGTGCCCGCCCGGCAACGTCTTCTACAACGGCAAGTGCGTGCCGCCGCAGGCATGCCCGCCCGGCATGATCACGCTGCCCGGCGGCCTGTGCTGGTGTCCGCTCGGCATGATCTTCGGCAACGGCGCCTGCCAGCCGCCGCCCTCGTGCCCGCCGGGCAACGAGATGTGGAACGGCCAGTGCGTGCCCAAGTGCCCGCCCGGTCAGGTGCACACGCCACCCAACGGCACCTGCAAGGTGAAGATCATCATCCCGCCGGTTACACTGTGCCTGCCGCCGAAGGAGGTCTGGAACGGCCAGTGCCTCAACAAGTGCCCGCCCGGTCAGGTGCACACACCGCCCAACGGTGTCTGCAAACCGCTGATCATCATTCCGCCGGGCAAGCTGTGCCTGGTGGGCCAGGAACTCTGGAACGGCAAATGTGTGCCCAAGTGCCCGCCCTTCCAGGTTCACACCCCGCCCAACGGCGCCTGCAAGCCGCAGATCATCCTGCCGCCGCCGGGTACGCTGTGCCTGCCGCCGAAGGAGATCTGGAACGGCAAGTGCCTGAACAAGTGCCCGCCCGGTCAGGTCCACACGCTGCCCAACGGCGCCTGCAAGGTGAAGATCATCCTGCCGCCGCCGGGCACCCTGTGCCTGCCGCCGAAGGAGGTCTGGAACGGCAAGTGCCTCAACAAGTGCCCGCCCGGCCAGGTCCACACGCTGCCCAACGGTGCCTGCAAGGTGAAGATCATCCTGCCGCCGCCGGGCACCCTGTGCCTGCCGCCGAAGGAGGTCTGGAACGGCAAATGCCTGAACAAATGCCCGCCCGGCCAGGTCCACACGCTGCCCAACGGTGCCTGCAAGCTGCAGATCATCATCAAGCCGCCGATCATCAAGCCGGTGGTCTGTCTGCCGCCCAATGAGCTCTGGCAAGGCAAGTGCGTGCCCAAGTGCCCGCCCGGCCAGGTCCATACGCTGCCCAACGGCGCCTGCAAGCTGCAGATCATCATCAAGCCGCCGATCATCAAGCCGGTGGTCTGTCTGCCGCCCAATGAGCTCTGGCAAGGCAAGTGCGTGCCCAAGTGCCTCCCGGGCATGATCCACCACCTGCCAAACGGTCAGTGCGGCTTGAATCTCCAGCTGCCGCTGAATCCGAAGCCCAAGCCGTGAACGGCCCTGAACCGGCCGCCGTAACTGGCGGCCGGTTCTCGCACAGGATAGGCTGCTGAGCCCCGGTCGCCACGACGGCCGGGCTTTGCTTCGTGCGGACAAGGACGACTGCCGGTGCTGGGTTTCAAGCCACTCGACGAATCCATTCGCTGCGACCTCGGCGAGAACCCGGTCTATGACGACCGCGAGAACGCGTTTCTCTTCGAGGACATCGTCAACCGGATGATCCACAGCATCGATCTGGCGAGCGGGGCGGCGAAACACTGGACCTTCGCCAGCGAGGTCTGTTCCTTCGGGCTGACCGACAGCGGCAGGTTGGTGGTGGCGCTGCGCCACGAGGTCGGCCTGTTCGATCGCTCGAGCGGCGCCTTCCAGCGGCTCTCGACCATCGAGGACGGCAACCCCGACACCCGCAACAATGACGGCAAGGTCGGGCCCGACGGCGCCTTCTGGGTCGGCTCGATGGACGATCGCGGCAAGCCGGCCGGCGAACGCCGGCCGCTCGGCTCACTCTACCGGGTCGACGGCAGCGGCCGCGTCGCAAAGAAGGTCAAAGGTCTGATCACCAGCAACGGTCTCGCCTGGAGCGCCGACGGTCGATCCATGTTCCACGCCGAACTCGAGCGGCCCGTGGATCGACCGCTGGGACTTCGATCCGGCGACCGGCGAAATCAGCAATCGCACGCGCATTGTCGCCAACATTGCCAATGAGGACGGCCGGCCGGACGGTGGCGCCACGGATGTCGAGGGATGCTACTGGAGCGCCGGCGTCTCCGCCTCGCGGCTGAACCGTTACGATGCCGCCGGCCGGCTTGTCGCGCACTATCCCGTGCCGGTGGCGGCACCGACGATGCCCTGCTTTGGCGGGCCCGACATGAAGACGCTGTTCGTCACCAGCCTGCGCACGGGCCGCAGTCCCGTGGCATTGCAGAAATACCCGCTGACCGGCGTGACGCTCATCGGCCGCAGTCCCGTTGCCGGTGTGCCAGTGACCCGCTTCCGCGACGGCTGAGCACGGCCCTACGGCGCCAGCTCGAGCTGGATGTCCTTCCACTGGTCGTACTGAGCCGCCGGCAGGCGGTACGGTCCGCACTTCGTCACTGCCTCGATCGCTGCCTTAGCCGCCGCCGCTCCGGCGGGCGTGGCCGGAAACTCGACCACGGCCGGATCGCCATCGACCGCGCCATCCTTCCGCAGTTGAAACCGGAGCGTGACGGTGACCTGGCGCGGATCGCTCCAGCCGGTCGGAACCGTCCAGCAGCGCTTTGCCTGGGTTCGCAGTTCCGCCAGGAGCGCCGCCGGCAAGGTCGTTTTGCGGCCGTATTCCGCCATGCCCAGCGACGCCGCGGTCTGCGACCACGACGGGCTCTTCTTTTTGCCGGCGACTTCTTCGGCCTTGGCAGGCGCGGGCGTCTTTTCGCCGCCCGACGCACCTTTGGCGGGAGTGGCGGCCGCCGCCCCGGCCTTTGGTGGCGGCGGGGGCGGCTTCTGCTGCTGGTGGGGCGGTGCGGCCGGCTTGTCCACCGGCGGTGCCAGCGTCTCTTTCGGCAGGTGTAGAGGCGGCTTTTCCGGCGCTTTCGGAGCCTGGTCGGCCGGGACCAGCCTGACCGGGATGGCCTGCGGCGGCTTCTGCGCCGAGGCCAGCGAACCGATGATTAGCAGCCCGATGATCAGGTGACCGGCGGCCGAGGCGCCGACGCTGATAACATCCGCCTTCCGGGCTGCAGCGATCGCGGCCGGCCCCACGAAAGGGGCGACCGGCTCCGGAATCGAGATAGGCGGCACCACGACGCCCGGCGGCGCCTCCGCCGCGGCGGCACCGTCTACTCCTGCGCTGTCCTCTGTCATCGTCGCGACAGCATAGCGCCGTTTTCCTGTCAGCTGACTTGCCATGGCCATGGCAGCGCAGAATTGCAGCCGCGTGCACTGCCGCCGAAGGGCGCCAGTCCGCTATGAATCCAGGGGCTGATGGAGTGGAGGCCACGCCCCGGAATCGAACCGGGGATCCTCGGAGATGCAATCCGTCGCGTCGCCGTTCCGCCACGTGGCCACGTTTTGCATTCTGCCACTTTGTCCCCTGCAACCCCAGCGATTGCTTGAAGAACGGTTAATCTGCAGGGCGAAATTTACACCTATTCCAACATGGTTCACCGCGCGCCGGACCGGGGCACCGCGGACGTCAATCTATGATCACGTTTGGCGCCTAGCCTGCGGGCGGCAAGGAGGAGGGACATCATGAAAGAGGTACGCCTGACATTCGCCTCCGAGGGTCTCGAAGAGGTCTCGAAGGTTCTGGTCGAAAAGGGGATCAGTTTTCGTGTCGAGCCGGTCGGCAGCCCGGCCAAGCAGGAGATCGCCGCCGAAGCGGCGCCGCGCGCGCCGGCAAGACCCGCGCGCAAGGCATCGAAGGCAATGCGCCCCACGCGTCCGGCAAAGGCCGACGCGACGAGCCCTGGTGCCGAGCGTCTGCGCGCCGCCATCGCACAGAGCGGAACGGCCTTCCGTTCGCCGCCGGAGCCATCCGAAGGCGCGCCGCCACCGGCGCGTCCCGCCGGCGAGGCGCCGGGCCCCGACAAGCCGGACGAACATGCTGGCGACTAGAACAGGGCAGGGCGCTGGCGGCTTCCGCCGCCGCGCATCTGCCTAGAGCCTTTTTCGACCAGATAAAGGCGCTAGCCGGTCAGCCAGGCTTCCAGCTTGCTGGCGTCCGGTAGGCCGCCGGCGTGGACCAGCTTGCCGTCGACCGAAACGCCCGGCGTCGACATCACGCCGGCCAGCGCAATCGCCTTCGGGTCGGTGACCTTCTCGACTTCGACCTCGAGGCCGAGCTTCGCCGCTGCACTTTTCACCATCTCGGCCGTCGCTTCGCAGCGCTTGCACCCCGGCCCATAGACCTTGACGTTTTTCATGACGTTCACTCTCAAAAGATTGCGTTGAACAGGAAGCCGACAGCGAGGATGCCGGCGCCGACCACACCGATGAAGACGGCGATGAGGCGGAGCTTCAGCACCTGGCGGAGGATGATCATTTCGGGCAGCGAGAGGGCGATGACGCTCATCATGAAGGCGAGCACCGTGCCCAGCGCCGCACCCTTGCCGAGCAGCGCCTCGACGACCGGGATGATCCCCGCCGCATTGGCGTACATCGGAATGCCAATCACCACCGCGGCCGGAACCGACCACCAGGCATCGGCGCCCATGATGGTGACCATCAGCGCCTCCGGCACATAGCCGTGGATCAGTGCCCCCATGCCGATGCCGAGGATGACCCAGATCCACACCTTGCCGACGATCTCGCGCACGGCATCCCAGCCGAGACGGAAGCGGTCGGCCATGGTCAGCGCGTCCGCCTCCACCGCGCCGGCGTCGCCGGCCTGGATGTCGCGCACCCAGTCCTGCAGCCAGCCTTCCACATGGAGCGCACCGATGACGAAGCCGGAGACGATCGCCAGGCCGAGGCCGAAGGCGAGATAGGTCGCCGCCACCTGCCAGCCCACAAGGCCGAAGAGCAGCACCAGCGCCACCTCGTTCACCATCGGTGCGGCGATCAGGAAGGAGAAGGTCACGCCCAGCGGCACGCCGGCCGAGACGAAGCCGATGAACAGCGGCACTGCCGAGCACGAACAGAACGGCGTCAGCACGCCCAGACCCGCTGCCATGACGTGGCCGACACCTGCGCCCCGGCCGGAAAGCAGCGCGCGCGTCCTCTCTGGGCTGAAGAAGCTGCGCACCACGCCCATGGCGAAGACGATCGCCGTGAGCAGCATCAGCACCTTGGGCACGTCGTAGAAGAAGAAGGCCAGTGCATCGCCGGTATGGCTCTGACGCTGAACCGGCAGCAGCCCCGTCAGCCATTCGGCGAGCGGCGACAGGCTCTGATAGATCAGCCACCAGAGGACCGCGGCAAGAACCAGCGCCGCAATCCAGGGCCAAGCGGCAGGCGCGCCCTGGCGCGGCAGTTCGCCGGAATGGGTTGTCGTCATGCGGCGCTCCGCTCGACCGTCCGGTCGGCATTGAGGGCCGCATCGAGCAGGGCGGCGATGGCCGGCGCGAGATCGGGATTGCGGCGATAGCGCACCCATTGCGCATCGCGCCGGTCGGCGACCAGCCCGGCCTGCTTCAGCACCTGCATGTGGCGCGACATGCGGCTCTGCGTGGCGCCAAGGGCGCGCATCAGTTCGCAAACGCAGTGCTCCGAGCCGTCCGAAAGCAGCCGCATGGTTTCCAGACGAGTGGGCTCGGCGAGGGCGGCAAGAACGGGCAGGACCATCGCAACTCTCCTTTATGCGCATATGCGCATGAACGTGAGCGGGCGGCTTTGATCAGGATCAATCTGGAGAGGCACCGGCCGGGCGCCGGCTGCCGTCCCGGCGCGAGCCGATTGACAGCGCAAAATAGCTGACCTAAGTCAGGCATTATGCAGCCCGACCCCGTTTCCCGCATTCGCCGCTTCAACCGTGCCGTTACCAGCCAGGTCGGCGCCCTCGACACGTCGTTTCTCGGACGCGGCCGGCCGCTTGGCTCGGCCCGGGTGCTCAATGCAATCGGGCAAGGCCACACGGATGTCGCCGCGATCCGGGACTATCTCGGGCTCGATTCCGGCCTGATGAGCCGCCTGCTGCGCGGTCTGGAGGACGAGGGGCTGATCGAGACCGTGGCGCACGCTGAGGATGCGCGCCGCCGCATCGCCCGGCTGACGGAAGCCGGCGTCGCCGAATTTCAGGCTTACGAGGCTCTCTCCGATGCTCAGGCCGATGCCGTCCTTGCTCGTCATCCCCGTCCGGACGAGCTTCTGCGGGCGATGGATCTCGTCGCCAGTGCCCTCGGGCGCGACCGCATCGTCCTTGCAGAGACGGACCCGAGAGACGACACCGCCAGGTATTGCCTCGTGGAATATTACGAGGAGCTCGCACGCCGCTTCGCCAACGGCTTCGACGTATCGCTTTCCCGCGATCCCGAGGCCGTCGACATGATCCGCCCGCGCGGCGCCTTCCTTGTCGCCTTGTCGGATGGCCTGCCGATCGGTTGCGTCGGACTGAAGGGCAGCGGCGGCGAGATTGCGGAAATCAAAAGGCTGTGGGTCGCACCCGCCGCCCGCGGCCTCGGGCTCGCGCGCCGTCTCATGACGACCATCGAGGACATCGCGCGCGATCTGTCCGTGAAGATCCTGCGCCTCGATACGAACAGTGCGCTGCCCGAAGCACAGCGGCTTTACCGCAACAGCGGCTGGGACGAGATCGAGCGCTTCAACGACGATCCCTATCCCGACCTCTTCTTCGAAAAGCACCTCTGATCGGTTGCCGCCCTGCGGGCCGGGCAATGCCTTGGTGCGCCTTGTGCCGGCCACCGCGCACGGCTATCCCGCACGCGAAACAGGGAGGCACACCAGGCATGTCGGCGCCGATCTTCGTCGATCCCGTGCAGGATGGAGCAGCGGACCCCACGGTGATCCGCAACCGGGAAACCGGCGACTGGTGGATGTTCTACACCAACCGCCGCGCCCATCTCGACACGCGCGGCAAGGGCTGGATCAACGGCTCGCCCGTCGGCGTTGCGACCTCGCCCGACGGGCTTGCCTGGACCTACAGGGGCACTGCCGAGGGGCTCGACCGGCCTGATGACACAGGGCTCAACACCCATTGGGCGCCGGAAGTGGTCTTCGCGCTCGGCGAATATCACATGTATCTGACCTATTTCCCCGGCGCGCCGGACACCGTGCGTGGCATCGAGCGCACCATCACCCATTTCACCTCGCCCGACCTCGTCGACTGGACGCGGCGAGCGGTGCTGCCGCTGCAAAAACCCAATGTCATCGATGCCTGCGTGGCGCTCTCGCCCGATGGGCTCTATCGCATGTGGTACAAGGACGAGGCGGACGGCTCCTGCACCTGGTCGGCAACCAGCAGTGACCTCTACGCCTGGCGGATGGAAGAAAAGGTCATCCCCGGCGCGCCCGGCGCTCCGCCCCATGAAGGACCGAACGTCTTCACCCTCGGCGGCCACCACTGGCTGATTACCGACGAATGGCGTGGCCTTGCTGTCTACCGCTCCGCCGACATGCGCCAGTGGACGCGACAGGGGCTGATTCTCGACAAGCCGGGCCGCGATCCGATGGACCGGAACTTTGCCCGCCATGCCGACGTGGTGGTCACCGGCGAGGAGGGGGCGCTGTTCTACTTCACCCATCCCGGATGGGGCGAAGCCGCCAAGCCGGTGCCCGAAACCGGCCACGAACGGCGGACCACGATCCACGTCGCTCGCGTCTGGGTCGAGGAAGGGGTGCTTCTCGCCGACCGCGACGTGGACGGCATGCGGCTGGGGTAGGCGCCGGCGCGGGCTCGGGCGAAGCGACTCGGCCGTGAACGAGATCATAGCGGACGATTCGGGAGAGTCTTCGAACCCGGAGCCAAGCGCGCAAGGCGCGCCGGCCGATCAGGCCGCCCCCGCGGAGCCAACCAACAAAGTGAGATTGGCGTGAGCGCAAAAATGGCGGAGGGTTCGGGAGTCTCTTCAAACTCGACGCTCAGCGCGCAAGGCGCGCCGGCCGATCAGGCCGCGCCGTCGCAGGCCCGAGCGGAGCGAGGAATTGCCGCGAGACAGATAATGGCGGACGGGGTGGGATTCGAACCCACGGTACCCTTGCAGGTACGCCGGTTTTCAAGACCGGTGCCTTAAACCGCTCGGCCACCCGTCCGTCTCGTGATGCGACTATTATGCCGCCAATTTACCAAGTGAAAGCCTAGATCCGCAGAAAAACGCCAGGATTCCGCCCTTCGCGCTTGCAAAGTGCCGCACGATTTGGTCATCTGTATCAACTGGTGTTAACGCCTCGTTAAGACTTGCTGCCCCCTCATGGGGGTGGCAGAGGGGATTCGGCGGGTAGAGGGGCGCGGGTTGCATTTCCCGGGCGATATTCAAGTGCAGGATGGCGCGGTCGCAGACCGCGTTGCACGGGTGAGGTCATGAGGGGCTCGGGCGTCCTGCGCGCGCTTGCGCTCGCCGGTGTCGCCAGCCTTCTGGCATCCTGCAGCAGCTTTGTTTCCTCGCCGGTCACCGCCACCAAGGAATTCTTCAGCCCGCAGCAATATGGCGCCGCCAGCCCCAAGGTGGTTGCCTCTCGCCAGGCCGTCCCCAAAGGCGGCGGGCACTACACGGTCGGCCAGCCCTATCGGGTCGCCGGCAGGACCTATATCCCGCGCGACAATCCCCGCTACAGCAAGGTTGGCCTTGCTTCCTGGTACGGCGCCGCCTTCCACGGCCGGCTGACCGCCAATGGCGAGGTCTATGACGTCAACGGCCTGACTGCCGCCCATCCGACGCTGCCGCTGCCCAGCTACGTGCGCGTGACCAATCTGGGAAACGGCCGCTCGCTGATCGTGCGCGTCAACGATCGCGGGCCGTTCGCCCATAACCGGCTGATCGACGTCTCCTCGCGTGTCGCCGACATGCTCGGCTTCAAGCGACAGGGCACCGCCAAGGTTCGGGTCGATTATGTCGGCCCGGCACGCATGGACGGGCGCGACGAGAACACGCTTCTGGCCTCCTATCGCGGGCCTGATGTCGCGCCGTGGCAGAACAGGGCCTTTGCCGACAATCGCACGGCGAGTTCCGGCATGGAGGTGGCCTCCGCGGCGCCTGCGCCGCAGCTCAGGCCCGCAGAATTCGCCCCAAGCGAACCGCTGCTGCTGACGCCGGCCGTCACGACCGCCTATGCGGAGCCGACCGACAATCTCGGGGCGCTGATCCTGCGCAGCGGGCTGACGCGCTCCTATGCCGAAGCCCCGCGTCCGACGCCCGCTCTGGCCGCCGCCGCTGAGCTCTCCAGCCACGATCTGACCACTGCGCTCACCGCCGCCGCCGAACGCAAGGCCCGCGAGCTGGCAGCGGAACGGCCTGCGAACCAGCCGGTCACCATCCAGCTTGGCTCGTTCTCCACGCCCGAGAACGCCGAGCGCATCGCCGCCGATTTTGGCCGCTTCGGCCAGACCGAGATGCAGACGCGTGAATCCGGCGGCCAAACCCTGCAGGTCGTCTTCGTCACCACCGACGGCTCGGTCGCGCCAGGAACGGTGATCGACGCCGCCGAAGCCAACGGGCTACGCGGCGCCTTTGTCGTCGCCCGCTGAAGCAGGCTGCATCTTTCCGTCCCGTTTTCCCGCTTCGATCGCCCCGGTACAATTGATTTGCGCTGCAATCCACTGCTATGCACGGCGGGGGTCAGGGGCAGAAAGCGGAGCGCCGATCATGCAGCGGCCGAACGCCGGGCTCGTGAGCCCCTCAGCGTCTCATCGTTCCACCTGGTGGCGGAGCCTGACCATGGCTTTCGCCGGCATTCTGCTGTTCGGGCTCGGCCACGCCTCGGCTCAGAGCTTCGAGACGCGCGCCCAGCACGCTCTGCTGATGGACGCCGAGACCGAGACCGTCCTGTTCCAGAAGGCGGCGGACGTGCGCATGCCGCCGGCCAGCATGGCCAAGCTGATGACCGTGGCGGTCGTCTTCGACGCCATCAAGACCGGCAAGCTCAGTCTCGATACCGAGTTTCAGGTCTCGGAGAATGCCTGGCGCAATGGCGGCGCCAATTCCGGCGGCTCGACCATGTTCGCCAAGCTTGGTTCGACCATCAAAGTTTCCGACCTCTTGCGCGGCATCATCATCCAGTCGGCCAATGACGGTTGCATCGTCGTGGCCGAAGGCATGGCCGGCACCGAGAAGACCTTCGCCAACCTGATGAATGCCGAGGCGCGCAAGCTCGGCCTCACGGATTCGCATTTCACCAACGCCACCGGACTGCCCGACCCGGACGAGTACGTCACCGCCCACGACCTCGCCAGGCTGGCCCGCCACATCATCTATGACGACGCCGAGTTCTACCCGATCTTCTCCGAGAAGGAGTTCACCTGGAACAAGATCCGTCAACAGAACCGCAACCCGCTGCTCGACATGGGCATCGGCGCCGACGGCCTGAAGACCGGCTTCACGGACGCCTCCGGCTATGGCCTCGTCGCCTCGGCGGTGCGCGACGGCCAGCGGCTGATCATGGTGATCAACGGCACCAAGAGCGAGAAGGAGCGGGCCGAGGAAGCGCGCAAGCTGATGGACTGGGGCCTGCGCGGATTCGAGAAGGTCGAGCTGTTCCGCCAGGGCGAGGAGGTCGGCCGCGCCGCCGTCTTCGGCGGGGCCCAGGGCAGCGTCGGCCTGGTCGGCAAGGGCGGCATCGCGGCCTTCGTGCCGCGCGGTTCGCGCGACCTGATCAAGGGTCGCGTCGTTTATCGGGGACCGGTGCCGGCGCCGATCGAAGCCGGCCAGGAGATCGGCAAGCTGCAGATCACGCTTGGCACAGACGTCCTGCGCGAGGCGCCGGTCTATGCCAATGAGGACGTCGGGCGCGGCTCCATCCCCGAGCGCGCAATGGATGGGCTGAAGGAGCTGCTGCTCGGCTGGCTGTAGGCGGGCTGCTCCTGTATCACAGCATCATGGCCGGCAGGTTCATCACGTTTGAAGGCGGCGAGGGGGCCGGCAAATCGACCCAGATTCGGCTGCTCGCCGAGCGGCTGAAGGCTGTCGGCGTGACCTCAGTGCTGACCCGCGAGCCGGGCGGCACGCCGACGGCCGAGGCGATCCGCAAGTTGCTGCTCTCCGGCCTCGCCCAACAGCTCGGGGTCGACGGCGAGGCGGTGCTGTTCGCCGCCGCCCGCGCCGACCATGTCGAGCACATCATCCGCCCGGCGCTCGCCGCCGGCCGCTGGGTGCTCTCCGACCGCTTCTTCGATTCGACCCACGTCTATCAGGCAACCGCCGACCCTTCCTTTCTCAGCGCCCTCGACCGCGTCGCTGTCGGCAGCACGCGGCCCAACCTGACCATCATCCTCGACATTTCCGCCGAGGACGGCATCGCCCGTGCTGCCGCCCGCATGGCCGCCGCCGGCACCGAGCCCGACCGCTTCGAGCGCGACGACATCGCGCTTCACGAAGAGCGGCGGCAGGCATTTCTGGAGATCGCCGCCAAAGAGCCGGAGCGCTGCGTGGTGATCGACGCCACCAGGCCGGAGGCCGAGGTCGCGCGCGCGGTCTGGCAGGCCGTCGACAGCCGCCTCATCCGCCCGGTGACGGCGCGCGGGCACGTCTGATGGCCGCCGCCGCCCCGCAGGAGGTGCTGCGCTTCGACGCCGTCGAGAACTGGCCGGCGCCGGAGCAGCGTAGCGAGTGGTTCGGCGATCCTGCGGCCGAGCGCACGCTGCTCGACGCCTTTCGCAGCGGGCGCATGCACCACGCCTGGCTGATCGGCGGCCCCAAGGGCATCGGCAAGGCGACGCTGGCCTATCGCTTCGCCCGCTTCCTGCTCGCTCATCCCGATCCGGCGGCGCCCGAGGTGGCAACGGCCACCGACCTGTCGCTGCCGGCCGATCATCCCGCCTTCCGCAAGGTGATGGGGCGCGCGCATCCGAACCTGCTGGTGCTCGAGCGGCCGTACGACGAGCGCAACCATCGTTACAAAAGCGCCCTCACGGTCGAGGAAATCCGCCGCACCGTGGCCTTCTACGGCAATACCGGCGGCGAGGCCGGCTGGCGCATCGCCATCGTCGATCCCGCCGACGACATGAACGCCAGCGCCGCCAATGCGCTGCTCAAGATCCTCGAGGAGCCACCGGCCCGCGCCCTTTTCCTGATCGTCAGCCACGCGCCGGGGAGGGCGCTGCCCACCATCCGGTCGCGCTGCCGCCGGCTGGACGTGGCCGAGCTGCCGCCGGACAGGATCGTCGCCGCCTTGCAAGCGGGCGGCGCGCAAGCTGAAGCCGCCGATCTGGAGCTTGCCGCGCGCCTGGCCGAAGGCAGCCTCAGGCGGGCGATCCTGCTTGCCGAGCACGGCGGCATTGCAAGCTACCGGGCGCTCGCCACAGTGCTTTCACGTCTGCCGGAGATCGACGCAACCGCCATGCACGCCTACGCCGACAGCGTCACCGGGCGCGGCAACGACGACGGCTGGGACGGCTTCCGCGACCTCGTGGCCGCCTGGCTGAACCGCCGGGTAAGGGGCGAAAACGAGCCGGAAACCGGCATCCGCCTGAGCCCCGCGGCGGCCGCCACGCCGCTTGAAAGGTGGGCCGAGGTGTGGGAAAACCTGCGCACTTCGGCGGCCTTGACCGACGAATACAACCTCGACCGCAAGCGAACCGTCCTGACGACCCTGATGAGCCTCGCCCGCGCGACCCGAATGTGACGCTTCCAAACGGACCGCAAACCTTTGCGGCGCCGAGGGCATTTCCTATTTTCCCGCGCGAAATCCAACAAGGCGAGACGGCGATGCAAGCGCCAAAATTCTACATCACGACGGCGATTTCCTACCCTAACGGCGCCCCTCATATCGGCCATGCCTATGAGGCGCTGGCCACCGACGCGATTGCCCGCTTCCAGCGGCTCGACGGCTACGACGTCTATTTCCTGACCGGCACCGACGAGCACGGCCAGAAGATGCTGCAGACGGCGCGCAACGAGGGTATCGACGTTCGCGCGCTCGCCGATCGCAACGCGGCGCGGTTCAAGGAGATGGTCGCCGCGCTCGGCTGCTCCAACGACGATTTCATCCGTACCAGTGAGGCACGCCACCATCGCTCCACGGAGGAGATCTGGCGGCGCATGGAAGCCAACGGCGACATCTATTCCGATAAATACGCCGGCTGGTATTCGGTGCGCCAGGAAGGCTTCTTCGACGAGAAGGAGACGGTCGTCGGCGACGACGGCGTGCGCCGCGAGCCGCAGGGGTCGCCGGTCGAATGGGTGGAGGAGGAGAGCTACTTCTTCCGCCTCTCCGCCTATCAGGACCGGCTGCTCGCTCATTACGAAGCCCACCCCGAATTCATCGGCCCCGACGAGCGCCGCAACGAGGTGGCGAGCTTCGTCAGGGGCGGCCTCAAGGACCTGTCGGTCTCGCGCACCACCTTTGACTGGGGCATCCGCGTGCCCGGTGACGACAAACACGTGATGTATGTCTGGGTGGACGCGCTCACCAACTACATCACCGGCGTCGGCTTTCCCGACGAGAACGCGCCGCTGTGGCGCTACTGGCCGGCCGACCTGCACGTCATCGGCAAGGACATCGTGCGCTTCCACGCCGTCTACTGGCCGGCCTTCCTGCTCTCCGCCGGCATCGAGCTGCCCAAGCGCGTCTTCGCCCACGGCTTCCTGTTCAACCGCGGGGAGAAGATGTCGAAGTCGGTCGGCAACGTGGTCGATCCCTTCGCGCTCATCGCCGCCTATGGCCGCGACCAGATGCGCTATTTCTTCCTGCGCGAGGTGCCCTTCGGCCAGGACGGCAATTACAGCCACGAGGCGATCGTCAACCGCATAAACGCGGATCTGGCCAACGACCTCGGCAATCTCGCCCAGCGCTCGCTCTCCATGATCGCCAAGAACTGCGGCGGCGTGCTGCCGGCGGCGGCATCGCTCGCCGCGGAAGACGAGGCGATGCTGGCTGAGACCGACGCGCTGCTTGGGGCTTGCCGCGAAGCGATGAAGACCCAGCAGATCCATCAGGTGCTGAACGCGGTGTGGGCGGTGGTCGCCGAGGCCAACCGCTATTTCGCCGCCGCCGCGCCATGGGCGCTGCGCAAGACGGACCCGGCACGCATGGAGGCGGTGCTTTACGTCACTGCCGAAGTGATCCGCCAGGTGGCCATCCTCGCCCAGCCGGCCATGCCTGAGGCGGGCGGCAAACTGCTCGATCTGCTGGCGGTTCCGCCGGAGGCGCGCAATTTCGCCGCGCTCGGCCCCGGAGGCCGGCTTGCGGCCGGCGTCACCCTGCCGCCGCCACAAGGCGTCTTCCCGCGCTATGTTGAGGGCGAGGAAAGACAAGCCGGCTGAGCCAGGCCGGAGCGGAGCCGATGGGCCACGACCACAGCCATAGCCAGACCGGCGGACACGGCCACGGCAACGAGCGCCGGATGTTCTGGGCGGCGCTCATTACCGGCGGCTTCATGCTGGTCGAGGCGGCGGGCGGGCTGTTCGCCGGCTCGCTGGCGCTTCTGGCCGATGCCGGCCACATGCTCACCGACTTCGCCGGGCTGATTCTCGCCTGGCTCGCCTTCCGCTTCTCGCGCTGGCCGGCGGACGGCCGGCGCACCTACGGCTTCGAGCGGCTGCAGGTGCTGGTCGCCTTCGGCAACGGACTGGTGCTGTTCATCATCGCCGGCGGCATCGTCATCGAGGCGGTGCGCCGCCTGGCGGCGCCAGAGCCCGTGCTGGGCGGCACCATGCTCGTCATCGCCACCATTGGCCTGGCCGTCAATATCGGCATCTTCCTGTTACTCCACGGCGGCGACCGCAGGAACCTCAACATGCGCGGCGCCCTGGTCCATGTAATGGGCGACCTGCTGGGTTCCGTCGGCGCCATCGTCGCGGCGCTGGTCATCATGAGGACCGGCTGGACGCCCGCCGACCCGCTGATCTCGGTTCTGGTCGCCGTCATCATCCTGAGGAGCGCCTGGCACGTGGTGCGCAACTCCGCCCACATCCTGCTGGAAGGCGCGCCCACCGGCCTGTCGGTCGCCGAGGTGCAGAGCGACCTGCAGGCGGCGCTTCCAGACGTCGAGGACGTCCATCACGTCCATGCCTGGTCGATCACCCAGGAGCGCCCGATGGTGACCCTGCACGCCCGCATCTGCGCCACTGCCGATGTCGACCGCACGGTCGTTGCCATCAAGAGCCGCCTGAAGACCCGCTTCGGCATCGACCATGCCACAATCGAGATCGAGCGCGCCGACTGCGCCGACCATCACGTCGCGCCCATGCCCGAAACCCACAGCCACGCCCACAACCGCTAGACCGCATGCTTGTCGACAGTCACTGCCACCTGGATTTCCCGGATTTCGATGACGACCGCGACGATGTCGTCGCCCGTGCCCATGCGGCCGGCGTCGACACCATGGTCACCATCTCGACGCGGGTGGCGAAGTTTGCCGGCCTCAAGGCGATCGCCGAGCGCTACGAGCGCATCTACTGCTCGATCGGCACCCATCCGCACAACGCCGCCGAAGAGCCGGACGTGACCGCCGACGACCTGGCGCACATCGCTGACGATCCGGCCGTGGTCGCGATTGGCGAAGCCGGGCTCGACTACCACTACGACAGTTCGCCCCGCGAGGCGCAGCGCGAGGGCTTCCTCCGCCATATCGCGGCGGCGCGCATGACCCAGCTGCCGCTGGTCATCCATGCCCGCGAGGCAGACGAGGACGTGGCGCAAATCCTGAGCGAGGAGATGGGGAAGGGGGCCTTCCCCGCCATTCTCCACTGCTTCTCGTCGGGCCGCGACCTGGCCATGACGGGCGTGGAACTTGGTCTGCACGTCTCCTTCTCCGGCATCCTTACCTTCAAGAAATCCGAGGAATTGCGCGCGATCGCCGCCGATATCCCGCTCGACCGGCTGCTGGTCGAGACCGACGCGCCCTATCTGGCCCCGCCGCCGCACCGCGGCAGGCGCAATGAGCCGTCCTATGTGGTTGAAACTGCTAAGGTTCTGGCCGCAGCTAAGGGTCTTAGCTACGAAGCTCTGGCGGCCGTGACCAGCGACAATTTCTTCAAGCTTTTCAACAAGGTACCGCGCCCGTGAGCGCACGGCTCAAAGCCACGGTCCTGGGCTGCGGCTCGTCGCCGGGTGTGCCGCGCATCGGCAACGACTGGGGCGCCTGCGATCCCAATGAACCGCGCAACCGGCGCACGCGCTGTTCGCTGCTGCTCGAGCGCTTTGAAACCGGTGACACGCCGACGCGCGTGCTGGTCGACACCGGACCCGACATGCGCGCCCAGTTGCTGGCCGCCAATGTCGATTTCCTCGACGCGGTCATCTACACCCACGCCCATGCCGACCACACCCACGGCATCGACGATCTGCGCGCCTTCTGGCTCAAAACGCGCCGGCTGGTCGACATCTATGCCGACGAGAAGACCCAGGCGCATCTCGAAGGTGCCTTCGGCTATTGCTTCACAACGCCGCCCAACAGCTTCTATCCGCCGATCCTTAAGCACCATCCCATGACGGCGGGCGTGCCGGTGACCGTCGCCGGTGCCGGCGGTCCGCTGACCGTAACGCCGTTCCGGCAGATCCACGGCGACATCGACACGATGGGGCTGCGCATCGGTGCGCTGGCCTATTCCTGCGACGTCAGCGACGTTCCCGACGCCTCGCTGCCGTATCTCGACGACCTCGACGTGTGGATCGTCGATGCGCTGCGCACCAGCACACATCCCAGTCATTTCAGCGTCAACGAGGCGATCCAGTGGAGCAAGCGCTTCCAGGTGCGCCGCGCCGTGCTGACCCACATGCACATCGACCTCGATTACGCCACGCTGAAGCGCGAGCTGCCGGAGGGCGTCGAGCCCGGTTATGACGGCCTGACGATCGAGCTGCCACTCGACTGAGGCTTGGAACCGACGCTCTGGGGAGCCCGCTGACGCCCGTGGACGGCGCGGGATGGGCTCAGGCACCGGCGGCTCGGACCGGCGCCCAGATGGCAAAAGCCCAATGGTGCCCAACTCACCTACACAAAATAGTTCCATAATATATCTTATGCGACTTTCATATGGGGTATGGGATTGGGCACTCCGGCCGCGCGATCTCCGCCCATGAGGCCGCTCCGTCCGTCCCCCGCCGGCACCCGGCGAGCGTCCTTCCGCCCACTGCCTCAGCGCTGGCCCGGCGCGGCGATGCTGTTAAGTTGCGCGCCACCAGAATCGTTTTCCGGAGGCCGGCCGTGACACCGACGCAGATGAACCAGCAGCGGCCGTGGCAGGTCGTTCAGGACGAGGTTGTCGGCCTGCTCGCGCTGATAGACCGGCACGCGTTTGACGCCGCACTCAACGCATTCAGGGAAAAGGATCGGCGCTGGTTCTTCTCCGGCCAGGGACGATCCGGACTGGTCGCCGAGATGGCAGCGATGCGGTTCATGCACTTGGGCTACACCGCCCATGTGGTCGGCGAGACCACTGCCCCCGCCGTTCGCGCCGGCGACGGGTTTCTCCTGATCTGCGGTTCGGGTCAGACACCCGTCAGCCTGGGTTTCGCCGCAATCGCCAAGGCCGAAGGGGCGAAACTCGTCCTTGTCACGCATAAACCGGGCAGCAGGCTGGCCGGGATGGCCGATATCGTCCTGCCAATCCCGATGGAAGGCACAAGCCAGTTCGGAGGAAGCCTGTTCGAGCAATGTGCCTTGATCTTGCTGGATAGCGCCGTGCTGAGCCTCACCTGGGACCGGACGGACGCGCATTCCGGCATGTGGCAGCGCCATACCAACATGCAGTGAGCCTGCGTCGATGCTGGTAGATTTCGTCCGTCAAGAAACTCGTTTGGCCGGAGCCCTGCCATGACACCCTCCCGCGACATCTCCCGCCTGATCGAGATCATGGCGGCGCTGCGCGACAAGGACACCGGCTGCCCCTGGGACGTGGTGCAGGATTTCTCGACCATTGCGCCCTACACGATCGAGGAAGCCTATGAGGTCGCCGACGCCATCGCGCGCGGCGACATGGACGACCTCAAGGACGAGCTTGGCGACCTCCTCCTCCAGCCCGTCTACCACGCCCAGATGGCCGCCGAGGCCGGGCTGTTTTCGTTTCCCGATGTGGTCGAGGCGATCACCACCAAGCTCATCCGCCGCCACCCGCACGTCTTCGGCGACGCCGACGCACGCGCCGCCGGCGCTGCCAAGGGCTTCTGGGAGAAGGAGAAGGCCAAGGAAAAGGCCGCGCGGGCCGCCGACGGCCGCGACGTGCCGAAGGGCCTGCTCGACGGCATTGCGGCCGGCCTGCCGGCGCTGATCCGCGCCCACAAGCTGCAGGCCAAGGCCTCCACCGTCGGCTTCGACTGGAACGACGCCCGCCTGGTGCTGGCCAAGATCAAGGAGGAGATCGGCGAGATCGAGGAAGAGCTCGACCGGCCGGACGGAGACAAGGAGGCCATGGCCGGCGAGATCGGCGACCTGCTCTTCGCCGTCGTTAACCTCGCCCGCCACTTGCACGTCGACGCCGATCAGGCGCTGCGTGGCACCAACGTCAAGTTCGAGCACCGCTTCGCTTCCATCGAAGCGGCTCTGGCGGCACAAGGCCGCGCCCCCGCCGAGGCCAGCCTGGACGAGATGGAGGCCCTCTGGCAGCGCGCCAAGGAAGCGGAATAGGCCCTTACGCTGTCGCCCTCGCCTCCGGAAAGGCTTCCTGGAAGGCCGCCAGCTTCTCCGGCGCCACGCGCACACGGGCGGTGGTCGAGCCATCTTCGTTATCGGTGCGGTCGAGCACCTCGCCCACCTCGTAGAGCCGGTGAAGCTGGCCGAGCGCCGCGCCCTCCAGCCTGACCTCAAAGGTGCGGCGGGCGGCGGCGACCTTCGCCTCGATCAGGGCGAGAAGATCCGGCAATCCCTCCCCGGTCAGCGCCGAAACCGTCACCACCGCCGGTCCGCCGCCGGGAGCCGACGGGATCACCCGCGGCGGCCGCTGCGCCGGTGGCATCAGGTCGACCTTGTTCCACACCTCGATGACGCGCTCGGGCGCCTTGGCGTCGACGTCAAGCTCGGAGAGCACCGTGGCAACGTCGCGCGCCTGCGCCTCGCTGTCGGCGCCTGCGATGTCGCGCACATGAAGGATCACGTCGGCCTCGGCCACCTCCTCCAGTGTGCCGCGGAAGGCGGCGACCAGGGTCGTCGGCAGATCGGCGACGAAGCCGACCGTGTCGGAGAGGATCGTGACGGCGCCGTGGGGCAGCGTCACGCGCCTCAGCGTCGGGTCGAGCGTGGCGAAAAGCCGTGCATCGGCAAAGACATGGTCGGCAGCCAGGGCGTTGAAAAGGGTCGACTTGCCGGCATTGGTGTAGCCGACCAGGGCGACCGTCGCCTGGCTCCCCTTCTTGCGCGTCTTGCGCTGCTGGCGGCGGCGGGTCGCCACGTCCTCGAGATCGCGCTCGATGCGGGCGATGCGCTCCTCGATCATGCGCCGGTCGGCCTCGATCTGGGTTTCGCCTGGGCCGCCGAGGAAGCCGAAGCCGCCGCGCTGGCGCTCCAGGTGGGTCCACGACCGCACCAGCCGGCTCTTCTGGTAGTTGAGATGGGCGAGTTCGACCTGCAGCGTGCCCTCGCGCGTCTGCGCCCGCTCGCCGAAGATCTCTAGGATCAGGCCGGTACGGTCGATGACCTTGGCCTTCCAGGCGCGTTCGAGATTGCGTTGCTGCACCGGCGACAGAACGCCGTCGACGACGACCAGCGCGATTTGTTCGGCGGTCACGCGCTGGCCGAGCTCTTCCACCTTGCCGGAGCCGAACAGGGTCGCCGGCCGCCGGCTCGCAATCGGCACCGCGATACCGGCAGTGACATCGAGATCGATGGCTTTGGCCAGGCCGACCGCCTCCTCGACACGGGCCTCGCGGTCGCGGTCGCCGGCTTGCGCACGCATTTTGAGGATCGGCACCAGCACCAGGGCGCGCGCCCGGACGGTTGCGGACGGGACAGCGCCCGCATCGCCTCCGGCGGCGGTCAGATCATCCGGAGAAGCGCTCAATCCGTCTCCCGACCGGAAGCGTCATCCTCGCCCGGCTCGAAGAGCTGCAGCGGTGCGCCCGGCATCACCGTCGAAATGGCGTGCTTGTAGACAAGCTGGGAATGCCCGTCCCGGCGCAGCAAAACGCAGAAATTGTCGAACCAGGTGACGATCCCCTGGAGTTTCACTCCGTTGACCAGGAAAATCGTCAGCGGCGTCTTGTTCTTGCGGACGTAGTTGAGGAACGTGTCTTGCAGGTTTTGTGCGCGTTCAGCCATGTTATTCGCTCTCGCGTTCTTGCGGCTTTCGGTGTCAGTCGCGTTTTTGTTGGGTCCTTGACCGGATGTAACCGATTACAGTTTGCCGGGTGTTGTGCCCGGCGTCACGCGCGAAATTGCCCCAGACGGTGTAGACGGTTCTTGGCTTCAGGTCCCACTCGCCCACTGAGAGGAGATCTCGGCACGCTCAAGAAATAGGCGCCTGAGGCAATTCGTCACCGGCCCCGGCCGGCCACTACCGATTACCACGTCATTGATACGAATGACCGCTGTCACTTTCGACGAGGCCGAAGTGAGGAAGGCCTCGCTGGCCGCCAGTGCCTCGGAAACCGAAAACGGCCGTTCTTCGATCGCCAAGGCCTCGCCGTCCGCGATATCGAGGACGCCGGTGCGGGTCACACCGCGCAGGATTCCGGCCTCCGCCGAGCGCGTCACGATCGTGCCGCCGGCCGTCACAATCCAGGCATTGGTCGACGAGCCCTCGGTGACGAAGCCCTGCCGGTCCACGAACCAGGCCTCGAAGGCCCCGGATTCCTTGGCTTTCTGCTTGGCCAGCACGTTCGGCAGCAGGCCGACGGTCTTAATGTCCACCCGCTCCCAGCGGTTCTCCGGCACGGTGATGACCGAAACCCCCTCCTCCGCCCGCCTGGCAAAGGCCGCCGTATCGACCGAATGCGCCGTCACAACCAGAGATGGTGTCGCCGCGGGCGCCGGAAAGGCGTGGCTGCGCGGCGCGACGCCGCGCGTCACCTGGAGATAGACGAGGCCGTCGCCGACCCGGTTGCGGCGGACGACCTCGCGCAGAACGACGCCGAGCGCTGCCGGCGACAGCGGCCAGTCGATGCGGAGCTCGCCGAGCGAACGTTTGAGCCGCGCCATGTGGCGCGCCTCGTCGACCAGGCGGCCGCCGCGCACCTCGCACACCTCGTAGACGCCGTCGGCGAACTGATAACCCCGGTCTTCGATGTGAACGGCGGCTCCGGCGTGTGGAACGTAGCGGCCGTTGACGTAAGCGATGCGCGACATGGGGCCTTTCCTAGGAGCGCCAGTAGGCGGCGTAAAGCGATGCGAACAGCACGATCACCTCGATCCGCCCGAGAATCATGGTGACGATCATGGCGAGCTGGCCGAAGACCCCGAAATCGGCATAGGCCGGCCAGTTCGGCCCGATCAGCCATTCCTGCGAATAGAGCGGGCCGATATTGGAGAAGGCGGAGACCGCCGCCACGATCGCCGCGTCGAAAGCCGGCAAGCTGACCGACAGCGCCAGCGCGGCGACCACGATGATCACCACGGCAACCACCAGATTGGCCCAGATCGCCTTCATCAGGCTGAGGTCGTAGGGCTGGCTGCCGAAGCGCGTCGAGCGCACGCTGTGCGGGAAGAGCAGCCGTTTCAGTTCGTGCATGGACTGAACGGTCATGGCGCCGATGCGGTAATATTTGAGGCCGCCGGCCGTCGACAGCGCCGCGGCACCGCCGACCGCCAGGAACAGCACCAGCGTGTCGGGGATCGCCGACAGGGCCCCGGCGCGGGTTTCGTAGCCGGTGGTGCTGATCAGCGAGATGCTGTTGAACAGCCCCTCCCCCAGCGCCGCGATCAGGTTTTCGCCGCCGTGGAAGGACCAGCCGTAGATCACGCCCACCGTCGCCATGACGCCGAGCACCCACCAGGTCTCGCGATGGCCGAGAAGAATCGACCAGCGGCCTTCGAGCACCGCACGGTGAAAGACGATGCTGGTCGCGCCGACGATCATGAACACGCCGACGACGCCTTCCGCATACGGGCTGCCATAGACCGACAGGTTGCCGTCGACCGGCATGAAGCCGCCGGTCGAAACCGTCGACAGTGCCAGGCAGATGGCATCGAAGGGCGGGACGCCGGAGAAGAACAGCAGGATGATGCACAGGCTGGTGAACAGCGCATAGAGGGTCACCAGGCGCCTGAGCCCCTGGATAACGCGCTCCGGGCCGGCTTCGCTGAAGCCGCCGAGCGCCGCCAGCCCGCGGCTGGACAGGCCGCCCACGCCGGCTGGCGCCAGGATGGTGACGAAGGTGACCAGTGTCGCCAGCCCGCCCAGCCACTGCAGCTCGGCGCGCCAGAAGATGATCGACCGTCCGGCGCCGGCAAGCGAGTGATAGACGGTGGCGCCGGTGGTGGTGAAGCCGGAGACCGCCTCGAAAAGCGCCGCGACGTAGCCGAAACGGGCGTGCAGCGCGAAGGGAATGGCCGCGATCAGCGGTATCACCACCCACAGCGCCGCTGCCAGCGCGAAACCGGCCGTGCGGTCGAAGCGCGGGCGGTGTCCCTGGAGGGCAAAGAAGATGGCACCGGAGAGGAAGCCGGTCAGGCCGGAGACCAGTAGGAAGTCCGCCGCCGCGCCGTCGTGCGATATCACGGCAATGGCCGCCGGCATGAGCATTGCCAGCGCCAGGCCGCCGAAGGCGCGCGACAGGATGTGAAGAACGCCGATCATCGGCCCGCCCGTCCGCCCGCCTGTCTCAGAAGAACTCAAGGCTGACGCGGAACATCTGCTCGAGCTGGCGCACGCGCTCGGCGGTGGCGAACATCACCACGCGGTCCTTGGCGACGATCTGGGTGAGGCCGTTGGGCACCAGCACCTTGCCGTCGCGATAGATCGCGCCGATGCGGATGCCATCCGGCAGATTGAGCTCCCTGAGCGGCCTGCCGACCAGCGGCGAGGTCTCCAGCGCCTCCGCCTCGATCACCTCCGCCGCACCGTCTTCGATCGTGTGGACGCCGCGGATGCGGCCGCGCCGCACGTGCTGGAGGATGCGCGACACAGTCAGCGAACGCGGGTTCACCGTCGCGTCGATGCCC
Organism: uncultured Alphaproteobacteria bacterium; assembly: GCA_963750065.1. Classification (GTDB taxonomy): domain Bacteria; phylum Pseudomonadota; class Alphaproteobacteria; order Rhizobiales; family Kaistiaceae; genus CAVSRC01. Next base: position 167,092 of record CAVVPK010000001.1, read on the forward strand.
AGCGTGTCGGTGAAGGAATGGTAGGAGCGGTTGTTGATCAGCGCCATGGTGCTGTGACAGCCGAGGCGCTTGGCCATGACGCAGGCGATGATGTTGACCTCGTCGTCGTTGGTCAGCGCAATCAGCGTGTCGGCGTCCTGGACGTCGGCCTCGCGCTGGATCTCCTGGTCGAGCGCATTGCCGTGCAGGACGACGGTGCGCTTCAGCGCATCGGCGATGGCAATGGCGCGCTCGCGCGTCGAACTCGATGATCTTGACCTTGGCGGCGGCGCCCCGCGTCTCCAGCGTGTGGGCGACGAACTGACCGATATTGCCGCCGCCGGCGATGACGACGCGCTTGGCCACCGGCTCCTCGTGGCCGAAGATACCCAGCGCGCGCACCACCTGCTCGCGCGGGCACACGACATAGACCTGGTCGCCGACCAGCATGGAATCGGCCGAGCGCGGCACGAACAGATTGCCGCCGCGCACGATGCCGACGACGATCGCCTGCAGGTCGGGAAACAGCTCGGTGAGCTGCGACAGCGGCGTATCGACCACCGGGCAGTTCTCGTCGCAGCTGATGCCGACCACGACCACCTCGCCATTGGCGAACTCGACCGTGTCGAAGGCGCCGGGCAGCTGAAGACGGCGCAGCACCATACGGCCGACCTCGATCTCCGGCGAGATGATCACGTCGATCGGCAGGTGCTCGGACGAGAACAGGTCGGCCCAGTGCGGCTCGAGATAGCTCTGCGCGCGGATGCGGGCGATCTTGGTGGGCACGTTGAACAACGAGTGGGCCACCTGGCAGGCGACCATGTTGACCTCGTCGTAGAGCGTCACGGCGATGATCATGTCCGCCTGCTCGGCGCCGGCCTGGGCGAGCACCTCCGGGTGGGCGCCGTGGCCGATGAAGCCGCGCACGTCGAGCGTGTCACGGATCGCCTGGACAAGCTGTGGCGAGGTGTCGATCACCGAAACGTCGTTGTCCTCGACAGCGAGACGTTCGGCGATGCCGTAGCCGACCTGGCCGGCTCCGCAGATGACAACGCGCATGATACCCCGAATCCCTGGCCCTGCTCTTAGCCTACGCCGAGCGATTTCAACTTGCGATGCAGCGCCGAGCGCTCCATGCCGACGAATTCCGCCGTGCGCGAGATGTTGCCGCCGAACCGGTTGACCTGCGCGGTAAGGTATTCGCGCTCGAAAATCTCGCGCGCATCGCGCAGCGGCAGCGACATCAGGTGCTCGCCCCCGGCCCTGCCCGGCGTCGTCGGCAGCATCTCGCCGATCTCCGCCGGCAGCATGTCGGCGGTGATGACCTCGCTGGCATCGCCGCGGGTCAGGATCATCAGCCGCTCGACGTTGTTGCGCAATTGCCGGATGTTGCCGGGCCAGTCATGCGCTTGAAGAACCGCCATGGCGTCGTCGCCGATGATGCGCGGCGGCAGGCCGGTGGTGCGCGATATCTGCTCGGCGAAATGGCGCACCAGCACCGGAATATCCTCGCGCCGCTCGGCCAGCGCCGGCACCCTGAGCGGCACCACCGCCAACCGGTGGAACAGGTCTTCGCGGAAGGCGCCCTCGCTGACCTCGCCTTCCAGGTCGCGGCCGGTGGAGGAGATGATGCGCACGTCGACACTAACCCGCGTCGACCCGCCGACACGGGTAAAAGTCTGGTCGACCAGGACCCGCAGGATCTTGCTCTGCGTCTCGCGCGGCATGTCGCCGACCTCGTCGAGATAGAGCGTCCCGCCATGCGCCTCCTCAAGCGCGCCGACGCGGCGCGCCGACCCGTTGGCCGGCTCGGTGCCGAACAGCTCCGCCTCCATCCGCTCGGGCACGATGGTCGCCGCGTTGAGCACCACGAAGGGGCCGCCGACCCGCCCCGACAGCTCGTGGATGGTGCGGGCGACCAGTTCCTTGCCGGAGCCCGAGGCGCCGGAGATCATGATGCGGCTGTTGGTCGGCGCCACCTTTTCGAGCGTGGCACGCAGATGGTTCATCGCCGGGGAAGCGCCGAGAAGCTGGCTGGCATCGCCGCTCTTCTCGCGCAGCGCCTTGACCTCGCGCCTGAGCTTGGACGCCTCCAGGGCGCGCTCGGCGACCAGCACCAGCCGGTCGGACTTGAACGGCTTCTCGATATAGTCGTAGGCGCCGCGCTTGATGGCGGAGACCGCCGTCTCGATGTTGCCGTGGCCGGAGATCATGACCACCGGCAGGTCGACATGGCCGCGCTTGATCTCGTCGAGCAACGCCAGTCCGTCCAGGCGGCTGCCCTGCAGCCAGATGTCGAGGAAGACAAGCGACGGCCGCCGCTTCTCGATTTCAGTAAGCGCGGCATCGGCGTCGGCGGCGATGCGCGTGCCGTGCCCTTCGTCGCTCAGGATGCCGGAAACCAGTTCCCGGATGTCGTTTTCGTCGTCAACGATGAGAATGTCGGACGCCATGTCAGCCGTCTTTCGCTTGTCACGTCACCGGCTGAGGGGCAACCGCCGGCTCCGGCGCAACATCGCCATCGGCAGCAGCCTCCCCTGTCAGCCCGTCCATACGCGGCAGGATGATACGGATGTTGGCACCGCGGCGACCGTTGGTCTCCCCCGGCGCGTCGAGGAGTTCGATTCTCCCCTCATGTTCCTCGATGATCTTGGCGACGATGGCGAGGCCGAGGCCCGTGCCCTTCTCGCGCGTCGTCATGTATGGTTCCAGCAACCGCTGGCGGTTCTCGCCCGGCAGCCCGATGCCATTGTCGATGATGTCGAGGACGATATGTGCCTCGTCGACCGTGGCTGACACCGAGATCGCGCCCTGCCCGCGCGCCTCCGGCGGCACAGCGAGCACCGCCTCGGTGGCGTTCTTGACCACGTTGGTCAGCGCCTGCCCCATTAGGCGCGCGTCGAAGCGGCCGATGAGCGGTATTTCCGGCAGGTCGACGCTGAAATTGATATCCGGCTGGGCAACGCTGATCAGGAACACCAACTCGCGGATCGTCTCGGCCAGATTGCCGGTGATGAACGCCGGCTTCGGCATGCGCGCGAAGGACGAGAATTCGTCCACCATGCGGCCGATGTCGCCCACCTGGCGGATGATGGTGTCGGTGCATTGATCGAAGACGTCGCGGTCCTCGTCGATGGTGCGGCCGAACTTGCGCTTCAGCCGCTCGGCCGAGAGCTGGATCGGCGTCAGCGGGTTCTTGATCTCGTGGGCGATGCGGCGCGCCACGTCGGCCCAAGCGGTCGAGCGCTGGGCGGCCACCAGGTCGCTGATGTCGTCCAGCGTGATGACGTAGCCGTGCTGCACGTCGTCGCCGCGCTCGGTGGTCACGCGCACGTTGATCGTGCGTTCGCGGCCGTCATGGCTGAGCGTGATCTGGTCGCGATGCTCGGCGCGCACGTCGCGCAGCGCCGTCGAGACGACGGGACGCAGCTGCGGCATGAGATCCGCGACCGGGGTGCCGATCGCCACGTCCTCGGTGATGCCGAGCAGGAGCAGCGCCGTGCGGTTGGCGATAGTCACTCGCCCCTGCGCGTCGATGCCGACGACGCCGGCCGATATGCCGGCCAGCACCGCCTCGGTGAAGCGGCGGCGGGCGTCGATCTGGTTGCTGGCGGCAATCAGCGCTTCGCGCTGGCTCCTGAGTTGCGCGGTCATGGTGTTGAAGGTGGTGCCGAGCGCGCCGACGTCGCCGTCCGAATGGCGCGGATTGACCGAAACACTGAGATTGCCGCGCGACACCTCCTTGGCGGCGTCGATCAGCCGCTGGATCGGCGCAACCAGCCGGTTGGCAAAGCCGATGCCGAGCCAGATCGCCGACAGGAGCACGATCACCG
>CAVVPK010000002.1:0-11604 GCA_963750065.1 uncultured Alphaproteobacteria bacterium
CCCCCTTCGTGGCGGAGAGGCTGACGCGGTAGGAACCATCCGTCCGAGCCGCCCCCGTCAGGCAGCGGCGCGTTCGCCGGCGGGCCGACGACGCAGGTCCGCCTTCAGGATCGCAGGCGGGACATAGGCCGCCGCGTTGAAGCCCACATCGGTGCCGGGCGGGACGATCTGATCGATCCGGTCCAGAACCTCGTCGCCGAGCCGCACCTCGGCGCCGGCCAGCAGATCGTCAAAATGCTCCATCGTGCGCGGCCCGAGGATCGCCGAGGTTACGCCGGGGTGGGCCATCACGAAGGCCATCGCCATATGGGTGAGCGACAGTCCCGCCTCTTGCGCCAGCGGGATGAGCCGCTCGACCGCGTCGAGGCTGCGCTCATCGGACATCTGCTTGGGCATGACTTTCGCCCGCAGGCTGTCGGGCATCGGCTGCCCCTTGCGATAGCGTCCGGTGAGCATGCCCTTCGACAATGGACTCCACACCATCACACCCATGCCGTAACGCTCGCAGGTGGGCAGCACCTCGCGCTCGATGCCGCGGTCGAGCATCGAATAGGGCGGCTGTTCGGTGCGGAAGCGCGCCAGCCCCCGCCTTTCCGAAACCCACTGCGCCTCGACGATCTCGGAGGCCGGAAAGGTCGACGAACCGATGGCGCGCACTTTGCCCGCCCGCATCAGGTCGGTGAGCGCCGAGAGGGTTTCCTCGATGTCGGTGTCCGGCGCCGGCCGGTGAATCTGGTAAAGGTCGATATGATCGGTCTGCAGGCGGCGCAGAGAATCCTCCACCGCACGGGTGATCCAGCGTCGCGAATTGCCCTGCATATTGGGGTCGTCGCCCATCGGCCCGTGCACCTTGGTGGCGAGCACCACGTTCTCACGGCGGCCCTTGAGCGCCTTGCCGACAATCACTTCGGATTCGCCGGCGCTGTAGCGATCTGCCGTGTCGATGAAGTTGATCCCTGCGTCCAAAGCCTTGTGAATGATGCGGATGCAATCGTCGTGATCGGCGTTGGCCACCCCTCCGAACATCATTGCCCCCAGGGCGTATGGGGTGACCTTGATGCCGGTACGTCCGAGCGTGCGGTACTGCATGATGAAATCCCGTGTCTTGAGTGGTTTGATTTCCGGGCCGGTGCTCGTCACCACGGAATGGTGACGTTCTCCCAGCGCGTGAATGTCCCGGTCGGGCCGTCCGGGCCGAGCAGCGCCACGCGCACGACCTCGCGCGAACCGTCCTCAACGGATTCGGTGCCCGCATAGTTGTTGAGGTTGGTGGCGGTGAAGGCCGGCGAGACCAGGTTCACCTTGATGTCGGTGTCCTCGAGCTCGATCATCATGGCGAGCGTGATGCCGTTGAGCGCGGTCTTGGAAGCGGCGTAACCCGGCCCGTAGATCTTGCGATAGGGAAAGGCCGGATCGGCATTCGCCGTCAGCGAGCCGACGCCGCTCGACACGTTGACGATGCGCGCGTCCGATGAGCGGCGGAGCAGCGGCAGCATCGCCTGATAGACCGCGAGCACGCCGAAGACGTTGGTGTCCCAGATCGCCCGCACCTCTTCGAGCGAGGCCGTGCTGGCTGCGTTTCGTTGCGCGTAGTTCTCCAGAAACTCGCCCGGCTCGCGCGCCCTTGTGGTCGAAATCCCGGCGTTTTGCACCAGCAGGTCGAGACGGCCAAATTCGGCGCGGATGCGCTCCGCGGCGGCGGTGATCGACGCGCCGTCCGTCACGTCGAGCTGGAGCGCGATGGCGCCCGGCCCGATCTTTCTGGCCGCGGCCTCGCCCTTCGCCAGATCGCGCGACCCGACCAGCACGGTGACGCCGTTGGCCACGAGTTCCTTGGCGACCTGAAAACCAACTCCTTGATTGGCCCCGGTGATCAGGGCAATGCGTTTATCCGGCATGGCTGTGTCCTTTGGTCTTTCGATTTGTTGCCAGCGCCGCCTTGCTGCGCTAGATAGGCGAAGCGGAACTGCCGTCCACTTATATACGGAACGATGTTCCGTTTAACAAGAGGTCGGCATTTTGCGCGATTCAAAAAGCAGAGACCGGAGAGACGCCCCGGAGCCCCGTGGCGACGCGAAGCGCCGCGTGCGTGCGGATGCGCAGCGCAACGAAGACGCCGTGCTCGAAGCCGCCAAGGCGATCTTCGCCACCTCCGGCGTGGATGCCCCGGCGCGCGAGATCGCGGCCAGGGCAGGCGTCGGTGTCGGCACCCTCTACCGCCGCTTTCCCAAGCGGTCCGATCTGGTTGCGGCGGTCTACCGGCGCGAAGTCGATGCTTGCACCGCCGCCGCCCGCGTGTTGGCGGCCGAGCAGCCGCCCGGCGAAGCGCTGGTGCGCTGGCTGAAGCGCTATACCGACTTCATCGCCACCAAACGCGGGCTCGCCGCCGCGCTCCATTCCGGCGACCCCGCCTTCGATGCCCTGCCCGCCTATTTCCAGACCAATTTCGAGCCTGCCCTCGGATCGCTTCTGGCGGCAGCAGCCGCCGCCGGTGAGGTTCGCGCCGGCGTCGATCCCAACGATCTTCTCCATGCGGTCGCCGGCCTGTCCGTGCCTGTCTACAAGGACAAGACGGACCACAGCCAGCGCATGATCGATCTCCTTATCGACGGGCTTCGCTATGGGGCGACGCCGCCGTCCTGAGCCGCTGGATTTCGCTGCCGCTTCATCCGGGATACAAGCATCGTCCATGCCCGACACCATTGCCCTGCCCACCCTTGCCGACATCCGCGCCGCAGCCAGCCAGATCGCCGGCGTGGTCATGCGCACGCCGTTCCTGCCGGCCCCGCGCCTGTCGAAACTCACCGGCGCCGACATCTGGGTCAAATACGAGAACCTGCAGGCCACCGCCTCGTTCAAGGAACGCGGCGCGCTCATCAAGATGCTGGCGCTGAGCCCACACGAACGGACCCGCGGCGTCATCGCCATGTCGGCCGGAAACCACGCCCAGGCCGTCGCCTGGCACGCCCAGCGCCTCGGGCTCCACGCCACCATCGTCATGCCGGCGCCCACCCCCTTCGTGAAGATCGCCGCCACCCGCTCCTTCGGCGCCGAGGTGGTGATCGACGGCGAGACGCTGGCCGACTGCCAGACAATCGTCGAGACGCGGATCGCCGACAGCGGTGTGGTGCTGGTCCACCCCTATGACGACCCGCATGTGATTGCCGGCCAGGGCACGATCGGCCTCGAAATCATCGACGATCAGGCGGCGCTCGACGCGGTCATCGTGCCGGTCGGCGGCGGCGGCCTCATCGCCGGCATCGCCATTGCGGTCAAGGCGCTGAAGCCCGCGGTCCAGGTCATCGGCGTGGAGACCGAGGTCTATCCGTCCATGTGGGCGGCGTTGCGCGGCGAGCAACCCAAGATCGGCAGCGAGACGCTGGCCGAGGGCATCGCGGTCAAGAATGTCGGCCGGCTGACGCTGGAAGCCGTCCGCCGTCACGTCGACGACATGGTGCTGGTCGGCGAAGCGGCCATCGAGCAGGCGGTCGCCGCCTACCTCATGCTGCAGAAGACCATGGCCGAGGGCGCCGGCGCCGCGGGCCTGGCCGCCGTGCTCTCCGACCCCGACCGCTTCCGCGGCAAGCGCGTCGGCCTGATCCTGGCCGGCGGCAATATCGACCCGCGGCTCGCCGCCTCGATCATGGTGCGCGAGCTGGCGCGCGAGCAGCAGGTGGTCGCCATCCGCGTCATCATCCGCGACCGACCCGGCGTTCTCGCCGAGATCGCCCGCATCATCGGCGCTGCCGGCGGCAATATCCTCGAGGTCTCGCATCGCCGCACCATGCTGTCGGTGCCGCCGAAAGGCGCCGGCGTCGACGTCGCCATGGAGACCCACGGCCCCGACCATGCCGCCGAGATCATCGCGGCGCTCACGGCCCGTGGCTTCGGCGTCCAGCGTCTCGACACGCCGTAACGACATCTCCGCCGAATTCGCTATAATGAACTGGCACCCAACTCCGGTACGGACACTTCGATGAGCGACACTGGAAACGCGCTGCACGGCAACCGCTTCGTCTACGATCCGGCGACGCAACCCGAGCTGTTCGAGGGCATCCTGTCGAAGCGCATCGTCGCCTTCGTCATCGATGCCGTTCTCATCGTCCTCTTGATGATCCCGGCGGCGCTGATGGTCTTCGTCCTCGGAATCGTCACCATCGGCATCGCCTGGCTGCTCTACCCGGCGCTGTTCGCCATCGTCGCGCTCGGCTATTGCGCCCTGACGTTGGGCGGCCGCGGCTCGGCGACGCCGGGCATGCGCATGCTCGGCGTCGAGATGCGCACATGGAACGGCCAGCGCATGTTTCCGCTGCTGGCCGTCATGCACGCCCTCATTTTCTGGTTCTCGTGCGGCATCCTCACGCCGCTGGTCCTGCTCGTCGGGCTGTTCACCGCCCGCCGCCAGCTCCTCCACGACCTCCTGCTCGGCGTGGTGGCGCTGAATGCCGACCCGCTGGCGCGCCTGGGCAATTGATTGCGCAGAAGCGCCTTCCCACGCAAAATTCCTTGCTTGAGCGCCACCGGCGCTCGGGCATGATGCGCAAGACATGGCAGCGGCGGCACCCACACTCCTGACCTGGCTGACCTATGCGGCGATCGTAGCGATGATCGTCGCCTATGCGCTCGAGCGCTGGGCGATCGAGATCGTCTCGCTGGTGGCGCTGGTCGGCTGGCTGGTGCTGTTCTGGGCGGTGCCGATGCTCACCGGCACGACAAGCCCGCTTGGCCCCGACGCGCTGCTTGCCGGTCTTGCCAATCCGGCGCTGATCACGGTGCTGGCGCTGCTGGTCGTCGGCCAGGGCCTGTTCCACACCGATGCGCTGGAGAAGCCGACCACGCTGCTTGCCCGCCTCGGCGGCCGCACCGGCATGGCGGCGATCGTCCTGGTGCTGGTGGCGGCGATGGTGGCCAGCGCCTTCGTCAACGATACGCCGGTGGTGGTCATGTTCCTGCCCATCGTCACCACGATTGCCGCCGGGCGCGGCGTGGCGGCCTCCAAGGTTCTGATGCCGCTGTCCTTCGCCGCGCTGCTCGGCGGAATGACGACGCTCATCGGCACCTCCACCAACCTGCTCGCCGCCGGGGTCGCCGAGAAGGTCGGCGGCCTGAGGATCGGCTTCTTCGATTTCACCGTTCCGGCCGCCGCCATGTCGTTCGCCGGCTTCCTCTATGTCGCCCTGGTCCTGCCGAAGATCCTCAAGGCGCGCACCGGCATGGCGGCTGAGATCACCGGCGGCTCCGGCAAGCAGTTCATCGCCCAGATCGACATCGGCTATGGCCATCCGCTGGTCGGAGCCAAGGCCGTGGCCGGCATGTTCCCGGCGCTCAAGGACATGACCGTGCGCCTGGTCCAGCGCCAGGAGCACCCCTTCCTGCCGCCCTTCGAGGACATCACGCTGAGGCCCGGCGACACCCTTGTGGTCGCCGCGACGCGCAACGCGCTGACCCGCGCCATATCCGACCAGGCGGTCGGCAGCCAGCCCGCCGACGGCGACAAGGCGCCGGCCATGCCGACCAAGGACCTGACGCTGGCCGAGGCCATGGTCGCGCCCGGTTCGCGCGTCATCGGCCGCACCGTCGAGCAGGCGGCGATCCACCACGACACCGACACAGTCGTGCTCGGCGTCGAGCGGCGCAGCCGCATGCCGCGCATGCAGCTTGCCGATATCCGCATGGAGGCCGGCGACGTGCTGCTTGTCGGCGGCACGCGCGACGCCATCGAGGGCCTGAGGACCAACCGCGACGTGATCCTGCTCGAGTGGTCGGCGCGCGAGCTGCCCCAGCGCCGCTACGCCAGGCGGGCGCAGGTCATCTTCGCCCTGCTGGTGCTCTATGCCGCCAGCGGCATCGGGCCGATCGTCATCGGGGCGCTCGCCGCGGCGCTGGCCATGATCCTTGCCGGCTGCCTCAACATCCGTCAGGCGGTGCGCGCCTTCGACCGGCGCATCTACCTGATGATCGGCGCGGCGCTGGCCGCGGCAACGGCGCTGCAGGCGACCGGCGGGGCGCGGCTGGTTGCCGAAGGCACCATCGCGCTCACCGCCGGCCAGCCGAACTGGGTCATCCTGTCGGTGCTCTTCCTGGTTGTGAGCGTGCTCACCAACATCCTGTCCAACAATGCTACTGCCGTGCTGTTCACGCCGGTTGCGCTCGATATCGCCGCACGCGTCGGCGCCCCGCCGCTGCCCTTCGTGGTGGCGGTGATGCTGGCGGCGAGCTGCGCCTTCGCTTCGCCGGTCGGCTACCAGACCAACATGCTGGTCATGGGCCCCGGCCACTACCGGTTTTCCGACTACTTCGTCGCCGGCCTGCCGCTGGTCATCTTGATGTGGCTCGTCTTTTCGATCGTCGGCCCCTGGTATTATGGTGTCTAGGGCGACATCCCGTTAGCAGCCGCGCCGCGCATGACCCAGCAACCGACCGAGACCCCGCAGTTCTATCTCACCGCACCGGCGCCGTGCCCGTACCTGCCCGGCCGCGCCGAGCGCAAGGTGTTCACCCATCTGGTCGGCGAGCGCGCCTCGGCGCTCAACGACATCCTCACCCAGGGCGGCTTCCGCCGCAGCCAGAACATCGCCTACCGCCCGGCCTGCGAGGGCTGCCGCGCCTGCATCTCCATCCGCGTGGTGGTCGATGCCTTCGTCGAGAGCCGCAACCTCAAGCGGGTCGCCCGGCAAAACCGCGACATTATCGGCGCCGAGACCACGGCCAGCCCCTCTTCCGACCAGTATTCCCTCTTCCGCGCCTATCTCGACGCCCGCCATGCCGAAGGCGGCATGGCCGACATGAGCGTGCTCGACTACGCCATGATGGTCGGCGATTCCCATGTCGAGACGCAGGTGATCGAATACCGCTTCCGCGGGCCCGACACTGTCATCACCGGCCGCGGCGACGGGGCGCTCATCGCCACCGCCTTGACCGACGTTCTCGCCGACGGCCTGTCGATGGTCTACTCGTTCTTCGACCCCGACTATGGCGACCGCGGGCTCGGCACCTTCATGATCCTCGATCACATCAAGCGGGCGCGGAAGATGGGCCTGCCCTACGTCTATCTCGGCTACTGGGTCGAGGGCTCGCGCAAGATGGACTACAAGCGCCGCTTCCGCCCGCAGGAGCACCTCATGGCGCGGGGCTGGGTGCGGGTGGATTGAGGGGACGCGAAGATGGCAATGCGCCATTGGTCGTGAGCGCGAGGTTTCTTGAGCGCCGCTTCGTGCCCCGGCTGAACGTCCCCCTTGAGGGAAGATCCTGTCCCCGACCCGATCGGGGATCGAAATCGCGCAGCGATTTCGGGAGGGGGTCTGGACCTCTCCGTCAGCGCACCCCCTCCCGAAAGTGTCTTGCTTGCGCTCGCCATTTTCGACCTCCCCTCAAGGGGGAGGTTCACCGAGCAAGCCACACCGGCCATCGAAAAATACTTATCCCCCTCCCCTGAACCGCCCTCATATTGATCTCATCCCCGCCCGCGAAGGGGCGCGCTCATGAGGCGTTCTGTGCGTGGGGCGGGGAGCGGCGCCCGCGCGTCGAGACCGCATCTCGGCACTCGGGACGCCCCGGCCAGGACCGTCGGCACTACGACCGGCCGTCCCGCCATGCCCCGGTTCCGCCGGGCGTGTGGTGTAAGCGACCCCAGGCGGAGGCTGCCGCGAAGCGCCTTCGCCGAATAAACCTGGCCGGGCGTGTTTCAGGACGCCGCGGCGGGCGCTCGGCGAGCGCCCCCATTTTCGCGGACTACCCGCACGGCATTCGCCGGGCGCCCGCCACCCCCTCATGCTTTCGGGCAAAGGGGAGAGTTCTTTGAAAGGTTCATGGCTCGGTGCGGATCGCACGCGAGAATGGGAGATTGTGTCCCGGGCGCAGCATGGACCCCGGCTCTGAGCTGCACCGCTCTCGCGGCTCGCAGCCGCGTCCGGGGAGCTGCGACGGGCGCCAGCGGGACAATGCGTCGCCATGATCGTGCCTCACGAAACGTTACACTACCGTCATGCTCAGTGCGTTCCGTGCCTTCTTCCATCGCCAACCGCCCGCCTCGCCTGCCCGACCCGCCCAGCCGGCCCGCCAGCTTGCCGCCGAGCACACGTCCGAATTCTTCGCCTGGTTCCATCTCGAAGCGGACGGCACGCCGGTGCCCGATGGCGACGATCTCTCCCATCGCTTCCGCCCCGCGGGCAGCGCCTTCCAGTCTGTGGTCGCCCTCGACGTGGTCACCGATGCCGCCGACGGCATGCGGTCAGCCTGCCTCAGCCTCGACCGCAGCTTCGTCAGCGGGCCAGAGGACGCCTTCGCCCGCGACATCGCCAAGAGCTTCCTCGGCTGGATTCTCGACAGCACGGCTCAGGAGCGCGCCCAGCCGCTCATCGCCCATATCGCCGATCTTTCCACGGCCGATGCGCCGGTCATCGCGGCAGAGCCCCTGCCGCCGCCAGCCGACCCGACCGGCGCCTATGCCGTCTTCACCGGCGACGCCGATGCGGCGACCCTCGATCTCGGCTCCGCAATGCTGGCGCTCATCAATGCCGGTGGCCGGCTTTCCATCGAAGCGGTTCTGCTGCCTTAGCCAGACCGCGGCGCCCCTACCCGATCGTGTTGGTCAGGATGCTGTAGTCGACGCAGACACCCTTGGCATAGGCCGGCCGCTCTTTCAGCCGCTCGTACCAGGCATCGACGCCGGCAAGCGGCGGGCGCTCGATGTCCATGGTGTACCAGCGATAGAGCAGCGCGCCGGCGGCAATGTCGCCATAGGTCAGGCGCTCGCCGGCGAGCCACGGCGTCCGGCGCAGGTGCGCGTCGAGAATGCCGAAGCAGGGCGCGACGCCCTTCATGGCCGCAGCAATTGCCTTCTTGTCCCGGGCCGCGGGCTTGGTGCGCGCGACGGCGGTGAACACCGCCCCCCAGGCCGGCTGAAAGCGCATCGCCGTCCAGTCGGTCCACTGATCGGCAACGGCGCGCGCCTTCGGCGATTCGGGCCACAGATTGCCGGCGCCGTAGGTCGCCGACAAATAGCGGACGATGGCGTGGCTCTCCCACAGGATCAGCTCGCCGTCCTTCAGCGTCGGCACCAGGCCGTTGGGGTTCATGGCCAGATATTCCGGCGTGTCGACGCCGCCGAAGTTGAGGCCGACCTCGATCTGCGCATAGGGCACGCGCAGCTCCTCGAGCACCCACACCGCCTTCTGCACGTTCACCGATGTCTTGCGGCCGTAAAGCGTGATGTCCGCCACCTGTCCCCTCCGCGCTCAAGATGGCGCAGTCTAGTCGCCGATCAGGTGGAGCACCACGTCCCTCATGTGCGGTCGCCGCCGGTGCTCGAACAGGTAGATGCCCTGCCAGGTGCCAAGCGCCATGCGCCCGTCGGAGACAGGGATCGACAGGCTCGCCTGGGTCAGCGCCGCGCGGATATGCGCCGGCATGTCGTCCGGCCCTTCCAGCGTGTGGACATAGTTCCCGGTTTCCGGCGCCAGCCGCTCGAAGAAGGCCTCAAGGTCGCTGCGCACGTCCGGGTCGGCATTCTCCTGCACGGTGAGCGAGGCCGAGGTATGGCGGCAGAACAGGGTCAGCAGTCCCTCGGCGATGCCCTGGTTCGCCAGCCAGCGGGCGACCGGCGCGGTGATCTCGGTCAGCCCCTTGCCGCGGGTCTCGACTGCCAGATGATGCTGCGCCTGCCGCATGGCCGATCACACTTATGCCCTAATGCGGCTTAGCCGCTTGGCCGGAATCACGCCCAAACCGCTTGGAAATCCGCGCCTTTTGGGGGTCTTTATTGCACCGCAATATGTGTGTCGGAACTGTGTTGCATTGCGTGAACTGCAAAGCCGGTATGCGATATCTCATCTGCACATGGCTTGGGCATGCGCCTATCTTCCCAATCGAAGGACGGCAGTGAGTTCTGTGTCGCCGTCCGCCCAGATTTGATTACGAGAGGCACGACCACCATGAACAACCGGATTGTCACCACCTACCGCGCCTGGCGCAAGTACCGTCAGACCTACAACGAACTCATGCGGCTTTCCAACCGCGACCTGGCTGACCTCGGCATCTCCGCCGCGGACATCCCGTCGATCGCCCGCAAGGCCGCCACCATGTAATCAGTTTCGCTCCCGGGTATCCTCCTCCCTCACCCGGGGCGATACGGGAGCCGGTGCGGCGTCCTCCCACGCGACCGGTCCCATAGAGAAACGCCCGCCGATTTCCTCCCCGGCGGGCGTTTTTCATTTCTGAAGGGGCCGTTGAACCGCCCCCGGCGGCCGATTAGGGTCGCGCTCCATGATCACCCCCGTTCACATCGTCGGCGGCGGCCTCGCCGGTTCGGAGGCCGCTTGGCAGCTTGCCCGCCGCGGCGTGCCCGTCGTGCTGCACGAGATGCGGCCCGAGCGGCAGACCGAGGCCCACAAGACCGACCGGCTGGCCGAACTGGTCTGCTCCAATTCCTTCCGTTCCGACGACGCCCAGAACAACGCGGTCGGGCTGCTGCATGAGGAACTTCGCCGCGCCGGCTCGCTCATCATGCGCTCGGCCGATCTGAACCAGGTGCCGGCCGGCGGGGCTCTGGCCGTCGACCGCGAGGGCTTTTCCGCCGCCGTCACGGCCGCACTTGCCGCCGAGCCCCTGGTCACCGTCGCCCGCGGCGAGGTCGCCGGCCTGCCCCCGGCCGACTGGGACAATGTGATCGTGGCCACCGGCCCGCTGACCTCCGCCCCGCTTGCCGAGGCGATCCGGCAGCTTACCGGCGAGGAAGCGCTGGCCTTCTTCGATGCCATCGCGCCGATCGTCCATTTCGATTCGATCGACATGGACATCGCCTGGTTCCAGTCGCGCTACGACAAGGCGGGCCCCGGCGGCAGCGGCGCCGACTACATCAACTGCCCGATGGACAAAGCGCAATACGACGGCTTCGTCGATGCGCTCACTTCCGGCGAGCCGCATAAGCACCACGACTGGGAGAACGTCCCCTATTTCGACGGCTGCCTGCCCGTCGAGGTGATGGCCGAGCGCGGCCGCGAGACCTTGCGCCACGGACCGATGAAGCCGGTCGGGCTGACCAATCCACGCGACCCCACGGTCAAGCCCTACGCCATCGTCCAGCTCCGCCAGGACAATGCGCTCGGCAGCCTCTACAATATGGTCGGCTTCCAGACGCGCCTGCGCTACGCCATCCAGGCGGATATCTTCCGCATGATCCCCGGCTTGGGCGAGGCGCAGTTCGCCCGTCTTGGCGGCCTCCACCGCAATACTTTCCTCAATTCACCCAAGGTTTTGGACAGCTTCCTTCGTCTCAAGGCGGCACCCCGCCTGCGCTTTGCCGGTCAGATCACCGGCTGCGAGGGTTACGTCGAATCGACCGCCATCGGGCTCCTCGCCGGCCGCATGGCGGCCGCCGAGCGTCTTGGCGAGGCCATCGTGCTGCCGCCGCCGACCACCGCCTTCGGCGCCATCCTCGGCCATATCACCGGCGGCCACCTGTCGGCCGACGACGAGCCGGGAAAACGCTCCTTCCAGCCGATGAACGTCAATTTCGGCCTGTTCCCGGATATCGCCATGACACCGGCGCCTGGCAAGAAGCTGAAGGGGCCGGAGCGCGGCAAGGCGAAGCGCCAGGCGATCGCT
>CAVVPK010000003.1:0-11972 GCA_963750065.1 uncultured Alphaproteobacteria bacterium
CTGCGGTCTTCCACCGAGCGCGCCAGCTCGGCCAGCGTCATGCCGCGGTTGGTGCCGGCAACCCGCACCGCGCCGGCCGCGATCTCGAGTTCGTCGGCGCTCGCCTCCAGCCTCTCGGCGGCAATACGCTTAACTTGGCCGGCAAGCTTGATCGCGGCCCGGTCGACCGAAACGGCACCGATCGGGATCGAGCGCGAGCCGCCCGTGCCCTCGCCACTCGCCACCTGGTCGGTATCGCCCTGGATGACCTCGATCTGGTCGTATTCGAGACCGAGATGGCCGGCGATGAACTGGGCATAGGCAGTGGCGTGGCCCTGGCCGTTGGACTGGGTGCCGATGAACAGCGTCGCGGTGCCGTCCTGGTTGAGGCGCACGGTGGCGCCTTCCTTGCCCGGGAAGGCGCAGGCCTCGATATAGGTGGCCAGACCCAGCCCGCGAATCCTGCCCGCCTCGGCCGCCACCGCTGCGCGCGCCGGAAAGCCCGGCCAGTCGGCAAGCTTGAGGGCGCGTTCCATGTGTCCGTCAAACTCGCCGGAATCGTAGATGCGCCCGCCGTGGGTGCGGTAGGGCATCTCAGCCGGGCGGATGAAGTTGCGCTTGCGGATCTCGACCGGCCCGAGACCGGTATCGCGTCCGCACACATCGACCAGGCGCTCGATCAGATAGGCGGCCTCCGGCCGCCCGGCGCCGCGATAGGCATCGACCGGCACCGTGTTGGTGTAGACGCCGCGGGCGAGCGCCCACAGATGCGCGATGTCGTAGACCCCGGTCAGCATGGTCATGCCGCCATAGGGAATCTCCGGCCCGTACTGGCTGAGATAGGCGCCCATATTGGCCAGCATGTCGACGCGCAGGGCGAGGAACTTGCCGCTCTCGTCCATCGCCATCTCGGCCACGCTGATGTTGTCGCGACCGTGGGTGTCGACCAGGAAGTGCTCAGAGCGCTCGCCGATCCACTTGACCGGTCGCCCGAGCTTTTTGGCGGCGATCGCTGCCAGCGGATACTCGTGATAGACGAAGGCCTTGGTGCCGAAACCGCCGCCGACATCGGGGGTGATGACACGGATCTTGCCGGGCGGGATCTTCAGGATGTCCTTGGCGATGATGTCACGCATGCCGTGACCGCCCTGGGTCCCCATGGTGAGCGTATAGCGGTCGTCGTTCGCGTCGTATTCGGCGATGACGCCGCGCGTTTCCATGTAGTTGGCGACGACGCGGTTATTGACCACCTCGATGCGCGAGACGCACGCCGCGGAAGCGAACGCCTCGTCGGTATGATGGCGCTCGCCGCGCGCCACCTCGAAGGCGACATTGGTGGCGAATTCCGGCCACACCAGCGGAGCGCCTGGTTCGAGCGCTTCCTTCATGCCGACCGCCACCGGCAGCGGCTGGTAATCCACCTCGATCGCCTCCGCCGCGCTCTTCGCCGATGCGAGATCGTCGGCGACCACAAAGGCAATGGGATCGCCGACGTGGCGCACGGTATCTCCGCACAGCAGCGGGCGCGGCGGCGTCTTCTGGTGCGTGCCGTCGGTCTGGCGCAGCGAAATCGTGCACGGCGGACCGGGAATGTCGGCGACATCGGCATGGGTGAGGATCAGCCGCACGCCAGGCAATGCGGCGACCTCCGTGAGATCGCCGAGCCTGATGCGGGCGTGCGCCATGGCCGAGCGCAGCACGAAGGCGGCGAGCGTCCCCTCCGGCGCGATGTCGTCGGTATAGCGGCCGCGGCCGGTGACCAGCGCGCGGTCTTCCTTG
The DNA here is from genome assembly GCA_963750065.1 of uncultured Alphaproteobacteria bacterium. Classification (GTDB taxonomy): domain Bacteria; phylum Pseudomonadota; class Alphaproteobacteria; order Rhizobiales; family Kaistiaceae; genus CAVSRC01. Next base: position 1,759 of record CAVVPK010000003.1, read on the forward strand.
CGCCGGACGGGCGCGCCCATGCCGTATTTGGGGGGAGCGACGTTGCTCATCATCGGCACGGCCCGCATGGGCCGCCTCTCCTTCAGCAAGACAATGAAATGAAAGCCGGCCGGCGACCGGAGAACGTCGCCGATCGGACCAGATCGCCGGGAAAAAGGCAACCGCCGCGCGGCGAACCTAGGGGCTCACATAGCGCAGGATCGTCTCGACGATCATCCGGCGCTGCCGCGGAACGTCGTCCTCGTCCCAGAGGTCCTTCTCGAACACCGCCCTCATCGAATAGCGGTTCGAAACGCGCATGAAACAGAGCGCGCTGATCATGAAGTGCAGATGCCAGGGGCTGATGCCCTTGCGGAAAGTGCCGTCGCGTTCGCCGCGTTCCAGCACATCGCTGACCGTGTCGAGCGCGATGGCATTGCGTTCGACCAGGGACGGACGGCCGGAGATGTGGCGGCCCTTCTCGATATTCTCGACGCTGATCAGGCGCACATAATCCGGATGCTCGGCGTGGTAATCGAAGGTCACCTCCACCAGGCGGCGGAGCGCCGCGCCGGGGGGAAGCGCGTCCAGATGAAGCCCCTGCTCGGTGCTGCGCACCCCGCCATAGGCCTCTTCCATCACCGCCGCATAGAGCTTCTCCTTGCTGGCGAAGTGATAGTAGATCATAGGCTTGGTGATGCTTGTGTTGGCCGCAATGGCGTCGACACGGGCACCGCTGAACCCCCTGGCGGCAAATTCCTGCATGGCGGCGGCGAGGATTTCCCGCCGCGTCCGTTCGCCCACCTTTGACGAGACGCGCTGCCTCGGCGGCGGTCTGGCGCCTTCGTCGTCGTCCAGCGGCGGCGCGCTGCGGCGGTTCGGCGACCCGCCGTTCGCGCCGGGCCGAGAGGAAAGATCGGCGCGGGCGGCGGCGAATTCCTCCTCCAGCGCGCTCAGCATGGAAAGCGCGATCGGAACCCCCGCAGCGACGTCGGCCGTGCCGGTCGAGCGCTCGATCACCTTGGCATGGGCGGCATAGTGCGGATGGTTCCACAGGTCGCGCGGCACCTTCTTGAGGATGCCGACGCGGCCATTGCGTCCGATACGGACGTTCTTCGGAAGTGTCGTCACAAGCAACTCCCAATGCCCAGCGAGGCCGGTATGGAGAGTATGGAATTCGTCTAGTTAGGTATGGAGTTTGTACACTCAAGCGGGCCCGCCGACAAGCGCCGGGAGGAGCCCTGGCGACACCGGAGGCCGGTGAAGCGGCCCGCCGAAGGCCCCGGGCGGACACAAGAAACTCATATAACACACTGTCATTATAGTTGTTTTGTCACAAACAACGGCGCCGGATTATCTGGTATGCCAGAACTGCGGCCGGTTGTCGCGTGCCCGCGCTCTGGCGGCCTTTTGAATTGACACGAACTACCAGTAGGTTTTGGCTTCGGTCATGGCGCTGCTGTCGGCGTTGCCCGTTTTTCGAGGGAAGAGGTCAGCGCGGGCGAGGCTCAAACCGGCAGGCGACAGCGCGCTTCAAGCGCCTGCCCGCCGGCGCACCGGCGAGCAGCAGAGACGGACGAAGAATTCGATTGCCTCGTCGCCCGACAGATCGTCGCCGGGATGGCAGGGGGCAAAATACGGGAGGTTCCTATGCAGAAAGCACTTGTGCGTGCGCTCATGGTCGCGGCTGGCCTGACGCTCGCCTTTCCAGTCGCCGCCGCAGATTTCACCTTCAAGTTCGCGCATTCGCAGCCGGAGGACTCGGTCCGGCACAAGTCGATGCTGATGTTCAAGGACGCCCTGCAAGAAGCCAGCGGCGGCCGCATCGCCGTCGAGATTTTCGCCAACAGCCAGCTCGGCAGCGAGCCCGAAGTCATGGACATGGTCAAGATGGGCACCGTCCAGGGCACTCGGGGCGGCGCCTTCACCAAAGCAAACAAGAAGTTCCTGATCTACACGCTGCCGTTCCTCTATGCGGACACCGGCGCCGTGCTCAAGGCCATGCGCAGCGATTTCGGCACCGCCATCGCCAAGGCTGCCGAGGAAAACGGCTACTACATTCCCGCCACCGGTGTTGCCGGCGGCTTCCGCCAGATCACCAACAGCAAGCATCCGATCAACACGCCCGAGGACGTCGCCGGGCTCAAGATCCGCGTGCCGGGCATCGAGACCATCGTCAAGACCATGCAGGCGCTTGGCGCCAACCCGGTGTCGATTCCCTATGGCGAAGTCTACATGGCACTGAAGATGGGCGTCGCCGATGGCGAGGAAAACCCGCCCTCAAACATCGTGGTGATGAAGTTCTACGAACCGCAGAAATACATGTCGCTGGTCAACTACCAGATCCATCCCGATCCGTTCATGGTCAATCTCGCCTGGTATCAGTCGCTGCCGGACGACCTCAAGGTCGTGTTCGACAAGGCGGCCAAGGACGCCATGGCCTGGAGCGACGAGCACTGGCTGGCTTCCGAGGCCGATTACCTGGCGTTCCTGAGCGACAAGATCGCGATCAACGAGGTAACGCCGGAAAACCGCCAGAAATTCATCGCCGCGGTTCAGCCGGTCTGGGCGGCGTATATCGGCGACGGCACGTTCTCGCAGGAGGAAGTCGACAAGGCGGTTGCCGCAGGCATGTAGGATACGCGTACTCCCGTTCCCAACGCTCCGGGGGGCGTCCGCGCCCTCCGGAATCCCCGAAAGCCTGGAAGGCGTCACGATGAGCGACCGTCCACCCGCCAGCAGAACGCAATGGGTGTTCCGGCTCGAGCACGTGCTGGCGCAGGGATTGACGGCGCTTCTGACCGCCCTCTTCGCGCTCGTCTTCGCGCTTGTCGTTCTGCTTGTCGTGCTGCGCTACGGCTTCAACCGCACGATCGTCGGCGGCAGCGAAGCGACCGTTATCCTGTTCATCTACACCACGGCGCTCGGCGCTTCGGTCGATATCGCCAGGGGCAAGCACATCCGCATCGACAGCCTGATCGGGCTCCTGCCTGAGCGCGCGCGGAACTGGGTGGAAATGCTCGATCTGGTGCTGATCGGCACGCTCCACGCCTTCCTGTTCTTCTACAGCCTCGAATGGATTCGCGTGGTCGGCGGCAGCGAGGACCCGGTCCTCCACATTCCCGACGGCGCCGCGGAGGTGGCCATCCCGATCGGCTGCGCGTTCGCCGTCCTCTTCTGCATCACGCGCCTCGTGGCCCTGGCATTGCCGGCGCGTCCGCAAACCGGGTGAGGCAAGCGCCATGCTCCTGCTGATCGGTAGCCTCGTCGTCTTCATGGCTGTCGGTGTGCCCATCGCCTTCTCGATGGGCCTCAGCGGACTGCTCTATTTCCTAATCTATCAGCCGGCGCTGATACCGGTGCTGCCGGCGCGCGTCTTCGCCGGCATGAACTCCTCCATCATGCTGTCGCTGCCGCTGTTCATCGTCATGGGCCACCTCATGAACCATGGCGGCCTGACGGCGCGGCTGATCGACTTCTGCATGCTGTTCGTCGGCCGCCTGCGCGGCGGCCTCGGGCTAGTTTCGGTGTTGACCTCGATGGTCTTCGGCGGAATTTCCGGCTCGTCGGTCTCGGATGCGGCCTCGATCGGCCAGGTCATGATCCCGGCCATGGAGCGTAGAAACTATCCGGTGCGCATGGCGGCCGGCGTCATCGCCGCCTCGTCGACCATGGGCATGATCATCCCGCCCTCGATTCCGATGGTGATCTACGCCTTTGCCGCCTCCGAATCCGTCGGCCGGCTGTTCCTCGGCGGCCTCATCGCCGGCGTCATGGTTGGCGTCTTCCAGATGGGGATCGTCCTCATCCTGGCCCACAAGAACCGCTATCCGCGCGAGGACGTCGATCTCTCGCCCCGGCAGATCCTGCGCAGCACCTTCGACGGCGTGCCGGCCCTGCTGATGCCGCTTATCGTTGTCGGTTCGGTGGTCACCGGCATCGCCACCGCGACCGAATCGGCGGCCGTCGGCGCCGCCTACGCCCTTATCGTCGGCCTGTTCGTCTATCGCGGCCTGAAACTCAGCGACCTGCCGGGATTGTTCTCCTCCGCCATCCTCAGTTCCGCCAATGTGATGATCATCATCGCCTTCTCGATCGTGTTCACCTGGATCCTGGCGCTGGAGCACGTCACCGAGGTCATCGGGCTGCTATTCGTCGAGCTACAGCTTGGGCCGCAATCGGCACTCCTGGTCGTCGCGGTCGTCATCCTCGCCATCGGCTTCTTCGTCGATGTCAGCCCCGCCATCCTGTTGCTGACACCGGTCTTTCTTCCGGCATTGAAGATGCTGGGCGTATCGCCGATCCAGTTCGGCGCCGTGCTCATTTCCGGACTGGCCGTCGGGCTGGTGACGCCGCCGGTCGGCATGTGCCTGAATGTCTGCGCCAGTATCTCCGGCCACGGCATCATCTCCGTGTTCCGGGGCGCCCTTCCCTTTCTTCTGGCCAATGTCCTGGTACTGGCCCTGATCAGCCTCTTGCCGACACTCAGCACCTGGCTGCCCGAACTCCTGATGGGACCGTGAACCAACTGCGATAGGCGAGCCTTGCGCGACGAACCGATCAAGACCCGCACCGGCGAGCTGTGGTCCTGGACATGGGGCGCGTGGATCTCGCCGGCCTTTCCCTATCTCGAGGAGCGGCCGTGGACGCCGGTCGCGATCGCCGGACGGCTGTGCTTCGTGGCCTCGGATACGGCCGCTCTGAACGATCTTGTCGATCCCCGCGCCTGCGACGAGGCCAGATGGTGCGTCGTCTGGGGCGAAGACCGCGGTCCCTGGTTCGACGAGGTGTCGAGCCTTGGCGAATACCACGATCGCCCGATCTATCTCGCCCACGAACGAAGCGGCGGCCAGCGTCTCTACGCGGTCGTCTGGGGAGACAGGAAGAGCCAGCCTTTCGACCACCAGATCGGCTTCGAGGTTGGCCTCGGCGGGATCACGATCCGAGCGTTCGATCCGCACCTCGGTCTGACCGGTCCCGCCGTTCGGGCGGACTGGCAGAGCATCTAGCCGGCGCACCGGCCTCAGCTGAGATCGTGCAGGTCCTTGCCCGTCGGCGCGGTCAGCCGGAAGTCCGAGAAGCGCACCGTGAGCCCGGCGCGCGTGGGCGTACAGCACATCGGGCCGACCGAATAGGATTTCGCCTCTGGAAATGGCGCCAGGCGGACCAGCGGCCACAGCCTGCCGTCGGCCGAGACCTGCAGGCGCAGGACGCCGTCGGCGACCGTCGCCCGCATGCGGAAATCGCTCGGATCGTGCTCATAGGGGCCGGTCGCCCAATCGGACCGACCGTCGGTGAGCACGCTGGAGAGCATGGCGCGCCCGTCCGACAGTTCGATCCCCGCCTTCACCCAGCGGGTCTCGTCGAGGCGGACCATGATGCCGGCCTGGTCGTAGAGCGCCTGGTAGTCGGCGCGCACGCGCAGCTCGGCGGTGAACGCTTCGCCCGTCTCGACGCCGAAGAAATGGCCGTTGTCATGAGTGAAGCCGTAATGGGTCTCGCGCCAGAAATCGGTCTCGGCGTCGGTCGTGACGTCGAGGATCCCAGCGGCCAGGGACCAGACCTTGGGTTCGTTGGCCCAGACACCTTTTTCCATTTCATGCCCTCTGGCGGCGTCCGCCGCGGCAGACCGATATCACCGTATTGCGCAGCCAGCGATGCGCCGGATCGGCGTCCATGCGCGGATGCCACATTGCCGACACCGCGATCTCGGGCGTGGCGACGGGAAGCGCGAAGCCCCTGACGCCCGCGTCCCCTGCCTTTGCATCCAAGACGATCCTGTCGAGGAACGACCGCGTCACCAAGCCGATCAGGTCCGAAGAACGGACGATGCGCACCACGTCGGCAAAGCCCGGCACCACCGCGACCACGTCGCGCCTGAGGGCGATCGCCTCCAGCGCGTCGTCGACCGGCCCGGTGAACGCTCCCCGGCGCGACGCCACGACGTGGCGGCAGTCGGCGTATTTCCGTGGCGTGATCTTGCCGCCGGCCAAGAGCGGATGGCCCGCCCGCGCCACTCCGACGAAGCCGTCGCGAAACAGGATCTGCGCGCGCGCCTCCGGCGGCGAGGCGCCAAGAACGCCGATCTCGAGATCGATCAACCCTTCCCTGAGGGCGCGCGCATCCTTGTCGGGCTTGGGCGCGAAGCGCACCCGCACGCGCGGAGCGGCTTCCGTGATCGCCGAGACCAGGCGGGCGGCAAAGAGCTCCGTGAAGCCCTCGTTGGCGCGGATCGTGAAGGTGCGATCGAGCGCCACGATATCGAGGTCGTCCCCGGCCGGCCTCAGAACGGCCTCCACGTCGCGCGTCAGCGCATGAACCCGATCGCGCAGTTCAGCGGCCCGCGGCGTCGGCGCCATGCCGCGCCCGGCGCGCACCAGCAGAGGATCGCCCGTCGCCAAGCGGAGGCGCGCCAGAGCCCGGCTCATGGCGGAGGTGCTCAGCCCGATGCGGCGGGCCGCCCCGGCCACGCTGCCCTCGGCAAGCAGCGCATCCATCGCAACGAGGAGGTTCAGATCGACGTCACCATCGCTCATGAGATGAGCCTAACCCAGCAGCCTCGCCAGACATAGCGCCAAACGCAACTATATCTTGATCCTGATGCGTCTGGCGCCCGGTGCGCGCCTGCCTATCTCTGCGGTCTACGGCACCACCGAAAGGCATTCTTCCATGTCCACAACCGGCAAACCGACCCGCACGATCCTCCTCATCGGCGCGTCACGCGGCCTCGGCCACGCCGTAGCGACCGAGTTCCTGAAGAAGGGATGGACCGTCGTTGGCACGGTGCGCGGTGGGAAAACGCGGACCCTGCTGCACGACCTCGCGGACGAATACACCGGCCGCGTCGAGATCGAGGTTCTCGACATCAACGAACCGGATCAGATCGCTGTGCTGCGCGACCGCCTGTCGGGCAGGACGTTCGACATGCTGTTCGTCAACGCCGGAATCACCAATCGCGATCCGACGCAGACGATCGGCGAGGTGGCAACCGACGATTTCGTTGAGGTCATGATCACCAATGCGCTGAGCCCCATGCGGGTCATCGAAAGCCTCGCGGGCAACGTATCCGCGACGGGGCTGATCGGTGTGATGTCGTCCGGGCAAGGGAGCATCAGCAACAACACCAAGGGCATGCGCGAGGTCTATCGCGGCAGCAAGGCGGCGCTGAACATGTTCATGCGCAGCTTCGCCGCCCGCCAGGCCGATACCTCGCGCGCACTGGTGGTCATGGCGCCGGGCTGGGTGCGTACGGAGCTGGGTGGCCCGGACGCCCGGCTCACCATTGAGGAGAGCATTCCGAACCTGGTGAACGTCCTCCTCGCCAAGCAGGGACGGCCGGGCCTCGAATATCTCGACTACCTCGGTCGCACGGTGCCCTGGTAGGCGACGGCAGACCTCACCTATTCCTTCAGCTTGTGGATCGCAGCCAAGAGGCCCGCGGTGGAGGAATCGCGGTTCTCCGGCTCGGCCTTGCCCTCGACCATCGGCAGTAGTTCCATCGCCAGCGTCTTGCCGAGCTCGACGCCCCACTGGTCGAAGGAGTTGATGCCCCACACCGTGCCCTGCACGAAGATCTTGTGCTCGTAGAGCGCGATGATCATGCCCAGCGTATGCGGGTCGAGCCGGCGAAAGAGGATGGTGTTGGACGGCCGGTTGCCGGGGAAGACCTTGTGCGGCGCCAGTTTTACGATGGCCGCGTCGGCCATGCCGACGGCCTTCAGCTCCGCCTTGGCTTCGTCGAGTGTCTTGCCGCGCATCAGCGCCTCGCTCTGCGCCAGGCAGTTGGCGAGCAATAACGACTGGTGGACATCGTCGGGGGCGTCGGAATGGGCGCCGACCAGGAAATCCACAGGGATCACGTCAGTGCCCTGGTGGATCAACTGGTAGAAGGCGTGCTGGCCGTTGGTGCCCGGCTCGCCGAAGACGATGGGGCCGGTGGGCCCGCGCACGGTGGTGCCGTCGAGATGGACGCCCTTGCCGTCCGATTCCATGTCGAGCTGCTGCAGATAGGCCGGCAGGCGCTTCAGCCGGTTGTCGTAAGGCAGCACCGCATAGACCGGGAAGCTCATGACGTTGCGGTACCAGATGCCGATCAGCCCGAGGATCACCGGCAGGTTCTGCGCCAGCGGGGCCTTGCGGAAATGCTCGTCCATCGCCCGGCCGCCGGCGAGGAACTGGCGGAAGTCCTCCGCCCCGACGGCGATCATCAGCGACAGGCCGATCGCCGACCACACCGAATAGCGCCCGCCAACCCAGTCCCAGAAGCCGAAGGTGCGCTCTTCGCCGATGCCGAAGGCGGCGACCTTGGGAAGTGCCGTCGACAGGGCCGCGAAATGCGCCGCAACATGGCTCTCGCCGAGCGCCTCCACGATCCATGCCCGTGCCGTGGCCGCATTGGTCATGGTCTCGATGGTGGTGAAGGTCTTCGAGGCGACCAGGAACAGCGTCGTCGCCGGATCGAGTTTCGCCAGCGTGTCGCGCATGTCGGCGCCATCGACATTGGAGACGAAATGCAGGCGCGGCCCGTCGTGGAAGGGCGCCAGCGCCAGCGTCGCCATCGCCGGCCCGAGATCGGAGCCGCCAATGCCGATATTGACCACGTCGGTGAACTTGCCCCCCTGCCCGGCAATCGCACCGGAGCGCACGCCCTCGGCGAAGGCCGCCATGCGGTCGAGCACCTCATGCACCATCGGCACGACGTTCTCGCCTTCGGCCTTGTAAACGTCGTCACGATTGGCGCGCAGCGCCACATGCAGGACGGGGCGGTTTTCCGTCACGTTGATCAGCTCGCCGGCGAACATGGCGTCGCGGCGCTTCTCGACCTCGGCCGCCTCGGCCAGCGCCAGCAGGCGGGCCATCACCTCATCGTCGATCAGGTTCTTGGAATAATCGAGCAGGAAATCGTCGAAGCCGGTCGAGAACTTGGCGAAGCGGCCGGGGTCCTCGGCGAAGCGCTGGCGGAGCGGCTGGGCGGCGATGGCGGCCCGGTGCGCTTCCAGCGCAGCGAAGGCCCGGATCATGGCGGCGTTCATGTTTGTCTCCGCGGCGGCTTGGGCCCGCCGTCATCTGGAAGGGGGAATGCAGGAAGGAAATAGTCCCTTGCACCGGCGCTGACAAATCCGCGGCCGATGTTTGAGAATGTTGCGGCCGCCAACCGATCGTTCGTCCTCGCGACGGCGGGGACCCAGGATGGACCCTCCGCGTGGCAAGTCCGACCGGGATGCCCGGTCGGGGCCAGGCATGAACGGTGACGGTTGCAGCGCATCGACTTCAACGACGACGCATACAATCTTGAAATTGTTGACTATCACAAGGCATGATGATGGCCCCGATCAGCCACCCAGGGCGCCTGTTGAAACGCGAGTTGACCGCCCGCGGCCTGAGCGCCAACCGTCTCGCGCTCGACCTCGGCGTGCCCTCCGGCCGCGTCACCGACATCGTCAACGGCCGCCGCGCGATCAGCGCCGACACTGCCGTCCGTCTCGGGCGCTATTTCGGCAACCGGCCACAATTCTGGCTCGACCTGCAGGCGCAATACGAGGTCGCGCTGGTTGAACGCGAGCGCGGCGACGAGATCGCTCTGCGCGTGACGCCGGCTGACGCTGTCTGACGCCTATTTCAGCCACGCGGCCAAGCGGTTCATTCCCTCCGCCATGTCGGCCTCGGTGCCGGCGAAGGAGAAGCGCATGAAGGCGTGGCCCCGGACTGTATCGAAATCCGCGCCCGGCGTCGCCGCCACCCCCGCCTCCGCCAGCATGCGCCGGCTGAAGTCGGTCGAATCGTTGGAGAAGCGGCGAACCGACGCATAGACGTAGAAAGCGCCGTCGACCGGCAGATGCTCGTCGAAGCCGATGGCCGGCAGCCGCTTCAAGAGCAGGCGGCGGTTGGCGGCATAGCCGTCGCGGATGCGGTCGAGCTCGTCGGTGGCCTCGAAGGCGGCAATCGCCGCCCGCTGCGAGATGTCCGGCGCGGAAATGTAGAGGTTCTGCGCGATGCGCTCGACCGGGCGGATGAGCGGCTCAGGCAGCACCATCCAGCCGACCCGCCAGCCGGTCATGCAGTAGTATTTCGAAAAGGAATTGATGACGATGGCGTCCTGCGAAAACCGAAGCGCGGTGGCCGCCGTGCCGGCATAGACCAGCCGGTGGTAGATTTCGTCGGAGACGAACTGGATGCCGAGATCGTGCGCCGCCGCGATCAGCGCGCCGAGCGCCTCCGGCGTCATCATGGTGCCG
>CAVVPK010000004.1:0-14992 GCA_963750065.1 uncultured Alphaproteobacteria bacterium
GCCAACGGGGGCTACTATGATGGCGGCGGCAGGCGGGCTTGTGACGCCGATGGAACGGCTCGACACGATCGTCGCCTTGGCGGACGCGGCACTGATTGCGTCGGCGGAGGATTTCGCCGCCGAGCTGCTGGAAATCGGCGAGACGGCGCTGACAAGCTGGCTCACGGCCAAGGGCAGGACGCCGACCGACCGACAAGTCGAAGGCTTCCGCCTGCTGGCCCTCCACCGCCAGGGCGCGCGTGGCGACCCCAGCTTCAACGCCTGCCGCGAAACCTGCCGCGAGCTCGTCTATGCCTACAACTGCGTGATTGCCGCGCCGACCGGCCCGGATGCGGCGAGGCGGCTGCGCCTCGGCGCCATGGTGGCGCGGCACCTGGTTCTGTTCATCGACGGCAAACTGGAAACCGCCGGCCTCGGCGAATTCTGCTGTTCGGCGCGCCCCTTGCGGGCGCAGGACGGCGCCCCCGCCGCCGGCCATCCATGACAAGGAGCACTCAGCCATGACAACCGTGCGCGGTTGTGACCTTCCCGACGATCTTCTCTACGACGTCGACAACAACATCTGGTATCGCGAAAACGGCGACGGCACCGTCACCCTCGGCATGACCACGGTGGCGGCGGCGCTCGCCGGACCGCTGGTCGCCTTCACACCCAAGAAGGTCGGCCGCACGGTCGCGGCGGGCAAGTCCTGCGCGACGATCGAATCCGGCAAATGGGTCGGTCCCGCCAAGATCGCCTTCGACGCCGAGGTGGTCGAGATCAACGATGCGCTGGTCGCCGATCCGAAGTCCGGTTCGGGCGACTCCTACGGCGCCGGCTGGCTGGCCAAGGTCAAGCCTGCCGATTGGGCCGCGGCGAAGGCGACGCTGACGCCGGGTAGCGAGGTCGCCGGACCCTACGAAGCCAAGATGGCCGCCGACAACTTCGCCGGCTGCGCCGCGCTGGCGGCCTAAGGAGCGCCCGTGAGCGACGTCGCCGCGATCCAGCCACCGCACGGACGGGCGTTCGCCGCCCTGCAGAAATACACGCCCGGCGTGCTGGTCAGTGTGATCATTGCCATCGCGGCGACGTTCCTGTCGGACCACTATGGCGGTCCGGTGATGCTGTTCGCCCTGCTGCTCGGCATGGCGTTCTACTTCCTGTCGCAGGAAGGCCGCTGCATCGCCGGCATCGAGCTCGCCTCCAAGCGCATCCTGAGGATCGCCGTTGGGCTGCTCGGGGCCCAGATCACCATCGGCGAGATCATGCATCTCGGCATCACGCCGGTGGTGATGGTCATCGTCGCCGTGCTGCTGACGATCGGCTTCGGCGTGGTGGGGGCACGGGCCTTCGGCCTCAGCCGGCCGTTCGGCCTGCTCACCGCCGGCGCGGTGGCGATCTGCGGGGCTTCGGCGGCGCTGGCCATCTCGTCGGTGCTGCCAAAGGGCGAAAGCCACGAGCGCGACACGGTGTTCACCGTCATCGGCGTCACCACGCTGTCGACCATGGCGATGATCATCCTACCCGGTGGTCATCGCCTTCTTCCATCTCGATCACGCGGCGATCGGCATCTTCCTCGGCGGCACCATCCACGACGTCGCCCAGGTGGTCGGCGCCGGCTTCAGCGTCTCGCAGGAGACCGGCACGGTCGCCACCTTCGTCAAGCTCCTGCGTGTCGCCATGCTGGTGCCGGTGGTGATGACGCTGACCTACGTTTTCCGCGCACACAATGTCAGCGCCGCCGGCCGCCGGCTGCCCGGCTTTCTCGTCGTCTTCGTCCTCCTCGTCCTCATCAACAGCACCGGCGTCATCCCGCCGGTGGTCCTCGACGGGCTGAAGAGCGTCTCGCGCTGGTGTCTGGTCACGGCAATCGCCGCGCTCGGCATGAAGACCTCGCTGAAGGCGATGGCGGCGGTCGGCTGGAAGGCGATCGCGCTCATCGTGTCGGAAACCGTGTTTCTCGCCGTTCTCGTGCTGGCAGTCGTGGTGTGGAGGTTCTGAGCGCGGAAACAAGCCAGCCCGCGCCGGCTTCTCATTCGTGGAGGAAAATGCCATGGCCGATGGAAGCAATACCAAGAGGCTGTCGATGATCGTCACCAAGGGGTCGCTCGACTGGGCCTACCCGCCGTTCATTCTGGCGACGACCGCGGCGGCGATGGGGCTGGAGGTGTCGATGTTCTTCACCTTCTACGGCCTCACCCTGCTCAAGAAGAAGCTCGACCTGCAGGTGACGACACTCGGCAACCCGGCGATGCAGATGCCGATGATGGGCATGCACATCGGCATGCCCAACATCGTCTCGGCGATTCCTGGCGTCGACGCGGCGGCGAGCGTCATGATGAAGAACCTGATCAAGAAGAAGGGCGTCGCCTCGATCGAGGAACTGAGGGAGATGGCCATCGAGGCCGATGTCGAGATGATCGCCTGCCAGATGACCATGGATCTCTTCGAGTACTCCCTCGACGACATGATCGAAGGGCCGAAGCTTGGCGGCGCCGCGACCTACATCGAGAATGCCACCAAGAGCGACATCAACCTGTTCATCTGACCGGAAGAAGACGATTGCGGGAGGAAACCGACATGGCCGACCAGCTTCTCGACGTGAAGGGGCTGAACTGCCCGCTGCCGATCCTGCGCGCCAAGAAGGCGCTCAAGGATCTGCCGATGGGCGGCACGCTGGAAGTGCTCGCCACCGACCCCGGTGCGGTTAAGGACTTCGAGGCCTTCTGCCGCACGACCGGCAACGAGCTCATGGAATCGAAAGCCGAAGACAAGGTCTTCTCGTTCGTGATCAAACGCCTGTCATAGGCGATACGGCGCGGGAGGACGGGTGATGGCGACGGCATGGGCCGGCCGCCGATCGGGTCGTCCCGGGGGCGTCAGTTCCTCGGCTCCAGCGCGCAGATGCGCTTGAGCTCGTCGACGATGGCCTCGGCCGCGGGCGACAGGAACCCGTCCTTGCGCAGCACCACGCCGGCCTCGCGCCGCGACGCCATTCCGGTCACGGTCACCAGCTTCAATCCCTTCGCTTCCGGCATTTCGAGCGAACTGGTGACCGTCAGCGTGATGGCGTCCGAATTGAGCACCGTCTGGATCAGGAACGCCATCGATTCCGTTTCCACCGCGGTCTCCGGCGGCGCCAGATCGGCGGCGATGAACAGGGCGCGCAGGCGGCGTGTGGTGCGCGTCGACAGCGGCGGCATCGACCACGGATAGTCGAGCAGGTGCTGCATGGTGACGCGCTTCATGCGGGTGAGCGGATGGCCGGCGCGACAGGCGATCGCCAGCTTGTCGGAGGTGAGCGGAATGACCTTGTAGTCCTTGGCATGCTCCGGCGAGGGAAGCTCGGCGACGACCAGATCGACGTCGCCCCGGCGCAGCGCCCTGAGCAGCAGATCGTCATAGCCGCCATCGACCCTGACCCGGATCGCCGGATTGCGCTTCGTTGCGCCGGCCACCGCCTGCGGCAGAAGCCGCCGCAGCCATGCCGGCCCCGCCCCGATGGTGACCGAACCGGCCATGCCGACCTGGAGGGAGCGCAGCTCCCTGATGGCATCGCTGAGCTGGACGTTGAGCGTCTGCGCGTGGCGGAGCAGCGTCTCGCCATAGCTCGTCAGATCGACACCGCGCGGCTGGCGCCGGAAGAGCTTGACGCCCAACTCGGTCTCCAGCGCACGAATGCTCCTGGTCAGCGTCGGCTGGGCGACGCCAAGCTCGGCGGCGGCCAGGGTCAGGCTGCGCGCCTTTGCCACGGCGAGGAAATATTCGAGCTGCCTCAGGTGCATGGCCCGCCGTCTCCCCCGAAACGCCGGCTTCGCAGCGTTTCGCAACGGGCCCGTCACGCGGCGCCCCTATCTGGATCTATTGCAATGAAACGGGTGCGACCGCAACAGCAAAGACATGCAGATTGGCTATCGTAACGGTCTTCCTTATTATTTGTGGTAATGGCGATGGCGTGTCACCCTCACCCTGCAGTCGCCATCGTCGAGGGAGGGAGACAAGATGATTGGCAGAACCAAACTCACGCGTCGCAGTGCGCTCGTCGGCATGGGTGCCGCGGCTCTTGCCGCAAGGGTCCCCTACACATGGGCCGCGTCGGCCGCACCGATCACCATCGTCATCAACCAGTCGCCGTGGTTCGACAGCTTCCGCAAGACGGTCGAGCTGTACGAGAAAGAGAGCGGCAACAAGGTCAACCTGGACGTCAATCCGTTCGCCGGTTCGCTGGAAAAGCAGCGCAACTCGGTGCGCGCCAGCCAGGGCGACTATGACATCCTGATTCTGAATTCCGGCTGGTTCACCGAAATGTACTTCGGCGGCTTCGTCACCGCGATCAGCGATATCGATCCGTCATTCAAGCTCGATCCGGACCTGTTCACGCTCGGCGACACCATCTATTTCGACCCGGACAAGAAGACCATGACGCCGTCCGGCAAGCTGATGACGGTGCCCATCCAGCCCAATATCCCGATGATCTACTATCGGGGCGATCTCTACCAGGAGAAGGGGCTGAAGCCGGTCGAGACTTTCGCCGACCTGGAGGCCAACGCCAAGGCGCTGCACAATCCGCCGAAGATCTACGGCATCGTCCAGCGCGGCGCCCGCGGCGCCAACACCGTGTCCTACGATTTCTATCCCTACCTGTTCGGCATGGGCGGCGCGGTCTTCAAGGATCAGACGGCCGGCGACTATTCCGTCATCCTCAACAACGACCAGGGCAAGGAGGCGCTCGACTATTACCTGCGCCTGAAGGACGAGGCTGGACATCCCAATACCGCCTCGACCGACCAGGCCGATATCATCCAGGCGCTGGTCACCGGCCACTGCGCCCATGCCAGCATCGTCATTGCGGCGTGGTCGACCATGGACGACCCCAACAAGTCGGCGATCGTCGACAAGATCGAGTATGCGCCGACGCCGCACGCGCCGGGACTGCAGCCCGGCCCTGGCCTCGGCCATTGGCTTGGCGGCATCTCGCACAACGTGCCGGACGAGCGGAAGCGCGCCGCGGTGGAGTTCTTCCGCTGGTTCCAGACCAAGGACGCCCAGCTTGCCAACGCTCAGGCCGGCGGCATTCCGCTTAACGCCTCGGTCTACAGCGAGCCGATCGCCGATGAGCGCAAGTTCCGCTGGATGAAGCCGCTCGCCGCGGCCTTGCCGCACGCCCGCAACCTGTACGCCTTCCCCGAGGCCAGCGAGGTCATCGCCGTGCTCGAGGTCGGCCTCAACCGGGCCATCGCCGGCGAGATCTCCGCCACCGATGCCTTGAACAGCATGTCCGACGACATCTACAAGGTCATGGAGAAGTACAAGTACCAGACCGGCGAACTGCCGCCGCTGAAGGCGTAAGCGCGGACGGTCCGATGAGCGCGTCCTCGCTCTCCGCCACCAGCGGGGCGGTTGTTGCGAGGGCGCGGATGACCATGGACGACGATCGCATCTGGCGCTGGGCCGCTTTCGGCCCGGCGCTGGTGCTGATGGTTGCCATGGCCGTCCTGCCGCTCGCCAACCTGTTCCTGACCAGCTTCTACGACGTTTCGTGGACGGGTGGGCGGGCGAGCTGGACGCCGGTCGGCCTGGCGCACTATCCGGAGCTGCTCGGCGATCCGCTGCTCAAGGCGGGGGTGGTCAACACCACGCTGTTTGCCATCGCCGCCGTCGGCGGTCAGATGGTGTTCGGCTTTCTGCTGGCGGTGCTGGTCAGCCGTATCGACCGCGGGCGCGTCTTCTTCCGGGCCGTCTTCATTCTTCCCATCCTCATTCCCGGCATCGTCATCGGCGCCATCTGGAAGCTGATGCTGAACTACGATTTCGGGCTGGTGAACCAGGGGCTGGGGCTGATCGGCATCGCCTCGCACGACTGGCTCGGCGACAAGTACACGGCGCTGGCGACGGTGGTCGCCGTCGATATCTGGCACTGGACGCCGTTCTGCTTCCTGCTTCTGCTCGCCGGCCTCGAATCGCTGCCGCGCGACATCTTCGAGGCGACGCGGATCGACGGCGCCTCGGCGTGGCAGGAGCTTCGCCTGGTCACCATTCCGCTGATGATCCCCACCATCCTGGTCACCTTCGCCTTCCGTCTGGTCATCGCCTTCAAGGTCTTCGACGAGATCTACCTGATGACCAATGGCGGGCCGGGCACCGCGACCGAGGTGGTGAGCTTCACGCTCTTCCAGCGCTTCTTCACCGAGGACCGCGTCGGTTACGGCTCGGCGATGTCGGTGGCGGTGATCTTCTTCGTCTCGATGCTGCTGGTGATCGCCCTGGCGGCGGGGCGCAGAGCGGGGGCCCGGTCATGAACGCGCTGTGGCGCCGGCGCGGCGACATCCTCGATTACGCGATCCTCGGGATCGTGGCGGCGATCGTGCTGGTGCCGGTGATCTGGGTGGTCGCGGCCGGCTTCCGCACCCAGATTTCCCTGCTCATGGGCCAGTTCCTGTTCACGCCCGTCATGATGAATTTCGTCGAGGTCCTGTTCTCCAAGACCTCCGACTACCTCATCAACTACCGCAACTCGCTGTTCGTTGGCGTCGCCTCGACGGCACTGTGCGTGTCGGCGGCGACGCTGGCGGCCTGGTCGCTCGACCGCATGCGGTGGCCGCGCTGGGTGGGCCACATCTTTCTCGGCTGGGCGCTGGTCTTCAACATGATCCCGCCGATCGCGCTCGCCAGTGCCTGGTACACGATGGAACGCGCGGTCGGTCTCGACAACACCTTCACCGGGCTCATCCTGGCGCATGCGACGCTCAACCTGCCGATGGCGGTGTGGCTGATGGGGGTCTTCGTGCGCGACGTTCCCCGGGAGCTGGTCGAGGCGGCGCGCATCGACGGCTGCAATTCGCCGATGTTGTTCCGCTCCGTCGTGCTGCCGATCATCACGCCGGGCCTGGCGGCCACGACCGTGCTCTGCTTCGTGTTCTCGTGGAACGAGTTCGCCGTCGCGCTCAACCTGACCATGAAGCAGACGGCGACGGTGCCGGTGGCGATCGCCAAGTTCGCCCAGGACTACGAGATTCAATACACGCAGATGGCGGCCAGCGCGGCGCTCTCGATCCTGCCGGCGCTGGTGCTCTTGCTCATCGGCCAACGCTACATCGTGAAGGGTCTGACGGCGGGCGCGATCAAGTGAGCCGCGGCGCCGGAACATGTGAGGACGACCAGAGATGAAGACCGTTTTCGTTCTCTTCGATTCGCTCAACCGCCACATGCTGGCGCCCTATGGTGGCACGCGCATACCGACGCCGAACTTCGATCGGCTGGCCAGGCGCTGCGTCACCTTCGACCGCCACTATGTCGGCAGCATGCCGTGCATCCCGGCGCGGCGCGACATGCTCACCGGACGCCTGTCGTTCCTGCACAGGAGCTGGGGGCCGATGGAGCCGTTCGACAACGCCTTCCCCGAGCTGCTCTACGAGGCCGGCGTCTACAGCCACCTGGTCACCGACCACTATCACTATTGGGAAGACGGCGGCGCCACCTATCACAACCGCTACGATTCCTATGAGTTCGTGCGCGGCCAGGAGGGCGACCCGTGGAAGGCGATGGTGCAGCCGCCCTGGGAACGGCTGCGCGAAAAGTACCATGCCCGCCAGTTCGACAGCGCGCAGCGGACCTATCAGCGCAAGAACGTCGTCAATCGCGAGTTCATCCGCGAGGAATCGGAGTTCCCCTCCGTCCAGGTCTTCGCGCACGGCCTGGAGTTCCTGGCGCAGAACCGCGATGCCGACGACTGGCTGCTGCAGATCGAGACCTTCGATCCGCACGAGCCGTTCCATGCGCCGGAGCGCTTCAAGAAGCCGTTCGAGACCGGCTGGAACGGCCCGATCCGCGACTGGCCGCGCTATGGCCGCGTCGACGAGCTGCCGGCCGAATGCGAGGAGCTGAGGGCCAACTACTACGCCATCGTCTCGATGTGCGACTTCCTGCTCGGCGAATTGCTCGACGATTTCGATCGCCACGACATGTGGAAGGACACCGCGCTGGTGGTGACCACCGACCACGGCTTCCTGCTCGGCGAGCACGACTTCTGGGCCAAGAACCGCATGAACCTCTACGAGGAGCTCGTGCACATCCCGCTGTTCATGCACGACCCGCGCGCACCGGAGCTGGCGGGCACGCGCTCGGCGGCGCTGACCCAGACGATCGACGTCGCGCCGACGTTCCTCGATCTTCACGGCGTGGCGCCGCCGGCGGAGAACGAGGGGTACTCGCTCACCAAGACGCGGACCGGCGAAGCCGTGCGCGAGGCGGTGCTGTTCGGCTATTTCGGCGGCGCGGTGAACGTCACCGACGGCCGCCACACCTACCACCGCTTCCCGGCCGACCTCGCCAGCCAGGAGATCTACCAGTACACGGTGATGCCCACCCACATCCGCAGCCTCTTCTCGCCCGAGGAACTGTCCGCGGCGAGCCTCTCGGAGCCGTTTGCGTTCACCAAGGGCGCCAAGCTGCTCAAGGTGCCGGTGATCGCGCGTTCGCCGATGTACGACACCTATGGCCCGGGGGGCCTGCTCGAGGACGATACCCGCCTTTACGACCTCGCCAGCGATCCCGGCCAGGAGAAGCCGCTCTGCGATGCGGCGGCCGAGGCGCGCATGGTCGCATTGATGAGCGGGCTCATGCGGGCCAACCATGCGCCGCCCGAGGCGTTCACGCGGCTCGGCCTGACGCCCGACGGTGCCCGCATTGCCGGCGTGCCAGCCAAGACCGTCGCCTAGATGCTGGCGCTCGCTCCCCTTGTCGGCGACCTGCGCCAGATCGCCAGCGTCCGCCGCATCGTCCTTGACGACGGGCCGGAGACCGGCGTGCGTGCGCTTGCCTTCTCGACCGGCGGCGGCCTCGACTTCTGGGTGCTCTCCGACCGGTCGCTCGACATCGGGCCGCTGTGGTGGAAGGGGACGCAGATCGCCTGGCAGGCGCCGGCGGGATTCCGCGGGCCCGCTCTCGCCGATCCCGACAGCGAGGGCGGGCGCGGTTTCAACCGCTCGCTGTCCGGCTTCCTCGTCACCTGCGGTCTCGACCACACGCGCCAACCGGCCGACGGCCATCCGATGCATGGACGGCTGCCCCATACGCCGGCGCGGGTGACCGCCTATGGCGAGGACTGGCGGGCCGCGGTGCCGGTGCTCTATGTCGAGGGCGAGGTGACGCAGGCCCGCTTCGGCGGCGAGGCGCTGCGTCTGCACCGCCGCATCGAAGCGCCGATCGGCGGCGCGACGCTCACCATCCGCGACCGGGTGGAAAACCTCGGCGGCGAAGCCTGGCCGCAGGCCATGCTCTACCACTTCAATCTCGGCTACCCGGCCATCGCGGCGGAGACCACGGTTGCGTTCAACGGCCGGCAGGTCATGGGGCCGATGATCGTCCCGGCGGCGGAACCCTTGAGGACCGCGCTCAACATGCCGGCTGGAAACGCCGACCGGGCACAGGCGGTCGTCGTCACACCGTCACGGGATGGCCGCAAGCTCACGGTCGCCTTCGATTTCGACCCGGGCACGCTGCCCTTCCTGCAGCTCTGGCACGACCTCAGGCCGCGGAGCGGCCTGTTCGCGGTCGAGCCGTGCACCAGCGCGCGAACGGAAGAGGGTCGCAGCGAGATGGCAAGGCCGCTCGGGCCGGGGGAGACGCGCGGCTACGACGTGGCGGTGGCGATCGCCGGCGAGGCGGTGGCGGTCGACGGGCTCCGCGAAGGGCAAGCGCAGGGAAGGACATGACTGGAGAACGGCCGGTCAACAACGCCGATAAGAGCGCGCGGGCCAAGCGGGGCATCGTGCGGCGCCTGGAGGCAGCCTGGGCGAAGGTGTTCGGGCCCGCCGACGCCTACCACCCGGAGGAGCACTATCTGCGTGGGCGACCGGGCCCGAGGGCGCAGGCCAAGCAGCATCACGACGACGACAGGTGATCGCCACGCCGCGCGGGCGCCTCAGTCGGGCGCCAGATTCCGGCCGATGCCTACAAGAAAGCCCATCCGGAGATGGACATCACCATCGACGTGGTCGATGGCTCGCAAGGTAGCAACACCTCAAAGATCGCGCTCGCCGAAAAGGCCGGCTCGGGCATCCCCGATGTCGTCTTCCTTGGCAGCCCGGACGAGATCTCGACGCTCTCGGCCAATCCGATCAACTATCCGATGGCTCTCGATAGCCTCGTGCCGCAGAAGGTCATCGATGGCTTCGGCACCACGCTCCAGCGCTGCACCTTCGACGGCAAGGTCTACTGCCTTGGCAACGACACCGGTCAGACCGTCTTCTGGTACAACAAGCCGCAATTCGCCGCCTGGGGATACCCGGTGCCCAAGACCTTCGACGAGTTCAAGGCGCTCGGCGCCAAGCTCGCCAAGGAGCATCCCGGCTACAATCTCGGCACGGTCAACGGCCGCTACGGCGTCGACGCCTTCTTCGGATCGAGCGGCTGCCCGATCATCGATCCGTCGAGCCCGGTCGACGTCAAGATCAATACCGCCGATCCCAAATGCACGCGCGTCGGCGATGTGATCGGCCCGATGATGGTCAATGGGTCGCTTTCCACCCTCGACCTCTTTGACAAGACCTATACGACGCAAGTTGCGCAAGGGAAGGTCATTGGCATGATTGGCGCCTCCTGGGTCGCCGACTTCGCCTTCAAGCCGATGACAACCGATTCCGGCACGAGCTTCGACGCCAAGGGCAAATACGCCGCGGCGCCGATGCCGCTCTGGGCCGGTGCCAAGACCAATTGGTCCGGCGCGGTCGGCGGCGGCATCTGGGTCGTTTCCAAAAAGGCGAAATTTCCCGAGGCCGCGGTCAAGTTCGCCGTCGCCATGACGAGCTCGCCGGATGTCGTCAAGACACAGACGACCTATCCCGCCTATGGGCCGAACGCCGTCATCTGGCTCAAGTCCAAGGCCGCCGATACCTGGTATGCCGAGGATCCGGGCCCGGTGCTCACCGCCGCCGCAGCCAAGGTCAACCCGGCCGATGGCTACGTCCGCTACCAGACCCAGGAGATCGAACTCCTTCAACCAGACCGTCATCGCCAATGGCGCCCACGACATGGCCGGCGCCCTCAAGGACTGGGGCAACCAGGTGACCCAGGCCGCCCAGGATGCCGGGTACAACGTCACCCAGTAGTCATTGCGCGAGATGATCTCGACCTCCTCCAGCCGGAGCCTGAGCCATCGCCGGCTCTCCTCCGGCTGGTTCTTCGTGGCGCCTTATCTGGTCGTGCTGATTGCCTTCGGCTTCGCCCCGGCAATCTACGGCCTCTATCAGGCCTTCATCGTCACCTCGCCGGTCGGGGCGCCCTATTATTCGCTGATCAAGAACTTCGCCGACGTGCTGCACGACTACCGGCTGCCCACCGCGAGCTGGAACGTCGTCAAGTACATGCTGATCTGGCTGCCCATGCTGCTGGTCGCGGTCTTCGTGCTGGCGCTCGCCATGGACGCCAAACGCACCCGCTTCGCCGCCATCACCCGTTTTGTGACCTATGTGCCGGGTGCGGTGACCGGCTCGGCTGCCGCCCTGCTCTGGCTCTTCATGTTCTCGCCGGTGGTCAGCCCGATCAGCGGCTTTCTCAAGCACTTTGTCGACCACAGCGGCGATTTCCTCTCCGACCGGAACTTTGCCCTCATTCTTGCTGTCCTGGGCACCGCCTCCGGCGCTGGCGGCTGGATCGTTGTCGTCTATGGGGCGCTTGTCGCCATTCCCCAGGAAATCATTGAAGCCGCCATCCTCGATGGCGCCAGTGCCTGGGACACGGTCTGGCACATCAAGCTGCCGATGATCCGGCGCTATATCGCCTTCATCCTCATCATTTCGGTCGCTCAGGGTTTTCAGCTCTTTGTCGAGCCGACGGTGATTTCCCGGGGCGCCGGCGGTCAAGTCAGCCGCACCTGGTCGATCAACCAGCTCGTCTTCTCCTACGCCACCGACCAGTCGAACTACGGCCGTGCTTCCGCCCTCGCCATCCTGCTGCTGATCGTCTGCGTGGCGCTGGCGGTGATCATCATCACCCGCACCAAATTCTACTCGACGGGGAGTCGCTGAGATGGATGTCGTCGGCCGCGGCTCGCGCAACCTGCTCTTCATCTTCGCCATGCTCTTCTTCGGCGTGCCGATCATCTGGCTGATCATGGCGCCGACCAAGACCACCAATGCCCTGCAATACATGTCGCCGCTCGCCTTCGGCAGCATCGACCAGCTCAAGGTCACCGCCACGAACCTCTTCGGCTACGACGACGGCATCATCTGGCTGTGGGCATTGAATTCGCTCTACTACACGGCCCTGAGCCTTGTTATCGCCCTGATCGTCTCGGTGCCTGCCGGCTACGCGCTCGCCAAGCTGCCCTTCCGCGGCAGCCACGTGCTGCTCTTCGTAACGCTTCTGACCATGATCGTGCCGAGCGCCGCGCTGATCCTGCCGCTCTATCTCGAAATGGCGGCCATCCATCTCATCAACACGCCGTGGTCAGTGATCCTGCCGCTCACCTTCAATCCCTTCGGCGTTTACCTGATCTATCTCTACGCCAAGACGACCATGCCGGATTCGATTATCGAGGCCGCGCGCATCGACGGCTGCTCCGAACTCGGCATTCTCTTCCGCATATTCGTGCCCGTCGCCTGGCCGGCGATCACCATGGTCGCCTTCTTCGTCTTCGTCGGCGCCTGGAACGCTTTCTTCCTGCCCTTCATCATGCTCAACAGCCAGAACCTCGCCACGCTGCAGACCGGTTTGGCACTGCTGGTTTCGAGCACCGGCGCGGTCGGCGGTGGCGGCCAGTCGAACATCCCGATCCACGCCCCCGAAGTGGCACTGGCCGCCCTGGTCTCGATCCTGCCGATCCTGTTGGTCTTCCTGTTTGCCCAACGCTACCTCGTTGCCGGGCAGCTCGCCGGTGCCGAAAAAGGATAAGCCATGCCGCAAGCCACCCGTCTCGGCCGCGCCACCCCGGAGTCGCAAGGGGTCGATCCCGCCGCCATCGCCGACCTGGTGCGCGCCGAGGCGCATGCCTTCCACAGCGTCATGGTCCTGCGCCACGGCAAGGTAATCGCCGAGGGCTGGTGGGCACCCTATACCGCCGACGAGCCGCACATGATGTTCTCGGTCTCAAAGGTCGTCACCGCGACCGCTATCGGCTGCCTGGTCGACGAGGGCCGGGCCAGCCTCGACGAGGAAATCGCCGACGTCTTCCCGCATCTTGTCTCGCCCGAGGACCGCGCCAACACGAAGGGCGTCAGGGTGCGCCATCTCCTGGCCATGGCGACCGGCCACGCCGTCGATACCATGGAGATCATGCGCGCCCTGCCGCGCCAGGATTGGGTGAAGATCTTCTTCGGCGTGCCGGTCGAATATCCGCCAAACACGCATTTCCTCTACAATTCGGGCGCCAGCTTCGTACTCGCCGCGATGATCGGCGCGCGCACCGGTCAGTCGGTCCGCGACTATCTCGAGCCTCGCCTCTTTGCGCCCCTCGGCATCGTCGACGCGCCGTGGGAGAAGAACCCGCGCGGCATCAATTTCGGCGCCTCGGGCTTGCGCCTGACGACCGAAGACCTCGCCAAACTCGGCCAACTCTACCTCAATCGCGGCGTTTGGGAGGGACGGCGGCTATTGAGCGAAGCCTGGGTGGATGAAGCCACCGCCAGGCATGTCACCAACGGCACCGATGCCAACGACGACTGGGCCCAGGGCTACGGCTTCCAGATCTGGCGCTCGCGGCACAATTCCTATCGCATGGACGGCCGCTACGGTCAGTTCGCTCTGGTCCTGCCGGAGCAGGACATGGTGATCGCGATTACCGCCGGCGAAAAGAACAATCGCGCCGTAACGGACTTCGTCTGGCAGACCCTGCTGCCGGGCGTGCGCGATACCCAACGGCCCGACGATGCGGCTGCCCGCAACGACCTTGAGGGCTTGCTTGCGAGCCGCGAGGTGGCACTCCCGGCGTTCCTCGATCGCGATCCGCCCATTGGCGCCGAGATCGGCGGAAAGACCTTCTCCCTCTCCTACAATCTCATCGGTGCCGTCACCGCAAGCCTCGCCTTCTCGCCGGCAAGCATCGACCTCACGGTCACCCGCCGCGACGGCGGAACTGAAATGCTGCCGGCCGGTCGCCGGCAATGGCTCGCCGGCAGCACGCAGATGTGGCCCTATGAGGAGATGACACGGGCGCGACTCATGAGCCGTGCCGGCTGGACGGACGAGCGGACGCTGGAAATCCATCAGCAATGCATCGAGACGCCGTTCTCCCGCAACTGGCGCTTCGAATTTGGCGGCGACGGCAAGATTACGGTCTCGGTTGGCCTCGACAACGGCTTCTGGGTCGAACAAACAGAGGTTCTGGAGGGCTCGGCTGAGGATCACCCGTCACCAACGCGGGTTGGTTGACGTTGACACGGCGCCTTCAAGAAGGCGAGCATCTTCGGTGATCGTCTGGCGCTGGCGCCGTCTAGTTCTGGATGCCTGTCAGATCGGCCGTCCGATTGAGCGCCGACGTGAAACCCTTGAGCGAGACGGTCAAGTTGATCGGCTTGCCGCTGTCCTCGATCACCGCCGCGACCGCAAGCTTCTGGCCGGAGCTCATGGCGCTCACCTCTTTGGCGCCGAACTTGAGCGGAACCAGGCAGCCCATCTGAAGGCAGGTCGAAAATGGGGTCGACAGTACCGCCTTGTCGTCGATCAGCAGGTCCACCCCGGCCGCAAGCCGGAGACCGAACGGCAGGACGAGGGCGCCGCTAAGCTCACTGCGCGTGGCGCCCACCACCAGCTCGATCGACAAGACTCGGCGGTGGTCGTTCTGCCGCACCTGGCTTTGCGACAGGGAGCAATGCACCTTGCCGGAGGCAATGGCGCAGCGGACCTCCCAATCGCCGTGCTGCTCATTGAGGGATTGCGCTCCGCCGGGCAGTTCATCGGCCGGCGGTTGTGCGCGCGGCCGGGTCGAAGAGGAAACCAGAAGGGCGGCGACAAGACAGATCGGCAGCGCGACTGCCCTGAACGACAGCCGCCGCAACCGTTCAGAAATGGACCTTGA
>CAVVPK010000005.1:0-47913 GCA_963750065.1 uncultured Alphaproteobacteria bacterium
TCATCAATCCGGCGACCTCTTCACCCTTCGTCACGTCGCAGCGCATACCTACCGCCTCGCCGCCCGCGGAGCGGATCTTGTCGACTACGCCGTTGCAGGCGGACAGGTCGCTGACGCTCACCTTGGCCCCTTCGCGCGCCAGCGCTTCGGCGTAGGTGGCGCCTATTCCCTGCGCCGCGCCGGTCACGATCGCCACGCGTCCGCTCAACATTTTCATCTTCATGTCCCTGCCAGGCGACCGCGGACGATGGTCGCGCCAAAGTGCCGCAGCGAGAGGCTTCTGCCGGTTTCAACATTGGAAGCGCGCGAGATGCCAGGCAAATATATAAAACTGATTGCGGGGATCAATTTTCCTGAGCCCGCTTTAACGCCCGCAGCCGCAAAAAGGCGATGCAATACGCCTTTCAGCCGAATTGATACGTGACATAAAAATTCATTAGTTGTCGCCGGTGGCCGACGGCCTTCAACTGTCGTCCGTAAGGGTGCCCACAAACAAAGTCGAATCTTGCTGCAATGCAGCACGGCGCGATTTGGTCCGTCGGCTCCGTCCGCATGCATTCATGTCGTCCGCAACGCACAAGCATCGCGATGCCTTTTGTGTTCTATCAGCCGCAGCGTGTTGCCGTCTTATCGCCTGCACGCAAGTCGGGCACGCCTGCGATGATCATTCCAATGACGGATATGTATTCATCGCTTAACATCCGCGCGGGGCAACACAGCCGGTGGCGCCACAACAGACTTCATGAACGCGGTACCGCGTCCGAGTGAATTGAGAGGGAGGATTGGAATGCACTACCCCTACGTCCCGCTTCCGCAACGCAAGCCATTGAAATGGCCGAATGGAGCGCGGGTCGCGCTGATGATCACCAGCAATCTCGAATACTGGGAGCAGACCAAGGATTCCGACAAGCCGTATTATCCGGGCGGCCCCAACCTATTGCCCGACCCGCTACCGGCCAACATGTATGACAATCCGAATTGGACTTGGCGTGAATACGGGCAGCGCGTCGGGGTGTGGCGGCTGTTCGATACGTTCTCGCAGGCCGGCGTTCCCACCTCCTGCACCATGAATGCCACGCTGGCGTTGCACCGGCCCCAGATCATCGAAGCCGTGAAGGAACGTGGGTGGGAACTGATCGCCCATAACTACGCGCAGTCCGACCTGCTAACCAATTACCAGTTCGACCTCGAAGGAGAGCGGCGCGTCATTCGCGAAACGCTCGATGTCTACAAGAAGGTGGTCGGAAAGCCTGCCAAGGGCTGGCTGTCGAGCTCCTTGCGCTGCAATCTCACGACGGTCGACATCCTGGCCGAAGAAGGCCTCATCTTCTTCACCGATTTCATGAATGACGATCAGCCGTATCTGATCAGCACGAAATCGGGGAAGCCGATGGTGGCAATTCCCTACATCACGGAAATCAACGATTTCACCCTGTTCATGCGGCAGGGAATGGATGTCGAGCGGGCCTGCGCCGTCATGAAGGAGGCGCTCAACGAGCTTTACCGCGAAGGCGCAACCAGCGGCCGCATCATGAATGTCGGCATTCACCCCCACGTCATCGGACAGCCTTTCCGCATCCGCGCGCTGCGCGACTTCATCCACTACGCGAAATCGTTTCCGGATGTGTGGTGGGCCACGCGCGAGGAAATCGCCGACTGGTACCTGAAGAATCACGCCAGCCATATCACGCCGTCATCCTGACCAAGCATACAAAACAAAGGGGGAAATCATGCGCATCATCGCCACATTCGTGATGCTGCTCGCCAGCCTCGGCTTCGGCCTCGGCAACGCCACGGCCTCACCCAAGGGCAAAAGGGTGGCTCTGCTTTCCATGGCCAATACCAATCCTTGGGTTTCGGCCTGGACATCGACCTTCATCAAGGAGGCGCAAGCCCGCGGCATGAAGGTTACCAACCTCACCAGCCCCTACGATGCGGCGCGGCAATCGCAGCAGGTCGATGACGCGATCGCGCAGAAATTCGACCTTATCGCGATCGAATACGCCAACGACCAAGCCATTATTCCGGCGCTGACCCGCGCCAAGGCGGCAGGCGTGCCGGTCGTTCTCTGGGCGACGCCGTTGCAGGCAAAGCATGAAAATCTCTTCATGTCCTATGTCGGCACCGACCACGTGCAGCTCGGCCGTGAAGCCGCCGAAAACATGATCAAGGCGCTTGCCGAGGAGGGCAAGAGCAAGGCGCAGGTGGCCGCGATCACCGGCCTGGCGCAGCAACTGATGGTGCAGATGCGCATGGCCGGCTTCCGCGAGGTCCTCGCGAAACATCCCAGCATCAAGCTGGTCGCGCAGGAAGACGGCAAATGGAACACTGCGCGGACCGAAAAGATCGCCAGCCAATTGCTCGTGCGCTTCAACGGCCAGGGCGGCATCGACGGCATGTTCGGTATGGCGGACAACCAGGCCACCGGCATCATCCAGGCCGTCGAAACGGCCGGGCTCAAGCTCGGCGTCGCCAAGAAGGGCATCGTGGTCGTCGCCAGCAACTGCATGAAGGATGGCATCGTCCACATCAAGGCCGGTCAGCAGTTCAGCACCGGCACCCAGATCCCGACGCATGAGGCCACCGTCGCGGCCCAGAAGATCGCCGCTTACTTCGACGGCAAGAAGATGAAGAAATATGAATACGTCAAATCCTACGCGATCACCGGCAAGAACGTCGGAGAGTATGCCGCAGCCTGCAGCTACTGACGGCGGTGACGCAGAGCGGACGGCCGTGGATCGGGAGAAGTGCGTCGAGGAGGCGCCACCCGCTGGTGGCGCCGCGCCGGCACTTTCGGTGGAGGGGATCACCAAGAGCTTCCACACCATCGAGGTGTTGCGCGGCGTCTCTCTGTCCATCGGCCGTCGCGAGATCCGCGCCATTTGCGGCGAGAACGGCGCGGGCAAAAGCACGCTGGTGAAAATCCTCACCGGCGTGCACCGCATCGACGAAGGCCGCGTCTACCTCGAGGGCCGGCCCTGCGACATTCGCCATCCGCAGCAGGCGCAAGAACTCGGGATTGCGCTGGTCTCCCAAGAACTGAGCCTCGCGCCCAATCTCTCCGTGCTGGACAATATCTGGCTCGGCAACCGCGAAGTCCCTCTGTTCCACCGCCGCCGCTCCCTGCGTGCCCGGGCGCGGCAGGCGCTGGAGCAAGTGGGTTTGGGCGATCTCTCCCTCGACGCGCCCGTGGAGCAGCTCAGCATCGGCCAGCGGCAGCTCGTCGAGCTTGCACGCATGCTCACGCGCAATGCCAAGATTTTCATCCTCGACGAGCCGACGGCCACCCTGTCCGATGTGGAGATCGAACGCATTTTCGCGGCGCTGCGCTCGCTACGGGCCGAAGGCAAGTCGATCATCTACATCACCCACCGCCTCGGCGAGGTCTTCGAGATTTGCGACACGGTTTCGGTGCTGCGCAACGGCGCCCTGGTCGGCACGCGCAGCACGCGCGAGCTCGAGCGCGCCGAGCTCATGGCCATGATGCTCGGCCGCAACATGAGCGAAATGTACCCGCAATGGCAGGACAAGGCCGGGACGCCCATGCTCGTCGTCAAGGGCCTGCAGGTGCCGGGGGCGGCGCACGGCTTCGATCTTGTCGCCCGCCGCGGCGCCGTCACCTGCATTGCCGGCCAAGTGGGCTCTGGCGCGACCGAGGTTCTGCGCGCGCTGGCCGGTCTCGTGCCCGGCGCTACCGGTCAGCTCAGCATCGAAGGCACGCGGATTCCCCTACGGTCCGTGACGGCGGCTCGCAAGGCACGCGTGCAGTTCATATCGGAAGATCGCGCCGGCGAAGGCATCTTCCTGCATCTGGACGTCGGCAAGAACCTGGTCGCGACCCAACTTGAAGAGCATTCCCGGCTCGGCTTCCTCGATCAGAAGCGCCTGCGCGCCACAGCGCGGACGCTCGCCGCCGCGGTCGGCGTCGATCCCAAGCGTCTGCGCTCGCGCGCCGAGGAACTCAGCGGCGGCAATCAGCAGAAGCTGGCATTCGGCCGCTCGATCCGCTCGGGCGGCGCGGAAGTGCTGTTGATGAACGAGCCGACGCGCGGCGTCGATGTGGGCGCGCGGGCGGAGATTTACCGCCTGATCCGGACTTTCTGCGACCAGGGCTGTGCCGTCGTGCTGGCCTCGTCCGATATCGAGGAGGTGCTCGGCATGGCCGACTTCATCGTCACCATGTACCGTGGCCGGCAAGTGGGCCATTATGCCCGCGCCGAGGCGAGCCTCCATCAGGTCCTTGGAGACATTACCCACCCCGTCGTTGCGGCATGAGTGAAATCTGGACCCTGCCGCGCCTCGGCTTCTCCGGCACCCAGCGTCAGCGTATCGTCTGGGGCATCCGCCTGGGCGCATTGGCGGCGCTTGCCATTTGGATGCTCGCCACGCCGGGCATCATCTCGCTGCCGAGCTTCTTTGCGCTGCTCAACGCCATATCCTTCATCGGCTGCGTTGCCGTCGGCATGACTTTCATCACGCTGACCGGAAACATCATGTCGCTCGCGCTCGGTGCGACCGTTTCCGCCTCCGCGATGGTCTTTCTGGCGACGCTGGCTTTGGGTGTGTGGCCGGCCTTCGTGCTGGCAATTCTGTTCGGCGTCATCATCACTGCCCTGCAAGGCGCCGTGGTCGGTTGGCTGAAAGCCAATCCGATCCTGATCAGCATCGCGGCGCTCACGCTCATGCTCGGCCTGGCGCAGATCATCAGCGGCGGACAGAGCGTCTATCCCGCGGCCCCAGGCAGCGAAATCCTCAGGATCAACGTGCTCGGCCTGCCGATAAGCGCTCTGTTCTTCTTCGCTATCGTCATCATCGGTCAGATCATCCTCTCTTTCACCCGCTACGGCCTCGCCATGACCATGATCGGCAGCAATGCGCGCGCAGCGGAGGCGGCTGGAATCCGCCCTGCCCGCGTGATCGTGATCGCCTATGCGCTTGCCGGCGCGTTCTCAGCCGTATCCGGCGTGCTGCTTGCGGCCCGCTACGGCAGCAGCGATATGGAGCTCGGCGCCGGCTACGACTACAGCGCGATCGCTGCGGTGCTCGTCGGCGGCACCGCCATCGAGGGGGGCTCCGGCTCGGTAATCCGCACGCTGATCGGCGTGACCATCATGGCGCTGGTCGAGGTCGTGCTGCTCCTGCGCGGGTTCAGCGACCAGGTGCAGTACCTCATGACCGGCCTCATCGTCATGGGGGTCATTCTGCTGCACGCCGTGGGCGATAGGCGTTGAAAATGCGCTCCGCGCTCACCATGCTGCTCGGCGCCAGACTGCGGCCTTTCACCATTATGGTCGGCGCCATCGTTATCCTCGCGCTGGTGGACCGCGGCACCGGCTATTTCTTCAGCGTTGCCACGGCGTTCAGCGTGTTTCAGCAGTTTGCCACGCTGGGCTTCGTGGCGCTGGGGCTCGGCCTGTCGATGTTGGTGCGCGAGTTCGACCTTTCGGTCGCCGGCATGATGGGTCTTGCCGGCTGCATCGCGGTGCTGACCGGCGTCCATGATCCCTGGCTGGGCGTCCTCTGCGGCGTCGCCGCCGGCGCCCTCAGCGGCGCGGTGCAAGGCCTCATCATGACGCGTCTCCGAATCAGCTCGGTCGCGGTGACGCTGGGCGGGCTGCTCACGCTCCAGGGCCTGACCTATGTGCTGACCGGCAATCGGACGATCAACTATCCCAACCTGCCGGTCTCGCTTGCCCTCAGCAATCCCATCGAGGGCGTGTTGTCGGTGCGAAGCGCGGCCGCCGTGGGGCTATTCATTGTCGCGGCGATCGTCATGGCTTTCACCCGGATCGGCCGCGACGCCGCCGCGACCGGCGGCGACCGGCGCGCCAGCATGGTTGCTGGCGTGAAGACCGAATGGATATTGATCGGCATCTTCATGGCCTCGGGCGCTTTCTCGGCGCTGGGCGGCGTGCTGCTGAGCTACAGCCTGGGTGCGGCATCCCCGGTCGGGCTCGCCGATGTGTTGGCTCCCGCCGCCGCCGCGGCGATCATCGGCGGGGTGTCGCTTTCCGGCGGCAAGGGCCACCCGCTCGGCATTGCAGCCGGGGTATTGACGCTGTGCATTCTTCGCTCGGGCTTCAATGCCATCGGAGTGCCGCCGCCCGTCCATCTGGTTGTGACCGGCACGATCCTCCTTGTCATCGCTATCGTGGACGCGCCCGACCTGTTCAAACAGATCACGCGGTGGCGACTCGCACGCAGTGAGTACCGCCGCGATTTGGATGCGGGGCGGAATGCGGGGCGCTAGCTGTTTGTTTGCCCTGAAGCCCCGTGAGCTCACATGCTAACGGGATGAGAATGGCGGAGGGAGAGTAACTGCTAACAAGATTCTCTCCTCGTCGTAGAGAGCGGTCCCACGAAGGTAAGAGCATTCGGTTGTATGGTGGCACGGCTGAACCGGAACCCTCGCAACAATCCTACAAGACTCCACTTTGCCACGCGACTGGACTTCAGATTGCAACACCTTGGATCGTGACCTGGCGGATTCGCGGGCCAACACTACGCAGCCGAATTAGGCTCCAGGTCCTAAATATTCTAGGCGCCTCAGTTTGCGGCGCCCGACCCGCCAGGACCTCAGAGCGATAGTCCCATCTCGGCGGGCACGCTTGCATTTTTCGAAATCGGAAAAATGTGCAGGACTTATGGCCGGCATTGACGGCCATGCCCAAGTTCATTAGTAGTAGCTACGACAACAACTATCAAATCACCTCTAGCGATACTTGTAGCGAAAGTCCCCAATGGCGCTCGTCGACGTCGAGGCAGAAATTACCGGCAATGTCTGGAAAATCGTCGCCAAGATCGGCGACACGATTGACCAAGATGCGCCAATATTGATCTTGGAATTGATGAAAATGGAAATTCCGATCATGGCGCCGGAAGCGGGCACCGTGCGCGAAATCCTTGTTGCAGAAGGCGACCTCGTCACGGAAGGCACCGTCGTCGCGCGACTGGAAGCGTAGCCCGTGGCGCCGCTCGCGAAGGTCCTGATCGCAAATCGCGGCGAGATCGCCTGCCGTATCATTGCCTGCTGTCGCCGCCTCGGCCTCAAAAGCGTAGGGGTCTATTCCGAAGCCGATGCCCGGCTGGCGCACGCGCTGGACGCGGACGAGGCCTACCCTATCGGCGGCCCGCGTCCGCAGGAAAGTTACCTGCGCATCGACCGGCTGCTCGACGTCGCGGCAGCCAGCGGGGCCGACGCCGTTCATCCGGGTTACGGCTTCATGTCCGAGAATGCCGAATTTGCCGAAGCAGTCGATGCCGCAGGGCTGAACTGGGTCGGTCCGGTGCCGGAAACGATCCGCGCCATGGGCGACAAGCAGCGGGCGCGCGACATTGCGATGATGGCCGGCATCCCCGTCGTTCCGGGCAGCCGGCGTTTCGCCATGGGCGAGCTTGACGGCTTGAAAGAAGCAGCCGCGAAAGTCGGTTTTCCGCTTCTGGTCAAGGCAGTGGCGGGCGGTGGCGGCATTGGCATGCGGCGGGTTGACCGCGCTGAACAACTGGCTGAGATCGCCGCAGCGACCCAGTCCATGGCGAGCAAGGCGTTTGGCGACGGAACGATTTTTCTCGAGCGCCTTATTCGGAAAGCCCGCCACGTCGAAATACAAGTGTTCGGCTACGGCGACGGCCGTGCGATCCATCTGTTCGAACGCGATTGCTCATTGCAGCGGCGCTTTCAGAAGGTGATCGAGGAAAGCCCGGCGCCCGGCCTGCCGGATGTCGTACGCAACCGCATGGCCGAAGATGCCCTCAAGCTGTGCCGTGCGACCGATTACCGTGGTGCCGGAACGGTGGAATTCATCGTCGACGCGCAAGGCTTCGACTATTTTTTCCTCGAAATGAATACGCGCATTCAGGTCGAGCATCCTGTCACCGAAATGGTAACCGAACAAGATCTCGTGGCCATGCAGCTGAAGCTTGCGCGCGACGATCTGGCTGCAATCGCGCAGAGGAGCGTCCAAACAAAAGGTCATGCGATCGAAGCGCGCCTTTATGCCGAAAACCCGCTCAAGAAATTCCTGCCTTCACCGGGCCTTCTTAGTCGACTTCGGCCGCCTACCGGCGATCACATTCGTGTCGACACCGGCTACCGTGAGGGCGACACTATTACGCCCTTCTACGATCCCTTGGTCGCCAAAGTCATCGCCTGGGGCGAGGATCGCGCTGACGCACGCGCCAGACTGGCGTCCGCGCTCCGCGACTTCGAGATCGACGGCATCAAGAGCAACAAAGAGTTTCTGATCGCGTGTCTCGACGACGATGTTTTCGCCTCCGGCGACGTCTCCACAAATTTCATAGATCATCACCTTGAGCGCCTCTTGGCGCCGGCTGAAACCTGAGTGTCAGCGCTTCGGATACGGAATAATGCGCTCGCGCGCCAGGCGATCGAACAGCGCCGTGAACATGCTTTCCGCAGCCAGCGTCTCGTGCCAGCCAGACCGTCGCGCCTTGGCCACGCTCGACATCTGGTCGTACGGATTGCCATAGGACCAGTCCGCGAAATTCCAACTGACGAGGTCGCTCATACGATAGGGCCGCAAGCCGTATTTTTCGCGCATGCGTTCCCACAACGGCTCCTTGTCGGCCATTTGCTGCGAAAGCTTCACGGTCTGCACCGGGCCCGTCGGCACGCCGAACCAAGCCGCGATGGACGGCCAGATATTCTCCCAGCGCTCGTATTCGCCGTTGGTCATATTCAAGGCCTGATTTTCACAAGCGGGCGTGGTCGCCGCCCAGACCATGGCGCGCCCCAACAGATGCGCGTCGGTGAACTGATAGAGCGTGCGAAAAGCGCCCGGGTGCCCCGGGAACCGCAACGGCACACCGAGCTCGCGCGAGATGCTGGCATAAAGCGCAAGCGCCAGCAGATGATTCATCGGACTGCCGACCGCGAACCCGCAGATGCCGTGCGGCCGCAACGCGGACCAGGTCCAGCGCTTGTCGCGCTGGTGGCTCGCGATCCAGTCGTGCTGGTCGTAGTAGAAATTGGGCGGAATATGGCGCGGATCGTCCTCTTTGGATGGCGTGCGGTAGGGGCCGAGATGGTGGCCGTACCATTTTGTCCCTTGGATCATGAGGATATGGCGCAGGGCGGGCGATGCCGCCTCCATGGTCGTCACCAGATTCTGCAGCATAGTCACGTTGGGCGTAACTTCCTCCAACGCGCTCGCGCCTGGCGCAAAGGCCGCGTAAAATACGTGCGTTACGTCGTTGAGCCCGCTAAGCTTGCGATGACAATCCTCCACATCAAGAAGATCGACGCCGACGAAGCGGGCGCGCGTCGGAAAATCGGGCGCCCGGCGCGACAGACCGATCACGGTCCAGTCCGACCGACTTTCCAGATGCTCGATCAGACCGCGGCCGGCGATGCCCAGCGCTCCGGCGACGACGCAGGTTCTCTTGTCGGTCATGATCAAATTCCATTCTGTAAGGAGCTTCGCTCGTGCCCCTAGATGCCCAAAAACTCGATCAGATCGGGGAAGCCATCGACCGGCTCATTTCGGTGGATCTCTCTGCGCGCGGTTTCATCCCCCTGCTCTATGACGAGGCACGCAAGGTCAATGACGACAGGCCGCTGTGCTTGACCGCGGCGCGGGGGCTCGCCGACGCGGCGCGCCCACAGCAGCCCATCATCATTGCGACCGGGCTGCCGATCCGTGGCTGGTTCTCGCCCGCCATGGCGGAGAGCGACGGACCGATCGGCGCAGCCACGCTCGCCCGGGCTTTATATCTGGCCTGCAAAGCGCTTCCCGTGGTCATCTGCGAAGCGGAGCAGACCTATGTCGCGGAGGCCTGCCTGCGCGCTGCCGGACTGACGCCGACGACGTTCGACGAATATGAGAGTGCGCGGCGCTCTGCGTGGGCGGTGCCCGGACGCGAATTGCCGGTCGCCATCGTGTCGGGTTTTCCGGCCGAGCCGGCGGCGGTTAAGGAGGCGACCGAGCAGCTTCTCGCGAAGGGCCCGACCGGCCTGGTCTCCATCGAACGGCAGGGCGCCGACGAGCACGGGCGCTATCACTACGGGCGCGGCGAAGAGAACGTCGCAGCGGTCATGGCCAAGATCGACGACCTGTTCGCGGAAGCCCATCGGCGCGGCATCTACACCGTCGGCATCGGGGACGGCGGCAACGAGCTCGGCATGGGCAATATCCGCGAGGCGATCCGCAGCAAACTGCCGTTCGGCGACAAGATCGCGCCCGCCGTCACGGTTTCCATGCTGCTGGCCGCGTCGGTGTCGAATTTCGGCTGCTACGGCATCGAAGGCTGCCTCGCCGCGCTCACCGGCAAGCCCGAGGTGCTCCACTCGGCCGACCAAGAGATGCATGTCATCGATGCCTGCATGCGCGTCGGCGCGGTCGACGGCGCGACCGGCATGATCGAGCCGTTCATCGACTCGCTGCCGGCCGCTGCTTCGACAGGATTTGTCACTTTGCTGCGCGCCATCGTCGAGAACGGCCTGACACCGGCGGCGATCTACAAGCTGGACCGCTGAGGGGTGCCTCCTCTCGGTCGCGCGAGTCCGCCAGGCCGATCGTCTCACGTCAACAGATCGAGCTCGTAACGAGCGCGCCTCACGATCAGATCCGGAATGCTGTTGACGAAGGTCTTGAAATGCGGCTGCTCGCAATGCGACAGCCACGCCTCCCGGCTGTCGTAGATCTCGTAAATGACCGCGTGGCTGGGATCGCCTCGATCGACGTTGATATCGAAGCGGTGGCAGCCTTTTTCCTGCAGCGAGGCGGCGGAATTGGCTTTCGCGAGGCGAAGCCAAGTCTCCATCGCCCCTTCCTTGACGAAGTGCTCCGCGCAAATTGCAAATTTCGGCATTCCGCCTCCTTTTTTCGACAACCGTTGAGACGTTGTTATTTCGGCGGCACCAGCACCAGGCTGAACCAGGGCACGTAAGCGACCAGCAGCAAAACAACGATCAATCCAATAAGCATCGGCACGGCGCGGGCGGCGATCCGGTGCACGGGGACACCGGTAATCGAGCTGGCGACGAATAAATTGAGGCCGACCGGCGGCGTGATGAAGCCGATGGCCAGCGCCGTGACGACCGTAACCCCGAAATGGATCGGATCGAGATTCAGCTTGTTGGCAATGGGCACCAGCAGGGGCGTAAGCAGCAACACGTTCGGCGTCGTCTCCATGATCGCACCGGCGATCAGCAGGATGATCAGGATGATGAAGATTAGAACGTTTCGATCGCCCGACAGGCTGAGCATGGCATCGACCGCCTCCTTCGGCAGGCCCAATACGCCCAGCACCTGCGACAGCGCCACGGCCATCGCGATAATGGGCGCGACGATGCCGGCAATGTCGCTGCTGCGGTTGGCGATCGACGGCAGATCGCGCAGCTTGATCTCGCGCGTAACGAACATACCGGCCAGCAGGCAATAGGCGACCGCCACGGCAGCCGCTTCGGTGGGGGTGAAGATGCCGCCGTAAATGCCGCCGAGGATGACGGCCGTCGCGCCGAAGGCGAGGTTGGCCCGCCAACCCTCCCTGAGCATCGCCCACCAATCGAACGGAAAGCGGCTGCCGAGCTTCTCCTTGCGGCAGGTATAGGCGGTGACGGCCACCATCACCGCCACCATCATGACGCCGGGAATAAGGCCGCCGAGAAACAGATCGCCGACCGAAACCCCCGCCGCGACGCCATAAATGACGAAGACGATGCTGGGTGGAATGATGATACCGACCGTGCCGCCGCAAGCGGCGATCGCCGCCGTCTCCTCGTCGGGGTAACCGTCCTTGCGCATCTCGCCGAGCATCATGCGCCCCATGGCGGCGACCGTCGCCGAATTGGAGCCGCTGATCGCGGCAAAGAAGCCGGAAGCCACCAGCAGAGTCACGCCCAGGCCGCCATATAGCCAGCCGATGAGGGTCCTGGAAAAATTGATCAGGCGCTGCGCGATACCCGAATGCGCGATGAGATCGCCGGTCAGGATGTAGAGCGGCATCGCCAAGAGCGGGAACGAGTTGATCTCGCTGAACGCGGCGATGCCGATATTGTCGATGCTGTATTGCTTCTGCGCGAAAGTGAGCAGTGCCGCACCGAGCCCAAGGCAGACCATGATCTCGACGCCGAGCGCGAGCATCAGGACGATCGCTCCCAGGCCGAGGATGACAGGCATTTCCATGTCGACTACTCGCTCACCAGAGTGCCTGCTTCCATCGGCCGGCCCGCCCGGAAGTCGCCGATGGTCGCGATATTGCGCTGTAGGACGCGGATGGCGATCAACGTCCAAGCGACCGGCACCGCCGACGTCGCTAGCCAGAGCGGCAGATCCGCGCCGGTGAACATCTGGTCGTATTGGATGTTGGTAACGACGAATTGGATGCTGGTGACCACCACGATCAGAGCAAGAGCCATGAAACAGAAGTCGCTCAGCATGAGCAGCGCGAATTTTCCGGTCCGCCCGAGCATATGCCGAACGATCTCGATCGATAGATGGTTGCGGTTCTTGACACCGCGCGCTGCCGCTACATAGGCAAGCCAGATGAACGCATAGCGCGCCGTTTCCTCGCCGTAGGAGGTCGCCGAATCGAGCACGTAGCGGCGGAACACCTCGATGATGATGATGGACGTCAAATAGGCATAGAAAAGGAAGTTGAGATAAAATTCGATCTTGCTGTCCAGCAGTCGCCACAGTTGCGCAAAGCGACCGCCCGCGCGCGATTGCTCGCCTTGCTCGGACTTGGACTGGGCAGCGTCTCTCTCGTTCGACATCGGAATTGCGGTCTCAGCAGAGGACTGCCGCGCCGGAGGCGTGATACGCGCGACCACGCCCTCCGCCAGCTTCTGCCTCTGCGCAATGCCGGTCGGATCGTTGAGAAGTGTGGTCTGGCGGAAACGGCACGTGGCCGTTTCCGCCATTTAGACGGTTTACGCCGTTTTCCACCAGCGGTGCGGCTCCACGGGACCGGCTGCAGCGGCCACGCGGCCGACGGTTTCATATTCGGTCTTGCCGAAGCGCTTGATCAGCGGATCGTAGGTGTCCTTGTTGCGCTTGTAGGAGAGGAAGTCTACCCAGTGCGCGCGCTCATCCTTGCTCAAGAACACAGTGTCGATCTTGAGCTTCTTGTAGAGCGAATCGGGCGGCGAATCCGGGTAGATGCCCCATTGGTCGCGCAGGAACGGCAGGAATTTCTTGTGCTGGTAGACCTGCGCCCGATAAGCGCCCTCCAAAATCGCCTCTTGGAGCGCGCCGGGAAGCGCACGGAACCATTTGGTCGAGAGGAAGGTTCCGTCGGAGTTGTACATGAACTCGGTGTTGGTCTGCGTTCCGACCACGTCGGAAATGCCGACGTCGGCGACCGGCGCCGGACCGACATGGATGCCGTCCACGGCCCCCGACTTCATGGCGTTATAGACCTCACCCCAAGCCACAGGCGTGGCGTTCGAGGGCAGGATGTGGAACGCAACCTGCTCCAGCTTCGACCCGGTGACGCGGATCTTCAGACCTTTGAGGTCCTCGGGCTTGCGCACCTGCTTGCCCAGGTTCTTGCGCAGCTCGATCCAGCGAATCTGCGGAAACACGGTGAGCGTGACCAGACCCTGCGCTTCGGATTTCTTGCGCAATGTGTCGTTGGCGTCCTTCGAGAACAATATCTTCCAGAAGCCGTCGACCGGCCCGACGTGATAGGGGAAATCGATCACGTTCCATACCGGAGCGGCGGCGGCGGCGTTCTGCGTCGAGGCATGGCAACCGGCCAAGACACCCTGCTGGAGCTTGCGCGGCATCTCGATCTGATTGCCGAGCGTGCCGCCGAACTGCATGTCGACGTAGACTTTGCCCTTGGTCTCCTCCTCAATGTACTGCTTGAGTTGGAGCATGCCGGTCAGGTTGGACTGCTCATGCGACAGCTTGCCGTGCGGCCACTTGTGCAGGGTTTCGGTCGAGCCGAACAGCAGCACGTGCTCGGCCTTGGCCTTTTTCTCGGATTCCGTCGCCGCATAGGCCGCCGCCATTTCGAAGATCGGAGAGCCCGGCGCGGCTGTCAGAGCAACTAATGCCGCGTATTTCGATGTGGTGGCCAGAAACTCGCGCCTGTCGAGCCCAGTCCCGGCCGTCTTTCTCCTGCGCATGTCATCCCTCCCTACGCTAAGCGAATCCTGGTTTTCCTCGCGCTGCCCGGCCGCAGCTTGATTTTCTTTGAAGCGTAATTGAAGCAGCGGCCTTGTCAATAAGAAGTAGTTGCCCTCGCAAATACTATTTTGGCCGCCCGCCCGCCGCGGCGTTTCACAGGTTGAGAATCACCAGCCGCTCGTCCGTCATGTCGCGCACGGCGACCGCCGGCCCTTCGCGCCCGACCCCGCTCATGCCGACGCCGCCATAGGGCGTCTGGTCCGGGCGGAAGGTCGACGTGCCGTTGACGATGATGCCGCCGCAGCGGATTTCGCGCACGGCATGCATCATGGTCATGTTCGAACTGGTGAACAGCCCGCAGTTGAGCCCGAAGCCGGACGCGTTGATCCAGTCGATCACGTCGTCGAGATCGGAATAGGGGCGCAGCGAAATCACCGGCCCGAAAACCTCCCGGCAGACGACTTTCATGTCGGGCGTAACATTGGTGACGACGGTAGGCTCATAACATGCGCCATGGCGCCGTCCGCCGCACAGCACCTCGGCGCCGGCCGCGCGCGCTTCATCGACCCATGTCTCGACCCTTTCGGCCGCGCGACGGTTGATGAGAGGCCCGACATCGGTGTCGGGATCGAGCGGATCGCCCATCTTCAGCGATTTCGCCGTGGCAACCAGCAGTTCCCTGAAGTCCTTCAGGATCGATTGGTGCACAAACAAATTCTGCACCGACACGCAGCTCTGCCCCGCCAGCCGCATGCCGTTGAGCGCGCACATGGGCGCCGCCTGTGCGACATCGGCGTCGGCATGAACGATGTTGGGGCCGAGGCCGCCAAGCTCGAGCGTCACCCGGCGCAAGCCGGCCGCCGCCTTCACGGCGGCGCCCGCCCGCGTCGAGCCGGTAAAGGTAATGAAGTCGACGCGCGGATCGCGAACCATCGCCTCGCCGACCGCCGCGCCGCCATGCAGCACGTTGAGCACGCCGGGGCCGACGCCGGCGTCAACGAACAGCTCCGCCATCAGTTGAAAGCAGGACGGCGCTTCCGGCGGCGCCTTGAACACGACCGCGTTGCCGGCGGCCAGCGCCGGCCCGATCTTGTGGCACGCCATATTAAACGGCGCGTTGAAGGGCACGATGGCACCCACCACGCCGACCGGAAAGCGCAGCAGCATGGCGAGCTTGCCGGCACCGAGCTCGCTGCCGTCGAGCGGAATGTGGCGGCCTTCAATGCGGATCGCCTCGTCGGCGCAGAAGCCGATGGTCTCGGCCGAGCGGCGCACTTCGGTGCGGGTGTCCTTGATCGGCTTGCCGGTATCGCGCGTGATCGCGCGCGCGATCTGCTCGGCGCGCTCGCGGATCAGCGCCTGGGCCTGCCGCAGCAGCTCCGCGCGCCGGTAGCCCGGCGCCGCGGCGGCCGACCTTGCCGCAACGGCCGCGGCGACGGCGTCGGTGACATCGCCTTGCGTCGCCACCGGCGCCTGGCCGACGGTTTCGCCGCTATAGGGATTGACGACATCGAGCCGCTCGGCAGCCTCACGCCACGCGCCGCCGATGAGACAGCGTACGGCGGTTTCGGGGCCGACCTGTGCGACCTGTGCGTCTTGTTGCAGCATATGCGCTCACGCCTCGCTTGGCAGGTAGCGGTTACCGAAGGCAGGCTCCCGGTAGGGCGTGGGCGGAAGCTGCCAAGCACCCGTGGAGGGGACGTGAATGTCGCCGTTGACGTGAACGTCCAACACGACGGGTTTGCCAAGGCTCAGCGCATGCGCGAGGGCATCCTTGAGATTTTTTCCGTGGTCCACCGTCACGCCTTCGACGCCGTAGGCGCGGGCCATGGCGGCGAAATCCGGATTGTAGGGCTTGCCGTCACGATAGAACATCGTGGCGAGCTCGCGGCCCTGGAACATGCCGTTCTGAATGTCGCGGATCGATGTCCAGCCGAAATTGTTCCAGACGACCCAAACGGCGGGAATCTCGTATTCGACCGCCGTCGCGAGCACGTAAGGTGTCATGCTGAAGCCACCGTCGCCGCACACGGCGACACAGGTGCGCTCGGGCGCGGCAAGCTTGGCGCCGAGAACGCCGCACACGCCGAAGCCCATGCCGCCAAAGCCGTAGGCGTTCAAAAACGTCTGCGGCCGGCGTGCCTGCCAGAATTGCATGAACCAATTGTGGTGCGCGCCGACGTCGGGCAGCAGGATGCCGTCGTCGGGCATCAACTCGCGCAAGGTCTCCACAACCTGCCGCGGCTGCAGCGGTGAATCGGCGCCGGACTGAATCTTGTGGGTATGCGCGGCCCATTGCTCGCGCCAGATGGCGATCTCGGCGCGCCATGGCTCCGTGAGCCCACGATCGGGCGCGCCGCGCCGCTCCAGTTCCTGTAGCAATTGCTGCAAGAAAGTCTTGCAGTCGGCAGCGATACCGAGCGCCACTGGATAGGCACGACCGATCTCGGCCGGATCGATGTCGACCTGAATCAATTTGGTGGGCGGAATATTCCAACTATAGCCGGGCAGCCAGGACGACGCGGAGCGATCGTCGAAACGCGCCCCGAGGTCGAGCAGCACGTCGCAGCGGCGCGCCGCCTGCACCGCCTGATAGGAGCCGTTGCGGCCGACGAAACCCAGCGCCAGCGGATGGCGCATGTCCAACGTGCCCATGCCGTTCGGCAGGTTGATCACAGGGATTTGCAGACGC
Organism: uncultured Alphaproteobacteria bacterium; assembly: GCA_963750065.1. Classification (GTDB taxonomy): domain Bacteria; phylum Pseudomonadota; class Alphaproteobacteria; order Rhizobiales; family Kaistiaceae; genus CAVSRC01. Next base: position 16,789 of record CAVVPK010000005.1, read on the forward strand.
TCTACCAGCTGCGTCAACTCCGCGCCCGCCTCCGACAGTGTCGCGCCATGGCCGGCATAAATCAGCGGACGCTGCGCGGCGCAGATGAGGTCGGCTGCGGCGCGCACCGCGTCGGGCGCCGCGCCGATGCGCGGACGGACCCTGCGCTGCGATGGCTCGTAGTCGGCCTCGCCGACCTCCTGAAAGACGTTGAACGGCACATCGACATTGACCGGGCCGGGGCGCCCGGCGGTCGTCAGCGCCAGGGCCTGCCGCATCGCCACCGGCAGCGATTCGACGCGTTGCGGCTGATATACGCGCTTCACGCACTGCTGCAGGATCGGCGGCACATCGCTGCGGCCTTCGCGCGCCGTATCCTGAAAGGCGCCGCGGTTGGCCTGCTGGGTCGGCACGTTGGAGGTGATGGCGAGGATCGCCGACGAGTCCACCAGCGCGTTCATCAGCGGCATCACCATATTGGCGGTGCCCGGTCCGATCGAGCTCAGCGTGGCGACCGGCTCGTGCCGCACCCGATAGTAGGCGTCCGCCATGTGCGCGGCGCACTGTTCGTGCCGCGGCGAGACGACCTTGATCTTGTCCTTGCGATCGTAAAGCACGTCCAGCAGCCCGACATTGCCGTGCCCGCAAACGCCGAAGATGTAGGGGATTTTCTCCTCGATCAAAAAATCGACGATGTACTCAGCGCCTTTCACAGTCGCCATTCTCGGAGCTCTCCTTGTCGCGGGCTCGGCAAGGGCAATCCCCGCAAAGCGCCATGCATCGATCCTGCAGGAGCCGGCCCAGACCCCAAGGCCCCGTCAAAACTGCTGATTTGGCGTTGAAGGTGTCGCCGGCAAGATCCGGCAGCACGCCCCGGCAGGCCGCCTGAACACGATGATAGCGACTGAGGTAGTTTTAGCAACTACTTTATGGAAAGCAGCACCGGCGGCCGGTAGTCGCCGAATTGCGTCGGGTCGACGGCGAAAGGCAGCGCTTCGCCCGCGAACAAGCCGGCGACCGCGTCGGCGATCGGCAGTGACGACGTGATGCCGGGGCTCTCGAAACCGAACAGATTGATCAGGCCTTGCAGCCCATGTTCGCTTTCGGTCTGGAACAGCCACTCTGCGGGTGGCTGGCCGGGACCGTTCAATCGCGGCCTGATACCTGCATAATCGAGCGTCAACACGCCGTCGGGGAGCGCGGGGAAATAGCGCCGCACGGCCTCACAGACGTGAGCGGTCGGCCAGTTTTCGAGGCTGTAATCGACCTGTTCAATCCAGTCTTCATCCGGACCGAAACGCCCGCGCGCGGCGAGATCGAGCGTGAAGATGCCACCGCGCCGCCAAGTCTTCGGCTCCGGCACGATCAAGTGGCGAAACGGCATTTTTCCGCGCAATGTGAAAAAAGCGCCTTTCGCGAGGTAGATGTGCGGAATGCAGTTCGACGGCATACCTTCGACGCCGCGCGCAACCTCGCTGGCCCAAATGCCGGCGGCGTTGATCAGAAAGCGGCAGGCAATCGACAGTCGCCCATCTTTGCCGCTGACCACTTCCACATCAAACCCGCGCTGCGTCGCTCGCGCTGCAACGAACGCGCTGTTCAACGCGATAGATGCCCCATGCGCCTCGGCATCGCCGCGATAGGCGAGCATCAGCCCGTGCGTGTCGACAATGCCCGTGCGGGTCGAATGCAGCGCGGCGCGGCAGACGAGTTGCGGCTCGAGTTTCGCCGCCTCTGCGCCGCTGAGCATGTGCAGGCCCGGCACACCGTTTTCGGCCGCGCGAGCGTGCATTGCCTCCAGCCACGGCACCGATTGGTCGTCGGTCGCGACGACGAGCTTGCCGATCTGGGCATGGCTGACGCCATGCTCCGCGCAATAGGCGTAAAGGGCCTCCCGGCCGCGGCCGCAAAGCACGGCCTGCGGACCACCCGGCCGGTGATAGATGCCAGCGTGGATGACCTCATTGCTGCGCGAACTCGTTTCGGTGCCGACCGCAGAGGCCCGCTCCAGCACGAGGACATCACGGCCGCCGATGGCCAGCCGCCGCGCGATCGCAAGGCCGATGGCGCCGGCTCCCACTACGATGCATTCGGTCTCAAACACCTGGCGCGCGCTCCAGACAGTCTCGGCTAGTCATGCGGCGCCGTCGATTGCAGTGACGGCCGCGATACAAAGGCCTCATACCACGCGGCAAGCATCGGCCGGTCTTGCCGCCAATCGGGCGCGTCGGTCATGCGGCGGAAATCGAAATGGCCAAGTGCGACCGCAAACGCGATTTTGCCAATTGTGAGCTTGTTGTCGATGGTCTTGGCTTCTTGCTCCATCGCATCAAGGCAGCGCCACACTACACCCAGCTGCCGTCCGATCCATCCGGCGGAACGCTCAGCCTCGGGGCGATTGCGCTCGAGCCGCACCGCGATGAAAGCGTCCAGCGCCTGGTCCGCGAGCCGGGCGCGACGCAACGCGAGCCAGCGCTCCTTGCCCGGCTTCGGATAGAGGGCGACGCCGTCAGCCGTGCTGTCGAGATATTCGGAAATCACTGTGGAATCGTATAGCGTCATTCCGTCATCGGTGATCAGCACCGGCACCTTCCCGACCGGGTTGAATTCGGGCACTTGCGTGTCCGGCTTCCACGGGTTGTCGATCACCAGCTCGACTTTCTCCGTCAAGCCTTTTTCGGCGATGACAACACGCACTTTGCGGCCGAACGGCGAGGCCGGAATAGTGATCAGTTTCATTCAGACGTGCTCCTTTGCAGCCGCGCCATTGGTCTCGCGCCATTCCGCGATATAGGCCTGCAGCCCGCGACGAATATCGTATTGCGGCCGGTAATCGAATTCGTCTTGCGCGCGTGTCACATCGAGCGCGCCTTTGGTCGGTATGCGAACCCCGGGCATGAACTCTCGCCGTCCCGGCCCGATCGTGATGTCGGCGCCCGGCAACAGCGCCTTGATCTCGTCGACGAGCGCGCGGTCGCTGACGGCGGTTCCGCTCGCGATGTTGTAGACGTCGTAGCGATGGCGCGGATGGTCGAGCGCACGCAACACGCCATCGACGACATCCTCGACATACGTAAAATCGGTGACGGTGTCGCCACCGGCGGCAAGACGGAGCGGCGCCCCCTTGAGCGCCGCATTGAGGTAGTTCATTGGCGGCCGCGGGCGGTCGAGGCGCACACCATAGACCCAGGACGTGCGCAGGTTGATGCATTCGAGCCCGTGTAGATCGCGGTAGGTCCTGCCGAACTGCTCCACCGTTAATTTGCTGATTCCGTAGGGCAACAGCGGCTGTTTCGGATGTTGTTCATCGGCAACCGGGCTCTGGAAGTCGCCATAGACCTCTTCAGAGCTCATATGGATGACGCGTTTGACGCCGTAAAGCCGCATCGCCTCGAAGAGATTGAGGCTTCCTTGCACATTCACGCGCAGGATGTTGGCCGGGCTGCTCAGCGAAGCCGGAACCCCAACGATAGCTGCGAAGTGCACCACCGCCTCCGGCTGGTACGCCTTGAAAAGCTGCGCCACATTGGCGAGATCGGTGATGTCGCCGGCAACCGGAACAACCGTCGCCTCCGCCGCCGCGAGGCTGGCAAGCGGCACGGCGATATGCGTGTCGAACGCGATAACCGTGTCGCCTCGACCGGCGAGCTTTCGGGCGGTCTCAAATCCGAGGAAGCCGCTGCCGCCGGTCACCAGAACGCGCATCTGCAAACCCTTGTGGACGCCGGCGGCGACCGAAACGGCCGGCCCACGCCGCCCGGCACCGTATAGCATTCGTAGTTGCGCTAACAACTAGCATTTGCAAGAGTGCGGCGAAATCGTCGAACCGCCGCGGGCACACGCAATGGCCACCAAGCAGTATGTCATCAACACGTTTTCATACATCTGGCAGCGCGGCATCGAGGATTGCGTGCGGCATTTGGGCGGGCAAGGCTATGGCCAGATCGAGGTGTTGCTGACCGCACCGCATCTGTGGCCGGCCGACATCGACTCCGAAGGCCGCCGCCGGCTCGCGCGCGTCGCCGAAGAGTCCGGGACACGGATCGTCTCGCTCAACCCCGGCGGCTTCGACAACAATCTGGTGAGCCCCGCGCAGGATGTGCGCGCCTCTGCCCACGCCTATTTGGAGAAAGTCGTCGACCTCGCAGGCGATCTCGGCGCGAAATACATCGTGATGTCGCCCGGCATGACGCGCCCACTGCTGCCGCCGCCGCGGCAATGGCTGATTGACTGGTTCCGCGCCGGCATGGAGCCCCTCGCAGCCCGCGCGGCCAAGCGCGAGGTCGTGCTTATGGTTGAGAACATCCCCTATGCGTTCCTGCCGCGCGCCGATGACCTGATGGCTGCCATCGGCGGACTGCCCCCCGAGCAGGTGGGTATCATCTACGACGCGGCCAACGCCGTATTCATGCGCGAAGATCCGATGAAGGGCCTCGAACGCGTTGCGCCGCGGCTCAAGATGGTGCACCTCTCTGACACGCCGCTTGACACGTGGCGGCACGATAGCGTGGGCCGCGGCGTCGTTCCCTTTGAGCAATTCGGCGTCGCGCTGCGCAATCTGCAATTCGCCGGCCCGGTCGGTCTCGAGATCATCTGCGACAAGCCCGACGAAGAAATCGCGAGCAGCATTGCAGCGCTTGCCAAGCTCGGATGGCCGTAACGGCGATTGCGCGCGGGCTACGTCGGCGAAAAACCCCCTGAGATTGCGCCTCGACACCAGTGCAATCGTTGGGCTAATGTCATCAAACGCGTATGTGGCGGCATGCCCTACTCGCAGCCAAGGACGGCGACCCTAACGTGCTGCAAAACCAGCGAAAGACGCAAGGCCGGCCCGCCGCCCGCGGCGCCAAATCGGCGCGCCGGCGCGGCCAAGCCGGCCCAGCGAAACTGCTGGTGAAGAACATCGCGCAACAGGACGCCCTTGCGGCGGAGCTGCAAGAGCTCGGCTTTTCCCATTACGAAGCCCGCACCTATATCGCGCTTCTGCAATCGAACCCGGCCACCGCCTACGAGATCAGTAAGGTCGCCGGCTTGCCGCGCGCCAACACTTACGGCGCCCTCGAAAGCTGCACGAAGAAAGGCGCCGTTCAACCCTTCAGCAAGTCACCGGTGCGCTACATTCCGGTCGACCCACGCGTGCTGCTTAACCGTATCGCCGACGACACCAGCTTCAGGTGCCGGCAGTTGGCCTCCCATCTCAGTCACGTCAAATCCGACGACGGCCGCGACTTCGTCTGGACGATCGAGGGCGAGAAAAAGGTCAACGCCAAGATATCGGAAATGATTCAAGAGGCCGCCATCCACGTGTGGATCAAGGCCCACGAGAACGTGATTGATACCCATTTCGCCGAGCTGCGCGACGCGGCCGCGCGCGGGGTCAGCATCGTCATCATCCTGTTCGGCACGGATCCCGGCCGCTTCCGGTTCAGCGACAATGTCCGCGTCTATCTGCACGAGGGCAACGGCGTGCGCATCGGCAACGCCGACAACCTTTTCACGATCGCCACCGACTTCAAGACGGCGCTTACCGCCAAGATGCATGGCGAGGTGCACGCGGCCTATACGAGCAACGAATCGATCGTCACGATGGCCGAGTCGCTCATCCGCCACGACATCTATCTGGCCGAGATTTTTGAGCGCTTCGGCCCACAGATCGACGAAGCCTTCGGCGCTTATCTGGTCGAGCTGCGGCGACGCTACTTCTCGTCCGAGCAGCTCGTCAGCCTCAATGAGACCATGCAAAATATTCTGGTTGACGGCGCTGAAGCCGGAGCTGTCGCTCCGCAGCAGCCGATCACGGTGCGCGCGAAACGCTAGCTTTCGCGTGGCTATCTCGGCGCCGTGCCGGGACGGACGCCGAGCGACAGCCTAATGCCACCCGCGCGCGAGGGCCGCGGCGCGCTTGACCGCCGGGCCGCCATCCATTTTAGTAGTAGCACTTGATACTATGAACGCTGTGCACGGGTCGGCGACACAATGCAGTCGAAGCGAGGGTCTGGAGAGGTTGCGGCAGCTTTGGAGGAATTCGCGCGGCGTCGCTCCAAGGCCCTGGCCATGGGCGGCCCGCAGAAACTCGCCGCGCGGCGCGAGCGGGGCGTTCTGAACGCGCGCGAGCGCCTGGACTATCTGCTCGACCCCGACAGCTTCGTGGAATTCGGGCTGCTCGCCACCTCGCACCGCCCGGAGATGAGCGACCGCACGCCGGCCGACGGCAAGGTGGCCGGCTTCGGTCGCATTGCCGGCCGGCCCATCGCTGTCGTCTCTAATGATTTCACCGTGCTCGGCGCCTCGTCGAGCGTGGTGAACGGCAAAAAAATGAAGCATATCAAGGATGTGGCAGCTTCCCGCGGCATGCCCCTGATCTGCCTGGGCGAATCCTCCGGCGCCCGCATGCCTGACCGCATGGGCGCGAGCGGGCGCGCCATCCTCGGCCAGGACCCGGTCGAATATCAGCGCGTCCGCAAGATGCCGCTGATATCGGCCCTGCTCGGCGACTGCTATGGCTCGTCGACCTGGTACGCCTGCATGTCGGACTTCGTCGCCATGCGGAAGGGCGCCACCATGGCGGTCGCCAGCAGCCGGGTCACCTCGATCGCCATCGGCCAGCAAGTCGATCCCGAGGAACTCGGCGGCTGGAAGCTGCACACCGAAAAGACGGGCTTGGTCGATTACGCAGCCGATACCGATCAGGAAGTCCTCGACATCATCAAGCGCTATCTCGGCTACATGCCGCGCCACAGCGGCGAGACGCCGCCGGCCGCGCCGGTGCCCGAACAGAGCGGCAGCGCAGACGATCTGCTCGCCTGCCTACCGGACACCCGCTCGCAGGTCTACGATGCGCGCAAGATCGTGGCCGCGATCGTCGACCGCGACGGCACATTCGAGCTGAAGCCGCGCTTCGGCCGATCGATCGTCACGGCTTTGGCGCGGATCGACGGCCGCGTGACCGGCTTTATCGCGAACAATCCGATGGTGCGCGGCGGCGCCATCGACGTCGACGCCATGCGCAAGGCGACGAGCTTTCTCGTGCTCTGCGACTCCTACAACATCCCCATCGTTTTTCTGGTCGACCAGCCCGGCTTCCTGATCGGCATCGAGGGCGAGAAGCGTTGGGCGCCGGGCCGCATCATGAATTGGATGAATGCTCTGTCGCTCGTCTCCGTGCCCCGCATCGCCATCACGCTTCGCAAGAATTACGGGCAGGCCTATTTGAACATGGGCGGCGGGCGCAACTCCGACGTGACCGCCGCCTGGCCGACTGCGGATTTCGGGTTCATGGACCCGCGCGTGGGGGTCAACGTCTTGCACGGACTGAAGCGCGAAGACGATCCCGAACGCTTCGACAAGCTGCTGGAAGAGATTTCACGCGACAGTTCGGCCTTCGCACTCGCCGCGCTGTTTGAGAGCCACGCCGTGATCGAACCCGGCGAAACCCGACGATTCCTCATCGACGTTTTGAACATTCATTGTAATGGGCCGAACGGAGGGGTCGGCGAACACCGCCTCGCCAATTGGCCGACGAGCTACTGATGACCGTCCAAACCCTGTCGTCAACCGCTCCACAAGTGCCCAGCAAGCTGCAATTGGTACTCACCGACGCCAGAGCCGCGAAGGCTACCGCGCTCGATGAATATAGCGCCAAGCGGCTACTCGCCGACCTCGGTGTCCGTGTGCCGAAATCCGTGCGCATCGACGCTTCCGAACCCGTCGCGCCGCGTCTTGATGCGCTGACGCCGCCCTTCGCGCTGAAGGCGCTGTCGTCGACTGCATTACACAAGAGCGACATCGGTGCCGTGCGGCTATCGTTGACATCGCTTGACGAAGTCGAAACGGCGCGCGCCGCTATGGCGGTGCATCTTACCGAAGCAAACGTGGCGCTGACCGGATTTCTCGTCGAGGAGATGGCCGCGCCCGGCGTGGAGCTTGTCGTCGGCGGTACCGTCGACCCCCAGCTTGGCCCCATGCTGATGGTCGGCGCGGGAGGCATCTATGCCGAGATACTCGATGACGTCTCCTTCCGGCTTTGTCCGATCTCCGCGCAAGACGCTCACGACATGCTGAGCGAGTTGAAGATCAGCTCGATTTTGCAAGGCGCGCGCGGCAGGGCAAGCGTCGACCGAGACGCGATTGTCGCGCTGCTGATGACCTTGGGCGGCCCGCATGGCTTTTTCACCGCAAATTACGAGGCGGTTTGCGAGTTCGACCTCAATCCCGTCTTCGCCCGCCCCGATGGTGCGGTGGCGGTCGACGCACGTTTCGTACTTAACGAGGCTGCGGCTCCGCACACCAAAGCGGAGTTGAAAACCCGCGAGAGCCCGGCGTGCGAAGGAAAAGTTCTGGAGGCCTTCCGGCCGCTGTTCGAGCCTCGCACGATCGCCGTTGCAGGGGCGTCGGCGAAGGAAATCTCGGCAGGCAATCGCTTTATCCGCTGCCTGCGCGATAGCGGCTACAAGGGCACCATCTATCCGATCCACCCTACCGGCGAGACGATCGAGGGATTGCCGGCGTTCAAGTCGATCGCGGCAACGCCGACATCGGTCGACTACGCCTATCTTACCTTGCCGGCGCGGCAGGTTGCCGGCGTGTTTGACGGCGCGCGCGGGCGACTCAAATTCGCGCAGGTGATGTCGAGTGCCGCGCCGGACGTTGAAAGGGACTGGGAACAGCAGCTCATCGCGCGCGCGGGCGCCGGCGGGTTTCGCGTGATCGGTCCCAATTGCATGGGCACGCACACGCCGCGCGGACGCATGACATTCATGGAGGGGGTTGGGGTCGAGCAGGGCCCGATCGGCATTGCGTGCCAGAGCGGCGGCCTCAGCATGGACATTCTGCGGCGCGGTCAAGCGCTTGGCTTGCGTTTCAGCGGGGTCGTCAGCCTCGGCAATAGCCTCGATATCGGCACCGCCGACCTGTTGGAATTCTACCTAGCGGATTCGATGACCAATGTCGTCGGGCTCTATGTCGAAGACGTCAAGGATGGCCCGCGTTTTCGCGAACTCGTACGCCGCAATGGAGGGCGAAAACCGATCGTTCTATTGGTCGGCGGTGCGACCACGCTGGGCCAGAAGGCCGCCGCATCTCATACCGGCGCTATCGGGTCGACTAGCCGTGCATGGGATGCCCTTGCGCGCCAGAGCGGCTTAATCATGTCGCAAACGCTGAACGGCTTCCTCGACGCGCTTCAGCTTTGTTGCTGGCTCAAACCGAAGCGTCTCTCCGACCCGGCAAAGGTCATATTGTTTGGCAATGGCGGCGGATCGAGCGTGCTCGCCACCGATGCCATTGCACGTGCCAAGCTCGACCTAGCAATACTGCCTGATGAGGCGCTGGCAGAATGCAAGGACCTCCGGCTGCCACCGGGGGCCAGTCTCGTCAACCCAATCGACATACCGGCAAGTGTTCTACAGCAGGAGCAGGGCCGCATAGCAGCGCGCATCCTCGATATCGCGCGCCGGCACGCGAGGCCGCACGCGCTGATCGTGCACCTGAATTTGGCGGTGATTCTCAACTATCGGCATGTCCCCGATTTCATGGCAAATCTGATCGAGGTTCTGCTTGGACGGGTGGATGAAGCCGATACGCGCGCCCATCTCCTTCTCGTGTTGCGCTCCGACGGCAGCGAAGAAGTCGATGCCTGGAAACGCAAGTTCCGCACGGCGGCCGCTGCCGCGGGCGTGGCGACGTTCGATGAGATCCCGCAAGCCGTCGAGGCCCTGGCCGCTTTCAGTCGCTATGAGAGATTCTTGTCGCGGAGAGATGCCTCATCGCAATGGGTGTTGGAGGGAGTAACGTAACGGCACGCGTCGCGTGTCCCTCAGTTCTGGGCGCGATCGAGCGTCCAGAACCACCAGCGCCGGTTCACGACCCATTCCGCCGTATCGGCGCGAAATGAACGAAAATGTTCCGACCTCTGGTGCGCTTTCAGTGCCGCGGCATCCTCATATATCTCGTGAAAAAAGAACAAGCACTGGTCGTCCGTGTTCTGATGAACGTCGAAGCGTTGACATCCGGGTTCCAAGTCGCGGGTTGTCTTGGCGTGCTGCCGCAAACGATTTCGGAAGGCGTCAACACAATCCGCCTTGCAGGTCAGATGCGCCGTATGAACGATCACGATATTCCCCATTCAAGAGTTGACGACGATAATCGGCCACTGTCGCTCATGTTACCTCGCGCGTGCCCGATTCACGGGACCTAAGCGCACACGAGCGAATTTCCGATGAGTCCGCAATTTGGCCCGAACAAGATGGTCGTTGTCATAGCAACCACTATTTCTTGACTGCGGTCTGCGCCCGGAATACGATTTTCCGCCCGAAAGAACTCTGGAAATGCGCGCGCTTTTGCTAACCAGTCCTCATCAGTTCTCAGTCACGGATCGCCCACAACCCTCGCCTGCGGCGGACGAAGCCCTGCTTCGTGTCCATCGCGCCGGCATCTGCGCCACCGATATCACAACGATCAAAGGAGAAAGTCCGGTAGCCGTGTTCCCAATGACGCCCGGCCACGAGCTGGTTGCCACCGTCGAAAAGCCGCCATCCAACTCGACATTTTCTGCCGGCGATTGGGTCACCATTTATCCGACCCAGGGCTGTGGCGAATGTGACGCCTGCCAGCGCAATGAGCCAAACCACTGTCCGACATTCCGAGTTTGGGGTGTGCATCGCGATGGCGGGTGCTTCGCGCAATTTATGAGTGTGCCCGAATCGCAGTTGCTGCATATCCCAACTTCGTTGCGGAACGACGCGGGCGCGTTGATCGAACCCACAGCCGTTGCAACCCATGCGATGCGCCGGTCGCAAATCCAAAAGGGTCAGAGCGTAGCCATTATCGGGGCGGGATCGATCGGACTGTTGACGGCCCAGGCGGCCAAAGCGGCCGGCGCCAGCCGGATCGTGGTCGCCGACCGTTTGCCGGCCCGCTCCGCCGTCTGCGAGGCCATCGGCATCGATGAGTTCATTTTGGCAAGCGCCGATCTTGCAGCAGCACTTCGAGGGAGCGGTCCATTCGATATCGTGTATGACAACGTCGGGACTGTGGATACTCTGACTGCTGATGTTGAAGCTTTGCGTACCCGCGGGACTCTCGTGCTGATGGCGTTCCCTCACGGCAGCGATCAACTCATGTTTCCATATCCTATGGTCTATCGGAAGGAGCTGGATGTCTTCGTCTCGCGTAACTATGCCCGCGAGGATTTTGACGCGGCAATCGCCATGCTTGACGGGGGCTACATCGATATCGAGCGCATGATCACGGCCGTCTATCCGCTCGAAAGGTTTGGAGAGGCTTATGAAGCCTTGAAAGTTTTCCCTGACCGGCACCTCAAGATCCCTCATCGCTCCAAATGACTAAAGCAGCACGGTTTTTCCCGGATTCCGGGCTATCGATATCGAAGGCGATGGCTGCACGATTCACGCCGTCGTCGGTGGCTGCGGCCCGCCGCTCTTGTTGCTGCACGGATATCCGCAAACCCATGTCTGCTGGCACAAAGTAGCGCCTCATCTCGCCGAGCGGTTCACCGTGGTCGCGGCAGATTTACGAGAATATGGCGACAGCTCCAAACCGGATGGAGGCGCTGACCATAGCGCGTACAGCAAACGGCAAATGGCCGCCAACATGGCGGATCTAATGAACAAGCTCGAGTTCCCTTCCTTTCTTGCGGCCGGTCACGACCGGGGCGGCCGCGTAGTGCAGCGCCTGGCGCAGGATTTTCCCGATCGGATCAAGCGGATCTCCATTCTCGACATCATACGATGACGCTTGAGCCCGATATGTTCAGAAAGGTTGGTGCGAATTTTGTTCCACAATCATTCGTTCAGCGAATCTGGCGGTTTTTGCAAAAATGATCGCTGCATTGACGAGGCCCCGGCGCTACCCGGGACCTCGGTTGGTATTGCGTTGAGCAGGTTGCGAAGGCCACCGAAGCTGTTGCCGATCCCGCAACACTACAGTCTGGCGTCGGCCTCGGAGAGCGTGACGATTACGGTCGGCGGGCTGCCAGCCAGATCCTTCATCTTTTCTACCAACTGCATCAATAACCTCGTCGCCCGGGCATCACCGCCCAGCGCTTTGTTGACGAGCTGTTTGATGACGGCCTCAAACTTCGTGATCCTCTTACGCTCGCCATTTTCGGTGACAATGACGCTGTCGTTCAGCGCTTTCAGCAAAGCCGCCGGCAAATCCTTTGGTCCTTTTGGACGGCCCTTGCGATTACCGGACTGACCCGGTTGAAACCGCGTATGCGCCGGCGGTTTGCCGTAGCCGACGTCATAGGATCGCTCGTTTTTGGTTTTAATGGACATGCTGCACCTCTGATTTCACAATGACTTCATCAAAATTCTCGCCGCTGATGGCGTGCTTGGCCTGTTCGCCGGTGTAAGTCTGCCAGCGGCGAATGATCGTATCGACATAGCGCGGGTCGAGCTCCAGGCCGTAACAACGCCGGCCGGTCCGTTCGGCCGCGATGAGCGTGGTCCCGCTGCCGAGGAAGGCATCGAGAACTAGATCGCCGCGCGCCGAGCAATCCATGATCGCATCGGCGACGAGGGCGACTGGCTTCACCGTTGGATGAAGCGCCAGCAGGTTGCCCTCTTCTGTGCCTTGCCCGAAGGAATTTGCGCCGCGGTAGCTCCACACATTGCTGCGATGCCGCCCGTATTGCCCAAGCTGCACGTTGTTGCGATGCGGAGCATGGCCATGCTTGAACACGAACACAAGCTCATGCTGGCTGCGATAAAGCGAGCCCATGCCGGCATTGTGCTTGGACCAGACACAGACGTTCTTGAGTTCCGAATAGGCCTCGCGGCCTGCAGCCAGCAGCTCACCCATGTGCCGCCAATCCATGCACACAAAGTGGATTGCGCCATCGCAGCTGTGTTCTGCCAGCAACTTGCAGGCCTTGGTCAGGAATTCGGTGAATTGCGCCTCGTTCATCTCCCCGGACGCCATGACGAAATCCTGGTGCCGGACGGCGCCAAGACCTGACGCATGTCCGTCAATTTTGACGTTGTACGGGGGATCGGTGAAAACCACGCCGGCCTGGTCGCCCTGCAGCAATGTCCCATACGCATCCGCGTCGAGAGCATTGCCGCAATAGACGCGATGTCGGCCAAGCAGCCACAGATCGCCGAGCTTGCTGACCGGCATTGATGCACTGGCGGCCGGCAGTTCATCCGCAGGGTCGCTCTCCCCTGCGGGTTCCGGCGCCAGCTCTTGGATGCGCAGGTCGATCTCGCCCATCTCGAAGCCGGTGGCCTCCAGGCTGAAATCGAGGTCCAGTACCGACAGGTCCTTGAGTTGCTCCGCCAGCAATCGGTCATCCCAGACCGAGTTTTCGGTCAGCCGGTTGTCCGCGATCATGAAGGCCTTGGCTTGCGCCTTGCTCAGGTGGTCGAGGCCGATCGTCGGCACCTCTGTCCACCCCAACTCCCGGCAGGCCATCACGCGGCCGTGCCCCGCGATCACCTTCAGGTCCGCATTGAGCAGCACCGGCACATTGAATCCGAAAGCCTCTATGCTGCGCGCGATCTGCAGGATCTGCTTGCGGCTGTGGCTCCGCGGATTCTTGGGGTCGAGCTTTAGCTGCGCAATCGACCGCCGCGTGACCTGGAGTTGCCGCAAGGCCGGCGGCACGCTGGGGGCAATCGTGGCCTCGTTCAAATGCGTCGACATAATATGTCCTTCCTTTCAATAAAACGTCAGACTGGCCTGCGATCGGATGACCTCAGCCAGTGTCCGGACCGCCGGCGACAATTCGCCGTTGGTCGCACCCGGATATGGACGAGGTTGCAATCTTCTTCGAGTTCAGGAACTGAAGAAAAAAATGACCCTAGTCGCCGGCAAGGCGTAACTTGATGAAGTTATTGGGGTTCTTCGGAAAATGCGGGCTCTGGCTCATGAGTGTTTCGTAGGACTGGGCCTCCCGCACAATGGCCTCGATCAAGGGCCGCCAGGTCACCAATTCCCCAATGCCGAACCGCCCGAAGCCCTCCCGTTCGGCGGCATCGATCATCACAGCGGTTGCCGCGGCCAAATGGATGACTGGCAAGCTTGGACGCCAAATGCGCGCCTCGACATTTTCCGGCTCGGTTTGTTCGGCATCTTCGAGCACAAGTTCTGACAACTGGTTGATCGACAAACGTTGGACGCCCGTCGGCAGCTTCGGTTGATTGCCCGCCGCAAGCTGCAAGAACCCAATCGCCATGCGCGCCGCAACCATTCGATCGCGAAGCCGTCGCTTGAGGGTCTTCAGGTCCTTAGCTATCGCGTCATCGCCACGGAAGGTGTGAATCGGCTTCATCGGCTGCGGCACAAGCTCAGCGGACTCATCTTGGAACCGTGCGCGCAGAACAAGCGCACAGAGCGATGCATGAAGGCTTGCTCTGGCAGTATCGTCCCCGCCATCACTCGGATAGGCCAGCAACGCCACCAAGGTCGCGCCGCACTCATGAACTTCCGATGCAGAAAAATCGATCTGGATTTCCTCGATTGCCATAAGCCCGTTCTTCCCTAAAAAGATCCCTCAATGATGCAGTAATTACGCAACATGAATCAGACACTAACAAATTGACCTGCCCAGCGGAGCGCCAGTGCGGATTGAGAGGCCCGGTTGACGCAATTCGACATCCGCTCGCTCATGATGCGCGGCCTCTGGATTATTTGATGCTCAAAGTCGCCGCCAACCAGCAATAAGATTATCCAGAAATGACTGGCATTCCTTCGCAAATGGAGCGGTAGTGCGTCCAGTTCCAGGCGCTGACCGCGCTTGAGGATCCCGCCCCGCCGGCCTGATGGCCGAGGTGGGGCTGCGGTGGTGGCGGCATCAGGCCGTCAATATCCCAACGGAGGATCCCGATGGAAAAGCCGGCACACAAGGCTATCACTCAGACCCCAGCTGCAACTGCCGTCGTAGCTACTTCTCGGACAATTCGACCGAACAAATCAAAGTCGGCCAAGAGCGGTCATAAGAATAAGGCCGGGAATAGCTCGAAGCAGGACAGCGTAGTGGCGATGCTGCGGGCCAAAGAAGGCACGACCATTGCCGCCGTGATGAAGGCCACAGGGTGGCAGCAGCATTCGGTGCGCGGCTTCTTCGCCGGAGTGGTGCGCAAGAAGCTCGGGTTGGAACTCGTCTCGGAGAAGGTGGACGGCGAGCGCGCCTACCGGATCGCGGCCCCCGAGAAGATCGGCAAAGCAGCCGCCCGGCCTACCCGTAAGCGGGTCAAGCGATGACCCCGGGCGCGGACCCGGCGGTCGAAACCGAAATCGAGCGGCTGCGTTCAATGCCGATCGTAGAGCTTCGCGCGCTTTGGCGCGCGAAGTTCAAGACCGAACCGCCCAAGGCCTTCGGTCCGGACCTGCTGCGCCGCTCGATCGCATTTCGCATCCAGGAGCAGGCCTATGGCGGGCTCGACAAGGCGACCGCCCGGCTACTCCATCAGCTGATGGACCAGCATGCCAAGACGCCCGGCAAGCTGGTGCTGCCCCGCCGGATCAAGCCCGGCGCCATCCTGGTGCGGCAATGGAAGGGCCAGAGCCACCGGGTGACCGTGCTGGAGGATGGCTTTGCCTATGAGGGGCAGCCCTACGATAGCCTCTCACAGATCGCGCGGCGGATCACAGGCTCCCGCTGGAACGGACCCCGTTTCTTTGGCCTCCGGACGGAAGAAAAGGAGGCCTCCCCATGAGCGGCAAAGGCCCCAGGACCGTCCGCTGTGCCATCTACACCCGCAAATCGACCGAGCACGGCCTGGAGCTGGAATTCAACTCGCTGGATGCCCAGCGCGAGGCCTGTGAGGCTTACATCAAGTCTCAGGCCTCCCAAGGCTGGCAGGCGGTGCCTAAGCGCTACGACGACCCGGCCTATTCGGGCGGCAACCTGGAGCGCCCGGCCGTCCAGCGACTGCTCAGGGACATCGAGGCGGGCCTGATCGACGTGGTCGTCGTCTACAAGATCGACCGCCTGACCCGCTCGCTCGCCGACTTTGCCAAGCTGGTCGAGATTTTCGATGCCGGGGCGGTTTCGTTCGTTGCCGTCACCCAGCAGTTCAATACGACCACCTCCATGGGGCGGTTGACCCTGAATGTGCTGCTGTCCTTTGCCCAGTTCGAGCGGGAGCTGGCCTCCGAGCGGGTGCGTGACAAGGTCGCCGCCTCCCGCAAGAAGGGCAAATGGACCGGCGGCAGCGTGCCGCTCGGCTACGACAGCAAGGACAAGCGGCTGGTGGTCAATCCGGCGGAAGCCAAGATGGTGCGCATGATCTTCAGCCGTTATCTCGCGCTCCGCTCGTTCCAGAAGCTGATCGACGAGCTCAACGCGGCCGGCATCGTGACCAAACGGCGGGAGATCGCCGGACGCATCTCAGGCGCCATTCCCTTCACCTACGGTCCCCTCGCCTACCTTCTCAAAAACCGGACCTACCTAGGCCAGACCGGCCATAGCGGCTCCTGGTTCAAGGGCGAGCACGAGCCGATCATCGACCAGAACACCTTTGAAAAGGTCCAAGACCTCCTCAAATCCAACAACGCCGGGCGGACCGGACCGCGCGAGCGCACGGGCGCCCTCCTCACTGGTCTCATTCACGACGATCGGGGCAACCGCATGTCGCCGAGCTATTCGGTCAAAAACGGCGTCCGTTACCCATTCTACGTCAGCTCTGCCCTGCTGCGCGGGCGCAAAACTCAAGCCGGCTCTCTTCCACGCATTTCAGCCACAGAGATCGAGACCGCGGTCATGCTGGCTGTCAGAAGCCGCTTGGACGATGCAGAAGGCTCCGGGCTGGCGCCGCGCGAGTTAATCGAACAATGGATTGCACGCATTGTCGTCGGCGACCGGCGCGTCGTGATTTCGCTCCGAGCGAAAGAGGGTGAAAAACCCGCCGCCATCGAAATTCCCCGGTCGGAGCAGAACAAGGGCGATCTCGCCCGCATCGACGAGGGAAATGTCAAAGCGACCGCACACTCCACCAATCCGGCCTTATTGCAGGCCTTTGTTCGCGCGCATGTTTGGCTGAGACAGCTATTGGACGGGACTTACAAATCCATCGAGGCGTTGGCAAAGACCGCCGACATCCATCCCAAGGTCGTGCGCAGCCGGATCAAACTCGCCTTTCTGGCGCCGCCGGTCACACGAGCAATATTGAATGGAGAGTTAGCGCCTGCACTTGGCATTGATGCGTTCAACCGCGTCCCTCTCGGTTGGGCTGAGCAGCAACATTAGCTGCGCGCCAGCCGATAACTTCCAATACGGAACGCGCATACAGTCCCGAAGTCCCCGCTTCGTACCCTAGAAGAATAGCTGAGGGATCTCTATGGGACCAACAGTATCTTCCCGAAGTGCTGATTGGCTCGCATGTACTCCTGCGCAGATTTCGCCTGCTCAAGGGGAAAAATCTTTTCAACGGGGAGGCTTAATATTTTATCCTTAACCGGGTTGGCGAGGTCTGCCCACATCGCACGTGTTTCCTCGCGCAATTCGTCCACTGAGCGCGTCCGATGCGTCACTCCGATATAAGTGATGCGCCGGCTGGCATGCAGATCAAAGTCGAACTCGGCCTTGCCGCCGCCAAGTCTGCCAACGTTGACAATGCGGCCCAAAATGGCTGCTGCTCGCATGCTACCGTTGATGAGGCTGCCCGAAACCTGATCGACGATCAGGTTTACGCCCTGCCCATTAGTCGCGTTCAGCACAAGGTCCGGCCAATTCGGGTCTTTGGTATCGATAGCAAGATCGGCACCGAATTCCTTGAGGCGCGCTCGACGATCAGCGTTGGTCGATGTTCCAATCACAAGCTTGGCACCCAGGAGCTTGGCAACCTGCAAAGCCATAAGCCCGACGCCGGAGCTCGCTCCCTGGATGAGCACGCACTCGCGGGCCTTCAACCGGCCATTGGTAACCAGAGCATCATGCATAGTGCCGAGAGCAACCGGCAAAGTCGCCGCGTGTTCGAATGTCATGTCGTCAGGAATAGAGACGGCCCGCCCCCAATCGCACACGGCGTACTCGGCGTATCCGCCTGCGCCTGCGCACATGACGCGGTCACCAGGTTTAAACCCGCCCTTGATTTCAGCTCCGACCTCCACAACTTCTCCCGCCCAGTCGAGCCCAAGCGTCGTGCCCACGGCTCCGTGGCCCCCTCGCCCTCGGGCTGCAGCCAAATCTGCCCGGTTTAGGCCAGCCGCCTTGACCTTCACCAAGATCTCAAACGGTTTGGGTTTCGGCTGAGGAATATCCCGAATCTCGAGCCCATTTTCCGTTGCAACAGCGGCCTTCATGTCGCGTGTCCCTCTCCCTGGATGTGCGACAATGTATAATCGTTTAGCCTCAGCTCAAACAAAGCTTTTGGCGCCGCCTCAGGGTCTCCACGCCGCGAATGCTTTCGAATGGACCTATCGTCGATGTCGCGATTCAAGTCCTGCAAAATTACTGCAGTCGACATCGCTCATGGGCAATTCATGTGATCGCTTAACGTCCATTATGGAATATTTCGTTGAAAAGATATCGCCGCGCTGGTGGACCCACCCGGTTCGGCCTGCGCGAGACCCCGCAGGACGAAACCGTCTGACGTGGGATCAGCGAGACGCCCTGGCCGCCGCGAACGGCAATGCTCCGACTCTGTCGAGCGCATTGTAACTCATGCGGACGCGCTTGCAGTTTGTAAGCCCGGCGTCGATCAGATCGCAATAGCTTCCGTCGGCAACGGCTCGGCATGCCTGCGCAACCTGGATGGCGGCAGCGGCGACCGCGGTCGATGGCACACCGAGGCTGCGGCCAGCAATCGTCATTGCCCCGCATCTGTCGATGCGTCCCGCATCGACCAGGGCCTGGAGCGACGGATCCAGCGGCAGCTCGGCCTCCGGCGGCAGTTCCGGCCAAGCCTCCTCGGGCGATCGCACGCCGGGAAACGCGTGCAGCCGGATGTCGAAGATCTCGGGCGCGCTGGCGCCCAAGCCCGCGTCAAGCACCAGCTCGAAATTCGACGATGCGGCCGCGCGGCGGGCGGCGAGATTGTCGACACCGACGAGTGCGAGGGCGGGATCGCCGTCGGAACGGCGGCTGGCCAACGTGAAACAGCTCTCGACAATCGTGGTGGTGAAGCCCGCGTCGTCGGCCCAAGCAGCGGTTGAACGGGTCTTCTTCCGCCCGATCCAGTGCGGTTTGGTCAGGATTTGGATCGGCAGGTTGCCGGCATCGGACAAATCGACGTCCTGCAAGAACAGCGAGACCGCACTCGGATCCGCGTAAGGCAGCATCCCGATCGTCCAGAGGGCGGCCTGTCCGAGATTGCCGAGACCCAGCAGCCAGTACGCCGTCGGCAGATGGCGCAGCTCGACTTCCGAATCGTCTGACGCGCTCCCCGGCGAGAAAGCGGAGAGTCGCTGCGTGCGGCGTCCCGCGCAAAGATCGCCGAGCACCGCACCGCGAAAGATTTCGCTTACGCCCAGCGCACCGGCCAGCACGCCCCCGATCTCGTTGCCTGAACACGGCTGTTCCGTCGGCGCGTTCGGACTTGTCACCGCTGTCCACCCGTTGGCCCAACTACGCAGACTGCACCGCGTGCCCTGGGGATCTGGACCGATATGCAGCGCGACGGCGTGGTCGGGAGCATTGTTCGTTCTACAGCCGGCCACTTCTAGATGCCGCTGCAGCGGCCAGCCGCGCAACGGTCCGACCACGGTCGGCTCGTCGAAGCGTCTCGCGAGATACATGCCGCCCGGAAACATCCGCACGCCGCACTCGGCGGCGGTGAGGAGCGCGGCCTGCGCCCACGGCAGCGCCGCGCTCGCGTCGGCGCTCAGCACTAGCGCCGCGCGGTCGAGCCGCTTTCTGGCCTGGTCGTATCCCGCGTCCTGATCTCCGCCCATGAGCAGGTGGGCGAGACGGTCGTCCTCGATCGAAAGGTTCATGCGAATCTCCTGACCGCGAAGTAGCTGCGGCCGTCCGTGCTCCGGTCGATCCACTGGCGCCGTCCGCGGAATTCGTAGATGCCGATGTCGCCGGGAAGGTAGGCGCCGTCGGCGAAGTTCGGGACAATCAACGCCACGTGGCCGACCTCCGGAATCATCGGGTTGTCTCGGTCGGTCTGGCTCTGGCCGAAGCCGCCTGGATGCGTGTGCACGTCGGCGACAACCTCGAGGCCCTTCTGCCGGCAGAGCTCCCACACCGTGTCCATTTTCGAGCCGTCGAAGAGGATGATGCCGCGCAGCGCGTTCGGGTCGACGTCGTCATAGGGCAGGAACGCCTCGATGACGCGGCCGCCGTCGGTCCGGCGGCCGAGAAGGAACCCGCCGCTCTCGCGCGAGCCGCGGCCGCGTTCACGCAGCAGCATCAACGTGCGGAGCCACAAACTCCTGCGGCAGTTCAGTGGCCGCGGCGGGAAGATCAGCTCCCGCATACTCCGAAGAATTGAGAACGGCATGTACGGTCTCCAATAGGAATGTGATGTCCTTGTCGGCGGCCCAGAGCATTTCCGGATGCTGGGTCGGCCACTGCCCGTGGTCGCGCGCCAGCCTGTCGATCGGGTGGTAGAGGCACGGCCCCCAGGTGCTGAAGGCGGTCAGCACGCTGCCGTCACGTTTCTTCGGACGGTGCCTCTCTTCGAGCGGCGAGTTCGTGCCACCGTTCCACAGCTGCGAGTTCGGCGCGGTCCCAGAATATCCCGTGCAGTCGGAGCGCATCAGAAAGCCGGAAGGACCTCCGGCCCTGACCGGCGCCGCGATGAAGAACAGGACGTGGGGAAACCTCACGCCGCGGAGCGCCCAGCGGCCCCGGCGTTCGCCGACCTTGAAGGCCGGCGACACCAGGTCGCGGAGCAGGGCTGTTTCGTCGGGCCTCATGGTCAGCCCTGCGGCTTGATCTTGAAGACCAGGTCGAGCACAAGCGATTTTTTGCCGTGCGCGGCCTGCCCGAGATGCGAACCGGGCGCGAGCACCTTGCCGTCATGCTTGATCTGGTAGTCGTTCGGGTCGCCCTGCAGGTCGAGACCGTCTTTGCCGACGGCCCACTCTGTCACCCGCTCGATCGTCGCCGCAGGACGGAATGCCCACTCGACGCGACGGTTCTGGTAGCGGACGGTGGTCTCGATCTTGCCGGGCTTCGCGACGTGGATCGGCGCGAACTCGACCGACAGGTGCTCCATCAGGATCAGGTCGTGGCCGAGCGGCTCCTCGGCGTTCTCGACGTAGACCTCCAACAGGCCCTCGATGCCCGTCTTCGTGACCGCGATATCGAGGAACTCGCGGACCGTGGTGGTGCGTCCGATCTCCGAGCTGTGATGGCCGGCGTGACCCTCAGCGGCGAAGACGACATCGAGGCGCTGGTAGGGTTCCAGGACAAGTTCGTTCATTTCAGACCTCATGCGTTTGGCGCTCGCAGACAATTCCTCGGCGCCTTGAGGCCTAAATATAATAGCCAATTATTAGCTATGCAATAGCTATTTTCTGGCTTAATTTCGTTGACAAAACCCTCATTGCCCGTTAAATACGGCTCGGACAGGAGGACGACGTGGCAGAGAAGAAGACGATGACGCTGAACCTGAGCGAGCCGGAAATGGCTGCGCTCGAAGTGCTTTGCGAGCGCAAGGGAATGTCGAAGACGACGTTGCTGCGGCAGGCGCTGCGGCTCTACCAGTCAATCGACGAGCGCCTCGACCGCGGTGAGAAGGTCTTCTTCGAGGACCCGCGCAGTAAGGAGAAAGCGGAGCTGATGGTCCTATGAAGACGCTGCTTGGCACGTACGATCTGCTGAACAGGCTCACCGGACGCTACGAGTCCGCGAGCCTGTTCGAGGGGATCGACGAGTTGAAATCTGCTGTCCTTCGAACGGGACTGGAAGATCGCCTTCGAGGCGCGGCTGCCGGTGGACGCTTCGTTCGCCGAACGCGTTGCACTCAATGCAGGCGACTCGAAGTGGGATTGGCGCCGGCTGGCGGAGATCCGGGGCAACCCGCTTCTCTGGCAGATGTACGCCGTCGAACTCGCCGACCGGCTGCAGGGCCTCATGCTGGTGAAGAAAGGCGGCAACTTCAGCCGCCACCAGAATCATCTCAAGGCGGATTTGATCTATATCGATCGCCTCGCCGTCGCTCCCTGGAACAGGCCGCGGTTCATGCGTGAGCCGATCTACAAGGGCATTGGTCGGTTGCTCGTTGCAACGGCAGTTAACCTCAGCTTGGAGGACGAACTCGACGGACGTATCGGGCTTCATTCTCTGCCGGGTGCGGAAGGCTTCTACCGCGACGTACTCCGCATGACCGACCTCGGTCCGGATGCCGATTATGGGATGGATTACTTTGAATTCTCGTCTGCTCAGGCAAGGGCCTTTCTGAATCCGCAGGAAGACGATGGAGCGTAAGATGAAGATGCGATTCACGAACGAATGGCTGCGGCGGCGGATCGAGCGCGACGCCGATCTGGAGAGTGACGCCGGCCTGCCGATCACGAACTTGGACGTGCTGAAGGCTTTCGTCCCGGAGACCTCGGCGCCCGCGGCCGCGCGCACGGCTGCGTCGCCGGCCGGACGTCAGTCCGCCGCGGTGCTCGGCCACCTGCTCCGCCAGCTCCGCCGCCGCGACAAGCTCGAACTCTCGCGCCTATCCGCGGAGGTGCGCGTGCCCGAGCCGGAACTGCGCGCGCTCGAGGAGGGCAACGCTTCCGCCCTGCGGCCGCGCACGCTCCATCAGCTTGCGACGTTCTACAGGATCTCGGCGCAGGCCCTGCTCGCGCTTTCGCCGTTCGCCGCGCGCAGGGATTCCCAGCTCGATGATGCTGCGGTGCAGTTCGCCACCAAGTCCGACGACATCTCCAAGCTCACGCCCGAAGAGCGGAAGAGCCTCAACGAGTTCGTGAAATTCCTCAGCAACTATGGAGCGCGTTCGACCGATGGGAAGCGCTGAGGACGACGTCGGAGAACAGGAGGCGGCGGATATCCGCGCCCAGGTCGAGCGGGTTCTCCGCGATCTGGGTAACCCCGAGCCGCCGCTCGACCTGGAAGCCGTCATTGACCTGTTGAAGCTCGACCTCAAGTACTACAGCGGCACAGACCTCTCGCTCTTCGACGAGATCGCGCACCGCGTAAAGGTAGCGGGCAAGCTCGTCATCAGCGAGCCGGGACGTATCCTCGATGTCATCCTGAAGGCGAAGTTGAGTGCCCTGTGGCTTCCGGACGGACGCCGCATCCTAATGGACGAAAACGTGCCGACGCCGAAACAACGGCATATCCAGGCCCACGAGATCATCCACAGCATCGCTCCGTGGCATCAGACGTTTCTGCTCGGCGACAACGAGCTCAGTCTGGACCCGCGTTGCCAGACGATGGTCGAGGCGGAAGCGAACTACGGGGCGGGGCAACTCCTCTTTCTCCAGGGCCGCTTCGTGGGCGATGCGCGGGACTGCGAACTTAACTGGAAGAATCTGCAGACCCTGAAGAACCGCTACCGCAACACGTTGACAACCACGCTCTGGCATGCGGTCGAGGAGCGCGACCCCGATGTCCCGATCCTAGGTCTCATCAGCCGTCACCCGCGGCACCCGAGTATTGGCGGCGGTGCGGACGGCGCCAACGTCCGCTACTTCATCCGCTCGCGCGCCTTCAAAAAAGTCTTCCCGCATGTGACCGGCGACGAGGTATACACGATCGTGCGTCGGTACGTTCATTTCTCGAAGCGCGGGCCCTGCGGAGAAGGATCGTATCCGTTGGTCGACGCCAACGGTGATACCTGGGAATTCCAGTTCCAGAGCTTCTGCAACAGCTACGATCTGCTAACCTTTGCCACCGTGTCAAAGCGGCTATCGCTAGTTGTCAGCGGCTAGAAGGGCGATCTTCAGCTCGCTCGAATTTATCGCGCTCAAAGCGCCTTGGGCGTAATCCGCACCCTTTACTTCTCCGTCGTCTAGATACCCGTGGTCCCGACGTATCAGTGTCGGTTGCAAAGTCTCTGCCCGGAGTTTTCACGAAACGAGAATTCTTCAATAACTGCGTGCAGATTGTGCGCGGATTTAAGAGCACGGATTTCGATTCTGGAATTTTCAGAGACGTAACATATTTACGGCCTGCCACTGCCAACCCTGCCACACAGTGCAATGCTGCGACGCGGGACTAACCTACTCACCGACTGCCAAAATTAACTGCCGCTCAGTTCTGATCGAACACCATGCTCACCTTTGTGGTCCCCGAAATTGGGAACAGTTAAATGTTCAGGCGAGATTCGGCTGAACTGGTCTTGTTCGCTACGCCCAAGAGACGAAGCTCAAAAGGACGAGCGCAGCCACCGCGGCGCCGGTTGCAAAAGTGACGAGGCCCGAGGGTCCATTCACGAAGCGATCTGGAAATGGGCGAAGCATCAAGGGCGTCGCGAGCAGCACGGCGCCTCCGCCAATCGTAATGGCGAACCAAGGCAACGTGCGTCCCGAAACGCTCAGCACGATGAACGCCTCCAGGACTGCCGCAACAAGTGTCACCCTTAGGATGATTGCGCCGCTACCGGTCCTGAGTTTTGGAGTGCGATATTCGATCGGGAAGTGCCCACTTGCGGTCAATCCATAAAGCGCGAGCATGGCGACCGCGATCATGAACAGCGCCAATTCGCCCCAAGGAACCGTCATGACCGAAAACCCCTGCCCTGACCAGCGCGCCAAGCCTACTTGACCGCATCGCGCCATGATCTCTAGCATATCTTAGATATATCAGAGCGGCGGTCAGCGCCATGCCGAGGAGGCCCGATGGAACAGAAATCACCAAAGCAGGCGAAGGAATCGCCACCGGCAACCGAAAAGAAGCGCGAGAAGCGCAGCATCACCGATATTCGGGCTTCGAAGAAGACCGGCGAGAAGATGGTGTATATGTCGGTACCCGATTATACCTCGGCGAAATGGGCCGAAGCTGCCGGCGTCGATGTCACCGTGGTCGGCGATAGCCTGGCGATGATCGCGCATGGCCATCCCTCTACCATCCCCGCCACCATGGATATGATGGTGCTGCATGCGCAGGCGATCCGCCGCGGTGCGCCTAATACATTCGAACTGGGCTGCATGCCGTACCAGAGCTACAACACCGTAGAGCGCGCGCTCACCAACGCCACGCGCTTCATGCAGGACGCCGGCTGCGATGCCGTCAAGCCGCAGGGCGGAAAATCGCAGGCGCATATCCTCAAGGCGCTGGTCGATGCCGGCATCCCGACCGCGTCGCATATCGGGCTGACGCCCCACACCATCGCGATGTTCGGTGGCTTCAAGATTCAAGGGAGGACGGCGGACGCCGCCATGAAGATCCTGGAAGACGCGCTGGCGATCGAGGACGCCGGCTGCTTCATGCTCGAATTCGAGGCGGTGCCCGCCAGGATCGCCACGCTGATATCGCAGCAGCTCACCATCCCCACCATCGGCATCGGTGCCGGCGTCGGCACCGATGGGCAGATCCTGCTCTGCCACGACCTGCTCGGCGTGTTTACCGATTTCAAGCCGAAGTTCACCAAGCGCTTCGCCAAGCTGACGGAAGTCGCCGTTGCCGGCATTTCGCAATACATCAAGGAGGTCAAGGAAGGCTCATTTCCGGACGACGACCATTCCTACACCGTCAAAGAGGAGGAGTATGAGAAGTTCGCGCAGATGGTCGCCAAGCGCCGGCAAATTTAGTATCCCTTGGGCTGCGATTTAGGGGGGTTGAGCGCTGTGACACAAGCAGTGGCGCGCAAAGAACGCTCACCGGCAAGACGCGCCGGCACCACCCGCAAGGTAGTCGGTGGCGGAACGCTGACCGAACGGGCGTACCGTGAGCTGGAAGAGCGGATCGTCACGCTGCAGCTCAAGCCCGGCGAATTTCTCTCTGAATACGCGCTGTCGAACAGCCTGAAGATCGGGCGGACGCCGATCCGCGAAGCGCTGCAGCGGCTTTCGCGCGAAGACCTGGTCACCATCCTGCCGCGCAAGGGCATCCTCGTCTCCGCCACCGACCCGCGCAAGCAGCTGCTGGTGCTGGAAGTGCGCCGCGAGATCGAGCGGCTGGTGTGCCGGCTCGCCGCCAAGCGCGCGACCGACGCGCAACGCGAACGCTTCCGTGAAATCGCCGCCAACATGGATCGTGCCGCCAAGACCAATGACGACATGATGTTCATGCGTCTCGATCGGGAGTTGAACCTGCTGCTCGCCGAGGCCGCGCAAAACGATTACGCCTCGCGCGCGATGCGCTTTCTGCAAGGCCATTCGCGGAGATTCTGGTACCTGCACTATAAACAGGCTGCCGACTTGCCACTTTGCGCGCGCCTGCACGCAACGCAAGCGAGAGCGGTCGCCGCCGGCGATGCCAAAGCCGCGACCGCGGCGTCCGACCGTCTCATCGACTATGTCGTGACTTTCACGCAGGCGACCGTCACCGGCTTCTAACCCGCACGCCGGCACACGCGGCCCGCCGTCCCTCAGCTTTACAAGCTCAGGTCGGCCGGCTAACATACTCGTGATATATCATTAGTGGCGCCGGGGGGCCTGCGTGAAGACCTACGAGGGCAAGCGCGAGATCGACGGCCTCGTCGTCACGGTCGACGGCCGTCCGCTCAGCGAGCACTACGAAGTCAAGCAGTTCACCCATTGGGGCTTCGAATGGTCCTATGAAGGGGCGAGCCCGCAGCAGCTCGCCCTGGCGATCGTCTACGACCACATCGGCGACAAGGATCGCGCCATCCGGCTCTCGGAACCGATCATGAAGTCGGTGGTCGCTAATTTTGACAATGACTGGACTTTAACGAGCGAGGAGGTCGAGCGCGCCGTCCGCGCCATCGCTTGAAGCCAGCCGACAACCAACAGGGCGGCGCTCGTCCACCTGACAAACAAGGGCAAACGCCCGCGACCCAGAAACCCTAAGGGAGGAAACAGTTATGCGAAGCCTCACCTGCCCCACTGCCGCAGTCTTCGGCCTTGCCATCGGCATCGCCGGTCTTGGACTGCAAGCCGCTTCCGCGCAGGAGACGGTCAAGCTCGGCGAGATCGAAGCGCAGACCGGCGCGCTCAACACCTACGGCTGGATGTCGTCGCAGGGCGTGCGCATGGCAGTCGATAAGATCAACAAAGACGGCGGCTTCACTGTCGCCGGCAAGAAATACAAGCTCCAGTTGATTAATCCCGACACCCAGGGCAATCCGCAGCAGGCCCTTATCGAACTCAAGAAATTGCTTGAGCAAGAGCACGTCAAATACATATTCGGACCGTTCCTGACCAACGTCTACAAAGGCATTGCGCCCTACGCGCAGGGCGCCAACGGCAAATTCCTCATGATGGGCGGCGCGACCGCCATCCACTTCGATCTCGGCAAGGCGAAGCATGACTTCCTAATGCGCAGCTGGAACTGGGACGCCGGCGCATCCGGCTTCGGCTCACTCATGGTGAAAAATCTCAAAGAGCGGGGCGCCAAAAAGGTCGCCATGCTTATGCAGAACGACGCCTTCGGGCACGTCGCGCGCGACATCTACGCGCCGCTGTTCAAGCAGGCTGGCATCGCGTTTGAAGAGGAATGGTTCGAGCCGGGCACCACCGACTTCTCCAGCGTGCTCGCTAAGATCGCAGCCGGCAAACCCGACTATCTCTTCCCGGGCTACACCGACGCCGTGCTCTATGACATCGTGCGCCAGGCGACCGAGGTTGGGATCAACAGGTTCTGGCTGGTGCGCGGTTCGCTCGGGCCGGGCCTGAAGAACAAGGACGCCATCAACGAGTATATCATCTACATCCCGAAGTACTTCGAAAAGGCTGAGAAGACCGAGCCCAAGGTCAAGGCCTTCATCAAGGACTACAAGGCGTTCTATAAGACCAAGTTCCCCTACGACCAGGCGCCGCTATGCTCGTCCTCGTGCTACGATCATGTCTTCATGCTGGTCGAAGCGATGAAGAAGGCCGGCACGGTGGACGACGTCGCCAAGGTCAAGCAGGCGTTGATGTCGTTTACCTATCCGGGCATGTGGAATATGCGCTTCGACAAGACCGGTGAGGCGGTATTCGACTTCGACGTCGTCGACATCAAAAAAGGCGGCAAGATCGAAGTGACACACATCTCGCCGAAGTAACGGTCGCACGTGGTTCAACTCATCGTCGGGCAGCTGCTGAACGGCATCATCGTCGGCACGCTGTACGGGATCATCGCGCTCGGGGTCACGCTGACCTTCGGTATCACCGGGATCGTCAATTTCGCGCTCGGCGCGTTCATGGCGATCGGGGCGTATCTCGCCTGGTACCTGACGGACGAGATCGGCATCGCCTACCCGTTGGCGGTGCCGCTCGCCGTCGCCGGAACGGCCCTGTTCGGCCTGTTGGCCGACCAGGTGCTGTTCCGGTTTACACGCAACAACCTGATCAATGGCCTCATCGTCTCGATCGGGCTGATCTCGGTGATCCAGAGCGTCTTGCTGATGGTGTGGACCACCACGCCCAAGAACATGCACTACGTGCTGCCGGGCGTGCTCAATCTCGACTTCTTCATCGTGCCGAAGATGAAGGGCGTGGTGTTTCTCGTGCTGCTGGCGGTAATCCTGGCGACCTATGCCGCACTCACGCGCAGCTGGGCCGGGCGCGCGGCCTACGCCTTCGCCCAGGCGCCGGAGGCCGCGACGCTGATGGGCGTGCGGACACGGCTATTGCAGACCGGCGTCGTCGTCTATTCGACCGCGCTCGCCGGCCTCGGCGGCGCGCTCTATGCCAGCCTCTATTCGCTCGAGGTCTCCATGGGCTCGAGCTACATCCTCAAGGGGGTGGAGGCGGCGATCCTCGCCGGTATCGGCAGCGTGATGGGCTCGCTGGTGGGCGGCGTCCTGCTCGGTGTCACCGAGGCAATCGGCTCGCTCTATTTTCCGCAGGCCTATCGCGACGCCTACGGCCTGGTCTTCTTGGTGCTGATCCTGCTGCTGCGGCCGGCCGGCCTGTTCGGAGGCCGGCGATGAAGGCGGCGCTGCTTTGGCTGCCGATGTTCGCTTTGCCGCTCGTCCTGCACAACGACGTGGCGCTGACGGTGCTGATCTTTACCTTCATTCTCGGCATCCTCGCGGTCAGCTTCAACCTCATCTTCGGCTATACCGGCCAACTTTCCATGTTCCACGCTGCCGCCTTCGGGATCGCAGCCTACGCTACGCATCTCTCGATGGTGCATCTCGGCGTCTCGTTCTGGATCGGCACGGTCATCGCGGTGCTGGTCGTGACCGCGATCTCGCTTGTGGTCGGGACCATCTGCTTCCGCTTCCGGCTGAAAGAGTTCTATTTCGCCATCGTGACGCTCGCGTTTTCCGAGATCGCGCGACTGGTCATCCTCAATTGGAGCAGCTTCACCAACGGCTCGCTCGGCATCAATCTGACCGCAAAGCCGATGCTGTGGTTGCCGGGCAGCGGCCTTGTGCCGGTCGAGGGCACGCGCATGTGGTACTACCTGACGCTGGTTGCGCTGATCGCGACCGTGTTCGTGTGCACGCGCGTGATCCATTCCTGGATGGGACGATGCTTTGCCGCCATCCGCCTCAACGACGAGCTCGCCGACACCCTCGGTATCAACGTGTTCCGCTATAAGCTGGTGTCGTTCCTGGTCGGGAACGCCGGCGCCGCCGTGGCCGGTGCACTCTATGCCTACTACCTCAGCTACGTGGAGCCTAATTACCTCTCGATCGAGCAGTCACTCGCCATCATCGCGATGGCGCTGCTCGGCGGACGTCAGCCCGTGGCCGGCCCGATACTGGGTGCGTTCGTTCTGACCGCTCTGCCGCACGTCATTGAGTTCTCGGCCGAGCTACGTATCTTGATCTACGGCCTGATCCTCATTCTTACCATCCTGCTGATGCCGAGCGGCATCATGGGAATCTTGGCCCGGCGCCGCCATGTTCTTTGAGGTCAGTGCCATAACCAAGCGCTTCGGCGGCTTGACCGCAGTCGCCGACGTCTCCTTTTCGATTGCGCGCGGTGAGATCGTCGGCGTCTTCGGACCCAACGGCTCTGGCAAAACTACCTTACTCAATCTGATTTCCGGTATTTACCAGCCGACCGCTGGGCGGTTGATCTGGAAGGATCGTCCGCTCAACGGCCATCCGCCGCACGAAGTGGCCGAGCTCGGCATCGTCAAGACCTTCCAGAACCCGCAGCTTTTCCAAGAGCTGAGCGTCGCCGAGCACATCTGGATCGCCGCGCATTTGCGGCTCAAGCGCAGGCTCGGAGCGGGGCGGATCACGACATTGCTCAGGCCCGCACGCCACGACGGGGCGCTGCGCGAGCAAGTCGAGCGCGTATTGCAGCTTTGCCGCCTAGTCGAGGCGCGCGACGAGCCGGCCGCAAGCCTCTCCTACGGCAATGAAAAGATGCTGGGCGTAGCCATGGCGCTCATGTGCGAGCCCGAGTTGCTCCTGCTCGATGAGCCCGCAGCAGGGCTGGGCGACGACGAAATCGATCTTGACGCCGTGCTGCGCGACCTGCGCGGGCACGGCACCACACTCCGCATCATCGACCACAAGGCCGCGTTCCTCGGCGGTCTCGCAGACCGCGCCATCGCCATGCATCACGGCAGCAAGATCGCCGAAGGCCCGCCCTCGGCGGTTCTCGGTGACGCGGCGGTGATCGATGCTGATCTCGGACGCCAGCATGCTTGAGCTTGGAAACATCAGCGTGCAGTACGGCAAGCGCCCGGTCTTGCGCGACATCTCGCTCTCGATCGGAGCGGGCGAGGTGGTGTCGCTGATCGGCGCCAATGCCGCCGGCAAGTCCACCACGCTGCGGACCATCATGGGCCTCAAGGAAATGACGGGCGGCGCGATTCGCTTCGATGGCGCCGACGTGTCGCGGTTGTCGACCGTCGAGCGCGTGCGCCGCGGGCTCGCGCTCGGCCCCAGGGCGACAGGTCTTCCCGAAATTCACTGTCGAAGAGAACCTACTGATGGGCGGCTACCACCGGGCCGACCGCAATCTACTGGAAGGCGATATCGCGCGCGTCTGCGAGATGTTTCCCCGCCTGGCCGAGCGGCTCGCGCAAAAGGCGGGCTCCATGTCCGGCGGCGAGCAGCAGATGCTGGCGGACGGCCGCGCCTTGATCTCGCGCCCGCGCTGTCTCTTGCTCGACGAGCCGACGCTGGGCTTAGCGCCGATCATTGTCGACGAGATCGGCGCCATCGTGCGCCGGCTCGCCGAAGACGGCATCACCATCCT
>CAVVPK010000006.1:0-24776 GCA_963750065.1 uncultured Alphaproteobacteria bacterium
AGAGGATTGAGAAATTGTGAAGGGAGCGACCAAGCTGGTTGAGGTCGTTAGTTCTAGTCCGACGGCCGGCACCGAGGACAATTGCCTCGACCTTTCAGTGCGCAGCTCTGTCCGGCCTCAAGCCATCGTCCAGGCTGGAGCGCGTCGTTCAGTGTGCTGCCCAAAGGGACGGTCCTCCGTACGCTGCCCTTCGCCGGGGCACCCATGGCTCGTGATTTCCGGTGGAGGATCGGATATTTCTCGGGATGCGGCGCACATGAAGCCTATCGCAACGGCTCCCGGCACTTCGGACAGCGTGGCGCCTTGCCGTGAGCGACGCCGATCGTGCCGGCGTGGCCGCAGTTGACACATGCAAAAGTCATTGTGACGACGGACGGCATCGTCTTGATCTGGCCGCCGCGAGCCAGAAAGACTGCAATCTCATCGCGAGCCTCGGCTGTTTTTTCTGCCTTGCTGGCCGCCGCACCGCCGGAGTTTGCTTTCGATCTAGGGTTCATGGCAAAGGCTTCCTTCTGTCCGCGAATGGGATGGCCACTCGTTCGCACGACCGCTTGCTCGGCGCCACCATCGGCCGCGAAAAAGATCGCCAGTTGCCCTAATCGATAACGAGCCTCGGAGAGAATGATGGATGCGCGTCAGGCGACAGGACTAAACCAGTGCCGGCGCCGACCCGACACCGCGTGTCTCGAAATCGATGACTTCAGGAGCGCTCGAGCTGGAGCCGAAATGCCTTGCGGGTTTCGTGGCTACGAACGTTGGTGAGAGAGGGCGATGAATTCGCTCCGTCACCAAATGGCCGATCTGTCCGAGCGTTCCCTGATCCAAACCTACATCGAGATAAGGAGCCTGTGGGCTTCCCCGTCCAACGGGACGCGAACCTGCCCGCCAAGACATTGGATCGGCACGTCGTCGAGGGCAGCGTTGGAAACGCCGCGGCATCGATGGGACGAGTTGTCGACGCGAATGTCGTACTGGGCAGATCCCAATTTGATGGTTGCTTCAAATCCCGACCATGCCGTCGGAATGCACGGATCGACGAGGATCGACGTTCCCTGCCGACGGACTCCGAGCATGCCTTCGACGCCGGCGCGATACATCCAGGCGGCCGAACCCGTGTACCAGGTCCATCCGCCGCGTCCGCTATGCGGCGGCACCGAATAGACGTCGGCCGCTACGACATAGGGTTCGACCTTGTAGCGCGATATCTGCTCCGGCGTGCGCGCGTGGTTGATCGGATTGAGCATGGCGAACAGCGCGCCGGCGCGATCGCCGTCACCGAGCCTTGCGAGTGCCAGGATCGCCCACATTGCGGCGTGGCTGTATTGCCCGCCATTTTCGCGCAGGCCGGGAGGATAGCCTTTGATATAGCCTGGATCGAGTTGCGTCTTGTCGAGGGGCGGCCAGAACAGCAGCGCCAGTGCATCGTCATGGCGAACGAGGTGTTCCTCCAGGGAGGCCATTGCCCTGGCTGCGCGCTCTGGATCGGCACCTCCGGCCAACACGGCCCACGATTGGGCAATCGAGTCGATCTGGCATTCCTCATTGTCCTTCGCGCCGAGCCAGGTTCCGTCATCGAACGTGGCGCGACGATACCATTGGCCGTCCCAGGCTTCGCGATCCACCGCTACCCGCAGCGAGGCAGCATGGGTGCGCCAGCGCTCGGCACGGGCAGGATCGCGGCCTTCCGCGATCGGTGCGAACATGTCGATGGTCCTGACCACCATCCAGCCGAGCCACACGCTCTCGCCTTTGCCGCCGTTGCCGACGCGATTCATCCCGTCGTTCCAGTCGCCGTCTCCGATGAGCGGCAGGCCATGAACACCGGTGTGCTGGAGATATTGGTCGAGAGCACGGGCACAATGCTCGAACAGGCAAGCCGATTCGCCTGCATCGGACGGCACGAAGAAGGAGTCGCTCTCGCCGTCACGCAATGCCGGCCCATCGAGAAACGGCACCTTCACGTCGAGAACCGCCACGTCGCCCGACGTGGCGACATACTCGGCGGTCGCATAGGCGAGCCATGCTCGGTCGTCGGAGATGCGTGTCCGCACGCCTTGCCCGGAATAGGGCAGCCACCAATGCTGCACGTCGCCTTCGATAAACTGCCGACTAGCGGCGCGTAAGAGATGGGCACGACTCTCCTCAGCATCCGCGAACGCCAGCGCCGTGCCATCCTGAAGCTGGTCGCGGAAGCCGTAGGCACCGCTTGACTGATAGAAGGCGGAGCGCGCCATGACGCGGCAGGCCAGTGTCTGGTAGAGAAGCCAGCCGTTCAGCAGGATGTCCATGGCACGATCAGGAGTCTTGACCTGAACCGCTCCGAGCAACGTCCGCCAGTGCTGCGTCACCTCGCCCAGAGCGGCATCGAGATCGGCCGCCCGGTAGCGGCCGATGAGGGCCGAGGCGTCCTCGGCCGAGTCGCTTTGTCCGAGGAACCAGACGATTTCGGTCGACTCTCCCGCGGCAAGATCCACGACGCACTGCAAGGCAGCACAGGGGTCGCGCCCGGCGCCGATCGCACCGGATAGCGGGATCTTTTGGAGCAGCCCCAGCGGGGCCGCGTGGCTGCCGTTGCGACCGAGGAACTCGGTGCGATCGGCGGTCCACGCCGTCTGCCGTCCACCGAGATCGGCGAAGGCCACGCGGTCGGAAAACGCGATGCTCCAGGGATTGCGGGCCAGGATCGCACCGGTCGCGCGGTCCACGCCGGTCACAATGAACGGTCCTGAAGCACCGCGCGCCCTGCCGAGCACCCATTCGGCATAGCCCGTTACCGACAGCCTGCGCCGCTGGCCGGAGACATTGCGCAGCGTCAGCCGTGAGATCTTGATCGGATCGGCAAGCGGGACGTATTGCAGCAGTTCGAGGGAAATGCCGTTGGCCTCGTGCTCGAATTGGCTGTAGCCGAAACCGTGGCGCGCGACATAGGTTCCGCCGTCTCGAATGGGCAGCGCAGTCGGGCTCCACAGAACACCCGTCGCTTCATCGCGAATGTAGAGCGCTTCCCCTGTCGGATCGCCGACCGGGTCGTTCGACCAGGGCGTCAGCCGGTTTTCGCCACTGCTATCAGCCCAGCTATAGCCGCTCCCTTCGGCCGACACCTGAAAGCCAAAATTGGGATTGGCGATCACGTTGATCCAAGGTGCCGGCGTCGTGCTGCCGGCCGCGAGCCTCGTCACATATTCCTGGCCATCCTTGTCGAAGCCTCCGAGGCCATTGAAGAACTCAAGCGATGGCAGTGCCGACGCCGTTGGCCGCGATGGGGGTGGATAGTCCGGGGCCGCAACGAGCGGCGATTGGTCCGGCGGCTCGGCTCTGGTCAGCCAGGCGATCTGGTCAGCGATCGGCCCCCGATGGGCAACGAGCACAATCCGGGCCGCCGACTGAAGCAAGGCTCGCGCGTCACCGCTCATCAGATCAGCACGGAGCGTGAAGACCGAGCCCTGCGCGTGTTCGTCGCCAAGACGCGGCCCGGACTGGCGACCACGGACGGCAGACTCGATTGCAACTTGAAGATCCTGGACGTAGGACGCCGCCCGCTCATTGACGATAACCAGGTCGGCACTCAAGCGTTTCATCCGCCAATATTCGTGTGCGCGCAACAACTGGCGGACCTGGGCCATGTCCTCAACCTGGTCGATGCGCAAGAGAACAATCGGCAGATCACCGGATATGGCGTGCGGCCAGAGACCTGATTGGGCCCCCGCCCCGCGGACGATGGATTCCGAGGACGCCCGGAAGCGCGGGTCGCAATAGAGGATCGGAGCTGCCAGACGCTGGAAGTCCGCTGCCTCCTTCGCCTCAATGTCGAGATGGCGCAGTTGCACCTGGGCCTGCGTCCAAGCGAGCGTTTTCGCCCGCTCGAAAGCGCTGCGATCATTGTGCCGGTCGACGAGACCCAGCAATTCGGCACGGGACGATGCAACGACGGTCCAGAAAGCGACCCGGGCGACTTGCCCGGGCGAAACTTTCACCCGATGTCGCAGCGAAAAGATGGGGTCGAGGACCGTTCCGACCGTATTCGTCAGTGGCTGGCCGCCGACGATCGCCGCGGCGGTACCGATGGTGCGGCCGCGGCCGACGAAACGCGATCGGTCACTCTCGTATTGCTGATCGGCAAGGATCTCGCCTTCAACCACGACAAAGTGCGCCGCCCACACCTGCGCCTCATCGCGCGAGCGAGTCCGTCGTGTGGCGATCAGCGCACCGAATTCGGCAACATATTCGGTCTCGACAAACATCTTGGCAAAAGCGGGATGGGCATCGTCGGTGGCAGGCGTTGTGAGCACCAATTCGGCGTAGGAGGTGAGTTCGATCTCGCGCGCGTGGCGACCGCTGTTGGTCAGCGACACACGCCTGACCTCGCCATCGTCCTCACCCGAGACCAGCACTTCCGTGGTGGTCAACAACCGCCCGTCGGTATGGACGAATTCAGCGCGATCCTCGCCGAAGACGACATCGTCGTCCGTGCCGGCAACTCCGAACGGTTGTGCTCCGGCTGACCACACAATGCCGCGCTGGGTATCCCGCAGGAAGATGAAGGAACCCCAATTGTCGAGGGTCGTGTCCTCTCGCCAGCGCGTCACCGCCATGTCGCGCCAGCGGCTGAAACCGGCCCCTGCCGTCGTCAGCATGACCGTGTAGCGACCATTCGACAGCAAATGCGTTATCGGGGCGCGCCCAGAGGATACCTTGAGGCGGCGCACCGTTGGCGCAATACCCATCGTCCCCACCGGCGTCGCTCTCGCCTCTGCCGCCTGTGGATACGTGACGGCGACATCCCGGGGCATGCGCTCCTGAAGCAGGAGTTCGGTTGCCTGGATCATCGGTTCGCGATGAAACCGGTTGCGCATCCGTCCGTCGAGCAAGGTGTTGGCGATGGCAACGACGGTCATGCCCTGATGATGCGCCATGAAGGTGCGGATGATCGCAAGGCTTTCGTCGTCGGGCAGGCGGGCGCGCGTAAAATCGACTGCCTCGTAGAAGCCGTAGCGGCCACGCGCCCCTACGGCGGCAAGATGGGCGAAGTTCTTCGCGGCGTCCCGCGGGTCGACCATGGTTGCCAGACCCGTCGCGTATGGTGCGACGACGATGTCATCGGAGAGGCCCCGCTTCAGGCCAAGACCGGGGACGCCGAAGTTCGAATATTGGTAGGTGAATTCGAGATCGCGGGCATTGTAGGCCGACTCGGAGATCCCCCAGGGAACGCCAAGCGATCGTCCATATGCCTGCTGGCGCTCGACCACCAGCCGATTGGTTTGCTCAAGCAGGCTGCCCACCGGCGCGCGCATCACCAGCGAGGGCATCAGATATTCGAACATGGATCCCGACCACGAGATCAGCGCCGATCCGTTACCGAGCGGCGTCGCCGCGCGGCCGAGGCGAAACCAATGCCGTGTCGTGACGTCGCCCTTGGCGATTGCAAACAGGCTGGCGAGGCGTGCTTCCGAGGCGAGCAGATCGTAGCAGCTCGGGTCGAGGAGGTTGTCAGCGAGCGAATAGCCGATCGACAGCAGCTTCCGCTCCGGATCGAGGAGGAACGAAAAGTCCATCGCCATCGCCATTTCGCGGGCAGTGGCCGCGAGAGCCAACAGCCGGGCCGCAAGGCCAGACGGCAAGCTGACACTCTGCAGGCGGTCGCTTTCGTGTTCGGCCAAAGCCCTGCGCAATGCTTCGGTCCAGAACACGTGATCCGGGACACTCTCGTCGGCAACGGCTGGCAGAATCGCATAAGCCGCCTTGGCGGCCTTGTCCGTCAGCCGCTTGAGGATCGGTGAAATGGCTTCGATCGTCTGTGCGCCGGCCAACTGGCCGTCAATCTCATCAAGGATCGCGACAAGCTGCGGCCCGTTGTGGCCACTCGTGGCGAGCAGCGCGCCGACGGCGTCGCGCGCCAGCGCGAGGTTGTCCGCCATGCCGCGCCGAGCCTCTGGCGCGAAGGGCTCGCTGATCCACTCCTCGCATGCGTTGGCAACCGCAATCAGGTGACCGGCCAGATTGCCGCTGTCGACGGATGACACATAGGCAGGATTGAGCGGGCGCAGATCAAGTGTCCCGTACCAGTTGAGAAAATGGCCCTTGAATCGCTGGAGCTTCTGCATCGATGCGAACGTCGCCTCCAGACGTTCGACGGTCTCTTTGGTTCCCGCCCAGCCGAAGTCGCGCGCAGCGACGGCCGAGAGCAGGTAAAGACCGATGTTGGTCGGCGATGTACGATGC
The DNA here is from genome assembly GCA_963750065.1 of uncultured Alphaproteobacteria bacterium. Classification (GTDB taxonomy): domain Bacteria; phylum Pseudomonadota; class Alphaproteobacteria; order Rhizobiales; family Kaistiaceae; genus CAVSRC01. The sequence continues at coordinate 6,220 of CAVVPK010000006.1, forward strand.
GCGACGACTGGCTTTGGCTCCACCTGGAAATTGTCCGGTGGCAGCATGTTGTCCGCGGCGGTGACGAACGTCTCGAAAAAGCGCCATGTCCGGCGAGCGATGAGACGCAGATCGTGCCCCTCGGAGGCAGTAACGGCGCGGCTCGGCACGACAGTCGGTGACCGGCTGGCCCGCAAAGCCAGCGCCGGCGCGGTCAACCAGAGGAATGCGATCGGAAGGGCTATCGGCCACGATGACGGCGCCAGCGCCAGCGCGCCGGCCGCCACCAGCAGCCCGAGAAACGTTCCACTCGCCATATGCCGATAGAAGCCGAGCAGGTCCAGCCGCGGGCTCGCTGCCGATTGTGCCGCTGTCGTCCATTCGAGAAGATGACGGCGGGTCAGGAACAACCGCACCATCGTTCGCGCGATCGCGTCGCCCATTCGCCACGCCTGGTCGGGCAGGAACGCAATCGTAAGGACGGTCTGGGCGCCGGCGAGCCGCAAATCGGCGCCCAGGGCGCGCATGTGACTGGCGAGGCGGACGCCTGTGCGGCGCGGGACGATGGCAAACAGGGTCGGGAAGAAGGCCGGGATCGCTATCGCCGCCAGAGCGAACAGTATCCCCCTGGAGCCTGACGACAACGGCAGCAGCCAGCTGACAGCGATGGTCGCCAATGTGAAGGGTGCAAACAGCGATCGCCGAAGGTTATCCAGTATCTTGCCACGGCCGACCGCGGGAACCGCTTGCAATCCGGTCACCCGCCCCAGGGCCCAGGGAAGCAGCTGCCAGTCGCCCCGGGTCCAGCGATGCTGCCGCCGGGCGGCGACGTCGTAGCGGGACGGAAACTCCTCCACCACCTCGACATCAGAGGCGAGGCCGGCGCGTGCGAAGATCCCCTCCAGAAGATCGTGGCTGAGAAGCACGTTTTCCGGCACCCGCCCCGAGAGAGCCGACTCGAAGGCGTCGACGTCGTAGATTCCCTTGCCGGTGTACGACCCCTCGCCAAAGAGGTCCTGATAGACATCCGAGACGGCCGCCGCGTAGGGATCGATGCCCCCCGGGCCGGAAAAGACCCGCTGGAAGAGCGAGCCTTCGCGACCAACTGACAGAGACGGCGTGACGCGCGGCTGCAGAATGCCGTAGCCATCGACGACACGCTGCTCTGCATGATCGAATTTCGGGCGATTCAGCGGGTGAGCCATCTTGCCGATCAACCGGGGGACCGTGTCGCGTGGCAACCTGGTATCGGCATCGAGCGTGACGACGTAGCGGACGCCACCCGGCACTTGCGCCGGTCGACCGCCGACCGCCATGAACGTGGTATCGGTAGCGCCGCGGAGAAGCCGGTTGAGTTCGCACAGCTTGCCCCTCTTGCGCTCCCATCCCATCCATTTCTTTTCGCCTGCGTTGAAGACGCGGCGGCGGTGCAACAGAAGAAAGCGATTGCCGTCAGGGCCCGGCCCATGCTGACGGTTCAGGCGTTCGACTGCCTCAGCGGCAACGGCGAGCAGATGCTCATCGCCGTCCAGGTACTCCGTGTCGGCGTCGAGGCCGTCCGCAAGCAGCGCAAAGGTAAGGTCGCCTCTGGCGCTGCTAAGGTAGTGGACTTCCAGGCGCTCAACCTGTTCTAGGAGATCAACTGCGTTTGTCAGCAGCGTCGGCACAACGACGAGGGTGCGCAGCGACGGGGGAACGCCCGCCGTCAGGTCGAGCCCGGGCAGGGTAACCGCACCGAAGGTCCACGTGATGCCGCGATTGACGAGGGTCGTCGCGATTTCGGTCGCCGGGAGCAAAGCCACCAGAGTGAAGAGCGCCAGCCACCCGATCCCGACGCCGGCGAGAGCCCACAATGTCAGCGCCATCACGATCGCCGTGGTGACGAGGATCGTGCCGACATACCCGCCAATGCCCAGGCGAACGCTGAAGCGGCTGATCCACAGTCGGACCGGTGACCGGAACCCTATCGATCGTTCGAGGGCATGCCGTCCCCGGGCGATCAGGTGGTATCCCGGATCGCCCACACGATCGGCCTCCGCCGGGTCGCTCGCCTGTGCCGCCGCCGCATGTGCCGCCCGCAGGGCTTCGTCGGCGATATCAAGCTCCGAGCGGGACGAGCCCCGAGATAATTGCTCGATCGCGCCCCGATAGATGTCACGCGTCGCGAAATCCATCGTCGCAAAGGCGCTTGCCGCACACAGCCGTTGATTGACGAGACTGACGCTCTCGACCAGTTCGGCCCAATCCACGTTCGACATCAGGCGCATGCTGGTGATGATGTTTCGTACGGTAACGTTCGATGCGCCTTGCCGGCGCTGGACATGCTGGACCAGATCTTCGATCGAGGCGCCCTGTTGTGCCAACCGCTGTTCGAGCCAACCGAGGGCCGGCGTCGTCGTCGGATCGAGGTCTCTCAGTCGCTTGGCCAATTGCCCGGCAAAGGGTTCCGACAGCGGCTGCGACGAGAGCGCAGCAGTCTCAGTCTGCAGGATGGATTGGGCGCTGGCGTTGGTCAGCAGCAGGTCAGCCAACTCGTCGGCGTCTCTGCGCGCCTTCCGCCCGGCTGTCATCTGATCGGCGAGCCGGCGCAGATTTTCGACCAGGACAATGCGCAGCGTGACGACGATCGCCCACAGTTCGCCGATCGTCAGCGGCTGGACTCGCTGGTAGGCCGCAATGAACCGACGCAAGGTCTCGGGATCCACGCGGCTGTCGGTATGGGCGACCAGCGCCCAGGAAAGACCGAAGACCCGCGGATAGCCCGCAAATGGCCCGCCGGCCAGTTTGGGCAATTGGCGGTAGTAGCCGGGCGGCAGATCGTCCCTGATCTCGAGAATCTGTTCCTGCACCAGGTGGTAGTTGTCGAGGAGCCACTCCGCCGCCGGCACGACGCTCCGGTCATTCTCCAGTTCCGCGACACTCGCGCGATAGGCTGCAAGCAGGACCGCGGCATTTTCGTTGAAGCGTTTATGGAGAGACGGGACAATTGGCGGTGTCGGTGTAACCGCCTGCGCCGCCGCGAGGCTCTCCGCGTGGCGCTCGAGCCGGTCAAGACCGAAAAGCTCTTCTCTTACCGGTGCAGTGTCGTTCCACGGCGGCGCGCTAACGCTATGCCGGCGGAGATATCGAAAGATCGCGTTCATCAACGCCTTTCCCTGCGGCGCGGGCTGGCAGTTGCCGCCGAATGCGCCCCGCGACCGCCGCCACGCGAAGATTCCGCCAATCTTCTTTTCAATCGGTCCCCAGGCACCGTGGACAGGACGACGCGGCGGTGATCTCGACTTTTCACGTTGCCCCGCGAGATGCCCATGGGCGAGAAACCGGAGACCAAGCCTCCGCTTCTTGGCCGATCACCAGCCGACAAGATTCTTCCGGCTGGCGATCGAAGGAGTGGCGCTTGCACGGTGCCCGAACGTGACCGCCGTCGCCGCCGCCCTGACGGTCGTGCTCGGGGCCCTAGCCGCTTTTTTTCGGCTTTCCGATCGAAATCGGTGTGCCCCGGGTCAACACAACTGGGGCCGCCGCGGGTTCTATCTTCTTCTTCGGCTTTCTGATTTCGCGGTTGCTGTGCTTCTGTCCCTTGGCCATCACGTTCTCCTGGGCAAAGCCGAGCCGCGGTTGCGGGCGGCGAAGACTAGCGACCGTGCCTCCTCGGCGAGGTACGGGCGGGCTGCCAAAATCGGGTTACCGGGGCGTGACCGATCCAGCGACTTGCGGTGGATCGATCCGCGTGTTCACAGCCTGATTTCTCGCCAGCCCCACAGAACCAGGGCAGCTCCTGCTGCGGCGCCGAGAAACAGCCCGCCAAGTCCCGCGGCCAACAGAAAGAGAGCGACAAGGTGGAAGCCAATGAACGCTCCCGCGATGCCGACGAGTGCGCTCGTGAAGTCGGCGCGCCGCCCACCGGCGATTTGCCGCGTCAGCCAAGAGGGTCGGGCGAACCTTTGTGCGATGATCCCGGCCGCAATTCCGATAGCCAGGACGATCAGGAAGACGAGTATCGGGTCCATCGGGTTCTGCGATCCTCTTTCGGTGAATCATTCGCGAGATGATGACCCGTGACCAGTCGAGGGCGGGGGGGCGCGCAGAGCCGGTCACGGGTCGGTCGCAGCAGCCCTGGCGGGGGCGAGGGCAAGCGCCGCGATCTGAATGGTATGCCTTGCTGTGAACTGTAGCTTGGACGAAGCGGTGAAGACGAGGTTCGGAATCTACTCAGGTGGCTCCGGCGGCCGAATCAAGATCGCAGCGCTCCGCGCCCGCGGCGGCCGCTCCGCGGATCAGAGGCGGCCCATGAGCATCAACACGACCAGGACGACCAGAACGACGCCCAGGACGCCCATGCCGCCGTGACCGAAGCCGTAACCATAGCCACCGAAGCGGCCGCTGAAGCCGCCAAGCAAAAACACAATGAGGACGATGATGAGAATGAGTCCGATGGACATGTCCTAGCTCCTGTTGGCTGGAACTCGTTGAACCGTCGCGTTTCCCCACCGGTCGTCGCCAAGGCGGCCCGCGAGGAAAGCCCGGCTGACCTACTTCGTCTCGATGGAAATGCCGCCGTTGCCGACGCTGATGTCTACGCCCGTGGTTTGCTGACGTTCCTGATAGTACAGGTAGCCGACCACCCCCAAGGCGACGACCAGCACGCCGATGATCAGGTAGATGCCGTTACGATTCATGGGTTGGCCGCCTCATTTGCCCTTGAGCGAATCCTTGAGGCCGCCGACGGCATTCTGGACCTTGCCGCTGACTTCATCGGTCTGGCCATCGGCTTCCAGCTTGGCGTCACCGACGGCTTTGCCGACCGCCGCCTTGAACTTGCCTTTGATGACTTTCGCCGATCCGGCGATGCGATCCTTATCCATGGTCTCTCTCCTTGTTCCTGACGAGTGCTACGCCAGACGGCCGCAGCGAGCGCCCCCGAAGGGGGTGTCGCTCCTGGCTCGTCGGCAGGAATGCCGCGACGGAACGGCGGCACTCCCGGCCGGCGCGGTCAATAATGGCAGCGGTCGTGATAGATTCTGCCGTGGTAGCGATAGGTGCACCGGCCATCGTTGCTATGGCCGACCAGCACCGCACCAGCGAGCGCGCCGACCCCGGCACCGACAACGGCACCAACGACCGAATGGGTGGCGACGCCACCCACAGCCGCGCCGATGACGCCGCCGCTGACGGCGCCTTCCTGAGTCGTACACGCGCCCAGGCCAAGAAGTGAGATCGCGGCAACCGCGATTGCGAATCTGTTCATTATTGACAATCTCCCAGCAAGACCAGGGGACTTCGCACAGTCGCTGGCCGGTTGGACGTTTCAGGAAGGCGCAATGCGATGCGGCAACGCCCTGCTTCTGTCCGAGGGTGCAAGCTATCCCGCGCGTCCGCGCCGGGGCAGGATCGGAAACTACCTAAGACCGATTATCCGTCGCCGGCTTACCCTGAAGTTCGGGATTGACCGAGTCCGACTCGCCGCTCGTCAAATGGCGGCGACCGCCAGTCGGGCGAGCGCCGGAAGCGATTTGGTGCCGGTTCTCTTCATGATCGCCGCACGATGATTCTCGACGGTTCGCTGGCTGATGCCGAGGTCCGCAGCGATGTTCTTGCTGGGGAGACCGGCGAGAACCAGATCCATGATCTGGCGCTGTCGCGGCGTGAGGTCTGCTATGTGGTTGGTCGCTTCCTGTCGCCAAGCAGCCAGCTTGTTCGCATCCCGTGACTGCTCAAGCGCACGCTCGACGCCTGCAAGCAGTTCGCCGTGCCCGATCGGCTTCTCGATGAAGTCTGAAGCGCCCGCCTTCATCGCCTGGACGGCTATGTGCACGTCGCTGTTGCCGGTAATCATGATCGCCGGCAGTCGATCACCCGTACCGCTCAGCCGCTGCAGCAACTCGAGCCCGCTCATTCCCGGCAGGTAGGCATCGACCAGGAGACATCCCTCGCGGCCCGGACGATAGGCTTCGAGGAATGCCTCGCAATCCGCATAATCCTCCACGGTCCAGCCCTCTTCCTCGAGGACACTGCGAATCAATCCGCGTATGTGGTTGTCATCGTCGACGACATAAATGACAGGCGGCGCGATGCCGCTCGACGCTTCGGCCGGATGTCGGTCGTGCAGCGGTATCGCCGATCGCGATATCGGAATGAGACGTTGGACGGCCTGCGCCAGCGCTTTCAGCTTGACCGGCTTGCTGAGTCGGACACAGTCCTGGCGGCCGATTTCACGCAGCGTGTTGGTCGAGATGTCGCCCGTCAGGATGATGGCCGGGATCTTGCCATGAGAGCTTTTCCCGCAAGCTGGCGACGACCTGGAGCCCGTCCATGCCGTTTGGCAGATTGTAATCTGCGAGGATCAGGTCAGGCTGGATTGTCCCGCGCGCCACCATGTCCAGCGCCACGGCGCCGTCCGCGGCCGCTGCGGCGTGATGGCCTTCATCGTTGAGGAAAAGTTCCAGAAGTCCGCGAATTTCGGGATCGTCCTCGATGACCAGAATCGTCCCGGCGTGGCTGGCGCCTTCCACCGCCGCGTCATTGCTTTGGCTGTGATCCGCGCCGCGAGGCTTCGCAGCCGCCTCGTCCGCCACGAGCGTCACGTCGATGGCGAAGACCGAGCCTCGGTCGAGGCGCGAGCGGACGCGGACCTCGTGACCCAGCAAGCCCGCCAAACGCCGGACGATCGCAAGGCCGAGGCCGAGACCACGACTGCGTTCGCGCGCACCATTGTCGAGTTGATGGTACTCGTCGAAGATCGCGTCAAGTTCGGCCTCCGGTATTCCGATTCCGGTGTCCCAAACCTCGATCGCCAGCTTTCCTTCACGCCGCCGGCAGCCGAGCAGGACCTTGCCGCGCTCGGTGTATTTCACCGCGTTGGTAAGAAGGTTTCGAACCATCTGCTCGAGCAGGCGCGGATCGCTGTGAACGGAAAGGCCAGACGGGACGACACGCAGTTGAAGGCGCTTGGCCTCCGCATGATAGGCAAATTCGTCCCTAAGCCGGACGAGCAGACCCTCGATCGGAAAATTGACGAAGTCGGCGCGGACGGTGCCGGCCTCGATCTGGTTGATGTCGAGCAGCGTGTTCAGCATGCCCGATATCGCAGCCAGCGTTTCGTCGAGCCGCCCGACGAGCTTCTGGGCCTTCTCTCCCTCGACCGTCTTGGCCAGGAGCCCCTGAACCAGGGCAAGTGTCTGAAGCGGCTGGCGGAGATCATGGCTCGCGGCGGCGAGGAAACGCGACTTTGCCAGATTGGCCAACTGCGCCTGCTGTTCGGCGGCCTTCAGCGCGTCAGCGGTGCGCCTGCGCTCGGTGATGTCGGTGAAGGTGATGACGACGCCTTCAACCACGTCGTCCTGGGTGCGGTACGGCAATATGCGACGGATGTACCAGAGGCCAGTTCCCGCGCCGACCTCGCGCTCGATCGGCACAAAGCTCTGCAGCACTGCTCGGGCGTCGGCTGCAAGCTCGGCATCGGTTGTCAGCGGGCTGAGGTCTGCCAGCGGCCTGCCGATATCGCCGGGCAGAATGCCAAAGATCGACCGTGTGGCCGGCGTAAAGAAGCGGATGTTGAGGTCGGAGTCCAGAAAGAGCGTCGCGACATCGGTGCTGTAGAGGACATTCTGCAGATCGTTTGAGGTCGTGCGCTGCTTCTCCAGGGTTTCCTGGAGCTGACCATTGAGGGCGGTGAGTTCCTCGTTGAGCGACTGCAGTTCCTCCTTGGAGGTCAGCAGCTCCTCGTTGGTCGATTGGAATTCCTCGTTGACCGACAAGGCCTCTTCGTTGACGAGCTTCTGCTCCTCGTTCGAGGACTCCAGTTCGCGGATCGCGGCCTGAAGGTCGGCTCTGGCGGTTTCGAGTTCCTGCTCGAGTTCGGCGATCCGCGGGATGTCCTGCGACGCGCTCTGGCGGCGCTGTCCCGGCTTCGGCTTGAGCACATCATCAACGAAGCCGATCAGCAGCAGTTGTTCGCCTCCGTTCAGCATGGGCCGCACGTCGATACTGAACGGGGCCGCACTGTCGTTGTCTCTCGTCCGACCGCCCGCGACGGTGATGCGCATGTTCTCCTGAACGGCCCGCTGGATTGCCAACCTGAGCTTGTTGCGAATATCGGGACGCACCATGGCCAGCAGATCGAATGTGGGGCTTCCCGGTGCTACGTGCAGGTAGCGATCGATCGGTCCGAGGGTAAAGAGACATTCGTGCTTGCTGTTGATCAGCACCGCCGCTGGCGCATAGGCCTCCAGGACGAGCCGTCGACACAATTCGGCGAGAGCGACCTGATGCGACGGCCGCCGCACTTTGACCGGGGCGCGCCGGGATATGCACGCTGTCACTGCCGCTCGTCAAAAGGCCGAGATCACCTGGCCGGCTGCGGCCGACATGGCGGAAGATCCGTCCCGTCTTCGAAATCACCTCGAAGCGGCCGTCAGACGTATCTACGGTCTCCGAACTGCCGAGCAGCAGAACGCCGCCCTCGCGCAGCGCAAAATGGAACGCCGAGAGCACCTTCGCCTGCGCTTCCGGCTGCAGATAGATCAGGAGATTGCGGCACGACACCAGGTCCAGGCGGGAGAATGGCGGATCGGCCAGAACATCCTGGACCGTGAAGACCACGCTCGCGCGCAGCTCTGGCGATACTCTGTAGCCGTGATCCTCCTTCGAAAAGAAGCGGGCGAGGCGCTCCGGCGAAACCTCGGCCTCGATGGCTTCCGGGTAGAAGCCTTCGCGGGCGCTGGCGATCGCATCCGCATCGATATCGGAGGCGAAGACCTGAAGCTTGGCGTTGCTCTTCGCCGCACTGATCGCTTCGCGGAACAGCATGGCCAGCGAGTACGTCTCCTCGCCAGTGCTGCACCCGGCGTTCCAGATGCGCAGCGGCTGGTCGGATGACTGGCGACGGACGAGATCGGGAACGACCGTCTCCGCCAGGAGATCGAATACCTGTCGGTCGCGGAAGAAGCTCGTGACATTGATCAGCAGGTCGCTTGCGAGAAGTCCGAGTTCGTCCGGGTTGCTGCGCAGAGCCTCGAGATAACGCTCCATCCCGTCGGTCTCGATCGCGGCCATCGCCATGCGCCGCTCGATCCGGCGTTGCAGGGTCCCCGACTTGTAAAGCCTGAAATCGTGCCCGGTCGTCGTGTGCAGGAGCTCGATGATCTCGGGCAACCACTCCGGCGCACTATCCTTGGCGCGCGATCCGTTCCGCTTTCGCGTGAGGATCATCCGCCGGTCGTAGGTAACCAGCGCTTCGGGGATCTTTGCCACCGGCAGCACGAGATCCACAGCACCGGTCGCGATCGCGCTCAACGGCATGCCGTCAAAGCCCGCCTCATCAGGCTCCTGTGCGATGACCAGGCCGCCGGCCTCCTTCACTGCCTTCAGCCCGAGCGTGCCGTCGGCACCGGTCCCCGAAAGGATGACCGCGATGGCCCGTGGGCCACATTCCTCCGCCAGCGAATGCAGCAGGAAGTCGAAGGGCAGGCGCGCACCATGCGGGGCCTGAGGCCGCGACAGGTGGAGGGCGCCGTCACCGATGGACAGATAGGTTGCCGGTGGAATGACATAGAGATGATCCGGCTCGAGCGGCATTCCGTCGGTCGCCTGGCGCACGGTCATCGATGTGTGCCCGGCCAGCAGGTCCACCATCATGCTCTCGTGGGTCGGGTCGAGATGCTGGACCAGAATGAAGGCCATGCCGTTGCCGGCGGGCACGCCCGTCCACAAGCTTGCTGCAGGCCTCCAGGCCACCGGCCGAGGCGCCTATTCCAACAACTGCGAAGTCGCCGGCGCCGCGCGGCGGGCCGCGGGCCGCAAGTGTGCGCTGGCTCGATCTGGGTCGCGCAGCCCTTGCCTGTGGCGAAAGGGAATGTGGCACTTGCACAGCTTTCAAAGCGCTGGCTATCAGCGAGGAGCTTCGGTCGATCCGGTGGTGGCCGTGTGCCAAGTCTATCACGGTCTCTGCGTAACGGAGGTGTGGGGTTCATTAATTCTGGGCAACCCATCGTCCAGCGCCGCAGACGGCGCTCTGCCGCGAGGCTTATCTGAGTATTTTCCGATCCTGTCTTTGGCAGTCTGTGTTCGGCTACGGTCGGGGCCACGGAAGAAACATGCTTTACGGAGAGTTCATATGGCCCTCCTTTTACTGATGGTTTCCGGCACCGCCGCGCTGCTTGCGATGGATGCCGGCTGTTACTTGTGGCTGCGGGCGAACGACGCGCGCCGCGTCATGCCGATTCGGCACGTCACGGGCGTCGCAATTCACGAGCAGCCTCAATGAAATTTGCTGCGCGGCGCTCGGTAATGCGTCCGTCAAATCGGCTGCGGAACGCGCCGGGCACCACCAAGTGAACGTCCGACTTTGCGACGAACAGGAGATCCAGCAATGCAGCCGACCCTCGGCGCTCCGCTCGACACCGCCCGCCCGCCGCCCGCTGCCCCTCGCACCGTTTCTCTGCATCGCGACACCGATCTTGGCCGACGCGTGGAGAGGGCAGGCATTCGGCGTCCTTCGTATCGCCTTCGGTTGCATCTGGGCAATTGACGCGACTTTCAAATGGCAGCCCGCGTTTCAGACGGGATTCGTCACCTATCTGACCGGCGCGCTTGATGGTCAGCCCGCAATGGTGAAAGCCTGGATCGGGTTCTGGATCGACATCGTAAAGGTCGATCCGCATGTTTTCGCGCTCGTCGTCGCTGCCAGCGAAACGGCTCTCGCAATCGCCCTCATTCTCGGTCTACTCAGCAATCTCGCCGATCTCGGTGGCGTTCTGCTCGCGCTGGTGATCTGGTCGACCGCCGAGGGGTTCGGCGGACCCTATCAAGCCGGATCTACCGACATCGGCGGTGCGATCATCTACTTCCTTGTCTTCATCGCGCTGTTCCTGTCGCAGTCGGGTCTTTACATCGGGCTCGATCGACGCCTCACACCGTCGCTCGGTCGATGGGGCTGGCTCGCATCCGGCCCAATCGGACGCTGATGGCACGCACATCAGGATGACACCAGAGCCGCAAGTACCCAATCGCAAGCTTAGCGTCCTCCTCGTCGAGGACGAAGCCATCGTCGCAATGCTGTTTGCCGACCTGCTCGTCGCAATGGGGCACGACGTCTGCGCGATCGAAGCGACCGAGGCCGGCGCGGTGACTTCGGCGGTTCGGTACAGGCCGGACCTGATGATTGTCGACGTGCACCTCATGGGAGGAAGTGGCACTTCGGCCGTCGCGGCCATCCTGCGCGCCGGCTTCGTTCCGCACGTCTTCGTCAGCGGTGACGCTCTGAGTGCGGCACCGCTCGCCTCTGGCTCGGTCGTTCTTCAGAAGCCGTTTCGGGAAGCCGACCTGGTTCGGGCGATTGAAAGTGCGCTCGATGCGAAGGTTGGCGTTTGATCGAGATCGTCAGCAAGCGCCGCGAGCCGAAATTCTGACGGTTCGACCTTCATCGTTCTCCAAGTGACGCCAAGAAAGATGGAGCTGCGCTAGCCACGGTCGCAAAGTCGGCGCGAAGCTCCGCAAACGACATGCTGCAGTTCGGATCTTCGTGGAGGAGGTTTTCGGTCTCCGCGTCGATGTCGAGTGGGGTACCGTTGCGCCGCGCCTGCTCAACCTGGCGAATGGCGCGATCCAGCATACTCTTGCGATCTTGCGCCTGCCGATGCACCGGTCGTGCCTTGGGAAGGGTCATTGATATCTCCCGATTTGCAGGGGTCGGCGCGGGCGCGCGTTCTTCACCGGCGGCCTAACGATACCCGTTCGCGGAATTGTCGTGTTTGCGTCCGACGCCTTTCGCGATCGTTGTCAGCTTAGCCGCCCAGTCCGTGTTGGAGGTAACATCGGAATATACTTATGCCGTCGGCTGTAATTTCGAAGGCGACCGCAGCGCACACCTCAAGTTCGCCCGTTGCAGCCGGTGAATTATTCTCAAGAAGACGTGACGGGGCGTACGAATAGGTATATCAAGATGCTGTTTCGTGGCGCGTAACGTCTTATTTTAGCTGAGGTCAATTCTTAACGACGATTGTCGGCTTCACCGGAAAAACGTCAAATATCAGGACAAACACCATAAAGAAATTCATTTCAACCGTCTCCGCCGCGGCAGTCTTCGACTTGAGCGCACTGGCGGGGATCACGCCGGTTTCAGCGGCTCCCTGGCATCAGAGCTATCGGCAGCAGGGCCGCTACATCGGGAATTACTGCGATAGCAACCCGTATGCGGCGCAATGCAACGATTGGCGCTCGAACCGCAGCCAATGGGGCAACAGCCAGTACCAGGGCTTCTATCGAACTCATCGGAACGACAACGGCTTCCGTGGTGATGTTGCGGCCGGCCTGTTCGGTTTCGCGATCGGTGCCGCGATGAGCGGCCAGTCCGGCTACTCCAGCAACCATGTCCGCGCCTGCGAAAACAGGTATCACTCATACAGCGTGCGCAGCGATACTTTCCTCGGCTATGACGGACTCCGTCATGCCTGCCGGCTTTAGCCCGCGCCGCGTCCCAGCCGAAATTGAATGCTGATCGAGCCGGCGGCCGTCGTCCCGCCGGTTCTTTCACCTTTGTTCCGGCGATGGGGCGAAGCCCGCCAATTCTGTTTGGGTAGTTTCCGAGTCTGACGGCGCCGGTCGTCCGGCAATATGTTTGTGTCAACAAAGGCTCTCGTCGCTTGTCGCGATCGATGGAGCCGCGGAATTCGAAATGACCCGCACCGTCTCGATTCCTGGTCTTGGCTCGGAGTTCGACGACTTTCTGTTCGCGCCGATCGGCGAGGAGCCAAGCGGTATGCTGCTCAGCGTGGTCTCGGCGCTGGCACGACTCGACGTCGACCCCTGGCAGGAAGCCGCCAGATTGGCCCGCTTGCCTGTCGAGAAAGCGACCCAGAGATTAGCCTCGTTGATTGCGACCCTCCCCGAAGCGTCGGGGCCGCGATGGGACTCAGGGACAATTGCCGCCCGGCTGATCGGACTGTTGCCTCACCTGGCCGAGACCGATGGATCGTCAAACCCTGCCGGTGCCGGTGTAGCGACCAAACCCTCTGCGACACTCATCTGGACGATTGTCATGATGCTCTTCCTGAGCGCCCAGTGGATCGCAGCAAGCCATCAACCGCCAGCGTCCGGCGCGGACGCATCGGCTCCGATCTCCAGCACGGTCACGTCCGACGCGCCGACGCGCCCCTAGGAAAAAGACGTCATGACGAACAACAAGAAGATGCAGCCCGGAGCAAACGACCCGACCGAGCAGTCTTCGCCAGAGCAGGGAAAGCCGGTGTGGCCGGCCGACCAGCAAACGCGGCATGGGAGTGACAGCGAAACCGGCGCGGCACGCCGACCAGCTGAAAGCCCGGCAGGACGGCGACCGCTCTTTCGCAACTGAACGAGCGGGCCTGCGACGGTGGCAGGCCCATGATAGCGACGTCTGAATCCCTACGATCCAGCACGCGCGTTCCTGCGCACACCTGAACTCCGCGTCCGCCAGCCCCACCAGGGATCGTGCGGCTTCGGCCGCACGGTCGCGCCACGCACGCGCGATGCGCGCGCCGGCCAGAGCGCCTTCTCGCAAGCGAGCTTGAGTAGTTTCCGAGTCTACAACCCTACGTCACCCGTGGGTATCGTTGGGCCTATGAGCCGGACGACGCGCACCTTCTCCGATGCGGCCGTGGTCCGGCGTCGCTGCGCACATGGCGCAGCGGATAGCAGCAAGGGTAGTCCGACATGGCACTTCACAAGAGAAACGACATCCGCGATCAGATCGACGCGGACATCTACGGGACGGTGGCGGCCGACATATCGGTGCCCAAGTATCGCATGCCCGCGGGTGAGTTGAGGGCCGATGTGGCGCACGCGCTGGTCAGCGACGAACTCATTCTCGACGGCAACGCGCGGCAGAATCTCGCGACGTTCTGTTCGACCTACCTCGACGCCGAGATTCACCAGCTGATGGACGTGTCGATCGACAAGAACATGATCGACAAGGACGAATACCCGGCCACGGCGGAACTCGAAAAGCGCTGCGTCCACATTCTTGCCGATCTGTGGAATGCCCCAGAATCGGCCAACGCAACGGGCTGCTCGACCACCGGATCAAGTGAAGCTGCCATGCTGGGCGGCCTGGCACTGAAGCACAAGTGGCGCGAACGAATGAAGGCGGCTGGAAAGCCGACCGACAAGCCCAATCTGGTCACCGGTCCGGTGCAGGTGTGCTGGCACAAGTTCGCCCGCTACTTCGACGTCGAACTGCGCGAGATACCGTTGGAGCACGGCCGGCTGGGCATGACGCCGGAAGAGGCGCTCAAACGCGTCGATGAAAACACCATCGGCGTGATGCCGACCTTTGGCGTGACCTTCACCTGCCAATACGAGCCCGTCGCGGAAGTCGCCGAGGCGCTGGACCGTCTGGCGCGCGAGAAGCACCTGGATGTCCCGATCCATGTCGATGCCGCCTCAGGTGGTTTTGTCGCGCCCTTCGTCGAACCCGATCTCGTCTGGGATTTCCGGATTCCGCGTGTGCGTTCGATCAACAGCTCGGGCCACAAGTTCGGGCTGGCCCCGCTCGGCGTGGGTTGGGTGCTGTGGCGCGAAGAAGCCGACCTGCCGGAAGACCTGATCTTCTACGTGAACTATCTGGGCGGCAACATGCCGACATTCGCGCTGAACTTCTCACGTCCCGGCGGCCAGATCGTCTCCCAATATTATCTGTTCTTGCGGCTGGGCCGCGATGGCTATCGGCGCATCCTGCAGAACGCCTACGACACCGCGCAATATATTGGTCGGGAGATCAAGAAGCTTGGTCCGTTCGAGCTGTTCTTCGATGGCTCCAGCGCCAAGGGAATTCCTGCCGTCTCCTGGGTGATCAAGGACGGCGCCAAGGCCGGGCTACACGCTGTTCGATCTCTCCGAGCGCCTGCGCATGCGTGGCTGGCAAGCCGCGGCATACACGATGCTGCCGAACATCAGCGAAGTGGTGGTGATGCGGCTGCTCATCCGCCACGGCTTCAGCCGCGACATGGCCGACATGCTGCTCGAGGATTTCCGGCGCGCGATCGACCATCTGCAGAAGCATCCCTCGACCAAGCCGACATCGGCGGCCGAGGGAGCGACCTTCACCCATCATGCCGTGCCGAAGGAAAAGCTACCGGCGCGAGACCGCTGACCTGAACGGGACGATGGCGACTTCACGCATAATCGAGGATTGGAGGCCATATTATGGCACCGACCAAGGACAGCAAAAAGAACTCTTGGCGTTTTTTCGATCGGCCTCATGACGGCGGCTGCCGTCGTGACCAGCTTGCGCGGCCTGCCGCTGCTGGCCAAGGAAGAGATGACGATGTTCGCCTATCTGGCGTTCACCGTCGTCTTCTACCTGATCCCCGCATCGCTGGTCTCCGCCGAACTTGGCGGTGCGTTTGCCGAAAAGAAGGGCGGAATTTACGCGTGGGTCGGCAAGGCATTCGGCACGCGCTGGGGATTCCTGGCAATCTGGCTGCAGTGGATTCAAAACGTTGTTTGGTATCCGATCACTCTGACCTTTGGTGCCGTCGCTCTGGCCTATACCATCGGCCTGCCCGATCTGGCGAAGAACGGCATTTATGTCGGGCTGTTCTGCATCGTCGTCTATTGGCTTGCGACGTTCGTGGTTCTGCAAGGCGTGGAGGTGCTCGCCAAGATCGCCAACTGGACATTCCTGATCGGAACAGTCCTGCCCGGCGCGGTTCTTCTCCTCCTGTTTGGCTACTGGATCGTGTCCGGGCACGCTATCGGGTGGCAGCATCTCACCGACCCCGCCGTATCGGACAATGGACAGGCGCGCTTCTGGCCGTCGATCAACGGATTGGGCACGGTCGCGTTCCTAGCGGGCATCGTGCTGCTGTTCGCCGGCGTCGAGGTGCAGGCGGTTCATGTCGTCGACATGAAGAATCCGAAGACGGGATTTCCGGCGGCGATCGGGCTGGCCGCGATTGTGGCCCTGCTTCTTTACGCAATCGGCGCCGTTCCCGTGGCGGCGATCCTGCCCTACGCCAAGATCTCCCTGCAATCAGGAGTCTTCGACACGTTCAACGCGGTGATCACCGATGTCTGGCATATCGGATGGCTCGCCCAATTCCTGGCGCTGCTGGTGGGCATAGGTGCGATCGCCGGCGTGTTCGCCTGGCTCGGCAGCCCCAGCAAGGGTTTGCTCGCCACCGCGCATGACGGCAACTTGCCGCGCGTGCTGCACGCGACGAACGACCACGGCATGCCGACGCATATTCTGGTGGTGCAGGGCGTCGTCGTCACGGTCATGTCGAGCCTGTACTTCGTCATCAAGGACGTGTCGGTGGTGTTCTTCCTGGTCTCGGCGATGACGGTCGCGCTCTATCTGGTCGCCTACATGCTGATGTATGCGGCCGGTATTCGCCTGCGCTACAGCGAGCCGAAACTTGCGCGGCCATTCAGGGTGCCGGGTGGAATGGTCGGCATGTGGCTGGCCGCCGGCATCGGCTTTGCCGGGGTTCTTTTCAGCTTCCTCGTGGCCTTCTTCCCGCCCGCTCAGTTGCCGGTGGGCTCGCCAGTTCTCTACGTCACGCTGGTGGTCGTCGGCACCGTGGTGTTCTGTGGCGTGCCGCTTGTTCTCCACGCCATGCGTCGGCCGAACTGGGTGAAGGACGCGCCCGCGCAGCCGGTGGAATAGGTCGTGGCCTGAGGCACCCGAATTCAAGCCGGGATCGACGCCCGATGCGAAGGAGGATTTGAAGTCCCTGCCCCTGGCGGAGGTCGAGAATAGACTGGCGTCGTCACCGGACGACTTGAGCCAAGCCGAGGCGGAAAAGCGGCTGGCCCAATATGGCTCGAACGAGATCCCAGAGAAGAAGACCAACGAGTTCCTGAAATTCCTTGCCTATTTCTGGGGTCCGATCCCGTGGATGATCGAAGCGGTGGGATCCTTTCGGCGGTCGCCCGGCATTGGCCGGATTTTGCGATCGTCCTGGCGCTGCTGCTGGCCAACGCCTTGGTGGGCTTCTGGGAGGAACATCAGGCAGGCAACGCGATCGCGGCGCTGAAGGCGACGCTGGCGATCAAGGCCCGTGTGATACGCGACGGAAAGTGGGCTACCCCGGCGGCGCGGGAGTTGGTGCCGGGCGACGTTATCCGCTTGCGCTTGGGCGACATCGTGCCGGCGGATGCCGCGGCTTCTCGACGGCGACCCGATTGAGGTCGACCAGTCGGCGCTGACCGGGGAATCACTGCCCGCTTCGCGCAAATCCGGGGACGCCGTGTTTTCGGGTTCGATCGCGCGCCAGGGTGAAATCGGCGCATTGGTCTACGCCACCGGCGCGCACACCTATTTCGGAAAGACGGCCGAACTGGTGCAGCAGGCACACACCGTCAGCCATTTCCAGCGCGCCGTACTGAAGATCGGCAATTACCTGATCGTCCTGGCGGTGGTTCTGGTGGCGCTGTTCCGCGGCGATCCGGGGAACGACACCGCCTGTCTCGGGCGCCAGGACGAGCACCTTCTTGGCCAGCTCCGCCGCCAGCGGCTCGGAGAAACTGGCCAGAAGCACCTTCGCATTGGGATTCTCGCGGGCGAGCCGGACTGCCCGATGGATGGCGACGATGGTCTTGCCGGTGCCCGCCGAACCAGCAACGCGCGCCGGCCCGGAGAAGGAGCGCTCAACCAGCGTCCGTTGGGAGGGGTGGAGGAAAACGCGCCATTTCTCCCACGGAAAGCCAAATGACGGTTTCGACCGCTTCGATCTGGCAAAAAAATGGGCGCGTGCCGACAAAATCGGGATTGCGCCAATGCTCCAGGAGGCGCTGTGAGATGGCTGTTACGCCCCAGTCGGCGGGATTGCGGAGACCTCGCCACAGCTCGACATGGCCGCGGATCTCGTTGATCAGTGCATTCTCGGTATAGGTCTCGAGATCGAGAGATGCCTGCGCGGCGTTGCTCCTTTTGCGCGAAATTGGAACGGGGACAATGAACCGGGACAGGCGGCGGCCCTGCCTCGGCTCCCCTTCCAGGGGCTGGCCATTTTTGTCGAGCGGGTGATGCAATTCGGGTACGTGGTAAGGCGAATTCAGAATCGGCCGCTCATAGAAACTGCTCAGCGATTTTCGCCCCCGCTGGCCGAAATCCCGGTTGAATCTATTCGACATTCCCCTGGGGCGCTATTCCCGAACCAGCGGCAATAACTTTCGTCAGCAATCGCCGGGGATCTCGGCTCGCTATTGACCGGATTCCGGCGCGCTTACTCGGCCGTTCGCGCGTCATTGGACAATTGCTCGCACGATCGAGCGGCACCGTTAGTGCGGCGGACCCGGTCTGCATGCACCGAATTCCTCGTCGACCGGCGAACCTCGGCTCGTTGAAGCACGTCGCCTAGCGACCAGGAATTCGAACTTCCCAACTTTTGACCGGGCAGAAATGCTCTCGACTCTGCCCTTTCGGGCCTCCGTACCAAGAACCCTAAGTCATGAGGTCGGGAGAAAAGGCCCAAAAAGAGAACGTCGGCGGCGTAAATCCGGCTGGCAGGTCACTAGGTCGGGAATCAAACGCGCGCGGAAGTGGGCCTTTCTGGCCGGCGTAGCGGGGACAGGAGAACGGTTTGATCGGCGCGACT
>CAVVPK010000007.1:0-45676 GCA_963750065.1 uncultured Alphaproteobacteria bacterium
GCGACTGCATCACTTCGGCGACGATCTCATAAGAACGGAGCCTGGCGGCATGGTCGTGGGTCTGGCCGGCGATCATCACCTCATCGGCTTTGGTGAGCGCGATGAATTCCTTCAATCCCTCGCGCACGGTTTCGCGTGATCCGACCACAGCATGGGTCAACATGTGCGACGCCCGCGCCTTCTCCGCCGGCGACCAGTAGCTCTCGATATCGTCGATCGGGGCAGGCAGCGGCCCGCGCGCGTTGCGCTGCATGTTGGTGAAGGCCTGCTGGGTGGAGGTGAAGAGGCGTCGCGCCTCGGCGTCGCTGTCGGCGGCGATCACCTGCAGTGCCGGCATGGCATAGGGCTTGTCGACCCGCGCCGATGGCTTGAAGCGCTCGCGATAGATCGCGAGTGCCGAGAGAAGCGCATCGGGCGCGAAATGGGAGGCGAAGGAATACGGCAGGCCGAGGAGGGCTGCGAGCTGGGCGCCGTAGAGGCTGGAGCCGAGGATCCACAGCGGCACATCGGTATCTGTGCCGGGGACGGCATGGATGTACTGACCGGGCTCGGCGGGCCCGAGCAGAGACTGCAGCTCGACGACATCGTCGGGAAAGTTCTCGGCGGCGGCGTTGACGTCGCGCCGGAGCGCGCGGGCGGTGATCTGGTCGGTGCCGGGCGCACGGCCGAGGCCGAGATCGATGCGGCTAGGATGGAGGCTGGCAAGCGTACCGAACTGCTCGGCAATGATCAGCGGCGAATGATTGGGCAGCATGATGCCGCCGG
Source organism: uncultured Alphaproteobacteria bacterium (assembly GCA_963750065.1). GTDB lineage: Bacteria > Pseudomonadota > Alphaproteobacteria > Rhizobiales > Kaistiaceae > CAVSRC01. The sequence goes on from CAVVPK010000007.1 coordinate 766, forward strand.
CACCGACGCGCATCGTCTTGGTGCCAGCGGCAACGGCGCCGATGACCACGGCCGTGGCTGAGCTGGCGATGCCTGGCATGTTGTGGTGCTCGGCGAGCCAGAACCGGGTGAAACCCCAACCTTCGGCGTGGCGAGCGAGATCGAGCGTATGGCCAAGCGATTGGGCGGCGGAGCCACCGGCAACGATCGGCGACAGGTCGAGAAGGGAATAGGGGATCACGGGCGGGAGGCTCCACCGGCGCGGACAGGCAAGCCCCCTTACATAGGGCGCAGGCCGGCCGGCGTCAGGCCGAGTCGCCGCCGCTTGCCGGATAATCCCGCCAGATGGCCTTGTCGCCGAGGTGCGTCAGTGCCGCGTCGTGGGCGGCCTGTTCTTCGGGGCTCAAGGTGAAGCTGCGCGGCGCCGGCCGCTCGCCGACGGTCACCGCATGATGATGAACGGCGATGGTCGGCGCTTCCGGCTCTTCGCCCAGCGTCAGCGCCGCCTGGCGGCCGCCGATCAGCTCGATATAGACTTCGGCGAGAAGCTCGGCATCGAGCAGGGCACCGTGCAGGGTGCGGCGCGTGGCGTCGATCTGGTAGCGCGAGAGCAGCGCATCGAGCGAGGCAGGGCTGCCGGGATGCTTGCGGCGGGCGAGCATCAACGTGTCGATCACGCGCTCGTCGGAGATCGGCGGGCGGCCGAGGCGCTTGAGCTCGGCATTGATGAAACCCATGTCGAAACTGGCATTGTGGGCAATCAGATTGCCCTCTTCGAAGAAATCGACGAGATCCTCGGCAATCTCGGCGAAGCGCGGCTTGTCCTTGAGAAAGGCATCGTCGAGGCCGTGGATGCGCGCCGCATCGGCGGACATCGGCCGCTCCGGGTTGAGATAGGCGTGGAAGTGCCTGCCCGTCGGGATGTGATTGACGAGCTCGATGGCGCCGATCTCGACGATACGGTCGCCGGCGAGCGGGTCGAGCCCGGTGGTCTCGGTGTCGAAGACGATTTCACGCATGATTCGCTGCCGGATCGTGGCTGCTCGGGCGCCGCGACGCAAGGACCCGGGGTGCGTTTCGTCCTATTCCTTGGCGGTCCTGGCGCGCTTGCCCAGCAGCGTCTCGATCTCGGCGATGGTCTGCTTGTGCAGGTCTTCCGCCTTGTCAATGTTGAGGTGGTTGAGGTCGTTCCGGGTGACGTTCTCGATGGTGCCGGAAAAATAGGCGCCGCTGGTGACCGTGACGTCGATGCCGGTCGCAGACGACGAGCGGAAGTTCAGGACATGGGCGACATTGGACGGCACCCTGCCGGGATCGGTCAGGTCGTAGAATACCAGAAGCGCGACGGGGACGTTCTGTTCCTTGAGCTTGTAGGCCATCAGCAGGGCCGTATCGGCGCCGTAGGAATGGCCGATGAGAATGATCGGATAGGGGTGCGCCTTGTAGGCCGCGACCATCTTGGCCATCTGGCTGCGCCAGTCCTCGAAGGTGTCGGAGATGGCGGGATAGCCCGTGTCGGTCAACTCCTTGGCCAGCACGTCCATGCCGGTCGAGAAGATGTTGAGACCGCCGCGCATGATGTAGATCGGCGGCGGGTCGCCGGCCTTGGCCGCGCGTGCCGGAGCGGCGGCGAGAGCGACCAGGAGCACCGTCATGAAGACCGAGGCAATCTGAGCGAACCGCCGCATGGCACCTTCCCCCGCTTGATCGAGCCCTGTGGAGCAGACCAGGCCGGGTCGTCCCTCGCGGCCGGTCACGAGGGCCTATTATTTCCCCGAAATGCGGCAAATCTCAATGCACCAATCGCAGCCCCCTGCCGTAGCGGCCGGCAAGACCGGCGTATAGTGGCCCTGTCTGGAGGTGGAGGACCATGCAACGCAGAGGATTCGGCAAGACCGGCGCCGACGTGCCGGTAATCGGTCAGGGGACTTGGTATATCGAGCGGGCCCCACGCGCGGCGGCCATCGCGGCGCTCAGGCGCGGTTTCGATCTCGGCCTCTGCCACATCGACACGGCGGAGCTCTACGGCTCCGGCGCGGCCGAGGGAATCGTCGGCGAGGCGATCGCCCGCCGGCGCGACGAGGTCTTCCTGGTCTCCAAGGTGATGCCCCAGAACGCATCGCGGGAGGGCACGATTGCCGCCTGCGAGGCCTCGCTGAAACGCCTGAAGACCGACCGGCTCGACTGCTACCTGCTGCATTGGCGCGGTCGCTACGCCCTCGAGGACACCATCGCCGCCTTCGAGACGCTCACGGCGGACGGCAAGATCCTGTCCTGGGGCCTGAGTAATTTCGACGAGCCCCATCTGGAGGCGGCACGGCAGATCGCCGGCGACGGCCGCATCGCTTGCAACCAGGTGCTCTACCATCTGGAAGAGCGCGGCATCGAGCACAAGGTGATCCCCTGGTGCGAAGCCCATGGCGTGGCGGTGGTCGGCTACAGCCCCTTCGGCAGCGGAGATTTCCCGGGGCCACGGAGCGAGGGAGGGGCGGTGCTGGCGCGCATCGCCGGCACCCGCGGCGCCACGCCACGGCAGGTGGCGCTGGCTTTCCTGACGCGGCGGCCGTCGCTGTTTGCCATTCCCAAAGCCGCGACGACGGCACATGTTGAGGAAAATGCTGGCGCCGGCGCGCTGACGTTGACCGAAGCCGAGATCGCGGATATCGACCGGGCCTTCCCGCTCGGCCGCCATACAGGCCTTGCCATGCTGTAGGAGACCCGAAAATGGCCACCGACCAGTCTGTGCTCGACCACATCAAGGCACTCACCGACGAGGAGCATTTCCTCTACCAGAAGGGGGCGCTGTCCGAGGCGGAGCGCCAGCGCCTGATCGCCATCAACGTGGCGCTCGATCAGTATTGGGACCTGCTGCGCCAGCGGCGGGCGAAACGCGAATTCGGCGAGGACCCGGACGATGCCGAGCTGCGTCCGCCGGGGACCGTCGAGGGATATCGCGGCTAGAGTCCTGCGGCCATGCCGGCAACCGCGCGCAGGAGCTCGGTGATCTGGCGGTCGGTGTCGGCATGCGTGCCGCCGGTATCGATGATGAAATGAGCGCGGGCACGCTTCTCCGCATCGGGCATCTGGCGTGCCAGCAGCGCGGCGAACCGCTGTTCGGTCATACCCGAGCGCGCCAACACACGCTGACGCTGGCGCTCGAAGGTGGTGGAGACCACGACCACGGCGTCGGCGCGGGTGTCGAGACCGATCTCGAAAAGCAGCGGCATGTCGAGCAGCGCGACGTGATGTCCCTTCTCGGCGGCACCGGCACGGAAGGCATCCGCCGCGTCGCGCACAAGCGGATGGACAATGGATTCCAGCCGCGCGAAGGCAATCGAATCGCTGACGACACGCCGGCCGAGGCGCACCCTGTCGATGGCCCCGTCGACGGTCACGCCGGGGAAGGCCTCTTCGACGGCGGCCACGGCGGCCCCGCCGGGCGCGTAGATGGCGTGGACGAAATGGTCGGCGTCGAACACGGGAATGCCGGAGCGGGCGAACATCGCCGCCGCCGTCGACTTGCCCATGCCGAGCGAACCGGTGAGGCCGAGGACGAGCATCACCCGGCCTCGATCGACTTCTGAACCGCGGCCGCGAGCGCCGGCGTCACCTGAGGACGCTTGCCGAACCAGTGCGCGAAGCCCGGCACCGCCTGGTGCAGCAGCATGCCGAGGCCGCCGATGGCGCGCAGGCCGGCAATGCGCGCACTGGTGACAAGCGGCGTTTCCAGCGGGACGTAGACGAGGTCGTTGACCACCGCGTCTGGCGGCAGGCGCGCGACATCGATCTCCAGCAGGGGCTGGCCGTGCATGCCGAGCGTAGTGGTGTTGACCAGCACACGCGCGGTGGCGAGATGGCGCGGCAGGGATTCCCAGCCGGCGATCGCCACATGCGGTCCGAAGCGATCGGCCAGGGCCCTGGCCCGCTCGCGCGTCCGATTGACCACGGTGACCGGCGCAAAGCCGCGCTTGAGGAGCGCCCAGACGACAGCGCGCGCCGCGCCGCCGGCGCCCAGCACGACGGCCGGGCCGGCGGCGGCGTCCCAGCCCGGTGCCTCCGAATCGAGATTGGCGAGAAAACCGGCTGGATCGGTGTTGGTGCCGGCGAGCTTGCCGTCTTCGATCCACACCGTGTTGAGGGCTCCGGTGTCCTCCGCCGCCGCCTCGCGGCGATGAACCGCGGCAAAGGCCGCCTCCTTGTGCGGCACGGTGACGTTGCAGCCGATAAAACCGCTGCCGGTGAAGCTGGCGAAGAACGCGACAACGCGCTCGGGCTCGACCGGCTGGATGACATAGTCGCCGTCGAGGTTGAGCTGGTTCAGCCAATAGCGGTGAATGACCGGCGAGCGCGAATGCTTGATCGGCCAGCCGATGACGCAGGCGACAGGCTTCACCATGATGGGGCCGGACGGTTCATTCGATCGCTCCCTCGCTTCTCAGATACGCCAGAAGCGGCAGAAGCGGCAGGCCAAGGATGGTAAAATAATCTCCCTCGATCCGCTCGAACAGGCGGATTCCCGCGCCTTCCAGCTGATAGACGCCAACGCTGCCGAGCGCGGTATCGCCGACCTGGCCGAGATAGGTGTCGATCTCGGCCGGCGCGAGCGGCCGCATGGTGAGCGTGGCGCTGTCCACATGGCGCCAGCGCACGGTGCCGCCGCGGGCAACGGCAATGGCCGAGTGGAGCCGATGGGCGCGGCCGGCAAGCCGTTGCAACTGCGCCCGCGCCGCCGCCAGGTTTGCCGATTTGGTACCACGATGGCCGTCGCAATCGAGCGTCTGATCGGCGCCGATGACATGGGCCGCGGGCAGCCGGCGGCTGACCTCGGCCGCCTTGGCCTCGGCAAGTGCCATGGCGATATCCGCCGGCGCGGCGCCCTGGGCGACCAGCGGCGCCTCCGTCGCGCGCTCGTCGAGCACCGCAGGTTCGACATCGAAGACAAGGCCGGCATTGGCGAGAAGCGTCCGCCGTGCCGGACTGCCTGAGGCCAGGACGATGGCGCTCACTGGTTGCGCGCCGAGTCCCGCGCCTCGCGGTGGTCGCGATACAGGGCCAGGATCGCCGCCGCGGTTTCCTCGATCGAGCGGCGGGTGACGTCGATCACCGGCCAGCGATGCTTGGCGCAGAGCTTGCGCGTGTAGGAAATCTCGTCGGCCACCGACGCCTTGTCGGTATAGGCAAGGTTGGGCTGGCTGGCGTTGAGGCTGAGGATGCGGTTTTCGCGCAGTGCAATGATGCGCTCGGGGCTTGCGACCAGGCCGACTACCAGCGGCTTCTTGATGTTTTCGACATCGGGCGGCAGCGGGATGCCGGGCACGAGGGGGACGTTGGCGGCGCGCACGCCACGATTGGCGAGATAGATCGAGGTCGGTGTCTTGGACGTGCGGCTGACGCCAACCAGAACGACGTCGGCTTCCTCGAGACGCCCGGCGAGCTGGCCGTCGTCATGCATCATGGTGAAGTTGAGGGCGTCGATGCGATGGAAATAGTCGGCATCGAGCGAATGCTGGGCACCGACGCGACGGTCGCTGGCGGCACCGAGATAGGACTGCATGACCTGGTAGATCGGATCGAGCACGGACACGCAGGGGATGCCAAGCGCATGGCAGTGCAACTCCAGCTTCTCGCTGATCGGGCGGTCGACGAGCGTGTAGAGGACGATGCCGGGTTCGGCCTCGATGGCGGACAGGACGCGGGCAAGCTGCTTCTCCGAGCGCACAAGCGCATGGACATGCTCGATGGCGCGTGTCTGCGCAAACTGCGCCGCCGCGGCGCGGCCGACGGTCATCAGCGTTTCGCCGGTGGCATCGGAAATTAGGTGGAGGTGGAAGAAGTTCTCTTGGTTCTGCACGCGTTTATCCCCTGCCCTGTGCATGGAAGGCTGCGATCAGGGCAATCGAGCCGCAAGTCGTCTTCACTCTCCCGAAAGCGCGGGATTCAATCAACAGGCTTGCGGCTGTGGCATGTGGCCTGCGGCAATTCGGCAAAACCGGGGGATTCGGCTGAATTCCCCGGATCTCCACAAGTTATCCACAATAAGCGCCGCTGCTTTGCCGCGCCATATTTATGGTTAACGCAATGTTAACACGAGCCAATTGGGCTATCCTCACTGCCTGGGACAAAGAGCCTGCCTTCCTTCTCCCGTTCACCAAACGTTAAGCAAAACGGTATCGTTCCTGAGGATCGGCCCGCGTAACGGTAATCCACGGTCAATATGAAACAAAAAGAAAATTCAGAACTCTTTGTTGGGACGAAAGACGGCAGCGCTTCTGCCCCGTCGCACGGGGCCGTAAGCGCAGTCCTTCATGGCAAGCAGCTTTCGCCACCGCCGATCTGGTTGATGCGGCAAGCGGGACGCTATCTGCCGGAATACCGTGAGCTGCGCGCACGGGCAGGTTCGTTTCTCGATCTCTGCTTTGATCCCGAGCTGGCAAGTGTGGTGACGATGCAGCCGGTCGAGCGTTTCGACCTCGATGCGGCGATCCTGTTTTCCGACATTCTGGTGGTTCCCTTGGCGTTAGGGCGACGGGTCTGGTTTGTCGAAGGTGAAGGTCCGCGGCTCGATCCAATCGATGAAGCCGGAATCGCTGCGCTCGACGGGAGTGGTGCGGAGAAGATGCTGGCGCCGGTGCTGGAGACCGTGCGTCGCGTACGATCGATGCTGGGCAGCGGAAAGACGCTGATCGGCTTCTGTGGGGCGCCGTGGACGGTGGCGACCTACATGGTGGCAGGACAGGGGACGGTGGATCAGGCACCGGCGCGCGCGTTTGCGTTGGAGAAGCCGGCGGCGTTCGCTGCCTTGATTGAACGCCTGGTGTCGCTGTCGGCGGACTACCTGGTGGCGCAGCTGGGGGCGGGCGCCGATGTGGTGCAGATCTTCGACACGTGGGCCGGGGTGCTCGATGAGGATGGGTTTGGGCGCTGGTGTGTGGAGCCGACGGCCGAGATTATTCGGCGGGTGAAAGCGGCTCATCCGGGTGCGAAAGTGATCGGCTTTCCGCGCGGTGCGGGCGCGAAACTCGAGCGCTATGTGGAAGTGACCGGGGTCGATGGCGTGTCGATCGACTGGACGGTGCCGATGGACTATGCGCGGGATCGCCTGCAGGCGCGGGTGGCGGTACAGGGCAATCTCGATCCGATGGTGCTGAAGACCGGCGGCAATGTGCTGGAGCAGGCGGTGCGGCGAATACGCACAGGGCTCGGCGAGGGGCGGTTCATCTTCAACCTGGGGCACGGAATCCTGCCGCAGACGCCGGTGGCGCATGTGGAGCGCCTGGTCGAACTGGTGCGCGAACCGTAATGGGAACATCGATGGTCATTAAGCCGGGGATGGGGATGCTGCGTGCTGTGGCGATTGCGGCAGGCGTCGCTGGGCTATTCATGTGGCTGGTGCCGAGCGCGGCCTATCCTTGGATGAAGGTGCTGCACATCGTCGCGATCATCTCGTGGATGGCGGGGCTGCTCTATCTGCCGCGGCTGTTCGTCTATCACTGCGAAGCGGAAGTGGGCTCGCAGCAGTCGGAAACCTTCAAGGTGATGGAGCGGCGGCTCTACCGGGGGATCATGGTGCCGGCGATGATCGCCAGCTGGAGCGCGGGGCTGTGGCTGGCCTGGGATCTCAGCCTGTTCAAAGAGGGCTGGTTCCACGTGAAGCTGGCGCTGGTGCTGACGCTTACCGTTGTGAACTGGTTCTATGCCAACAGCTTGCGTGAATTCGCCGAGGACCGGAACCAGCGGTCGCAGCGCTTCTACCGCTTCATGAACGAGGTGCCGACCCTGCTGATGATCGCCATCGTGATCGTGGTGATCGTCAGGCCGTTCTGAGCGCGGTACGGCAGACAAGCGCTTTCGCTCTTGCCGCGGGGGGTGGGAGCCACTATCTTGCCGGCCAACCGCACAAGCAGACAGGCGCCGGCGGCCCAGCAGGGCCGGCAGGGCGCTCCGGCAGCCGAACGCCGGGCAAAAGTTCTGCGACCTCCCCCACTGTCGGTTTCTATCCCCAACATCCAAGAGAATCGCGTTCCATGCGAGAAATGAAACTGAAAGACCTGAAGGCGAAATCGCCGGTCGAGCTGTTGGCGTTTGCCGAGGAGCTTGGGGTCGAGAATGCGAGCACGCTGCGCAAGCAGGAGCTGATGTTCGCCATCCTCAAGCAGCTTGCCGCGCAGGAAGTGGACATCATCGGCGAGGGCGTCGTGGAGTGTCTGCTCGACGGCTTCGGCTTCCTGCGCTCGCCGGATGCAAACTACTTGGCTGGCGCCGACGACATCTACGTGTCGCCGTCGCAGATCCGGCGCTTCTCACTGCGGACCGGCGATACGGTCGAGGGACAGATCCGCGGGCCGAAGGAAGGCGAGCGATATTTCGCGCTGCTCAAGGTCAACTCGATCAATTTCGAAGATCCGGAGAAAGCGCGCCACAAGATCAACTTCGACAATCTGACGCCGCTCTATCCCGACAAGCGGTTCAAGATGGAGGTCGACAATCCGACCTCGAAGGACATGACGGCGCGGGTGATCGATCTGGTGGCGCCGCTCGGCAAGGGCCAGCGCGCGCTGATCACGGCGCAGCCGCGCACCGGCAAGACGGTGATCCTGCAGAACATTGCGCACTCGATCACGACGAACCATCCCGAGTGCTACCTGATCGTTCTGCTGATCGACGAGCGGCCGGAGGAAGTCACCGACATGCAGCGCTCGGTGAAGGGCGAGGTGATCTCCTCGACCTTCGACGAGCCGGCGACGCGCCACGTCCAGGTGGCGGAGATGGTGATCGAGAAGGCGAAGCGCCTGGTCGAGCACGGACGCGACGTCGTCATCCTGCTCAATTCGATCACGCGGCTGGGGCGCGCCTACAACACGGTCGTGCCGTCCTCGGGCAAGGTGCTGACCGGCGGCGTCGACGCCAACGCGCTGCAGCGGCCGAAGCGCTTCTTCGGTGCGGCGCGCAACATCGAGGAAGGTGGCTCGCTGACCATCATCTCGACGGCGCTGATCGACACCGGCAGCCGCATGGACGAAGTGATCTTCGAAGAGTTCAAGGGCACCGGCAACGCCGAGATCATTCTCGACCGCAAGGTGGCCGACAAACGCATCTTCCCCGCGATCGACATCACCCGCTCGGGTACGCGCAAGGAAGAGCTCCTGGTGGAGCCGGACGTGCTCAAGAAGATGTATGTGCTGCGCCGCATCCTGATGCCCATGGGCACGGTGGATGCCATCGAGTTCCTGCTCGACAAGCTGAAGCAGACCAAGAACAACGCCGACTTCTACGAGCAGATGAACACCTGACGGCAGAGGCAGGAGGCTGCACCGCTGCCGGCCGGCGTGCGACGGCGCGATCTGGCGACAGGGTGCGGAATTACGACCGTGCCGGAATGTCGGGTTGCGCGAGCAGGTGCACGAGGTCTGATGGCTCGGTGACCGGCAGCGAGCACGTTTCACCCCGGCAGACATAGGCGGTGGCCTTGCCATCGACGGCGGTCTTGCCGGAAGCCGGATGGGTCACCGGAAGCAGCGCCGCATCTTGAAAAAGCGCAATGATCGTGTTGGGCGTGGCGGCCTTTCGGGCAGCGGCGAGCAAATCGTTAGCCAGCGAAGTATCTTCTCGGATGATGACCACGTCGATGGCGCCGAGGCGAAGATCGAGGGCACTCAAGAGGCCGGTGGCGGCGAAGAGATTGGTGGCAATGCGCGGAGACGCGGTCTCGAGGATGGCGTCGGCATCGGCGCGCCAGGCGTCGTTGCCGGTGAGGCGCCAGAGGCGGATGAGGTTCTGTGCCATCAGCGACGCGGCCGAGGGCGTGGCGTCGTCGGTATCGGAGCGCGGGCGGACAATGAGCGCTTCGGCATCGTCGGCGGTGAGGAAGTAACCCGGCCGTTCGGCGTCCCAGTGGTGGCGCCTGAGGGTGGCCGAGAGCTGCCCGGCCCGGTCGAGCCATGTAAGATCGAAGGTGGCGTCGTAGAGAGCGAGGGCCGCCTTGATCATGGCGGCGTAGTCGGTGGCGAGGCCGGGGAAGATGGATTTTCCGTCGCGCCAAGAGTGGGCGAGGCGGCCGTCGCGGGTCATCGTGGTGGCGACGAAGGCGAACGCGTCGGTCGCCAGATCGATCCAGTCGGGGCGGTCGAAGATGGTGCCGGCAAGGGCGAGTGCTGCGATGGCAAGGCCGTTCCAATCGGCGAGGATCTTATCGTCGGTGGCAGGTCGGATGCGGGCAGCGCGACGGGTGAGAAGGGCTTCGCGGGCGGCGGCGAGACGGCGCTCGTCGGCGACGCTCAATGGTTCGGGCGAGCGGAGCCGATTGGGGATGGCGACGCCCTCCCAATTGCCGGCCGCGGAGATGTCGTAGGTATCGGCGAAGAAGGTCCCCTCCCCGTCACCCAGGACCGCGACGACCTCGTCGCGCGTCCAAACCGTGAAGCGTCCCTCGTGTCCTTCCGAGTCAGCGTCGATGCTGGCGGCGAAGGCACCGCCGGGACACAGCATCTCGCGGCGAAGCCAGGCAATCGTTTCCTCGATTCGGGTGCGGTACAAAGCTCTGCCGGTGGCGCGCCAGGCGGCGGTGAGCAGCACGACGAGCTGAGCATTGTCGTAGAGCATCTTCTCGAAATGCGGCACCAGCCAGCGGGCATCGGTGGAGTAGCGGGCGAAGCCGCCGCCGATGTGGTCGTAAATGCCACCCTGGCAGATGTTGGTGAGCGTGGTGATGACGATGTCGCGATAGGCGCTGTCGGCGGTGCGCGAGGTGGCGCGCCAGAGAAATTCGAGCAGGCCTGGCTGGGGAAATTTCGGGGCGCCGTTGGTGCCGCCGTGGACCGGGTCCATGAAGCCGAGAAGGCGATCGGACGCCTGATCGAGCAGCACACGGTCGAGGGCGATACCGGGACCGTTGCGGGCCGTGGCAAGGTGGGCCATCAGGGTCGCCGCGTTGAGGGCGATGGCCTCGGGCTTGGCACGATAGATGGCGGCGACTTCGCGCAGGATATCGACGAAGGCGGGGCGACCATAGCGCGCCGTCCTGGGGAAATAGGTGCCGCCCCAAATCGGCTTGCCGTCGGGGGTAAGAAACATGGTTAATGGCCAGCCGCCCTGGTCGCCGGTGGCGTGCAGGACCGCCATATAGATCTGGTCGATGTCGGGGCGTTCCTCGCGGTCGACCTTGATGTTCACGAAAAGCTCGTTCATGACCGCGGCGGTTGCGGGGTCCTCGAAGCTTTCGTGAGCCATGACATGGCACCAGTGGCAAGCGGCATAGCCGACGGAGAGAAGGATGGGCTTGTCTGCGGCGGCGGCCTCGGCCAGCGCGGCCGGGCCCCAAGGGCGCCAGTGGACCGGGTTGTCCTTGTGCTGGAGCAGATAGGGGCTGACTTCGTGGCGGAGAAGATTTTCGCTCATCGTTGCGATCCAGGGGCATGACAGGTGGCCGGCGACACGATCTTTGCACTGTCGAGCGGCGCACCGCCAGCCGGGGTGGCGGTGATCCGGATGAGCGGGCCCGCGGTTCGATTCGGACTCGAAACGCTGATTGGAGCGGTGCCGGAACCGCGCAAGGCCAGCTTGCGCCCGATGAGGACCGCTGCAGGTGAGGTGCTTGACAAGGGGCTGGTGCTTTTTTTCGCCGCGCCGGGAAGCTTCACCGGCGAGGATGTGGCGGAGCTTCACGTGCATGGCGGGCGCGCGGTGGTGGCGGCGGTTCTCGAAGCGTTGAGCGAACTGAAAGGGTTCCGGCCGGCGGAGGCGGGTGAGTTCACGCGCCGGGCGTTTGCCAATGAACGGCTCGACCTGACCCAGGTCGAAGGCCTGGCGGACCTGGTTGCGGCGGAGACGGAAGCGCAGCGGCGCCAGGCGCTCAGGCAGAGCGACGGGACGATCGGGCGGCTCTACGAGGGATGGCGGGAGCGGCTGGTGCGGGCGCGGGCACTGATCGAGGCGGAACTCGATTTCGCCGACGAAGAGGATATCCCGGATTCGGCGAGCGAACATGCCTGGGCGATCGCCGAAACGGTTCGGGAAGAAATGGTTAACCATATCGCGGACCGCCGCGGGGAACGGGTGCGCGAGGGGATCGAGATCGTGGTCCTAGGGCCGCCCAATGCGGGCAAATCGAGCCTGGTGAATGCGATTGCGCGCCGCAACGTGGCGATCGTGACGGCAGAGCCGGGAACGACGCGTGACCTGATCGAGGTGCGGGTAGATCTTGACGGCTATGCGGCGACGCTGGTGGATACGGCGGGTCTGCGCGAAGCGGAAGGCTTGGTGGAGCGGGAAGGCGTACGCCGGGCGGAGGAACGCGGCGTAAAAGCGGATGTGGTCCTGTGGCTGGGCGATGCGCGGGAAGGTCGGGGCACGCCCCCTGCCCTCGGTGGGCGCGTGGTGACAGTCGGGACAAAAATCGACCTGATCGATTCGGCTGCAGAACGAGCCCGGCTTCTTGCGGATTTCGACTATGGCCTTTCGTCTGTGAGCGGCGAAGGGGTGGCGGCGCTGCTGTCGGGGCTGGGTCGATTGATTGCCGAGGAACTCGGCGGTGGAGAACCGGTGGTGGCGACGCGGGCGCGGCATCGGGCGGCGCTGAGCGATTGTGCGGAATCGATCGCGGCGGCTGTGCGCGATGACGGCCGTGGGGTGGAACTGCGGGCGGAAGACTTGCGACAGGCGGGCGATGCCCTAGGAAGAGTGACGGGGCGCATCGGCATCGAGGAGATGCTCGATGTGGTGTTCCGGGATTTCTGCATTGGCAAATGATGAGATGTTTCACGTGAAACAGGATCGGGATGGTGCGGACGGATCATGACGGAAACGAACCGATCCTTTGACGTGATCGTGGTCGGCGGCGGCCATGCCGGCACCGAAGCGGCGGCGGCAGCGGCGCGCGCGGGTGCGCGGACGGCGCTGGTGACCCAGTCTTTCGCGACCGTGGGCGCGATGTCGTGCAATCCGGCAATCGGCGGGCTCGGTAAGGGCCATCTGGTACGCGAGATCGACGCGCTCGACGGCATTATGGGGGTGGCAGCGGATCGTGCCGGTATCCAGTTCCGCGTCCTCAACCGGCGCAAGGGGCCGGCGGTGCGGGGCCCGCGGGCGCAAGCCGATCGCAAGCTCTACGCGGCGGCCGTGCAAACAATTCTGGCAGAGCAGGACGGACTGGAGGTGGTCGAGCAGGAGGTCGTCGATCTTGTCATGGCCGGCGACAGAGCCGCTGGTGTGGTACTGGGCGACGGGCGGACCTTGCGTGCCGGCGCGGTGGTGATCACGACCGGGACCTTCCTGCGGGGACTGATCCATATCGGCGAAAAGAAGATTCCGGCGGGGCGCGTCGGCGAGGCGCCGTCGGTGGGGCTGGCGCGGACGCTGGAGGCGGCCGGGTTCCGTCTGGGGCGGCTGAAGACCGGCACGCCGCCGCGGCTGGACGGGCGGACCATCGATTGGACCGGGCTCGACCGGCAGGCGGGAGACAATCCGCCAGAGCCGTTCTCGACGCTGACCGGTGCGATCACGACGCCTCAAGTGGAATGCCATATCACGCGGACCACGGACGCGGTGCACGCGGTGATCCGGGCGAACATCAAACGCTCGCCGATGTTTTCGGGAGAGATCCGCAGCCGCGGCCCGCGCTACTGCCCGAGCATCGAAGACAAGATCATGCGCTTCGGCGATCGCGACGGGCACCAGGTCTTCCTGGAGCCGGAGGGGCTGGACGTCGACACCGTCTATCCGAACGGCATCTCTACGGCGCTCCCGGAAGTGGTGCAGGAGCAGATTGTCCGCGCGATTCCCGGACTGGAGCACGCCCGCATCACGCGGCCGGGCTATGCCATCGAATACGATCATATCGATCCGCGCGAGCTCAAGCCGACATTGGAGACGAAGCGGATCGGCGGTCTGTTTCTGGCCGGGCAGATCAACGGCACCACGGGCTACGAGGAAGCCGGCGCGCAGGGGCTGTTGGCGGGCCTGAACGCGGCACGGATCGCCGGCGGCGGCGAGGGCGTGACGGTCAGCCGGTCTGAGGCCTATTTGGGGGTGATGATCGACGACCTGCTGACGGCGGGGGTGACCGAGCCGTACCGGATGTTCACCTCGCGGGCGGAATATCGGCTGTCGCTGAGAGCGGATAATGCCGATCAGCGGCTGACGCCGTTGGGGATTCGGCTCGGCGTGGTGAAGCAGACGCGGGCCGAGGCCTATGCTGCGAAAGCCGCAGCGCTGGGTATTGTGCGAGCGTTCACCCAGTCGGTGGCGCTGACTCCGAACGAAGCGGAGCGGCACGGCATCCGTATCAACCGGGACGGCATGCGGCGGTCGGCCTTCGACCTGCTAGCCTTTCCGGGGATGACCATCGCGATGTTGGCGCGGGTGTGGCCAGAGCTTGGATCGATCGATCGATTCGTATCCGAACAGATCGAGACCGAGGCGAAGTATGCAGTCTATCTCGATCGCCAGCGTTTTGATGTCGCGCAGGTGCGGGCGGACGAAGCGGTTGCGATTCCTGACGATCTGGATCTGGACCGGCTGTCGGGGCTATCGGGCGAGCTGCGCGACAAGCTTGATGCGGTGCGTCCGTCTACGCTTGGTCAGGCGGCACGTATCGAGGGCATGACGCCGGCGGCGCTGGCGCTGCTCTTGGGCGGAATCAAGCGCCATCGCGGGCGCAGGGTGGCGTGAGGCGTGCGCGACGGCTCCGAGGCGCTCTCCGACATCGTGGCTGTTTCACGTGAAACAGCCGACCGGCTGGCGGCCTATGTCGCGCTTCTCAAGAAATGGCAGCGGGCGGAGAACCTGATCGCGCCGAGCACACTGCCGGCGATCTGGCGGCGGCACGTGGCCGACAGCGCCCAGCTGGTGGCGCTCTTTCCTGAGACGCGGCGCTGGCTCGATCTCGGCAGCGGGGCGGGCTTCCCGGGTCTGGTGGTCGCCATCATCGGGTCATCCGGTACGACGGTCCACCTGGTGGAGAGCAACCGCAAGAAATGCGCCTTCCTGCGCCAGGCGATCCGCGAAACGCAGGCGCCGGCCATTGTCCATGAAGGGCGGATTGAAGGGGTGCTCGCGTCCTGGTCGGAACCGGTGGAGCGAATCAGCGCGCGTGCGCTGGCGCCGCTGACCGAGTTGCTGAGCCTGGCGGCGCCGCTTATGGAACAGGGCATTCCCGCCGCCTTTCACAAGGGCCAAGATTTTGTGCGGGAAATCGCGCAAGCTACTCAATCTTGGGGTTTCGATCTGGTAAAACACGATAGTCGAGTCGGCGACGGCGGCGCGGTCCTCGATATCCAACGTCTGCGCCGCACGCCGGGATCTCATGGTTAACGATCGGTAAACGACCGATGACTCTGCCAAAGACGCCACGCGTGCTTGCGCTTGCCAACCAGAAGGGGGGCGTCGGGAAGACGACGACCGCCATCAATCTGGGCACCGCGCTTGCTGCCATCGGCGAGGACGTGCTGATCGTTGATCTCGATCCGCAGGGCAACGCATCGACCGGTCTCGGCATCGACCGCAAGAACCGCACGGTGTCGACCTACGACCTGCTGCTGGGCGAGGCGACGGTGGACGAGGCCGCGGTGGAGACGGCCGTGCCGCGGGTGTCGGTGGCCCCCTCGACGCTCGACCTGCTCGGCGTGGAGCTGGAGATCGCCGGCCGGCCGGACCGCAACTTCCGGCTTCGCCATGCCCTGTTCGGACGCGAGGGGGAGACTTCGAGTCGGTCCCGAAACTATTCCTATGTGCTGGTCGATTGCCCGCCCTCGCTCAATCTGCTGACGATCAACGCACTCAGCGCGGCGCATTCGGTTCTGGTGCCGCTGCAATGCGAGTTCTTTGCCCTGGAAGGGCTGAGCCAGCTTCTCAGCACGGTCGAGCAGGTCAGGCAGGCGCTCAACCCAGAGTTGAGCATTCATGGGATCGTGCTGACAATGTTTGACAGCCGAAACAATCTCTCGGGCCAAGTGGTGGCGGACGTGCGCGCCCATATGGGCGCCGCCGTCTACGACACGATCATCCCGCGCAATGTGCGCGTATCAGAAGCGCCCTCGTTCGGCAAACCGGTGCTTCTCTACGACTTCAAGAGCACCGGCAGTCAGGCATATCTCAAGCTCGCAGCCGAAATTATTCAGCGCGAGCGGCACTTGAGGGCTGCGTAACGAATTTCGATTCGGCAGTGAAACGGACTGTGCATTTCAGGGGATAAGGGAATGGCGGACAGCGCAACGCGGAACAGACTGGGGCGTGGGCTGGCGGCGCTGATCGGCGACGTCGAGAGCGTCGCCGAGTCTGCCGGCGATCGCACGCGCGGCCAACGCCGGCTGCCGGTCGCATTCCTCAAGCCCAATCCGCGTAATCCGCGCAAGGCCTTCGGCGCCGCCGATCTCGACGACCTGACCGCGTCGGTGCGCGAGAAGGGGGTAGTGCAGCCGATCCTCGTGCGCCCGGTCGAAGGCGTCGCCGACAGCTATGAGATCGTCGCCGGTGAACGGCGCTGGCGCGCGGCGCAGAAGGCCGGCCTGCACGACGTGCCGGTGGTGGTGCGCGAGCTTTCCGACCAGGAGGCGCTGGAACTCGCCATCGTCGAAAACGTGCAGCGGCAGGATCTGAACGCGCTCGAAGAAGCGGTCGGTTACCAGCAGCTCATCGACGGCTATGGCTACAGTCAGAGCGAACTGGCCGATGTGATCGGCAAGAGCCGTCCCCACATCGCCAATACGCTGCGCCTCCTCAAACTGCCGGAAGAAGTGCAGACCTATCTCGCCGAGGGCAAGCTGACGGCCGGCCACGCCCGCGCGCTGGTGACGCTTGCCGATCCAATCGCCGCGGCGCGGCGCATCGTCGAGGCCGGCCTCAACGTGCGTGACGTCGAGGCGCTGGGGGCGAGCGCCGGGCGCAAGAAGACGGCTGGCGGCAGGAAGCCGACCAAGGATGCCGATACGCGCGCGCTGGAGAAGAGCCTCGGTGACCGAATCGGCCTGGCGGTGACCATCGACCACAAGGGCAGCAGCGGGAAGGTGACGGTCGCCTACAAGACTCTCGAGCAGCTCGACGACATCGTCCGGCGGCTCAGAGGGTAGGCGCTGGCGCCACGTACTGGCCGCGTCAGGCATAAAGACCTGCTCGTAGCCCGGGCGGAGCACAGCGCAATCGGAGGCGGCTTCGGATAGCCCGCATGCAGGCTACAGGTCGAGCCCGCATCTGCGCAGGGACCGCGAAAAGAATCCGGTCGTGCCGTTAGCGCCGTGGCCCGGCCGCCATATAGGCAATTGCCTGCAGGGCCTGGCCAACGACCTCGTCGGCAATGGCGCCGTGGATGCGGCTGTCGAGCAGCGCGGAATCGAGACGGGTGAGGGCGCCGTCGATCGCCGCCGAAGACCACAGGGTAATCTCGCGCGTCACGGCAGTGCGGCGCTGGAAGAAGACTGGCGGGCTGGCGCGCGCCACCACCGCCTCGGCGCTGGCGCCTCCGTCACAGGCGGCGCGGGCCTTCTGCAGGAAGTTGAAATGTCGCTGGGCGGCGCCGACGACGACCGCGCCCGCCACACCGGCCGCGCGCAGGCGGCGATAGCCACGGTCGAGCGCGGCGGCATCGCCGAGTGCGGCAGCGTCGATCACCGCGTCCATGACCGAGGCGGCAGCATCGCCGATGATGGCGCGCACGTCGTCGACGGTGATCGTGCCGGCATCGACGGCGTAGAGGCAGAGCTTGGCGACCTCGGAGCGGCTGGCCATGCGGTCGGCGCCGATCATGCCCTTGAGCGCCGTGCGGGCCTCGCCGGTGATGGTGAGGCCGGCCGTCCGCGTCTCCTCGTCGATGATGCGGTCGAGATCGCGATCCGAATCGGCGTAGCAGGCGATCGCTGCGGCCTCGGCGTGGGTCTCGCACAGCTTGCGCAGAGGCGACCCCTTGCGCTGGTCGCCGGCGGCGATCACCACCCATGAATCGACCGGCGGCGCGGCAAGCACCGCTTCGACCGCCGCCTGGACGGCGCGCCCGCCGGAAAGATTGATGGTGATCACGCGCTGGCCGCCGAACAGCGGCACGGCGTTGGCCTCGTCGGCAAGGCGGCCGGGATCGTCGGCAATCGCCGCCGCGTCGAGGCGGACATGGGCGAAGGGATCGTCGCTCTTGCCGAGGACGGCGGCGGCGAAACGCTCGGCGCGCTCGGCAACGAGCCCGTCGTCATTGCCATAGATCAGTATGACGCGAACGGCCGGATCGGGCCGCGCCAGAAAACGGTCGGCGTCCGCTGCCTTGATCTGAACCACGCGGGGCCTCCGGCGGGTGGACCGCTAGATCGTTCCCCTGACCGCCGCCGATGCGAGATGGACACGAATGTCACTGGCAACCAGGGCGGCGGCGCGGTTCTCGGCGTCGAGCCTGGCGCGCTCGTTGGCGTAGACCTGGTTGACGCGATCGTAGGAGGCCGACTGCCGGCTGGTGCTGCGATAGACGATCTTGTCGTCGGCGATCGAGCGCACCTCGTAGGTGGCGGCGACGGTGATGGAGTAGGCCGGCGCCGTCTCGATCGGCGTCACACCGAGGGACTGCGAACTCGAGCTGACAGCCAGCGTCATGCGGTATCTGGCATCGGCCGGCTGGCCCTTGCCGCCGTTGAGCTGGAAGATGAGCTGGTTGCGCACTTCCTGGCCGACGCGGTCACCGACCGGGTCGATGGTGATCGTGCCGAGCGCTGCGACGGCCGAGGTGCCGGCGGCGGTGGGCGCGTAAAGTGGCTGCACGGTGCAGGCGGCCAGCGCCGCGGCGACCGCGGCGAGAAGGATCAGGCGGCCGGCCTTTCGGCCTCCCCCGGATCGGCTGTGGTCATATGACGACATTCACGATCCTCTTCGGTACGACGACGATTTTCCGCGGTTTTTGCCCGTTGAGCGCCCTCTGCACCGCGTCCAGCGCGAGGGTCGCCGTCTCCACCTCAACTTGTGACGCGTCGGTGGCGATTGTCAATTCGGCACGCTTGCGACCATTGACCTGAACCGGCAGCGTGATCGTGTCCTCGGTGAGCAGGCTGCGGTCGACGACGGGCCAAGCGCGGGTGGCGACAAGACCGGCGTTGCCAAGTGCTGCCCAGCATTCCTCCGCCAGATGTGGCATCATCGGCGCCACCATCTCGACCATCATCTCGAGCGCCTCGCGCAGCGCCGCACCCAGCGCATGATCGGCGGCGTCCTGCCGTTGCTGCGGCAAAATGGCGAGTGCCGCGCTGATGGCGTTGGCCAGCTCGTAGATCTTGGCAACCGCGACATTGAAACGGAGGCCGGCAATCGCCTCCTCGACCGCGGCCAACGTACGATGGGCGACTTTCCTGAGCGCAATCGAATCGACGCTCACCTCGGCGAGCGGCGCGCTGCCTGCCGGCGGCACGACCGGCGCGAGCGCCATCGCCTCGCCGACCAGGCGCCAGACGCGCTGCAGGAAGCGCGCCGCTCCGGCAACGCTTTCCTCGGTCCAGATGACGTCGCGGTCGGGCGGCGAGTCGGAGAGCATGAACCAGCGGGCGGTATCGGCGCCGTAGCCGGTCATGATGTCGGAGGGGTCGATGGTGTTGCGCTTCGACTTCGACATCTTCTCGATGCCGCCGATCTCAACCTCTGCGCCGGTGGCGATCTCGACGGCCTTGCGGCTGTCGCCGTCGCCCTCTATGCGCACCTCGGCCGGCGACAGCCACAGGCTCTTGCCGTTCGCTTCCTTGCGATAGGTCTCGTGGACGACCATGCCTTGCGTGAACAGGCCAGCGAAGGGCTCGTCGATGCCGATATGTCCGGTCGCCTTCATGGCGCGCATGAAGAAGCGCGAATAGAGCAGGTGCAGGATGGCGTGCTCGATGCCGCCGATATACTGGTTGACCGGCATCCAGGCGTCGGCCGCGGTGCGATCGGTCGGCGTCTCCGCGCGCGGCGCCGTGAAGCGCACGAAATACCAGGACGAATCGACGAAGGTGTCCATGGTGTCGGTCTCGCGCAGCGAAGGCTTGCCGCACACCGGGCAGGCGACGTGCTTCCAGGTCGGGTGGTGGTCGAGCGGATTGCCGGGCCTGTCGAGCTGGATGTCCTCGGGCAGCAGGACCGGCAGGTCCTTGGCCGGCACCGCCACGGCGCCGTGGTCCGGGCAGTGGATCACGGGGATCGGACAGCCCCAGTAGCGCTGGCGCGAGATGCCCCAGTCGCGCAGCCGATAATTGACCTGGCGCTGCCCCTGGGGTGCGCCGAAAAGCATAGTCGTTTCAAGGCGTTGAGCGACCGTTTCCTTGGCGTCGGCAACGCTCATGCCGTCGAGGAACGCGGAATTGATGAGCTGGCCGTCGTCGAGATAGGCCTCGTTGCCGCTGTCGAACTGTTCGATCCATTTGACCAGGTCGCCATCGGTGTCGAACACGTCGAGCGGCGCCACCACCGGGATGATGGGCAGGTCGTACTTCGAGGCGAAGTCGTAGTCGCGCTGGTCGTGCGCCGGGCAGCCGAAGATGGCGCCGGTGCCGTAATCCATCAGCACGAAGTTGGCGACATAGACAGGCAGCGTATGGCCTTCGCGGAAGGGATGCTTCACCGACAGGCCGGTGGCATAGCCCATCTTCTCGGCGGTCTCGATGGCCGCCGCACTGGTGCCGTGGCGATGACACTCGTCGATGAACGCGGCGAGCTTGCTGTCCTTGGCGGCCAGTTCGCTCGCCAGCGGGTGGTCGGGCGAGAGCGCCATGAAGCTCGCGCCGAAGAGCGTGTCCGGCCGCGTGGTGAAGACCTCTATTGCCTCGAACCCGGCCGGCGCGGTGCCGGCAACGGCGAAGCGGACGTGCATGCCTTCGGACTTGCCGATCCAGTTCTTCTGCATCAGGCGCACCTTGTCCGGCCAGCGGTCGAGGTGGTCGAGGGCGGAAAGCAGATCCTCGCTGTACTGGGTGATCTTGAAGAACCACTGGGTCAGCTCGCGCTGCTCAACCACCGCGCCCGAGCGCCAGCCGCGGCCGTCGATCACCTGCTCGTTGGCCAGCACCGTCTGGTCGACCGGGTCCCAGTTGACCTTGGACTTGCGGCGATAGGCCAGGCCCTTCGCCAGCATGTCGAGGAAGAGCTTCTGCTGCTGGGCGTAATATTCCGGGTCGCAGGTGGCGAACTCGCGCGACCAGTCGAGCGACAGGCCCATGGCCTTGAGCTGCTCGCGCATGGCAGCGATATTGTCGTAGGTCCACTTGCGCGGGTTGACGCCGTTCTGCATGGCGGCGTTCTCGGCGGGCAGGCCGAAGGCGTCCCAGCCCTTGGGGTAGAGGACGTTGTAGCCTTTGGCGCGCATGAAGCGGGCGACAACGTCGCCGAGCGTGTAGTTGCGCACGTGGCCCATGTGGATGCGCCCGGAAGGATAGGGGAACATCTCGAGCACGTAATATTTCGGGCGCGGATCGTCGTTCTTCGTCTCGAAGATGCGCTCCTCGGCCCAGCGGGCCTGCCAGCGGGGTTCTGCGTCGCGGGGATTGTATCGTTCGGTCGCCATGGTCTTCTTATGAGCGCCGGCGCGCCGGGGGGGATGGAGGCGCTCCAGCCGGTCGCGGCGGACCATCACCAGAATCGCGCCCGCGGTCAATCGGAAAGGCTTAAGAAAGGCGGCTTATTGCCTTGTCGGGCGAGACTGCCAGGGCTAATCAGGCCACAGCCCAGAGCGGGGCCCGCGGCGCTTGTGCGCCGGTATCCCGGAACGATGCGGTGCAGGCAGAAGCACTCAGCGCGGTTCGCGGCCGCATAGCCGCAGCAGAGATGGCAGCCGGACGGCCGCCGGGCTCGGTGCGCCTGATCGCCGTTTCCAAGACCTTCGCGGCGCCGGAAATCCGGCCGGTGATCGCGGGCGGCCAGCGTGTCTTCGGCGAAAACCGGGTGCAGGAGGCGGCCGGCAAGTGGCCGGCGCTGCGCCTGGAGACGCCGGGAATCGAACTGCACCTGATCGGCCCGCTGCAATCCAACAAGGCAAAAGAGGCGGTGGCGCTGTTCGATGCCATCCACACCGTCGACCGCGACAAGATCGCCGGCGCGATCGCCGAGGAGATGGGAAGACAAGGGCGGGCGCCGCGCCTGCTGGTGCAGGTCAATACCGGCGCGGAGCCGCAAAAGGCGGGCGTTCTGCCGGAGGAGGCGGACGCCTTCGTCGAACGCTGCCGCACGGTGCATGGCCTGGCCATCGACGGGCTGATGTGCATTCCGCCATTCGACGAAGTGGCTGCGCCACATTTCGCGCTGTTGGCCAAGATCGCAGAGCGGCTGGGCCTTCAGTCACTGTCGATGGGGATGAGCGCCGATTTCGAAACGGCGATCGCCATGGGCGCCACCGACGTGCGGGTCGGCTCGGCAATCTTCGGGGAACGGACGGCCCGTCCAGCCTAGCCGACCGCGATGACGGTGCGGGCGTCGAGCCGCGCGAGCAGGCGGCGCATGGCGCCGGGTGCGACCGCGATGCAGCCCTCGGTCGATGGGAAGCCGGGCCCGGCGATGTGCAGGAAGATGGCGCTGCCGGCGTCCTTTTTCGGACGGGCCAGGTTGTAGTCGAGCACCACGATCACGTCGTAGAGGCGGTCGCTGCGCCATAGGCGTTCGTGGCGGCCGCCATGAGGCAGGCTGATGGGGCGGTTGTAGCGGCGGTCGGCGGGGTCGTCGCACCAGCCGTCGGCGGGGGTGAGCGGCCGCATCGGCAGCGCCGTTGCCGGCCGGGCCATGCGGTCGGCGCGCCAGTAGGCGACGACCGGGCGCCAGAGGCCCAGCGGCGTGGCGCCGTCGCCCTCGCGTTTTCTGCCCCGGATTCCCGCCCGCCCGAGGGCACAGGGCACCGTCAGGCCGCCGGCGACAAGAAGGCCGCGATGGCGGACGGCCCCCATGGCGGCGACGGTGATGAGGGATAGACGGCTCACAAACGGCTCCGGCGTGGCGCAGATGGCCCCCGGACAGGGCCGGGCGACCGGGCTTCGGGCCGATTCCCGCCCGGATACGACCCGTCCCGGGCAACTTGCGCCGCCGGGCGGTTGCGGTCTACACCGTAGCAGACGCCGAATCCAAAGGGTTTCCGCCAATTGCCGGCTCCGGTGCCGGTTGCGCGATCTACGAAAGTCCGACCATGCCCGTCCGCAAGATTCTTGTTGTCGACGATGACGACATGCTCCGCGAGAGCCTGGTCGAACAGCTGTCGCTCTACGAGGAGTTCGAGATCGTGCCGGCCGAGACTGCGGCCAAGGGGGTACAGCGCGCCCGCCAGGAGCCGATCGACCTGGTGATCATGGATGTCGGCCTGCCGGACATGGACGGGCGCGAAGCGGTCAAGCTGCTGCGCAAAAGCGGCTTCCGGGCGCCGGTCATCATGCTGACGGGCCAAGATTCGGAATCGGACACCATTCTGGGACTGGAGGCCGGCGCCAACGACTATGTCACCAAGCCGTTCCGTTTCGCCGTGCTCCTGGCGCGCATCCGCGCCCAGCTGCGCCAGCACGATCAGAGCGAGGACGCTGTCTTCTCGATCGGCCGCTACACGTTTCGGCCGAGCGCCAAAATGCTGGTCGACGACCGGAACCAGAAGGTGCGGCTGACCGAAAAGGAGACCGCCATCCTGAAATACCTCTACCGCGCGGGGGAAAAAGTCATCACCCGCGACGTGCTGCTGCACGAGGTCTGGGGCTACAATTCGGGCGTCACCACGCACACGCTCGAAACGCATATCTATCGCCTGCGCCAGAAGATCGAGCGCGACCCATCCAAGGCGGAGCTGCTGGTGACCGAAGCCGGCGGCTACAAGCTGGTCCCGTGATGGCACGGAGCGACCGGACAGTCACATGAGCCTCGACGGCGACATCGCGCTTCTCAAGCGCGTTCCGCTGTTCAGCGACCTGCCGACCGAGCAGATGCGCCTCTTGGCGTTCAGTGCGGTCCGGCTGGAGCTGGCGGCCGACCAGGTGCTCTTCCGCGAAGGCGCGCGGGCGAATTCCGGCTTCGTCGTGGTGAGCGGGGGCCTCCGGCTGACCGTCGGCCCCAAGCGCAGACAAGTGGCGGACTGCGAGGCGGGTGCGCTGATCGGCGAACTGGCCCTGCTCATCGAGACCAAGCGGCCGGCGACGGCAACCGCCATGGTGACCAGCCAGGTGCTGGAACTCGACCGCAAGCTGATCCTGAGGATGCTCAGCGAATATCCGCAAGTGGCAGTCAAGTGGCGTGAGACTATGTCGGAGCGTCTGCTGGCCACCGTCAGCGATCTTGGCCGCGTACGCGCGGCGCTCAAGGACATCAAGCCGTTGCCGGTGCGCCGCTAGGGCGATCGTCAGGCGCGGGCGAAATGGGCGATCACGGGAACGTGATCGGACGGCCGCGGCCAGCCGCGGGCGCTGCGCAGGATCTCGGTGCGCTCCAGGCGGTGGGCGAGATGCGGCGTCACCCAGATATGGTCGAGCCGCCGGCCGCGGTCGCCGGCCTGCCAGTCGGCGGCGCGATAGCTCCACCAAGTATAGATCTTCTCGTCCATGGGCACGAAGCGGCGGACGGCGTCGACCCAACCGCCGACGCGGCGCACGTCCTCCAAGCCCTCGGTCTCGACCGGCGTGTGGCTGACGATCTTCAGCAATTGGCGGTGCGACCAGACGTCGTTCTCATAGGGCGCGACGTTGAGGTCGCCGACCAGGATCGAGCGGCAGTCCGTCTCGGCACCGGTGAGCCAGGCCTTCATCTCGCCGAGGAAGGCGAGCTTGTGGGCAAATTTCTCGTTGATCGCCGGGTCGGGCTCGTCGCCGCCGGCGGGCACATAGAAGTTGTGGATGGTGATCGTCGCGTCACCGTCGGCGATCGTGACGGCGGCGTGACGGGCATCGTCCTTGCCGCAGAAGGCGCGCATGCTGGAGTTGAGGAACGGGCGGCGCGAGACGGTGGCGACGCCGTGATAGCCCTTCTGGCCGTTGACCACGCGGTAACGATAGCCGCGCTCGGCGAAGGCGGCGTGCGGGAAGCGGTCGTCAGAACACTTGATTTCCTGCAGGCAGAGAACGTCGGGAGCGTGGGAATTGAGAAACTCACCGACCAGGCCGATGCGCAGGCGAACCGAATTGATGTTCCAGGTGGCAATACTGAAAGGCATGAATAACGGGGAGCAGGCGACAGGAGATCGTCCGATACACTAGCCCACCGGTCCTGCACAAGAAAGCGCCCAGCCCCGGGGGAGGCTGGGCGCTCCGCGCTGTTCGCGCGACACCGGTGAAACCCGGTGTCAGCGGGCCGCTCTCGGCGAGACGGGGGGCGCTACCGATGTTGAGCGACCCGCTATTTCTTCAAGATGGGGTGCGGGTCGGGGGTTTCAAGAGCCGATCGGAAGCGCCGCACGGGCGGCCACGGAGACTGCGCCCAGGTGAAATTCAGAAGGTAGGACCGGGGGTTATCCGGAACAGGTTGGGATTTTGCGGCTTGCCGGTGGCGGTGTCGTAAATCGCGACGGAGGTGTTGAGGCCCTGGGCGTCGGTCACCACCCACTGACGCAATTGAAAGGTCTTGCGGTCGAAGATCAGGGTCAGCTTGCCGGGCATCCGGGCCTTGCGGTCCATGATGGTCAGAGACACCAGGTCGGGCTCTTCGCGGATCGCCTGGACGATACTGCTCGAGGTGAGGTCGACATGGTCGGCGAGCAGGTAGCGCAACGGCGTCGCCGACAGCGGATAGAGCTCCTGCGAGCGCGTGCGACCGTCGCGAATAGCAACCGAGCTGCCGTCGGAGACGACGTCGAGCTTCGAGGGCGGGGAGTAGTGAAAGCGGATGCGCCCCGGCCGGGTCATGAAGAAGACGCCTTCCGACTGCTCGCCACTGGGGCCGAACTGGATGAAGCGGCCCTCCATGACGGTGAAACTGTTGAAGTAGGCGTTGATGTTGGCAAGCAGGCGCTGCTGCGCGACCGTGAACGGCGAGTTTGGATTGGCCACGAAGGGCGGCTGGGCGATGGCCGTGCTGGTGGGATTGGTGCTGATGGAAAGACCGCTATAGGCCGGCCTGAGGCGCGGCATCGGAATCTGGTGAGCCGCCGCCGCCGTGTCGGCGAAGACAGTCAACGCGAACACCCAGACCAGCGCCGCCGCCAATCCGCCGGCGAAGATCCTGCCGCCTGTCGGTCGTTTCGCCGCGGTGGTACCGGTCAATCGGATCTCCATTCCCGAGGATGCCGGCGCCGCCGATTCGCACGCCGGCCGATCATAACAACTCGTGCCGCGCGATAGCGGCTGCATGTGGCGAATTCGCGGCGCGAGCCTCGGCCGTCGGCGCATCATCTGTAATGCGCTTCTTCGCCCTCGGGAACCAGGATCTCGCGTTTTCCGGCGTGGTTGGCGCGGCCGATGACGCCCTCCTGCTCCATGCGCTCGATGAGCGAGGCGGCGCGGTTGTAGCCGATCGACAGGCGCCTCTGGATGTAGCTGGTCGAGGCCTTGCGGTCGCGCAGCACGATGGCTACGGCGCGGTCGTAGAGATCGTTCGATTCGTCGTCGCCCGACGTGCCGCCCATGCCGGAGCCGCCGTCCTCGTCTTCGTCGAGGGTGACGGCGTGGAGATATTCGGGCTCGCCCTGCGCCTTCAGGTGCGCCACCACCTCCTCGACCTCCTGGTCACTGACGAAGGGGCCGTGGATGCGCTGGATGCGGCCGCCGCCAGCCATATAGAGCATGTCGCCCTGGCCGAGGAGCTGCTCGGCGCCCTGCTCGTTGAGGATGGTGCGGCTGTCGATCTTGGAGGTGACCTGGAAGGAGATGCGGGTCGGGAAGTTGGCCTTGATGGTGCCGGTGATGACGTCGACCGAGGGGCGCTGGGTGGCCATGATGACGTGGATGCCGGCGGCGCGGGCCATCTGGGCGAGGCGCTGCACGGTGCCCTCGATGTCCTTGCCGGCGACCATCATCAGGTCGGCCATCTCGTCGATGACGACGACGATGAACGGCATCGGCTCGAGCGACAGCTCCTCCTGCTCGTAGATCGCCTCGCCGGTGTCGGGGTCGAAGCCGGTCTGCACGGTGCGGGTCAGCGTCTCGCGCTTGGAGCGGGCCTGGGCCAGGCGCAGGTTGAAGCCGTCGATGTTGCGCACGCCCAGCTTCGACATCTTGCGATAGCGGTCCTCCATCTCGCGCACGGTCCATTTGAGCGCGACGACCGCCTGCTTGGGATCGGTGACTACCGGGGTGAGCAGGTGCGGGATGCCGTCATAGGTCGACAGCTCGAGCATCTTGGGATCGATCATGATCATGCGGCATTCGTCCGGTGTCAGCCGGTAGAGCAGCGACAGGATCATAGTGTTGATCGACACCGACTTGCCCGAGCCAGTGGTGCCGGCGACCAGCAGATGCGGCATGCGGGCGAGATCGACGATCACCGGCTCGCCGCCGATGGTCTTGCCGAGACAGAGGCCGATGCGCGCCTTGGTCGTCTCGAAATCCTGCGAGGCGAGCAGTTCGCGCAGATAGACGGTCTCGCGCTTGGCGTTGGGCAGCTCGATGCCGATGGCGTTCTTGCCGGGGATGACGGCAACGCGGCAGGAGATGGCGCTCATCGAGCGGGCGATGTCGTCGGCAAGACCAATGACGCGCGCCGACTTGATGCCGGGAGCCGGTTCGAGTTCGTAAAGGGTGACCACCGGGCCGGGGCGGACGTTGACGATCTCGCCGCGGACGCCGAAATCGTCGAGCACGCCCTCGAGCAGGCGGGCGTTCTGTTCCAATGCGGCCTGGCTGACGGTGGTCTTCTTGTCCGCCTTGGGCTGGCTGAGAAGAGCAATCGGCGGCAGCACGAAGCCGCTCTTCGCGGTCGATTTGCGGGTCTCACGGGCAATACGGCGGCCGGCCTTGGGCCTGGGCGCCGGCGCCGAAACGCGGGTCGTCTCGACCGGCTCGTCGAAGTCCTCTTCGATGACGCCGTCGTCGACGGCCATGCCGGTGTCCGGCTCCACCGGCCAGTAATCGTCGTCGAGGCCACCGAGGCGGGGTTCGACCCGCGTGTCGTCGAACATGCCGGGCGTCCACGCGGCTTCGTCGCGACGGCGGCGGGAGAGCAGACGGTGGATCATGCCGATGACGCGCAGCGTCAGATGGGCGGCAAGGCCGATGACGAGGGCAAGCCGCGTCGGGCGCTCGTCCTCTTCGTCTTCGTCGTAGTCCTCCTCCACCAGAGCGGCGACGTCATCGTCGTCGAGTTCATCGTCGATCTCCGGTTCGGCGGCCACGGCGCGCGAGACCGGCCGTACTGCCGCGGACGCCGGTGCTTCGTCGTCGGCCTCGACCGGCCAGACGAGGCCGCAGGCGTGGAGCATCAGGACAATGGTCGCGGCCGTGACGACGAGGCCGGTGACCAGGGCGCTGAAGCCGGAAGGCGTGGCACCGATGAAGAAGGCCGGGATGCGTTGCAGGAGGTCGCCAAGCGCGCCGCCGAGGCCGGTGGGCAGCGGCCAGCTCGCCGGCACGGGGAGGGTGGAGAGCGCCAGCGCGGCCATCAGCGTGCCGGCGATCCAGCTTGCCGCC
The DNA here is from genome assembly GCA_963750065.1 of uncultured Alphaproteobacteria bacterium. Lineage (GTDB taxonomy): Bacteria > Pseudomonadota > Alphaproteobacteria > Rhizobiales > Kaistiaceae > CAVSRC01. The sequence goes on from CAVVPK010000007.1 coordinate 29,241, forward strand.
GGCCAGCGCGCCAGCCGGGTGGGCAGCGCGAAGACCGCGCGCCACGCCCAGACCACCGGCGGCAGCAGGAGCAGCGAGGCGCCAAGGCCCAGGAGTTGGGTCAGAAGGTCGGAAATGATCGCGCCGGGGAAGCCCAGGACATTGCGGATGGCATGATCAGTAGCGTGGCTGAGGCTCGGGTCGTCGACCGTCCAGGTAGCGAGGCTGGCGGCGGCCACCGCCGCCAGAGCCAGGACCGCCAGGCCGGCCATGGCGCCAACATTGCGGCGCAGGACGTGGCGGATCGCACCGCCGGTGGCTATGGGCAAGGAGGTCGAACGGGTGAGACGCATGACGGATCCTGGACGCGGAACAGGCAGAAGAGTCCGCAAACCGTAACCGCCCTTGGTAAAGCCGCCATTAACCAAGGCCCCGGCGCGGGGGATTACCCGGCCGGGGCCTTGAAATCTTGCAGTTTTCCGCCGGAGCCGGGGGAGGACCGGCTCCGGCGGCTGGGAGGAAGGCGAGACTACTGAACGACCTCGCCGTGCAGATTGATGTCGAGACCCTCGACCTCGACCTCCTTGGTGACGCGCAGGCCAATGATCGCATCGACCACCTTGAGGATGATGAAAGTGACGACGCCGGACCAGACGATCGTGGCGACAGTGCCCATGAACTGGATCCAGACCTGGCCGGCATTGCCGTCGATGAGGCCGGAATGGCCCTGGCCGCCGACCGCCGAGACCGCGAAAACGCCGGTGAGGATGGCGCCGACGAAGCCGCCGATGCCGTGAACGCCGAAGGCGTCGAGCGAGTCGTCGTAGCCGAGCTTCTCCTTCAGCCACATCACGGCCCAGGCGCAGATGACGCCAGCGACGATGCCAATGATGAGACCGCCGGTGGGGTCGACCCAGCCGGAAGCCGGGGTGATGGCAACCAGACCGGCAACGGCGCCCGAAGAAATGCCCAGAACGCTCGGCTTGCCGCGCACCACCCACTCGACGAACATCCACGCCAAAGCCGCCCCAGCGGTGGCGATCTGGGTGACCGTCATGGCCATGCCGGCGCGGCCGTCAGAAGCGAGCTCGGAACCGGCGTTGAAGCCGAACCAGCCGACCCACAGCAGCGAGGCGCCGATGACCGACAGGACGAGGTTGTGCGGCGCCATGTTGTCGGTGCCGAAGCCGACGCGCTTGCCGAGGACGAGCGCCGTGACCAGACCGGCTACACCGGCGTTGATGTGGACGACCGTGCCGCCGGCGAAGTCGAGAACGCCGAGCGTGCCGAGGAAGCCGCCGCCCCAGACCCAGTGGGCGATCGGGCTGTAGACGAAGATCGACCACAGGCCGATGAACCACAGCAGCGCCGAGAACTTCATGCGGTCGGCGAAGGCACCGGCAATCAGCGCCGGGGTGATGATGGCGAAGGTCATCTGGAACATCATGAAGACCGACTCCGGGATGGTGCCCGAGACGGCATCGACGCCCATGCCAGCGAGGAAGAAGCGCGACAAACCGCCGATGTAGCCGGTCATCCCGCCGCCGTCGGTGAAGGCCAGCGAGTAGCCGACGATCATCCAGATCACGGTCACCAGGCAGGTGATGGCGAAGCTCTGCATGACTGTGGCGAGCACGTTCTTCTTGCGCACCATGCCGCCGTAGAACAGCGCCAGACCCGGGATCGTCATGAGCAGGACGAGCGCGGTGGAGGTGAGCATCCAAGCGGTGTCACCGGCGTTGATGGCCGGCGGCGCGTCCTGCGCCAGCGCCGGTCCGGCCATGGCCAGAAGCGCAGCAGCGCCAAATAGTACTGGGTTCTTTATCCGGTGCATCATCGAGCTTCTCCTGTCGGATCCCGCGATCCGGGACATGTCGGAAAAAACGCCAAGCCGGGCTGACCGGCGGTTTGTGGGTTCGGTGGAAATTGCGTTCATTGCGGCTCTAGCCCCCACTTGCCGCTCTACAGCGCGTCGGCGTCGGTTTCGCCGGTGCGGATGCGCACGACGTGGTCGAGGCTGAAGACAAAGATCTTTCCGTCGCCGATCTGGCCGGTCTTGGCGGCCGACGAGATCGCATCCACCACCTTGTCGACCTGGGTGGCCGCGACGGCGACCTCGATCTTGAGCTTGGGGAGGAAGCTCACGGCGTATTCGGCGCCGCGGTAGATTTCCGTGTGTCCCTTCTGACGGCCGTAACCCTTTACCTCGGTGACGGTAAGGCCCTGGACGCCGACCCCCGTCAGTGCGTCGCGCACTTCGTCCAGCTTGAATGGCTTGATGATGGCCATAATGATCTTCATGGCGTGGTTCCCGTTTCAGTCCGCGGTCCGCCTCAACGAACACACGGAGCCCGCGTAAATCGGTTCGTGCCGGGCGGCACAGGTGCCGCCGATGGCGTTGACCGGCGAAAAGAGAATCAAGCTCTGTGCCAATTGCGGCGTTGCGCTGCAACGTGCTGAATCCGAAGGCACATTCGCGACCGATCGGCGGGCGTGTGGAAATCGCCGAATCAACTTGACTATTTTTTAGGCATTTTGGAGGCGTTGCCCAACCAGGTGGCAGTGCTCAGCGCAGGCGGATCAGCCCCTCCTGGGCGACCGACGCCACCAGCTGCCCGTCGCGGCTGAACAGGCTGCCGCGGTTGAATCCACGGCCGCCCGAGGCAGACGGGCTGTCCTCGGCATAAAGCAGCCAGTCGTCGGCGCGGAACGGGCGGTGGAACCACATGGCGTGGTCGAGGCTTGCCGCCTGCAGGTCGGGATCGAACACCATGCGGCCGTGGGGGAACAGCGCTGTGTCGAGCAGCGTCATGTCGGACGCGTAGGCGAGCACGCAGCGGTGGATTTCCGGATCGTCCGGCAGCCTGCCCGTGGTTCGGATCCAGACCTGCTGGATCGGCTCCAGCTTCTCGCGGCCAAGGTGATGGCGCAGATCCACGGGCCTGAGCTCGATTGGCCGCTCGCGCTGCCAGTAACGGCGCACCGATTCCGGTGCGCCTTCCAGATAGAGACTGGATATGTCGCTCTCCGAGGGAAGCTCCTCCGGCGGCGGCACGTCGGGCATGGCGATCTGGTGCTCGAGCCCGGTCTCCTCGATCTGGAAGGACACTTCCATGGAGAAGATCGCCCTGCCGTGCTGGATGGCGGTCACCCGCCGCGTGGCGAAGCTCCTGCCGTCGCGCAGCGGCTCGACCTCATAGAGGATGGGGACCTTGGGGTCGCCCGGCCGCATGAAATAGGCATGCAGCGAGTGCGCGACACGGCCTTCCACGGTGCGCGCGGCGGCGACGAGGGCCTGACCGATGACCTGGCCGCCGAAGACCCGCTGCCAGCCAATGTCGGGGCTCCGGCCGCGGAAGAGATTGTGTTCCAGCGGTTCGAGGTCGAGTATGGAAAGAAGGACGTCGACGGCGTTGGGCATGCGAAGCGCCTAGCCTTTGGCCGCCATGGCGGCGGGCTTTCTATCGACCAGCGCGGGGTGCGGGTGTCAAGCACGGGACGGTCATGGCAGGCATGAAAGATACAGTGGCGGACGACGTGTTGATCGCCGGCGGCGGCCAGGTCGGCCTCGGCCTGGCGCTGGCGTTGAAACGCTCGGCGCCGGACATGGCGGTGACGGTGGTCGATGCCTCCGCACCGCGCGCCGGACGCGTCGGGCGCGCCTCTACCATCACCGCTGGCGGCCGCAAGATGCTGGAGCGCCTCGGCGTGTGGCCGAGAATCGAGGCGGCGGCGCAGCCGGTAACCGAGATGGTGATCACCGACAGCCGCACACGCGACGTGGCACGGCCGGTCTTCCTGACCTTTGCCACGGCGCAGGCGGATGGCGAGGCCTCGGCCCATGTGGTCCCGGACGGGCTCGTGGTCGAGGCGCTCGGCGCGGCGGCGGGCGAAGCCGGGGTGCGGCTCATCAGCGAAGACGCGGTCAAGGATTTCACGGTCGGGCCGGCACTGGTGACGGCCGAGACGCGCAAGGACGGGCAGCTTGCCGCGCGGCTGCTGGTCGCCGCCGACGGCGCCCGCTCGCGGCTGAGGGCCTTTGCCGGAATCACTACGGTCGGCTGGTCCTACGGCCAGTCGGGCATCGTGGCCACGGTCGCGCACGAACGCGATCACGGCGGCCGGGCGGAGGAGCATTTCCTGCCGGGCGGGCCGTTCGCGATCCTGCCGCTCAAGTCAGCCAAAGAGGAGGGCCGGCAGGCGTCGCTGGTGTGGACCGAGCCGACGGAGATCGCGGACCGGCTGGTCACAGGCGATCCGCTGGTCTTCGCCGTCGAACTGGAGCGCCGCTTCGGCCACCGCCTCGGTGCCATGCGGGTCATCGACCGGCCGCAGGCCTTTCCGCTCGGCCTGTCGGTGGCGCGCCGCTTCGTACAACAGCGTTTCGCGCTGGTCGGCGATGCGGCGCACCGAGTCCATCCGATCGCCGGTCAGGGCCTCAACCTCGGCTATCGCGACGTGGCGGCGCTGGCGGAGACGCTGGTGGAGGCCCATCGGCTCGGCCTCGACATCGGGGCGCTAACGGTTCTGGAGCGCTACCAGGGCTGGCGGCGCTTCGACACGATCGAGATGGGGCTCATGACCGATGTCCTCAACCGATTGTTTTCCAACGACAATCCGGCTCTGCGCATCGTCCGCGACGTGGGTCTTGGCGTGGTCGACCGGCTGCCGCATGTGAAGGACTGGTTCGTGCGCGAAGCCTCGGGCGCCGCCTACGGGGCGCCGAAGCTGCTCACCGGTGAGGCGATTTAGCGCTTGTGCCGTCCGCGTTTTCGCGGCGCCGGTTTTGCATCCACTTTCTCGATCTCGCCACGGATGATGTCGCGGCCGCGTGTGAAATAGTCGATGAGCAGCCTGATCTCGGCATCGCTGTAGCTGGCGGCGAGCGCGTCCAGCGCCGTTTCGAACGATTTATAGTAGGTGTTGGCTCGCGCCAGTGCCTTATCCAGGATGCGCACATAGACCTTGCGCCGGTCGTCGGAATCGCGCTCGCGCCTGGCGAAGCCCGCCCGCTCGAGGCGGTCGATGACGCCGGTCACCGCGCCGGTCGTGAGGCCAGACAGCTTTGCCAATTCGCCGGCAGTGACGCGGCCGTGCTGTGCGATGATGTCGATGCATTCCAGATCGCTGTGGCTGACGCCGAGATGGCGGGCAACGGTCTCGGCAAAGAGCGCGCCGAGGCCGCTCGATTCGCGTGCAATGCGGTTAAACGCCTGCACCAGCGCGGCATGGCTGCCGGCGGCGCTCTTGACTTCGGGATCGGTGCCGGTCATTTATCTTATCAACTAAGATATCAGTATCATTAGTTTTCTGTCGAAATTGATTAGCGCCGCGCCGGCCATCGATCGCGGCGATATCCGCGGGCGCCCCGAGAACAAGGATGGCGACGATGGACGGTGAGCGCAATCAGGAAGACTGGAAATATGCCGGGAAGGCCATGGCCTGGTACGGCTGGGGTTCGCCGGTCGGCCTCGGGGTGTTGCTGGTCTGCGCCGGGGCGTTGGCCGTGCTGGTGCGCTTCGCGCTACTTGGCAATTGAGGGGAGTCAGCCCTCCAGTGGCCGCGCCTCGTCCGGCAGCATGATCGGCACGCCGTCGCGGATGGGATAGGCGAGTTTGGCGGCGCGGCTGATCAGTTCCTGCTTCCCGGCATCGTATTCGAGCGTCGTCTTGGTAAGCGGGCAGACCAGGATCTCGAGCAGCCTGGGGTCGATGGTGCGCTCCGCGCGCGAGGTTTCGCTCATGATCGCCGCCTTATTGCAGGGTTGGCCCATCGCCGGCACCGCCCTCGCGGGTCAGTGTCATCTCGGTGAGGGCAACCAGGGTCTCGGCCCGGGCGCGCAGGTCCGGCGCTTCGAGCAGGGCCTGTTTTTCCGCCACACCGAACGGCGCCATCATGGCCAGCGTATTGACCAGCGTCTCGCTGGAGGCGCGATCGACGCTCGCCCAGTCGGCATCGAGATCGTGGGCGGCGAGATAGGCGCGGAAGGTGCGCAGCACCGATGTGCGATCGACGGCCGCGTCATCGAGGGTGCTGGCAAAATCGTCGGCGAAGGGCTCGGTGGTGATTCGGCACTGGCGGAACAGCGTTCCCTCCGTCACCTCCTCGAGGATGCGGAAGCGCGAAATGCCGGTCAGCGTGATCAGGTAGCGGCCGTCGCCGGTCTCGGCGAACGAGGTCAGCCGGCCGGCACAGCCGACCGCGAACAGGCCCGGCCCACGCTGCCCGGCGGGAACGCCGGTGTCCGGCTGGATCATGCCGATCACCCGGTCGCCGGCCAGCGCCGCATCGACCATGGCGAGGTAACGCGGCTCGAAGACGTTCAGCGGCATCTCCGAACGCGGCAACAGCAGCGCGGCGGCCAAGGGAAACACGGGAATGACTGCCGGCAAATCGTTTGTCCCCGCGTAGGTCGCGTTACCCGCCTTCATCAAGTCCTCAGGCAAACAACAGCGACGACAGCCGGCGGCGGCCGGAAAGCGTCGCTTCGTCGGTCGGTCCCCAAGCCTCGAAGAACTGGACGAGCTGCTTGCGGGCCTTCTCGTCCTCCCAACTACGGTTCTTGCCGAGGATTTCAAGGAGCTGGTCGACAGCGCCCTCGCGGTCGCCCTTGGCATTGAGCAGGAGCGCGAGGCCGAAGCGGGCTTCGAAATCCTTCGGATCGGCGGCAATGCGCCCCTCGAGCGAGCCGGCGTCGCCGAGCGCCTCGGTCTGGGCGGCGAGATCGATCTGGGCCCGCACGGCGGCCACCGCCGGGTCCTTGGCGGCGGAGTCGGGCAGGGCGGCCAATGTGTCGCGGGCGGCATCGAGATTGCCGCCGGCAATATGGCAGCGGGCAAGGCCGACGATCGCCGGAACCGACTGGGAATTGGCCTGCAGGGCGGCAGCGAACATCTCGGCGGCGCCCGGCGCGTCGCCGGCTTCGAGGCGGCGGTCGCCTTCGGCAACGAACTGGTCGGCCTCGGGCGAGCCCTCCGGACCGGAGACGCGCTCAATGAACGCCTTGACCTGGCTTTCGGGGAGCGCGCCGACGAAGCCGTCGACCGGCTGGCCCTTGGAGAAGGCAATGACCGCCGGGATCGACTGGATGCCAAGCTGGCCGGCGACCTGCGGATGGTCGTCGATGTTCATCTTGACCAGGCGCACGGCGCCGCCGGCGGCGCGCACCGCCTTTTCGATGATCGGCCCCAGCGTCCGGCAGGGCCCGCACCACGGCGCCCAGAAATCGACCAGCACCGGCTGGCGGGTGGATTCCTCGATGACGTCCCTGGCAAAGGCCTGGGTGGTCGTCTCCTTGACGAGGTCGGCGGCACCGCCGTTCTGTGCGGGCGCAGCGCCGTCGCCCGTGATGCTCATGCTCATGAATCTGTTCCGTCCTGTTGGCCCCGGCAGGGGCGGCGGGTCTCGTGTCGGTGCTAAACATGGAGCGTCGGCGCCGGTTTTACAATTCGGCCGGCATTTGCAGGATGCCGCGGCACCCGGTGGCGGATCGGCGCCAATCCTGTTGCTTTTCCCGGGCCGGTGACGATATAAGCCCGGCTCGGGCCCATTGGGCCCACGAGCGGGTGTAGCTCAGGGGTAGAGCACAACCTTGCCAAGGTTGGGGTCGAGGGTTCGAATCCCTTCGCCCGCTCCAATTTGCCCAACCATCGAAGATGACCGAAAGCCACGGTTTCTGAGGGTTCTGGCGTGCGTACTGGGGTATGGCAGCGGGGCGTCCCGAACGATCCGAAAAGCCCGTGGTTGCTTCTCGGTTGCAGGTTTGGCCGGTGGAGCCCGATTGAAGTTGTGGTGTCCGAGGGTTGCGCTGCGATGCAACTGCGTCCACCTACCAACGGCTAGTTCCCACAAGGATGGAGACAGACGGAACTGATGAGAAACAAGGCTAATCCGGATTTCCAAGATCGCCTCAAGGATGCTGCAAAGGCCCGCGAGGCCCTGCTGGCGAAGCTCCACGCGGCGCCGCGCCCTGACGATCCGGTGATGATCGAAAAGCGCCGCGAGCGCCAAGCCATTGCCAAGGCACGAGCGGAGCGGCAGGCCGAACGCGAGCGCGTCCGACAGGCGGAGAAGGCGGCGCAAGAGCAGGCCGCCGCAGAGGCGGAACGCATTGCGGCCGAAGAAGTCGCGCGTGTCGCCGCCGAGGAGGCGGCGCGCGAAGCTGCACTCAAGGCCGAGCAGAAGGCCGCCCGCGATGAGCGTTATGCCGCGCGAAAACTGGCGAAGAAGGAGCGCCGCAAGGGCGCCAAGCAAGCTGGAAAACGCTTCTAGTCTAGCGCTGTGGTCGAGGGTCCGATCCCTTCGCCCGCACCGACTTTTCCCAACCACGAAGACGTGACTGAACGTCGCGGTTTCCGCGGGTTTTGGTGCGCGCACCGAGGTCCGGTTCCGGGTCGATCGGGGCGGCCCGGAAAGCAACGGGTTGCCTGCGGGTTGCAGGTTCGGCCGGTGGAGCCGAATTGACGTCGTGGTGTCCGGGGAATGCATCGGGGTGCAATGAGGCGCACTCAGGTTCGTTTTGCGTCACAGGTATGGGAGCGCTACCTACCAGTGGCGATGTTCGACCGATTGCGATTCGCCATTGCGCGCGACCCTCGACCCGTTCTGTCCAATGGGCTGACGACCATTGGCGTGTTGGCGGTGGTGCTCGATACCTCGCCCTCCATCGATCCCCGCGAGCACCTGCTCCTCCTGGGTACGATCATCATCGTCTGGGCCTGCATCCTAGCGGAGTTCGTATTCCGCGTTGGTACGGCTCAGGGACCGTCACGGCGCCGCACTTATCTCACGTCGGCGAGCGGCCTAATTGATCTGGCCGCGGTCTTTGCCATCCCGCTTGGCTGGTTGTTGACGAGGACCTGGCCCGATGCCCGCCTGTTCGGTGTCGTGTGGACGCTTCGCTACGTCCGGCACGGCCACGACACGGGCTTCTCCCTGCTGATACGCACGTTGCACCGCAGCAGAACCGCAATGCTCAGTGTGGCGGTCATGTTTCTTGTGATCTTCATGGCGGCTGCCACGCTCGCCTATGTTTTTGAGCGCGACGCCCAGCCCGCAGCCTTCGGCAGCGTGCCGCGCGCCATGTGGTGGGCCATCACGACGCTGACGACGACCGGCTACGGCGACCTCGTGCCGACAACCGTCTGGGGCCGGCTCCTTGCCGGCTGGGTCATGATCGGTGGCATCGTCATGTTCGCGCTTCAGGCCGGCATCATTGCAGGTGCGTTCGCCGAGGAACTCCAACGCCGGCATTTCCTGCACACGTGGGACCTGGTCACCGCAGTGCCATTCTTCCGCGACCTCGGTGCCGCGACGCTCGCCGACATCGTGCGGCTGATGGAGACGCGTTATGTGGCCGAGGGCACCGTGATCGTCCGTCAAGGTGACGCCGGTGACGCGATGTACTTCATTGTCTCCGGAGGAGTAACCGTTGAGCTGGACCCCAAGCCGGTGGTCTTGAGCAACGGCAGCTTCTTCGGTGAGATGGCGCTGTTGTTCGGTGAGCCGAGATCGGCCACCGTTGTCGCCACCAAGCCGAGCGTGCTGTTGGTTCTCGACATTGCCGATTTCCGGGTACTTGCCGGCAGGCGACCGGAGCTGGTCGAAGCGATTGAGACCGAAGGCAAACGCCGGCGCGACCTGAATGCTGCTCTGATGGCGCCAGCACCTCGCATGTGAGGCTGCCGCAAGCCGTGTTGCAGAGTGGTGCCTCGGTTGCCTGCAAATGCCGGTGCGGCCGCGACTGCCCGACTGACGTTGGGAGTTGAGTAGTGCGGCCGCTTGGTGACGGGAGAGTTTAGGGCGTGGCCGCGGCTTTCAATTTCGACAGGGCCCGAATCTTCACGCGAACACTTGCCGGCTTTGCAGCACCCTTCATCATCTCACCGGTGGCCGGGTTGCGGATCAGCGTTCCCGCCTTCCGCGCGGGCACCTTGCGCAACGTGACCTTCAGCAGGCCGGGCAACGTGAATTCGCCCACGCCGCGCGGGTGAATCGATCCCAGAAGCACCTTCTCCAGCGTGGCGAAGGCACCGGCTGCGGCGCTGCGGGAGAGGTCATTCTCTTCAGCAATGAGTTTGATGAGTGCTGACTTGGTCAGAGTGTCTTTCACCGGACGGACGGTCTGCTTGTCGGATTTTGCGGGCTTCTTTGTCGTTGCCAAAGTCGTTCTCCTCGATTGATGGGTTGATTCGTGAAGGCTTGTAGCCCGTGCACCGCAATACTGCTAGCGGTCAAACCCGGGCAATGGCCCGCCCCAAATTCCCCAAACAGACAACGTGGCCGCACGATGCGGTTTCCGCAGGGTGCGCCCGCCCCGGGGCGGGCTCGCCCAAGCGGGTGCAGCCGGGCCCCAAGAAGGCCCGCGGTTGCCAGTGGGTTACACGATTGCGTGCCAACCAACTATTTGCCAAAGCCTGCTACCGGCCGGCGCGATCGGTCGGTGAGCGCCTCCAGACGCTCTTGCCTGTGGCGGCCCCAGATCCTTTAGCCGGTCTTGCGCGCGATGCCGAACTCCCGGCACACAGCGCTCGTGCCTTCGCCGTCGACAAGACGGGCCACGAAACGCAGACGTTCCTCCATCACCGAACTCACTTTCCACGGCATCAACACCTCCCGCAAAACGCGAAAAGCGTTACCCATGTGTCCGGTACGAAACGTCACCGATCTCTCAACCCGGTCACTAACCCGCGAAGATGGCCGAGCGCCGCGGGTTTCCGTGGCTTCCGGTGCATGCGCCGGCGTCCATCGCAGGGTCCGGCGCGGCAATCGACGCGCGGCGGCCCGGGTCGCTTGGGTTGAGGCTGGCGGAAACAGGGACAAATCGGTCATGCTGACGCGATGAAGGATTTTCCCGATCTTCCGCCCGTCTGGCTCCTGGGCTGCGCAGCGACCTCCTGGCTGCTTGCGAAGCTGGTTCCCGTCGCGGTGCTCGACTTGCCCGAATGGCTGGGCTGGACGCTCTTCGCATTCGGATTCATCTGGGCGGCGACCGCCGCCGCGCTGTTCCTGCTCAGGAAGACACCGGTCGAGCCCCGGCACACGCCGAAGGTGCTGCTGGTCGAGTATCACTTCCGGATCAACCGCAATCCGATCTATTCCGGAATGATGACGATGCTGCTCGGCTGGGCGGTCGTTCTGGGTACGGTCACGGCATTCGTTCCAGTCTTCATGTTCCCGTTCATCATCACCTATCGCTTCATCGCGGACGAGGAGCAGCGGCTGCGTGAGGCTTTCGGACAGGCGGCGGAAGATTATCTCGGCCGCTCGCGCCGCTGGTAGTCTTCGGCGCTGGGATCCTGGGCGGCGATCCGTGCCCCGGTATCGCCTAATACATCTGCTCGATCGCTGCGCCCCAGCGCCGGATAATCACATGCCGGCGCGTCTTCATGGTCGGGGTCATCATGCCGTTCTCGACCGTGAAGGGCTGGTCGGCGATGATGAAGTGCTTGACCTTCTCAATCACCGAAAGGCCGGCGTTGGCGCGGTCTATGGCCTGGCCGATGGCACGGCGGAAATCCTTGTTGTCAGCCAGTTCGGAGAGGTCGGCAGCGGTGCCGTTCTTCTTCGCCCAGTCGGCCAGAAAATCGTGATCGGGCACGACGATGGCGCCGATGTGGGGGCGGTTGTCGCCCAGCGCCACGGCGACGGCGATTTCCGGCTCCAGCGCCAGCGCACCCTCGATGTGCTGCGGCGAGATCGTCTCGCCGGCCGAGTTGACGATGATGTCCTTCTTGCGGTCGGTAATCTGAAGGTAGCCGTCCTGATCGATGACGCCGACGTCGCCGGTATGAAGCCATCCGTCGCGCAACACCTCGGCGGTGTGTTTGGCCTGCTTCCAGTAGCCGTCCATCAATAGCGGTCCGCGCACCAGCACCTCGCCGTCGTCGGCGATGCGCACTTCAACATGCTTCATCGGCGGGCCGACCGTGCGCAGCTTGGGGCGGGTGAGGAGGTTGACGCTGACCACCGGCGCCGCCTCGGTGAGGCCGTAGCCCTGCAACAGGCGAAGGCCGAGGGCGGTGAAGAAGAGGCCGACATCGTAGGTGAGCGGCGCACCGCCCGATACCAGCGCCTTCAGCCGGCCGCCGAAGCGGGCGCGGACCTTCTCGCGCACCAACCGGTCGAGGATCCGGTCCGCCAGGCGCTGCCAACGGGTCATTGTCGCGCGGCTCTCGTAATGCCTGCGGCCGAGTTCGACAGCGGCCCAGAACAATCGTGCGCTGAGGTGGTTCTGCCGCGCCACGCCGCGCACGATCCGCTCGCGCATGATTTCGAAGAGCCGCGGGACAGCCGTCATGATTGTCGGCCGCGCCTCGAGCAGATTCGCCGTCAGCGTATCGATACGCTCGGCAAAGTAGATCTGGGCGCCAATCGATATCGGAAACATCAGGCCCGCCGAATGCTCATAGGCGTGGCAGAGCGGCAGGAACGACAGGAACACCTCGTCTTCGAGGCCGAGCTCGGCGAGAACATCGGTTGCGCCGACGCAGTTGGCCATGATGGCGCGATGCGAGAGCATCACGCCCTTCGGCGCGCCGCCGGTGCCGGAGGTGTAGATGAGACAGGCGAGCCCGTCGCGGTCGATGATGCTTGCCGCCGTCACGATGGCGTCGGCGTCCGCCGCGCCGGAGGAAAGGGCATCCTGCCAGGTCGCCAGCGCGACGCGACCGGTGTCGATATCGCCCAGCGCCTCCACCGCGATCACGCGTTTCATGGCTCTGGATTTGCGTGCCGCCTCGAAAAAGGGACGCGCCAGGGCCGCGGTTGAGACGATCGCCATGGCGGCGCCGCTGTCGGCAAGGACGTGGGCGTGATCGGCGGCCGTGTTGGTGGTGTAGGTGGGCACCGTTATGCCGCCGGCCGCCATGATGGCGAGATCGGCGATCGCCCATCGCGGCGAGTTGTGGGAGAGCAGCACGACCCGGTCGCCGCCGGCGAGCCCGTAGGATTGCAGCGCCCGCGCCAGCGACGTGACCTGGTGGGCCGCCTCCTGCCAGCTTATCGACCGGTACTGGCCGTCGATCTTTTCCCACAGGAACGGTTGCCGGCTACGCTTCTTTGCTTGGTCAAGGAACATAGCCACCAGGTTTGGCCAGTCGCCGATTTCCATCGTGCCCTTCAATCCAGCCGAAGTGGCGCACAATCTAGCGTGGGCTTGCGGCGCGAGCCAGCCGTGCCCCGCTGGACGGCCTACGGCACCATGAGCTCGATCAGGAAGGGACCGGACAAGCCGTTGGCGCGGGCCACGAGACCGGCAAAATCCTCCATGGTCTCGGCGCGGGCGCCGGCGACGCCGAAGCCCTTGCCGATGGCGACCCAGTCGAGATCGGGATTGCCGAGATCGAACAGAGTGCGGGAGGCTTCTCCCGGCGTCGCGCCGACCTGCTCCAATTCACCCTGCAGGATGGCGTAGCGGCGGTTGGAGAGGATCACGGTGGTGACGGCAAGGTTCTCGCGCGCCTGTGTCCACAGCGCTTGCACGGTGTAGAGCGCCGATCCGTCGGCCTGAAGGTTGATGACGCGGCGCCCGGGTGCGCCGACGGCGGCGCCGGTCGACAGCGGCAGGCCATCGCCGATGGCGCCGCCGGTGAGCTGGAGCCAATCGTGCGGCGCGGCGTCCGCCGTGCCGGGATAGAGGGCGAAGCCGAAGGTGATCGCCTCGTCGACGACGATGGCGTCTTCCGGCATCAAGGCGGTGAGGGTCCGGCCGACGGCTTCGGAGGTAACCGGGCCGCTGGCGGGCTCGGACCGCGGGCTGGCTGAGGGAAGCGGTGCAGAGGGTGCGCCTAGTGCGTCAGCGAGATGAGCCAGCGCCTGCGCCACGTCCTGGTCGCGACCGGCCAGCACGTGGAGCGCGGCGTCGGGTGGACGCAGCTGGCCGCGCTTGCCGGGATAGGCGAAGAAGGCGACGGGATCGTCGGCGCCGACCAGGATTACGTGGCGGATGCCGGCGAAGGCGGCCAGCGCGGCGTCGATCTGGTAGGGCACGCGGGCGACCGGGTGGCGCCCGCGTCCGCGCTCCATGCGCGTGTTGAAAGTCTCCGCCAGCAGCTTCACACCGGTGGCCGCGGCGATGCGGTGGGCATCGCCAAGGGCTCCGGCGAAGAGCGCCGCGCCGCCAAGCACGATCACCGCCGGTTCGTGCGAGCGCAGGATTCTGGCGACCTCGGTGACCGCGTCGTCATCGGGGGGCTTCACCGGCGGGGCGGGCAGCGGATCGGCCGCGACGCCGCCTTCGCTCCACGAGGCGTCGGAGGGCAGGATCAGGGTCGCCACCTGACCGGGCGGCGTGCGGGCCGCCCGCACGGCTTCAGCCGCGAGGCTGCCGACCTCGGCCGGGGCCGCGGCGGTGCGTACCCAGGCGGAAACACCGCGGGCGAAGCCTTCGGTGTCGGCGGCCAGTAGTGGATCGAGGGGCTTATGATAGGTCGCTTGGTCGCCGGTAATGTTGACCAGCGGCACGTGCGCGCGGCGGGCATTGTGGAGGTTGGCCAAGCCGTTGGCGAGACCCGGACCGCAGTGGAGGAGGCTTGCCGCCGGCTTGCCGGCCATGCGCGCATAGCCGTCGGCCGCACCGGTCGCCACGCCCTCGAACAGGCCGAGGATGCAGCGCATACCCGGCACCCGGTCGAGCGCAGCGACGAAATGCATCTCACTGGTGCCGGGATTGGCGAAACAGGTATCGACGCCCGCAGCCAGAAGCGTGCGGACAAGGCTCTCGGCGCCGTTCATTTGTGGATGCCTTCACATGACGAGATCACTGGCGCCGATTTGTCACCGTCGCGGGAGCCAAGTCCAGTGCGTCACAAGGCGCGGCGTACCGTCGGCCGGAGCGAATGGACTCCGGCCGGCCGGTCAGGCAAAGGGGGCCCGGAAGGCCCCCCTCGATGGTGGTGCGGCGAAAAGGTTAGCCGTCTTATCAGCCGATCCCCTTCTGGTCCAATGCCCCACCCGGGCTGACGAGGTGCCACGTGCCGCCGAAGTGCTGGATTCCCTGGCCTATCGGCGCGGCACCGTTCTTGTCGCGGGAGAACAGGTAAAGCGGCCGTCCGTCGAAGGTGAGCTGCTTGGTCCCGTCAGCGCGGGCGATGGTGGCGAGATCGGATTTGTCGATGCCGCTGGCGGACTTTGGCATGTTCTTGATCGTCGCCGGCGGCCAGGCAATCGCGCAGGCTGCGGTGCAGGCGCTCTTCGCCTTGACGTCGTCACTTGCCCGCTTGTCGGCGCTGAACACGTAGAGGGCCCGACCGTTGCCGTCGGCCAGATACTTGCCGAATTTGCTGCTCTGCTTGACCTGCAGCATTGCGATGTTCATGGCCGGTGCCGGGGTCGCAACCGCCTTTTTCACCGCGGGTGCGGGGGTCGCCGCCATCGTGGTCGCAGCCGGGGCGGGAGTGGCCGCCATCGTGTTTGCCGCGAACGCTGGAGTGACTGCCAGTGCCGAAGTGGCGAGCAAACAGGCGAGAAGGGGAGTTTTCATCATGCACTCCTGATTTCAGAAGTCGCCGGAACAGTAATCTGGGGCGCGGCGGGCCGTTGGCCAGTGGCAGCCTAGCGGCGGCGGCTGCGCCCACCGAGTTTCGAGACGCCCACCGCGGCTGTCAGCGTAGTGCAAGAAAGGTCGGGCTAGGTTCGCGCCCCAGAACGCCAATCAGGACAGGACGCGCTCCATGCGAACCACGGGATTCACGACGGCGGCAATCATTCTGGCGGCTGGAACCGCTTCGGCGATGGCGGCCGGTAGCCCCCTCTCGCCGAGCCAGATCCAATCGACATTCGGCACCGGCAAGACGTTCAGTGCGACCAGCGCCAGCGGTCGGTCGGCATACTGGTTCACCTTCAAGGCCGACGGCAGCGCGACCGCGGTGCCCAAGGGGCAGAAGACCGGCGCGCAGGGCAAGTGGCGCCTGTCGAGCGACGGTTACTGCTCGGCCTGGGGGCCGGGTGCCGAGCACTGCTACACGATCGACAAGAACGGACCGCAGTTCGACGTGCACGATACCGGCGGTGCGCTCATCGCCCATTTCGACCTGAAGTCGCCGCCGGCCGCCGGTGCGGCGCAATACAAGGACGGCGCCTATACCGGCCCGGTGGTCAACGCCTATTACGGCCTCATGCAGATCCAGGCGATCATCAAGGGCGGCCGGCTGGCGTCGATCAGGGTGTTGCAGTACCCGAACGATCGCAGGACCTCGATCTTCCTCAACCGGCAGGCGCTGCCGATACTGCGTGACGAGGTGATCAGGGCGCAAAGCGCCTATGTCGATACCGTCTCCGGCGCGACACTGTCGAGCGATGCGTTCATCCAGTCGCTCGGCGCGGCGATGACGCAGGCCGCGTCGTAAGGGCGTCTGGCGGCGTTCCGCCTTTCGCGGATTCCGCCTCCCGGGTTCCCGCGCCAGCGGAAGGTGTCCTCGGTCGCGTCACGGCCGGAGGCGCGTCTTGCACAGGCTGAT
>CAVVPK010000008.1:0-168366 GCA_963750065.1 uncultured Alphaproteobacteria bacterium
TTCGGCCTGCCCGACAGGTCGGGCAGCGCCTCCGCCAGTCTCAACGCCAGCGGTTCGGCCGACGCAAAGGGTACCGGTACGATCGACCGCTCGGAGAAGCTGCACCTGTCGATCGCAGCGGTGGTCACAGAAGTCCTGCCGGAGGGTAACCTGCTGATCAGCGGATCGCAGGAGGTGCGGGTCAATCGCGAGGTGCGCGTGCTGACCATCGCCGGCATCGTCCGCCCCTACGATATCGCCGACAACAACCTGATCGCCTACGACAAGATCGCCGAGGCCCGCATTTCCTATGGCGGTCGCGGCAAGCTCAGCGAGATGCAATAGATGGCCGGCCTGTTCGGGAAGAAGAAGAGCCAGGCCGAGCCGGCCGAGCCGGACGACGACGACGTCGACGATGCGGATCTGGCCGACGTCGCTGAAGACTCCGCGGTCGAGCTAAAGAAGGCCGAGCTTGCAGCCAAAAAGGCGAAGTCGTCGGGCTGGATAGCCATTGCCATCAGCGCGCTGGCGATCACCGTGGCGGCGGGCGCCGGCGGCATCCTCTTCGGGCTCAAGACCGCCGCGACGATCGAGACCGCGATTGCCAAGCGCGACGCCGCCGCCAAGCCGGAAGCGGGCAAGCATATCCTGGCCATGAAATACAGCGGCGACACGGTGGTCAAACCGCTGGATGCGGTGGTCACCAACCTCGCCTCGCCGTCGGACACGTGGGTGCGCCTGGAGGCGTCCATGGTGTTCAAGAACGGCGCGCTGCAGAACCCCGAGGTGACCGGCGCCGAAGTCCGCCAGGACATGCTGGCTTATCTGCGCACGGTCAACATCGCCCAGCTCGAGGGACCGAGTGCGCTGCAGCATCTGCTTGAGGACCTCGACGAGCGCGCGGCGGTGCGCACGAACGGGCGCGTGAGCGAGTTGGTGATCCAGACACTGGTCATCCAGTAGGGGCCGCGCGATGGGGATCTCGGCGATTGCGTCACGATTGACGTCGCGGCTCGGGCGCACGCTGATTGTCGCCACCCCGCTGCTGCTCGTGGCGGCAGCTGCGCATGCCCAGGCTGCGGCGCAGACGTCCCTGCTCGACACGCTCATCCCGGCGAACGGCGGCAGCGTCTCGGGGCGCATCGTTCAGCTGGTGGTCGTGCTCACCGTGCTGTCGGTCGCCCCCGGGCTGCTGATCATGGTGACCAGCTTCACCCGGTTCGTCATCGCGCTATCGTTCCTGCGCTCCGGCCTTGGCATGCAGAGCACGCCGGCCAACCTGGTGCTGATCAGCCTGTCCCTGTTCATGACCTTCTACGTCATGTCGCCGACGTTCGACCGCGCCTGGCAGGACGGCGTGCGCCCGCTGCTCGACAACCAGATCAGCGAGCAGGAGGCCTATACCAAGATCACCGACCCGTTCCGCACTTTCATGGCCGGGCAGGTGCGGGTCAAGGACTTGAAACTGTTCGAGGATCTCGATGCGACCCGCATCCACGCGGCGGCCAGCGCGGCGCCCGGTCAGCTGCCTTCGGCGGCCGGCGCCGATGCCGCAGCGGCCGCTGCCGCCGAAGAAGCCCTGCCGCCGGACAAGGTCGACCTCAGGGTCCTGATCCCCGCCTTCATGGTGTCGGAGCTTCGCCGTGCCTTCGAAATCGGCTTCCTCATCGTGCTGCCGTTCCTGATCATCGACATCGTGGTCGGCACGCTGGTGATGTCCATGGGCATGATGATGATGCCGCCGGTGGTACTGGCACTGCCCTTCAAGATCCTGTTCTTCGTCCTGATAGACGGTTGGCACCTGCTTATCGGTGGGCTCGTCCAATCGTATTTCTGACAGGGGTTTTGGAAACCAAGCGGTAATATTCGCCTGCCAATATAAGCGCCATGGCGAGTTGGGGCTGGGGCCACGGGCGCAAGCCTGCTCCTAAGAACCCAAAGGCATGATGCCGCCCCGCCATACCGGTGCGAACCCGGTATGTCCTTGACAACGGCATTATGAAAAGGGTTCGCCATGTCCTCTCTGTTGACAAACACCTCTGCCATGGTCGCTCTGCAGACCCTGCGGAGCATCAATTCCAACCTCGAACAGACCAACAACCGCGTTTCCACCGGCCTGCGCGTCAATACCGCCGCCGACAACGCCGCCTACTGGTCGATCGCCACCACCATCAAGTCGGACAACGGCGCACTCGGCGCGGTCACCGACTCACTCAGCCTCGGTGCTTCGTCCCTGTCGACCACCTATACCGGCCTCAATACCGCGGTCACCTCGCTCAACGATCTCAAGAACCAGCTTGTCACCGCCACCGGCGCAAACGTCGACAAGTCCAAGATCCAGCAGACGATCGAGTCGATCCAAGCGCAGCTGAAGTCGGTTGCCGATGGCGCCTCCTTCTCGGGCCAGAACTGGCTTAGCACGGGCAGTGACACCAAATTCAGCAAGACCATCGTGTCGTCGGTGTCGCGCGATTCCGCAAACAAGCTGACGATCGGCACGATCAACGTCGACATCTCCAGCATCCACCTCTATGGCGATATCGCCACTGGCGGCACGCACGCCGGCATCCTCGACCAGAAGATCGACCTCAAAACCTATACGGCCGACAGCGGTCAGACGGCGAGCGTACAGACGGCCCCGGTCGACTTTGCCGCTGGCACTGACGTCGTCTCGTTCACCGTCGCTCAGAACGGTGGCGCGGCCGTGACTGTCAACATCAACCAGACGACGCTTGCCAATGCCGGCCTGACCGACACCAAGATCCGAAGCGATGCCGATCTTGCTGCCGTCCTCAACCAGGCACTGGGTGACTCCGGCATTTCCGGTATCACCGCTTCCGTCGACAGCACCAGCCACGATGTTGTGTTCTCCTCGTTGGCCAACTTCTCGGTCGGCGGTGCGTCCAGTGCTGGTGGCAGCGCCATCGACGTCACCAAGCTCGGCCTGAACGCCACTGCGCTCACCACGTCTTCGGCCGATGCTGCTGCCGCCAGTGTTGCCGGCATCAATATCGAAACTGCCGATAGCACTACGATCCAGGGCTATCTGCAGATCGTCGACCGGGCCCTATCGCAGGTGACCGATGCGGCCTCGTCGGTTGGCGCCTACCAGAACCGCGTCACCTCGCAGCAGAACTTCGTGAAGGCCCTGCAGGATGCCAACACCACCGCCGTCGGCGCCCTGGTCGATGCCAACATGGAAGAGGAATCGACCAAGCTGAAGGCCCTGCAGACCCAGCAGCAACTGGCCGTCCAGTCGCTGTCGATCGCCAACGCCAGCACGCAGAACATTCTGACGCTGTTCCGCTAGGAGCGATCCGCACCGCGTCAGCGGTTTCGCGCAAACAGGGGCCGCGTCCTTTGGGACGCGGCCCTTTCGCGTTTCTGGCGCAACCTTCACGCAAGGTTGACCTTCGAGATTGGGCGGGAGCCGGTGTCGTCACTCTCGCCCCCGGGCGCGCGTCCGCCAGCGGCTCTGTCAGCGCGGTGGAACAGGGCGCGGAAAGAAGGAGCGCGGCGGCCGATGGGGCGGGACACTCTCGAACGCTTGTGGACCAGCATCGTCGGCCTCGGTGCCCGCCGGCTCATCGCCCTGGCTTTCGTCGGCGTGGCGGTCATGGCCGTGCTCGGCGTCGGCGGCTACTATCTCAGCCGACCGCAGCAGGCGGTCCTCTATACCGGCCTGACACGCGATGACGTGGGGCGTATCGGCGCGGCCCTCAAGGACGCCGGAATCGATTTCGACGTAAACGCCGACGGCCAGACGGTCACGGTGAACTATGGCGATACGGCGCGGGCGCGCATGCTGCTGGCCGAGAAGGGCCTCCCGGAAAGCGCCAATTCCGGCTACGACCTGTTCGACAAGGTCGGATCGTTCGGCCTGACCTCGTTCATGCAGAACGTCACCAAGACCCGGGCGCTGGAAGGCGAGCTGGCGCGCACCATCCAGAGCATGGACGGCATCCGCTCGGCGCGCGTGCACCTGGTGCTGCCGGACACAAGCTCGCTGCGCAGCCAGCAGCAGAAGGCTTCGGCGTCGGTGGTCATCCGTACCGACATGCCGACCGATACGGGTCCGGCGCAGGCGATCCGCCATCTCGTCGCCGCTGCGGTGCCGGGGCTGAAGGTCGACAACGTCACCGTGCTCAATACCGAGGGCCAGCTGCTTGCCTCCGGTGACGACATCGAAAGCGCGTCGGCGGGCAAGATGGCGACCGTCGAGCAGACGGTGAACCGCGAGATCGAGGACAAGGTGCGGCGCACGCTGACGCCGTATCTCGGCATCGGCAACTTCCAGGTGAGCGTCGCGGCGCGGCTGAACCTCGACCGCTCGACCACCAACGAGGTGATCTACGATCCGTCCTCGCGGGTCGAGCGCTCGGTGCGCATGGTGCGCGAGAACGCGTTGGCGCAGAACTCGTCCAGCGACGCCGCGGCCAGCGTGCAGCAGAACCTGCCCGACCAGGCCACCAGTGGCGGCAACAACGGCAAGAACTCGAACGAGACCAACGACCGACGCGAAGAGACCACCAATTACGAAGTCTCCTCGCGCACGATCGAGACGGCGCATGACGGCTTCAAGATCGAGCGGCTGTCGATCGCCGTGCTGGTCAACAAGAATCGGCTCGAGGCGGTCGCCAAGCAAGGCCCGGACGCGCTGCCGGTCGAGCACCAGATGATGGATATCGAGCAGCTGGTTTCGGCGGCCTCGGGCTTCACCAAGGATCGTGGCGACCAGCTCAAGGTGGCGTCGGTCGATTTCGTCAGCGATCTCGCCGAGGCGGCGCCGGCGCCCGGAATGTTCAGCGTGCTCATGGCGCAGGCGGGGAGCCTGTTCAGTTCGCTGGCGCTGGTCGTGGTTGCCGTGGTCGTCATCCTGTTCGGCTTCAAGCCGGCGATCCGGATGATCGTGTCGCAGTCGCCGAAGGCGGTCGCCGCGGCGCCCGGAGTTGCGGCGGTCGAGGCCGCCGCGCACGCCCAGGCGTCGGTGCTCGGCACGTCAGTGCCGACGGTGGTCGGCGAGGACACCGTCAACCTGATCGAGGATGTCACCAAGCGGATGAACCGCTCGCCGCAGAAGCGGCTTGAGCAGATCGTCGAGTATGACGAGGCGCAGGCGGCCGCCATCCTGCGGCAATGGCTGCACCAGGACGAGGCAGCATGACGGTGACGGCTGCCGCATTCGGTCTGCCGCGTTTCGCCAGCGCTGCGCTTCCGGATATCGTCAGTGCCGGGTTTCGTCCGCTCAACGAGAAGCCGGCGCCGGCACCGGCCGAGGATCGGCTGGCGGCGCAGAAGGCCGCTGTCGTCGAGGCGCTGGCGGCGGCCCATGCCGAATTCGACTCTGTCCGCGCCGCCGACCGGGCCGAGTTCGAGCGCCGTCTGGCCGAACGCGAGGCGGAAATCCTGGCCACGATCGGCGATGCCCTGTCGATACAGGTGAGCGAGGGGCTGGCGGCGATCGAGGAGCGCGTCGGGCGCGAGGTCAGCGTCGCGCTGCTGCGTTTCCTCGACCATGCGGTGCGCGAGCGCGCCGTGGGCGAACTGAGCGAAGCGGTATCCGCGCTTCTGGTCGGCGGCAGCGCCGCACGGGTGAGAATTACGGGGCCGGCGGCGCTGACGGAGCGGGTCGAAAGGGCGATTGCGCCGGCAGGGGTGCCGGTCGAGCGCATCCGAAGCGATACGGCGGACGTCTCAGTGACCATCGACGACATGATCGTCGAAACCAACGTGGCGGCGTGGATGGACCGGCTGATGGCGCAGGTGGAGGCGGCGGATAATGGCTGAGGCCGCTACCCACGAGCTGATCATCGTCCGCCGGCATGAAGAGGAAGACCACCCCCAGCACAGCTCGGCGTGGAAGGTCGCCCATGCCGACTTCATGACGGCGATGATGGCCTTCTTCCTGATCATGTGGCTGATCAACGTCACCGATGAGAACGTGCGCAAGGGCATCGCCCAGTATTTCAACCCGATCCACATGTCGCAGGGATCAAGCGAGCTGAAGGGGCTGAACACGGTTAACAGCAAGGACCAGTCCAAGCGCAAGGGACATGGCGAGACCGCCTTGCCGGGGGCAACTGTCAACCTGATCAACCTCACCGCCGGGCATGCCGATGCCAAGACGATGAGCCCGGAAGCTGCCGCTGCCGCCCTCAACGCGGCCGCGGAAGTGGCGGCGAAGCTGGCCAAGGCCAGCGGCGGGGACGCCAAGGCAAAGACGGATGCGGGAGGCCAATCGGCTGGCGACGCGCTCAAGAAGATCGATGCGGCGGTGGCTGCCCTCAAACCCGCCAATGGCGGCAACGATCAGGCGGCGTTCCAGGATCCCTATGCCGTGTTGGCGAAGCTGGAAAAGGAATACGTCAACACGCAACCGACGAGCGTCGACGCCATCACCGGCGATCCGCGGGCCGAGGGGACGCCGGGCGGCGAGATCGAGCGCGATCCGTTCGATCCGTCCTATTGGCAGATGGTGCCGCTTCCCAGCGCGCGGGCGAGCCAGACGGGCAAGTCGGGCACGATGCAGAAAGTGCCGCACGCCGGCAAACCGGATGCTGCGGCCGGGCCAGACGGCGCGCAGGCGGCGGCCCTCGCCGCGCCCGACAAGCCCGCTCCGGCGCTGTCGGATGGGGTGACAGCCGCCAAGCCCGCCGCAACGCCGCCCGTCGCCGCAACACCGGACAGGGCTGCGGCCGATGTGATCGGCGAGGGCAAGACCGCGAAGCCGCCCTCCGCCGGAAATGCCGGTGAAACGAATACCGGCGCGGCCAAGACGGTCGCCGCCGCAACCGAGGCACGGTCGGTCGAAATCGCCAAGGACATCCAAACGTCCGTCGCCTCGATGATGGCCGGCAAGGCCTCGCCCAGCCTCGCGGTCGCCGCGACGGACGAAGGCGTGACGATCAACCTCACCGACGATGCCGACTTCGCCATGTTCCCGGTCGGATCGGCGGTGCCGACGCCCAAGACCGTCGTTCTGCTCGAACGCATCGCCAAGGTGCTGGCGGCCGAGCCGGGTCAGATCATCGTTCGCGGCCACACCGACGGGCGGCCGTTCCATTCGGCGGATTACGACAACTGGCGGCTTTCGACGGCCCGCGCCGAGATGGCCTATTACACGCTGCTGCGCGGCGGTCTCGACCAGTCGCGGGTCACGGCAATCGAAGGCCATGCCGACCGCGCGCTGAAGGATACGGCCGATCCTTACGCGGCGGAAAACCGGCGCATCGAGATTCTGGTGAAGGATCAGCCATGACGGCGCGGCTGCTGCTGGTGAGCTGTGTGGCTGCAGTTCTGATGGGGTCGGCCTCGGCCGAGGCGGGGCAGGCCGATTTCCTGGCAACGCTGTTCGGCACGCCACAGGCGGAAGCGCCGGCGGCTACCGCTTCGCCAATCAGCGTGTTGCCGCCCGCGGCCGCGCCGGCCGCTGGCGCGCCACCCCTGCGTTTCCGCGCCGTTGCCGTACAGGTGCCGCTGCCGCGCCTGCGTCCACCCTACAGACCCGCGCTGTCCGCGGCCGAAGCCGGGGCGCCGTCGGCTACGGCGTCCTCGAAGAAGCCCGCCGCGGCCGGGCTCGACGAGACTGTAACGGGCTCCATCGACGGTCCGGTGCCGGCAGCGCCGGCGCCGGCGCCGGCGCAGGTCGCCAGGTTGCCGGCCGATTCGACCGCAGCGCCGAAGCCCGCGGCGGCGGCGGCGGTGGAACCGGCTGCCGAACCGGCGGCGAAGCGGACGATCACCACGGTCCAGCGGTCCGACGGGCTGCTCGGCGATCCTTCGGAATATCTGATCGACGAGCCGACCGCTCCGGCTCCAAAGGTGCCGGTACCGGATACGCTCACCGGGCCCAAGGGCGAGGGACCGCGCAGCGACGCCAAGGATGAGGCGGCACTGGCTGCGGTGCCGCTGCTCGGCACGGCGCCCTTCGAGCTGGTGCGCACCCTGCAGAACCTGCAGGACCGCATGGCGGCGGGCGATGTGCAGGCGATTTCGGCGCAGCGCGCCCTGATGATCCAGATCGATAAGGCCTTCATGGCTGCCGATGCCGACGTGTGGCAAGACAATCGCAACGCGGCGGCAGCCGTGACCTACGTCTTGAGTGGCGGACGGCCGGAAGTCCTGACACGGCTCGTCGCGCTGAAGCCGCCGCCGGCGATCGATCGGCGGCTGCTCGAAGGGGTGCTTGACTACGCCACCGGCAAGGCGGACGCGGCTGCGCCGCTGCTCGCCGACATCGACCCCACCGCCCTGCCGGCAAGCATGGCAGGACAGGTCGCCATCGCGCAGTCGGCGCTTGCCGTGCGCAGCGATCCGGCCAAGGCGATGCAGCTCCTGGCCATCGCCCGGCTGCTGGCGCCGGGCACGCTGGTGGAAGAAGCGGCCATCAGGCGGCAGTTGCTGGTTGCCGACCGGCAGCGCGACGAGAACGCGGTGCGCTCGCTGGCGCGCCAGTATCTCGACCGCTTCCGCCACTCGGTCTACGCGGGCAACTTCCGGGTTCGCTTTGCCGCCGCGCTCAGCCACATGGCGTCGATCGACACCGAGGAGCATTTCGGCGAACTGGACGACATGCTGGCGATGGTCGAGCCGGAGTCGCGCTGCGACCTTTATCTGACGGTTGCATTGGCCTCGGCCGTCAATAGCCGCATCACCGCCGCCAAGCTTGCCGCCGAACGGGCGAGCGGGCTGGCGCTGGCGGGTTCGGTCCAGGAAGCGCGGGCGAAGCTCTACCACGCCGCCGCGCTGGCGGCGGTGCCGGCGCTGACCGACAAGGCGGTCAGCGAGATTCGCGGGCTCGACACCAGCCTCCTGTCGGCGTCCGATCATGCCTTCTACGACGTCGTCAGGGCGACGCTCGACAGCGTCCTGTCGGGCACCGACCTCGGCAAGATCAACGTCGCCGCGGCCAAGCCGCTCGGCGCCGGCGCGCTGATCGAAGAGCCGGCGATCATCAAGAAGGCACAGGCGGCCCTCGACGACACCGCAAAGCTGGTCGCATCCACCAAATGAACGTCATGCTGAACATACCGGTCGAGGCCGGGGCCGACCGCGCTGGCACGAGCCCACGCCGTCCCGGCGATGCCACGGGAGACGCCGGCGATTTCCGGACGCTTTTCGATCAGGTCGGGCAGGCAAGGAGCGCCGACCCGAATGCGCAGACCGGCGTCGCATCGGCGACGGCGGAGACGCCGGACAACGGCGAAACCGATGGTGCGCCGCGCGGCGCGTCCGAGCGCGACGCCGGCAAGGGAAGCGCACGCGATGTGACGCAGCCGGAGCCAGGGGAGGAAGCCGGCTCCGACAGGCCCGACAGGACGCGCGCCGCAGTATCGCGGGGCGAAGACGGGGTCATCCATTCGCCGCGCCGGGATATGGATGGGACCATCGTTCGGGCAGATCGGCAGCCGAGCCCGCAGACAGGCCGCGGGGACACCAGCAAGGCGACGCCGGCCGAGCCACGCACCGATGCGCCGTCAGCGACGACGTCTGCCATTACACCGGCCGATGCCCAGGCCGATCGCTTGCGGCATACCGACAAGGATGTGGCATCCGATCCCGTCATCCGCGGACAGTCCCGACCGGAGCGCAAGGACGATGACGCGGCAACGCTGGCAGACGAGCGGGCTGCCATGCCGATGGGCGCCGCCGCACCGCCACCGGTTGTGGTCGCAAAGGCCAATTCGGATGCCGGCGCCGGCCGGGCGGTTGCGCTCAATGCCGGGCAGGCGAGACGCGCCGATGAACGCGAAGCGCCGCCGGGCGCGCGGCAGCAGGAAAACTCTACCGTTGTCTCCGCCACATCGCCGAAGCCGGCAGCGGTGAACGCGCAATCCGACTTGGGGCAGGCCCGCGGCTCGGTGCGCAGCAATTCCGTCGTGGCCTTCGCGCAGCCGGCCGACGGCGACAGCAAGGTGCAGTCCGACGGTTCGCCAGACGCATCGCAAGCCGATCGCTGGACCCCGCCGTCGCGTGGGGCCGATCAACCGGTCACCATGCGTGTCACCGGCTATGAGCGCCATCTTGCGCCGCTGGCCTCACCGGTGGTGCCTGGCGGGACGCCAGCGGCAGCGGCAGCAACAGGCGAAGGCGGCTCTGCCGGCAATGCCACGCCGCCCGTCGCGTCGGAGAGTGCGGGGAACGGCGTGCGACAGGTCGCAGCCGGGATGATGGAGACGCCGCGGGCTTTGCGGAAAGGCCATGATGGGCAGACCGACCCGTCTGAGCATCGCGGCGAATCGCCCGCAACCGCCAAGGCACCGGCCGAGCGGCGAATCGCGGCTGAGAACGATCCGATCTCAGCGCCGGATTCCATTCGGCGCTCCGGGTATGACCGGCCGCAGGGACAGCAGGACAGGATGATGGGTCCGTCTGCCTCCGCCCAGCCGACGCAGCTCGGTGAAAAGCGGCAGGTGGCGGTCGGCCCGGCGAATACGGGCAGCCCGGCAACCGCCGCGACCGCGTCGGCAGCAGCGACGGCCGTGCCGCTGACCGCCGGCGTGGCGTCGGCCGTCGTCGGCGCGCTTGCCGCGACGCCGGCTGCAGCACCGCTGGCGGCGCCTCAGCGCCTCGATGGCACGGGAACCGTCGCTGCGGCAGAGCCTGTACGCACCATCACGCTCAATCTCGACATGCAGGAGCACGGGCAGGTCGACCTGCGCATCAGCCTGAAAGGCAACGTGATCAACCTCCACGTCAAGGCCGACCGGGCGGAGACTGCCGACGCACTGGCGCGCGACGACGCAACGCTGCGCGCGGTGCTGCATCGCGCCGGATACGAGGCGCAGCAGGTTCAAATCGACAAGCGCGACGGGACGCAGGCGCGCCTCGGCGATGCGGCGTCGTCCGGCCAGCAGCAGCCGGCCGGCGGGGCGGGCAGCGGCGCATCTTCAGGACATGCGGCCGGCGACCAGCGTGCACCGCAGCCGCAGCAGCGTTCGCAGCCACAGCGCGACGCCTTCGTTCTCCCGGACCAGGATACTCACGATGCTCCTCGCCAGGATCGTTATCGCGGCCCTGATCGCCTTTACGTCTAGCGCCCAGGCGATCGCGGCACCGGCGAACCCGTGCGAAGGCGAGATGCGGGCGGCGGCTGCCAAGTATGAGGTGCCGCTCGGCGTGCTCTACGCCGTCGGCCTGACAGAATCTGGCCGCAAGGACTCGCTGCAGCCGCTGGCCATGAACATCGCTGGTGAGGCCTATTTTGCCACCAGTCTCGACGATGCCATCCATCGCTTCGACACCGCCGAGGCGGCCGGAATCAAGCTGATCGACATCGGCTGCATGCAGATCAACCACTATTTCCACGGGCGCGCTTTCGCCTCGCTCAGGGGCATGTTCGATCCGCATGCCAATGTCGATTACGCCGCCCGCTTCCTGAAGGGGCTTCGTCGGCAGGAGGGAAGCTGGACATTGGCGGTGGCGCGCTATCACGCCGGGCCCAACAACAATCCGGCGCAGAAGAAATATGTCTGCACCGTGATCACCAATATGGTGGCCACGGGGTTCGGAACGTGGACGGAGCCGGCGCGCGACTTCTGTCGATAGGACTTGGCCGGATGGTTACCGATTGCTTGCGTTCGTGCGCGCGTTTTGAAAACTGAATCTCGCGGTTCCTTTATCCGCCTGCGCTAGTCTTCACGGCAGTGGATGCCAAAGGGACGGGCGCTAGCCATGTCAATCGACTATTCGAAGCCGATACTGGTGGTCGACGACTATCAGACGGTGCTGCGCATCATGCGCAATCTTCTGCGCCAGGCCGGATTTTCCGAAATCGATACGGCGGGCGACGGCGAGGAGGCGCTTGCCAAGATGCGCGAGCGCCAATACGGGCTGGTCATTACCGACTGGTACATGGCGCCGGTCGACGGGCTGGAGCTGGTCAGGCAGGCGCGCGCCGACAATTCGCTCAAGAGCACGCCGATCATCCTGGTGAGCGGTGAAGGCTCGCCCGAAAGTCTCAGGGCGGCAAACGATGCCGGTGCGTCCGGCTATGTGTTGAAGCCGTTCGATTCCCAGACCCTCAAGGCGAAGATCGAGACGGCTCTGGCTGCGGCATGAGGTTGCAGAATGAGCGCCCGCGCCGTTTTTAGTGGCGCCTGTTAGGAACTGGTTAACCATAATTGCCCCAAACTCGCGGCGTTCAGTTGCGTCGCGTAACCGGTTGTTTTCCCGGATTTTTCCAAGAGTCGTCGGTGTCGTCCAGCAGCCGCCTTTGCGGCTGGCGCGATTTCTTGGGCGGGAGTCAGGCCGGCACAGGAACTCGATACAGTGTCTGGGGGCATGCATGCATATCGTCGTCGATCGACGGAACGAGGTGACGGAAGCCTACGCCGCCTCATTCCGGGGAGAAGGAGTTGCCAGCCTCGGCTTGCATCCGATTGAATTCCGCGAATGGCTGTTTTCGGCGTCGCCCGGCGATATCGACTCGGTGCAGTCGGTCCTGCTCGGCGAATGCGATGACCGACCACTGCTGCCGAAACTTATCCGAAGCCGCACCGACGCACCGATCATCGCGCTGTCCGAAATCCGTTGTCTCGACGCGACGCTGGAGCTGTTCACGGCGGGCATCGACGATGTGGTGCGTAAGCCGGTCCACGTGCGGGAACTGATCGCGCGCACGGAGGCGATCTGGCGGCGGGTGAATCGCAAATATCGCCAGGTGAGCTGCGAGCGCCTGAAAATCTTCTTCGATGGGCGCGACATCGAGATCGACGGCAGGCCACTGTCGCTGCCGCGGCGCGAGCGCCACATCCTCGAATTCCTCGCCAAGAACGCCCACCGCCGCGTGACCAAGACGCAGATCTTCAACGCCGTGTACGGCGTGTTCGAAGACAGCGTCGATGAGGTCGTCGTCGAGGGACACGTCAGCAAGCTGCGCAAGAAGCTGAGACTCCAGCTGGGCTACGACGTGATCGATGCCAAGCGCTACCTCGGCTACCAGTTCACCGGTTTCGAAGTTGGCCGGGACGAGTCGGCAAGCGAAACCGAAAGCGACGACGCCGATCTGCGGGTTGCCGAGACCCGCATGTTGGAGCGGGCCGAAGCCGCCTGAACGGCCGGGCGGCGAACCGGCCTCGTTGCCGCGACAGATCGTCTGAGCCCGGCGCTGTCGCGATCGCCGGGCGTGGCGGAATGATTTTCCCCCAAACGCGGTGCCGGGGGTACGGAAATTCAAAGGACCGTATCATTTTCACAATCATGAATGTATATTCCGGCCCTGTTTTCGGGTCTTGATGATGCCGACGGCAGGTGTGGTGCGATGCTTGCGTCGCGGTCACGGCGTCGCAGGTGGCGGCGGCGGGCGGTTGTCGCCATAGTGTTGCCGTCCGGTAGAGCTTGTCTCCGTCAGCAATACGAGACGCGATCCGCGGCACGGGAATTTCAGTGATGCAGACGACAACGCCGACTCTGATGGCAGACCGCGACACGGCGATACCGAGGGATGGCCTGGAACGGATGCTCGGCAGCGCACAGAACGCCAGCGAGTTCCTCAAGGCGATGTCGCACGAGACCCGGTTGGTCATCCTGTGCCTGCTGCTGGATGGCCGCAAAAGCGTCGGTGAACTCGAACAGAAGCTGCAACTGCGCCAGCCCTTCGTGTCGCAGCAGCTTGCCCGCCTGCGCGCCGATGCTCTGGTGGAAGCGCAGCGCGACGGCAAGAACGTCTATTATTCGATCGCCCGGCCGGAGGTGGCCGAGATCATCAGCTCGCTCTATCGGGCCTTCTGCAAGGTGTGACGGCGCGCCTGCGGCCGTCGCCGCTGCCCCGGCTGCCGACGTGGCGGTCGACAAAATTTCCTGCTTGCCAAATCCGGGCGTGATCGGTCGTATTCGCCGCGGGCAACTCATGGGGCCGCACATCAAGCATGGCCTCAGCGACGGGCAGGGGAGGAACAGCCATGGCCGAGCACATTCTTGCCATCGACCAGGGCACGACATCGACGCGTGCCATCATCTTCGACCGCCGGCTGAAGATTGCCGCCGTGGCGCAGCAGGAATTCCGCCAGATCTATCCAAAGCCCGGCTGGGTTGAGCACGATGCGGAGGACATCTGGCGCTCGGTCACCGCCACCTGCCGGTCGGCACTGCGCAAGGCGGGCATCCGCGCCCGCGACGTGGCCGCAATCGGCATCACCAACCAGCGCGAGACGACGCTGGTCTGGGACCGCAAGACCGGTAAGCCGATCCATAATGCCATCGTGTGGCAAGACCGGCGCACGGCGGAGCGCTGTCAGGCGCTGCGCGAGGCCGGCGCCGAACCAGCGGCCACCGCCGCCAGCGGCCTCATCATCGATCCTTACTTCTCCGGCACCAAGGTCGCCTGGCTGCTCGACCACGTGAAGGGCGCGCGGGCCAAGGCGGACCGCGGCGAGCTGTGTTTCGGAACCATCGACACCTTCCTCATCTGGCGGCTGACCGGCGGGCGCAGCCACGCCACCGACGCCACGAATGCCTCGCGCACGCTGATGTTCGACATCCACAAGCGCGAATGGAGCGATTCGCTGCTGGCGCTTCTCGACGTGCCGCGCGCGATCCTGCCGGAGGTGAAGGATTGCGCCGCCGATTTCGGCGTCACCGAAAAGGCGCTCTTCGGAGCCGAGATCCCGATCCTGGGTGTCGCCGGCGACCAGCAGGCGGCAACCGTCGGCCACGCCTGCTTCAAGCCCGGTATGCTGAAATCGACCTACGGCACTGGCTGCTTCGCCCTGCTCAATACCGGCGAGGAGGCGGTGCGCTCCGACCATCGGCTGCTCACCACCATCGCCTATCAACTCGACGGCAAGGCGACCTATGCGCTGGAAGGGTCGATCTTCATCGCCGGCGCAGCGGTGCAGTGGCTGCGCGACGGGCTGAAGATCATCAAGTCGGCCGCCCAAACGTCGAAGCTTGCCGCCAGGTCCGACCCCGAACAGGCGGTCTATCTGGTGCCGGCCTTCGCCGGTCTGGGTGCGCCTTATTGGGACGCGGAGGCGCGTGGGGCGATCTACGGCATCACCCGCGGCACCAGCTGAAGCCGAGTTCGCCCGCGCGGCGCTGGAAGCGGCCTGCTACCAGACGCGCGACCTCTTAGAAGCGATGCGCCGTGACTGGCCGAAGGGCCGCGGCACCAGTGTGGTGATCCGGGTCGATGGCGGCATGGTCGCGTCAGACTGGACCATGCAGTTCCTCGCCGACATGCTGCATGCGCCGGTCGACCGGCCGAAGGTGCTGGAGACGACGGCGCTGGGCGCGGCCTATCTCGCCGGCTATCGCGCCGGGCTCTATCCGGCGCCGGCGGCCTTCGCCAAGAGCTGGAAGCGGGGAAAACGCTTCACGCCGAAAATGCGCGCGGGCGTGCGCGCGGCCAAATATGCCGGCTGGCAGGATGCGGTGGCGCGCACGCGCAGCCGGCCGTCGTGAGAGCCGATTGACAGCGGTCGTGGCAACGCGGAGGCTCCGTTCCGGGGCCTAGGGCTCGCCCTCGCACGGCAACGGAGCGACCAAGTGCTGGAGGCAATCGGGCGTCAGGTCGAGGACCGCCGCGACGATCTCGTGGCGCTGACCTCGGAGTTGATCCGCTTGCCGACGGTCAATCCGCCCGGTGAGGCCTATCGCGATTGCTGCGAGGTCATCGCCCGACGCTTGGCACCGCTCGGCTTCGAGGCGGCTTTCATCCGCGCCGAGGGAACGCCCGGTGACAGCGACCGCTATCCGCGCTGGAACGTGATCGCCCGCCGCGAGGGTCGCGGCCCGGGCGCCTGCGTCCATTTCAACGGCCATATCGACGTGGTCGAAGCCGGCGCCGGCTGGAGCTTCGATCCCTTCGGCGGCGCCGTGCGTGAGGGCCGCATCTACGGCCGCGGCGCCTGCGACATGAAAGGCGGGCTGGCGTCGGCGATCGTGGCGGTGGAGGCCTTTCTCGCTCTTTATCCGGATCATCCCGGTGCCATCGAGATTTCGGGCACGGCGGACGAGGAATCGGGTGGCCATGGCGGCGTCGCCTATCTCGCCGAAAAGGGGCTGATGGCGCGCCCGCGTATCGACCACGTCATCATCCCCGAGCCGCTCAACAAAGACCGCGTCTGCCTCGGCCATCGCGGCGTGTGGTGGGCGGAGATCGAGACCAAGGGGCGCATCGCCCACGGTTCCATGCCGTTTCTCGGCGATAGCGCCATCCGCCACATGGGCGCCGTGCTCGATGCCTTCGAGGCGGAGCTCTATCCGGTGCTGGCTTCCCGGCGCACGGCCATGCCGGTGGTGCCGGACGGAGCGCGCCAGTCGACCATCAACATCAATTCGATCCACGGCGGCATCGGTGAAGACCATTCCGGCTTCCCTTCGGCCTGCGTCGCCGATTCCTGCCGTATGGTCATCGACCGGCGCTTCCTGATCGAGGAGGACCTCGACGCGGTGAAGGACGAGGTGCGCGGCATCCTCGACCGCCTTGCCGAACGGCGTGACCGGTTCCGCTACGAACTGCGCGACCTGTGGGACGTGATCCCGACCATGACCGAGCGCGACGCGCCGGTGGTGCGCTCGGTCTCGGCGGCGATTGCCGCCGTACTTGGCCGCGAGCCGGACTACGTGGTTTCGCCAGGGACCTACGACCACAAGCACATCGACCGCATCGGCCGGATCAAGGACTGCATCGCCTACGGGCCGGGCATTCTCGATCTCGCCCACCAGCCCGACGAATATGTCGTCATCGACGACATGGCGGATTCGGCCAAGATCATGGCGCTGGCCACACACCATCTTCTCTACGGTATATAACGGCCGGCCGAGCGCGGCCCGTGGACAGGGAGAACCATCAATGAAGGCACTGAGGCTGGCGGCGCTGGCTGTTCTGATTGCGGCAGGTGTGTCGCCGGGTGCGGCGCTGGCCGCGCGCACCGACATCACGATCGGCATGGTGCTCGAGCCGACTGGCCTCGATCCGACCTCCGGCAATGCCGCGGCGACGGACGAGGTGACCTATGCCAACATCTTCGAAGGGCTCACCCGCATCGGCGAGACCGGCGCCGTCGAGCCCGATCTCGCCCAGTCCTGGGAGATCTCGGACGACGGCCTGACCTACACCTTCCATCTCCATGACGGGGTGAAGTTCCACGACGGCACGCCGCTCACCGCCGATATCGTGAAGTTCTCGCTCGACCGCACCACCGAACCAGGCAGCACTAACGGTCAGAAGCAGCTTTTCGCGGCAATAGACAAGGTAGAGGCAGTCGATCCGCTGACGGTCAAGATCACCCTCAAGCATCCGGAGGGCAATTTTCTCTACAATCTCGGCTGGGGCGATGCCGAGATCGTGGCGCCCAACAGCGCCGCCAACAACGCCACCCTTCCGGTCGGCACCGGCCCGTTCAAGTTCGTTGACTGGATCAAGGGCGACCGCGTCGATCTGGTCAGGAACCCCAACTATTGGGGCACGCCGGCCAGGCTCGACCGGGTGACGTTCAAGTTCATTCCCGACCCGACGGCGGCCTTCGCGGCGATGATGGCCGGCGACGTTGATGCCTTCCCCAATTTCCCGGCGCCGGAAACGCTGGCCCAGTTCAAGTCCGACCCGCGCTTCGCCGTGGTCGTCGGCACCACCGAGGGCGAGACGATCCTGGCCATGAACAACGGCAAGAAGCCGTTCGACGACCTCAAGGTCCGCCAGGCGCTGTCCTATGCCGTCGACCGCAAGGCGATCATCGACGGCGCCATGTTCGGCTACGGCACGCCGATCGGCAGCCACTATTCGCCGGCCGATCCGGGCTATGTCGACCTCACCGGCCTCTATGCCTACAACCCGGAGAAGGCCAAGGAACTGCTCAAGGAGGCAGGCTATCCGGACGGCTTCAAGGCGACGCTGAAGCTGCCGCCGCCGAGCTATGCCCGCCGCGGCGGCGAGATCATCGCCCAGCAGCTCAAGGCGATCGGCGTTGATGTCCAGATCGTGCCCGTAGAGTGGGCGCAATGGATCTCGGACGTGTTCACCAACAAGGACTACGAGCTGACCATTGTCTCGCACACCGAGCCGGCCGACTATGGCATCTACGCCCGCGACAACTACTATTTCAATTATCACTCGGACGCCGTGAAGGCCTTGATGGACAAGCTGAATCTGACGACCGACCCGGCGGCACGCAGCGCGCTCATCGGCGACATCCAGAGAAAGATCGCCGACGACGCGGTGAACGTGTTCCTGTTCGAACTGCCCAAGCTCGGCGTGTGGAACGCGAAGATCAAGGGCCTGTGGGCGAACTCGCCCATCCAGGCCAACGACCTGACCAAGGTCTATTGGCAGGATTGAGGGACACGGGCGCCGGCCGGCGTGCCGCCAGCCTCGGTCGGTGACGGTAAGAGCGCATGGCATCCTACGTCGCAACGCGGGCAGCCTCCCTTGTCGCGACGCTGGTCGCGGCCAGCATCGTCATCTTCCTGGTCATGGAGGTGCTGCCGGGCGACCCGGCATCGTTCATGCTGGGGTTGAACGCCGACCCCGCCACGGTCGCGGCGCTGCGCCATCAGCTCGGCCTCGATCTGCCTCTGTTGCAACGCTACGCCCTCTGGATCGGCGGCCTTGTCCACGGCGATTTCGGCATCAGCTACACCTACCGGGTGCCGGTGGCGGAGCTGATCAGCCAGCGCCTGTGGGTCAGCCTGCCGCTGGCACTGATGGCGCTGGCGCTGGCTGTGGTCATCGCCTTTCCGGTCGGCATGATCGCGGCGACACGGCGCAACCGGCCGGCCGACCTCATCATCATGGGGGCAACCCAGCTCGGCATCGCGGTGCCCAATTTCTGGTTCGCCATGCTGCTGGTGCTGGCCTTCTCGCTCGGCCTGCATTGGTTTTCGGCCGGCGGCTTTCCGGGCTGGAACGCTGGCCTGCTTGTCGGCCTCAAGGCGCTCACCCTGCCGGCGATCGCACTCGCCCTGCCACAGGCGTCGATCCTGGCGCGGGTCATGCGCTCGGCGCTGCTCGACACGCTGCATGAGGACTTCATGCGCACTGCCCGCGCCAAGGGCCTCACCGAGCCCCAAGCGGTGCGCCGCCATGCGCTGCGCAATGCACTCATCCCGGTGATGACCATCATCGGCCTGCAGTTCTCGTTTCTGCTTGCCGGCGCGATCATCATCGAGAACGTTTTCTACCTGCCCGGCCTCGGGCGCCTCGTCTTCCAGGCCATCGGCCAGCGCGACCTGATCGTGGTGAAGAGCGTCGTGCTGCTGCTCGTCGCCGCGGTGGTCGTCGTCACCTTCGCCGTCGATCTCGCCTATGCGGCCATCGACCCGCGGCTGAGGAGGCATCGGTCATGAGCGCAGCACAGCCGGACACAACGCCGGCGCGGCCCGCAGAGGGGCGGCGGTTGCATGGCAGCATGGCGGTCGGCGGCGCCATCACCCTTGTCATGGTCGCCGTGGCACTCGTCTCGCTCGTATGGACACCCTACGACCCAGCGGCCATCTCGATTCCCGACCGGCTGCAGGCGCCCTCGGCGCTGCATTGGCTGGGGACCGACCATTTTGGCCGCGACGAGCTGTCGATGCTGATGCAGGGGGCGCGCAACTCGATGGCGGTGGCGCTGATCGCCGTCGGCGTCGGCATCGGGCTCGGTGTGCCGCTCGGTCTCATGGCGGCGGCGCGGCGCGGGCTGCTCGATGAAACGGTGATGCGGGTCAACGATCTGGTTTTCGCCTTTCCCGCCCTGCTGCTCGCCATCATGATCACCGCGCTGCTGGGACCCGGCGCGGTCAACGCGATTCTGGCCATCGGCATTTTCAACGTGCCGGTCTTCGCGCGGCTGACGCGCGGGGCGGCGCTGTCGCTGTGGACACGCGACTACGTTCTGGCCGCCCGCGTCGCCGGCAAGGGGCGCTGGCTGATCTCGATCGAGCACATCCTGCCTAACCTGACGAGCACGCTGGTAGTGCAGGCGACCATCCAGTTCTCGCTCGGCATCCTGGCCGAGGCCGCGCTCTCCTATGTCGGGCTGGGCACGCAGCCGCCGGCGACGAGCTGGGGCCGGATGCTCGCCGACGCGCAGACCATGATCGCGCTGGCGCCACGTCTGGCGATCCTCCCGGGGCTGGCCATCGTCGTTGCGGTGCTTGGCCTCAACCTTCTCGGCGACGGCCTGCGCGACGTACTCGATCCGAGATGGCGGCGGCACCGATGACCCTGCTGTCGGTCGATAATCTCACCGTCTCCATCGGCACGACGCCGATCCTCAACGGCGTGTCGCTCGCCCTTGCTCGTGGTGAGGTGCTTGGAATCGTCGGCGAATCGGGCTCGGGCAAAACGATGACGGCGCTCTCGGTCATGCGCCTGCTGCCGCACCGCGCGGTTTCCCGCGGGCGCGTGACGCTCGATGGCCAGGACCTGATGGCGCTCGACGAGGGAGCTATGTGCGGCCATCGCGGGCGCACGCTGGGCATGGTTTTCCAGGAGCCGATGAGCGCGCTCAACCCGGTGAAGACCATCGGCGCGCAGGTGGCCGAGACGGTGCGCGTGCATGCCCGTGCCTCGCAGGCGGAAGCGGCAGATATGGCACGCGAGGCGCTCGACCGCGTCGGCCTGCCGGTGTCGCGCTTTCCCCTCGACACTTACCCGCACGAGCTCTCCGGCGGTCAGCGTCAGCGCGTGGTCATCGCCATGGCCACCGTGATGAAGCCGAAGCTCTTGATCGCCGACGAGCCGACCACTGCCGTCGATGTCACCACCCAGGCCCGCATCCTCGATCTTTTGCGCCGGCTGGTGGCCGAGGACGATGTCGGCCTGATCCTCATCAGCCACGATCTCGCCGTGGTCGCCGACATGGCAGACCGCATCGTCATCATGAAGGACGGCGCGGTGGTGGAAGAGGGCGAGACGGTCGGCCTCTTCCGCAGCCTGAAGAATTCCTATTCGCGCATGCTGTTTTCCGCCTCGACCTATCGCTCAGAGCGGACGCGGCGGCTCGCCCCGGACGAGGGACACCACGCGCCGATCCTCGATGTCAGCGGGGTCGTTCAAGAGTATCGCCTGCCGCGGCGGACGCTCTTCGAACGGCCGCGCCATCTCAGGGCCGTTGACGATGTCGGCTTCACCATCAGGCGCGGCGAAAACCTCGGCCTGGTCGGCGAATCGGGCAGCGGCAAGTCGACGTTGGCGCGCGTGATCCTGGCGTTGCTGAAACCGCTCGCCGGCGCTGTCGCCGTCGACGGCAGCGATTTTCTCGGCAGCCGGGGGTCGGTGCGGCGCGACCTGCGCCGCCACGTGCAGGCGGTCTTCCAGGACCCCTATGGCAGCCTCGATCCGCGCCATCGCGTGGCGCGGCTGATCGCCGAGCCGTTTCATCTCGACCGCTCACGGCCGTCGGCGGCGGAGCGGCGCCGTCGGGTGGACGAAGCGCTCACGGCCGTCGGCTTGACGCCAGCCGATGGCGACAAATTTCCGCATGAGTTTTCCGGCGGCCAGCGCCAGCGCCTGGCCATCGCCCGGGCGCTGATCACGCGACCCTCGCTGATCGTTCTGGACGAGGCAGTGTCGGCGCTCGACGTGTCGATCCGCGCCCAGATCCTCGACCTGCTGGCCGATCTCAGTGACCACTTCGCTGTCTCCTATCTGTTCATCTCGCACGACCTGACGGTGGTGCGCGCTATTACCGACCGGGTTCTCATCATGCGCGAGGGCAGGATCGTCGAACAGGGCGAGACGGAGCGTGTCTTCGCCAATCCGCGCCATCCCTATACGGCCGAACTGATCGCGGCGACGCCGGACCTCGAGCGGGCGCTCGCGGCCCGCCAGGACCGGAGTGCCGCGCGATGAGGTGCAAGCAACGGAAAGGGGTCAGTGATGCGTCTTGACGGGAAGACCGCCATCGTCACCGGCGGGGCGTCGGGCTTTGGCGCCGGCATCGTGAAAAAGTTCGTCGCCGAGGGCGCGCGTGTGCTCATTGCCGATCTGAACGGTGAGGCGGCACGGGCGTTTGCCGCAGAGCTCGGGCCGACGACCTTTGCCCTGAGCGCCGATGTCTCCGACGATGCCTCGGTTGCGGCCATGGTCGCCGGTGCGATCGAGCGGCTCGGCCGCATCGACATCCTGGTCAACAATGCCGGCATTGGCCATACGCCGCAGCCGCTCGAGGGACTGGCGGAGGAGGAATTCGACCGGCTGTTCGCGGTCAATGCGAAATCGGTCTATCTCACCGCCCGCCATGCGGTGCCGCTGATGAAGGCGGCCGGCGGCGGCGCCATCCTCAACATCGCCTCGACCGCCGGGGTCAGTCCGCGGCCGCGGCTCACCTGGTACAACGCCACCAAGGGCTGGATGATCACGGCAACGCAGTCGATGGCGGTCGAGCTGGCGCCGGCCGGGATCCGGGTCAATGCCATCAATCCGGTCGCCGGCGAGACGCCGCTCTTGAAGACATTCATGGGCGAGGACACGCCGGAGATGCGGGCGAAGTTCCTGGCGACGATCCCCATCGGCCGCTTCTCGACACCGGAGGATATCGGCAATGCCGCCTGTTACTTGTGCTCGGACGAAGCCAGCATGGTGACGGGCGTCGCGCTGCTGGTCGATGGCGGCCGCTGCGTCTGATCGATGCCGTGCCTCAGAGGCCGGCCGCCTTGCGCAAGGCGGCGTTGATGCGCTCCTGCCAGCCGGGGCCGGCCTCCTGGAAATGATCGAGCACGTCGCGGTCGAGGCGGAGCGTCACCTGTTCCTTGGCTCCGGGAAGCGCCGAGGGCTTGGCCGCCGGTTCCGGCAAGGGCGGCGCCTTGGCGCGGAACACGGCCTCGGCCGCCTCACGGGGGTCGCTCGGGCGTCTGGCCATGGCTGGAAAGCCTCTCAGTGCGCGGTGTTGAAGGCGCGCTCGAGCATGCGCCGGCAGGCCTCGGCCTGCTCGCGCACGCCGTCCTCGCCGAGCGCCCGGGCGATGTCGCGCAGGTCGCGGATGGCCACGTCGACGGCGGTGATGAGGTCGATGTCGAGCCCCTCGTCATCGTCCGGGTCGGCGGGCCGTAAAGGAAACTGGATGATCTCTGCCATTTACGCATGTCCTGCCGGCGAATCACTCGTGTGCCGGTGTGACCATTCCGACAGCGAAAGGTTGCCCAGAAGTTTACCGGGCGGAAAGCATGTCGGCGCGCTCACGGGCGGCTGGCAGGGCGGCGAGCGCCGCCGCGATGACCTCAGCAAGCGGCGGCTCGATCGACACGCGTACCACCAATTCGTCGGGCCCCGGCGGCTCCAGGGTGGCAAACTGGCTGTCGAGCAGGCTGGTGGGCATGAAATGGTGCTTGCGGTGCGCCATGCGGGCTCCGATCGTCTCTTTCGAGCCGTCGAGCCAGACAAAGATCACCGGCCGGCCGGCGGCGGCGATCAGGCGCTCGCGATAGCTGCGCCGGAGCGCCGAACAGGCGACGATCAGGCGGCCGTCGGACGCGGCCAAAGCCATGCCGATGGCGTCGAGCCACGGCCAGCGGTCGGCATCGGTCAGCGGAATGCCGGCCGACATCTTGTCGATATTGGCCTTGGGGTGGAACTCGTCGGCGTCGCGGAACGGCATGCCGAGGCTCTCTGCCAGCGCCTTGCCGACGGATGTCTTGCCGCTTCCGGCCACCCCCATGACGATGATCGGGACGGCGTCTGTGTTTTCCTGTCGTGCGTCGGACATCAGTCCCTGACTCGCCTGAAGGTTTGTCGATCCGCGTGCGTCACGCGCTATATGTAGGCCATTTCCCGGAAGGGGGGAGTTCGTTCATGCAGAAACTGCAATCCCAAGCCGTTCACCACATCACCCTGGTGGGGGCCGACCGGCAGACCTCGATCGACTTCTGGGAAGGCGTGCTCGGCATGCCTTTCGTCTTCGAACAGCCCAACCTCGACGCGCCCGAGGAGAGCCACCTCTATTTCGATCCCGGCGACGGGCGGCTTATCACCGTCTTCACCAAGGAGAGCCGCAAGCCGGACGCGAAGCCGACGGCGCGCGACGTCGGCGCCGTGCATCACATCGCCTTTTCGGTGTCGCGGGCGACCTTCGTGCAGGCGGTGCAGCGGCTCGACGAGCGCGGCATCGAGCACAGCGGGGTGAAGGACCGCGGCTTCATGGATTCGATCTATTTCCGCGATCCGCTCGGCCTGCTGATCGAGCTGGCCTCCTATCGCTTCTTCCCGCCGGAGGGCATCTCCTGGGGCGAGGTGATGCTGGAGGCGCACAAGCTGAGGGTCGCGCGCGGCGACTACAACATTGCCGAAGTGCACCTGGCCGACGCGATCGAGAACCTGACACGGCGAACGCGTGGCAGCCTGTCGGAGGACCGCTCGCCGAAGAACCCGTACTGAGCGAGGGTCGTCAGGAGTGCGGCGCGCCCCACGGGCCGGGCGGGCCGGGCGGCGGCACGTCGCCCCAGGGATGGGCGCCGGCATCGGCGGCCGGGGGGATCTCGGCAGACTGCCGGAGGCTCCGGCGCGGCCTCGACGATGGGGCCGGGATCGCGTCCGCCGGCGAATTTCACCAGATTGGCGATGCGCGCCTCGATCGGCGGATGGGTGGCGAAGAGCCCGCCGAGGCCGGACTGGCGCGGATGATCGAGAAACATTTCCTGCACCTGCGCCGGGTGCGTGGATCTCCGAGTGCCCGGCGATCTTGCGCAGCGCCGAGATCATGGCGTCGGGGTCCTTGGTGAGTTCCACCGAGCCGGCATCGGCGAGGAACTCGCGCTTGCGCGACAGGGCGAAAGAGAGCGCGATGGCAAGCAGGCGGGCGATGATGAAGATGGCAACGGCAATGAGGATGAGGACGATGGCGCCTCCGCCTCCGCCCCCGCTTCCACTGCTGCGACCGCGGCTGCGCGACGAGCCGCCGCCCCATCCGCCGCCGCCCCAATTCCCACCGCCCGAAGTTGACCAGAGGAGCGCACGCGGGGCGCGGATGAGGAGATCGCCGACGAGCGAGATGACGCCGACGAAGACGGCGGAGACGACCAGCAGCTGGACGTCGCGGTTCTCGATATGGGTGAGCTCGTGGCCGAGGACCGCTTCCAGCTCGGCGTCGGTCAACGCGTCCATCAGCCCGCGGGTGACGGTGATCGAATACTGGCCCTTGCGCACACCGCTGGCAAAGGCGTTGCGGGCGTCGGTCTCGATGATCCTCAGGCGCGGCGTGGCAATGCCGCGGCTGATGCAGAGATTCTCAAGCAGATTATAGAGGCGCGGCTCGGCCTTGCGGTCGACGGCCCGCGCGCCGGTGACCAGATCGATGATGCCCTGATTGGCGAACCAGGCGATGACGAACCACACGATGGCGCCACCGAAGGCGATTGGGATGAGCGACGGCAGGATATGGAAAGCGTCCTGAATGCCCTGGCCGACGCTGGGCTCGTTCATCGCCGCGATAATGAGGGCAAAGCCGAAGCAGATGAGGAGCAGCAGGAAGGGGAAGCCGGCGAGGAGGACGAGCGACTTCAGCCGGTTGTTCCAGATATAGGTCCTGAGGCCGTAGGCGCCGAGCACGGCAAGTACTCACCTGGGGTTATGGGCTGGCCGCATCGAAGGGGGAAGGCGCTGGATTTCGGTCACGCGCCGGGCTTTCTGCTTCGTGCTGCCCCCACTCGGCTCGGCCTTCGGCCTCGCCACCCTCCCCGCGCTTCGCGGGGGAGGGAGGGAGCATGTGGCGCGCACAATGCCCAACCTCCCCCTTGCGGGGAGGTCGAAGGTCGCCGAGCAGAGCGACGGCGACCTTCGGGTGGGGGTGAATCTTAGCCCCATCTTGGCCAGCGTGGACAACTCCCATCCCTAGAACTTCACCTGCGGCGCGGCCTCGACCGCGGCGCGCTCGGCCTCGTCGACCTCGAAGAAGGGGCGCTGGGTGAAGCCCATGGGGCCGGCGACAAGGACCATCGGGAAGGACTGGATGGCGGTGTTGAACTCCTGCACGGCGTTGTTGAAGAAGCGCCGGGCCGCCGCGATCTTGTTCTCGAGGTCGGAGAGGTCCGACTGGAGCTGCAGGAAGTTCTGGTTGGCCTTGAGGTCGGGATAGGCCTCGGCGACGGCGAAGAGCTGGCGCAGCGCACCGGTCAGCATGTTCTCGGCCTTGGCCTGGGCCTCGGGACTCGATGCAGCGACGGCGGCATTGCGCGCCTGGGTGACCGCCTCGAAGGTGCCGCGCTCGTGGGCGGCGTAGCCCTTCACCGTCTCGACCAGGTTGGGCACCAGATCGTGGCGCTGCTTGAGCTGGACGGAGATGTCGGACCAGGCCTGGTTGACGACCTGCCGCAAGGCGACCATGCGGTTGTAGAGCATGATCGCGTAGATCGCGATCACGACGACGATGGCGAGGATGATCCAGCCGGTCATGGTGACCTCCGTGGTCGGTGTGGGAGCGGTAATCTAGCGCGCGGCGGCGGGATGGGCCACACGGCGCCTGTGGCCCCGGTCACTGGCGGCGGGGGTGGGCGTGTTCTTCGCCAACTGCTCCTGAAATATGGGCGTGACGATGGCGTTGATCTCCTGGCGCATGACCTGATGGCAGAGCACCTGACGCGTCGCGCAGCGGTGGGCACGCCGGCAGGCGCGGAAGGGACAATATTCGTGCAGGTTGAGTTCTGTGCAGATCTGCCGATAGATGGCGGCCTGCTCCCGCGTCATCGGTCTGAGATCGACCTCTTCGCCCCTGATCGTGACCATCGGCATCAGCGCACACCTCATCGTTTCCGCGGCCGAGGACGGCCCGGATTGTGGCTGGTTCGATCCCGGCGCGGCAAAGCGCCAAGGGTGGCGGGCGACGGAAACCGCCGTCCAAAATATGAAGATGCTGGCGGCTTCCGCCGCCCGCCCGGCGACTTGTCGCCATCCGGTCCATGCTCCGGCCCGGCTGACTTTCCGCCGGGCCTTAAGGTGCGTCATGTCGCACGGGCCCTCCTAGTGGGGCCGGACTTTCCGGACGGCACCCCGGGACGCGGCCGGTCCGCAATCGCAGGCGCCGGCCTCTCCACCCGAACCGGTGCCGGTACCGGGCACGAGTCCCTCGGCGGGAGAGGCAAGGGTGAATATGGGGTGGGTTGGGGAAGGGGGGATAAATTGGCGGACTATGCGCGGAGGCATCGTCCTTCGAGGACCGCCTTCTGCGGGGCACCTTAGAATAAGGCCCGGTGGAGCGCTCCCAGCACCGAGGCCGGCGCATGGATGATGGGTTAGGGCGCTTGCGCGCCTAACCCATCCTACGAGCTGCCCCTAGCCGAACTTCAGGAAGAGCTTGGAATAGGGCACCTTGAGCCCGTCGAGCGCGGTCTTGGCGGCAGCGGCATCGCCGCTGGCGGCTGCCTGGCTGAGCTTGGTGACGCTGTCGGTCATGCCATCGAGCAGCTTGCCATAGGCGGGGTCGGCAGCTTCGGCCGGCGGATGCGCCTTGATGTCGGCGGCGAGGTAGGCCAGCACCGCGGCGTCTTCGCGGAGCGCGCCGAGGCCGGCCGCGTCGAAGCCGCTGTAGTCCTTGCCGAGCACGTCTTCCATCTTGGCGTGGTAGGCGTTCATGCGGTCGGAAAAGCCGACGATGCCATTGCGCTCGTGCAGGCCGCCGATCTCGAAGCGGATCGCCTCCAGCGTCGCATGGGCCTCCGGCAGCTTGCCGGCGGCGACCTCGGTGGCGGCCTTGTCGGTAATCGACGCGACCTTGGCAAGAGTGGCGGCATAATCAGGGTCGTCGGCATATTGCGGCGGGGCGGCGGTATTGGCGGCGGAAAGGGCCGCCCATTTCTGCTTGAAGGCGTCGACCGCCTGGACGGCAGCCTCGGGCTTGTTGGCGTTGGTCTGGAAGAGAGCGCCGCGATAATCGGCA
Source organism: uncultured Alphaproteobacteria bacterium (assembly GCA_963750065.1). Classification (GTDB taxonomy): domain Bacteria; phylum Pseudomonadota; class Alphaproteobacteria; order Rhizobiales; family Kaistiaceae; genus CAVSRC01. The sequence goes on from CAVVPK010000008.1 coordinate 27,771, forward strand.
TAAGCGCCGCGCATCGCGGTCTCGAAGTCGGAAACCGGGCCGGCGTTCGCACTGCCGATCAAAGCGAGGGTGAGTGCGGCGGCGCCGATCAACTGGGAAAATGGCTTCATTTCTGTCGCTCCTGGGTGGGTTCGGTGCAGAATAAATTCGTTTTCTTGAATGTATACGTGGATATGGGAGCGTCCCTACGCTGGCGCAATCCCCGTGCGGCAGCGGCTAGTGGAAATTGCGGCCCTTGGGCATGGCCTTGCCGGCGGCGGCCGAGAGCCGTGCCAGGTCCTCGGCGATGCCAGGCTGCTCCTGGGCGAGCTTCACCAGCCGCGAGCGCGGGCCGATCTTCTCGCGCTGGTCGACAGCGGGGCGCTTGACCTCGTCGCCGCGGGCCAGTGCCGACAGGTCGCCGGCATCTTCCGAAAGCGCCGCGAGCAGCGGGGTGAGGTCCTCCAGCCGGTCGGCGACCACGTGGATAACGCCGCTCTGGCTCTGCACCCTGCCGGTGACCGCCACCAGCCGCGCGCCGAGCACGACCGGCCGATAGCGCTCGAAGGTCTTCGGCCAGACGATGACATTGGCGATGTCGGTCTCGTCCTCCAGCGTCATGAAGATGACGCCCTTGGCCGTGCCCGGCCGCTGGCGGATGATGACCAGGCCGGCGACCGTGACACGGTCGCCGTTTTTTGCTTCCCGGTCGCTCGCTGTCGCTCGCTCCTCGCCTCTTGTTTGATTGTCGGCGATGTCGCGTAACACGCCGTTGCTGATGATGCGGCGGGCGGTGAGCGCCGCGCGCAGGAAGGAGAGCGGGTGCGCCTTCAGCGACAGGTGCAGATAGCGGTAGTCGTTGACCACATGCTCGCCGATCGGCATGGGCGGCAGGGGGAAATCCGGCTCTTTGGCGACGTCGCCATGGGCGGCGACATCGAAGAGCGGCAGGCGGTCGCGCTCGTTTCCTCCGCCCAGTCCGCGTGCCGCCCACAGCGCATCGCGCCGGTCGAGGCCCAGCGAGCGGAAGGCATCGCCGTCCGCCAGACGCTCGATTCCCGCGCGGGTGAGGCCGGAGCGCAGCCACAGGTCGCGCACCGAATCGTAGCCGCTGCGACGCGCTGCCATCAGCGCGTGCGCGTCATCCTCGCGGAAGCCCTTGATCTGGCGCAGGCCGAGGCGGACGGCATGGGTGGTGAAGATTGTTTGTTTCCCTGTCGGGCCTTCGGCCCTCCCCGCCTCTTGTAGACCCCCACCCATCCTCCCCCTTTCAGGGGGAGGGGGCATTTGCTGCGGGTGATGGGGTTCGGCCGTGAGCGCAGGAGCTGTTGCTCGTGTGAAGGAGAAAGCCGCAGACTCTTCCTCCCCCTGAAAGGGGGAGGGCAGAAGGGGGTCATGATTGAACTTCGGCGATGGTTGTCTTGCGTCCTCTCCCCCCTTGTGGGGGAGAGACAGAGAGGGGGGTACCGCTGAGGTCGTGCCAAGACCCCCCTCCCGGATTGCCAAGGCCGATTTGCTGTTCGCAAATCGGGGCAATCCGTCCCCCGATCGGGTCGGGGGCAGGCTCTCCCCCGCAAGGGGGGAGGAGGAAGCCGTGCCGTGTCGTTCAGTCAGCGGCTCCAGGGTCGAATCCCAGTCGGAGGCGTTGACGTCCGGCGGCAGCACGGTGACGCCGTGGCGCGTCGCATCGCGCACGATCTGCGCCGGTGCGTAGAAGCCGAGCGGCTGAGCATTCAGAAGCGCGGCGCAGAAGACATCCGGGTAATGGCACTTGAGCCAGGCCGAGGCGTAGACAAGAAGCGCGAAGCTCGCCGCGTGGCTCTCGGGAAAGCCGTATTCGCCGAAGCCCTCGATCTGGTGGAAGCAGCGCTCGGCGAATTCGCGCGCGTAGCCGCGGGCGACCATGCCCTCGACCATCTTGGTCTGGAAGGTGCCGATGGTGCCGACGCGCTTGAAGGTGGCCATGGCGCGCCTGAGCTTGTCGGCCTCGCCGGGGGTGAAGCCGGCGGCGACGATGGCGATCTTCATCGCCTGCTCCTGGAAGAGCGGCACGCCGAGCGTCTTGCCGAGCACCTCCTCAAGCGGGCTCGTCTGGCTGCCCTTCGGCGCCGGATAGACCACCGTCTCGGCGCCAGAGCGGCGGCGCAGATAGGGATGCACCATGTCGCCCTGGATGGGGCCGGGGCGCACGATCGCCACCTCGATGACGAGATCGTAGAATTCTCGTGGCTTCAGCCGCGGCAGCATGGACATCTGCGCCCGGCTCTCGACCTGGAAGACGCCGACCGAATCCGCCTTCTGCAACATGCGATAGACGGCGGGGTCCTCGTCCTGGATGGAGGCGAGCGTCGGGGCGCCGCCATAATGCGCCCTCATGAAGTCGAAGGCGCGGCGGATGCAGGAGAGCATGCCAAGCGCCAGGATATCGACCTTGAGGATGCCGAGCGCGTCGAGATCGTCCTTGTCCCATTCAATCGTTGTGCGCTCCGCCATCGCCGCATTCATGATCGGACAGACTTCGTCGAGCCGGTCGCGGGTGATGACGAAGCCGCCGACATGCTGCGAGAGGTGGCGCGGGAAGCCGCCGATCTCCTTGGCATAGGCCATGACCTCGGCCATGGTCTTCTCTTCCGGGTCCATGCCGATCCGCTTGACGTCCTCCTTGCGCACGCCGCCCGACGACCAGCCCCAGACGGTGCCGGAGAGCGCGCCGACCGCATCCTCCGACAGGCCGAAGACCTTGCCGACCTCGCGCACGGCCGAGCGCGAGCGATAGGTGATGACGGTGGCGGTCAAGCCAGCGCGGTCGCGGCCGTATTTCTCGTAGATGTACTGCATCACCTCCTCGCGCCGCTCGTGCTCGAAATCGACGTCGATATCGGGCGGCTCGCCACGCTCTTCGGAGATGAAGCGCTCGAAGAGCAGGCCGCAGGTCTCCGGGCTGACCTCGGTGATGCCGAGGCAATAGCAGACGACCGAATTGGCGGCCGAGCCGCGCCCCTGGCAGAGGATTCCGCGCGAGCGGGCGAAGCGGATGATGTCGTGGACGGTGAGGAAATAGGCGGCGAAGCTGAGCCGGGCGATGAGGGCGAGTTCGTGGTCGAGGGTGGCGCGGATCTTCTCCGGCACGCCGGCGGGGAAGCGCCGCCGGGCGCCGTCCTCGGTCAGCCGTTCCAGCGCCTCCTGGGGACTGGCGGCATCGCCGGTCGGCTCGTCGGGATACTGGTAGCTGAGTTCGTCGAGGGAGAAGGCCAGGCGCTCGAAGACGGCGGTGGTCTCGGCGAGGCTTTCCGGAAAGTCGCGGAAGAGGCGCGCCATCTCGTCGGCCGGCTTCAGGTGGCGCTCGCCATTGGGGGCGAGCAGGCGGCCGGCATTGGCGAGCGTCCGGTGCTCGCGGATACAGGTGAGGATGTCCTGCAGGCGGCGGCGCGCGGGCGCATGATAGAGCACATCGTTGGTGGCCATCAGCGGCACGGCGAAGCGCTGGGCGGTGCGTGCCAGCAGGGTCATGCGGCGCTGGTCGCCCGGCCCGTAGTCGCGGCGGAGCATCAGACGCACCGCGCCGGGGAAGGCGTCGCTGAGGGCGGCGAGGGTCGATTCAAGAGTGCTGTCGAGATGTTCCGGCACAACGCCGAGCATGAGCCCATCGCCCCATTCGAGAAGATCGGCAAGGTCGAGGAAGCATTGGCCCTTGGGGGCGCGGCGGTTGCCTTCGCTCAGCAGGCGGCAGAGGCGGCCATAGGCGGCGCGGTCGGTCGGCCAGGCGAGGATGTCGGGCGAGTTGTCGCGGAAGACCAGCCGGCAGCCGACGGCGTAGCGTAGCCCAGCCTCTTTTGCCGCGAGATGGCCGCGCACGACGCCGGCAAGCGTGTTGCGGTCGGCGACCGCGATGCCGGCAAGGCCGAGGCTCTTCGCCGCGAAGGCCAACTCCTCCGGATGCGAGGCGCCGCGCAGGAAGGAGAAATTGGTGGTGACGGCGAGTTCGGCATATTGCTTCCCTGTCGGGCCTCCGGCCCTCCTCGCCTCTTGTTTTCCCCTCCCCGTCCCCGTCGCTCGCTGTCGCTCGCTCCGCGCCTCTTGTTGGGCGCTCATGCGAACACCCCGTGCAGGTACCAGCGCGGGGCGGTCGTCTCGCGGCCGTAGAGCCCTTCGCGGAACAGCCAGAAGCGGTGACCGGTCAGATCCTCGACGCGGAAATAATCGCGGGTGAGGTCGTCGTCGCGCCACCATTCGGCGGCGATGCGCTCCGGCCCTTCGGCGCGGGCGACGCGATAGAGCGTGCGCCGCCAGCGGAAGCGGGCAGGCGGACCGTCGGGCACTTCGGCGATGGCTTCCACCGGCTCGGGCCGGGCGAAGAGGCGGAGCGGACGGATGATGGTGTCGTCGTCGACCCGTTCCCCATCCACCGCCCTCCGGGCGGTTCCCCCTTTTATTGTGTCCCGGTCGCTCGCAAGGGCTCGCTCCTCGCCTCTTGCCCCTTCGGGGGAGGGATTGTCCGAATCGAAACTCTCCGCCCGTTCCGGAATGTGGCTGTCGCGGGGGGCAAGCCGGCCGACGGCGCGGGAGCCGAGCCGGGCGCCGATGCGGTCGATGAGCCCGTCGAGGTCACCGCCGGCATCGCCGCTGCCGTCGAGGTCGATCTGGGTGGCGGAGAGCGGCGCGGCTTCGGTCGCCGCCAGGCGCACCATGTCGAAGCCATAGCCGGCATCGAACGCATCGCCGAGGCCCGCAAACTTCTCCTTGAAGAGGGCGCGCATGCGTCCGGCGTCGCGGAGCGGCCGGCCGGTGCCGACGACGATGCGGGAGACGACGCCATCGACGCGGAAAAGGGCAAGCTCGAGCCGACGGGCGCCAAGGCCGCGCGCCTCCATCGTCTGGCAGAGCGTGGCGGCGAGCGAATCCAGCGCCGTGGCGACGTCCTCCTCGAGCCCGATGGGCTCGGCGAAGCGGCGTTCGGCGATGAGCACGGGCGCCGGCCGGCGCGGGCTGATCGCCTCCTCGTCGCTGCCCAGTGCCTGATCGAGGCGCCGGGTGAGCGCGCGGCCGAAGCGGGCCGCCAGCGGTGCGCGCGGCGCGCCGACAATCTGGCCGATGCGCTTGAGGCCGAGGCGATCGAGCGCAGCGGCGGTTTCAGGCGCCAGGCGCAGCGCAGCGAGCGGCAGCGGCTTGAGCCCGGCCGCCGTGCCGCCGGGCGGGACCACTGAGATCGAATCGGCTCCGAAACGGGCAAGCGCCGAAGCTGCGCCGGGCGTATCGGCGATGGCCGCGCGGGCATGAAAACCCTGGCGCTCGAGACGGGCGACGCAATCGGCGACAAGCTCCGATTCGCCTCCGAAAAGATGGGCGCAGCCGGTGATATCGAGATAGAGGACATCTTCTTGTGCCCCTGCCGCGCCTTCTCCCGGTCCCTGTCGGACCTGCGGTCCTCCACGCTCTCTTGTGGCGCTCCCCGTCGGACCTGCGGTCCTCCGCGCCTCTTGGATAGATACCAGCGGGGTATAGCGCTCGGCCCAGTCGGCGATGGCTGCGAGCAAGGCTTCGTCGGCGGCGGGATCGTCATCGGCAACACCGAGCGCCGGGATCATGGCGCGGGCATCGGCGAGCGCCATGCCGCGGGTGAGGCCGAGGCGCTCGGCATTCTCGTCGAGGGCGACCAGGCGCAGCGCGCTCTTCATCCTGGCGACGACGGCCAGGGGCGTGGCGGGTGCGTCGCTACGCCACGAGGGAGCGTGAAGCTGGCGCAGGATGCGGTCGGTCGGAAGACGCGGCAGCGACAGAGCGAGGATGCGCCGGGCGGCCGGCTTCGGCGAAGGCGCGTCGGTCATGGTCCCACTCCACATCGGCCGTGCCGATTGACCCATGGCGGTTGCGTTCGAGCGTCAGCCGCCAGGCCGGCCGGCCGATACCGGCCGGGTAATCGTCGCTCACCGCCGCCGGTAGCGGCGCCACCGACCAGCGGGTCTCGGCCGCACTCGCTTGCGCTTCGCCGCTCTGGCGCAGAAGCAGGCCCATGACGCTGCCGGCCTCGGCGCGGAGCGCCAGTCGCCGGGTGGCGGTGAGGTCGAGCACCCGCGGATTGCCCCGGATCTCGGCGAGAACGGCGGCAAGGCCGCGGCAGGCGAGCCCCTCCTCGAAGACCCACAGGGCCTCGGCGGGCTTCTTCACACGCACCAGGATCAGCCGGCTCGAATCGGTTCCGAAACGGTCGAGCCCGGCGCCATAGGGCAGGCCCGCTTCGCTGAGTGCGGAGGCTTCCGCCACCCACAGCACCGGCCGCCGGTCGATCATGGTGAGGCGGGCGATGAGGGCAGCGGCGAAGCCGGTGGCGGAGGCGGCATCGCGGGTGGTGTCGCTGCGCAGTTCGTGCAGGGCGTCGCGGCGCAGCCCACCGGCAAGCAGCCGGTCGAGCGGGGAAATCGCGAGCGGAAGGGTGTTCGTAACCTCCGATCCGTGCCCGTACGCCCCTCCCCAACCCCCCGATCGGGCCGGGGGCAGGCTCTCCCCCGCAAGGGGGGAGGGAGGCGACTGCCGCTCCGGCATGGCAAAATCGCCCCTGATCGGGCGGCCCTCGATCTCGGCGATCCGGCGGCGCAATCGGGCAAAGGCATCCCCGGCCATGGAAACGCGTGCGCGCATGGCTCCTGTTCCTCGATAGAGGAATTTGTTCCTGATTTGTTCCTATTGATTCCGGAGAATGGAGCGGGAGTCAAGCGCCATCACGGGGGCTGAAAGCGGGCCTTTTCGCGGAAATCTTAACAAGCTCGCAGGGCTCGGCGTGGTATCGGCGGGCTGCCCAAGTCAGCCATCGTGCCCGGGAGGCCCCCATGCTGCGCATCGCGATGCTTGCCCTCATTGCCGCATTCTCGATCCTTCCGGCTAGCGCCGAGGAGGGATATTCCGCCAAGACCGAGGTCACGCCGCTCATCTCGACCAGCGACACGATCATCGGCCAGCCGATCGCCTATCCCACCGGCAAGCCACACGTGACCGCCCTCATCATCACGGTTCCGCCGGGCGGCGAGACCGGCTGGCACGAACACGCCGTGCCGCTCTTCGCCTATGTGCTCGATGGCGCGCTCGCGGTCGACTACGGCGACAAGGGCACGCGGGTCTACAAGGCCGGCGACAGCCTGATGGAAGCGATGAACTGGCCGCACAACGGCACCAACACGGGCGACAAGCCGGTGCGCATCCTCGCCGTCTATATCGGCGCCGAAGGCATCCCCAATGCGACGCCGGTCACAAAGTGACACTGTGACCTCTGTCGCTTGCGCGGGCGTGGGCGTTACCTACCTTTGCCGCGATTCTTCGAACACTACGGAGCCATGAAATGGCCATTGCCCTCCGCCGTTCGCTTGCCGCCCTCTTCGTGATCGCCGCGTCGCTGGCGCTGTCGGCCTGCGGCGTCAACAACATCCCCACCTATGAGGAGCAGGCGAAGGCGGCCTGGAGCCAGGTGCTCAACCAGTATCAGCGCCGCGCCGACCTCATCCCCAATCTGGTCGAGACGGTGAAGGGCTATGCCAGGCAGGAAGAGAAGGTGCTGACCGAGGTAACGGACGCACGCGCCAAGGCGACGCAGTTCCAGATCCCGGCCGACATCCTCACCAATCCGGATGCCTTCGCCAAGTTCCAGGCGGCGCAGGGCCAGCTCGGCTCGGCGCTGTCGCGGCTGATCTCGATCACCGAGAACTATCCCGACCTGAAGTCCAACCAGAACTTCCTGGCCCTGCAATCGCAGCTCGAAGGCACCGAAAACCGCATCGCCGTGGCGCGGCGCGACTACATCGAGGCGGTCAGGCTCTACAACACCGAGCTCAAGACCGTGCCCGGCAGCTTATGGAATGCGGCCCTCTATCACGCCACGCCCCTGGCGAACTTCACCGTCGACGAAAAGACCATGCAGACGCCCGCGGTGAAGTTCAATTGAGCGCACCCGTGCCATCGCCGCGCCGGCGGCGGCGCGGCCTGTCGATTGCCGTCTGGGTGCCGGCGCTCATCGGACTGGCGCTGGTGCTGGTACTTTCCGCCTTCACCGTGCTTGGCGTGGCGGCGCCGAGCTTCCCGGCGCTCACCGGCCGCGTGGTCGATCAGGCCGGCATCATTCCGGCCGATACCCGGAGCGCCATCGAGGCCAAGCTCGCGGCTTTGGAAGCCAAGACCGGCGACCAGTTCGTCGTGGTCACGCTCACCTCGCTTGGGGGCACCGACATCGCCGATTACGGCGTTCAGCTCGGCCGTGCCTGGGCGATCGGCCAGAAGGACAAGAACAACGGTCTGCTGCTGATCGTTGCGCCCAACGAGCACAAGGTGCGCTTCGAGGTCGGCTACGGGCTGGAAGGCACGATGACCGACGCCACGGCCAACGTCATCATCGACAATGCCATCCTGCCGCGCTTCCGCGCCAACGATATGCCCGGCGGCATCGTGCGCGGCGTCGACGACGCCATCCAGGTGCTCTCCGGCGATGCGCCCGAGATCCAGAAGCTCGCCGAGCGCCAGCCGGGCCCGGCCAATTCGTGGCTGTCCGGGCTGGTGCCGATCCTGATGATCGGCGTCTTCCTCATCATCTTTGTCAATGTCGTGCGCCATGCCGGCGGTGGCGGCCCATGGAACTCGGGCGGCGGCGGCTGGTCGTCGGGCTCGTCGGGCGGCTCGTGGGGTGGCGGCTCCTCGGGCGGCGGTTTCTCCGGCGGGGGCGGTTCGTTCGGCGGCGGCGGCGCCTCGGGGAGTTGGTAGACATGGCGGTGAGACACGCCTTGAGCGAAGCCGAGCGCACCCGCGTGCGCGATGCGGTCGCGGCGGCGGAAGCCGGCACCACCGGCGAAATCTTCGTGGTGGTGGCGGAGATGAGCGACGACTACCGCTTCATCCCGCTCACGTGGGCGACGCTCGCCGCGCTGGTCGTGCCGCTGCCGCTGGTCTTCTTCACCGCGCTAGCCGCGGCGATGATCTTTGCCGTGCAGCTCGCCGTATTCATCGTTCTGGCGCTGGCATTGTCATGGCCTTCGGTGCGGCCGAAAGTGGTGCCGGGGCCGGTCAAGCACGGACGGGCGCATGGGCTCGCCGTTCAACAGTTCCTCGCCCGTGGGCTGCAGATGACCGAGGCCAGGACCGGTGCCTTGATCTTCGTGTCGCTGGCCGAGCGCCATGCCGAGGTCGTCGCCGATGCCGGCATTGCGGCCAAGGTCGATCAGGCGGAATGGGACGCGGTGATCGCGGCGCTTGTCGGCGAAATCCGTGAGGGCCGGCTGGCGGAGGGACTGCTGGCAGCGGTCGCAGGCGTGGGCGCGGTGCTCGCCCGTCATTTCCCGTCCGAGCCCGGCGACCGCAACGAGCTTCCCAATGAGGTCGTGCTGCTCTGAATCCGGGCGTGGCCGGGCCCTCGCAGTTTGCATCCGCCTCGGTTAGTTTGCCGGCCGCATGAGCAAGGATAATCAGCGGCAGGCGGCGCAGGGCGCCCTACAGGACATATTGGGCGGGGCGATCGCGCATATCCAGGCCGGACGCCTCGACGAGGCCGTGGCGCTGCTGCAGTCTTCCGGCGGCGCGGCGCTGAAGAACCCGGTCGGCCGCAACATCATGGGTGACATCCGGCTCGACGATGCCCTTGCCGCCGAGGACAGGGCCCTGGCACTCAGGCCCGGTTATGCAACGGCCCATTTCAACCGCGGCAACGTCCTCAGGGATCTCGGCCGCATGGACGAGGCGATCGCCGCCTATAGCCGGACCCTCGCGGCACAGCCGGCCTATCCGGAGGCGCTGGTCAATCGCGGCATGGTGCTGATCGGCCGCGGCATGGCGGTGGAGACGCTCGGCGAGGAACTCGCTGCCAATCCCGACGGCTTCCGCGAGATGGCCGCGGTGATGGCCAATCTCGACCTGATGATCGTGTCGGATTCGGCGCCGGCGCATCTGGCCGGCGCCCTCGGACGGCCGGTCTGGGTGGCGCTGCCCAGGCATCCGGACTGGCGCTGGCTCACCGAGCGCGCCGATTCGCCCTGGTACCCGACCATGCGGCTGTTCCGCCAGAAAAGCGCCGGCGACTGGCCAGGCGTCTTCGCGGCGATTGCCGCGGCGCTTGACGAGGCAGTTGGGCACAAGGTGCAGCCGTGAAGGCCGGCGACGGACGCAATGACGGGGCCGCGGTCGACGCGGCGATCCGCAAGGCCGCCGGGCTCGCCCAGGCGGGGCGGATGCGCGAGGCCATCGATGCCCTGCAGCGGGACCGCACCGCGATGAATCATCCGGCCGGCTGCAACGTGCTCGGCATGCTGCTGATGCGGACCGGCACCGCCGGACCGGCGCTCGCCTGCTTCGAGCGCGCCGTCTCTCTGGCCCCGGCCTTTGCCGATGCGCACAACAATCGCGGCGTCGCCCTGCAGCAGCTCGAACGGCTGGAGGAAGCGCTTGCCGCCTTCCGGGCGGCGCTCGCTGCCGCTCCCGGCCACCTCGATGCGCTGGTGAACAGCGGCAACGTGCTCAAGCTGCTCGGCCGCAACGACGAGGCGGCGCAGGCTTTCGGCCATGCCCTGTTGCTCAAGCCGGACCTCGCCGAAGCGGCCCTGAAGCGCGCCTATGTGCATATGGCACGGGAGGACCACGAAGCCTCGCTTGCCGATTTCGACCGGGTGCTGCGTCTGCACCCTGCCTCGGGCGAGGCGGCGCTCGGGCGGGTGTCGGCGCTCGTGTCGCTCAAGCGCTTCGACGCGGCACTGGCCGGCATCGACCGTATCCTCGCGGTGCGGCCGGCCGACAGCGACGCCGCGGTCGTGCGCGGTCAGATCCTGGTGGAGCTCGACCGCCCGGCGGAGGCCCTGGCCCTTGTCGAAGATCTGCTTGGGCGCGGGCGCGGTGGCAGCAAGGCGGAGATCGTGCGTGCGGCGGCGCTGTGGCGGCTCGGGCGGCGCAGCGAAGCGATTGCCGTTGGGGCGGCGGCGGCCGGCCGCCATCCCGACGACGTGCAGATCCGCCAGGCGCTGTCGCAATATTATCTCAGCACCGGCGATTTCGCGCGCGGCTGGGCGGCTTATGAATTCCGCGCGGGAATATTCGACCGCCAGCAGGAGGCGGTCGACAGACGCGCGCCGCGCTGGACCGGCGAGGCGCTTGCCGGCAAGACGATCCTGGTCTCCACGGAGCAGGGCATTGGCGACACCATCCAGTTTGCCCGCTTCCTCGCGGGTCTGAATGAACGCGGGGCGAGGGTGAAGGTGCTGGTGCAGCCGGCCCTGTCGCGGCTCGCCCGCACACTCCCCGTCCCGGTAGAGTGGTTCGACCGGGTGAGCCAGGTCGGCAGCTTCGACTTCCAGATTCCGCTGCTCAGTCTGCCCTTGATCCTCAAGACGGCGATCGACGGCATCCCGACCGCCGTGCCCTATCTCACGCCGGAACCGGAAAAGGTCGCCGCCTGGCGGGAGCGGATCGGCGGCGAGGGCTTCCGCATCGGTGTCGTCTGGCAGGGCAATCCGCGCTACGGCCTGGACCATCGGCGCTCGCCGCCGCTGAGGCACTTCGCGCCGCTGGCCGCCCAGCCGGGCGTGCGGCTCTATAGCCTGCAGGCGGTGCACGGGCTCGATCAGCTCGACCACCTGCCGGAGGGGATGGCGGTCGAATCGCTCGGCGAAAAGATCACCGCCAATCCGGACGGCGTGTCCGAGATCGCGGCGGCGATGGCGGCGCTCGACCTGGTGGTCTCGTCCGACACGGCCATGGCGCATCTGGCCGGAGCGCTTGGGCGTCCGGTCTGGGTGGCGCTCAACGACGATCCCGACTGGCGCTGGCTATTCGACCGCGCCGATTCGCCCTGGTATCCGACCATGCGGCTCTTCCGCCAGAAGACCCGCGGCGACTGGGACGGGGTCTTTGCCGAGATGGCAGCGGCGCTGCAGCAGCGCGCCGCCCCGTAGTACCTCCCGCTCAGTGCCGGAAGTGGCGCATGCCGGTGACGACCATGGCCAGGCCGCGTTCGTCGGCGGCGGCGATGACTTCCGCATCGCGCATGGAGCCACCGGGCTGGATGACGGCGGTACAGCCGGCTTCGGCCGCGGCGATCAACCCGTCGGCGAAGGGGAAGAAGGCGTCCGAGGCGCAGACCGCGCCTTCAGCGAGCGAATGGCCGAGCTTAGCCATCTCACCGGCTTCCTCGGCCTTGCGCGCGGCGATCATGGCGGAATCGACGCGGCTCATCTGGCCGGCGCCGACGCCGGCGGTGGCGCCGTCCCGGCAATAGACGATGGCGTTCGACTTGACGTATTTGGCGACCTTCCAGGCAAACAGCATGTCGGCGATCTCGGCCGGCGTCGGGGCGCGCTTCGACACCACCTTGAGGTCGGCCTCGGCCACCATGCCCCAGTCGCGGTCCTGCACCAGCAGGCCGCTGGCGACCGAGCGCACGGTCATCGCGTGCGAGCGCGGATCGGGCAGGCCATCGGCGACAAGCAGGCGGAGATTCTTCTTGGCGGCGAGGATGGCCGCCGCCTCCTCGGAAATGCCGGGGGCGATGACGACCTCGGCGAAGACCTTGACGATCTCAGCCGCGACCTCGGCATCGAGCGGCCGGTTCAAGGCGACGATGCCGCCATAGGCGGAGACCGGATCGGTTCTGAGCGCCTTCTTGTAGGCGTCGGCGAGACTGCTGCCGGTTGCCACGCCGCAGGGATTGGCGTGCTTGACGATGGCGACGGCGGCAGAGGCCGCCGGATCGAACTCGGCGACCAGTTCGTAGGCCGCGTCGGTGTCGTTGATGTTGTTGAAGGAGAGCTGCTTGCCCTGGAGCTGGCGGGCGGTGGCCACCCCCGGCCGGCCGTCGCCGGTGCGATAGAGCCCGGCCGTCTGGTGCGGGTTCTCGCCATAGCGCAGCGCTTCGGCGAGACGGCCGGCGACGCTTTTCCATTGCGGCAGCGGATCGGCCAGCGTTTCGGCGAACCAGCCGGAGATGGCGCTGTCATAGGCGGCGGTGCGGGCAAACGCCTTGGCGGCCAGGCGGCGGCGCAATTCGAGCGTGGTGGCGCCGTCATTGGCGTCGAGCGCCGCGGTCAGCGCTTCGTAGTCGGCCGGATCGACCACCACGGCGACATAGCCGTGATTCTTGGCCGCGGCGCGGATCATGGCCGGACCGCCGATGTCGATGTTCTCGACCGCGGTGCGCTCATCGGCGCCGGAGGCGACCGTGTCCTCGAAGGGATAGAGATTGACGACCAGGAGATCGATGCCGCCAATTTCGTGTTCCTTCATGGCGGCGGCGTGGCCAGCGTCGTCGCGCACGCCAAGAAGGCCGCCGTGGATCGCCGGATGCAGGGTCTTCACGCGTCCGTCCATGATCTCGGGAAAGCCGGTGATGTCGCTGACGTCGCGGGACGCGATGCCGGCGGCGGTCAGCGCGGCGCGCGTGCCGCCGGTGGAGACCAGCTCGACGCCGCGGCGGGTGAGGGCGTGCGCCAGCTCGACGAGGTCGGTCTTGTCATAGACGGAGAGAAGGGCGCGGCGAAGGGACACGCGGTCGGGAAGAGGCGTGGATGCCGGTTTGATGGCCATAGTGAATCCCTTGGGCGGGTCGGTCGTTTCCAGGGTGGGGAATATGCGGACGCCGCATATCACGGAATGCCCGCAGGATAAATCGACCTGAGGTCGCGGGGTATCCGAGCGCCCGACGGCGGGCTCAGCCCCGCCGCGCGCGCGGCGGGGCGATCAGCCGCTGGCGCTGGCTGCCGACGCCGGTGCGGTGCAGACGCCAGTTCACGACCGGATCGCGCTGGATGCGGCCATAGATGACCAGCTGGTCGGTCTGCCGGTTGCCGCGGGTATCCGACATCAGGATGCTTTCCTCGATGACCAGTTCGCCGGCATCGGCCTCGAACTCCCAGCTTTCGCCGCTGGGCAGTTCGAGCCGGACGGCATGGGCGACGGGCGTGGCGCGGACATCGGCATGGAGATGGAAGCGGATGGCGTAGGTGTCCTTGCCGCCGCGGCTGATCGGCTTGCCCGAGGGCGAGACGAAGGAATCGACCCCGTCCAGCCGGTCGCCCTGATCGGAGAGGCTGAGAGTGCGCTCGTGGACGATGTGGTAGCGGTCGACATAGCCGTTGTGATGCATGGCCAGCATGGTGGCGCCGGGGACCTCGCGGCGTTCCACGTCGACACGGGAGGGACCCGAGACGATGGCCTCGCCCAGCCAGTCGCCGATGGCGGTGCGGGTGAGGAAGCGGCAGGAGGAGGTGTCGTTGATGGTGGCGGTGGAGTGCGCCGCGGTGGTGCGCGCCAGGCGCTTGAGCGCGGCGGAATTGGGCGAGGGCACGCCGCAGTTGACGATCAGGCGCTGGTGGCCGGCGCTCATCTCGAAGGACAGGCAGCCGGCATGCGCCGCGGTCGAGAACTCGATCGGCGGCGGGCGGCCGGTATCGACGATCACCGTGGTGCCGCCGGCGTCCATGCGCTGATAGCCGCTGCGCGGCGCGTTCACCGGCAGGGCGGCGCGCGAATCGTCATAGGCGAGCACCGTGGCAAGCTGGTCGGTGGCGGTATCGCCGATGCCGTTGAAATGGGCGAAGCTGCCGTCGCCCTGGCGGAAGAAACGCAGCATCGGCATCATGCGGTCGATGGCCGAGACCAGGATGCGCGAGGGATGGCTGCCGCGCGCGGCGAAGGCCTGGCGCAGCGGCAGGAGCTCGATCATGGCCGCCAGGATGGCGCCGGGGTTGCGGCTGACATGGCCGCCGTCGGGCAGGATCTGGTTGACCAGTTCGAGGTCGAGGCGGCGCGCCGCCTGACGCAGGAAGCGCGGCTGATCGGACATGGAGAGTGCGGCGGCGGCGAGCGCGATCATCACGCGCAGGCGCGGCAGGCCGGGCGCACCGTCATAGGCGACGCGGCGCAGATGGCGGACCTGGCGGGTGAAAGAGCGCAGGAAGCGGCGGTAGAAGGAATAATCGCAGCCGTCGAGGATGAGCGGCGTCTGCGATACCCAGGCGCTGATGCGCTGCGCCATGATGTCCGGGTCCCAGGCGACCGGCTCGTGACGGCCCGAGAAGCGGATCCATTCGTCGATGAGGCTGCGCGCATTGGAGCGCGACAGGTTCATGTCGGTGGCGCGCAAATGGCGCAGCCAGGCAAAGGAGTGGAGCTGGCGCGACCATTCCTCATTGGGCGGCTCGGCATCGAAGACCGAGAAGCCCTCGACGTCGACGCCGTCGCCGAAGAAGACCCAGCGGCCGGCGTAGATGTCGAGCGCGACGGTGGGATCGGCCGTCCTCAGGTCGATGGGGGCGATGAGCAGGCGCTCAGGCGTCGCCCCGGCGTAGCGCCAGCGATAGAGGATGCTGGCGTGGAAGCGATAGGCGACGGTGCGGATCACGGCGCCGGTGGCAAAACGCATCTGCCGACCCTGACCGGACGCCGATCCGATCGCCATTGCTGAGCTTCTCCCCTTCGAAATCGGCCGCCGATCGGCCCGAATCGCCGCCGCCGGACTATCGCCCTTTTGCGGCCTTCCGGGCAAACGGATCAAGGCTTCACACCTTTTCGAGACGCATGACGAAAAAGCCGTCCATGCCGGGGGGGACGTCTCTGCCGGCATCGTGGCAGGGCAATGTCCGAATCGTGCCGGCCGGCGTGATCGGTGCCGGAAGGCCGCCGATCTCTTCCGCCGCGACCGGCCTGAGCGCCAGGCGGTTGCGTTCGGCGGCACCGGCGGCGTGATTTTCGCCCTCCTCCGGCTCCAGCGAGCAGGTGCAGTAGATCAGCGTGCCGCCGGGCGCCAGCCAAGCCGCGGCGCGGTCGATCATGCGTGCCTGGACCGCCGCCAGAGTGGCGATGTCCTCCGGGATTTTCAGCCAGGGGACGTCCGGATGGCGGCGGATGGTGCCGGTCGCCGAGCAGGGCGCGTCGAGCAGCACGGCATCGAAGGGCTCCGCCGGCTGCCAGTCGAGAATATCGGCGGTCACCGTCTCGGCGGAAAGGGAGAGGCGGGCGAGATTGGCGGAAAGCCGCTTCAGCCGGTTGGCGGAGATATCGACCGCGGTCACGCGAGCGCCAGCGGCGGCAAGCTGGGCGGTCTTGCCGCCCGGTGCGGCACAGAGATCGGCGACCCGCCTGCCGGCGACATCGCCGAGGAGACGAACGGGCAGGGTGGCGGCCATGTCCTGTACCCACCAGGCACCGTCATCGAAACCGGGGAGCGCTTCGATCGCGTGCGCATTGGCAAGGCGCACGGAGCCGGTGGCAGTAACCGCGCCACCCAGTTTTTCCGCCCAGCCGGCGGCATCGTCCTTGACCGAGATGTCGAGCGGTGCTTCGCCAAGATGCGCTTCGGCGATGGCGCGCGCCGTCTCCTCGCCATAAGTGGCGACCCAGCGCTCCCATAACCATTCGGGCGCGTCGAGCCTGGCCGAATCGATATAGGCCAGCAGCGCGTCGTGCTCGCGCGCAATGCGCCTGAGTACGGCATTGGCGAGGCCCTTGAGGTGGCGCGTCTTGGGGTCGGCGGCGATCTGGTCGATGGCGAGCGAGACCGACGCATGGTCGGCGACCTCCATGAACAGCACCTGGGTCACGGCGATTTCGAGCACGTGGAAGAAATCGCGCGAGCGCGGCGGCTTCTTTTCGATGAGACGATCGAGAAGCGCGTGCACTTCGCCGTGGCGGCGGAGCGCCGTGGAGGCGATGGCGCGGGCGAGCCGCCGGTCGCGGTCGGTCAGCGCGCTGAAGGCGCGGTCGGAATCGAGAAGCGCGTCGAGCGGCTGCCGGCGGTCGAGCACGCCGGAAAGCAGGCTGGCGGCGGCGGCACGGGCGGCAAGGCCGGCGGGTTTGGTCTGGTGCAGGGATTGTTTCATCGGGCCCGTGGGTTAAGCCACCGACCCACTGCCGACAAGCTTTATCCCCACGGTCCCTTCGGGCGGCCGGTGGTGCCGACCCTGGGAACTGCAACCGAGGGGCGGGCGAGGGGTTGGCCGGCGGTGGGGCGGAACCCCTGCGTGCGCGCCATCTCCATCAGCGCGGCGATGCGGTTCTCGGTCGCCGGATGGGTCGAGAACAGATTGTCCATGCGCGTACCGGCGAGCGGGTTGACGATGAACAGATGCGCCGCCGCCGGATTCTGCGCCGCTGCCGGATTGGGAATGCGCTCGGCGGCATTGGAGATCTTCGCCAGCGCCGAAGCCAGCGCCTGCGGGCGGCCGCTGATCTCGGCACCGGCGCGGTCGGCGGAATATTCGCGTGTGCGGCTGATCGCCATCTGCACGATCATGGCGGCGACCGGCGCCACCAGCGCCGCAATCAGCACGCCGACAAAGCCGAGCGGATTGTTGCGATTTCCTCCGAAGCCGCCGAAGAACAGGCCGAAATTGGCAAGCATGGAGACGGCACCGGCGAGCGTGGCGGTGATGGTCATGGTCAGCGTGTCGCGATTTCTGACATGGCCGAGCTCATGCGCCATGACCCCGGCGATCTCGTCCCGGTTGAGCATCTGCAGCAGGCCCGAGGTGGCGCAGACGGCGGCGTGCTCGGGATCGCGCCCGGTGGCAAAGGCGTTTGGCTGCGGGTTGTCGGCGACATAGACACGCGGCATGGGGAGATTGGCGCGGCCGGCGAGTTCGCGCACCAGGCCGTAGAATTCCGGCGCGCTCTGCGCGTCGACCTCGCGGGCGCGGTTCATCGACAGCACCAGCCTGTCCGCGTTCCAGTAGGAAAAGAGGTTCATGCCGGCGGCAAAGAGGAAGGCGATGACGGCACCGCCGGAGCCGCCGATGAGGAAGCCGACGCCGATGAAGATCGCGGTCAATGCCGCCAGAAGCATGCCGGTGCGAAGCGTATTCATGGAACTGCCGTAACGTCTCCGGTGCCGCCCTCAGATTGGCACTATGTCGGGAGGCGTGGCGCGCCGCGCAAGGGAAGCCGGCTGCGGCTGCTTGCCCGATAACCCGCTTTGCGCGTATTCATTCGATATGCAACTTGTGATATTGGCTATTGACCGGTTCGGGCAGGGCGCGATAGGACGATACAGGAATATATTCCTTTTCGACTCGCGAAAGGCACGGGCATGGCGGGCATTCGAAGGGCTCTCGGCGGGATGCTGCTGACCCTGGCACTTGTTGCCGGGGCCGGTGCAGCCGACGCCAGGGAACGCCTGGCCGGGCCGGTCGTCGGCACCGTGCAGAGGGTGATCGACGGGGACACTCTGGTTGTCGAGGTGCCGGTCTGGCTCGGCCTTGCGGTGACCACCAGCGTGCGGCTGAAGGGCATTGATACGCCCGAGCTGCGCGGGGCCTGCCAGCGGGAGAAGGACCTGGCGCTGCGGGCGAAGCGGCGGCTCGCCGAGGAGACGACGCAGCAAGTGACTCTGCGCAATATCGAAGGTGACAAGTATTTCGGCCGGGTCGAGGCGGATGTGACCACCGTGCCCGACGGGCTGAACCTCTCCGATGCGATGCTGGCGAGCGGTCTGGCGCGCCCCTATGACGGGGGAAAACGCGGCGATTGGTGCGGCTTGGCGAGCCTCGATCCGTAGAACTGCCTAATCTTGCAGCAGAGTGCTTAAAGGCTCACCATGCGCGCCGGCGCGAATCGGCGGGCCGCAGAGCCCGCGGCGCGCTTCTGTCAGGGAGGTTAAGCGACCGGACGGAGAACCGCATATGAAAGCGTTGAATCTCATCACCCTGATCCTGATCATCATCGGCGGGATCAACTGGGGTCTGGTAGGTCTGTTCGACTGGAACCTGGTCCACGCGATCCTGGCCTTCTCGCCGATCATCGAGAAGATCGTCTACATCATCGTCGGCCTGTCGGGCCTGTGGCAGATTTGGCCGCTATCGCAATCGATGCAGGGCGGAGCGTCGTAGAGCGGACACGGGCGAGCGGGCGGCCCGAAGACCGCCCGCTCGACTCACATCATCCCGCCTGAAGGTGCTTGTTCTGGCGATTGGCGACCAGATCGTCGATGACCGACGGGTCGGCAAGCGTGGTGGTGTCGCCGAGATTGGAGAAATCGTCCTCGGCGATCTTCCTCAGAATCCGGCGCATGATCTTGCCCGAGCGCGTCTTGGGCAGGCCGGGCGAGAACTGGATGAGGTCGGGCTGGGCGAAGGGGCCGATCTCGTGGCGCACCCACTGGACGAGTTCCTTGCGCAGTTCGTCAGACGGCACGTCGCCATGCATCAGCGTGATGTAGGCGTAGATGCCCTGGCCCTTCATGGCGTGGGGATAGCCGACAACCGCCGCCTCCGACACCTTCTCGTGCGCGACCAGCGCCGATTCGATCTCGGCGGTGCCGAGGCGGTGGCCGGAGACGTTGATCACGTCGTCGACGCGGCCGGTGATCCAGTAATAGCCGTCCTCGTCGCGGCGGCAGCCGTCGCCGGTGAAGTAATTGCCGGGATAGGCCATGAAATAGGTGTCGACGAAGCGCTTGTGGTCGCCATAGACGGTGCGCATCTGGCCCGGCCATGAAATCGGTGAGGATCAGGTTGCCGGCCCCCGGCCCCTCGATCGGCGTGCCCTCGGCGGTGACCAGCGCCGGCTTGACGCCGAAGAAGGGGCGCGTCGCCGAGCCGGCCTTGAGGTCGGTGGCGCCGGGCAGCGGCGTGATCATGATTCCGCCGGTCTCGGTCTGCCACCAGGTATCGACGATCGGGCAGCGGCCTTCGCCGACGACCTTCCAGTACCACTCCCAGGCTTCCGGATTGATCGGCTCGCCGACCGTGCCGAGCAGGCGAAGCGAGGCGCGCGAGGTCTTGGTGACGTGATCGTTGCCGGCGCCCATCAGTGCGCGCAGCGCGGTCGGGGCGGTGTAGATGATGTTGACCTTGTGCTTGTCGACCACCTCCCAGATGCGCGACGGCGTCGGCCAGTTGGGCACGCCCTCGAACATGAGGGTGGTGGCGCCGTTGGCCAGCGGCCCATAGACGATGTAGCTGTGGCCGGTGACCCAGCCGACATCGGCGGCGCACCAGTAGATGTCGCCATCGTGATAGTCGAAGACGAGCTGGTGGGTGAGCGAGGTCCACACCAGATAGCCGCCGCTGGTGTGCAGCACGCCCTTCGGCTTGCCGGTGGAGCCGGAGGTGTAAAGGATGAACAGCGGATCCTCCGCGTTCATCTCCTCGACCGGGCAATCGGCGTCGACGCCGTCGGCGAGCTCGTGGTACCAGAAGTCGCGCCCGGATTGCATGGCGCACTCGTCGCCGGTGTGGCGGATGACGATCACCTTCTCGTCGCCGAGCGACCGCATCAGCGCTTCGTCGGTGTTGTGCTTGAGCGGCACCTTGCGGCCGCCGCGCAGGCCCCAGTCGGCGGTGATCACGAGGTTGGAGCGGCAGTCGTCGATGCGCCCGCCGAGGCTGTCTGGCGAGAAGCCGGCGAAGACCACCGAATGGACGGCGCCGATGCGCGTGCAGGCGAGCATCGCCACGGCGGTCTCGGGAATCATCGGCAGGTAGATGGTGACCCGGTCGCCCTTCTTGACGCCCAGCTTCTTGAGCACGTTGGCGAAGACCGAGACTTCGTGATGCAGCTCTCTGTAGGTGAGGGTGCGCACCGCCGCCTTGGGGTCGTCCGGCTCCCACAGGATGGCGACCTGGTCGCCGCGGGTGGCGAGATGCCGATCGATGCAGTTGGCCGAGACGTTGAGGCTGCCGTCCTCGAACCATTTGATCGAAATGTCGGGCGCCTTGTAGGAGACGTTCTTTACCTTGGTGAAGGGCTTGATCCAGTCGATGCGGCCCGCGTGCTCGCGCCAGAAGCCCTCGGGGTCGTCGACCGAGCGCTTGTACATTGCGAGATACTTGTCGTTGTCGATATAGGCGCGCGTCTTCCATTCGGCCGGAACCGGATGGACCGTAACCTCGGACATGCCCTTCCTCCCGATAGTCGCTGTCCGGCTTCAGCCGGATTTAGACCCTTTATAAGCGCGGGGGGACGGGGGGATGCAAGCCTTGCGGCGCGTCAGGAGACAGCAGCAGCAGGCCGCCAAGCAAGAATTGTCAAGCTGTGACAGTGCCTTCGGGCGCCGGTGATGAATTTACAGGCTGTAAAGTGCGGTAGCCGCTTTGCGTGAGCGGCATGCCGCCATGCAGCGTGGCAGGGCGCTGCGCAAATCGGGTGGCCGGAAAGCGCGTCGGCACCGCATCAAAGGTGCCAACGAACCGAAATGGAGACCGATCCCATGCCTGTTCACTTCTCTCCCGTGCCGACCGATGACGCCGTGGCGCTACGCGCCGGCAAACCAGACGCCAACGGCCAGCCGCCCGAGGTGCATGTTGCCGAGGAATCCGGCCTGCCGTGCCGGCACTGCCTCCGTCGGATCGCGGCGGGCGAGCGCTATCTGATCCTTGCCTACCGACCGTTTCCGGCGCCACAGCCCTATGCCGAAATCGGACCGATCTTTCTGCATGCGGACCCATGTCCCGCTGCACCGCCCTCCGCCGAACTGCCGCCCATGCTGACCAGCGCGGCCTACATCCTGCGCGGCTATGGCGCAGACGATCGGATCGTCTACGGAAGCGGCAAGGTGGTTGCCCCCGGCGCGCTTGCTGCCGGGGCAGAGGCACTGTTCGCCGAGGACCGGATCGCCTATGCGCATGTCCGCTCGTCGACCAATAATTGCTATCAGTGCCGGATCGACCGCGCGCGGCCCGGACGCTAGAGGCCGCCCATCGTGCACACGCGCTTCCACTCGGCCGCGGTGACCGGCTGGACGGAGAAGCGGGAGAACTTGACCAGCGCCATGTCGGAGAGCGTCTTGTCGGCCTTGACGGCGGTGAGCGTCACGGGCTTCGGCAGCGCCTCGACGGCGGCGATATCGACGCAGTCCCACTTGCCCTCCGTGTCGGTCGAATCGGGGTGGGCTTCGCGCACCACCTCGACGATACCGACCACGGCCTTCTCGGCGCCGGAGTGGTAGAAGAAGCCGCGATCGCCTTTCTTCATGGCGCGCATGGTGTTGCGGGCGGTGAAGTTGCGCACACCGTCCCATTCCTGGCCGGCCTTGCCCTTCTTGACCTGCATCTCCCAGGACCAGGTCTCGGGCTCGGACTTGAACAACCAGTACGCCATGACGGTGTCTCCTTCGCGGCGTCCACAAGCGCTGTGGGCATCCAGCGCGCGTCCGCCATGCCGGTCAACATGGGGAATGGAGCCGGGAGGATTCTGGCCTCGGCACGATTGGCAGGTTCTGCGCAGCGGTTCCCGGCCGACAGCCGGTCTTCAAGATCAGACGTCGTCGTCCTTTATCTCGGGCGCAAGCGTGCGGATCAACGCCAGAACCTTGCGTTTGATCTGGTCATCGTCGATCCGCGACAAGGCCCGGATGATCTTGTGATCCAGCAGCGAGGGAAGTGCGTCGGCGGGTGCATCAGCGGTGACGGCGTCGGTGTCGTCGGCGCCGGCGTAGAGATCCGGAACGCTGACACCCAGCAGGCGCGATATCTCGAAAAGCCGGCTGGCACTGATGCGGTTGGTGCCTTTCTCGTATTTCTGCACCTGCTGAAACGTGATGCCGAGATTTTCCGCCAGCCGCGACTGCGAGAAGCCGCGCGCCGTGCGAATCAGGCGCACGCGCGAACCGACAAGGCGATCGACGGGATGAGGCTGTTTGCTCGTCATGATTATTCCGCGGCTGTACGACCAATTGCGGTCAAGGTCAGTCTACGCACAAAAGACAGGGGGCACCATGATCGTTGTATAGCGTAGTTATACACCTGAAGCACAAGCAGCAATTGTTTAAAACAAGCAATGATTGATTTCAATTAAAGCGATGGCCATGCGGTTGTACCACCAGAAGTAGGCAATTGACGCGAAACGGTGTCGTGACGCAAGAATAGCGGCCGGAGCGGGTGGTATGGTAGCGGTTGCAGAATCGTCGGCAGCGAATTTCGCGTTCAATCTCGCGCGTCTGTGCAAGCGCGAAGCGAGCATCGCTGCGGTCTGCCGCGGGACCAGGATCAATCGCCAGCAGTTCAATCGCTATCTGGCCGGGCGCTCGATCCCCAGTGCTGCGAACCGCCAGAAGATTTGCCGATACTTCAAGGTGTCCGAGTCGGAACTCTTCCGCTCGCCCGGTGCTGCGCGCGCTCTGACGCGACCTGATGTCACGGTGTCGAACCGGAACACGCCGCCGTGGTCGCATGCCGATGTCGGGTCGGTTCTCAGGCTGCTCTATTCCGACTCGCGGCCGTCAGTCGCGCCGGGAATCTACACCGCACACTTTTCGCAATTGCGCGAGTGCGCGAGCATCGTTCAATCCACGATCGTCGTGCGCAACGACGGGAACCTGACGACGTTCCGGCGCGTCACCGGATCGACCGAGCGGCGGGGATCGTGGTGGGGGCAGTTCCGGGGCGATCATCGTGGTGTGGTGATCGAGCGCGCCCACTGGCTCTACTTCGTCGGCCTCAATGCCAGCGGTGTGCTGGAACCGAGCCTGCTCGTGCTCAGATGGCTTCCCGGCGCGCGTCCGATGCTCGGCGGCTTTGCATCAATCAATGCGACCGGCGGGCCGGCACCGGTCGCAGCGGTGGTGAACCCGTCCGACCTGTCGTTGAAGAATGCCATGCGTGCGGCGCACGCCTATTCCTCGGACGATCCGGGGCTCGACCAGCTGGTGCTGGAGGCACTGGAGGAACAGTCGCGCCAGCTTGCATCCAAGACGGCATGGCCAGACCTGCGCGCCGGCGAGCGGGAAATGCCGCCACTCTAGTGATAGGAATGTTCGGCGATCTTGCGCGCCTCGCCTTCCAGAATCGCCAGCAGATAATCGAGGAAGCGGATTTCCTGCTGGTCGACACGCCCGGTGATCTGCCGCACGCCATGGGCCAGGTCGCGCACATAGCAGCCGATCTCCGTTGCCGTGAGGTCGGTCGCGGCCGCGATCGCATCCTGATCGTCCCGTTCCGTTGGCTGTTCGTATGTCGACATCGGTCCTATCCCCAATTGCGGAACTGCAACAGTAAAGCGCAGATCGGCACGGCGTGCCCTGCTGCCTTCGCGCGAAGGCTTCGCGCTCAGGCGGCTCACCCGGCGGGGAGTGAGGCGAAAACGGTCGGGCTTCGGGGTGACGCCCGGGCGCTGTCAGTCGGCTTCCCGGCGTAGCGGGCGCGACATGAGGCCTTCGATGGCCTCGTCGATGGTGAGCGCGCGTTCGACGATGGCCGCGACCGCGTCGACGATCGGTGTTGAAACCGCATGGTGCCGGGCAAGGTCGCGGGCGACCGAGGCGGTGGCGATGCCTTCGGCAAGCGCATGGGGCGCGGCCGGATCGCCGCCACGGCCAAGGTGCAGGCCATAGGAGAAGTTGCGCGACTGCGGACCGGAGCAGGTCAGCACCAGGTCGCCGAGGCCGGACAGTCCCATCAGCGTCTCGGGGCGGGCACCGAGGACCTCGCCGAGGCGGCGGAGCTCGGCAAAGGCGCGGGCGGTGAGCGCGGCAAGCGCACTGGCGCCGAGCGCGCGCCCGGCGACGATGCCGGCGGCGATGGCGAGCACATTCTTGACCGCGCCGCCGATCTCGACGCCGATCATGTCGGTCTCGGCATAGGGGCGGAAGCCCGGCCCGGCGAGCGCATGGCAGAGGTCGAGCGCCAGCGCCTCGTCTGTCGCCGCAACGGTGACGGCGGTGGGCAGGCCACGGGCGACGTCCCCGGCGAAGCTGGGGCCCGAGATGACGGCCGGAACGGTCTCCGGCGCCACCTCGGCGATCACTTCCGAAAGGCGCTTGTCGGTAACGCTCTCCAGCCCCTTTGCGGCGATGACCAGCGGCGTGCCGGCGGCGATATAGGGTGCGGCGGCTGCGGCGACGGCGCGGGTCGCCTGGGCGGGGACGGCGAGAATGACGGCGTCGGCTCTCAGCGCCACCGACAGCGAGTCGGTCGCCGGCACATGGTCGAGGCTTACGCCGGGCAGGTAGCGCGGGTTTTCGTGGCGCTCGTCGATGGACGCGACGGTGTCGCGGTTGCGGGCCCACAGCTTGACCGTGCGACCGGCGCGCGCTGCCGTCAGCGCCAGGGCGGTGCCCCAGGCGCCGCCGCCGATGATGCCGAGAGACTCAATCATGCGCGGGCTCCCTTGGCTCCAGCGCCAAGCTTGGGCGCGGCCAGCTCGTCCAGCGGCCAGCGTGGACGCGCCGCCACGTCGAGCGGGTCGGTCAGGCCGCGGGCGAGGCGCTCCGCACCGGCCCAGGCGATCATAACGCCGTTATCGGAACAGAGGCGCACCGGCGGCACCACGACGCGGAAGCCGCGGCGTTCGGCTGCCGTGCGCAGGGCAGCGCGCAGTGCCTGATTGGCGGCGACGCCGCCGGCTGCGACCAGGACATGCGGCCCGTCATGGCTGGCGGCGAAGGCGCGCATGGCATGGGCGGCGCGATTGGCGACGATATCGGTGACCGCTGTTTGAAAGGAGGCGCAGAGGTCGGCAACGTCCTGGTCTGACAGGGGGGCTGCGTTTTCGGCGGCCAGGCGCACGGCGGTCTTGAGGCCGGAAAAGGAGAAATCGGCGCCCGGCCGGTCGATGAGCGGGCGGGGCAGGGCAAAGCGCGTCGGATCGCCGGTCCTGGCCGCCTCTTCCACCGCCGGACCGCCGGGATAGGGGAGGCCGAGGAGTTTGGCCGCCTTGTCGAAGGCTTCGCCGAGCGCATCGTCGATGGTGGAACCCAGGCGGCGGTAGCGGCCGACGTCCTCGACGGCGAGAAACTGGCTGTGGCCGCCGGAGACGAGCAGCAGCAGATAGGGAAAGGCGATGTCGTCGGTGAGGCGGGCGGTGAGCGCGTGGCCCTCGAGGTGGTTGACGGCAATCAGCGGCTTATGCGCTGCAAGCGCGATCGCCTTGGCCGTGGTCAGGCCGACGAGCACGCCGCCGATGAGACCGGGGCCGGCGGTGGCGGCCACCGCGTCGATCCCGGCGAAGGTGACGCCCGCCTGGGCAAGTGCGGCGCGCACCACGCCATCCAGCACCTCGACATGGGCGCGGGCGGCGATTTCCGGTACGACGCCGCCGAAGGCGGCATGGTCGTCGACCTGGGAGAGGACGATATCGGAGAGGATGCTGCCGGTGCCGTCGTCGGCGCGGGTCACCACGGCCGCGGCGGTTTCGTCGCAACTGGTCTCGATGCCGAGAACGATCGATCGCCGATTGGCCATGATTTTCGCTATTTTGCCCCTCGCTTCAGCGGGCAAGATCGGCCAATAGAATAATCCGTTTCCCTGCCCCTAACACCCCGGACGCCAGCCTTGCAATCGGCCGAAACACGCACCGCCATACGCACCATCGGCACACGCGGCAGCCCGCTGGCGCTTTGGCAGGCGGACGCCGTGCGTGCGGCGCTTGACGCTATCGGCTGGCAGGCGCGCGTGACGCCGATCCGCACCACCGGCGACCGCATCACCGACCGGCCCTTGGCCGAGGCCGGCGGCAAGGGGCTGTTCACCAAGGAGATCGATGAAGCCCTCATCTCCGGGCGCATCGATCTTGCGGTCCATTCGGCCAAGGACCTGCCGACGGCGCTGCCCGACGGCATCCTGATCGCCGCCTGTCTCAAGCGAGGCGATGTGCGCGATGCTTTCCTGTCGCCGCGGGCGAAGCACCTCCGCGACCTGCCTGAGGGCGCGGTGGTCGGCACGGCGTCCCTGCGTCGGGCCGCGCTGGCGCTGAGGCTGAGGCCGGATCTCAGGATCGTGCCCATGCGCGGCAATGTGGAGACGAGGCTGCGCAAGCTCGCAGCCGGCGAGGCGGACGCCACGCTGTTGGCGGTTGCCGGGCTGATGCGGCTCGGTCTTGCCGACCGGGCCACCAGCATTCTCGACAGGCGGGAGTGGCTGCCGGCGCCGGGGCAGGGGACGATCGCCATCACGGCGCGCGCCGGCGATGCGGCCACGCTCAACGCCCTCAAGCAGATCGACCACCGCGCCACCGCGCTGGCGCTCGCCACCGAACGGGCCTTCCTCACCGTGCTCGACGGCTCGTGCCGCACGCCGATCGGCGGTCTTGCCGAAATCGACGGCGAAACGCTCCGCTTCCGCGGCATCATCGTCAAGCCGGACGGGAGCGTTGCGCATGCGGTCGAGCGGCTTGGCAGCGTCGGCGCGGCGGAAGCGCTCGGCGCCGATGCCGGCGAAGAGCTTGCCCGCAAGGGTGGGCCGGATTTCTTCACGGGCTAAGATCATGCGTCTCTTGGTCACGCGGCCCGAGCCCGATGCCACCGCCACGGCGCGGCGGCTGGAGGCGATGGGGCACACGGTCACGATCGAGCCAATGCTCAAGATCGTGCTCAACGCTCCGCCGGGCGAGCTGCCCGCCCCGGCCGGGCTGATCCTCACCAGCCGTAATGGCGTGCGCGCGCTCTCGACCTGGCCGCAGGCGGCAGGCTGGCATGACGTGCCGCTTTTTGCCGTCGGCGAGGCGACCGGCGAGGCGGCACGGGAGGCCGGCTTCCACGATGTGACGGCCGGCGCGGACGACGGCGCCGCACTCGTGCGGGTGATTGGCGCGATCCTGCCGAAACGCCAGGGGCCGGTGCTCTATGCCGCGGCCCGCGATCTCAGCGGCAATCTGGCGGAGCATCTGGAAGAGGCCGGCTACGACTTGCAGATGGTGGAAGCCTATCGCGCCGAGCGCGCGGATCGCCTGAGCCCGGCGCTCATAGCGGCGCTCGAGGCCGGTTCCACAGACGGAGCGCTTTTCTATTCGCGGCGGACGGCGGAGACCTTCCGCGACCTCGTCGCCGGCCGGGCGATCCGGCTCAAGCACGTCTTCGCCCTGTCGGAGCAGGTGGCCGCACCCTTGCACGGGCTGGCAGGGGCGCTGCACGTTGCGGCGGAGCCGAACGAGGCCAGCCTGCTGGCGTTGGTCGCGCCGCACTGAATCCTTGCCGGCTGACATGGCCGCGCCGCGATAAGGCTGTATTGTGGGGATCAGACCTTCGGAATCCGACGAGGACGAGCATGGCCGCCGAAGACGATGGAGCACAGGACGACAAGCCGGCTGGCACCGAGCGAAAGAGCCGCTCGCGCCGCCAGCGCCCGCCGGTCACCATCGACCTGACCGCGGAGCGCGTTGCCGCAGACAAGGCCGACGCGCCGGAGACGGCGGCCGAGGCCGCAGAGCCGGCACCCGGAACGGGCGAAGCGGCCACGGAGGCGGTGCCGCCGGCACCAGACCAGACGGAGCCAGCGGCCGAGCCTGAAGCGGCTGGACCTGCGGCGGAGGCCGAGAAGGCCGAGCCCGAGCCGCCGCGCGCGACCTGGCTGCCGGGCGCCAGCATCATCGGCAGCGACGACGGCTGGACCAGGGCGGCGCTCGCCGGCGTGGCGGGCGGCATCGTTGCGCTGATCCTGCTCATCGTCCTGCAGGCGATCGGGCTGGTGCCCTCGCCGGGGCGCTCGGCGGCGCTGAGCGCGGCGAATCAGGCGAAGACCGCGAGCGAGGCGGTGACCGCACTCGAGCAGCGGGTCTCGGCGGTCGAGATGATCGCCCAGAACCTGCCGGGCAAAAGCTCCGTCGAGACCCTCAACGGGCAGGTGGCCCAGTTGCAGAAGGAGGTGGGGGCGCTGGCGACGCGGGGCGACCTCACCACGCTCGACAACAAGCTGGCGGCACTGACCAAGACGGTCGCTGCGCTGCCGCCGGGCGCCACCCGCGACGAACTGGCAGCACTGGCCGAGCGAGTGACGCAGCTTGAAGCCGGCGGGACCGCGGGCAATGGCGGCGGCAGCGGCGCCGGCGCGGAACAAGTGGTGGCGCTCTCGCACCGCATCGACAGCGTGCAGACCGGCCTCAATGCGCTTGGCGACCGGATGGCCGCGCTGGAAAAGAAGCTTTCGGCCGGACCGGCCGACAGCGCGCTCGCGGCCCGCGCCATCGCCGTGGTTGCGTTGAGACGGGCGGTGGACGAGGGGGTGCCCTTCACCACCGATCTCGACCTCGCCGCCGCCCTCGGCCTGCCGGCCGACGACGTCACGGCGCTGAAGCCGTTCGCCGAAAAGGGCGTGGCGACCAAGGCGGCACTGGCGGCCGGATTTGCCGATGTCGGCAATGCGATCGTGCAGGCGACGGCCAAGACCAATCCGAATGCCGGGCTCCTCGACCGGATCATCGCCGGCATCGGGTCGCTGGTGACGGTGCGGCCGATGGGGCCGGTTGAAGGCAACGATCCGGCGGCGATCGTCTCACGCATGCGCGCTGCGGTCGCGGCCGGCGATCTTGCCAAGGCGCTCCAGGAGCGCGACGGCCTGCCGGCGGCCGGCAAGGATGCTTCCGCCGCATGGGCGGCGGCGGCGACAAGCCGCGTCACCGTCGACGCGCTGATCGTCAGAATGGCCGAGACCGTCAAACCGACCGGTGGGAACGGACCGACATGATCCGCGTCCTTGTCTATGTCGTCGTCGTGTTCCTGGCTGCCGCCGGATTCGTCTGGCTGGCGGAGAGGCCGGGCGAGCTGCTGATCGATTGGCAGGGTTACGAGATCCGCACCTCGGTGATGGTGGCGGTGGTCGGCGCAGCCCTGCTGATCGCGCTCATCGCCATCGTCGGTGCGCTCATCCGCGCGGTGCTGCGTACGCCGCAGGCGGTCGGCCATTTCTTCGGCGCCCGCCGTCGCGACCGCGGCTATCGGGCTCTGTCGCGCGGCATGATCGCCATCGGTGCCGGCGATACGCGTGCGGCGCAGCGGGCGGCACGCGAATCGCAGTCGCTGCTCGGCAGGAGCGAGCCGCTGGTGCTGCTGCTCTCGGCGCAGGCGGCGCAGATCGCCGGCGACAGCGGCGCGGCGCGGTCCGCCTTCACCGCGCTCACGGAGACCGCCGAGACGCGGGTGCTCGGCCTGCACGGCCTGTTCGTCGAAGCGCGGCGGACCGGCGAGCACGCAGCCGCACGGCACTTCGCCGAAGAAGCGATGCAGATTTCGCCGAAGGTCGCCTGGGCGGGAAGCGCGCTGTTCGACTATCAGTGCCAGGCCGGCGACTGGCAGGAGGCGCTGAAGACGCTTGCCGCCAATACCGATGCCGGCACCGTCGAGCGCGCAAAGGCGCAGCGCCTGCGTAGCGTTCTGATGACGGCCCAGGCAATGCAACAGGAAGCCGGCGCGCCGGACGAGGCGCGGAGCCTGGCGGTCGAGGCGCATCGCCTGGCTCCCGATCTGGTGCCGGCGTCGGTGATTGCGGCACGGCTCCTGACCCGCCACGGCGATGTCCGCCGGGCCTCGCGCATCCTGGAAACGGCGTGGAAGGAATCGCCCCATCCCGATATCGCCGCGGCCTACGCGGCGGTGAGGACCGGCGATTCGGTGCGCGACCGGCTGAAGCGCGTGCAGAAGCTGGCGGGCCTGCGCGCCAACCATGCGGAAGGCGCCATGGCGGTCGCTCGTGCCGCCATCGACGCACATGACTGGGCGGCGGCGCGCGGGGCGCTTGGCGGCATGGTCGCCTCACAGCCAAGCGAGGGCGTCTGCCTGCTGATGGCGGAGATCGAAGAAGGCGAGCATGGCGACCAGGGGCGGGTGCGCGCCTGGCTCGCCCGGGCGCTCGGCGCACCGCGCGATCCGGCATGGATCGCCGACGGGCGCGTGTTCTCCGAATGGGCGCCGATCTCGCCGGTGAGCGGCCGCGTCGACGCCTTCGAATGGAAGGTGCCGCCCGCCCGCCTGCCGGCCGAGCGCCAGATGGAGATCGAAGCCTGGGCGACGGCAAGCGAGCCGGCCCCGGCCCCGGCCCTTGAAGCCAAGGCGGCGGCGCCGACGCCGGCTGCGGAGGCGCCACCGGCCCCGGCCCTCGAAGCCAAGGCGGCAGAGCCGACGCCGGTGGAAACCAAGCCCGCCGCGCCGCTGCCGGCCGAAGGCAAGCCGGTGGAGGCGAAACCGGCCGAGGCGAAGGTAATCCACGAGGATCTGATGCCGCGGGCGCCGGACGATCCCGGTCCGCCGAGCCGCGAGGACGAAGACGAGCGCTACAAGATCTTCTGATCTTCTCATCGGCCCGCCCTGACGGCGGAGAGCGCAGCCTGTGACCCAGCACCCGCCCAAGCCGCCGCTGGCGCTCGCCGTCGGGATCGTCGGTCATCGGCTCAACCGCTTGCCGGAAGCCGCGCGCGACAGGATCGTCGCCGATATCGACGCCGTGCTCGATACGATCGCGGCCGCCATGCACACGACATGGCACGCCTATGCCGAGGTCTTTTCCGACAAGGCGGTACTGGCGCTGGTCGATTCGCTGGCACGGGCTCGACGAGGCGGTCGTGCCCACCGGCCGCGTGGCCGACACGACGGAAGGCGATCTCGACAGCGGCCGCAAGCGTCTTGTCGATGCCCTCCTGCGTCCACCGGGCGCAGCGGCCGAAGGCGCCCCGGACGCTGCTTCACGAAGACGAAGGGGCCGGTCTTGCCCGCTATCTTGCCGAGAACGCGCCGGCGCACACATTCACCATCGGCTTTCCCCTGCTGATGGCGCTCACCGCCGTCCAGGGCCTGTCGCGCCGCCACGTGCGGCCGGACGGCCCAGCGGCGCTGGCGGGGCGCGAAGCGGGCTGGCGCCGGCAGCCGCCGACGGCACTCCGGCGGCGGCACGCCCACTGCCCCTGACCGGCGCCTTCGGCTGGGCCGATTTCGTCGGTTCGTTGCTCGCCCAGGTCTTCCGCAGCGTGATCGGCGATTTCGCAGGCTGGCGCCTGTCGGCGGAAAGCCGCGGACTGGCGATCCCGGGCTGACGGCGGACGCACATGCGACGGTGACCGGTCTTGCGGGAAACGCCGCCCACCGCTAACCAGCAGGGCGCTTTTGTTCGTCCTTTGCCGCGGAGCCGCCGATGACCACCCACCACCTCCTCCTCCTGCCCGGCGACGGCATCGGCCCGGAAGTCATGGCCGAGGTCAAGCGCGCGATCGCCTGGTTCAACGAGGCCGGCGGCGACAGCTTCGACTTTGAGGAGGATCTGGTCGGCGGGGCGGCCTATGACGCCCACGGCACGGCGGCTTCAGAGGAAGCCATGGCCAAGGCGATCAACGCCGATGCGGTGATCTTCGGCGCCGTCGGCGGGCCGAAATGGGACGGCGTGCCCTATGAGGTGCGCCCCGAGGCGGGGCTCTTGCGCCTGCGCAAGGACCTCGGCCTGTTCGCCAATCTCAGGCCGGCGATCGTCTATCCGGCGCTCGCCGACGCCTCGTCGCTGAAGCGCGAGCTGGTCGAGGGGCTCGACATCCTCATCGTGCGCGAGCTGACCGGCGGCGTCTATTTCGGCGAGCCCAAGGAAATCCGCGATCTTGGCAACGGCCAGCAGCGCGCCATCGATACCCAGGTCTATGACACCTATGAGATCGAGCGTATTGCCCGGGTTGCCTTCGATCTGGCGCGCACGCGCGGCAACAAGGTCACCTCGATGGAGAAGCGCAACGTCATGAAGTCGGGCGTCTTGTGGAACCAGGTGGTCACCGCCACCCACAAGGCCGGCTACAGCGACGTGACGCTGGAGCACATGCTGGCCGATGCCGGCGGCATGCAGCTGGTGCGGGCGCCGAAGCAGTTCGACGTCATCGTCACCGACAATCTGTTTGGCGACATCCTGTCGGACGTCGCCGCCATGCTGACCGGCTCGCTCGGCATGCTGCCCTCGGCGTCACTCGGAGCGCCCGATGCGGCGACCGGCAAACGGCGGGCGCTCTACGAGCCGGTGCATGGCTCGGCGCCGGACATCGCCGGCAAGGGCATCGCCAATCCGATCGCCATGCTGGCGAGCTTCGCCATGGCGCTGCGCTATTCCTTCGCCCTGGTGGAAGCTGCCGACCGGCTGGAAAGCGCCATTTCGGCGGTGCTCGACCGGGGCCTCAGAACCGCCGACATCTGGACCCCGGGCACCGAGAAGGTAGGCACGCAAGCGATGGGCAAGGCGGTCGTCGAAGAACTTGGAAAGGCGGCGTGAGCGTGGCCGGAATGATCCGCATCTACGACGACCGCGGCTTCGTGCTGCGCAACTGGGCGTCGACGGCGATCCTCGTCGGGGCCACCGTGTGGGGCGTGCTCGAGATCGTCCGCTACCAGACGGGTGCGTCGGACAGCACCGGACTCCTGTTCGGAGCCGGGTTCCTGGCGGCCTCGGCCTACGGCGCCTATCGCCTCTTCGCCGAGGCGCGCGACACGATCGTGCGCTTGGAGACCGACTCCGACGGCGGGCAATCGGTGGTGACGCTGTGGCGGCCCTGGGGCCTGCAGCGACTGGCGGCACCGCTGGCGGCGCTCGGCGGATGGCGCATGTACATCGCGGTCAAGTCGCGCAACATGCGCACCTACCTGCTGCGCGTCGACCACCCGGCCAATCCGCGCCCGCTGCAGGTCGAGCTGACGCCGGGCAAGACCGACCTCGACGGATTGCGCCGGCTGGCGCCGAAGGCGATCGAGGATTTCGAGGCCAATACCGGCGGCCGCAGGTCCGCCTGACGGTCGTCAGCCGGCGGCCAGTCCGGGGATCGGCACGCCGAAGGTCACAAGGATCAGGACGACATTGAGCGCCAGCACGAGCGTCGCGCCGCCGATGGCGGCAACGGTGGTCAGGCGCCGGTTGGCGAACTCGCCCATGATGTCGGCGCGGGCGGTGAACAGCACCAGCGCGATCATCGGCACGGGCAGAGCGATCGACAGGATCACCTGGCTGACGACCAGCGCCTGGGTGGCATTGACGCCGAGGCCGACGACGATGAAGGCCGGGATCATGGTCACCAGGCGGCGCACCAGGACCGGAATGCGGAAATTGACGAAGCCCTGCATGATCATCTGTCCGGCCATGGTGCCGACAACCGAACTCGACGTGCCGGAAGCGATCAGCGAGATGAGGAAGACGGCCGCCGCAGCGCCGCCCAGGAGCGGCGTCAGCGTGTGGTAGGCGGTCTCGATTTCGGAGACCTCGCTGTGTCCGGCATGGAAGGCGGCTGACGCCATCATCACCATCGCCATGTTGACCATGCCGGCAATGGCGAGCGCGATCACCACCTCGATATTGGAGAAACGCAGCACCTTGCGCCGTTCGGCGGCGTTCTCGACCGGCGCCCGTGCCTGGGTGAGGCCGGAGTGCAGGTAGATGGCGTGCGGCATGACGGTGGCGCCGATGATGCCGACCGAGATCATCAGCGCCTGGGCGTCGGGGAGCTCAGGAACGACGGTGTGGAACGCCGCCGCACCCCAGTCGATTGGCGCGATGAAAAGCTCGATCAGGTAGCAGGCGCCGATGATCAGGACGAGGGTTCCGATAACCAGCTCCATCGGCCGGAAGCCGCCGCGCTCGAAGAGCAGGATGCCATAGGTAACCACCGCGGTGACCGCCATGCCGAGAATGAGCGGCATGTTGAAGAGCAGCGACAGCCCGATCGCGCCGCCGAGGAACTCGGCCAGATCGGTCGCCATCGCCGCCACTTCGCTGACCGCCCACATCGCCCAGACGACCGGCTTGGGAAACCGCTCGCGGCACATCTCGGCCAGGTTGGTGCCGGTCACGATGCCAAGCTTGGCGGACAGCGCCTGGAACAGCATCGCGATCAGGTTGGCGGTGAGCACCACCCAGAGCAGGGCGTAGCCGTATTTGGCGCCGCCCTGGATGTTGGTGGCAAAATTGCCGGGGTCCATATAGGCGATCGAGGCGATCACGGCGGGACCGGCGAAGAGCCGGACGGCGAAGGCGCCGCGGCGCTCGCCGAGCAGCACCGAGCGAATGCCGTCAACCGTGCGCTCGGTCATCCCCCGCTTCGACGCGTAATTAGGCAAATGTTCCTGCCTGACACTCCCGCTGAGCCCGTCCAGTTCCGGTCGACCGTGACCGGCCGTAGCGGGGATGTGCGGCAGTCATCTGAAATTGAAAATGCGACTTAATTGCATTTAGGCGAATCCGCTGCATTCGTCAAATGCGATTTCGGATGCGGCGCCGGCAATGCCGCGTGCCGCTGCTTTCGCCATGATCTTGTCAAGTAAGGCGGCTAATTGATACTCCATTGAATATACGGAGATTCGGACCGCCTCCTTCGCCGTGCGCGATGTGCGGAAAATCCGGGCCAGCCGGCTGCCCTTTTGCCGGCGGGATGAAACGATGGAAAGCACCGCTGCCTTCATCTTGCTGAACCTGGCCGGCACCGTCGCGCTGCTGCTGTGGGGCACGCACATGGTGCAGACCGGCGTGCAGCGGAGCTTCGGGCCGCGGCTGCGCTCGGTGCTGAGCAGTGCGCTACGCAAGCGCCTGGCGGCCTTCCTTGCCGGCATCGGGGTCACGGCCCTGCTGCAGTCGAGCACGGCGACCGGCCTGATGGTCGCCGGCTTTGCCGCCGGCGGCGTGGTCGACCTGGTCCCGGCGCTTGCCGTCATGCTCGGCGCCAATGTCGGCACGACGCTGATCGTGCAGCTGTTTTCCTTCGATGTGGCGGCCTTCTCGCCGGTGCTGATCCTCATCGGCCTGATCCTCTTCCGCCGCGGCAGTGCAGCCCTGGCGCACGATCTCGGTCGCGTCTTCATCGGACTCGGCCTGATGCTGCTTGCCTTACACCAGCTTCTCGCCATCGTCTCGCCGATCGAGGATGGCGGAACGCTGGCGGGCGTGATTGCGATGGTCTCGGTGGCGCCGCTGATCTATGTGCTGTTCGCCGCGGGGCTGACCTGGCTGGCGCATTCGAGCGTCGCGGTCGTGCTGCTGGTCATGTCGCTCGCCGCCAAAGGCATCGTGCCGCCCGATGCGGCCTTCGCCCTGGTGCTCGGTGCCAATCTCGGAACCGCGGTCAATCCGGTGCTGGAAGCCAGGACCGGCGACGACCCCGCCAACCGGCGCCTGCCATTGGGCAATCTCGCCAACCGGGTCTTCGGCGTTCTGGTCGCGCTGGCGCTGATCGCGCCATTGACGCGGCTGATGACGGCGATCGACCCCAATCCGGCCCGCGCCGTCGCCGATTTCCACACGCTGTTCAATCTGACGCTGGCCGTCGTCTTCCTGCCGTTGCTGAAGCCCTACGCGGCGCTGCTCAAGAAGGTGCTGCCGGCGCGCGGCGATCCGGCCGATCCGTCACGCCCGCTCTATCTCGACGCCCGCGCCAGGACGGTCCCGGCGATCGCGCTCGGCGGGGCGGCACGCGAGGCGCTGCGCCTGGTTGACGTGCTCGAAGCCATGCTGCTGGGCGCCCGCGCCGGGTTGGAGAAGGGCGACCGGCTGAAGATCGAGGAAGCCAAGCATCTCGACGATGTGCTCGACCAGCTCAATACGGCGATCAAGGCCTATGTTACGGCCCTGCCGGAAGGCGACCTCAGCGAGGCGGACCGGCGCCGGCTCAACGAGATCCTCACGTTTGCGACCAACATGGAGCATGCCGGCGACACGATCGACCGCAACCTGCTGCCGCTGGCCGCCAAGCGCCTGAAGCGCGGGCTTGCCTTCTCCGAGGAGGGGATCGGCGAGCTGGCCGCGATGTTCGACCGGGTGCTTGCCAATCTGCGCACCGCCGCAGCGTTGTTCATGACTGACGACCCGCGCGCCGCCCGTCTGCTCGCTGCCGAAAAGGAAGCCTTCCGCGACATCGAGGCGGCCGCCACACAATCGCATTTTGAGCGCCTGCGCGCCGGCCGTACCGAAACCGCCGAAACCAGCGCACTGCATCTCGACGTGATCCGCGACCTGAAGCGAATCAATTCGCACCTCGTCGCCGGTGCCGCCTATCCGGTGCTCGAGCGCGGCGGCGAATTGCTACCCACCCGCATCGCCCCCAGCGGCCTGTGAGCGCTCAAAGCTTGATCTCGGGGGCGACCGGGCAGGTGTTGTCGTGGGCCCGGTTCCAGCCGCGCGAGGTCCATTTCTGCGGGTCGATCGCGCCGGTGTCGGGATTCTTCTCGAAAAAGGTGAAGCAATTGGCGCCGTCGCGCTCGACGGTGAAACAGGCGCCCTCCTGGCCCTCGTAAAAGGTGCAGAACTGGCCGTCACGGACCGCCCATTCGCCGCTGTCGGCGGAGACCGCGTCCCAATACCGGATGGTGCCGTCGTCGTGATAGGTCTCGGTGAAGTAGTTGCCGTCGAAATAGATGCCGTCGAGCGTGACACCGGCGAGGTCGACCGCGATGTCGGCGCCGCTCAGGCGCTTGCCGGCTGCCGCCGGCGTCGCGACGAGGGCCAGAAGCAGGACTGCGGCAAGGAGCGCGGTCGGGCGCTGGGTGCGCTTGTCCGTTGACTTCATGGGTCTTTCGCGTAGAAGGAGCGCGATTTCTCGCTGGGCGATCACATGATCACGCGCCTCGATACTATCGCGTCCTCGGCTGCCCCGGCGCCTTTCGCCGGCGAGCGGCTATCTATGCCCAAAACGACCGGGAAAACTACCAAAACCACCTGACGCTCGCACCTGGCTCAAAACGCTCTCCCCGGCCAGGCCGCGGGATGAGCAGACCGGGTGTTCACAGAACATCACGGCGCCAAGGGGGAGAGGAGCGGGAGTTCTAGAACCATGGGCTACAAGGTTGCGGTCGCCGGGGCCACCGGCAATGTCGGCCGCGAAATGCTGAACATTCTTGCCGAGCGCGGCTTCCCGGCAGACGAGGTGGTGGCGCTGGCTTCGCGGCGCAGCCAGGGCACCGAGGTCAGCTATGGCGAGCATACGCTGAAGGTGAAGGTGCTCGACAGCTACGACTTCTCCGACACCGACATCTGCCTGATGTCGGCGGGCGGCTCGGTGTCGAAGGAATGGTCGCCGAAGATCGGGGCTGAGGGCTGCGTGGTCATCGATAACTCGTCGGCCTGGCGCTACGACCAGGACGTGCCGCTGATCGTGCCGGAGGTGAATGCCGACGCGATCGTGGGCTTCTCGAAGAAGAATATCATCGCCAATCCGAACTGCTCGACGGCGCAGCTTGTCGTGGCGCTGAAGCCGCTGCACGACCGGGCGCGCATCAAGCGCGTGGTGGTGTCGACCTATCAGTCGGTTTCCGGCGCCGGCAAGGAAGCGATGGACGAGCTGTTCACCCAGACGCGCGCCATCTTCGTCTCCGATCCGGTCGAGGCGAAGAAGTTTCCCAAGCGTATCGCCTTCAACGTCATCCCGCATATCGACGTCTTCCTCGACGACGGCTTCACCAAGGAAGAATGGAAGATGGTGGCCGAGACCAAGAAGATCCTCGATCCGAAGATCAAGCTGGTCGCCACTTGCGTGCGCGTGCCGGTGTTCATCAGCCATTCCGAGGCGGTCAACATCGAATTCGAGAGCGAGATCACGGCCGACGAGGCGCGCGAGATCCTGCGCGAGGCGCCGGGCTGCTTGGTGGTCGATAAGCGCGAGCCCGGCGGCTACGTGACGCCGCACGAGGCGGCCGGCGAGGACGCCACCTATATCAGCCGCATCCGCGAAGACCCGACGGTGGAATACGGGCTGGTGATGTGGGTGGTCTCCGACAACCTCAGGAAGGGCGCGGCGCTCAACGCCGTGCAGATCGCCGAGGTGCTGGTCAACCGCAAGCTGATCCAGCCGAAGCGTCGGGCGGCCTGACCGGCAGCGCTTGAGCGGGATCGGCCCGCAGGCTACCATCGCTTGTCGGCCGTGCGGCAGCAGGAATGCCACTGTGACCACGAAGAAGTGGATGCTGATCGTCGGCGCGGCGGCTTTTCTGGTGCCGCTGGCGCTGGCGCTGACGGTCTTTCCCACCGCAATGATCGACACGCGCGAGCTCTTTGCGTGGGGCCGTTTCTTCCCGCTTGCCACCCAGAAGCACCCGCCGATGATGGCGCTGATCGGTGGGTTGACCGAAAGCATCCTGCCCGCCAACGCCGCCTCCGCCGTCCTCGTCGGCCAGCTCTTGAACGCTGTCGGCGTCGCCTATCTCTATGCCACGCTACGCCTGATCGTCGATCGTGAGCGCGCCGCGTTCTTCACCTTCCTCTACGCCACCAGCATCTATTTCCAGCTGGCGCCGCTTTCCTATGCGCTCAACGCCGACATCCTGCAGGTGCCGATATGGCTGGCGATCGTCTACCATCTCCTGCGCGCCGAACGCACTGATGCCATCGGCCACTGGCTGGCATTCGGCGCCTGGTCGGCCGCCGCGGTGCTGACCAAATATACCGCCGGTCTGCTCTTCGTCGGCGGCGCCATTGCCACGCTCGCGGTCGCCGAATATCGCCACATTTGGCGTAACCCGCGCCTCTATCTGGCGACCGCCTTTGGCGTCCTGCTGGTCGTTCCGCATCTCATCGCCCTCAGGGCTCATCCCAACGCCATCGCCTATGCGGAATATTTCGCACGGGCGACACCGGACCTCGGCGGCCGTCTGCGCGGCCTGGCCATGTTCGCGGGCGGCACGTTGCTCTTTCTGGCACCCGGCTGGATCATCCTCGTCGTCGGTTTTCTGTCCCGCAACTGCTCGTTGGATCGCCATCCGGACAGCGAAGCCGCGACCGCCGCCACGCGGCGCTTTCTGGTCGCGCTGCCGGTGGCGATGACCGCCGTCTTGGTCGCCCTCGTTCTCGGCCTCGGCACGGTCCTCAACCACCGCTATGGCGCGCCGCTCTTCGGGTTCTTCGTCATCGCCGTTGCGCCCTATACCGCGATCAACCCGGCGACCTGGCCTCAAGCAGCGCGCGGCACCGTCATCTCCGCCGGCCTGACCGCCCTCGCCGTTTTCGTCGGCTCGGTGGTCATGTACGGCATCTTCACCAGCCACGCCTACATGCAGGAGCCGAGCGCCGAGGCCGCCGAGATCGTCTTGAAGGACTGGCGCCAGCATTATTCCTGCGGGCCGGGCTATTTCCTCGGCGACCGCGCGAGCGCCCACGGCATGGCGATCTCTGGCGACCGGGTTGCGGCCGGCATCCCCATGGAGGATATCGCCGTCGCCCCGTGGTTCGATCCCGCGCTGCTGAAGCGCGAGGGTGCCATCGTCGCCTTTCGCCACCCCATCTCCGCCGCCGATGTCGCCGCCCTGCCGAACGTGAGCGTCGCCGGCCAGCGGTCGTTCACCCTGCCCTTGCTGCGCACCTTCAGCGGGGCAACCATCACCTATCACTACTTCTTCATCCCGCCAGGGGATTGTGCCGGCGGCACTGGCGGCTAAAGTTCGGCAAGCGTTGGGAGAATGGCGCCAATATGGCCCGACAGGAAATCACGGTTGTCATTCCTGTCCTCAACGAGGCGAAGGGTCTCGACGCGCTCGTGGCGGAAATCGCCAGAAGCCTCGACGGGCACGATTTCACCTGGTCGGTCCTGTTCGTCGACGACGGCTCGACCGACGGGACGCTTGAGCATATCCGCGCGCTCAACGCCGCCGATCCACGCTTCACCGCCATCTCCTTCAGCCGCAACTTCGGCAAGGAGATCGCGCTCGCCGCCGGGCTCCGCCACGCCAAGGGCGATGCGGTGGTGATCATGGATGCCGACCTGCAGCAACCGCCGAAGATGATTCCGGACTTCGTCGCCGAATGGCGCAAGGGCTCAAAAATCGTCTTCGGCAAACGCGAAAGCCGCCGCTACGACAGCGCGTTGCGGCGGGGTGTGTCGCGGGTGTTTCACTCGGTCTTCAACCACATCACACGCACGCCGTTGCCGCTTGGTATGGTCGATTTCCTGCTCCTCGACCGCAAGGCCGTCGACGCCTTCAACCGCCTCGACGAGCGCACGCGGTTCTCGAAAGGTCTCTACGCCTGGATCGGTTTCTCGCCGACCTCCGTCCCGTTCGACTACGGCGAGCGGACGACGGGCGGGTCGCGCTTCAGCTTCCTGCGCCTGGCGAGCTTTGCCCTCGACGGCTTCGTCTCCTTCTCCTCGCTGCCGCTGAAGGTATGGTCCTATATCGGTGCGGTGATCTCGCTGGCCGCGCTTGCCTATGGTGTGTACTTCATCGTGCGCAGCCTTGTCGTCGGGGTCGACGTGCAGGGTTACCCATCGCTGATCGTGTCGATCATGTTCTTCGCCGGTGTGCAGCTCGTCTCGCTCGGCATCATCGGCGAGTATCTGGCGCGCATCTACGAGGAGGTGAAGGGGCGCCCGCTCTATGTGATTGCCGAGGAGATCGGCTCCAGCGACGACGCCAAGGCCACCCCCTGACCGACTGCGGCAGGAGATGACCGGCGGCAACGGGCTGGTGCTTGCCGTCTTCCGGGCGGAACCGGGTGGGGACCGAGGCGCACCGGCTTCAGGCCGCCGCCTCGCCAAGCACGTTGTCGAGCCTGTCGTAGCTCTGGCTCATGCCGCCGGTCATGCCGGTGGCAAGGGCTGCGTCGCGGACGGCGCGCGACGGATAGCTGATGGTCAGTGTCATGGTGGTGCGGCCGTCCTTCTCGGCGAAGACGGTCGTCGTCAGCGCCTCAGGCATGTCTTCGCCTTCGAAGGTCTCGGTGTGGACCAGGCGCACGGGCGCGGCGATCTCGCGATAGCTGCCGACAAGGCCGAATTCCTTGCCGCTCGCGTCGTTGCGCCAGACATAGTGGAAGCGGCCCCCGACGCGAAGGTCGATCTCGCAGATGGGCATCGACCAGCCGGGCGGCCCGAGCAGCCAGCGCTTCACCAGGGCCGGCCTGGTGTGGCAGTCGAAGACGAGGCGCGCGGG
This sequence comes from uncultured Alphaproteobacteria bacterium, assembly GCA_963750065.1. Classification (GTDB taxonomy): domain Bacteria; phylum Pseudomonadota; class Alphaproteobacteria; order Rhizobiales; family Kaistiaceae; genus CAVSRC01. Next base: position 69,256 of record CAVVPK010000008.1, read on the forward strand.
GGCGTCGAAGACGCGGGTGCAGACCACGTCGAAATCGTTCGGCGTTGCGACGTCGAGGTCGTGAACCATGGCCGGCGCGTCCCTCAGCCGGCAAAGGCGCGCTGCAGCGCCGCGATGTCGAGCTTGCCCATCTTGAGCAGGGCGTTCATGGCCCGGCCGGCTTTCTCACGGTCCTTGTCCTGCAGCAGGGCGCCGAGGGCATCGGGAACGATCTGCCAGGAGACGCCGAACCTGTCCTTGAGCCAGCCGCACTGACCGGGCTTGCCGCCAGCCCCGAGTTTCTCCCAGAAGTGATCGATCTCGCCCTGAGTGCTGCAGTGGACCACGAAGGAGATCGCCTCATTGAAGGCGAAGACCGGTCCGCCGTTGAGCGCCAAGAAGGGCTCCCCGCGCAGGCGGAAGGTCACGGTCATCGCCGAGCCCGGCGGCTTGCCGTGGATCTCCTGGCCCACCTCGCCGTAACGGCTGACAGAGGTGATGGCGGAATCCTCGAAGATCGAAACGTAGAAATTCGCTGCCTCTTCGGCCTCAGTGTCGAACCACAGGAATGGCGTGATGCCGGTCATGTTCCAGTTCCCTCCGTTTCGGCCCGCTCGGCCTTCAGTTCCGCAAGCAACCCGTCGAGGCGCCGATAGTCGGCCTGCGCGCGCTGCCGGAACGGCTCGAGCCAGCCTGTGGCCTCGGCCAGGCGCACGACTTCCAGGCGGCAGGGTCGCTTCTGGGCGTCGCGGCCGCGGGAGATCAGGCCGGCGTGCTCCAACACCTTCAGGTGCCGGGAGATCGCCGGCTGGCTCATGGCAAAGGGCTTCGCCAGGTCCATGACCGTGGCCTCGCCAGCCATGAGCCGGGCGAGGATCGCGCGGCGCGTCGGGTCGGCAAGAGCACTGAAGGTCAAGTCGAGTTCGGCCGGCGTCATGTCCATAACCATTCGCGTATATAACATTACGGTTATTAACATGGCGCGGCTTTGTCAAGCGGTCAAAAAGGTGCCGCCGCCGGGGGCGGCCGGTTGTCAGGGACCTCACAGGGGCGGGGGGAGCAATTTTCGACGTTTTCGCGCTGGCGACTTGGGGGACGGCGAGAACCGCGCTATGGCTCTGGCCGCCATGCTTCGCGCCGACCCAGAGACCGCCCGTCCTGTCCCCGCCTCGCAGGCGGGCGCGCCCGTGCCGCAGCGGGGGACGGGCTGAGATGGCTGAGGGTCGTCCCCCGCTCGACTACCGCTCGTTTCGCCACTGGGGCGGCTTCATCTTCTCGGGCGGCAGCGCCTTCCTGGTCGATGCGGGCATCAATACCGGGCTCATCCATCTTGCCGGGCTCAACCCGTTCGTTAGCCGGCTTATCTCCATCGCTTGCGCCATGGTATTCGCCTGGGCCATGCACCGGCGGGTGACCTTCGCCGTCACGGCGCCGCCGAGCCTCTCCGAATTCGTCCGCTTCGCCGGCGTGGCGGGCAGCGCCAATGCGCTCAACTACGCGATTTATGCGGCAATCCTGCTGGTGTGGCCGCCGACGCCGCCCTTGGCCGCGCTGATCGTCAGCACCGGCATCGCCACGGCCGCATCCTATCTCGGCTTCCGCTTCGGTGTGTTCCGGCGCGACAGTTAATTAGCCGTCTATTGATCTCGTGATGTGAATCGCCGTGGCGGGGGCCAGGATGGCCTCCTGGCGCGCGGCCAGCGGCATTTCGTCGAGGCCGTCGCGGTTCGCCGCCTCGACCATGGTGCGGACGGCGCTGGCGGCGCTGGCCGCGGCGTCCTCGGGGACGGCGCCGTTGAGGCGATGGCCGAGATAGAGGGCGGCGAACAGGTCGCCGGTGCCGTGCACCGCATTGGCAACGGTCCAGCGATGGGTGAGGGAGACGGCCGATGCCGGCCCGACGAGCAGCGTCTCGATGGTCCGGCTGGCCTCATCGGCGGCCGCTGAGGTAACGACGACCTCACCCGGACCGAGCCGGCGTGCCGCTGTCACGATACCGGGTCGGGTGTCGGTGGTGGCGCCGGCGAGCCAGCCGAGCTCGAAACGGTTGGGGGTGGCGATGTCGGCCAGCGGCAGCAGGCGGTCGCGGATGGCGCTTGCCACCGCTTCGGGCTGGAAGAGGCCGCCGGTGTCGCCGATGATCGGGTCGCAGAGATGGATGGCTTGGCGGTTCGCCGCCTTGACCGCGGCGACGAGGCGGGCGGTCGGCGCCACCTCGCCGGCATGGCCGAAATAGCCGGTCAGCACCGCTCCGACTTCGCTGAGCCAGGGCGCTGCGGCGAGATCGGCCAGGAGAGCGGCAAAGGTTGCGGTGTCCGGCTCCATGCGCGTGGCGTGGCCATGGCCGGGGTGCCAGGGCAGCACCAGCGTCGGCACGAAGATCACCGGGAATCCCAGCCGCTCCAATGCGAACACGCTTGCCCGGCCGCCGACGCCGCCGCGAGCGACCAGGCTGTTGACGACGATGACCGACGGCTTGTCCACGGGCCGGGCTCGAACTGCCTCATGTTGCTTGTTATCTAGCCGACATTCTGCCAGTGGAGCAAAGCCGGCGGTGGGACTAGTGTCTGGTTCGGGACTGAGAGGGGAACATCGATGCCGGCAGATCTGCGCCCGCGGCGAAGTGCGCTGTACATTCCGGGCGCGAACGAGCGTGCGCTCGAAAAGGGCAAGACGCTTGCGGCCGACGTGCTGATCTTCGACCTTGAGGATTCGGTGGCGCCGGACCGCAAGGAAAAGGCGCGCGACGCGGTTGCGGCGGCGGTCAGCGAACTGACCACCGGGCGGCGCGAGATCGTCGTGCGCATCAACGGTCTCGATACGCCGTGGATCGCCCGCGACATCGCTGCCATGGCGTCGGCGCGGCCAGACGCCATTCTGGTGCCGAAGCTGTCGCGCACCGACGACATCCGCCGCACGCGCGCGGCGCTGGCGGCCGCCCATGCGCCCAAGAGCATGAACCTGTGGGCGATGATCGAGACGCCGGCGGCGGTGCTCAACGCCAGCGCCATGGGAGCGATCGCCGCCATGCCGGCGCCGGCCGTCACCTGCTACGTCATCGGCACCAACGATCTGGCCGCGGAACTCGGCGCTTCCATCCGGCCGGGCCGGGCCGCAATGCTGCCCCATATCGCCCAGGTGGTGGTGGCGGCACGCGCCCATGGGCTGGCCGTGCTCGACGGCACATTCAACGATCTCAACGACGGTGACGCGCTGGCCGAGGAATGCCGGCAGGGCCGCGACCTCGGCATGGACGGCAAGACCCTCATCCACCCGAGCCAGGTGCCGGTCGCCAATGCCGCCTTCGGGCCGTCGCGGCAGGATATCGCCGCGGCGCGCAGGGTGATCGAGGCCTTCGCCGCGCCGGAGAATGCCGGCAAGGGCGTCATCACCGTGGATGGGCAGATGGTGGAGCGGCTGCACGAGCGCATGGCGCAGCGCACGCTGGAGCGTGCCGACGCAATCCGGGCGATCGAGGACGAAACCGCGACCGCCTAGCGGCTGCGGTGTGCGGCTACGGGCACTCCTTGGCGGCGGCGTCGAGGGCGGCCGTGACGCCGGACAGCGAATACGAGTCGGTCACGTCGGTGCCGCGGCTGGAGGTGCTCGCCACGGTCATCTTGGAGCCCTTCTTCATGGCCTCGATGAGCGCCGCTTCCTGATCCGGCACCGCCCACGAGGTTTCACCGGCGGCGTCGTTGAAAAACATCTTGAAGTCGGTGCCGTCGACATTGGCGGTCACGTCGCTGCCGGCCTTGAACGGAAAGCCGATGATCGTGCTCGCCTCGTTGCGGATGCTCTTGGTCGGAATCGTGGTGATCATGAAGAAGGCGTCGCCGCGGCTCGAGATCGACCGCGAGTATTTCGAATTGGTCGGTTGGGAGGCCGCGAAGCAGGTCTTGTCACCGCCTTCGGTGGATACGTAGGCATTCCAGGCCTTGAAGGTGCCGATGGATGTCGGGGCCTGGGCCGCGGCCAGGCTTGTCGACGCGGCGAGGGCGCCGATCAGGAGCAAAATGCGTGAAATCATCTGCCTCTCACGGGGACGCCGGTCGACCGCCCCGTCTCCGGTTTTTCCGTCTCGCTAAACATTTATTAAACTTCCCTCACGGGAGTTACTATTTCGTGAAGCGCCCGGCAATCCTGCAAACCGCTATTTTCCAACCCCAAACGCCGGGCCCAACCTAAAGCCACAGAATCGGACGACAATGTGATCCGGCGCCGCAAAAACCCCAGTTAGCCCTGTTTTTCGTCAAGAGCCTGCTTGGCCTTGGCGCGATGGGCCGGGGTGATGTGGGCGCCGACGGTGGCGATCGCCGCGACCAGAACGGTCACGTCGTCGGTGAAGCCGAAGCCGGCAATGAAATCGGGGATCACATCCAGCGGCAGGACGAAATAGGCCAGCGCGCCGAGCAGAATCGCGCGCACCCGGGTCGGTGTTGCCGGGTCGAAGGCACAGTAGTAGGCGGCAACCAGGTCTTCGGCGAAGGGAACGTAGCGGGCGGCCTTGCGGAAGGTCGCCCAGAACTTGGCTTTCACCTGTTCTTCCCGCCGGGCTTCCTCTTCCGGGGCGAGAATCTCGCCGTAAAGCACCTTGGTCATAGGGGCTCTCCCACGTGAGCGACCGCCAGAAGATGGGGCGCCAGACCGGCCGCCGCAAGCGCCCGGCGGGCAAGACCCTAGGGCGACAGCCGTGCTGCGCCGCCGCCCTGGGGGGTCAGCGGGTAGCTCTCCTCGACGACATAGGGGCCGCCGCCGACCGAATCGCGCGAGGAGAACAGGACGAAACGATCGACCTCGACCGGCGCGGTGGAGAAGCCGCCGCGCAGCGTCAGATAGTCGGCGATATCGCGGGTGTTGGCATGGCGCAGACGGGCAAGGGTGATGTGCGGCGTGTATTTGCGGCCTTCCGGCGGCAGGCCGATGCGCTGCATCAGGCGCTCGTGCTCGGCCTGAAGCTCGGTCAGCGGCGGCGACGGCTCAACCCGCGCCACGATGGCGTGCGGCTTGCGTGTGCCCAGCGTCCCCACCCCGGTGATGCGCATCTGGAAGGCAAGACGGCGCACCCGCGACAGCGCCTCGGCAATGGCCTCGGCGGCGATCATGTCGATATCGCCCATGAAGCGAAGCGTCAGATGGTAGTTTTCGGTGCTGATCCAGCGGGCGCCGGGCAGGCCGCCGCGGAGAAAAGATAGCCGTTCAGCGATCCCCAAGGGGATTTCCACTCCGGTGAAGAGGCGCGGCATGAGCGTGTCTCCCGGCTGGCTGTCGTCGGGCACCAGATTCGCTGCTTCGCGGCCGGTCTGTAAAGGGGGGCGAGGGGTCTTTTTTCCGCGGTTCTCCGCCGCTCACCAATCATTAAGCTCCTGTCATGGTACTTGTTTAGGCTGTACCTGCGGCCCATATTGACCGCACGTGCGCCAGGGTCCTGATTGGACCGCGCCGAGTAGCAACGAAGAAGGGACCTTTCGATGGCGAATTACGATAACCAGCCCCGGTTCGGCGCGACCGTTGCGCACGGTGCTGAAAGCGCGATCGATGCTGGCCTCCGGGCGCATATGATCCGTGTTTACAATTACATGGCCAGCGGCCTCGCGATCACCGGCATTGCCGCCTATGTCGCCTTCTCGCTGGCGACGACGGCCACGCCGACGGCCACGCCGATCGGCGCGGGGCTGTATCTCACCGGCTTCGGCACCATGCTCTATGGCGGGCTGACCTGGATTCTGATGTTGGTCACGCTTGGCATGGTGTTCTTCCTGAGCTTCCGCATCAGCAAGATGAGCGTCGGTGCGGCGCAGGGGACGTTCTGGGCCTATGCGGCGCTGCTCGGCGTGACCCTGTCCTCGATCTTCCTGCTCTACACGATGACCAGCATCACGCAGGTGTTCGTCATCACCGCCGGCACCTTCGGCGCCATGAGCCTGTGGGGCTACACCACCAAGCGCGACCTCACCGGCATGGGCTCCTTCCTGTTCATGGGCCTGATCGGCATCATCCTGGCCTCGATCGTCGGCATCTTCTGGCATTCGACGGCGCTGCAGTTCGCCATCTCGATAATCGGCGTGCTGGTGTTCACCGGGCTGACCGCCTACGACACCCAGAAGATCAAGGAAATGTACTATGTCGGCGACGACGGCACGGTGGCCGGCCGCAAGGCGATCATGGGCGCGCTCAGCCTCTATCTCGATTTCGTCAACCTGTTCCTGATGCTGCTCCGGCTGTTCGGCCAGGGCCGCAACTAGGCGGACACGACAATGGACTGATGCAAAGGGCGCGGCTTGGCCGCGCCCTTATGTTTTGCGAGGGCGGCAAAGATGAGCGATATCGTCATCCGGCCGGCGGTGGCGGCCGATCTTCCGGTGATCACCGAAATCTATGCCGAGGAAGTCGCCGTGGGCACGGCGAGCTTCGAGGTGGTGCCGCCGGACGAGGCGGAAATGACGGCGCGGTTCCTGCGCCTCACGGGGGACCGCTTTCCCTATGTGGTCGCCGAACGGGGGGAAAAAGTGCTCGGCTACGGCTATGTCGGGCCCTATCGGCCGCGTCCGGCCTATCGCCACACGGTGGAGGATTCGATCTATCTGGCGGTGGAAGCCCGTAGCCAGGGCATCGGCGGGGCGCTGCTCCGCCGGCTGATCGACGAGACGATCGTGCTGGGTTTCCGCCAGATGGTGGCGGTGATCGGGGACTCCGCCAATGACGCCTCGGTCCGCCTGCACAAGGCGGCCGGCTTTGAACTCATCGGCACGCTCAGGGATGTCGGCTTCAAACACGGCCGCTGGCTGGACACGGTGATCATGCAACTGGCCCTGGGTCCCGGTGCGACGACCATGCCGACCCGGTGAACCTGCCGGGCGCCGTCAGGCGACGATCTTCAGCCGCCGGTCGATGACTCTGAGCACATTGGCGAGGTCGTGGCCGCGCCTCAGAATCAGGCCGGTGGCAGTGACCAGCGACCACAGGCCCTGGCGGCGCGCCAGACGCGGCTGCTTGATGATCCGGTACAGCGGAACTTCCGCCGAGCGGCGGAAGACCGAGAAGACCGCCTGGTCCTTGCCGAGGTCGATGGCGTAGTCACGCCACTCGCCATCGGCGACCATGCGGCCGTACACGTTGAGGATCTGGTTGAGTTCCTGACGATTGAAGCCGACTGGCCCGGTGGGCGGGGTCGTTGGCCTGGCGGCGAGGGCGATCAGGTTCGCCCGGCCGCCGGACGGCTCTTTGTCTTCCGGCTCGCTCATGGTCTTTCTCGCGTCATCCTGCTGTCATGATTGCCTCGTTTTCGGGGCAACGCAAGGGCCCGGAATCCAGCCGGCCGGCGGTTTGTGGCGGCTCGGCCGGGCCGGCAGCGGCGGGCGCAAATTCACGATTTTGCCCTTTTTCCGCCGTTGGTCGAACACGTTGGCGGGCCATCATCTCAATCGTTGCCTCAGACGGTTCGGCTCGGCGGAGACCACGGTAGTTTCTCAGCCCCCCAGCCCCCCGAGGTTTCTCGTCGGGCCGAATCCCTGGCCTCGCGTTTCGTATGATGCGGCAACATTGGCCGGCCTCGTGCCGGCCAATTTGCGTTCTGGCTCCCCGCCGGACGCCTGCAAGGCTTGAAAGCCGCACCGCCAGCGGCGATATCTCGCCCAAGCAGTCTTTCAAACCTCCAAGGATGTGACATGGCCGAGGGCGAAACAGCGACCGGCGGCGAGGGGCCGACGACCCGAGCCTTCGAGGCGGAGGTCTCCCGCCTGCTGCACCTGATGGTGCATTCGGTCTATTCCAACCGCGACGTCTTTCTGCGCGAGCTGATCTCCAACGCTGCCGATGCCTGCGAGCGGCTGCGCACGCTCACCCTGTCAGAGCCCGAGCTGGCGGCGGACGAGGCGCCGTTCCGCATCGTGCTCGCCGCCGACAGCGCCGCCGGCACGCTGACGGTGGAAGACAACGGCATCGGCATGGGCCGCGAGGAACTGATCGACAATCTCGGCACGATCGCCAAGTCCGGCACCCGCGCTTTCCTCGAAAGCCTGCCGGAGAACACCGACAAGAGCACGCTGATCGGCCAATTCGGCGTCGGCTTCTACTCGGCCTTCATGGTCGGCAGCGAGGTCGAGGTGGTGTCGCGTCGGGCCGGCACGAAAGAGGCGTGGCGCTGGCGCTCGGACGGCAAGGGCAGCTACAGCGTCGAAGCGGCCACCCTCGACGAAGCGCCGGGGCGCGGCACGCGGGTGGTCATCAAGCTCCTCGACGATGCCAAGGATTATGCGCAAGCGGCGACCATCGAGCGGGTCGTGGCGGCCTATTCGGCGCATGTGCCGGTGCCGATCGAACTCAAGGTCGGCGACGGCGCGGCGGCAAAGACGCTGGCCGACGGCAGCGCCGTGTGGCGCAAGCCGAAAGCATCGGTCACCAAGGAGGAATACGCCGAGTTCTACGGCCACGTCAGCGGCCAGTACGATGAGCCGGCGCTGACCGTCCATTACCGGGCCGAGGGGCGCAGCGAATATTCGGTGCTCGTCTTCGTGCCGTCGATGACGCCGTTCGACCTGTTCAATCCGGAGCGCAAGGGGCGCATCAAGCTCTACGTGCGCCGGGTGTTCATCACCGACGACGCCGACATCCTGCCGGCGTGGCTGCGCTTCGTGCGCGGCGTGATCGATTCGGAGGACCTGCCGCTCAACCTGTCGCGCGAGATGCTGCAGACCAATCCGGTTCTGGCGGCGATCGGCAAGGCGGTGACCTCGCGGGTGCTCTCCGAGCTCGACAAGCTGGCGAGCGAGGACAAGGAGACCTTCGAGACGGTGTGGGCGGCCTTCGGCGCGGTGCTCAAGGAGGGCCTCTACGAGGACGCCGAACGGCGCGACGCACTCTACAAGATCGCCCGGTTCAAGACGACGACCGGCGGCGAAGCGTGGCGCAGCCTTGCCGATTACATCGCCGCCATGCGGCCCAACCAGACGGCGATCTATTACGCGCTCGGCGACGACGCGGCGGCGATCCAGGCGAGCCCGCATCTGGAAGGCTTCGCGCGCCACGGCATCGAGGTGCTGCTGCTCTCCGACCCGGTCGATGCCTTCTGGGTGCGCACGGCGCTCGGCTTCGACGGCAAACCCTTCCAGTCGGTCACCCAGGGCGCCGCCGATCTCGACCTGGTGCCGCTTGCCGAAGGAACGAGCGAGGACGAGGCGGCGCCGGAAAGCGCCGTGGCGACGCTTGCCGCGCGCTTCAAGCAGACGCTCGGCGACAAGGTGAGCGAGGTGCGCGTGTCGAAGCGGCTGGCCTCGAGCGCGGTCTGTCTGGTGGCGCCGGAAATGGGACCGGACCGGCAGCTCGAAAAGATGCTGACGCGGGCCGGCGAACTGAAGACGCACGCCGCGCCGGTTCTGGAACTCAACCCGACGCACGGGCTGGTCAAGGCGCTCACCGCCAAGGCGGCGGCCGGCGGCGCAGGGACGATCCTCGACGATGCGGCGGTGATCCTCTACGGCGAGGCCAAGATCCTCGATGGCGAGCCGCCCGACGATCCGGCCGACCACGCGGCACGCATCGCAAGGCTGATCGAGAAGAGCCTGGGATAGAAGAGCGGCAGTCGGCAATCGACTGCCCATTGCCCAATGCCGACTGCCTTGCGCCGCGTGAGCGGCGCTACGTTCCCGTCATGTCGATGGTGGCGGCGCCGAGGATCGGCCCGGGCAGGCCGTCCTTGGTCTCGGCCTGCAAGAGCACGGCGCAGCGGTTGACGTCGGCCTGCTTGATCTCGCTCTTGGGCAGGTCGAACGAGCTGGTGTCGCCCTTCCACATGGCGATCGGGCGGAGCTTTCTCACGACATTGGAGTAGGTGATCGTCTTGCCGTCGTTCTCGCCCGACCGGATCGGAACGCTGACCGAGCGGTCATACATCACCAGCCACAGCGTGGCGTGCGGCATGCCGGCCTTGATGGCCGGGTCGACCGCGTCGATGTTGACCGTGATGGCGTCGCTGGTCGTGGACAGCGACAGGTGCACCGGCAGGCCGTCGGGATATTTGGCCAGCGCCGCGTCAATCAGCTTCTTGATGTCCGGATGGGCATCATCGGGGTGCACATTGGTCCGGCCGTCGATCACCGCCTGCGGCGTATAGACCCCGGTGCCCTGCGCGTCGGTATAGCCGCGTTGGCGCACGGTGTAATCGTGATTGGCCAGCGTGTCCTTCCAGCCCAGCATGTCCCAGATATCGACATTGTAGGAGAGCGCCAGCAGGTCCTTGCGCTGGGCAAACTGGCCGAACGCCTTGTCGGCCGGCGGGCAGGACGAGCAGCTCTGGCTGGTGAACAGCTCGACGACCCCCTTGATATCGGCCCCCGCCGGCTGGGCAGCGGCCGGGACGGCGACGGTGAGCATGCCGGCGAGGAGACCGCCGAAAGCAATCGCGGAAATCGTCGTTTTCATGAGGCCTGCACGCGTGATCCCAGCGGGTGCCGGAACCTCCGGCTTTTCCCAAGCCGCCCACAGTCAACCTATGGTCCAGGGGGGTCAAGTTCGAGTCACGTTCGGGTGAGAGCGGGCGCGAACTCGGAGCGGATCATCGTTTCTAGGAAGCGATGATCCGCTCCACCATCCTTGTCCTGGCGCAATTCCGGACGGAAAAGCGGTTCCCACTTTTCCTGGAATTGCTGTGGCGCGCGCCCGTGATTCCCGGGGCTCAGGCGGCGAGCTGACGCAACACGTAATGCAGGATGCCGCCGTTCAGGAAGTATTCCAGCTCGTCGAGCGTATCGATACGGCAGGTGAGCGGCACCGAAGCCGTGCGCCCGTCGCCGTAGGTGATCTCGGCGGTGAGTGTCTGGCGCGGCTCGAGCCCTTCGGCGAGACCCTTGATGGTCACCGTCTCGTCGCCCTTGAGGTCGAGCGACTTCCACGACATGCCATCGGCGAAGACGAGCGGCAGAACGCCCATGCCGACGAGGTTGGAGCGGTGGATGCGCTCGAAGCTCTCGGCGATGACGGCGCGCACGCCCAGCAGCCGCGTACCCTTGGCCGCCCAGTCGCGCGACGAGCCGGTGCCGTATTCCTTGCCGGCGAAGATGACCAGCGGCACTTTCTCGTCAGCGTAGCGCATGGCGGCGTCGTAGATGGAGAGCTGATCGCCCGAGGGCTGGTGGGTGGTGACGCCGCCCTCGACGCCGGGCACCATCTGGTTCTTGATGCGGATATTGGCGAAGGTGCCGCGCATCATCACCTGGTGGTTGCCGCGGCGCGAGCCGTAGGAGTTGAACTCCACCGGCCGCACCTGATGCGAGATCAGATATTCGCCGGCCGGGCCGTCGCGCTTGATCGAGCCGGCGGGTGAGATGTGGTCGGTGGTGATGGAATCGAGGAAGAGGCCGAGGATGCGCGCCCCGACGATGTCGGTGACCGGCTCCGGCGTCATTCCCATGCCCTCGAAATAGGGCGGGTTCTGCACATAGGTCGAGGTGTCCGACCAGGTGTAGGTCTGGCCGCCGGTGACCGAGATCTTCTGCCACGCGGCGTCGCCCTTGAAGACGTCGGCGTAGCGGCTGCGGAACATGTCCTGGCTGATGGTGGCGCGGACAATCTCCGCCACCTCCTTGGTCGTCGGCCAGATGTCCTTGAGATAGACCGGCTTGCCGTCCTTGCCCGTGCCAAGCGGCTCGGTGGTGACGTTGACGCGCAGCGTGCCGGTCAGCGCATAGGTGACGACCAGCGGCGGCGAGGCGAGATAGTTGGCGCGCGTATCGGGATTGACGCGGCCCTCGAAATTGCGATTGCCGGACAGCACCGAGGCGACGACCAGTTCCTTGGCACCGATCGCCTCGGAAATCTCCTCCGGCAGCGGCCCCGAATTGCCGATGCAGGTGGTGCAGCCGTAACCGACGAGATTGAAGCCGAGGGCGTCGAGATGCTCCTGTAGGCCGGCCTTGGCGAGATATTCGGTGACCACCTGCGAGCCGGGCGCCAGCGAGGTCTTCACCCATGGCTTGCTGGTCAGCCCCTTTTCGTGGGCGTTCTTCGCCACCAGACCGGCGGCGATGAGCACGCTCGGATTGGAGGTGTTGGTGCACGAGGTGATGGCGGCGATGACCACGTCGCCGTCGGTCAGCCTGTAATCCTTGTCCTCGACCTTGGCCGAGCGATAGAGCTCGGGCACCGAGCCGCCGCCCTCCTCGTCCATGTCGGAGGCCTGGCCGCCGCCATTGACGTCGCGGATGTCGGCGAGCGCCGCCTCGAAGGCGCTGTCGGCATGGGATAGCTCGACCCGGTCCTGCGGGCGCTTCGGCCCGGCCATCGACGGCACGACGGAAGCGAGATCGAGCGCCAGCGTGTCGGTGAACATGGGTTCGGGCGTGCCGTCGTCGCGGTACATGCCCTGCGCTCGTGCATAGGCTTCGACCAGGGCGATGCGCTCCGCCGTGCGGCCGGTCGCCTTCAAATAGGCGAGCGTGTCCTTGTCGACCGGGAAGAAGCCGCAGGTGGCGCCGTATTCGGGCGCCATGTTGGCGATGGTGGCCTGGTCTTCCAGCGACAGGCGCGAAAGGCCGTCGCCATAGAACTCGACGAATTTTCCGACAACGCCCTTCTTGCGCAGCATCTGGGTGACGGTGAGCACCAGGTCGGTGGCGGTGATGCCCTCGGGCAGGCGGCCGCCGAGGCGGAAGCCGATCACCTCGGGGATGAGCATGGAGATCGGCTGGCCGAGCATGGCCGCCTCGGCCTCGATGCCGCCGACGCCCCAGCCGAGAACGGCCAGGCCATTGACCATGGTGGTGTGGCTGTCGGTGCCGACCAGAGTGTCCGGATAGGCGACGGTGGCGCCGTCGTCCTTGCCGGTCCACACGGTCTGGGCGAGGTATTCGAGGTTGACCTGATGGCAGATGCCGGTGCCCGGCGGCACGACGCGGAAATTCTCGAAGGCGGACTGGCCCCAGCGCAGGAACTGGTAGCGCTCGCCGTTGCGCTCGTATTCGCGCGCGACATTGGCCTGGAAGGCCAGCGCATTGCCGAACTGGTCGACCATGACCGAATGGTCGATGACCAGATCGACCGGCACCAGCGGGTTGATGCGCGCCGGGTCGCCGCCCAGCGCCACCATGGCGTCGCGCATGGCGGCCAGATCGACCACCGCCGGCACGCCGGTGAAATCCTGCATCAGCACGCGTGCGGGCCGAAAGGCAATCTCGCGGTCGCTCTTGCGGGTGGTAAGCCAGGCGGCCATGGCGCGGATGTCGTCGGCGGTGACCGTGCGCCCGTCCTCGTGGCGGAGCAGATTCTCGAGCAGCACCTTCAGCGAGAAGGGCAGGCGCGAAATGCCGGCAAGCCCGTTCTTCTCGGCATCGGGCAGGCTGTAGTATTCATAGGTCGCGCTCCCGACGGTGAGGGTGCGCCGCGATTTGAAGCTGTCGAGCGACGTGGCCACGTCCTGATACTCCTTGATTCGATAAGCAAAGCGCCCCGAGGCGGCGGCGGGAGAATGCGGGATGCCGGACCGGTTCCGCAGGCGACGGCGGCGGTCGCCGGCCTTATAGTGAATCTTAAATGGTGATACCAGACGATCATGGGGCGGACGGCGCCGGGTTCAAGCGGGTTTCCGCCGGGAAAGGCGTCCTCGGCCGACATGCCGCGCGCGTGTTGCCATGCGTCTGACGGCAACCGGTCTGGCGGCGGTGCGCGGCGGGCGCCCGGTCTTCGCCGATCTCTCCTTCACGCTTGACGCCGGGGGGCTGCTTGCCGTCACCGGCCCTAACGGCGCCGGCAAATCGACACTCTTGCGCCTGGTTGCCGGTCTGCTCAGGCCGGCCGCCGGGACGGTCGCGCTCGAGGGGGCGGAGGATGCCGGAATCGGCGCCCATAGCCACTATCTCGGCCATCTCGACGCCCTGAAGCCCGGCCTGACGGTGCGGCAGAACCTGAATTTCTGGCGGAAACTGTGGGGCGGCGGCGACATCGATGCGGCGCTCACCGCCGTCGGTCTGGAGCCGCTCGGCGACCTGCACGCTTCGGTGCTCTCGGCCGGCCAGCGGCGGCGGGTGGCGCTGGCGCGGCTTCTGGTCGCGCCACGGGTGCTGTGGCTGCTGGACGAACCGGCCACCGCGCTCGATGCCGCCGCCGAAGCCGGGCTCGGCCGGCTGATCGCCGAGCACCTCTCCGGCGGCGGCATGGCGATCGCCGCCACCCATCGCGACCTGCCGGTCAGCCCGACGGCGACGCTGATGCTGGGGGCGGCATGATCGCCGGCTTCGCGACCGTTGCCGGGCAGACGGCGCGCCTGTCGCTGAAAAGCGGCGGTGGCGCCTTCGTCGGTCTGGTTTTCTTCGTCGCGGTGGTGACGGTGGTGCCCTTCGGGGTCGGGCCCGACCTCAAACTGCTGGCGCGGATCGGGCCGGCGATGCTGTGGATCGGGGCACTGCTGGCCACGCTTCTCGGCCTCGACCGGCTGTTCGGCGAGGACAAGGAGGACGGCACGCTCGATCTGCTGGCGCTTTCCGGCCTGCCGCTGGAAGTGACGGTGCTGGCCAAATGTACCGGCGCCTGGATAGCGACCGCGCTGCCACTGGTGGTGGCGAGCCCGGTGCTGGGGCTGCTGCTCGGCATGGAGCCCAAAGCGCTCGGCGTGACGGCGCTCACACTGCTTTTGGGTTCGCCGGCATTGACGCTCATCGGCGCCATCGGCGCGGCGCTGATGACCGCGCTCGGCCGCGGCGGCCTGCTGGTCGCCGTGCTGGTGCTGCCCTTCACCGTCCCGGTCCTGATCTTCGGGGTGAGTGCCGCCTATGCTGCGGTGGCCGGACCGATGCCGCTCGCCCCGCCGCTTCTCATCCTGGTGGCGCTGACGCTCTTGAGTGCGGTGGTGGCGCCGATCGCCGGCGCCGCCGCACTCAGGATCGGGATGGAATAGGGCCTACTGAGCCGCCTGGCAGCGGGCGAGGCGGTCGGGGTTGCCGCTGCCGTCGTCGAGCAGCAGCGCTTCGCCGTCGAAATCGACCAACACGGCCGGCATATCGTTGTCGCCGCTGTGGCCATTGAGCCGGCCCTGGTCGATGGTGTAGGTGCCGTCAACGCTGTCCGATTGCTGGGCGCCCTGGGAGACGAAACTGCCGTCGGCATTGAAGGTCAGGCGGCCGTCGGCACAGGCCGGGGATTTGCCCCAGCTTCCGACGATCTTCTGGCGGATGACATCGTCTGTGGGGGCGGCGGCGGCGGCGGTAACGGTGCAAATGAGGGCGAGAACGGAAAAAGCAGCGCGCATGGGCACTCCTTCGCTGGGGCGCGGGGCTCCCCAGCCCGATGGCGTCCACCTGTGCGGATCCCATTCTAGCATGGCGCCCGTGTGGCGGATGCATTGCCGAAGCCACAATCCGCCCCCGAGAGTTCTTCTCGGCCTGAAAGAGCCAATTCCGTTTTTCGACCGGCGGAACGATCCGGCGCCGGGACCGGCGAAGAGCGATCAAGGGGTATCGGGCGAGCCGGGATCGGCGTCCAGGCGTCCGCCGGTCGGAAACCCAAAGGGACGGGCGCTTTTGCGCCATTATCGTCGCCGATGGTGTCGGCCGTACCGCCAGCACGACCTTCGCCCGCCGGCTTGATCCTGCCGTAAAATCGCTTCGTCGGAATGGTTCTATCTGGTCGAGAAAAGCTCTAGAACGACGCCCATGGCCATCGTCGACCTCGCCAATCCGACCCGATTCCTGAGCTATTCAGGCCGCGCGCTGCCGCTCCTGTGGGGCGCGGCGCTGTTTGTGCTGGCTATCGGCCTCTACCTCTCCTTCTTCGAGGCGCCGCCGGACTACCAGCAGGGCGAGACGGTGCGCATCATGTTCATCCACGTGCCGGCGGCCTGGCTGTCGATGCTCGCCTATGCGTTGATGGCGGTGGCCTCGCTGGGCACGCTGGTCTGGCGTCATCCGCTGGCCGACGTGACCGCCAAGAGCGCCGCGCCGCTGGGCGCCGCCTTCACCTTCCTGGCGTTGATCACCGGTTCGCTGTGGGGCAAGCCGATGTGGGGCACGTGGTGGGTGTGGGATGCGCGGCTGACCTCGGAACTGGTGCTGCTCCTGATGTATCTCGGCCTGATCGCGCTGTGGCAGGCGATGCCGGACCCCGGCCGCGCGGCGCGGGCGGCGGCGGTGCTGACGCTGGTCGGCACCATCAACCTGCCGATCATCAAGTTCTCGGTCGACTGGTGGAACACGCTGCATCAGGGCGAGAGCATCTTCCTGGCGACCGGTCCGACCATCGACATCACCATGCTCATCCCGCTGTTCGTGATGATGGCGGCGATGACGCTGATGTTCGCAGCGCTGCTGGCGATGGCGATCCGCAACGAGATTCTGCGCCGGCGCGTGCGCGCGCTGGAAATCGCCGCCGCCTCCGGGGCGGGAGGCTGAGCGGCATGTGGGACCATGCCGGTTTCATCATCGCCGCCTATCTGGTGACCGTGGTCGTGGTTGTCGGCATGATCGTGTGGATCATTCTTGACGGACGCCTGCAGCGGCGGCGTCTGGCCGAACTGGAAGCGCGCGGCATCCGCCGGCGCTCGGAGCGCGGGACGCCATGAGCGAAGCCGGCGGGCCGAAGCCGGGTTGGCGCCTGCGGCCGGTCATGCTGCTGCCGCTGGCTCTATTCGCCGGGCTGGCGGCGATCTTCCTGATGCGGCTGGAATCCAATACCGGGCCGGACATCGTGCCTTCGGTGCTGATCGGCAAGCCGGCGCCCGACTTCGCCCTGCCGGCGCTTACCGGCGCCGGCGTGCCAGGCCTGTCGCGCGCCGATCTTGACGGCCACCTGACGCTGGTCAACATCTTCGCCTCCTGGTGCGTGCCCTGCCGGGAGGAGCATCCGGTGCTGGAGAGGATCGCCAAGGACAAGCGCATCCGGCTGGTTGGCATCGACTACAAGGACAAGCCGGAGAACGCGCTGGCGCTGCTCAACGATCAGGGCAACCCCTATGCGGCGATCGGCGTCGATGCGAGCG
Source organism: uncultured Alphaproteobacteria bacterium (assembly GCA_963750065.1). Lineage (GTDB taxonomy): Bacteria > Pseudomonadota > Alphaproteobacteria > Rhizobiales > Kaistiaceae > CAVSRC01. Next base: position 86,195 of record CAVVPK010000008.1, read on the forward strand.
GCCGCACCTTCATCGACTGGGGTGCCTATGGCGTGCCGGAGACCTATCTGGTCGGCCCCGACGGCATCATCGCCAAGAAATATATCGGCCCGCTCACCGACCAGACGGTGGCCAAGGATCTCAAGCCGGAAATCGCCAGGATGCTGGGGAAGGGCGCCGGGACCTGACCGCGTTCAGGACTTCTCGGTCTCTTCGGCGATCGTGTGCTTGTTGATGAGCGGCATCTGGGCGAGCGCGAAGACGAAGGTGAGCGGCAGGAAGCCGAAGACCTTGAAGGCGACCCAGGTGTCGGTGGAGACGTTGCGCCACAGGATCTCGTTCAAGACGGCGAGCACCAGGAAGAACACGCCCCAGCGGAAGGTGAGCTTGCGCCAGCCCTCGTCCGAGAGCTTGAACATGGCGTCGAAGACGTAGCCCAGGAGCGAGCGGCCGAAGACGAGGCCGCCGAGCAGCACGCCGCCGAAGAGCACATAGATGATCGTCGGCTTCATCTTGATGAAGGTGGCGTCGTGCAGCCACAGCGTCAGGGAGCCGAAGACCACCACGACGATGGCGGTGACGAAGGGCATCAGCGGCAGGCGGCGGGTAAGCGCGTAGGAGACAATGAGCGCCAGCACGGTCGCCACGATAAAGCTCGCCGTGGCGAAGAAAATCGGTCCGCCCAGCGCGCCAATCAGCGGCCAGGTCTCGGCGAGCTTCTCGCCGCGCGCATTGGCGAAGAAGAAGATCAAGAGCGGTCCCAGCTCGAGCACCAGCTTGAGCCAGGGATTGAGTTTCTTCTCTTCCGCCGTGTGCGGCTCGTTGGGGGCGTGTTCGAAGGCCATGGATTGTCGCTTTCGCCTCTAGAGCGGGTCATCGTTTGGCAGGATCGATGATCCGCTCTGTCCTCTTAGTTTCACGCAATTCCGGACGGAAAAGTGGTGTCCACTTTTCCTGGAATTGCTTCACGCCAGCCGTCTTGGCGCGGCGGTCAACGGGTCGCCGGAATTGGGCGTGCCGGTCGGCTCGATTAGGAGAATATGCACCTCTTCATTGGCGACCGGCCGATGCTCGACGCCTTTCGGTACGATGAACATCTCGCCGGGACCCAGCGTCACCGTGCGGTCGCGGAGCTCGATGGCAAGCCGGCCCTTGAGCACCAGGAAGAAATCGTCCGTGTCGTCATGCTTGTGCCAGACATAGGGTCCCTTGAGCTTGGCGACCATGATGTCGTGGCCGTTATATTCGGCCAGCGTCCTGGGCGCGAAGATCTCGGTGAAGGTGGAAAGCTTGTCGGCGAGGTTGATGGCGCCGTCGCTCATGGTGTCCTCCCTACAGGCCGGCCAGCGCGCGGGCGAAATCCTCCGCCGCGAAGGGTTCGAGATCGTCGACGCCCTCGCCGACCCCGATGAAATGCACCGGCAGGCCGTATTGGGCGGCAATGGCGACCAGGATGCCGCCGCGCGCGGTGCCGTCGAGCTTGGTCATCACCAGGCCGGTGACCCCGGCGCGCTTGCCGAAGATGTCGACCTGGCTGACGGCGTTCTGGCCGGTGGTGGCGTCGAGCGTCAGCAGCACCGAATGCGGCGCCGACGGATCGACCTTGCGGATGACGCGGATGACCTTCTCCAGTTCGGCCATCAGCGCGTCCTTGTTCTGCAGGCGGCCGGCGGTGTCGATCAACAGTACGTCGGCGCTTTCGTCGCGCGCCGTTTCCAGCGCGTCATAGGCGAGGCCGGCGGCGTCTGCCCCCTGCGCGCCGGAGACGACGGTGGCGCCGGTCCGCTCACCCCAGATCTTCAACTGCTCGATGGCCGCGGCGCGGAAGGTGTCGCCGGCGGCGAGCACGACCGACTTGCCCTCGGCGCGGAGTTTCGCCGCGAGCTTGCCGATGGTGGTGGTCTTGCCGGTGCCGTTGACGCCAACGACCAGCACTACGTGGGGCTTGAGCGACGGGTCGATGACGAGTGGCCGGGCGACCGGCGCCAGTGCCTTGCCGATCTCCTCGGCCAGCACCGCCTTTACCTCAGCGTCGCTGATCTCCTTGTCATAGCGGCCGATGCGCAAGGCATCGGTGATCCTGGCCGCGGTGTCGGCGCCGAGATCGGCGCGGATCAGCATGTCCTCGAGTTCTTCCAGCGCTTGGCCGTCGAGCTTGCGCTTGGTGAAGACCGCGGCGATCTGCTCGGTGAGCGCGCCTGAGGAGCGCGACAGCCCGCTCTTCAGCTTCTGGAACCAGGTCTGGCGCGGTTCGGGAGCTTCGGGCACCGGTGCGTCGGTGGGCGGTGGCTCCTCAGCCGCCGGCTTTGCGCCGCGCAAGCGGCCGAACAATCCCTTGCCTTCCGCCATCAGGCCGCCTCGGAAAGCGCGGTGGCGACCAGCGCGCTCCCGGTGCGTCCGGTGATGCGCGCGGCGACGATTGCACCGGGGGCGCCGGCATCGATGGCGGTCTCGGTGAAGTGTTCGGTGCGGCCGCGGCCGCCACGCTCGATGAGCACGTGACGCGTGGCGCCCTGCTCGGCGACAAGATGGGCGGCAAGCGCTGCCTCGCCCTTCTCGCGCAGGCGCGCGGCACGCTCCTTGATGAGACGCCGGTCGAGCTGGGGCATGCGCGCGGCCGGCGTGCCGGGACGGGGCGAGAACGGGAAGACGTGGAGATGGGTGAGGCCGCAGTCGTCGACGATCGAGAGGCTATTCTCGAACATCGCCTCGCTCTCCGTCGGGAAGCCGGCGATCAGGTCTGCGCCGAGGACGATGTCGGGGCGCAGGCGGCGGATGTCGGCGGCGAAGTTCACGGCGTGGTCGCGCCGATGTCGGCGCTTCATGCGCTTGAGGATCATGTCGTCGCCATGCTGGAGCGAGAGGTGGAGATGCGGCATCAGCCGCTCCTCCTCAGCGATCAGGCGCATCAGCGCCTCGTCAACCTCGATCGAATCGATGGAAGAGAGGCGCAGCCGCTTGAGTTCCGGCACATGGTGGAGGATGGCGCGAACGAGTGTGCCGAGCTTCGGCGTGCCCGGCAGGTCGTGCCCCCAAGAGGTGATGTCGACGCCGGTCAGCACCACCTCGGCATAGCCGTTTTCGGCGAGCCGCCGCACCTGCTCGACCACGGCACCGGCCGGCACCGAGCGCGAATTGCCGCGGCCGTAGGGGATGATGCAGAAGGTGCAGCGGTGGTCGCAGCCGTTCTGCACCTCGACAAACGCGCGGGCGCGGCCGTCGAGCCCGTCGACCAGATGGCCGGCGGTCTCCCTGACCGACATGATGTCGTTGACGCGGACACGTTGTGTCCCGGCCAAGCCGAAATCGTAACTCGGTGCCTGCAGCTTCTCGGCATTGCCGAGGACGCGGTCGACCTCGGGCATGGCGGCGAAGGTTTCGGGATCGATCTGGGCGGCGCAGCCGGCAACCACGATGCGGGCGTCGGGCGCGTCGCGGCGCGCCTTGCGGATCGCCTGGCGCGCCTGGCGCACAGCCTCGGCGGTCACCGCGCAGGTGTTGACCAGGATGGCGTCGCCCATGCCGGCTTCTTCGGCGCGGCGGCGCATGACCTCGGATTCCAGCGCATTCAGCCGGCAGCCGAAGGTGATGGTGCGGGGAAGACTCACTAGGCCGCGCCCATGGCGGTGACAGCCCAAGCCAGCGTCTCGGGGTCGATCGTGCCTTCGAACTCGGTCTCCACCGGGCCGGTCATCCAGACATGGCCGTCGTCGCGCCAGTCGATGACCAGTGGCCCGCCTGGAAGCGTCACCGTGACGCGGCGCTCGGTCAGCTTCTTGCGCGCTGCGGCGACGGCGGCGGCGCAGGCGGCGGTGCCGCAGGCCCGCGTGATGCCAACGCCGCGCTCCCAGGTCTTCAGAGTGATTGCCGTCGGCGACGTGACATGGGCCAGCGAAATGTTGGCGCGCTCGGGAAAAATCGGATGGTTCTCGAGCAGCGGGCCAAAGCGCTCCAGGTCGTAGGCCGCGATATCGTCGACCCAGAAGATGGCGTGCGGATTGCCCATGTTGACCACCGCCGGCGAGTGCAGGATCGGGTCGTCGATCGGCCCGATCTGCAGCTCGATGGCGCGGGTATCGCGGAACTCCTCGGCCAGCGGAATCTCGTCCCAGCGGAAGCGCGGCTGGCCCATGTCGACGGTGATCAGTTCCGGCTGGCCGCTGTCAAAGGCCCTGAGCAGGCCGGCATTGGTCTCGATGGCCGCGCTCGGACGGCCGGTCTCGCCCATGAGCAGCCAGCCGACGCAGCGGGTGGCGTTGCCGCAGGCATCGACCTCGCCGCCATCGCGATTGTGGATGCGCATGAAGGCGTCGCCGCCGGCCCCATGTGCCGTCTCGATGGTGATCATCTGGTCGAAATTGAGCGCGTCCGGGGCGCCGAGCGCACGAATCGCCTCCGCGCTGAGGCGCACGGCGTCGCGGCGGCCGTCGAAGACGATGAACTCGTTGCCGAGGCCGTTCATCTTGCGGAAGGGGATCGCCCTCGCCGTCATGGCAGCCTTGTCCGGAAGCTAGAGAAATCCACAGGTTTTCCGCCTCTATATGGCGGAAGCGAAGGCAAATTGCCAGACGCGATCGAGACCCGTCACGGAGCCGTCATGCGGCTGTCACCGCGTAATTCTAGCAATGGCGGACGCGATGGTTAACGTGCTTTAACCGCGCATTAATACAATTAAAGATTTGACGGGGGCCCCCGTCCACGGCTGGCGCGTTTTTGCGCCGGCCTTATTTTTTGTGGCCCGGCTTGCGGCCGGTCCCGGCCGGTTGCGGCCCATCCCGTTTCCCGGCAGGTGCGGCAATCCGGCGCCGCGTGGCTCATGAATCGCCGCGTCGGACCGGACCCGGCGGAGCGTGAACGATTCAGACAATCGCGTGGTCGGCTTCAGACCGGGTTCGTTAATCATGGACACGCACGCCTCGCCGCGCCAGCGCGGCCTTTCGGGCTACTGGCTGGCTCTGTTCTACCTGGCGGCACTGACGGTGCCGTTGCTGCTGGCCTGGCTCACCGGGCGGTCGCATGCGTTTGCCTGGCGCGAGGCGACTGCGGCGACGGGCATGGTCGCCGGGGTGGCGCTGGTTCTGCAGTTCGTCACCTCCGGCCGCTTCGAGTTGCTGTCGGGGCGGATCGGCATCGACGTCACCATGGCCTTCCACAAATGGTCGGCGCGGGCGCTGTTGGCGATGGTCATCGTCCATCCGCTGACCTTCATCGTGCCTAACGTGATCGCCGATCCGTCGCGCAGCCTCGACTGGCTGATCTATTTGTTCTTCGATCGGCGTTTCCTGACCGGGACGATCTCCGGTGTGGCGACGATCCTGCTGGTGGTGACGGCGCTCTATCGCGAGAAGCTGGGGCGCTACGGCGTGTGGCGGGCGAGCCACGGTCTGCTGGCGCTGGCAGCGGTGGTGTTCCTGGTGCTGCATATACTGCGCGCCGGCCACTATGCGCGTTTCTTCCCGCTCGATGCGCTATGGCCGATGCTGGCCATCGTCGTGATGGCGAGCGCGCTCACGGTCTATGGCGACCGGGCCCTGCAGATGGCGACGACGAAATGGCGGGTGGCGGGCAACCGCAAGGTCGCCGAGGGCCTGTGGGAACTGACGCTCAGCCACAATGGCGGCAAGGGCCTTGCCTGTCGCGCCGGGCAGTTCGCCTGGATCGCTTTCGGTGGCCGGCGGTTCCCAGTGTTCGACCATCCCTTCTCGATCGCCTCGGCGCCGTCGGCCGGCAACGACCTCTCCTTCATCATCAAGGAATCGGGCGATTTCACCGGCAGAATCGGGACGATTCCAGTGGGGACGAAGGTCGGCCTCGACGCGCCGCATGGCAGCTTCGTTCTGGCCGAGGAGTCCTCCGATCCGCTGCTGCTGGTTGCCGGCGGCGTCGGCATCGCGCCGATCCTGGCGATCCTGCGCGAGCTTGCCGCGCGCGGCGACCGGCGGCCGGTGCGGCTAATCTATGCCGGCATGCGACCGCAGGCGATGATCGCGCCGGAGCGCATCGTGCTGGAGGCCGGCGGGCTCGATCTCAAGGCGATCTTCCTGGCGGAGGAGGCGGGCCCCGACTGGCAGCATGACCGCGGACGGGTCACCCCGGGCACGCTCGCCGAGGCGCTGGACGGGCTCGACCGGAGCCAGGTCAGGGCGATGCTGTGCGGACCGGGCGCCATGATGTGCGCCGCCTGCGATCTCCTCAGCGCCGCCGGTGTGCCGCTTGCGGCCATCCGCTACGAGCGCTTCGACTATGCCGATGCGACACGCTCGGCCAAGGACCGCCGGCTGCTGGCGCGCTTCGCGGCAATGGGAGCGGTCGTCACCGCCGCGATCATCGCCTTTTCGCTCGCCTGAGCGGTTGCCGGGCGTCACGGCCACCTCAAGACGAATTGAGTGGGGCGTGTCGTGCGCCTGCCCCTATATTCGGGCCATCACAGGAGACCGACAGCCCGATGGAGAGCAAGCCATGCGCGACAGACCATCTCGAGGCGACCCGCCGGCGCTTCCTGCTTTCGGCCGCGGCACTGGCGGGCGTGGTCGGCGTGGGCGCCGCGGTGCGCTGGGTCGGCCGGGCCGGCGCGAGCACGATCGTGACCAAGCCCGGCATGGTGACGATCGTGCGTTTTGCCGATACCGGGGTGAGCCTCGGCGAGGAGAACGTGCCCAAAGTGGTCAAGAGCGAAGCCGAATGGCGCGCCCAGCTCTCCGATCTCGCCTTCCAAGTGACCCGGCAGGAGGGCACGGAAAGGGCCGGCAGTGGCGAATACGCCTTCAATCACGACAGCGGCCTCTATCGCTGCATCTGCTGCGATACGGCGCTGTACGATTCAAAGACCAAGTTCGATTCGGGCACCGGCTGGCCGAGCTTCTGGCAGCCCATCGCCAGCCAGAACGTGGTCGAGATCCGGGACAGCAGCTTCGGCATGGTGCGCACAGCGGTTTCCTGTGCGCGCTGCGAAGCCCATCTCGGCCACGTCTTTGACGACGGGCCGCAGCCGACCGGGCTGCGCTACTGCATGAATTCGGTGGCGCTGAAATTCGTGCCGCGCGCTGCCGCGTGAGGCGGGCGGCGATCGTGTTCACTCTCTCCCGATGGAGGTTTTCATGGACTTGAGCCGGATCCGGAATGCCTCGGCGTTGATCGCCGCCGGTGCCTTCGCGCTGGTTGCGTTCGGCGCGTTGATGGGCGGCAGTGAAGCCAGTGCCGAGAAGATCGGCCCGGTGGTCGTCATCCCGCCGCCGGCCATGGACGAGCCGGCGACCGCGGGAAGCGAGACGACGATCTTCGCCGGCGGCTGCTTCTGGGGCATCCAGGGCGTGTTCCAGCACGTCGAAGGCGTGGAGAGCGCCATCGCCGGCTATGCCGGCGGCACCGTCGACAATCCGACCTACGCCGACGTCACCACCGAGACGACCGGCCATGCCGAGTCGGTCAAGGTCACCTACGACCCGTCCAAGGTCACCTACGGCAAGCTGCTGCAGATCTTCTTCTCGGTGGCGCACGACCCCACCCAGCTCAACCATCAGGGACCGGACATGGGCACGAGCTATCGCTCGGCGCTGTTCACCATGAGCGACGAACAGGCCAAGGTCGCCAAGGCCTATATCGCTCAGCTCGATGCCACCAAGGCGTTCCCCGACAAGATCGTCACCGAGGTGACGCCCTACACCAACTTCTTCCGGGCCGAGGACTATCACCAGGACGCCGCCACCACGATCGACATCAATCCGGGCTACATCATGTTCTATGACGTGCCCAAGATCGCGGCGCTGAAGGCAACCTTCCCGGCGCTCTACCGGGACAAGCCGGTGCTGGTCTTCGCCAGCGACGCGCGCAGCTAGACCAACGCCAAGGACGATGGCACGGCCCTCCGGCACTCCGGCCCTGTCATCGACCGCTGCCGCGGCGATCGCAGGCGCCGCGGGTTTTGTTGGCTGGGCGGCATTCTCGCTCGGTGGCACGCGGCGGGAGGCGTGGGACTCGGGCAGCTGGTGGCTCGTGGCACTGCCGCTTCTGGCGCTGGCGGCGGGGATACTGGGCTACCTCGTACCGCAGAGGGTCTGGCGTTGGGCCGTCACCATCCTCGGCGGACAGCTCCTTGCCATGGTCCTATTGCGGCCCGCCGGGACGAATCTCGGCCTGTTGCCACTGACCGTCGTCTTTCTGTTCGTCCCGATGGGGCTGATCTTCACCGCCCTGGCACTGATCGGCGGTGCGATCGCCCGCCGCCGATCCTGATCAGCAGACTTGTCCGTCCGCGATCGATCCTGTCGGCGTGATCGACGGGTCGCATCCGTCCGATCCATTGGATAGATGTATGACCCGGCCGTGCTGACAGGAGACGGAAACGGACATGCCACGGGACTCAAAGGGGGCGCTGCCCCGCGTGCGGCTCGGCCGCACCGACATGGAGATCACCCGGGTCGGCTTCGGGGCATGGGCGGTCGGCGGCGACTGGCTCTACGGCTGGGGTGCGCAGGACGACGACGATTCGGTTGCTGCGATCCGCCATGCGGTCGCGCGCGGCGTCAACTGGATCGATACGGCCGCGATCTACGGTTTCGGCCATTCGGAAGAGGTGGTCGGGCGGGCGCTGAAAGTAATCCCCGAAAGCGAGCGGCCCTGTGTTTTCACCAAATGTGGGCTTGTCCGCGATCCGCAAGACCCGTCGGTGCGGCCGCACAGGGTCGGCACGGCGGAGAGCCTGCGCCGCGAGATCGACCTCTCGCTCGGGCGCCTCGGGGTCGAGCGCATCGACCTGATGCAGATGCACTGGCCGAGCGAGGACGGCAGCCGAATCGAGGACTACTGGCAGACCCTTCTTGACCTAAGGAGGGAAGGCAAGCTCAGAGCCGTCGGCCTCTCCAACCACGATGTCGGCCAGCTTGAGGCGGCCGAGAAGCTCGGCCATGTGGATACGCTGCAGCCGCCCTTCTCGGCGATCAGGCGGGAGGTTGCCGCGGCCGAGCTACCCTGGTGCGCGGCCCATGGGACCGGCGTCATCGTCTACAGCCCGATGCAATCGGGCCTCTTGACCGGGCGCTTCTCGGCCGAGCGGGCACGGGCCCTGCCGGAGAACGACTGGCGCGCAGGCAACCCCGAGTTCAGCGGCGAAAATCTGGCCCGTAACCTGAAGCTCGCCGAGGCCATGGTGCCGATTGCCGAGGCGCACGGGGTAAGCGTGGCGGCGATCGCCGTCGCCTGGACGCTGGCCTGGCCGGGGGTCACGGCGGCGATCGTCGGCGCGCGCAGCCCCGAACAGGTCGACGGCTGGTTCGATGCGGCCGCGCTCCGCCTGAGCGAGGCCGATATCGGCGCCATCGCGGCGGCAATAGAAGCCACCGGCGCCGGTTCCGGGCCGGTCAGGCCCGCGGCCTGATTGCCGCGGTTCGATTGACTTGCTGGCCAGTTGTTCCTAGATAGCGGCCGACTCTGAAAAGAGCCAGAAGTGCAGAAAGCCGACCGGGGCCAAGACCCCGGAGGTCAGCGTCCGCCAGCGCAGGTGCGCCCGCGGGCGCGCAATTGCATGGAAAGGCGAAAGAAATGAACCGCAAGGATGCCAATACGCCGGTCCGCGACCTCTATCCGGAGGCGCCGCCGCGTAGCGCCCCGCGCCGGGGGGAATGGCTGCTCGAAGCCGTGCGTCATCTTTTCGTGGAAGCCATGGCCGACCGGCGTAACTGACAAGAGGCGAGGAGCGCCCGCAGGGCGCGACCGGGAAGGCAAACAAGAGGCGAGGAGCGCCGTGACGCGCGACCGGGAAAGCAAACAAGAGGCGAGGAGGGCCCCCCGGGCTTCGCCAAGGGCGAACCCGAGGGCAGGCTCCGGCCTGACTGGGAAATAAAGAATGTTTGAGTCCCTCTCCGAACGCCTCGGCGGCATCCTCGACCGGCTGACCAAACGCGGCGCGCTCAGCGAAGCCGATGTCGGTGAGGCGATGCGCGAGGTACGGCGGGCGCTGATCGAGGCCGACGTGGCGCTCGACGTGGTGCGTTCGTTCACCGACAAGGTGAAGGTGCGCGCGGTCGGGCAGGACGTCATCCGCTCGGTCACCCCCGGCCAGATGGTGGTCAAGATCGTCCACGACCAGCTCGTCCAGATGCTGGGTTCGGAGGCGCAGGCGATCGACCTCAACGCGCCGGCGCCGGTGGCGCTGATGCTGGTCGGCCTGCAGGGCTCGGGCAAGACGACGACCGCCGCCAAGATTGCCCGGCGGCTGACCGACCGCAACAAGCTGAAAGTGCTGATGGCCTCGCTCGATACGCGGCGGCCGGCGGCACAGGAGCAGCTCAAGGTTCTGGGCGAGCAGGCGGACGTCGCCACGCTGCCCATCGTCGCCGGCCAGACGCCGGTGGAGATCGCCGAACGGGCGCTCAATGCGGCACGCTTCGGTGGCTACGACCTGGTCATTCTCGACACCGCCGGCCGTACCCATATCGACGAGCCGCTGATGGTCGAGATGGCGGAGATCAGGCGGGTGGCCAACCCGCACGAGATCCTGCTGGTCGCCGATTCGCTCACCGGCCAGGACGCGGTGACGCTGGCCAAGTCCTTCGACGAGCGCGTCGGCATCACCGGCATTGTGCTCACGCGCGTCGATGGCGACGGCCGTGGCGGCGCGGCGCTGTCCATGCGCGCGGTCACCGGCAAGCCGATCAAGCTCATCGGCGTCGGCGAGAAGCTCGACGCGCTGGAAGATTTCGATCCCGGTCGCATTGCCGGACGCATCCTCGGCATGGGCGATATCGTCGGCCTGGTCGAGAAGGCGGCGCAGAATCTCGACGCCGAGAAGGCGGCCAAGGCGGCCGAGCGCATGCGCAAGGGCGTCTTCGACCTCAACGACCTCGCCGAGCAGCTTCAACAGATGCAGAAGATCGGCGGCATGTCGGGCGTGATGGGCATGCTGCCCGGCATCGGCAAGGCGAAGAAGCAGATCGACGCCATGGGCGTCGACGATTCGGTGTTCCGCCGGCAGGAGGCGATCATCTCGTCGATGACGCCGAAGGAGCGGCGCAATCCCGACCTTCTCAAGGCGAGCCGCAAGAAGCGCGTCGCCGCCGGCTCGGGCACCAAGGTGGAAGAGATCAACCGGCTGCTCAAGATGCATCGGCAGATGGCCGACATGATGAAGCAGATGGGGCGCGGCAAGGGCATGTTCGCCCGCATGGGCGGCATGATGGGCATGCCCGGCGCCGGTGGCGGCATGGGCGGCTTAGGGGGCGGTTTGGGGGGCGGTCTGCCGGCCATGGATCCGGGCCAGCTGGAGAAGCTGGCCAAGGCCAGCGGCGGTCTGCCGGGCGCAATGCCGGGAGGATTGCCCGGCCTCAGCGGTCCCGGCGGGCTGAAGCTGCCGGGCCTGGGTGGCGGCCTTCCCGGCCTGCCGAAGAAGAAGTGAGGGGGAGATGACGGGCGACAAGGACGCCATTGCCGGCCTCGCAGAATTCCGCGCCAGCATCGACAACATCGATGCGGCGCTGGTGCATCTGCTCGCCGAGCGCTTCCGGCTGACCAAGCAGGTGGGCATCTACAAGGCGGCGCACGACCTGCCGCCGGCCGATCCGGACCGCGAGAAGGTCCAGCTCGCCCGCCTCAAGCGACTGGCCGAGGAAGCGGATCTCGATCCCGCCTTCGCCGAGAAGTTCTACGCATTCATCGTCAAGGAAGTCATCCGCCACCACGAGGCACTGCGCTCGTGAGGGCCCACACAACAATCCCAACGGAGTGAACCAAACACAATGTCCCTGAAGATCCGCCTTAGCCGCGCCGGCGCCAAAAAGCGGCCGTTCTATCGCATCGTCATTGCCGACTCGCGCTTTCCGCGCGACGGCCGCTTCATCGAGATCGTCGGCACCTATGAGCCGATCCTGCCCAAGGATCACGAGAAGCGCACGGTGCTCAATGTCGAGCGCATCCAGCATTGGCTCTCCCGCGGCGCCCAGCCGACCGACCGGGTGCTGCGCTTCCTCGATTCTGCCGGGCTGGCCAAGCGCACCCCGCGCAACAATCCGCAGAAGGCCGAGCCCGGCAAGAAGGCTCAGGAGCGCGCTGCCGCTGCGGTCGAGGCTGCGGCCAAGGCCGCCGAAGCGTCTGCGGCAGAGGCGCCCGCCGAGGCGGGCTGAGGCCGCCGGCGGATCGGCGACTGAAGGACGAGGCGTCCGGTGACGACCACCGAGGCCCGGCGTGTCGTGGTTGCCCGCATTGGCGCGGCCCACGGCATCAAGGGCGAGGTGCGGGTGAAATCCTTCACCGCAGAACCTCTGGATCTGGCCGCCTACGGCCCGCTGGAGGCGGCCGACGGCCGCCGTTTCACGATCCAGGCGGCGCGGCCGGCCGGGGCTTCGCCGGACATGCTGGTCGTGCGCTTTACCGGCATCGCCGACCGCAATCAGGCCGAGGCGCTCACCGGGCTAGACCTCACGGTGCCGCGCGAACGCCTGCCGGAGCCGGAGGCGGACGAGTTCTACCATGCCGACCTGATCGGGCTTGATGCGGTGACGCCCTCCGGCGCGCCGCTCGGCACGGTTGTCGCAGTGCCCAATTACGGCGCTGGCGACCTCCTTGAAATCACGCGTCCCGCGGGGCCGACCCTGCTTGTTCCCTTCACCCGCGCCGCCGTGCCGGAGATCGACCTCACGGCCAGGCGGGTCACGGTCGATCCGCCGGCGGAGGTCGGCGACGAGGATGATGGGGCTGAGGGTAAGGACAGGCCATAGAAGCCATGACCTTTCGCGCCACGGTGCTGACCCTGTTTCCGGAGATGTTTCCGGGACCGCTCGGTATCAGCCTGGCCGGCAGGGGACTGGCCGACGGCGTATGGGCACTGGAGGCGCGCGATATCCGCGCCTCGGCGACCAGCAAGCACCGTAACGTTGACGACAGCCCGGCCGGCGGCGGGCCGGGCATGGTGATGCGCACCGACGTTCTGGCCGCTGCGATCGATGCCGCTTCACCGGAAGGCGACGCCCGCCCGCGTCTGCTGATGAGCCCGCGTGGGAGACCGCTCGACCAGGCGATGGTGAGCCGGCTTGCCGCCGGTCCCGGCGTGCTGATCGTGGCCGGCCGCTTCGAGGGCGTCGACGAGCGGGTGATCGAAGGCCGCGGGCTTACCGAGGTCTCGGTCGGCGACTATGTGCTCTCGGGCGGCGAGATCGCCGCGATGGCGCTCATCGATGCTGTGGTGCGGCTCCTCCCCGGCATCATGGGCAATGCGGATTCGGGGACAAGCGAGAGCTTCGCCGAGGGGCTGCTTGAATATCCGCACTATACCCGCCCGCAGACCTGGGAAGGCCGCCCGATCCCGGACGTGCTGACCTCGGGCGACCACGGCAAGATTGCCGCATGGCGGCGGAAGGAGGCCGAAAGGCTGACGGCCGAGCGGCGGCCCGACCTGGCGGCCCGGCGCAAGCCTTAGGCTGTCGTCAGCGCCTCAGATTGTAGGTGATGGTGCTGCCGCGGATGCTGATTTCGTGGAACTGCTCGGTCTTCAGGCCGGCCGCCTCGCACATCAGTTCGTGTTGCGCGTTGGAATAGTCGCTGTTGCGGGTCGAGAAGCCGCTGTCGTCGGTGCAGAACCAGCCGCCGGACTGGCCGCGGCTCGGCGGCAGCCGGCCGCCGTCGACCAGCAGATAGACGGAGGAGCCGGTGAGGCGGCTCTTGACCAGCGTCTGGCAGGCGCCTCTGGCGATGCTCCACCAGCCCTCGGCCGTCCAGCCCTTGGCGCCGTCGAGATAGCCGACGGCGACGCTGGCGGTGGTCCAGGACCTGTTGCAGAGCCTCATCCCGGCCTCGGCCGGCGCGGCCAGGAGAACGGCCCCGGCGAGGAGGGCAATGGCTGCAAGCAAGCGTTTCATGGTACCCCATCCCACGACGAAATGACTGTGGCGACAAGATTAACGGCGAACTTGGCCGCAGCCACACCTATCGACAATCAAGGTTGATTGCGGTATTGAGCGCGCCGGTTTACCGAACAGGCGAACGGACGGCCCGAAAGTGGGGACGCCCGATCTTTTGGGATCGGCGTCGAACCGGGCCGGCCAGGCGACGGCAGCCCCTGGGTCACGCTCCGGCAGCGCCACAAGAGAAGAAGAAGGTCCTCTTAAGATGTCGATTATCCAGGAGCTCGAGAAAGCTCAAGCCGCCGCGATCCTGGGCGATCGCACCATCCCCCCCTTCGCTCCCGGCGATACCGTCAAGGTCAACGTCAAGGTGACCGAGGGAACGCGCACCCGTATCCAGGCCTATGAGGGCGTGTGCATCGCGCGCGCCGGCGGCGGCCTCAACGAGAACTTCACGGTGCGCAAGATTTCCTATGGCGAAGGCGTCGAGCGCGTCTTCCCGGTCTATTCGCCGTCGATCGACTCGATCGAAGTGGTGCGCCGCGGCAAGGTGCGCCGTGCCAAGCTCTATTATCTGCGTGGCCGCCGCGGCAAGTCGGCGCGCATCGCCGAGAAGCAGGATCACGGCCAGCGCGGGGCGGCGGCGGAAGCCGTTTCCAAATAGCGTCGTTTCCCCGGCGCGATCGACGAACGGGCGGCCAGGTGCCGCCCGTCTTCTTTTTGCGCTCTGCCGGTGTTTACCAACTTTCTATCGAATCGACGCGCCGGTGATGGTTTGGCGGCGCGCAACGCTATTTTGACCATATTGCGCGGCCAGGACGGACGGCATTGCGCAACGGAGGCCGGATGAGCGTGTTTTCGCGTCGGACATTCCTGAAGACGATCGGCCTCGGCGCGCTCGGTTTCGTCGGCCTCACGTCCTATGCCTTCGCGATCGAGCCGCGCTTCCGGCTGGTGGTGACCCGCTACCGGCTGAACCTGCCGCACTGGCCGGCCGGTGGGCGGCGGGTACGCATGGCGGTGATCGCCGACATCCATGCCTGCGATCCGTGGATGCCGCTGACGCGGGTCCAGGAGATCGTCTCGGTCGCCAACGACCTCAAGCCGGACGTTACGCTGCTGCTCGGCGACTATGTCCCAAGCCTGCGCCGCTTCCGCACCGCGGTGGTGCAGCCGGAAGAGTGGGGCCCGGCGCTGGCCGACCTCAAGGCGCCGCTCGGCGTCTATGGCGTCATCGGCAATCACGACTGGTGGCACGACATCAAGGGCGTGCGGCGTGCCTTTGCCGACAACAATCTGCCGCTGATGGAAAACGACGCCGTGCGCCTGGAGCCGAAGGACGGGCCCGCCTTCTGGCTGATCGGACTGGGCGATCAACTTGCCTATCCGCTCGGCGATGGCCGCTTCCGCGGTGTCGACGACCTGCCGGGGACGCTCGCCCGCATCCCCGAGGATGGCGCGCCGATCGTGCTGATGGCGCACGAGCCGGACATCTTTCCGCAGGTGCCGGAGCGGGTGAGCCTGACCATTTCGGGCCATACCCATGGCGGGCAGGTGGACCTGCCGTTCATAGGCCGGCCGATGGTCCCGTCCGAATACGGCCAGCGCTACGCTTACGGCCATGTGGTCGAAGACAACCGCCACCTCGTCGTCTCGGGCGGCCTCGGCTGCTCGGTCCTGCCGGTGCGCCTGGGCGTTCCGCCGGAGATCGTGCTGCTCGAGATCGGCGGAAGCCCAAGCGTTTGAGGTGGCCGGGTGCGCCGGCAATTGTTTCCGCCCGCGCCTGTTGCTATCTAGACGCAATGAAATCCGCCATTTCACACAAGGCCGGACGGAACATCGCGCGCGGCCGGCGCCTGCGCGGCAGCTTCGATTTTGCCGCCATCGCCGACCGTGAGCGCATGCCGTGGCGGTTCCTGGCGCGTCACATCGCCGTCGACGGCCTTCTTGCGGCCTGACCCCGCCGGCGACATGCCGGCCAAGCGACAGCCCGCGCCTTCGGGTGCAAAAAGTGAATTCCGACAGCAGGAACCGCAGTCATGACCGCCGCCAAGACGCTCTATGACAAGATCTGGGACGATCATCTGGTCGAGGAGGCGCCGGACGGTACCGCGCTCCTCTATATCGACCGCCACCTGGTCCATGAGGTGACCAGCCCGCAGGCCTTCGAGGGCCTGCGTCTCGCCCACCGCACGGTGCATGCGCCGCAAAAGACGCTGGCCGTGGTCGATCACAACGTGCCGACCACCGACCGCCGCGGCGGCATCAAGAATCCGGAATCCCTGTTGCAGGTGCAGACGCTGGCGCAGAACGCCAAGGACTTCGGCATCGAATATTACGACGAGCTCGACCACCGGCAGGGCATCGTCCACATCATCGGGCCGGAGCAGGGTTTCACGCTGCCCGGCATGACGATCGTCTGCGGCGACAGCCATACCTCGACCCACGGCGCCTTCGGCGCGCTCGCCCACGGCATCGGCACCTCGGAGGTGGAGCATGTGCTCGCCACCCAGACGCTGATCCAGAAGAAGGCGAAAAACATGCGGGTGACGGTCGACGGCACGCCGCCGCCGGGCGTCGGCGCCAAGGACATCATCCTGTCCATCATCGGCCATATCGGCACCGCCGGCGGCACCGGCCATGTGCTGGAATATGCCGGCGAGGCGATCCGCGGCCTGTCGATGGAAGGCCGCATGACGGTGTGCAACATGTCGATCGAGGGTGGCGCGCGGGCGGGCCTGATCGCGCCGGACGAGACCACCTACGCCTATATCAAGGGCCGCCCCAAGGCGCCAAAGGGCGCCGCCTGGGACCAGGCGATGGCCTACTGGAAGACGCTCTATTCGGACGACGGCGCGGTCTTCGACGAGGAGGTGAGGCTCAATGCTGCCGAGCTGCCGCCGATCGTCACCTGGGGCACCAGCCCGGAGAACGTCACCACCATCGACGGGCGCGTCCCCGATCCGGCGGATATCGAGAACCCGGACCGGCGCCGCGCGGTCGAGCGGGCGCTCGCCTATATGGGGCTCGAGCCCAACACCAGGATCACCGACATCGCCATCGAGCGCGTCTTCCTCGGTTCGTGCACCAACGGGCGCATCGAGGACCTCAGGGCCGCGGCCAAGATCGTCGCCGGCAAGACTGTCCACGAGGGCGTCAACGCCATGGTGGTGCCGGGCTCCGGTCTGGTGAAGGAGCAGGCGGAGGCCGAGGGGCTGGACAAGATATTCCTCGCCGCCGGCTTCGAGTGGCGCGAGCCCGGCTGCTCCATGTGCCTGGCGATGAACGACGACCGGTTGAAGCCGGGGGAGCGCTGCGCCTCGACGTCCAACCGCAATTTCGAGGGCCGCCAGGGCTTCAAGGGCCGCACACATCTCGTCTCGCCGTCGATGGCGGCGGCGGCGGCGATCGCCGGGCGGTTTGTTGACGTCAGGACGTGGGGCTGACGCGGCCTCACCGAAGCCCCGAATGCAAGAAGCCCCGCGGTGCCAAGCCGCGGGGCTTTTCGTATATGAGGTGAGCCCACGTTGGTTTGCTGACGTCGGCTTCATATCGGCGCAAGTCGATTGTCTTGATCAGTCCGCGGATACCCTCTTGAGCGCGGCCTGCACCCAGCGATCGTCCGGCGCCAGTTCAAGCGCGCGGCGGTAATCCGCCCGGGCGCGATCGTTCAGGCCCTTGTGTTCGAATATGGATCCACGGATGCGGTAGATCGCCGGATTGTTCTCTTCCGTGCGCAAGGCGGCGCTGCAATCGGCCAGAGCCTCGTCGTATGCGCCCATTTGACCCAGCGCCGTCGCGCGATTGACGCGCGCGGTGACATCAGCCGGATCGATTGCGATCATCCTCGAAAAATCGGCGACCGCTTCCTTCAATTTCCCCTGGTCGATCCAGAACTCGGCACGCCGCATGAGCGTGTAGCTGTCGGCGCTGAGAGCGACCGCGCGGTCGAAGGCACGACGCGCCTCCGCGATCCTGCCCAGGTGCGAAAGTACGATACCGCGTCCCGCGTGTGACGGCGCATAGCCCGGCGCAATGCTGAGCGCAGCATCGTAATCGCGCAGCGAGTCGCCATAGCGCTTGAGCTTACGCAGGGTTTCGGCGCGGGCCCAAAGCGCGAAAGCATTGCGATCGGCCGCGACGGCGCGATCCTGGTCGGCCAGGGCTTCGGCTGAGCGGCCGAGATGCCACAATGCGCCGGCACGGTAGGTGAGCAGCACGGAGAGCGCACGCGGCGTCGGCGGGCCCATGGCAAGCGCCTTGTCGTATTGCGCCAGCGCGCCCGCATAGTCGTGTTCCTCCCTGCCGAGCCTCTCTCCCGACCGGACGGTCTGGGTATATTCCGCATGGGCGGCGTCGGTTTCATCCGGAATGAGCGAAGCAGCAAGGCCCGGGCTCGCGCTGCCCATGACCAATCCGACCATGGCGAATGCCAGCAGGCAGACGGCCGCCCGCGCCGGCATGTGAAGTCTTGTTCGCATCATTGGTGTCGCCCGAGGATGCTTTTTCCAGGGTGAGCATAACAGGCGCATGACAACAGCCCGTAGTTGCAGACTATCGCGCTGCCCGGGTTTTCGGCCGCGCGGTTAACGGGAGCCTGTCGCGGCTGGGCTCTCGAGCGGATCATCGTTTCACGGAATCGCCGATCCGCTCGCTCTCCGTTTTTACGCAATTCCGGACGGAAAAGTGGTGTCCACTTTTCCTGGAATTGCTCTAGCGCAGCAGCTTCAGCGACCCGGTCAGCGACTTCACCCAGGCGGAGGGGCCGGCGAGGCCGAGGCCGTCGATCTCCTCCACCTCCAGCGACTTGGTGCCGAGCGCCGTTTCATAATCGGCGAAAACATGGATCGACCGCGCGAAGGCCGGGAAGGGGACGATCGCCGCGCCGTTCTGCCGGCGGGCAAACGCCCTCAGCATCACGTCGCGGATAGTGGCGCGGTCGGCCTGCAGGACCGGCATTGGCTGGTTGCAGACGCTGCCGAACTGACGGCCGCCGGCATCGGCGAGTGCGCTGTCGGCAAGCGCAGGGCATTGCGCGCCCAGCCCGACGGCGATGACGCCGACCGAATTGGCCGCCAAGCCAAGGGGCATGTCCGGTGCCACGATCACCGCCACGCGCAGATTGCTCGTCATCGATACCTCTTGGGGCAATACCCGGGATTCGTGGCGGTACTTTAAATCCAGATTGTCGGGGATTTCTTGCGAAGTGACCTCTGCTCGAGCAGTATTCGGAAGCTCCTGCCGCAATTCCGCGGAATTGAGGTTAAACATGCCTGACGCCCTCGAGCCCTCAGACGTCCGCATCCTGCGCGAACTACAGGCCGACGGGCGGCTGACCAATCAGGCGCTGGCCGAGAAGGTCGGCATGTCGGCCTCGCCCTGCTGGCGCCGGGTGCGCGCGCTCGAAGAGGCGGGCGTCATTCGCGGCTATCGCGCCGTGCTCGATCGACGGGAGGTCGGGCTTGGGGTGCTCGCCTTCGCGCGCGTGCGTGTCGGCGGCCACAGCGACCGGGAGGCACAGGAATTTGCCGACAGCGTCGCCCGCCTCGACGCGGTGGTTGCCTGCTACGCGATTGCCGGCGACGCCGACTTCCTGCTTCAGGTCGTGGCCTCCGATCTCGATGCCTATGCCCGCTTCTCCATGGAGGTGCTGCGCGCCCTGCCGCACATCAAGGAGATGCAGACGATGTTCGTCCTGAAGGAGATCAAGGCCGATCAGGGTCTGCCGGTCGCGGTGGGTGTCTAGGTCCCATGCGAAAAGCCCCGCAGTGCGCACCGCGGGGCTTTTCCTTGCGTGAGACCGGTCGGCCTAGCGGCGCCAACCCCAGCCCGGGTTCCGGCCGTAACCCCAGCCGGGATTCGGGCCGCGGTTATCCCAGCCACCGCGAGGGCCATGGTCCCAGCGGCAATCCTGTCCGACGACCACCTGCTTGAAGTGCGGGCGGCCCCAATGGTCCCACCAGCGCACGGTCTTGAGCACCGGGCGGCATTCGCGGTGCGGGCGCTGCGGGCCGTAGCCCGGCGTGCCGACGCCGACGCTCCAGCCGGGGCCGCCGAAATAGACACCTGCCGCAGAGGCGGTGCCGGTGGTGCCGACCATGGCGCCGGCGGCGATGAGGCCGGCGGTGGCAGTGGCGATGAGGGTCTTCTTCATCATGGCTCAGATCTCCGTCTCGTCGATTTCATCCCGATCGGCTTCAGCGATCGTGTGAGGCTGTTTCTAGCGGGGGTGCCTTGAACCGAAGCTGAGGTGGCGGTTCATCTGCCGTTCAGGCGGACCCCGGGGACGGAATCCCTAGCGTTGCGCTTGACCGCGACGGCAGGAACGGCGGAAATGCGGCGCATGCGCCAGAACGACAACAAGCCGGACGCGATCGAGGTGTGGGCGCGGCGCGTCGGCCGCACGCTGGGCTATCTGTTCATGATCAGCCTCGCCGTCTATCTGGTCGCGACCCTGTGGCCGCACAAATGAGCGGCAAATCCCCTGATTGGGCCGCTGCAGAGGCGCCGTCGCTCGACGATATCGAGGGGATCGCACGAGAAAGCTTCGCGGCGCTCCCCGATACCTTCCGCGCGCTCTGCGGCGATATCGAATTCCGCGTCAGCGAGTTCCCGGAAGACGACGTGCTCGACGATCTCGGTGCCGAGTCGGAATTCGACATCCTCGGCCTGTTCCAGGGCGTGGGTCTGGCCCAGGACGATGCCGCCGGCCACACCGGGCAGATGCCCAATCGCGTCTGGCTCTACCGGCGGCCGATCCTCGATTACTGGGCCGAGCACGAGGAGACGCTGGGGGCGATCGTCGGCCACGTTCTGGTGCATGAGATCGGCCACCATTTTGGCCTGTCGGACGACGACATGGAAGCCATCGAGGCGAGCGCCGATCATTAACCATGGCTGGACGTCGCGGCGGCCGACCGCCGGCTGACGGCATGGTGAAAGGTTGGCCGACCTAGGGTGCCGGTGGCGCGCGCAGGAAGGCACCGGCCCCTGCGTGTTGCCCGACATACCCTCCTCCCAACGGACTATGCATATGACGCTTTTCGGTACCAAACTTCGTTACGGCGCGGTCGCCCAGGCCTTCCACTGGGTGACCTTCGTTCTGCTGGCGACCGCTTGGCTGGTCGCCCACGGCCACACGCGCGTCCTCCACGAGACGCTGGGCTTCGCCGTCTTCGTGCTCGTGGCGGCGCGGCTCCTTTGGCGCGCCATCGACCGCCAGCCCGACCATGAGATGTCGCTGGTGGTCACGCTGGGCTCCAAGCTGGTCCACTGGCTGCTCTACGCCATGCTCATCGCGATTCCCCTGACCGCGATCGTCGGAACGTGGCTCGAAGGCCATGAGATCATCGTCTACGGCCTCGGCCGGATCGGGCCGTACTTGGCCGAATCGCGCCATCTCGGCCACCAAATCATGGAAATGCATTACCTGCTCGCCAACCTCATCGTGCTGGTCGCCGGCTCGCATGCTGCGGCTGCCCTGTTCCACCACGTCTTCATGAAGGATGACGTGCTCCGCGCCATGCTGCCCGGCGCGCGGCCGAAAGGCAAAAATGACCGGGCCGGCCCAAGGGTCGCCCGGCGGCGCTACGCCTAGGACCGTCGCCGACCGATTGGGCGGTTTGCCCGGTGTCGCCATCGGCCACACCGGGCGGCTGCCCGATGGCGTTAACGGAATTGTGAATGCGGGCCGTTGCCGGAGTTGAGGCCGCTTACGTAGGACGCAGCCGCTTCCTACGTAGGAGCCAACATGTCCTCCTCCCAACGGATCACGCATATGACGCTTTTCGGTACCAAACTCCACTACGGCACGGTCGCCCAGGCCTTCCACTGGGTCACCGTCGTCCTGCTGGCGGCCGCCTGGTTGGTCGCCCACGGCGAATTCCGCTCTCTCCACATGACCCTGGGCTTCACGGTCTTCGTCATCGTGGCTGCCCGGCTGCTCTGGCGCGCCTTCGACCGCCAGCCGGCCCACGATTCCCTGTCGCCCGTGGTGGCGCTGGGGTCGAAGCTGGTCCACTGGCTGCTCTACGCGATGCTGATCGCGATTCCCGTGAGCGCGATCGTCGGGACGTGGCTCGGCGGCCATGCGATCGTCGTCTATGGTCTGGATCTCGGCCCCTACCTTGCCGAATCCCGCCACCTTGGCCATCAGATCATGGAGGTGCATCAGCTGCTCGCCAATGCCATCGTGGTGGTGGCAGGCCTGCATGCCGTGGCCGCCCTGTTCCACCACTTCTTCGTCAAGGACGGTGTGCTCAGGGCGATGCTGCCCGGCGGGCGGGCGGCGTAGGCAAGAGGCGTCATTCGTCGGCCGCTACCCGCTAGACGTGTCGCAGGAGCGGCCCTCTGGTCCCGGCGTAGGAGTCTCCGGCATCCTGCGTGATGTCGATAGAGTTCTTGCGACGGGATCTCTCCATGACGCTCTTCGGAACCAGGTTCCATTTCGGCCCGATCGCCCAGACCTTTCATTGGGCGATGGCCATTCTGGTGATTGCCGCCCTCTTTTCCGCGCTCGCCGCCGACCACGGCGGGGCCGCAATTCTGACGCTGCACGAAACGCTCGGCGTGACGATCGTCGTGCTGACCGTGCTGCGCCTTGCCTGGCGGTCCTTCTTCGACCGGTTGCCGGGGAAGCCGCCGATGCGCACCGCGCTCATGCGTTGGTCGTGGCGGATGGACGTGGCGCTCTATGGGCTGCTCTTTGCCGTGCCGATCGCCGGGATCATCGGCGCGCACGAGATGTCGGCGATTGCAGTAGGGCTGGTACATCCGGCGCCGAGTGTGCTGGGCCTGCACCGGCTGCTCGGCATTCTCCTGTTCCTGACCGCGGGGTTGCATTCCGCCGTCGCGCTCTACCACCACTACGGCAAGCGGGACGGCGTCTTGAAGATGATGCTGCCCGGCGGGCGGACGGCGTAGGCCGCTCAGGCCCCCACCGCAACGTCCAGCGACAGTTCCACCATCTCGTGGAGCGACGACTGGCGCTCCTCGGGGTCCAGCTTGTCGCCGGTGACGATGTTGTCGCTGATGGCGCAGATGGCGACCGCCCGGGCACCATAACGGGCGGCGAGCGTGTAGAGGGTGGCCGCCTCCATCTCGACGGCGAGCACGCCGTGGGCCCTGAGTGCGTCGTAAACCGTGACGCCGGCGGGGTGGTAGAAGACATCCGACGAGGCGATGCCGCCGACGTGCCAGGTGAGGCCGCGTTTCTCCGCGATCTCGACCGCCAAGCGGAGCAGGCCGAAATCGGCCACGGGCGCGAAATTGTAGGGGCCGAACACGTCCCTGTTCATGGCGCTGTCGGTCGAGGCGGCCGAGGCGATGACGATATCGCGGACATTGAGCTTCTCGCTGAGGCCCCCGGCGGTGCCGACGCGGATGACGGTCTTGACGCCGTATTCGGCCAAGAGCTCGGTGACGTAGATGCCGAGCGAGGGCTGGCCCATGCCGGTCGCCTGGACGCTCACCGGCCTGCCCTTCCAGGTGCCGGTGAAGCCGAGGCAGTTGCGCACGGCATTGACCTGGCGCGGTGCCTCGAAAAAGGTCTCGGCGATCCATTTGGCGCGCAGCGGGTCGCCGGGCAGCAGGACCGCGTCGGTGTAATCGCCCTTCTTGGCTTCGTTATGCGGGGTCACGTTGGCATTTCTCCGGTTTCCCCGCAGTTTGTAGCCGGGATGGGGCGAAGCGCAATCCGGGTCCTTTGCGGCCCGCCTTCGGCGGACTCCCCCAGGATGAGCCGCGCTTGACCTCTCCGGCCGGCCGTCGCATGACAGGCGCCTCAGACAAGGATTTGCGCGCATGGACAAGTTCACGACGCTCACCGCCGTTGCGGCGCCGCTCGACATGATCAACGTCGACACCGACATGATCATTCCCAAGGACTATCTGAAGACGATCAAGCGCACCGGCCTCGGCACGGGGCTGTTCGCCGAGTTGCGCTATCTTGACGACGGGTCGGACAACCCGGATTTCGTGCTCAACAAGCCGGCCTACAAAAAGGCGCAGATTCTTGTCGCCGGCGACAATTTCGGTTGCGGCTCGAGCCGCGAGCACGCGCCCTGGGCGCTGCTCGATTACGGCATCCGCTGCGTCATCTCGACCGAGTTCGGCGACATCTTCTACAACAACGCCTTCAAGAACGGCATCCTGCCGATCAAAGTCTCGCCGGAAGACCTCGCCAAGCTGATGGACGACGCCGAGCGTGGGTCCAATGCCACGCTGACGGTCGATCTCGACGCCCAGGAGATCAAGGGGCCGGACGGCGGCACGGTGCATTTCGAGGTCGACGCGTTCAAAAAGCATTGCCTGCTGAACGGCCTCGACGAGGTCGGGCTGACCATGGAGAAGGCCGACCGCATCGCGACCTACGAGACCAAGGTCGCAACGACGCGGCCTTGGGTCTGATCCCGGCTGGCTCCAGGTCATGACCGTCACCGCTCCCGTTTCCGCGGACGCTGCCGCGCCCGGCCGGGCTGAAGTGCGGCCGTCGCTCGTCGGCATGAGCCGCGCGGAGCTGGGTTCGGCGCTCGCCGCCATCGGCGTGCCGGCGACGCAGATCAGGATGCGTACTGGCCAGCTCTGGCACTGGCTCTATGTGCGTGGGGCGACCGACTTCGCCGACATGACCAACGTCTCCAAGGGGCTGAGGGCCGAGCTGGCGGAGGCCTATTCGGTGAGCCGGCCGGAGATCGTCACCGAGCAGATTTCCGAGGACGGCACGCGCAAGTGGCTGCTGCGCTTTCCGCCGCGCGGCGCCGGCCGCCCGGTCGAGGTGGAGACGGTGTATATCCCCGAGGAGGGGCGCGGCACGCTCTGTCTCTCCAGCCAGGTCGGCTGCACGCTCTCCTGCTCGTTCTGCCATACCGGCACGCAGACGCTGGTGCGCAACCTGAGCGCCGAGGAGATCGTCGGTCAGGTGCTGCTGGCGCGCGACCGGCTCGGCGACTATCCGGCGCCGGGTGTGTCGAAGGCGGCGCCCGCTCCGGAGCGGGAAGCCAGCACGGAAGCGCCGTCGACCGGAAGGCTGGTCTCCAATATCGTCATGATGGGCATGGGCGAGCCGCTCTATAACTACGACAACGTCCGCCAAGCCCTGCACATCATTGCCGATGGCGACGGCATCGCGCTGTCCAAGCGGCGGATCACGCTGTCGACCTCCGGCGTGGTGCCGATGATCCCGCGCGCCGGCGAGGAGATCGGCGTGCTCCTGGCGATCTCGCTGCATGCGGTCACCGACGCGCTGCGCGACGTTCTGGTGCCGCTCAACAAGAAATATCCGATCGCCGAGCTGATCGCCGCCTGCCGCGCCTATCCGGGCCTGTCGAACGCGCGGCGCATCACCTTCGAATATGTGATGCTGAAGGGCATCAACGATACGCCTGCCGAAGCGCGGGCGCTGGTCAAGCTGCTCGCCGGCATCCCGGCCAAGATCAACCTGATCCCGTTCAATCCGTGGCCGGGCTCGGGCTATGAGTGCTCCGACTGGGAGACGATCGAGCGCTTCGCCGATATCGTCAACCGCGCCGGCTATGCCTCGCCGGTGCGCACGCCGCGCGGCCGCGATATCCTGGCCGCCTGCGGCCAGCTCAAGAGCGAGAGCGAGCGTCTGCGCATCCGCGAGCGCATGGCGCTGGAAGCGATGATCGCGGGTTAGGCCGAGAGCCACGGTGGCCGACCTCCTCCGTCTCCTCTTCCTGGTGCCGCTCGGCTTCATTGCCGCGGTGCTGGCGGCGTCTGTCACCATGCTGGGCGGCTGGTATGGCCACGGGGTCGGCGGCATCCTCGGCGATGTTGAGCAAACCGGCTATCTCATAGGCGTGTCGGTGTGGCTGGTGCTGGAGGTCGGTGCGCTGGCCGCGATTCCCGCCTTGATTGTCGTCGTTCTGGCCGAGCTCTTCGGCTGGCGCTCGCTGATCTTCTATCTCGCGGTCGGCGGCGCACTGGGGCTGCTGGCCAGCCAGCTCAACGGAATGCTCTGGGACGCGCCGAACGACCAGCTTCTCCTGGTGGCGGCGGGCTTTGTCGGCGGCTTCGTCTACTGGCTGATCGCCGGGCGCTTCTCCGGCATCGGCCGCGCCAGCGTGCCGCCGCCTGCGCCGCCGCCGTCTGAGCCGCCGGCGACGCCGCCTACTTCGCCTGAGTGAAGATCAGCCGCGCGGCGAAGGCGCCGAGCACGCCAGCAAACAGCCAGTCGACGACGCGCATCAGGCGCGAAGAACGCTTGAGGACGTGCGCGATGCTGTCGGCGGCGAGGACGAGCCCGCTGCACACCGGCGCGTTCACGACGATGAAGGTGATGCCGAGAAAGAACAGCTTGCGCGACACGTGCGGATCGCCGGCGGAGACGAACTGCGGCAGGAAGGTCACGAAGAAGATGATGATCTTCGGGTTGAGCAGGTTGATCAGCAGCCCCTTGACGAAGATCGCGCCGAGCCGATCGCGCTGCCCGCCCGGTGCCAGCGACAACGACGAGCCGTTGCGGATGGCGTCGACGGCGAGCCAGGCGAGAAAGGCGGCACCGGCGATCTTGAGCACGGTGAAGGCGGTGACCGACGCGGCCAGCAGCACCGAGAGGCCGGCGGCAACGAGGAGCGAATGCACCAGCAGCCCGGTCGCAGCACCGCCGAACGCGGCAAAGCCGGCCGGGCGCGACTGGGCGATGGTCTTCGACAGGAAGAAGGTCATGTCCGGTCCGGGCGTCAGGCCGAGGACAATGGCGGCGGCGACGAAGCCGGCGAGGACCGGCAGGTCGGGAACGAAAGTGGCAAGCATGGCGGCAGCCTGGCGAAGGGTGCAGACAAACACCTTCTAGGCCACAAGCCGGCGCGTGTTGAGTCTGCGGCTCCTACAGGCGGTCGCAGCCGCGGCTGAACGCGCCCGCTACTGCCCGATCGGCGTGGAAGGCCTGGAAGGTCTGGTAGATCGTCGTCCCCACCCGGCGGTAGACGGGTCCGAGTGGCGTCAGGTTGACGAAGCAGCTGTCGAGCCGCTCGCCCGGACGAGCGATGACCACGACCGGCTTGTCGAGAAGCGCCGGATCGGGCGGCGGTGCGTAGGCATAGCGGTCGCGCCCTTCGACGGCGACGACCGGCACACCGCTGGCGGCGAGGTGGTAGGCGAGCTCGCCGTAGATGGCGTAATAGGTCGCGGCGATCCACGCCGCGCCAGACTGCTGGCGCAGCGTTTCGGTCTCGGCGGCGACCGTATCCCAGCCGCGAATGCCCTGCCCGACGTCGAGGCGCATGGGGATCGCGTTACCCGGATTGAGGGCGGCCACCAGACCGATGATCATGCCGCCGATGCCGACCGGCAGAACAAGGGAGGCGGCCGGCCATCGCGGGACGGTGGTTTCGGCGGCAACCGCGGCCACCAGGGCCAGCGTCGGAAAGATAGGCGCCAGCCAGTGACCCTGGATCTGCTCCTGAAAGGCGTGGACGCCTATGTAGGCGACCAGCGGCAGGACGGTCCACAGCAGCAACGCCATGTCGCCTGCACGCGGGGCGGGGCGGCCGCGCAAGGCGATGACCACACCAACGCCGGCGAAGACGGCGACCAGCGGATTGAGGATGCCGAACTGGGTGAGGAGGAAGTTGAACAGGCCGCGCGGATCGAAGCCATGGTGGGTCAGGCGGCCGAACTGCTTGGCGAGCGTGACCCAGTCATGCCCGGCATTCCACAGGAGCATGGGCATGGTCACCGCAAGCGCCAGCGCCGCACCCAGCCACAGCCACGGGCTCAGCAGCCATCGGGGAAAATCGCGCCGGACGACGAACAGGAGCAGGATTGCCGGACCTAAAAAGAGATTGGTGAGCTTGGAGATGACGCCGAGGCCCGCGCCGAGGCCGACCAGCAGCCACCAGGTGCCGTTGCCGGTCCGCGCCAGAAGTGCCAGGCCGAGGGTGGTGACGGCCCAGAACAGAACGCTCGGTGTGTCGGGGGTGGCGAGAATGCTGCCGACCGCCATCAGGAAGGTCGCATTGATCCACAGAGCGGCGCGAATTGCGATTGCCCGGTCGAACAGGACGCGCCCGGTCAGGTAGACGGTGAGGGAAATCGGCAGCCCCGACAGGATGGCGACCGACCGGATGCCGAAGGTATTGGCGCCGAAGGCCCAGGTGCCGAGCGCGATCCACCACGCTCCCATCGGCGGGTGGTCGTAATAGCCCCAGGCGGGGAAGCGCGCCCAGTCGTAATAATAGGCCTCGTCGGAGCTGAGGGGGATGAAGGCGGCGGCGAGCAGTCGTGCCGCGACCATGGCGAGGATGATGACGGTCGCGGCGGTAATACCGAGCGGGTCGCGGCTGGCGGGCAGAGGCTGCGTTTCGATACGGGTCATGCGGCGAATTGGGCTTTCCGGCGGCAGCCTCGGGGCAACGGCGGCTGAGATACCATAATCGCCACCGGGGCGCGCAACCCGCAGGCGGCTGTTGACGATCCGACAGCTAGACCGCACTAAGGTCGGTGGCGGGCGAGCGGAGAGCTGAAAAACACGTGTCCGAAGAACAGGGCAAAGCCCCCCACACCATCTGGCGGCCGTTGGGCGCCCCGGCGCTGATCGGCGATCCGATCGTCCAGTGCCTCATCCTCATCGTGGTGACGAGCGCCATATTCCTCGCCTTTCCCGGCATCGACATCTGGTTCTCGAACCTCTTCTACAGGAACGGCTTTATCGCCGGGCAGCTGGAGGCGTTCATCGCGCTGCGCGATTTCTGGCGCAACATGACGGCGGTGATCGCCATCGTGCTGGTCGCCGTGCTCATCATCAAGCTCATCTGGCCGTATCGCCAGAGCCTGCTCAGGCCGCGCGACATCGTCTTCATCCTGTCGACGCTGATCGTCGGCCCCGGCATCGTCACCAACCTCATCTTCAAGGACAACTGGGGACGGCCGCGCCCCTACCAGGTGGTCAATTACGGCGGCAGCGATCCTTTCGTCGGCGTGTGGCAGATCACGCATTACTGCGGCCACAACTGTTCCTTCGTCTCCGGCGAAGGCTCGTCGTCGATGTGGCTGCTGACGCTGGCCGTGCTTCTGCCGGAGCGCTGGCGGCCGACGGGGATCAAGGTGCTGCTGGCGGCCGGGGCGCTGTTCTCGCTCAACCGCATTTTGTTTGGCGCGCATTTCCTCTCCGACGTGGTTCTCGCCTGGTGGATCACGCTTTTGGTCATCGCCGTCGCCTACCGGCTGTTCTATGTCAGCCCGCCGGCGGCGCTCAGCAACGAGCGCATGGAGGCGTGGATGACGGAAGCCGGCATCGGGCTGAGGCAGGGGTTCAAGCCGCTGTGGCAGATGATCGCCGCGCGTTCGACGAAGCGCCGCGATGGCGCGCCGCCGGATGACGGCAGTCCGCCGGGCACCGATCCCGGCCCGACCAAAGGCTAATCCTCCGGGAACTTCGCCGGTTCGATGGTGATCGAGCGGACGAAGTCGGCGACCTTCCGTTCGGCGACCCGGTTGCTGAAATCGTATTCGCTCATCGCCAGCATCAGCTTGGCGCTGCGGCCGATCACATTCCTGAATTCGCTGAGCACGTCGGATTGGGCGACGCCGTCGCCGGACTGCAGCACAAGGCCGATGACCTTGGCGCCGCGTCCGTATTGGTGAAGCCAGGTGCGCGCCGGGCCGGCCATGCGGCCGCCCCAGACCGGGCAGACGAGGATCACGCGATCGAAAATCCCCTCGCGATGGGCCATCGGCTCGATCGCCGGCCGGCGGCGGAAGAGCGAGTCGAGACCGGAGCGGAAGATGCCGCGGAAGGCGAAGTCGCGCGGGTGCCGCTCGACGATCGCCTCGATCTCGGCTTTGAGGCCGGCGGCCAGCCACTCCGCCACCTGACGGGACTTTCCGGTCAACGAATAATAGACGACCAGCTCCGCCATCGCGGATCTCCTTCCCACCAACCCTCGTCAAGACTGCCGAGTCCGTCACATTCTGCCTTTGCGATGGATCAAACGGGATGACGCGCCGCCTTGCCGCCTTGCCGGCTGCCGCCTATAAGCCCGCGAACGCTGGTTTTTCAGTCCGTGGCGGAGCCCGGGAAATGTCCGATATCAAGAAGGTGGTGCTTGCCTATTCCGGCGGCCTCGACACCTCGATCATCCTCAAGTGGCTGCAGACGACCTACGATGCCGAGGTGGTGACCTTCACCGCCGACCTCGGCCAGGGCGAGGAGCTGGAGCCGGCGCGCAAGAAAGCCGAGATGCTCGGCATTCGCGAAATCTACATCGAGGACCTGCGCGAGGAGTTCGTCGCCGACTTCGTCTTCCCGATGATGCGCATGAACGCCCTCTACGAGGGCGTCTATCTGCTCGGCACCTCGATCGCCCGTCCGCTGATCGGCAAGCGGCTGGTCGAGATCGCCCATGAGACCGGCGCCGACGCCATCGCCCACGGCGCCACCGGCAAGGGCAACGACCAGGTGCGCTTTGAACTCACCGCCTATGCGCTCGATCCCAACATCAAGGTGATCGCGCCGTGGCGCGAATGGGACTTCAAGTCGCGCAGCGACCTCATCGCGTTCGCCGAGAAGAACCAGATCCCGGTGCCCAAGGACAAGCGCGGCGAGGCGCCGTTCTCGGTCGACGCCAACCTTCTGCACTCCTCCTCCGAGGGCAAGGTGCTGGAGGACCCGTGGAACGAGCCGCCGCCCTATGTCTTCCAGCGCACGGTTGCTCCCGAAGACGCGCCCGACAAGGCGACCGAAATCGAGATCGCATTCAAGGCGGGCGACGCCATTGCGCTCAACGGCAAGGCGATGAGCCCGGCAACGCTGCTCACGGAGCTGAATGCGCTCGGCCGCGACAACGGCATCGGCCGGGTCGATCTGGTCGAGAACCGCTTCGTCGGCATGAAGTCGCGCGGCATCTACGAGACCCCCGGCGGCACCATCCTGCTGGCGGCGCACCGCGCCATGGAATCGCTGACGCTCGACCGCGAGGCGGCGCATCTCAAGGACTCGCTCATGCCGCGCTATGCGGAGCTGGTCTATTACGGCTTCTGGTTCGCGCCGGAACGGGTCATGCTGCAGAAGCTGGCCGACGAGAGCCAGGCCCATGTCGAGGGCGAGGTGCGGCTCAAGCTCTACAAGGGCAACGTCATCGTCACCGGACGCCGGAGCCCGAAGTCGCTCTATTCCGACGCGCTGGTCACCTTCGAGGACGACCGCGGCGCCTACGACCAGAAGGATGCCGCCGGCTTCATCCGGCTGAACGCGCTCAGGCTGAGGACGCTTGCCGCGCGCGACCGCGCCGGCTAGCGGTGGCGCCTCGGCGTCCTATATCCCCGTCAGGAAGTTCACCGGCGGGGAGATGCCGGCAGAGAGGCACGCCATGTCCTGGTCGATCACCATTGCAAAGATTGCGGGCAGCGAGATCCGCATCCACCTGACCTTCCTGATCCTGCTGGCGTGGATCGGCTTCGCCGAATATCTGAACGGCGGCGCCGCGGCGGCCGTGGACGGCGTCATCTTCATCATCGCCATCTTCGCCTGCGTCCTGCTGCACGAGCTCGGCCATGCGATTGCCGCGCGGCGCTACGGGATCACGACGCCGGACATCACGCTTCTGCCGATCGGCGGGCTGGCGCGCCTGTCGCGCATCCCCGAAAAGCCGGCCGAGGAGATCGTCATCGCCATTGCCGGGCCGCTGGTGAATGTCGCCATCGCTGCGATCCTGATCGTGCTCGGCGCGCGCTTCGACCTGTCGACGATCGCCGATCTGCAGAAGTCGGCGCCGGGCTTTCTGACGCGGCTGGCGGCGGTCAATGTCTGGCTGGTGCTTTTCAACCTGATCCCCGCCTTCCCGATGGACGGCGGGCGCGTGCTCAGGGCGCTGCTCGCCTTCCGCATGGGCCGCCGGCAGGCGACTGCCCTTGCCGCGCGCATCGGCCAGGGACTGGCCTTCGCCTTCGGCTTCTGGGGCCTGATGAGCGGCAACGTCCTGCTCATGTTCATCGCCATCTTCGTCTATCTGGCGGCGGCCGGCGAGGCGGGCGATGTCGACATGCGCGAGGCGGCGCGGCGGGTGACGGTCGATCGCGCCATGGTGCGTGTGTTCCAGTCGCTGGGCACCAATGCGAGCGTCGACGATGCGGCGGAAGCGCTTCTCAGCACCACCCAGCACGAATTTCCGGTTGTCGACGGCGGTGGCCATCTGCGCGGCTTCCTCAGCCGCAACGCGATGATCTCGGCGCTCAAGGCAAGCGGCCCGCATACGCCGGTGATCGACGTGATGACCCGTGACGTGCCGACAATGAAAGCGCACCAGCCGCTCGAAACGGCCATCCGCCTGATGCAGGAGAAGCGTGCATCCGAGGTGGCGGTCACCGACGAGGACGACAGGTTCGTCGGCTATGTCAGCCGCGAGAACCTGGCCGAGTTCATGATGGTCGAGAATGCCGAGCCGCATGACGATGCGGCCGGGCCGTCGGGTCCCTGGCAGAAGCGGCCGGCGGCCTGATCAGGCTGTGCCGGGCTCGCTTTCGGGCAGCCCGGCCTGGCGCAAGCCGTCGAGATAACGGGAAAGCAGCCCCGGCTCCATGAAGCGGAGCGCATCGGCGACCGCGCTCACCGTGACATGGGCATAGGTTTCGCGCAGCTTTGCTGCCGCCTCCCGCGCCTCGTCCGTCTTTCCGGCGGCGCCCAGAAATGCCGCCAGATCGCGATAGGCCCAGGTCATGCCGACCTTCTCGCGCATGGCCCGCCGGGTCCACTCGGTCGCCGCCTCGGGGCGGCCGAGGGCGAAGTGGGCGAGGCCGATGCCAATATGGCAATTGAAGCTGAAGGGGTCGAGCGGGCTCAGGCGGATGGCGCGCTCGAAACAGGCGATGCCTTCCTCCGCCTGACCGCGATAGACGCAGAGGAAGCCGCGCCGCGCCCAGCCCCAGGCCTGGTTGGGATCGAGCGTCAGGGCGCGGTCGATGAAGACCTGGGCACGCTCGAGATCGCCGAAGAGAAGCATGGTCGCCGTCGACAGGGCGCAGAGAGCCGTGGGATCGTCGCTGACGGAATCGGCGGCACGCTCGATCAGCCGGTGGCCTTCGGCGCGCATGCGGGCGATGTCGTCCGTCCAGTTGTAGACGACCTGCTGCGCCCGCGCCCAGGCAGCGAAGGCTGCGGCGCGCCCGTAGTCGGGGTCGATGCGGCGGGCCTCGTCGAGCAGGCGGATCGCTTCGCCGTTGGCCTCGGCGCGATGGGCCCACAGGAACGGCAGGGCGCGCAGCACCAGATCGTAGGCGGCGAGGCTGTCGGGGCGCTTGCGCCGCGCTTGCTCGATCTCGGCGGCGCGGATGGAGGGGTGGAGCGCACCGGCGACCTTCTCGGCGATCGCATCCTCGAATTCGAAGATGTTGTCGACGACGC
The DNA here is from genome assembly GCA_963750065.1 of uncultured Alphaproteobacteria bacterium. GTDB lineage: Bacteria > Pseudomonadota > Alphaproteobacteria > Rhizobiales > Kaistiaceae > CAVSRC01. The sequence goes on from CAVVPK010000008.1 coordinate 119,363, forward strand.
CGTCATAGGAATCGGCCCACAGATGGGTGCCGCTGTCGGCGTCGATGAGCTGGGCGGTGACGCGCACGCGGTCGCCGGCCTTGCGCAGGCTGCCCTCCAGCACGTAGCGCACGCCAAGCCGCTCAGAAGCGTCGCGGATGTCTTTGGTCTTGCCGGCATAGGCATAGGCGGAGTTGCGGGCAATTACCGTGAAGTCGCGGATGCGCGACAGCGTCGCCGTGATTTCCTCGACCAGCCCGTCGGCGATCGAGTCGGCGGCGGGGTCGCCCGACATGTTGTCGAAGGGCAGCACCACGATCGAGGGCTGGCTGGAGGGCGGCGGGGCGGCAACCGGGAACGGCTTTTCGTAGTCGGGAATCTGATAGCCGTGGCGACCGGTCGGGGCGCCGGGGCCGTCAGGGGTCCACACCCAGATCTCCATCGGCTCTTCGATGCCCTTGAGGGTCACGCGCTCGATATGGGTGAAGGTCTGAGCCAGATTCCTGGCGAGCTGCCAGCGGACCGAATGGGTGATGGCGATGCCGCCCGGCGGCGCGGCCTGCTGCAGGCGCACGGCGAAGCCGACGGCGGCGCCGAAACGGTCGTTGCCCTGAACGAAGACGTCGGCGAGCGCGATGCCGAGACGCACGTGGACCGCCTCGCCTTCGCCGCGGCCGGCATTGTGCTGAGCCATCGCCTTCTGGAAGGCGATCGCCCAGCGCACGCTGTCCTCGACATTGGGAAATTCGACCAGGCCGCCGTCGCCCATGGTCTTGAACAGGTTGCCGCCGTAGGTGGCCAGCGTCGGCCTGAGGATCCGCATGCGGATCCGGGCGAGCTCGGTCAGCGTGCCGCGCTCGTCCGCCTCGACCAGCCGGGTGTAGCCGGCAACGTCCAGCGAGGTCAGGACCGTCAGTCTTCGTGGCGGCGGACGCATGCGATCAGTCCCGACGGGGGTGCGACAATTTGGTCTTCTAGGCTGCCGCGGCCAATTAAGCACCAGTTTTTGTCGGTTCCGGCGGCCGGTTTGCGTTTGCCGCCACCATCACTATATTGCGCCGCAACACGGGCACGGCACGGCCGGCAGCCTGTCCCTCGGGCGCGGCGGCCGGCCGGCGCCCTTTTTTGGTGAACCATGTCCCTCCGCAATATTGCCATTATCGCCCATGTCGACCACGGCAAGACGACGCTTGTCGACCGCCTGCTGCAGCAGTCCGGCGCCTTCCGCGAGAACCAGCGCGTGGCCGAAAGGGTGATGGATTCCAGCGACCTGGAACGCGAACGCGGCATCACGATCCTGGCCAAGGCGACCTCGGTGCTCTGGCACGGCACCCGCATCAACATCGTCGATACCCCCGGCCACGCCGATTTCGGCGGCGAGGTGGAGCGCATCCTGTCGATGGTGGACGGCGCCATCGTGCTGGTTGACGCGGCGGAAGGGCCGCTGCCGCAGACCAAGTTCGTGGTCGGCAAGGCGCTCAAGATCGGCCTCAAGCCCATCGTGTGCATCAACAAGGTGGACCGGCCGGACGCGCGATCGGAGCAGGTGGTCAACGAAGTGTTCGATCTGTTCGCGGCGCTCGACGCCAGCGAGGAGCAGCTCGACTTCCCGATCATCTATGGCTCGGCCAAGTTTGGCTGGATGGGGCCCTCGCCCGAGGGGCCGGTGGACGAGGGCATGACGCCGCTGTTTGATCTGATCCTTCGCCACGTGCCGGAGCCGAAGATCGAGGCCGGCGCCTTCCGCATGCTGGGCACGCTGATCGAGGCCAATCCCTATCTCGGTCGCCTGATCACCGGCCGCGTCTTCGCCGGCTCGATCGCCCCCAATCAGCCGGTCAAGGTGCTCGATCATACGGGCAAGCTGGTCGAGACCGGGCGCGTGTCCAAGATCCTCGCCTTCCGCGGTATCGAACGAACGCCCATCGACGTGGCCGAGGCGGGCGATATCGTCGCCGTCGCCGGCCTGCCCACCTTCAACGTCGCCGATACGCTGTGCGCGCCGGAAGTGACCGATCCGCTGCACGCCCAGCCGATCGACCCGCCGACCCTGTCGATGACCTTCCTGGTCAACGATTCACCGCTGGCCGGCACGGAAGGCGACAAGGTGCAGAGCCGCGTCATCCGCGAGCGGCTGTTCAAGGAGGCCGAAGGCAATGTGGCGCTGCGCGTCGCGGCGGCGCCCAATTCCGACGCTTATGTGGTCTCCGGCCGCGGTGAACTGCAGCTCGCCATCCTCATCGAGACCATGCGGCGTGAGGGCTTCGAGCTCAGCGTGTCGCGGCCCAAGGTGGTCTTCCAGACCGACCCGGTGACCGGCAAGCTGAAGGAGCCGATCGAGGAGGTGGTGATCGACGTCGACGAGGAGCATTCCGGCATCGTCATCGACAAGATGAGCCAGCGCAAGGCGGAGATGGTCGAGATGAAGCCGTCGGGCGGCGGGCGCCTGCGCCTGGTCTTCGACGCGCCGACGCGCGGGCTGATCGGCTATCAGGGCGAGCTTCTGACCGACACCCGCGGCACGGCGGTGATGAACCGCGTGTTCCATGCCTATGCCGATTACAAGGGCGACATCCCCGGCCGGCGCAACGGCGTGCTGCTCTCCAATGAGGCGGGCGAGGCGGTGGCCTATGCTATGTGGAAGCTGGAGGATCGCGGGCCGATGATGATCGAGCCCGGCGCCAAGGTCTATCGCGGCATGGTCGTCGGCGAGCATACGCGCGGCAACGACCTCGAGATCAACGTCATCAAGGGCAAGCAGCTGACCAATATCCGCGCCTCCGGCAAGGACGAGGCGGTGAAGCTGACGACGCCGATCAGGATGACGCTGGAGAAGGCGCTGGCCTATATCGACGAGGACGAACTCGTCGAGGTGACGCCCAAGGCGATCCGCCTGCGCAAGCGCCTGCTCGACCCCAACGACCGCAAGCGGGCCTATCGCGCCGGGGCTGCCTGACACAAACAGAAATGGTGCAACGGCGGCCGCCGCCCAGTCAAGCAGCAGTGCTGCAACACCGCCCGAAAAATCCTCTTGCCTGACGCCTGAATGGTCTTTGCAGCGTCGGCGGCGGTGATAAGCTTCTCGGCATGAGCACGCTCGTCATAGGGGTCAGACGCGCTGAAGTCCGCGATGCGGAAGGCATCACGGAGGTGCATGACGCCGCCTGGCGCAATGCCTATGACGGCATGATCCCGGCGAAGGAACTGAACCGGATCGTCGCCCGCCGTGGTCCGCAGTGGTGGGACAGGGCCATTCGCCGGGGAACGGCGATCCTGGTGCTGGAGGTCGGTGGCGCGGTGTGCGGCTACGCCACCTTCGGGCCGAACCGGGCGCGCAATCTGGTCCAGAAGGGCGAGATCTACGAGATCTACATCAAGCCGGAATATCAGGGCATCGGCCTGGGCACGCGCCTGTTCCTGGCGGCGCGGCGCGAGCTTGCCCGCTTCGGCTTCGATACGGTCGTGGTGTGGGCGCTGGCCGACAACGACAATGCCTGCAGCTTCTACCGCAATGCCGGAGGACGCAGGGTGGCGCGCGCCAATGAGCGCTTCGGCGAGGTGGCGCTGACCAAGGTCGCCTTCGCCTGGGGCCGCGGCGCCGGCGGCGGCTAGGTGGCCAGCGGCGGCTAGATCACTTTTCCGCAGACCACGATTCGACGATTTTCGCGAGATCGGCCGGTTCGCCGACGATGCGCAACTGCTTGATACGCGCGCTCGCCCCGCTGACCAGTGTGATAGCGGATTTCGGCCGGCGGAAGAGCTTGGCGAGAAGCGCGATCAGCGCCTTGTTGGCGGCGCCGTCCTCGGGCACGGCGCGCACGCGCGCCAGGGCCACCACTTGTCCGTCGGCGAGAACGCCGATGCCGCCGATGGCGTCTCGGTCGGCGCGCGGTGTCAGCCTGACGGTGAGGACGATCGCTGCCGGCTCGGCGCGGTAGCAGGCCATGTCAGCGTCAGAGCGGGAGCCCGTACTGGTAACGAGCGATCAGGTTCATCAGGAAAATGAGAACCAAGATCACCACCACCGGCGACAGGTCCAGTCCGCCCATGTTCGGCAGGATGTTGCGGATCGGACGCAGGACCGGCTCGGTCAGCCGCCACAGGACATCGGCGATCATGGCGACGAACTGGTTGCGGGTGTTGACCACGTTGAAGGCGATCAGCCACGACAGCACAGCCGCGCCGATCAGGATGTAGATATACAAGCGGGCAACAAGCAGGACGATCGCAAGCAGGGAATTCATGGGGCACCCGCATCTCGTGGCCGCCGCAGGCGGACTTGGGGCCCCGGCGCGAAAGACGCCCTGATTTAAGGCGGGACCCGAGCCGCCGCAACCCCGGCCTTCCTTGCGGATTTTCAGGCCGTCGCGACATTCTTGACAGGCGGAAGCGCGAAACCCTAAATGGCGCCGGCCCGGCGAGCGTCAATTCCAGCCGTGCGGGCAGAAGCGATGGGGCCGTAGCTCAGCTGGGAGAGCGCCGCGTTCGCAATGCGGAGGTCAGGGGTTCGATCCCCCTCGGCTCCACCAAGCCTTCGTTCCACTGGACCGCGTTAGCCTTCGCCGCTTCGCAATCGGCAAGCTTGGGACGCTCTGCTTGCTTGACAAAGCACGTAGTTGCATCCCGGACCGCTTCCTGCATCGGGTCCTCAGTCAAGCCGTCAAAGTTGAGGTTGCCTATGACAGTGCGGATGACAACGCCCGATGCATGAACTTGTGGAGGGTGTCGCACACGTCCCTGTGGTTCCGCCCCAAGTTTTCCCCGCCCACAGCGCGCAAGTGGGGGCAAAGGACGGTTGCCGAAAGAAAGAAACCGGACGCGAGCGCGCCCGGTTTCGGTGTCGGATCAAACGGTCCAATCAGCGGCTTCCTGTGGTCGGAAACCGGGTACGCCCACGCTACTCCCAGTCGAAGAAGCGAACCTGGTTCGCGCCAGTGTAGGGATTGAAATCCTTAAGCGTCGCGCCGGTATCGGATTGGCTCTTCAGCGTTTCATCGTTGAAGTGGAACTTGAGACCGGCCAGCAGGGTATTGCCGGTGACATGGTCACCGCCACCAGGCTCATTATCGTAGTAACCCTGATAGGAAACGAAGGCACCGAAGGGCGAGCTGTCGTGCTTCCATTCGAGATCAGCGCCCCAGCGGATCACGTCGTGGGGCTCGGTCTCGCTGCCTGTTTCGTTGCCGTGCATATAGCCAAGATTGGCAGCCAGCATCAGGTTCGGGTTGAAGAAATAGCGCCCTTCACTGTGAACATAGAGCGCGTCCAGCCCCGTGTGGTTGTCCTGAAAGGACGTTGTATAGCCGACCTGTCCGTAGAACAGGAAGGGACCGACATAGGTCTGGCCCTCGGCACCGATCGTCGCGAGCCTGTCGCCGAAGCCGCCGAAGTATCCAACAGAGCCAAAGGCGCCGACAAGGTGGCCGGGCTCGTTGCGATAGCTCAAGTGCCCCGCAAGGTTCACGACAGAATAGTTGTTATTGAACTTCGTTTCCCAGTCATTCTCCGCCCCAAAGTCAAATTGGGTTGACCAAGTGTGGTCTATCCAGAAGTTTGCGCGGCCCAAACCACCAAACAAAGTACCGCTCGTGTTGTCGCCCGTTACATTGGTTGAGAGGCCGAGCAAGCCACCGTAGAGCGCCAAGTCACCGCTAGCCCAGTTCATGGCCGGTGTCGGGCTATAGCTGCGGTCCGTTGCCTGCGCCGCGACGGTCAATGCTGCCATGGCGGCACCTGCTAACAGGAGTGTCTTCATATTTCTCTCCAAGCGCCCCGAACACGCTCCGGATTTTATAACCGTACCAAGATTCGCGGCAGGGCTTGAAGCCCCTTGAGCGAATGAACCGAGGAACGTGTCGATCCCGATACATCTGTCAACGCCAGAGCAAAATCCGGCCATTGGGCGGCTCAAAAGTCGGCCACTTTGGCGCTGTGAGTAGCGGTTCCCCGTCGGGGCCATTCCACAGATGACTGGATAATTGGGCGGCGTTTTTGCGGGAACGGCTTTGGCTGAGACGGTAGCTTTCGCCGTTCATCTCGAGGATGTTGACGTGGTGGGTCAGCCTGTCGAGGAGCGCGCCGGTGAGGCGCTCGGATCCGAAGATCTCGGTCCATTCGTCGAATGGCAAATTGCTGGTAATCAGGATCGCTCCTTGCTCATAGCGCTGCGAGATCGTCTCGAAGAGCAATTCAGCGCCGGTCTTTGAGAGCGGCACGAAGCCGAGTTCATCGATGAAGGCGCCGAAATCCTCCACCTCGTAGCCGTCGCTTTCGATGAAGGCGCGCAAGGTCTCCTTGAGGTCGTAGGCTGCTTCGTCACAGCCGATCACAACCTTCACGATGCTTCTCTTCAGTGTTGCAGTGGCGCCGTCACCGACGCTGCCGCCACCCATGTCCGGCCGATTGTCACTGGGTAATGGTATTTACATCACACAAATGTAACATCCGCCACCGTAACCAAGGCAGGCATTACGATGACCATCGGACGACGGCTGCCAGAAGCCCAGCACACGCGGTGCCCTCGAAAATCCGGTTGATATTACTTATGTATTTCTCAGGCGCTCGCCGGCGCCGCCGAAATGACAGCGGCGCTTCATGCCTCCGCCCGTCATTATGGATGCGACGAATCGACCGCTTCTTGACGGGTATAGGTGTTGACTTTGCCACATGCCGTGAGACATTTTGCGCAAATAGAAAATGGCTTCCTCGGCTCGCCTGTAGAGTTGTGATTCCATGATATTGGGCAAAGCTGATCGACGAAGCAGCGGCACAGATGCCCATGCCACCCACTATTCGAATTGAGATAGCGTGGGCACCGAGACGGACGACAAGGCAGCAGGGCCGAAGGAACGACGGCGGGTGCTGGTCGACTATGTCCTTCGCCTGGGCTCCGCACAGATCGACGAACTTGCCGCTCATTTCGGCGTCAGCCGAATGACGGTGCATCGCGATCTGACCGCTCTGGAGGAACAGGGCGTGGTCCGCCGCGTCCACGGCGGTGTGACCGTGCGCTCGTCCAACCTGGTCGAGAGCACGTTTCTCTACCGGTCGCGCCTGGCAGACCGGGAGAAAGACGCCATTGCCGCGGCGGCGGCCGAGATGGTCGAGCCCGGCCAGGCGATCATCATCGACAATTCCACAACGGCCGGACGACTGGCCGTCCTGGTTCCGACGCGCAAGCCGCTCACCGTCATCACCAACAGCCAGACGGTCATCGACCAGCTAAAGAACGTTCACGGTATCGAGACGATCAGCCTGGGCGGCCACTACAGCGCGCGCTTCGACGCCTTCTTTGGCTACGTCTGCGAGCAGGCGATCGCGTCGCTGCGCGCCAATATTCTCTTCATGTCGACGTCGACCGTGTTCGGCGGGGCCGCCTATCACCAGCAGGAAGATGTGGTGAAGACCAAGCGTGCTCTCATGCAGGTGGTCGACAAGCGCGTGCTGCTCGTCGACAGCTCGAAATTCGGCATGACCGCGCTGATCCGGCTCGCCGACCTCAGGGAATTCGACCTGGTCATCACCGACAGTGGCATCGGCGCGGCCGAAGCCGAGGCAATCAGGCAAAACGAAGTCCAACTCAAAGTCGTCGAGGCGTGACGAAACGGCCGGATATTCGCGAACAGGTGTGGCGCCCGCTTCGCCCTGCCAAGGAGGAACAGAATGAGCAAGCCCAAGAAGATCCTTAACGATCCGGCGAATGTCGTATCCGAGTCAATCGAGGGTCTGGTCGCCGCCTCTGACGGGCGTCTCACACGGCTGGGCGAGCGCAACGCCGTCTACCGTTCCGATCTGCCAACAGACAAGGGCAAGGTCGCGCTGGTGATTGGCGGCGGAAGCGGCCACGAACCGATGTTCCCGGGCTTCGTCGGTGAAAACCTGGCGGACGCATCGGCTTGCGGCGAGGTGTTCGCCGCGCCTAGCCCAGATCTCATTCTCGACACCGTCAAGGCAGTCAATCGCGGTGCCGGCGCCCTGTTCGTCTACGGCAACTATTCCGGCGACAACATGAACTTCGACATCGCCGCCGAATTAGCCGAGGCGGAGGGCATCCCGACGCGGACCGTGCGGGTCTGGGACGATGTCGCGGCCGCACCGCTCGAGCGCATCACCGACCGGCGCGGTATCGCCGGCGATTTCTTCGTTATCAAGATCGCCGGCGCCGCTGCAGCCGAGCTCACCGACCTCGACGCGGTCTATCGCGTCGCTGCCAAGGCACGCGACAATACCCGTTCGATCGGTGTGGCGCTTGCCGCCGGTTCGATTCCCGAAACCGGCGAACGCACCTTCGAGCTGGGCGACGACGAGATCGAGATCGGCATGGGCGCCCATGGCGAGCCGGGTGTCGTCCGCCAGAAGATGACGGCGGCCGACGCGCTTGCCGATCAGATGATGGACTTCGTTCTCAAGGACCTGCCGTTCGTCAGCGGCGATGAAGTGGCCGTGCTCTACAACAATCTCGGCTCGACGACACAAATGGAGATGCTGATCGTTGCCCGACGCGTGCAAAAGGTGTTGACCGGGGCAGGCATCAAGATCCACCGGACGGATATGGGCAACTTCCTGACCTGCCAGGAAATGGCTGGCATGTCGGTGACCCTTCTGCGTCTCGACGACGAACTGAAGACATATCTCGATCGTCCGGCGCGCTCCTTCGCCTTTTCACGGAGCTGATTTGATGCATGAGACGCTCTCACTCGTTGCCACCCGTGACATGCTCGTAGCCGTGGCCACGCATATGGTGGAAAGCACCGACCTCTTGACCGCGGCCGATCAGGTCATCGGCGACGGCGACCACGGTGTCGGCATGCGGCGCGGCTTCACCGCCGTCCTTGAGCAGATGCAGGGCCCGCCTGCGGGATCGCTGCAGGCTCTCGTCAAATCGGTCGGCACGGCGATCATGGCCAAGACCGGCGGAGCGGCCGGCGCCGTGTTCGGCACGTTCTTCACCGCCGGCAGCGCGGCGCTCGCCGATTGCGACGCCTTCGACGGCGCGCACTTTGCGACGTTCCTGCAACTGGGCCTCGAAGGCGTCGAGAAGCGTGGCGGTGCCGGCGAAGGGCAGAAGACGGTGATCGACGCCCTGGCGCCTGCTGCCAAAGCAGCCGCGTCAATCCGGCAAGAACCGCTGCCGGCCGTCGTCGGCGCGGCGGCGGTCGCCGCCACGGCTGGCGTCGAGGCGACGAAGAACATGATCGCTACCACCGGCAAAGCACGCACACTCGGCGAGCGCTCGCTCGGGCATCCCGACCCCGGCGCGCTGTCGATGAGCCTGATCCTCCAAGCGATGCGCGACTTCGTCGTTCGCTGAGAAGAGGCGGGCGCGCGGCGGCCGCCGCCCCGCAGGCGGGCGATCCGGAAGGGTGTGAGAGCATGGGAGGCTGAGAAGCGATCGCTGTGGATCGGCCGCGGCTGAAAAATGAACAAGACCGGCGCCGAAGGGCGCCGGTATGTCGGCCACGCTGATGGCGCTTGTGCCGATGGCGACGGCCAGATCCGTCACCCTGTTCATCGGCCGCGCCGCCTGGCAGGCCGAGAACTTCGCCGCGATCGTCGAAACGGTCACCGCGGCGCACATCCCCGATCCCGACGCCGGCACGACGACCCGATCCTGACATTGTCAAGTTCGGCCGTTTGACATCAGACAAAGGCGAACTGCTCCGCTCTTCAACGGCGGAATTGACGGAGGATTTGGCGGCCGAGAAACAACCACAGCCACAGTGGCAGGGTCGCCAGGCTTTTTCAGGCGACGCCAATTCACCTGCAACTCGATTACGGGCCGGTCGTCAATCGGAGGCTTTATTGGCCGCGAGGAGCCATGCGAGGCTGCGGCGGGTCCATTCCTCTTCCATGCGACAGGTCTTCTCTTCTTCACCCTGCCAAGGCAGCCAGAGCTCGACGATCTGATTGATGTCGCGCTCATGCGGTTTAACGGCCTGGCGCATATATGCGTAGTCGAGCAACCCCTCTCCCAGCGGGCAACCGGAGAACATAAACCCGATCCAGCCTTCCAAGCGCGTGAAGGCGAAGTCCTTGACGTGGAGATTGAAGACATGGGGTGCCGTACGATCAATCGTGTCACGCGGCGCTTCCAGCGCGGCGACGCAGTTTGCCGGATCCAGGCAAACGCCCAGCCAGGGGCTGTGAATACGGTCGATCAGACCGACAAGTTGCTGCACCGGCATCTGCTCATAGGTTTCGAGGCAGACCCGGACCCCCTGGTCGCCAAAGGTCGGCAGCACGTCCTGCAGGAGCAGCTGCGCCTCGTCGACAGTCGGCTTCGTTGTCTTGCCCCGCACCATCGTTCGCAACAGCTTGACGTTCAGGGCACGCGCGAGTTCCAGATAGCGCAGCAAATGGGAGCGCTCGAGACCTTTGGTTCCCAGTTCAAGAGCCAAACCCAGTTTCTCGGCGCGCTGGCGCAGTTGCTCCAACTGCTGCGGCGTCCGCTGCTCGATCGGTGCATAGTCGCAAATCTGGAAAATCTGTCCGCCCAACTCGGCGGTCTCGTCGAGCATGGCCTCCAATGGCACCGGATGCGACGTGTGGTCTGATCCGCGCCAGAAGTATGCGTAGCTGCCTAACCCAATCAACATCACAAGCCTCTCCAAAAAGACATCGAGTACCACCGCAAGAACAATTCGATCACAACTGGCATGACATCAGTGGCGCTCTTGGCGCCGCGCAAGCAGCTTCGGACGTGTCATATTGCAACAGGGTTGCGTCGAGATCGATCGCTCGAGAGACGGCGTTAAACTCCATCACAGTCGACGTGTCGGCGAGGGGGTGGCAGCGAGTGCAGCTATCCGCCCCTGCCCACGCACTTTCCCTCGGGCTGACGCGGTCGCGACAGCCCGAGAGGCTGCTGCAGTCAGATCTTCGGCGTCGGCGGCGCTTCGACGCCGTCGTGCTGGAACATCAGACCGGCGCTCAGGAAGCCGCCATCGACATTGAACGTCGTGCCGCAGACGTGAGATGCCTCGTCGGATGCGAGGAATGCAACTGCGTTGGCAATCTCCTCCGGAGTGCCATACCGCCGCTGCGGGATCAGGTAGTTGTAAGCTTCCTTGGTCTTCTCGTCGTGCTGCTCGACGGCCATCTGCGTCGCGATCGCGCCCGGCGCCACGTTGTTCACCGTGATGCCCCTCGCTGCGAGTTCGACCGACATGACCTTGGTCAGAAGCTCCAGTCCGGCCTTCGAAGAGCCATAGGCAGATCGTCCGATGCCGCCGCGCTGCCCCGAGAGCGAGGCGATGTTGATGATCCGGCCGTATCCGCGAGGCAGCATCACCCTGACGGCTGCCTGAGCACATAGAAAAGCGCCGATCAGGTTCACGCCGATAATGCGCTCCATATCGGCCTTGGTTGTGTCTATGAACAGCTTCGTCGTGGAAATTCCGGCGTTGTTGACATGGATGTCGAGCTTGCCGAACTCCTCAACGGCCGTCCGAACGAGTGCCTCAGCATCGTCTTCGCTCGTAACGTCGGTTCGCAGTCCGACGGCACGTCCTCCTGCATCACGGATGCTCGCCGCCACGCTTTGCGCCGTCTCCGCATTGATGTCAGAAACGACGACAGCGGCTCCCTTCTTGGCCAGCTTTCGAGCGATCGCTTCGCCCATTCCTCGCCCTGCGCCCGTAATTGTCGCTACCCTGTCCTGGAGCATTTGCTTCTCTCTTCCCTTGACACTCACTTTTCTGCGCGACCAGGCGAACCGCTCACCAGTCGCGCCCGCAATTCCGCCAGCCGTCTTGTGGATCGGCTGGTCGAAGGCCGCGGCCTACGCCTCGCCACCGTCATCTTCTGCGATCGCATCGATGACGACCTCGTGGTTCAGTACGGGCACCATCGCGCTGGAGACCTGGTGGCCTTCGCGTATCCGTGGCGAAGAAGCCCAACGACGAATTGCTCGATCGCCGCCACGCGTTGGATTGCCGCAACAGTCGAAGACGATGTCGTGAAAGGTTACGTCTGCCGCTGTCACCGCATCCAGATCCGGCTCGTTCTCGGAGGCCGTAACCCTCAATGTGGTCGTTTGCGGCACAGATTGCCGCGATGTCTGCATCGGTGCGTCCCTCTGCGGCCAAGTCGGTGGCCATTTGCTATACACTCGGCCGCGTTTCGAAACGCTGTGCTGCGTCGCCGACGACATCGCCGCCCGGACCATCACGCGATAGCCCGCGATGAGGGCATGGCGCCCTCGTTGACGAATCTGCAGATACCCCCTGCCGATATCGACAACCCCCCATGGCTTCGAGCACCGTCATCGCTTCCCGGACGGCCGTCCGGCTGACGCCGACCTCGGTGCAGATTTCCGCTTCGTCGTAAGGCGCCCGCCGGGAAGCTCTTCGAGCGAGCCCCGTTTCCCATGAATGCGACGCCCGCCCCCACGGCCGAATGCGCCGTCGCGGGCTCACGAGGGTCATGTCGCATCTGCCGAGTCATATTCAGAAGCCATCGTCGTTGACGAGGTATGAGGTATTATGTCATCCTAATTGTCAAGGGCGCTCTGGGAGGAACCAGCGGCCTTTCCAAGAGGAGGACAAGCCATGAAAAAACTCGTCGGCGTCGCCATTGCCGCGGCGTTTGCTCTCGCAGCCTTTGCAGCCCCGGTCTCGGCCCAAACCGTCTTCAAGCTGGGAACGGCGAATGCGCCGGGGACACCGGAAGTTGATGCGGCGATGAGATTCGCCGATCTCGTCAAGGAGAAGAGCAACGGCGAATACCGCGTCGACGTCCTGCATTCGGGACAGGCCGGCGGCGAACGCGAAATCGCGGAAGGATTGCAGTACGGCACTATGGATTTCGCCGTCCTGGCAGGCATTCTGCAGAACTTCGATCCCGCGCTGATGATCGTCGAGTGGGATCTGCTGTTCAAGAACAACGATCACGTCCGCGCCGTCATGAACGGCCCGATCGGCGACGAGATTTCGAAGCGCATCGAAAAGAACATCGGAGCGCATAAGATCGCGACGTTCATGCGTTCGCCGCGGCTTCTCACTACCGATAAGCCCGTCGAGAAGCTCGCCGATCTCAAGGGCATGAAGATTCGCGTGCCGGAAATGCCGGCCCGCATCGCGCTCTGGAAGGCGCTCGGCGCCCAGCCGACGCCGATGGCGTTCCCGGAAGTCGTACCGGCACTGCAACTCGGGACCATCGATGGCCAGGAAAACCCGATCGGTGTGATCGTCGCCCAGGGCATCGACGAGGCCGTTGGCTATCTCGCCGAGACCAACCACCTCTACGGCTTCATGCTGCTGCTGTCATCGAACACGACCTGGGACCGGATCCCCGAGAAGGATCGTCCGATCTTCGAGGAAGCCGCCAAGGAGGCTGCGGCCTACAACGACGAACTCGTTGCGAAGTCGTCGAAGGAAGGCGTCGAGAAGGCCGGCCAGAAGATGAAGATCACGCATCCCGACATGGGCCCGTGGCGCGAGGCGACCGCCGACGTCTACAAGCAGTTCGCCAACGTCAACGGCTTCACCGATCTCTACGAGCAGATCGTCAAGGCTGGCGAGAAGTACTGACAGGCGGGCCGGGGGCGACATCGTCGCCCCCGGCCATCTCGCGATGGCTCAATCTGCTGGAGGTCGTCCAATGTTCCGTATCATCGCGGGGCTCGACAGGGCCTTCGTGGTCGTGCTCGGCTTTCTGTGCGTCGTGCTGTTCGCCGTCATGATCGTCGCCATCTTCGGTCAGGTCGTCATGCGATACGCGTTTTCGAGTCCACTTTCGTGGTCGGAGGAACTCGCCCGCTACTCGATGGTCTGGCTCGCCATGCTTTCCGCGGCACTGTGCTCGCGACTCGGCCAGCATATCTCCCTGACGGGCTTCGAATTTCTTTCCGGGCGTGCAGCCCTGGCTTTCCGGGTTTCCGCGACAGTCTTCGTCTGCGGAGTGCTGGCGATCCTGCTCTGGCATTCGTGGGATCTTGCATCGCGTGCCTCTCGTGAGACGACGCCGGGCCTCGGTCTGTCAATGTCCTTGATCTACGCATGTCTTCCCGTTGGTTTCGCCCTGATGATCGTCGGACAGCTTCTGGGCCTGGCGACGCGGCCAACGGGCTCCGCCGAAGGCAAGCTCCCGCCCGTCGCTCAGCCGACCGATACGGCAGCCTGAGGAAAACGAGATGCCGCTCGCGCTTTCGTCTATCGCCGGACTCGTCCTGCTGTTCGTCGGCATTCCCGTCGGCATCGCGCTTGTCGCGATACCGATCGTCTTCCTGCTGACGGATTCCTCGGTCCACATTCTCATGCTGGTCATTCCGCAGAAGATGTTCAGCGCCATGGACAGCTTCCCGCTCATGGCCGTGCCGTTCTTCGTGCTGGTCGGCCAAGTGATGAACGTGGGCGGCATCACAAGCCGGATCTTCGACTTCGCCAATGCTCTGGTCGGCCACTTGAAGGGAGGGCTCGCCCAGGTCAATATTCTTGCCAGCTTGCTCATGTCCGGCATGTCCGGCTCGGCGGTCGCGGACGCTTCGGGTCTCGGGCAGGTCGAGATCGAGGCAATGACGGACGAGGGATACGATCCGGCATTGGCAGCCGCGGTAACCGCGGCGTCGGCTACCATCGGCCCCATCGTCCCGCCGAGCATACCTCTCGTCATCGTCGGCGCCATCACCAACACGTCGATTTCGCAGCTTCTCGTCGCCGGACTTCTGCCCGGTCTGGTTATGACGGCTGCGATGTGCTTGCTGGTCGCCTACATCGCACGCAGGGACAACCTTCCTACGCGTCCGAGATCGTCGCTGAGGAACCTGGGTGTGACCTTTGCAAGAGCGCTACCGGCGCTTCTTGCACCGGCTATTCTCGTCGGCGGAATTCTTCTTGGCGTCTTCACGCCGACCGAAGCCTCGGCCGTCGCCTCCGTTTACGCGATCCTGGTGGCGATGCTTTGGTATCGAGAACTCGACTTTGCAGGCCTCTACCGGGTGCTGATCTCCAGCGCCATCGTGGTCGGTTCGATCTTTTTCATCATTGCGGGCGCTTCGGCCGTATCGTGGCTGCTGACATGGCTCGGCGTCCCCCAGGCGCTGGCGGCAAGCCTCTCGGGGCTCGCGAGCAGTCCGAACCTCCTGATCCTTGCGATCATAGCGTTTCTGCTGGTCGTCGGATGCTTCCTCGAAAGCAACGCGGCTCTGATCCTGGTGGCGCCTCTTCTCATTCCGATCGCCGTAGGCGCTGGCCTCGATCCTGTCCATATGGGCACGGTCATGGTCTTGGTCCTGATGCTGGGCCTGATTACTCCGCCGATCGGCATGAACATGTTCATCGTGATGGCGATCGCAAACGTATCCCTCGGCCAGTATGTTCGCGCCATATGGCCGTTCTTCTTGGTCCTGCTGTTCGCGGCGCTGCTCGTCGCCTTCGTTCCGTGGATCACGCTGATCGTGCCCGAACTGACGCTCAGATAGAGGACGACGACATGATCGAACGCCTGAAGGCAGAATACCCGCTGCGCACCGCCGGCGCGTCCGATGCCGCCGACAAACAGGTCCGGACCCCGAAGTCTCGCCTGCTCTACGACAAGCGCTCCACCAAGCAGCCCATGCGTATCCAGACGGTGCTCGAATATGTCCGTGACGAGATCGCCTCGGGCCGGCTCAAGCCGGGCTCCAAGCTACCGGTTGAGAACGAGATTGCCGAGACGCTGGGGGTCAGCCGGACACCGGTTCGTGAGGCGGTCAAGATCCTCGAGGCGGTGGGAATCCTCGACGTGCGTATCGGTTTGGGCACCTATGTCCAGCCTTCGCTGCAGCCGAGCATCGCGCAACTCCTAATGTTCCAGCTCTATTTGCGGCATACGACGCCGCAAAAGATGATGGAGGCTCGCCGGATCATCGAGCGGGGCTGTGCCGAGCTGGCGGCGGATCGGCGCACGCCCGAGAATCTCAAGGAGATGGCCGACAGCATCGAGGTGCTGGAATCGTTCTCCGGCCGGGAGCAAGAGCAGCCCGAAGAGGCGCTTGAGGCCGACCTGGCCTTCCACCGTGCGGTCTGCAAGGCGACCAACAACGAACTGATCAATGCGATCGGCAATTTCGTCCTCGATGTGGTTTCGCCCTGGGTACGTCAGTCCCTGCAACTGACCGGAGCGGCCAAGGCCGCCGAGATGCACCGGGCGGTACTGATGATGATCGAAGCGCAGAACGCCGGCGCGGCGCGGGAATGCGCGGCCGTGACCGCAGTAGACCTGGGCATGCAGCACTGGCTGGATTCCCTGCAGACCGGAGAGGCAGATAATGACGAGACGTGAGGCGAACGCCTTTCGGTTCGAGGGCAAGGTCGCGATTGTCACAGGAGGCGGCCGGGCCATCGGACGCGACCTATGCCTAAGCTTCGCCCACGAGGGCGCCCGCGTGATTGTGGCGGATATCAACGGTGACAATGCCGCTGCGGTCGCGGCGGAAATTCGCGCCGCCGGCGAAAGCGCCGAATCGATTGTCTGCGACATCACACGGGCCGAGCAGGTGGCTGCAATGGTTGAGCGGGCCCTGGCGTTTGGCGGGCGTGTCGACATTCTGGTCAACAACGCCAGCATTGGGCATGCCGCCTATTTTCTCGATATGACGCTCGAGCAATGGGACCATGTCCTGCGTACCAATCTGACCGGCTCGTTCCTGTGCGCCCAGGCCGCGGCCCGGGAGATGGTTGCGCAGGGAAGCGGCAAGATCATCAACATCAGCTCGATCTCGGGCGAGCGAGGCGGCACGGGCCGCGCTGCCTATGGCGCAGCCAAGGCCGGGCTCGCGCTGCTGACCAAGGTGATGGCGGTGGAACTGGCCGACAAGGGTATCAACGTCAACGCGGTAGCCCCCGGTCCGGTCGACACCCCGCAGAGTCGGGTCATTCACAATGCCGAGACACGGCAGGCCTATTTGCGGCTTCTGCCTTCGGGGCGCTACGGCGAACCGCATGAGATCGCCAGCGTGGTCCTGTTCCTGGCCTCCAACGAAGCGAGTTGGGTGCATGGGCACATACTCAACGTCGACGGCGGGTTCGCCGCGGCGGGGCTAATGGCATCGCTGGGCTAAGAGATGGCGCCATGACTGTTCCTCCACTGACGGTGAACATGTCCCTGTTCGATGGGCATTCCCCTGAGCGGGTGTTTGCGGCGATCGCTGCTGCCGGGGTAAGTCGGATCGAGCCCTCGTATACAAGTGGCTATGTTGATGTGTTAGCGCCCGACGCCTTTTCCGACCGGACGGCGGCGGCGTTGCGTGCGCAGGTGGAACAGTATGGGCTGACCTGCACGGCGGTATCCATGCACATGGATATGGCGGCTGCCGATGCTGTGGAGGCGTTCACGCGGCGCATGGCGTTCTCGGCGGCGTTGGGGGCGGAGTTTGTCCTCAGCAATGCGACGAGCCGAGCAAACGAGCCTGTGTTCTACGCCAACATGGAAGAGCTTGCTGCGCGCGCCGAGGCGCTGGGCGTGGTCATCGGCATTGAAAACCCTGGGCACGGGGATGATGTTCTGTTCGCGACCGGCGCCGAGGGTGCCGCCTTGTGCCGAAACATCGGCTCGCCCAACGTCGGTCTCAATTTCGACGTGGGCAATGTCGTCACCTATCACCGGGGCGCCCGCAATCCGCAGGACGAACTGAAAGCGTGCCTTGATGAGGTCGTGAACATCCACGCCAAGGATATCCGCGACACCGGCAGAGGCTACGCATTCACTGCCATCGGAGCGGGGGATGTCGATTGGGACGCCGTTTTCGGGCACGTCCGGGCGGCCGGCCGGCCGCTGGGCGTGACCATCGAAGTTCCCCTGCGTCTCGTCCGTGAGGGCTACCGATCGCCACGCCGAGCCGATGCGCCCGTACCGTTCGAGGCGGCTGTGGCGGCCCTGCAGCAATCGGCGGCGTTCGTGGGCACACATTTCCGCTGAGTAGGGGACCGGCTTGGTTCACGAGACGGAAGGCACTCCGCCTTGATCCGTTTTCTTGATCGTTGTCTTCAGCCGGGTAAGCAGAGTGTCAATTCGCTTCCAAATGACAATCAGATCGTAGCGCAGTAACTTCCCGGTCAATTGACCGCTTCGGCCTGCGGCCTTCTGCTGCTCAAGCTGGTTGATCAGATCGACCAGATTGTAGAACCGCCGGCGGGCCCGCATGCGGATGACCGCCGAGACGAAACTCGACGCCGTACGTCACGACCTTCTGCGCTACGGATGTTCCGAGCGCACGTTCCTGGCCTTCCTCAATGCGGCCGGCTGCGTGCTTGACGGACTTGGCGATCCTGTACGCGCGTATTCGACCTATCTTCGGCCGTGCATCGGCAGGGCAACAGCTCGCCGTTTCAGCCGAGACGCCGAGCACGCTGCGGCCCAGGCCCCCGGACGCTCACAGCCGCCGAAGCTCTAGTCGCCACCGGATGAAACGTCTGTGGCAGGTCACTCCGAAGTGAACCGGGTCGATGCCGTACCGCGTGGCGAGCGGAGCAAATGGGGGAGCCAGCGCAGGCATCGTATCGCGGTCGATTGCTATGGCAGGTTTTCTTTCAACACAACTTCCATTGGCAGGCGGGGAACGCCGGCGAGGGGATCGCGGCCGATGTGGACATTGGAGAAGATCTGTATGGCATTGTACAAGATCGCATCGGGACTCTGAGTGATGACGACATCCATCACATCTTCCACGAGATAACGGCGCGTGTCTGGTGTCAGGCCGTGACCGATGAAAAGCACATCATGCTCGCTACCGCGTTCGCGCAGCGCCCGCGCGATTCCGTCCGACGAGCCCCCGACATTGTAGATGCCGACGAGATCGGGGTGTTCGTCGAGTAGCGTGAGCGCATGGCGATAGTTCTCGTCGCGGTCATCGTGACCTTCGCGCAACCCGACCACAGTCAAATGCGCGAAGGTTTGCTCCATGAGGCCCAGAAAGCCCATCTCGCGCTCTTCGTGGGCCCGGTACGTTCGACTGGCAGCGATCAGTGCCACCTTGCCGCTGTCGGTCTTCGACAGCCGGCCGAGGAAATAGGCAGCGGTGCGTCCGACCGCGCGATTGTCGAGCCCGACATAGGCCGTCCGCCCGGAATTCGGCACGTCCGAGATCAGCGTGACGACGTGCTTGCCCTTGGCGCGGAGGCTCGCGACCGCCTCACGCACCAGCGGATGGTCAATGGCCATGAAGGCGATGCCATCGACCTTGTCCCCGTAGCGCCTGAGCGCCTCGGTCAGGATTTTGGCGTTGAAGCTATCGATGAAGAAACAGCGGATCGTCGCGTTGGGGGCGGCAGGTCCGGACGCGAATCGCTTCACGGTCTCGCCGAGAAGCTGGAGGTAGGGATTGGTGCCCGCGGGCAGCAGGAAGACCAGGCGCATGGGGCGCGGCCGGAAGGTCTTGATGATGTCGTTCTGGGGCAGGTATCCGAGATCGGCCGCGGCCTGTAGAACCCGCTTGGCGGTCCGTTCGCTAACGCCCCGGCGACGGTTGATCACCCGGTCCACGGTTGCGGGCGAGACATGGGCACGCTCGGCGATATCGGCGAGAACTGGACCGTTGGTCTTCGGCACTGGGGGGTGATCCTCTACGAAAAGCAATCAAAACCCATCAAACAATTCGGTTTGACCCTACACGATGTCTTCATAAACTTAAACCGTCATCGGTGGGTAGCGGAGGAATGGTCCCGCCAATCCAATCATAGACAATCAAGGGAGGACATCATGTTCGATACTCGCGTGTCGCGCCGCCAGGTGCTCGCATTCACCGGCATGGCCGCGGGCGCTGCCGCCTTCGGCCTGCCGCGGCCGGCCTTCGCCGCCGATATCACGTTGCGCTATGGACACATGAACACGCCGACCAGCGTCAATGGTCAGCAGGCGGTGTGGTTTGCCGAGGAAGTCGCCAAGAAGACGGGCGGCAAGGTTGCGATCCAGGTTTTCCCGTCGTCGCAGCTTGGCTCCATCAAGGAGCTGGCCGAAGGCGTGTCGACGGGCACCATCGCGCTTTCGCACAACACAGCCGGTGGCCTCTCGACCCTGTATGACCCGATTGCCGCGCTCGATACGCCCTATCTCTATCGCGACGTCGACCACCTTATGAAGGTCGTTGCGCCCGATTCGCCGGTTATGAAGACCTTGAACGACGGGCTCATCAAGGCCGCCGGCGTGCGCGTCCTCTACGCCTTCTATTTCGGCGCTCGCCAACTGACCTGCAACAAGGCGGTCTACCAGCCGTCCGACCTTAGCGGCGTCAAGATCCGCGCCATTCCGTCGCCCATCTATCTCACGGCCGTCGAGGGCCTCGGCGCCGTGCCGGTGCCGGTCGACTGGGCGGAAGTGCCGACTTCGCTGGCCACCGGTGTCGTCGCCGGCCAGGAGAACCCAGTCAGCGTCATTCTCGACAACAAGCTCTACGACGTGCAATCGCACCTCATGCTGACGAGCCATATTCGTGCCGCCGAGCTGGTCCTGGTCAACGAGGACAAATGGCAGTCGTTCTCGCCCGACACCCAGAAGGCCTTCCTCGAGGCGGCTGACACGGTGCGCCAGCGCGCCACCAAGGCCGTGCTTGACAAGGAAGCCGCCGACCTGCAGGGGCTGAAGGACAATGGCATGACCGTCATTGGCCCCGACAACGGCCTCAAGCTCGATGCCTTCAAGGCGTCCGTCGACGCGATCGTCGCGAAGAAGTTCGGGGAGAAGTACGGCGATCTCTACAAGCAGATAGCCGCCGTCTCCTGAGCGCCTCAAGACGGGTTTACCGCGTAGGCAGGAGCAGCCATGCCGAGTGCTTCGCACGTTCGTGCCATCTTGTCGTTCATCGCTTCGGCGATGCTCTACTTGGCACTGGCTCTGCTCCTGCTTCTCGCGGGCCTGGTCGTCCTGCAGGTCGTTTGCCGCGACATCTTCGATCTCGGACTCCCCTGGGCCGACGAGCTTTCCCGCTTTTGCGGCCTTGGGTTGGTGTTTCTCGCCATGCCGCGGCTTCTTCTCGACGACAAGCATGTGGCGATGGACCTGCTCCCAAAGATGTTGCCTCGGAAGGCTGAGGCGGTCGTCAGCGTGATAGCCGGACTCCTGTCGCTAGCCTTCTGCGGCATCATGTTCTGGGCGCTCTACAAGTTCCTTCTTCGCGCGGCGAAGTTTGCCACCCCCGCCATGGGCATTCCGAACCTCGTCTTCTATGCGCCAGCCATCCTTGGCTTCGTCGTTTTCGCCGCTGTGGCAGTCTACTTGATCTTCGTGCCACGCAGCGGCGGCGAGTACACGGTGGAGCCCGACGCGTGACCCTTACCCTCATCGCGTTGTTCGCCGCCTTTCTGCTCGCGGGGCTGCCGATCGCGGTTTGCCTCGGACTGTCCTCGGCGCTCGTCGTTCTCGCCTTTCAGCTGCCGGTGGCGGTTCTTGCGCAGCGCATGGTCAACTCGCTCGATTCCACGCCGCTGCTTGCCGTCCCACTCTTCATCTTCGCAGCCAATCTGCTTGGCGTGACGGGCGTGACCCGCCACCTCTTCGACCTCGTTCGGCTCGTCGTCGGCAGGGTCCGCGGCGGCGTGGCGCTCGTCAGTGTGGTCGTCAGTCTGATTTTTTCGGGGATCTCGGGAGCAGCGCTCGCCGATATCGGTGCGCTCGGCATGATCCAGATTCGCATGATGCGCGAGCAGGGTTACAAGGACGGATACGCGGCCGGCATCACCATAGCGGCGGCGACCGTCGGGCCCATCTTCCCACCGAGCATTCCGATTATCATCTATGCCACGACGGCCAACGTATCGGCGGTGAAGCTGCTGATTGCAGGCGTGCTCCCCGCCATCCTGATCGTCATCTTCCTGATGCTGCACATTACCGTCACCGCGCGGCTCTACGAACTGCCGCGCGATACCGTATCGCCGAGCCTCTCCACGATCGCTCTGAAGTTCGTCATCTCGCTGCCGGCGATCATGGCGCCCGTCCTCCTGATAGGCGGGCTGATTAGCGGCTATTTCGGACCTACCGAAGTCGCAGGGGTGACGGTCATCTACGCGATCCTTATCGGCATCTTCGTCTATCGCGAGCTCAATTGGGAAAAGTTTATTCGCGCCGGGCTCGATACAGTCGAGGCGACCGCCAGCGTCCTCTTCATCGTCGCCGCGGCCGCGCTCTTCGCCTGGGTGTTGACGGTCGACCGGGTGCCGGTAATGGCAAGCATGCTGCTTTCCGGCTTTTCGTCGAACCCGCTCGTGCTTCTCTTCACCCTGAATGTGCTTCTACTCATCGTCGGCATGTTCCTGGAATCGATTGCGGCGATCCTGATCATCGCACCGCTGGTCGCGCCGGCGTTGATCGCGGCGGGCGTCGATCCGCTCCAACTCGGCATCGTCTTCGTGCTCAACCTGATGATCGGGCTGCTCACGCCGCCCATCGGCATGAGCCTCTACATGGTCAGCATCATCGCGAAGATGCCGCTGCAGACGGTCATTCGCGGCGTCCTTCCCTTCCTCCTGCCTCTCCTGCTGTCGCTCCTTGCCGTCACCGTCTTTCCCGTAATTTCCACATGGCTTCCCAGCGCCCTATTCAAGTGAGGTGAAATGAGCAGATTGCTCGGCGAAATACGCCAACTCGGTTACGTGGTACCGGACATCGAAAAGGCCATGGAATACTGGGCCGACACCATGGGAGTTGGCCCATGGTTCCATAATCCGCGCGTGCCGATCGAGGACTATCGCTACGAGGGCAGGCCCTATGCGGTCCATAACTCCGTGGCACTCGCCAATTCCGGCTTCATCCAGGTGGAACTGATCCAGACGCGCAGCGATACGCCGTCGATGTATCGCGATTTCATGCAGGCCGGCCACATCGGACTCCAGCATGTCGCCTACTGGACGAAGCATTTCGACGCCGACCTTGCCGTCATGGAAGCGCAGGGCTTCCGCGTGAAGATGAGTGGCACCGTCGGTGCGGACGGCCGCTTCGTCTATTTCGACAAGGAGATGCATCCGGGCACCGTCATCGAGCTTTCCGAGGTCGTCGGGCCCAAAGGGCGCATGTTCGACATGATCCGTGAGGCTTCGGAAGGCTGGGACGGTAGCGATCCGATCCGTCCGTTCCCGGCGCTCGCCGTCGCTTGAAGGTGCGGTGATGAAACGCGGATACGCTGTTGAAGCCCCGCTTGCCCGGAAGCACCGCGGCGAAGGCCGGCGGGTGCCTGGCGGTGCTCTTGCTTTTGTTGGATGCCGATGAAACGGGTGAAGATCCTCTTCGTGGGCGACGATTTCACCGGCGCGAGCGACACGCTGGCGACGCTGTCGCGGGCCGGGCTCAAGGCGCTCCTCTATCCGCGGGTTCCCGACACTGTGGACGATAGAGATGCGGCAGCGCTCGACGCCGTCGGCATCGCCACCGGGTTGCGCGGCCTTGGCCCGGAGGCGGGACGCCGCGTCATGCAAGGGCTCGCCGCGCAGCTCGCCGCGATCGAAGCCGACTTCGTCCATTTCAAGACCTGCTCGACCTTCGACAGTGCCCCCGACACCGGCAACATATGCGCCGCCGTCGACGTGCTTGCCGGCGTCCGCAAGATCGACTGGGTCGCCATCATCGGGGGCCAGCCCTCGCTCGACCGCTATTGCCTGTTCGGATCGCTCTATGCCGCTTCCGCCGACGGCGCGGTCCACCGCATCGACCGCCATCCCGTCATGAAGGCCCACCCGACCACGCCGATGGGGGAGGCCGATTTGCGGCTCCATCTTGGCAAGCAGGGATGGACTGACATCGGCCTTGTCGATTTCCGCAGATATGATGAGAACGCGGAGACGCTCGCCGACGAGATCCTGACGCGCATTGCCGAGGGCGAGACACGCACGCTGTTCGATGTGTCGCGGCAGGTGGATCTCGCGCTCATCGGCGCCGTGCTCAACATCATCGCGCGCAAAAAGAAGGTTCTGTGTGTCGGCGCCAGCAGCGTTGCCGAAGCGCTCACCTCCCGGGCACAGCCGGCACCGGTTGTCCGGCCGGCCGAAGACATGGCCTTTGACGGTCCTGTCTTCGTGCTGGTCGGCAGCCGCTCTCCGGTGACGGCTGATCAGATCGGCCGCGCGCAGGAATATGACGTCGTTACCATCGACCCGGCGGACCTGGCCGGCAGTCGGGCGGCGGTCGATGGCATCGCCGATCGCAGCGCGGCCGTTCTTGCCGAGGGCCGGAACCTCCTCCTCGCCGTCTCCGGGGCACCGTCTCCGTTGCGCGGACGGGAACTTGCTGAAGCGCTGGCCCGGCTGTCCGCCGACATCCTTTCGCATGTTCGTCCGGGGTGCGTCATCATTGCCGGTGGCGATACGTCGAGCGCCATTATCTCGGCGTTGGGGATCGAGAGCATGTCGTTCGTCGCCGACATAGACCGCGGCGTTCCGCTGGTGGAACTCAACGGGGCGAATCGGTTCAACGGCCTGCCGATGGCCCTGAAAGGCGGCCAGATGGGCCGCCCGACCCTGTTCGATGATCTCGCGCGCCTATCGACCCGGCGGCCCGATGCGGCCGGATGAACCGGCGCGCCTGACTGTCGCCGACGAGCGCGGCAGGACCGTCTTCGGCAGGGAGTGATCGCCGCACGAAGCAATCAAAAACCATCAGACAAATTGGTTTGACCGCGCACGGCACCTTCATAGACTTGCGACATAGCAGGCGGGCCAAGGAGGAACCATCCCGCTCATGCAATCATAGACCATCACGAGGCGAGCACCCAGGGCATGGCAGAATCCGTCACTCCGTTTGACGATACGCCCGAACTCCGCAAGGAACTGATCGACACGTGCTTCTTCATGCGCGACCGGCTGGGCTGGTTCGTCAGCACCTGGGGGAACGTGTCGGTGCGGGTGGCGGACGGGCTCCTGCTGACGCCGACACGGGTGGAACTGGACGTGATGGGACCGGACGACCTGGTCGTGGTCGACTGGCAAGGGAAGAAGGTCCGGGGAGAGCGCGTTCCGACCTCGGAGCTGGAGATGCACCGGCAGCTGATGCTGGAGCGGCCGGACATCGGCGCGCTGATCCACACGCATCAGACTTACGCGTCGCTGTTCGCCTGCCTCAGGCAGCCTATCCCGGTGATCACCGACGACATGGCCGAGGTCGTCGGCGGCCAGGTCAATTGCTCCGACTATGTCCAAGCCGGACGGCATCCCGAACTGGCGGCGGCGGTGCGCAGCGCCATCGGGCCGGACGCGATGGCGGTGATGATCGCCAACCACGGCGTGATCTGCGGCGGACGCAATCTGGCCGAGGCGGTCGTGTGCTGCCAGTTCGTGGAGAAGGCGGCGACGATCTACGCGCACGCGGCGGCGCTGGGCGGCATCGCGCCGATTCCCGAGGAAAAATGGCGCGCGGAGCGGCACCGCTATTTGACGAGCTACGGCAAAGCCGAGGACCTGGTGGAGATCTACAACACGTCGGCAGGCCGAGAAGCGTGACGACCAACGCAAGACGACTTCCGACCATTGCACGGGAAGGTTTTTGAACATGCCTGAAGCCGATGCCAAAAAAGGCAAGAACTTCCACACGGACGTCCCGCAGAAGAGCGAAGGGTTCTTCGTCAAAGGGGCCCAGCATCTGGACTGGGGGATGAAGCACCGGATGTCGCGGATCTTCCGTCCGCAAGACGGACGCGCGCTGATGCTGGCGATCGATCACGGCTACTTCCAGGGCCCGACGACGGGCCTGGAGCGCGTGGACCTGAACATCGTGCCGCTGCTGGACTACACCGACGCACTGATGCTGACGCGCGGGATCCTGCGCTCGGTGATTCCGCCGAGCTACCAGCGCGGCATCGTGATGCGGTCGAGCGGCGGCCCGAGCATCCTCAAGGAGCTGTCGAACGAAGAGCTGGCCGTCGACATCGAAGACGCGGTCCGCATGAACGTCGCGGCGGTGACCCTGCAGGTGTTCATCGGCGGCGAATACGAGACGCGCTCGGTGCACAACATGACGCGTCTGGTCGACGCCGGGCTGCGCGCCGGCATCCCGACCTTGGCAGTGACGGCCGTCGGACGCGAGATGACGCGCGATGCGCAGTATCTGCGGCTGGCCTGCCGCATCTGCGCCGAGCTCGGGGCGCAGATGGTGAAGACCTACTATTGCGACGAAGACTTCGAGACGGTGACGTCGTCGTGCCCGGTGCCGATCATCATGGCCGGCGGCAAGAAGCTGAGCGAGCTGGACGCGCTGACGATGGCGTGGAACGCGATCCAGGGCGGCGCGGCCGGTGTCGACATGGGGCGCAACATCTTCCAGTCGGACGCGCCGAAGGCGATGATCCAGGCGGTCGGCAAGGTGGTGCACGAGGGCTACAAGCCGAAAGAGGCCCTGCAGTTCTTCGAAGAGTCGAAGCAGCAGGAATTGGTGCCGGCCTGAGGAGGTCTGGCCGATAAGGTGGAGGTTGAATGGCGTCTCCCGCGCTGATTTCGCAGCCGGTCGGGTAACGGCGATCGCCCGGCCGGCCGGTGACGGGCAGGACATCTGTGGCGACCACCGCGAGATTCGGCCAGTTGCCAATGCCGGTAGAGCCCCTGTCGGCACCCGGAGAAGCTCGCAAGGCCGGTCGCGGAGCGACCTCAACCCTTTCCGCCGCGTTGGCGACCGTGGGCCCCGCATCCTCGCAGTGTCCACGGCGCCGGATTGCGAGACCCCCGGATAGGAACCAGAAGAACGAAGAGGGAGCGCATCATGCCGCTATTTGTCGAGTACACGAAGGACGGACCCGATGGCGCCCAGCGCCGCGACGCGAACCGGGACGTTCATGTGGCCTATGTCCAGGCGGCCAACGACGCAGGAAAAATCGTGTTTTCGGGGCCGCTCAAGGACGCGGCGGGAACGTCGATCGGCGTGGTGATTATCTTTGAGGCGGCGGATCTTTCCGGCGCGCGGCAGTGGGTCGATAGAGATCCCTACGTCGCCGGAGGCGTCTACGCTTCGGTCGAGGTTCATCCGGTAAAGAAGGTCTTTCCATAATGGCTGCTTCGATGACGACGGGCGGGGTGGACCGGGACCTGGCACGGACGGTGTTGCTGTTTCGCGGCGGCCTGGCGCGGCGAACGGAGAACGAGGATCGGCCCTTGCAGCCGCCGCTGATTCAGGTGGCGCAGCCGGCCGGCGAGGTGCCGGCGGGCATCACGCCGCTCACCTTCGCGGAACCCGCGATCGGGGCAAGCGACGAGGACACGCGGGCGGCGATCAAGGCGGCCGTCGAGGCCTACACGGAAAAGCATGGACCGCCGGAAATGGTGCGGCTCGGCGACGATGCCGCACTGACGGTGACTTATCCGCAAGCCGACGCACAGCAGCCGCTTGCCGGGCGCGTGGCGGTGGTCACCGGTGCGGCCGGGGCGATCGGGCGCGGCATCTGCCGCGGCCTGGTCGAACTGGGGGCGTCAGTGGCGGCGACCGACCTCGCCGGCGACAATCTGGACAAGACCGTCACGGAGTTTGCGGGCGAATTCGGTGAGCGAGTCACGGGGGTGCCGCTCGACGTGACCAGCGCCGATTCGGTGACCGACGCACTGGCGGCGGTGACGCTGAAATGGGGCGGCGTCGACATCGTGATTGCCAATGCCGGGCTGGCGCATGTCGCCGGTCTCGACGAGCTGAAGCTGGAAGACTTCCGCCGGCTGGCGCGGGTGAATATCGAAGGCACGCTCTTGGTTCTGTCGGAGGCGTCGCGCTGGCTGGTGCGCCAGGGCGTCGGCGGCGACATGGTGCTGATCTCGACCAAGAACGTGTTCGCGCCGGGGGCGCGGTTCGGCGCCTACAGTGCGACCAAGGCGGCGGCCCATCAGTTGGCGCGGATCGCGAGCCTGGAGCTGGCGCCGCACGACATCCGCGTGAACATGGTGTCACCCGACGCGGTGTTCAGCGAAGGCAGCGTGCGGTCCGGGCTGTGGGCCGAGGTCGGGCCAGACCGGATGAAGGCGCGCGGGCTCAACGAAGCCCAGCTTGAGGAGTACTATCGCAGCCGCAACCTGCTGAAGGCGCGGGTTACGGCTCGGCACGTGGCTAACGCGGTCAACTTCCTCGTAACGCGGCAGACCCCGACGACGGGGGCGACGATTCCGGTGGATGGCGGGCTGCCGGACGCGACGCCGCGCTGACAGAACGTAAGAGTTATCGCGCGGGCAATCCACCGACAGGAAGCGACTGATGGCTGCTCTCGACCAATTCGTTCTGCCCGAAGACCCGGTACTGGCCGACCACCTGGTCGCGACCTATCTCTTGCGCACGCCGTCGTCCGACGTCCCCAGGCTGCTGACCGGGTTTGCCAATGAGCAGACGACCGGCACATGGATCGAGGTGCCGGGCGTGGCACCGGAGATGTTGCGCGACTACAAGGCGAAGGTGGTCGCCGTCTTCGAGGTTCCGGACGCGGAGAACGAGGCGGCGCCGGTCGAGGGCGCGCGCGCGATCATCTTCCAGCTCGCCTTTCCGTGGCGGAACTTCGCCGGGCAGATCCCGATGCTGCTGACCACGGCCTTCGGCAACATCTCGATGATCGGCGACATCAAGCTGCTGGAGCTGACCTTCCCGAAGCCGCTCACCGACGCGCTGCCGGGGCCTCAGTTCGGGATAGCGGGGATCCGCAAGCTGCTCGATGTGCCGGAACGGCCGCTCTTGAACACGATGATCAAGCCGTCGATCGGGATTTCGCCCGAACTCGGGGCCGAGCGGCTCTATGCGGCGGCGATCGGCGGGGCGGACATCGTCAAGGATGACGAGGTGCTGGCGGACACGGACTTTTCGCCGGTGCTCAGGCGGGTGGAACTGTTCACCAAGAAGCTGCGCCAGGCGGAATCGGAGACCGGCGAGAAGAAGCTGTACATGGTCAACGTCACCGACGAGCCGGAGCGCGCGCTCAAGAAGGCGGAGGCGGCGGTCGAGGCGGGTGCGACGGGGGTGATGATCAACTTCCTGACCGCCGGGCTGGGGCTCTTGTCGTCGCTGGCGCGCAACAGGAAAGTGAACGTGCCGATCCTGGCGCATCTGGATTTCGGCGGGGCGCTCTATGGCAGCCCGTGGCACGGGATCACCTCGCCGCTGCTCTACGGCAAGCTGCCGCGGCTGGCGGGGGTGGACCTGCTGACCATCCCGACGCCGTACGGCAAGTTCCCGCTGCGGCGCGAAAAATACCTGCGCATGACTCTGGGATTGCGGGCTCCGCTGCACGATAAGCCGGGAGCGTGGCCGATCGTCGGCGGTGCGTTCAAGCCGGGGCACCTGCCACGGGCGTTCGCCGAGCTCGGGCGGGACTTCGTGGTCGGGGCCGGCGGGGCAATCTATGCGCACCCGATGGGCGCGACCGCCGGGGCGACGGCATTCCGCCAGGCGATCGACCTGATGATGACCCGCGGCACGTTCGACGGATCGGAGACAGAGTATCCGGAACTTGCCGCAGCGATCGCGCAGTGGGGCGCGACGGTCGAAAAGTGATACATCGCGCGGTTGCGCCGGCGACTTGAACGCGAGCCCATCAAGAAGGGCCTCCGCGGCCGCGAAGCTGGGTGAAGATCGCCGGCGGCGCGGGAGCGCACGCTGCGCTCGCCAATTCCATGGCCATCACCGGACGCTTACTCTTCAGCTTCCGGTTCTCCTCCTCCAGCGCCTTCAGCCGCTTGGCCTCAGATACCTCCAGCCCGCCATACTTGGCCTTCCAGTTGCACAACGTGGCTTCCGAGATCCCGTGCTTGCGTGCCAGATCGGCGGTCTTCACACCCGCCTCGTGCTGCCGCAGAACCGCAACGATCTGCTCTTCCGTGAACCTGATCCGCTTCATGTGTCCGTCCTTGCGAAAGGCCGGACTTACCCATTTTTGGAGGAGGTTCAGGGGCTCAGGTCAGTGTCAACGGTCACTCTCGGCTTCGATCACGATGGCGACGGCTACACGCTGCGCAAGACTATCTTGCGCAGCAAGTCCGCCAGGTTGACGAGGAATGGAAAGGATTACGTCCGGGACAGCGACGCTGACGAAGCGACCTGGAAACTTTGTGTCATCGGGCGGGTTTGGCGCAAGGTCCTTCTGACTAACGGCACGTGCATCCTTCTGCCCGTGATGGGCGCGAAGCGCTCACATGACGCGATCGGCGTTGGCGGAGGGGAGCCCATCGCGATGCCGACGTCCTCAGCGTGAACTTTGGCGCCAAAGCGTCCAGCGGCTTAAGTCCCCGTCCTGCCGTCACCAGGAATAGGCTTCCGGCGCCGCTCCGGGGCCGAGGGCCCGGCCCTTGTTGATGTCGAAGATGGCGTTGAGGCGTGACAGCACCTCGTCGCTCAGCTCCAGCTCTGCCGCGCGCACGACCCCGTCGAGCTGCTCGGCCTTGTAGACGCCGACGATCGCCGTGGAGACGGCCTCATGCTGCAAGGTCCAGGCAGTGGCAACAACCGCCTCGGACTCTCCGATGTCGCGACAAACGGCCGAGAAGTCCTCGAGCTGGGGGTTCTCGGGCCCGACGCGCATGCCGTATTCGGATTCGAGAGCGCTGGTCCGGGAGCCCTTCTCGGCCACCTTCTTGCCGGTCAGGAGTCCGCCTGCCAGCGGCATGTAGGCCATGATGCCGATGCCGAAATCGCGCGCGGCGGGCAGCACCTCCAGTTCCGGAGTTCGGTTGAGGAGATTGTACTGGGTCTGCTCGGAGACCAGGCCGAGGAAGCCCCGCTGCATGGCCAGCGACTGGAACTTCGCCAGGCCCCAGCCGGGAAAATTGCTCGAGCCGACATAGAGCACGTCGCCGTCGGCCACCGTGCGCTCGAAGGTGCCCCAGAACTCCTCGCCGGATATGGCGCGATCGAAATGATGCACCTGATAGAGGTCGACGTGGTCCGTCTGCAGGCGGCGAAGCGAATCGGCAAGATGCTTGCGCACGCGGTATGCCGAAATGCCGTGGCCCTCGTTCGGCGGCGGTGGGTCAGGCAGCGTCGGATCGCGCATGGGATTGTAGACCTTGGTGGCGAGCACGATGCGGTCGCGCCTCTCGGGGCTGGCGGCGAGCCAGTTGCCGATGATCGTCTCGGAGCGGCCGCGGTCCTTGTTGCCGCCATAGACATTGGCGGTATCGAAGAAGTTGATCCCGAGTTCGAGCGCACGATCCATGATCCGGAAGGATTCGGCTTCGCTCGCATAGGGCCCGAAATGCATCGTGCCGAGGCAAATCCTGCTGATGTTCAGGTTCGAACGTCCGAGCTTCGCGTATTTCATGGGAGTTTTCCTGTCCTTGGGCGGATTCCGGTTGGATCGTGTGCGGCCTCGGCCATCCGCCGCCCGTGCCGGGACAACACGGCGGACGATGGGCGCCCGTTCTCCTCTACGGGTTCGCCGGCGGGCTCGGCTGGTGCCGCGGCGACCTTGTCCTCTTGCTTGAATCGAAATGTGGATGCTGGCCAGCGTCGCGCGGTTCCGAATCGGCTGGGCGGCGCCGGCACCGACAATGCCACACGCAGAACCGGATCGCATATAGCAGGCGAACGTCATCGCGGTCCTATCCGGCCGGGCGACCTATCGTCGCGCGAGCCGGCTGATCCTTGACCTGTGGCAAGGTGAAGATGGCGAGGCCATGCGCAATTGCGATAGCATTTGCCGCCAAAGGCGCGTCAGCAAGACGCCCGGCCGTTTGCGAGGGAGCGTGAGGTGAAGAAGATCCTGAACGATCCAGCCAACTATGTCGATGAGATGCTCGATGGCCTCGTCGCCGCGCATCCCGAAATCTATGCCCGTCCCGAAGCGCGCGTGATCGCACGTGCGGGCGGCCCGGTTGCGGGCAAAGTTGGCATCGTCACCGCCGGCGGGTCCGGCCACCTGCCGGTGTTCACCGGCTATGTCGGCAGGGGCCTGCTCGACGCGGCAGCAATCGGCAACGTCTTCGCCTCGCCGTCGGCCGAGCAGATGGCGGCGGCCATGCGGCACGCCCATGGCGGGGCCGGCATCCTGCGCCTCTACGGCAATTACGGCGGCGACGTCATGAACTTCGACATGGCCGGCGAGATGGTCGACATGGAGGACAACATCCGCTCGACCACCGTACTTGCCGCCGACGACATCGCCTCGGCGCCGCCGGACGAGGCCGAGAAGCGCCGCGGCGTAGCCGGCATGATTTACGCCTTCAAGGCCGCTGGCGCGCTCGCCGAGGAGATGGCCGATCTCGATGCGGTCACCGCGATCGCCCAGAAGACCGCCGACTCCTGCCGCTCGATCGGAATTGCGCTGACGTCCTGCACGGTGCCGGAAGCCGGCAAGCCGACCTTCGAGATCGGCGAGGACGAGATGGAAATGGGCATGGGCATTCACGGCGAGCCAGGAATCTGGCGCGACACGCTGAAGCCGGCTGACGAGATCACCGACGAGATGATGGACAGAATCTTCGCCGACCTGGCGCCGGTACAAGGCGACCGCTGGTCGGTACTTGTCAATTCGCTGGGCGCGACACCGCTGGAGGAGCTCTACATCATGTATCGGCGGGCGGCTGAGCGCATCAACGACCGCGGCGTCAGGATCGTCATGCCGCTGGTCGGCCGCTACGCCACCTCGATGGAAATGACGGGCGCGTCGATCACCGTCTGCCGGCTCGACGGCGAGATCGAGCGCCTGCTCACGGCGCCGGCCCATTGCGCCTTCTGGACCGTGAGCTGAGGGGGCGGATCATGGGCTTCACCGCCGCCGATCTCAAAGCCGCCGCGGCGGCCGTCGCCAGGGCGGCCGTCGCTGCACGCGACGACCTCAACGCCCAGGACGGCAAGCTCGGCGACGGCGATCTCGGCATCACGGTCGCCAACGGCTTTGCCGCCATTGCCGAGGACGCCGCGCACTTTCCCGACGACCTCGGCCAGGCGTTCCTCGGCTGCTCCAAGGCGTTTCAGCGCGTCTCCTCGTCGTCGTTCGGGACCCTGGTTGCAACCGCCTTCATGAGCGCCGCCAAGGCAACCAAGGGGCGTGATGCGGCTGACTGGTCCGAAGTCTCGGCCATCGTCGCCGCGGCCCGCGACGCCATGCTCGCCCGTGGCCGGGGCGAGCTCGGCGCCAAGAGCGTGCTCGACAGCCTCGATGCGATTGCCGGGGCGACGGAGGGACTATCGGAGCCGGCGGCGATCCTTGCCGCGGCCGATGGTGCCGCCAATGCCGCGCTGGATGCATTCCGCGACAAGCCGAACCGGCTTGGCCGCGCCCGCATGTTCGGCGACAGGAGCATCGGCATCGACGATCCCGGCATGCTGGCGGTGCGGCTGTTGCTGGACGGACTCAACCGAAAGGCGTGATACCCGACGGCACTGGGACGCATTGACATGTCGGACCTTTCTGCCGAAACGATGGGCGCCCGCGGCGCTCCTCCCACCTTCGCCAGAACAGCGGCATCAGGACTCTTTCAGCCATGACCGAAAAAAGCCTCGACAAGAAACTCGCCCGCATCAAGGGCGGCAGCTACACCCCCGCCGACTTCATCATTGCCGATGCCAAGGACGCCGATATCGGCTTCGGCACGGCCGCCCCGGGGCCGGACCGGGCGAAGCCCGGGCGCCTGGCCACGCGTGCGGTGTATCTGGAAAGAATGCGGACGATGACCCGTTCGGGTCTGGTCGACATCATGCTGATGTCGGCGTCGACGGCCGAACGGCTGTCGCAGGAGGGCCTGTTCAAGGATTCACCAGTCACGCCGGCGATCCGCCTCAACGACACGACCGACATCTGGTCGGCACGCGGCCAACGCTACACGGAAGAGCCGTCGCGCCACCACCGCACGGCTCGCATCGATCAGGCGCGGGAAATCGTCGACCTCGGCCTCTATTCGGTCACCTTCTCCAACCAGCGCGACATCGACGTCATCAATGCCGAGGCCTATTCGGCCTTCCGGGCGGAAGCCGCCGAGCACGGCATGCGGCACTTCCTCGAGGTGTTCAACCCGGCCTTCGATATCCACCTCAAGGCCGGCGCCGACATCGGCTCGTTCATCAACGACAACATCGTGCGCACGCTCGCCGGCGTGATGAGCGCCGATCATCCGCAGTTCCTCAAGCTCCAGTACAACGGCGCGCGCGCCATGGAGGAGCTTGCCGCATACGATCCGGAGCACCTGATTCCGGGCGTTCTGGGTGGCTCTCGCGGCACCACGCGCGACACGTTCGAGCTGATTGCGCAAGCGGCCAAGCATGGTGCGCGCGTCGCCCTGTTCGGCCGCAAGATCAACCTGGCGGAGGATCCGCTCGCGCTCGTGACCCTCATGCGCGCGGTGGTCGAGGGCGCGGTCAAGCCGGACGAGGCGGTCAGCGCCTATCACGACGGTCTGGCGAAGAACAAGCTGACCCCCGACCGTCCGATCGCCGAAGACATGCAGATCACCGATCTCCCATTGAAGGAATGACAGCAGGTCGTGTGATGTCTCGGCTCGACGACGCTCACCCCTGACCAAGCGCGGGCGACGGACATGTCCGATGGCTTCCAACCCCCCTTCCTGATCGGCATCGACGTCGGCACGCAGTCGGTGCGGGCGCTGGCCTTCGACGCGCGCGGCCATCAGGTCGCGCAGGCGCGCCGGTCGACGCCGGAAAAGCGCCTTGCTCCGGATCGCCTCGAATACGATCCGGAAGCCATGTTCACCGCCGTCACCGAATGCCTCGGCGAGGTAGGCGTCGCCCTTGGCGGCCGGCCGGTCGCGGGAATCGCCGTGGCCAGCATCGGCGAGAGCTGCGTGCTGGTGGACGAGGAGGGACGGCCGCTGGCGCCGTCGATCGTCTGGCACGACACGCGCACCGTGGCTCAGGCGCAGACCCTGCGGGATACCGTCGGGGTCGAACGGGTGTTCGAGATCACCGGCCTGCAGCTCGACCACATCTTCACGCTCAGCAAGCTGATGTGGATGCGGACGCATTGGCCGGACGCCATGCAGCGCACGCGCCGGGTCCTGTGTATCGCCGACTGGATCGCCTTCCGCCTGTCGGGCGTGGCGGCGACCGACTTCACGCTGGCCTCGCGCACGCTCTATCTCGATCTCCGCCGCCGCCGCTGGTCGGACGAGCTCATCGGCCTGGCCGGGTTCGATACCTCGGTGCTGGCGCCGCTGACTGCCAGCGGCACTGCGCTCGGGCCCGTTCTGCCCGAGGTGCTGGCCGCGACCGGCATTGCCGGTGCGCCGGTGGTCGGTGTCGGCGCGCACGATCACGTCTGTGGGGCGATGGCCGCCGGCCTGTCCCAGAAGGGAACGATGATCAACAGCATCGGCACCGCCGAAGCCCTGGTGTTGGCCATGGAGCAGCCGTCGTTCGATCCGATGCTGCCCAGGGTAAACCTGTTTCAGGGTGCCTTCGAAGCCCATCGCTCGCTGTTCTTCACCGGCGCCTCCGTCGCCTATTCCGGCAGCGCCATCGAGTGGCTGCGCGGCCTGGTCGGCACGCCGCCGCATGCGACCCTGATCGCCGAGGGGGAGAGCGTTCCGCCCGGCAGCGAGGGCTTGCTGTTCCTGCCCCACATGGTCGGCGCCACCTCGTCCGAT
Organism: uncultured Alphaproteobacteria bacterium; assembly: GCA_963750065.1. Classification (GTDB taxonomy): domain Bacteria; phylum Pseudomonadota; class Alphaproteobacteria; order Rhizobiales; family Kaistiaceae; genus CAVSRC01. The sequence continues at coordinate 154,783 of CAVVPK010000008.1, forward strand.
CCCGAGCATCCGGTGCGCGGCGCCTTCATCGGGCTGACGGACAGCACCACGCGCGGGGTGCTCTATCGTGCGGTGCTGGAAGGCCTGGCGATGCGTACCGCCTTCGTCGTCGACGCCATGGCCGGCATTGACGGGGTTCCTGCGCCCGAGCGGATTCGCCTGATCAGCGGCGGCGCGCGCAACCCGCTTCTGGCCGCCATCAAGGCAAATGCCTTCGGGCGGCCGGTGACCGTGGTCGACGCATCGGAGGCAACCGCGCTCGGCGCCGCCCTGCTCGGCGGCGTTGCAGCCGGGCTGTGGCCAAATCTCGACGTGGCGCTTGCCGGCCTCGATCGTCGCGAGCATGTGGTGGAGCCTGACGACGATCTCGTCCGGCTCTATCGCGACATGCGACAATCCGCGTTCGAACTCCATGCAATCGATCTTGTGGCCGGTCGATGCGGAACTGACGAGGATTGCCGAAAGGTCAATGCCGCCCGATTCCTAGCCCGCGGATGACACCGGCAGCCACTGCCGGCGCCATCTGGTGTGCTGGCCGAAAAATTTCACTAGGCGGAATCGCGGAAGATCAGGGTTCCGTCGAGCAGAATATCTTCCCGTGGAAGCTCCCCGCCAGTCTCCAGGTCGATCAGGGTCTTGGCCGCCCGCTCCCCAATTCCGCGGATGTTCTGCCCCGACGTCGTGAGCGAGGGGGAGGCGAAAGCGCCAAAGCGTTGACCGTCGTGCGAGCCGACGCGCAGATTGTTGCCCGGCCCGACTCCGACCCTGATTCCCAGCCGCTTTGCTGCCGCCAACAGTCCGAACGCAACCCGATCGTTCGAGCAGAGGATGGTATCGACGCCAGCCAGCCTTTCGGAGGGCAGACTGAGGAACCGCTCGAAGCCGTAGCGTTCGTAATCGTCGCCGACCGGTCCGTCCTCGGGATTGAGGATACGCGGCTCGTGACCGAGTTCGCGCATGCGTTCGCAGTATGCCTCGCACCGTTCCCGTATGTTGGCGTTCACCGCCGGCATGGTGAAAAGCGCCGGCGGCGAACCGGAGCGGCACAGATAATCGACCATGAGCGCCATGCTCGATCGATTGTTGGTGCCGACATATGGCACCCCCTCACGCAGACGCGAGTCCATGAAGAGGATGGGCACCTGCTTCATCGCTTGCTCAACAGCGGCGGTGTCGGAGCGGAATCCGAGGGGGGCCATGGCGATTCCCGCAACGTCCATCGCCACCAAACGGGAAAGTGCGCGCCGCTCCAAGGCACAGTCGTTGTGGGAACACTGCAGCACGGTGAGATAGCCGCGATCCTCGGCGTAGAGCTCGATCGTACTGACAAGTTCGCCGAAAAACGGATCGATGATCGACGGCACGATGATGCCTATGGCCCGGGGCGAGCGGCGCGTGAGATTGGAGGCAAAGAAGTTTGGGCTGTAGCCGTAATTGCGGATGCCCTCCTCGATCAGCTTGCGCGTGCGTGGGCGCACCGAACCGGGATCGGCGAAAAAGCGCGACACGGTCGGACGCGACAGTCCGATCCGTCGGGCGAAGTCTTGCATGGTGTGAACGGCGTCAGTGGCCATCGTGCATGCCGATTGGTGCGACGGCCTGCTACCGCCGCACTATAGTAGACGGAGTTTGCACGTAAGCGCAACTTTGTAAGCTTGACACGCGTCTCGCGTTAAATGTAATGTTACGCGTGTAAAATATCGGACTGCCAACGAGCGGTTCGGGGGAGGAAAATTCGAATGCGCTCGCTAGCCCGCGTGCTATTCGGGCGAGGGCGGTCGGCACGGACGATGCGCGACAGCATCGGAACCGCCGAAGCGCCTTCTGCGCTCAGTCGCGGCGACCATCAGGTCGAGCCGGGCGAAAGATTTTCGGATTTTGCCACCATGCGCGACGATCCGCCCTCGACGGGTGCGGTCGGTCGTTCGGTTGGCTGAAGCCGAAGCAATGAGGACCGTCGAGCAGGCAAAACGGACCTACACGTGAAATGACGTCGGCTGCCCACCGCTGATTTCATGTCGATGCCTGACAATGGTAGGCAACAAGGAGGAAAACATGGAACGCATGCGTAAGGTTTCGATGGTGGCGGCTCTCGCCGTTGCCGGTGCCATGGCGTTTGGCGCGCAAGCCGCCAATGCCCAAGGCAAGATCAAGATCGGCTTCCTGCCCGGCGTCGTCGACCCGTTCTACCAGGTCATGCAGATCGGCGTTGAGCAGGCGGCCAAGGATCTCGGCATTGAGGTGGTGACGCAGATTCCGCCGACCTGGGGTGTCGAGGCGGAAACGCCGATCCTGAACGCCATGATCGCGCGCGGCGACCTCAACTACATTATCACCGCGCCGGTCGATAAGGACCAGATGGTGGCGCCGCTGCAGGCTGCGGTCGATGCCGGCATCAAGGTCATCACCGTCGATACGTTCCTCGGCGACGGCAACTACGTCACCGGCCCGGTCAAGTTCCCGATCAGCTACATCGGCTCCGACAACGTCGAAGGCGGCCGCATCGCGGCGCGCGGCCTGGCCAAGGCGCTTGGCGGCAAGGGCTCGGTCTACATCAACTCGACCAACCCGAACGTGAGCTCGGTGGAAGGCCGTGAAGTCGGCTTCAAGGAAGTGATGGCCAAGGAATACCCGGACATCACGGTCTACGGCCCCGACTACAACCTCGACGACATGAACAAGGCGCAGCAGCAGACCGCTGCGATACTCGAACAGCACCCCGACCTCGGCGGCGTCTTCGGCACCAACGTGTTCAGCGCCCAGGGCGCCGGCACGGCGGTGGTCAATGCCGGCCTCGGCGGTCATGTTCAGGTGGTGGCCTATGACGCCACCAAGGCGGCCATCGAGCTGATGAACAACGGCGTCGTGTCGCTCGTGCTCGCCCAGAAGCCCTTCGACATGGGCTATATGGCGGTCGAGTTCGCCCAGGCCGACGCCGCTGGCGTCACCAGCCTGCCGCGCCGTGTCGAGACCGGTTTTGCCATCATCAACAAGGACAATGTGAAGGATCCGGCCTATTCGCGGTTCATCTATCAGGTGAAGTAGTCACCGGTAGACCTTCATCACGCATCCCGGGGGGCGCTCGCCGAGCGCTCCCCGGCGGTGCGCCCCGCGAGATGCGGCGTTTGCTGCCGCTTATGAGGAAACGCGAACTTGGCTGGTCCTGACACTAAGGCGGCCGCGAGCGGGTCGTTTGTGCCTCCCGCCTCGAAAGAAACGACCACCATGCGGTTCATCCTGACGCTGAGCAGGATGTGGGCCTGGGTCTTTCTCGGAACACTGATCGCATTCTTCGTGATTGCTGTGCCGGTGTGGAACAACGGCTCGGTCAACTTCCTGACCGTACGCAATTCGCAGAACATCCTGGTGGCGATCACCCCCGTGCTGTTGCTCGGCCTCGGACAGACCTTCGTCATCATCGGCGCCGGCATCGACCTTTCGGTCGGCTGGGTGATGAGCCTCGCCTCGGTGCTCTCGGCGCTGGCCATTCGCAGCGCCTACAATTCCGGAATTCCCCTGTTTCCCTCGGTGGTCATCGGCTTCGCTGCCGCAGTCATCGGCGGCGGTATTGTCGGCCTGATCAACGGCTCGATCATCGCCAAGCTGAAGGTGCCGGCCTTCATCGTCACCCTCGGCATGTCCTTCGTAGTGCGCGGTCTGGCGCTGCTGTGGTCGGAGAACACCACTGTCATCGGCCTGCCGCAGGGCATTCGCGCCTATGGCAACGAATCGCTGTTCTATTGGGTCAGTGGCGAAGGTGGCGGCTTCTACTTCCTCCACCGCCCGGAACTCACCGGCGAAATGCTGCGGCACATGGATCGCATCCTCACCTGGCCGGTGGTAATCACAGCCGTCGTGGTGGTGATCGCTCATTTCATTTTGCACCGGACCCAATTCGGCCGGCACACCTTCGCGGTCGGCGGCAACATTCAGGCGGCCGATCGTGCCGGCATCCCGGTCGATCGGCGCATCATCTGGCTCTACATACTGTCATCCGTCACCGCCGGCATTGGCGGCTTCCTGTCGACGCTGCGCTTCACGGCCGGCTCGGCGGTGATCGGCGACCCGCTGCTGCTGTCGTCCATTGCCGCCGTCATCATCGGCGGTGTCAGCCTGTTCGGTGGTGCCGGCACCATCATCGGCACCGTGATCGGCTCGTTGATTATCGCGGTGCTGACCACCGGCTTGGTGATGCTCAATGTCGACGCCTACTGGCAATTCATCGTCGTCGGCGTCGTCGTGATCGTTGCCGTCCTGATAGATCAGTCGCGCGACCTCATCGTCGGACGCGGCCGTTCGAGGGAAGCGACATGAGCGACCCGATTCTCTCCATTCGCAACGTCAGCAAGCGCTTCGGCGGCCTCACCGCCGTCGATCATGTCAGTTGGGATGTCTTCGCCGGCGAGGTCGTCGGGCTTCTCGGCGACAACGGTGCCGGCAAGTCGACGCTGGTCAAGTGCATCTCGGGAGTCCACCCGCCAGACGATGGCGAGATCTATTTCCAGGGCCGGCGGAGTAATTTCGTCCATCCCATGGACGCGCGCAGCCAGGGCATCGAGACGATCTATCAGGATCTGGCGCTGGCCAACAATCTCGACGTTGGCGCCAACATCTTCCTCGGACGCGAGGTCAAGCGGCGCTATTTCGGCGGCCTGATCAAGACCCTCAACGACCGCAAGATGGAGGACGAATCGGCGGCCGCGCTGCAGGCGCTCGATATCCGCTTTCCATCCCTCACCCAGCCGATCGAGAACCTGTCGGGCGGCCAGCGCCAGGCGGTGGCGATTGCCCGCGCGGTCTACTGGGACGCCAAGCTGATGATCATGGACGAGCCAACTAACAATCTCGGCGTGCCCGAGCAGAAGAAGGTGCTCGATCTCATCCGGCGGCTACGCGACCAAGGGGTGCCGGTCATCCTGATCACCCATACGCTGCCCGATGTGTTCGCCGTTGCCGACCGGCTGATGGTGATGCATCGCGGCCGCAAGGTGACCGAGAAGAAGACGTCGGAGACCAACACCGAGGAGCTGGTCCAGTACATGGTTGGCGCGCGGGACGACGCAGCGGTCGAGTAGGAAACGAGAAGGGATCATGCACTCCGATTCAGTGGCGCACGCGCCGAAATGGGTGGCGCTGACCGGCCACCGGACATGGCTGCTTGCCCGCGCCAATGATCTTCTCGATTTCTTCGAAGGAGCGAGCATCGATCCGGCCGGCGGCTTCCGCGATCTCGATGACGACGGCCGGCCCTTCGTCAGCGGGGCCGACGTGCCGTATTCGCGCCAGGTGCAGGCGGTCAGCCGCATGGTCCATTGCTTCGCCATCGCCCGCCTGATGGGGCGGCCGGGGGCCGAGGCGATGATCGACCACGGCATGGACTTCCTGTGGAACGCGCATCGCGACAAGCAGAACGGCGGCTACTTCTGGGCGATGGGCGACGACGGCCCCATCGACGACAGCAAGCAGGCCTACGGCCACGCCTTCGTGCTGCTGGCGGCCTCGAGTGCAAAGGCCGCGGGACACCCGCAAGCCGATCGCCTGCTCGCCGATGTGACGGCGGTCATCAACGAACGCTTCTGGGAGGAAGAGCACGGCGCGGTCGCCGAGGAATTCGAGCGCGACTGGCGGCCGAAGAGCACCTATCGCGGCCAGAACTGCAACATGCATCTGACCGAGGCGCTCATGGCGGCCTTCGAGGTGACCGACGACCGATCCTATCTCGACAAGGCCGAACGCATCGCCGATCTTCTCATCCGCCGCGCGGCGGCCGCCAATGGCTGGCACCTGCCCGAGCATTTCACGAGAAGCTGGACGGTCGACAAGGACTATATCGGCGATCCGATGTTCCGGCCGCCCGGCACCACACCCGGCCATTCGCTCGAATGGGCGCGGCTCATCCTGCAACTGTGGGAGCTCGGCGGGCGCCGCCTCGACTGGCTGCCGGAGGCGGCGCGGTCGCTGTTCGTGCGGGCCGTCGCCGACGGCTGGGATCTGGCGACCGGCGGCTTCTACTACACGCTCGACTACGACATGCGTCCGCTGGTGCGCGATCGCTACTGGTGGCCCTGCACCGAGGGCATCGGCGCCGCGACCTTCCTCAACGTGCTCGACGGCGCGCCGGTCTACGAGGAATGGTATCGCCGTATCTGGGACTGGTGCGCCACCAACCTCATCGACCGCGCCAATGGCAGCTGGCGGCCGCAGGTGAACGATGCCCTGGTTGCCACGACCGGGCCGTTCTTCGGGCGCACGGACATCTACCACGCGCTGCAGGCCTGCCTGATCCCGCTGTTGCCGACCACCGGCAGCATCGTCCGCGGGTTGACGACGAGCGGGCTTCGCCTGGAGTGAGATCGGCGCAGCCTGGCGTGTGATCGGCGTTCTGCCGGCAGCCCTGAATACTGAGCGGCGCCGGCGCGAACGCCGGCGCCGCCCGTCAGGCGGGGAGGATCAACGCGCCAGCCAACCACCATCGACGTTGAAGACGGCGCCGTGAACGTAGCGGGCGGCCGGCGATGCCAGGAAGACGGCGGCGCCGGCGATGTCCTCGGGCTCGCCCCAGCGACCGGCCGGGATGCGATCGAGGATCGCCTTGCTGCGTTCGGCGTCGGCCCTCAGCGCCGCGGTGTTGTTGGTGGCGATGTAGCCGGGGGCGATGGCGTTGACGTTGATCCCCTTGGCCGCCCATTCGTTGGCCAAGAGCTTGGTCAGTCCGGCCACGCCGCTCTTGGAGGCCGTGTAAGAGGGCACACGGATGCCGCCCTGGAAGGAGAGCAGGGAGGCGATATTGACGATGGCACCGGTGGCACCACGCCCAAGAACGGCGCGGCCGAAGGCCTGGGACAGGAAGAAGACCGCCTTCAGGTTGATCTCGATGACTGCGTCCCAGTCTTCCTCGGTGAAATTGAGGGCGTCGGCGCGACGGATGATGCCGGCGCAGTTGACCAGGATGTCGACGTCGCCGGCCTTGGCCATCAGGTCGTCGATGGCGCCGCGCTTGGTCAGATCAATCTGAACCTGAGTTGCGCGTCCGCTTGCGGCGGCGATGTGCTCAACCGTCTCGTCGGAGGGGACGATGTCGACGCAGACAACGTCCGCGCCAGCCCCCGCCATGCCGACGGCGATTGCCTGGCCGATGCCGGTGGAGGCACCGGTGACCAGGGCGCGGCGGCCGGTGAGGGTGAAATCGAGGCTCATCGGAGGTCCTCCATGGCCACCGGATCCATGTCGGTGAAGCCGACATTGTCGCCGGCCATGGCCCAGATGAAACTGTAGGCGGCGGTGCCGGCGCCGCAATGAATCGACCAGGACGGGGAGACGACGGCCTCCTCATTGGCCATCACCAGATGGCGGGTCTCACCGGGCTCGCCCATCATGTGGAAGACGCGCTGCTTCTCGGTCATGCCGAAATAGAGATAGATCTCGGAGCGGCGGTCGTGGGTATGGGCGGGCATGGTGTTCCAGGTCGAGCCGGGCGCCAGCGTCGTCATCCCCATGACGATCTGGCAGGTCGGCATGACGCCGGGATGCACATACTGGCGGAGGATGCGCTTGTTGGCGTCTTCGGCGCTGCCGAGATCGAGCCGCGTCGCCTCGCTTGGATGCACGATGCGGCTGGGAAAAGCCTGGTGGGCCGGCGCCGAGATCAGATAGAAGCGGCCCTTGCCCTTGAAGGTGACCGGGCCCGAGCCCATCGACAGGTAGACCATGTCGCCGTTGTCGAGGGTGTAATCGACGCCGGCGGCCGACACCGTTCCGGCCTCGCCGATATTGGCGACGACCATCTCGCGGCGCTCGAGCACGGTCGGCGTGCCGGTGTTCTGCACCTCGTCGAGCACCAGTTCGCCGCCGTCGGGCACGACGCCGCCGGCGATCATGCGATCGTAGTGGGTGTAGACGAGCTTGACGGCACCGGGCTGGAACAGCCCGGGCAGATGGAACCGGGCGCGCAGGCCCTCGGTATCGAGCGCACGTACGCTCTCGGGATCCATGGCATGGCGGATTTCGACGGGAGTCATTGCGGAGCCTTTACTGTCAGCCAAGAAAGTCGTCACGCCGCGGTGTGAAGGTGTCGATCAGGCGGCCCGCCTCAAGGGCCTGGCAGCCATGCTCGGCATCGGGCGGAACGACAAAGCAGTCGCCGGGGCCGACCACGAAGGTCTCGCCGGCGACCGTGAAGGTGAAGCGGCCGGACTGAACCAGGGTCGCCTGGGTATGCGGATGGTGGTGCATGGCGCCGCGGGCACCGGCCACGAAATCGTTCGCCACCACCATCAGATCGGGGCTTTCGGCCAGCACCTGGCGAATGACGCCGGTGCCGGTATCGACGGCGGGAAAGGGCTTGGCGGGAAGGGCCATGATCGTACCGCCCTAATGATGGAACAGTGAGGGCAGCCAGAGCGAGGCGGCCGGGATGTAGGTCACGATCATCAGGGCCATGAAGGCGGCCAGATAGAACGGCCAGATCGAGCGCACTGCGTCCTGGATCGGAATCTTGCCGACAGCGCAGCCGACGAACAGAACCGTGCCGACTGGCGGCGTGCACAGGCCGATGCCGAGGTTGAGGATCAGGATAATGCCGAAGTGCACCGGGTCGATGCCGAAAGCCTGCGCCACCGGCAGGAAGATCGGCGTGGTGATGACGATCAGCGGCGCCATGTCCATGAACGTGCCGAGGACGAGCAGCACCAGGTTGATCAGCATCAGGATGACGATCGGATTGTTCGAGACCGTCTGCAGCAGGTGGATCAACGCGGCCGGCACGTGAAGGTAGGCGAGGAGCCAGCCGAAGGCATTGGCGCTGCCGATGACCAGAAGCACCATGGCGGTGGTGCGCACCGCACCGAGGGTCGCCTCGACAAAGTCTTTGAAACTCAGCGTGCGATAGACGAGCGTCGTCACCAGGATGGCGTAGACGACGGCGATATTGGAGCTCTCGGTTGCGGTGAAGATGCCGGAGCGGACGCCGCCGAAGATGATGCCGATGAGCATCAGGCCGGGCACGGCGTTGACGAAGATGCGTCCAAGCGCGCGGAAACCGGGAAATTCCTCGGTGGGATAGCCGCGGCGCGAAGCCACGAAATAGGCGGCGACCATCAGCGAAAGCGCAAGGATCAGGCCGGGAATGATGCCGGCGGTGAACAGGTCGGCGATGGAGATCTTACCGCCGCCGGCGATCGAATAGATGATCAGGTTCTGCGACGGCGGGATCATCAACGCGATGAGCGCGGCCGTCACCGTGATGTTGACCGAATAGTCGGCGCCATAGCCGCGGGCGCGCATCTGCGGAATCATGATGGTGCCAACGGCTGAGGCATCGGCAGCGGCCGATCCAGACACGCCGCCGAACATCACGCTGGTCAGGATGTTCACCTGGCCGAGACCACCCTTGAAGTGACCGACCAGAGCACCGGCCAGGTCAACCAGGCGGCGGGCGATGTCGCCGCGCACCATGAGGTCGCCCGAATAGATGAAGAACGGGATGGCCATCAAGGAGAAGATCTCGACGCCGGAATTCATGCGCTGGAAGACGATGACCGGCGGCAGGCCGAGATAGAGCACCGTGGTGAAACTGGCGATGCCGAGGCAGAAGGCAACCGGCGTGCCGATGATGAGCAGGAAGGCGAACGTTCCGAAGAGGACCCAGAGAACCATGGCTCAGTGCTCCGGGGGGGGCGCGACTTCGGCGAAGCGCGCCGTATGGAGGCCAGCGAAGCGCCGCAGGATGCGCTCGATCGAAAACAGCATGGCGAACAGACCGCCGGCAACGATCGGCGCGTATTCGAAGGCGCCGGAGATGCCCAGCGATGGCATCGTATTCTGCGCCGTCTTCTCCGCCAGTTGCGCACCGAACCAGATCATGCCGAAGCCGAATGCGGTGACGGCAATGTCGGACACAGTGTGCAGATACGGCTTCACCCGATTGGGAACGATCAGAAGAAAGATGTCGAAAGACAGGTGGTTGCCTTCGCGGATGCCGACGGCGGCGCCGAGGAAGATGAACCAGCCCATGATCATGATCGAAATCGGCTCGGAGCCGACGAAGCCGGAATTGAACACATACCGCAAGAAGACCTGGACGGCGATCGTTGTGGTCATGGCGACGAGGCAGATGCCCGATATCCACAGCAGGACATCCGCCAGAAGGCCGGTGAAGTCGGCCGCCCTCTTCATCAATTTCCGCAAGTCGTCCTCCCCGTCCGAGATCGGTGGCACGCGGGGAAACAAGCGCTCCCCCGCGTGCCGATAGTGCAGGACTACTCGGTGGCCTGGATGCGGGCAACCAGGCTCTTGAGCGTGTCGCTGGTCACGTACTTGTCGTAGACCGGCTTCATGGCCGCGATGAACGGGGCCTTGTCGATGTTGGTGACGATCTCGTTGCCAGCGGCGCGGATCTTGTCCTCGGAGACCTTCTCCTGGGCGAACCACAGCTTGCGCATCACCGGCACGCTGTCCTTGGCGGCCTGGCGGATGAGCGCCTGGTCGTCAGCCGACAGCTTTTCCCAGCTCTTCTTCGACATCACCAGCACTTCCGGCACGATCAGGTGCTCGTCGAGGGTGTAGTACTTGGCGACCTCGTAGTGGCCCGACGTGTCATAGGACGGCCAGTTGTTCTCGGCGCCGTCGATGACGCCGGTCTGGATGGCCGAATAGACCTCGCCATAGGGCATCGGCACGGCGTTGGCGCCGAGCGCCTGAACCATGGACACGAAGATGTCGGACTGCATGACGCGGAACTTCAGGCCGGCGAGATCGGCCATGGAGTTGATCGCACGCTTCGAATTGTAGAAGGAGCGGGCGCCGCCGTCGTAGAAGGCGAGGCCGACGAGGTCGTGCGACGTGAAGGCGTCGAGAATTTCCTGACCGATCGGGCCGTCCATGACGTGATGCATGTGCTCGACCGAGCGGAAGATGTAGGGCAGCGAGGGAACCTGGGTCTCGGGAATGATGTCGTTGAACGGCCCGAGGCTGACGCGGTTCATGTCGATGACGCCGAACTGCGTCTGCTCGATGGTGTCCTTCTCCTCGCCGAGCTGCGAGCCGAAATAGACGTCGAGGCACAGGCGGCCGCCGGTCTTCTCCTGGATGACCTTACCGATGTACTTGACGGCCTCGACGGTCGGGTAGCCGTCCGGATGCGTATCGGACGACCGCAAGGTCACCTCACACGCCATGCTGGCGCCGGTCAGGGCAACGCTCAAGACCAGTGCGCCAAGAGCAGTTTTGATCAGGCTCATGTCTGTCTCCTCCGAATTTGGCTCGCTCTAGAGCCGGTAGGCTTGCTTCACAAGCCGGTAGGCGAGGTCGTGCGCGACCTCAAAAGCCTCGTCCTCAGCAAGGCGCCCGGTGGCGACGAGTTCGGCGAGGAAGGCTGCGTCGACCCGGCGCGACACATCGTGACGGGCGGGGATCGACGTGAATGCGCGGGTGTCGTCGTTGAAACCGACGGTGTTGTAGAAACCGGCCGTTTCGGTGGTCAGTTCGCGATAGCGCCGCATGCCTTCGGCGCTGTCGAAGAACCACCAGGCCGGACCGAGGCGCAGGATGGGATAGACGCCGGCTAGCGGCGCCAGCTCGCGGCCATAGACGGTCTCGTCGAGCGTGAACAGGATAACGCGCAGATCGGGCTCTTCGCCGAGCGCCTCGAGCAGCGGGCGCAGCGCGCGCACATAGTCCGTCGGCTGCGGGATGTCGTAGCCCTTGTCGCGCCCGAAGCGGGCGAGGATCTGGCCGGAATGGTTGCGGAAGGAACCGGCATGGATCTGGATCACCAGCCGGTCGTCGAGGCTCATGCGGGCCATTTCGGTGATCATCTGGCCGCGGAAGGCATCGGCTTCCTCGGCGCTGACGCGGCCGGTGAGGGCCTTGTCGAACAGCGCGGCCGCCTCCGCCTGCGACAGGTTCTCGGTGCGGGCACTGGCGTGGCCATGGTCGGTCGAGGTGGCGCCGTAGGACTTGAAGAAGGCGCGGCGGATGCGATGGGCCTCGAGATAACCGGTCCACGTGGTGGCATTGGTGCCGGCGATGGCGCCCAGCCGCTCGACGTTGTCGGCGAAGCCGGCGAATTCCGGATCGACGACGGCGTCCGGCCGGTAGGCGGTGATCACCCTGCCTTTCCAGCCGGACTGGCGGATCATCTCGTGCCAGCGCAGGTCGTCCAGCGGGCTGTCGGTGGTGGCGATGACCTCGATGCCGAAGCGCTCGAACAACGCGCGCGGGCGGAAGGCAGGTTCGGCCAGGCGCGCGGCGATCTCGTCGTAGATGTCGTCGGCGGTCTCGGCGGACAGACGCTTGTCGATGCCGAACACTTGCGAGAAGGAATGGTCGAGCCATATGCGGCTCGGTGTCGCACGGAAGAGATGGTAGTTCTCGGCAAAACGGCGCCAGATCTTGCGCGGATCGGTTTCCACCGGTCCGCCATCGATGCGCGGGATGCCGAGGTCGGCGAGCGCGATGCCCTGCGAATGGAGCATCCGGAAGACGTAGTGGTCGGGGATGACGAAGAGCTGGGCGGGGTCGGGGAAGGGCTTGTCCTCGGCGAACCAGCGCGGGTCGGTGTGGCCGTGGGGGCTGACGATCGGCAGGTCGGCGACCGAGCCATGCAGGGCACGCGCCAGCGCACGTGCGGTCGGGTCTTGCGGGAACAGCCGGTCTGGATTGAGCAATCCCACAGCGAACACTCCCCTTCCAGCTCCTAGGAGTTCCGCCCGCTCGCTAGGGGCTTTATCATCCCATGAAAAACTAATATGCTAGTCAACAATGCGAGTCAAGGAAACGGCATGCCGAAGCTCCAACTCCGAGCGATCGAGGCCAGGCGGGCGCCATCGGTGGCCGATTTGGTCTTCGACGAGCTCTATGAGCGGGTCATCACCCTGGAGCTGCAACCGGGCGCCAAGCTATCGGAAGCCGACGTGGCGCGGAGCATGGGCGTGTCGCGCCAGCCGGTGCGCGACGCCTTCTACCGGCTGTCGCGTCTGGGTTTTCTGACCATCTGGCCGCAGCGGGCGACGATCGTGGCGCCGATCTCGGAGAGCGCCGTGCTGCAAGCCCGCTTCATTCGCACGGCGCTCGAACTGGAGACGGTGCAGGCGGCGGCGCGCATGCTCGATGCGAACCAGCTCCAGCGTCTGGAGACGCTCGTCCAGCGCCAGGAGGCGGCCATGGACGCGGGTGAGAAGATTCTCTTCCACGCGCTCGACGACGAGTTCCACCGCCTGATCTGCGAGTTCGCCGGCCTCTCCTTCGCCTGGACGGTGATCAGGGAGAACAAGGCCCACATGGATCGGGTGCGCTATCTGAGCCTGTTCTTCGGGGCGCGGAGTGCCTACGACGATCACGTCGCGATCCTGGCGGCGCTGCAGGCGCACGATCCGGCAAAAGCGGCCGAACTCATGCGCGAGCATCTGTCGCGCATCGGCGGGATCATCGCCACGATCCGTGAGGAACGGGACGAGTATTTCGCCAAGGAAGCGGTTTAGAACAGTTGCCTGCGTCGGACCCCGGTCGCCGGGGACCGGAGCGCGCGGCGATCACTTGCCGTCATCGTGATGCTGCTTGGCCTGCGCCTTCGGTCCCGGCCTTCCG
>CAVVPK010000009.1:0-125823 GCA_963750065.1 uncultured Alphaproteobacteria bacterium
TCGAAACCCGCTGCAACATGGCGATGGTCGCGCTCGAGCCGATCCCCGAGGAGGAGGAGCTCTCCGAGCGCGAGCTGCATCAGATCGGCGACATGGAGACCGGCGGGCTGGTCGAGATCCTCAGCGACATGACCCGCAACGACGCCACGCGCCTGCGCACGCTTATCCTCCGTCACCGTCAGTTCACCGGGTCGACGCGCGCCGCCGAGATCCTCGACGACTGGGACAGCTATCTGCCGAAGTTCCGCAAGGTCATGCCGGTCGAGTATCGCCGGGCTCTCGCCGAGCTCGAGGCACGCGAACGGGCCGAACCGCTGCGTCTGGCCGGCGAGTAGACATCATGGGCAAGATCACAGGTTTCCTCGAGATCGACCGCCGCGACCGGCACTATGCGCCGGCCGGTGATCGCGTGCGCCACTATCGCGAGTTCGTCATCCCGCTGTCGCAGGAAGCGACCCGCGACCAGGCGGCGCGCTGCATGGATTGCGGCATCCCCTACTGTCACACCGGCTGCCCGGTGAACAACCAGATCCCCGATTGGAACGATCTGGTCTATCGCGGCGAGTGGCTGAGGGCGCTGAAGAACCTGCACTCGACCAACAACTTCCCGGAATTCACCGGCCGCGTCTGCCCGGCGCCGTGCGAGGCGTCGTGCACGCTCAACATCCAGGACGTGCCGGTCACCATCAAGACGATCGAATGCGCCATCGTCGACCGTGGCTGGCAGGAAGGCTGGATCAGGCCGCTGCCGCCGCTCGTGAAGACCGGCAAGTCGGTGGCCGTCGTCGGCTCCGGCCCGGCGGGTCTGGCCGCAGCCCAGCAGCTTGCCCGCGCCGGCCATGAGGTTCACGTCTACGAGAAGAACGCCCGGCCCGGCGGCCTGCTGCGCTACGGCATCCCCGACTTCAAGATGGAGAAGGTCAATATCGAGCGCCGCGTCGCGCAGATGGAGGCGGAAGGGGTCACCTTCCACTGCAACACCCATGTCGGCATCGAGCTCGACGTCGCCGAGCTTGTCGCCAAGCACGATGCGGTGGTGCTTGCCGGCGGCGCCGAGAAGCCGCGCGATCTGCCGATTCCCGGCCGCGAGCTCGACGGCATCCATTTCGCCATGGAGTTCCTGCCGCAGCAGAACCGCCGCATCGGCAACGAGCCGCTCGGCAACGTCCTGCCGATCCTCGCCGGCGACAAGCACGTCGTCGTCATCGGCGGCGGCGACACCGGCTCGGACTGCATCGGCACCTCCAACCGCCAGGGCGCCATCTCGGTCACCCAGATCGAGATTCTGCAGCGTCCGCCGGACAAGGAGAACAAGGGGCTGACCTGGCCGGACTGGCCGATGAAGATGCGCACTTCCTCTTCGCAGGAAGAGGGCGTCGAGCGCGACTATGCGGTCATGACCCAGCGCTTCGAAGGCAAGGACGGCAAGGTCACGGCGCTCAATTGCGTGCGCGTCGACGACAAGATGAAGCCGATCGAGGGCAGCGAGTTCGAGATCAAGGCCGACCTCGTCCTGCTTGCCATGGGCTTCCTCGGCCCGGTGCAGGACGGCATGGTCAAGGACCTCGGGCTCGACCTCGACAAGCGCGGCAATGTGCTGGCCGATGTCACCGAGTACAAGGCGAGCGCCGACAAGGTGTTTGCCTGCGGCGACATGCGCCGCGGCCAGTCGCTGGTGGTGTGGGCGATCCGCGAGGGCCGCCAGTGCGCCCATTCGGTGGACAAGTTCCTGATGGGCGAGACCACACTGCCAAGGTAGCTGGAGCACCTCACAAAATGAGAATGGGCGGCCGATTGACCGCCCTTTTCATCTACGCATATCGGCGCCTCGCGCCCCCCGTCCCTTCGCTCAATACCACTTGAGCAGCCGCACATCGGCGGCGGTGCCGACCAGTTTCTTGAAGGCTTCCACGTCGCTGCCGGCAAAGTGGTACGGGTAGACGATCTTCGGCTCAAAGTCCTTCACAGCTATCGCCGCCTGGTCGATCGACATCGTGTAGGGCAGGTTCATCGGCACGAAGGCGGCGTCGATATTCTTCAGCGCCTTCATCGCCGGCGTCTCTTCGGTGTCCCCGGCGATGTAGATGCGTTTTCCCCCGAGCGTCAGCACGTAGCCATTGTCGTGGCGACCCTCGGGGTGGAACTTCATCCGCTCCGCCGTCGTATTGTAGGCCGGCACCGCCGTCACCGGCACGCCCTTGACGGTCAGGCTGGCGCCATTGGCGAGCACCTTGGTCTTCGCCTTGAGGTCGGCGGGCAGCTTGTCGGCGACGTCCTGGCAGGTCACCAGCACCGTATCCGCGCCGGCCACCGCCTCCAGGATCGGCACGTTGAAATGATCCCCGTGTTCATGCGTGACCAGGATCAGGTCCGGCGTCGGCTCGGCCTTGTATTCGGCGGTGATGTCGGCCGGCTTCGGCCCGCTCACCGGCGGCGCCGGATCGACCAGGATGCGGAGGCCGTTCCAGGTGATGAGCATCGAGGCATGATGGAACGGGTGGATGACGAGATCGCCCTTATCGGTCGCAATCCTGTCGTCGGCAGAAGCCGGTAAGACCATGGCGGCAATGGCGATGGCGGCGAGGGTTCCGGTGACAGCACGGCTCACGGCGTAGTCCTCCTGTCGAAATCGGGCTCAGATCGTTGTCGCACGGTGCCAAAGGCAGGTGGGAATCAACCTGTCGTGAGGCAAGAGCGCCCTAGTTTGGCGGCGGGAACACGCCCGACGCATCGCCAGCCGCCGCCGCATCGCTGCTCGCCGCAGCCGGCGCGGCAGCCACAGCGCGCTGGCGCGGCGGCCAGGTGAAATCGTCGGCCCGGCCGGGCACCGTCGGCGGCACGGCGCCTTGTACGACCAGCTTGTATTGCGGCGTGTCCTTGGCCATCGCCGCATCCGGATTGTCACTGCCGCCGGCAAGCGCCCGGCTGGCGCCGGGCAGTGGATCGCCGAGCGAGATCACCGGCCCGACCAGGCGCTTGACCCCGTCGGGGCCGATCTCGATCTGGTTGGTCTGGCTGGCCGAGGCGAACAGGTCGACCGAGCCGGTGCCGATGCCGGTCTGCTTGCGGAGCTCGCGCTCGACGTAGAAGGCGAGCTTCAGGCGGCCGGCACGGGTGAAGTTGATGCCGTCGCTGCTTCTCAGCGAGCGCAACTGGCCGTCGACATCCGGGCCCGACGACGTGTAGTTGCCGTTGTCGTCGGTGAAGCCGTTCCAGATGTCGACGTAGTGACCGCCGGCCGTCGTCACCGCCGGCTTGTACAGGTCGTTGAGGTAGCTCATGTCGCGCGAGGCCGCGGACGAGCGCATCGGCGGCGCGCTCACCCAGAAGAACGGCCGCCCGAAGACCTTGAGCGTATCGGCCATGCTGGCGATACGGCTGACATAAGCCTTCTCCCAGGCATCGGAATGGAGCGCCAGCCGGTCCTTGCCTGAGCGCAGCTGCTGCCGGTCGTTGGAGCCGAGGACGACGACCACGACGTTCGGCTTGAGCTGGTTGAGAATGGCGGGGAGCTCTCTGTTCCAGTCGTAATAGTCGTCGCGCACCAGCCCGGAGGCGTTGTTCGACTTATCGATGACGGCGATCTTCGGCTCGTCGGCGAAGGTCTGGTCGAGGCCCCAGGCGAGCCCGCCGGCGACGAAATCGCCGATCACCAGAATCTTGTGCGCCTTGTCGTCCTTCGGCGTCACCTCGGCGACCGGTACCGGCGGCTCGCTCGGCTTGGTGACCCGCCGCGTCGCGGCCGGCGGCTGCTGGGCCGGCGGGCGCACCGGCCGCGGACCGAACAGGAAATCGAAGAAGCCGCCCGGACCCGAGGGCGGCGGCGGCCCGCCGATCAAGCCCGGCGGCTGCTGTGCCAATGCCATATCGACGGGCGCCGCCAGCAGCAGCGCCACGATGACGGCAGCCAAAGAGGTCAGCAGACGGCGCACGTGTCTCCAGGGTCCGGTCATGAGCGGCGAAGCCCAGATTCGCCCGCTATTGCGTCAATTGCGCGGCGTAAGCCGCTTAGCGGCCCTATCCTACTTGGACGCTTGCAGCCGCTGCAACAGGCCACGGCTGGCCACGCCGTCGGGGTTGAGGCCGAGCGAGCGCTGATAATCGCGGATCGCCGCGCGGCTGCCGCTGCCCAGATCGCCATCGATATCGCCGGCGTAGAAGCCGTGCATGGTGAGGAGAAGCTGCAGCTTCTTGCTCTCGTCGAGCGTGAACGGCTTCTCGTGCGCCGGCCAGTCGGCCACGAAGGTCCCATCGCCGCGCAGCCGGTCAGCCAGGTGGCCGACCGCCAGGGCATAGAAATTCGAGGCGTTGTAGCGCTTGAGCACCTGGAAATTCTTGAGCAGCAGGAAGACCGGTCCGTCCGTTCCGTTGGGCAGCCACAGGCTCGCCCTGTCGGCGGGCCGAGGAAAGGCGGCGCCATCGGCACGGCGCACGCCGAGCTTCTGCCACGCCGCCAGCGACCGTTCGCTCGTCCGCCTCGTGTTGAAGCCCGGCGGCAGCTTCACCTCGTAGCCCCAGGTCCTGCCCGCCTCCCAGCCGGCCTTCTTGAGGTAGTTGGCCGCCGAAGCCAACGCGTCGGGGACCGAGGTCCAGATGTTGCGGTGCCCGTCGCCGTCGAAATCGACCGCATAGGCTTCGAATGTGGTGGGGATGAACTGGGTCTGGCCCATGGCGCCTGCCCATGAGCCGCTCATCGCGGGCGCGCTGATGTCGCCGCGCTGCACGATCTTGAGGGCAGCGACCAACTGCTTGCGCCCGTATTTCGCCAGCCGGCCGCCGGACCAGGCGAGCGTCGCCAATGAACGGATGGTGTTCTTGACCAGCTTCGGATTGCTGAGCACCGCGCCATAGTGGCTCTCGATGCCCCAGATGGCGGCGACGATGTAGCGGTCGACGCCGTAGCGCTGTTCGATGCGACCGAGCAGCGCCGCATGCGCCGCGATTGCCGCCTTGCCCTCGCTGAGCCGCTCGTCCGAAACCATCTGGTCAAGATAGTTCCAGATCTTCATGTTGAATTCGGCCTGCGCGCCGGCCCGCTTCAGCACATCGGGATCGGGCGCAAAGCTGCCCAGAACCTGATTGTAGGTGTTCAACTTGATGCCGGCGGACCTGGCCGTCGGCCAGAAGCCCTTCACCCAGCTTTCGGGCGTCTGCCGGGCGAGCGCAGGCGCCGCCGTGAGGAAGACCGAGATCGCCACCGCGGCGACCATAAAAGCCGCGGAAACCGCGGCTTTTGCTGTCATGCCGGTGAAGAAGCGCATGCCGTCCTGATCCTCGCCTTTCCCCCGTGGCGTCCGTATCTCCCCGATTCGGGCCAAGCTTAACATTACCGCCGGGGGCGGCCGCAAGGCGGCGCCCGTCAGTCGCGCCGGTTGCGCCGCTCCAGCGCAATCTCCCAGGCCAGGGCATGACGCACGATCTCGGCAAGATTGTCGTGCTGCGGCGACCAGCCGAACGCCTCGACGATGCGCTCCGGCGAGGCGACGATGATTGCCGGATCGCCGGGGCGCCGGGGCCCGAGCGCGACGGGAAAATCGCGTTCCGCCACGGCCTTGACCGTATCGATCACCTCGAGCACCGAATAGCCGTGGCCGTAGCCGCAATTCGCGATCAGGCTGTCGCCGCCGGCGCGCAGATAGGCCAGCGCCTCGGCGTGGGCGGCAACCAGGTCGGCGACATGGATGTAGTCGCGCACGCAGGTGCCGTCTGGCGTCTGATAGTCGGTGCCATAGACGGTGATCTTGTCGCGCTTGCCCAGCGCCGTCTCGCAAGCGACCTTGATGAGATGGGTGGCGGCCTTGGTCGACTGGCCGGTGCGCCCGGCCGGATCGGCGCCGGCAACGTTGAAATAGCGCAGTGCCACATAGTGGAGGTCGTGAGCAGCGGCGGCGTCGGAGAGCATCATCTCGCTCATCATCTTGGAGCGGCC
This sequence comes from uncultured Alphaproteobacteria bacterium, assembly GCA_963750065.1. Taxonomy (GTDB): domain Bacteria; phylum Pseudomonadota; class Alphaproteobacteria; order Rhizobiales; family Kaistiaceae; genus CAVSRC01. The sequence continues at coordinate 5,930 of CAVVPK010000009.1, forward strand.
ATAAGGCGATTCGGGGCTGAGCAGCGCGTCCTCCCTGACCGGCGTGACCGCTGGCGTGCCATAGACCGCCGCCGTCGAGGAGAAGATGAAGCGCTTCACCCCGCCGGCGACCGCAGCGGCGATCAGCGCCCGCGTCTTCACCGTGTTATTGAGGTAGTAGCCGAGCGGGTCTGCAACCGATTCCGGCACCACGATGGAGGCGGCAAAATGAATGATCGCCTCGATCGCATGTTCCCTGATGAGGCGGCCGACCAAGGCCTCGTCGCCGCTGTCGCCCCGGACGAGCTGCGCCTCCGGCGCGATCGCCCAGTCGAAACCGGTCGTCAGATTGTCGAGAACGACCACTTTTTCGCCGGCATCGATGAGATGCCAGACCATGTGGCTGCCGATATAGCCGGCTCCGCCGGTGACCAGAATGCTCATGAGTAGACCTTTGCCTTCTCAGCCTGTTCCCCGGTACCATAGGGAACGTGAATTGACGTCAGGTTTCGTTCGCCCGGCCCGACCCGGCGGATGGGCCTTTCGGTAAATGCCAACCCAAGAAGGACGAATGATCGCCCCCCTCCGCAAAGCCGTCTTCCCCGTCGCCGGTCTTGGCACCCGGTTCCTGCCCGCAACCAAGGCGATGCCGAAGGAGATGCTGACCCTCGTCGACCGGCCGCTCATCCAATATGTGGTCGACGAGGCCCGCGCAGCCGGCATAGAGCAGTTCATCTTCGTCACCGGCAGCAACAAGGACGTGCTCGAGGATCATTTCGATACCGCCTACGAGCTGGAGGCGACGCTCAGGGAGCGCGGCAAGACCGAGGCCCTGGACCTGCTCGCCAACCTCATGCCGGAAGCCGGCGAGGTGAGCTCCATCCGCCAGCAGAAGCCGCTCGGCCTCGGCCATGCGGTGTGGTGCGCCCGCCATCTGGTCGGCGACGAGCCCTTCGCGGTGGTGCTTCCCGACATGATCATGCAGGGCGAACCCGGCTGTCTGGCGCAAATGATAGCCGTCTACAACGAGACCGGCGGCAATGTGATCGCGGTCAGCGCGTGCGACCCCGCTGAGACCGCCAAATACGGCATCGTCGGCGTCGGCGAGCCGGTCGCGGACGACGCCTTTCGTCTGACCGGCATGGTGGAAAAGCCGCCGCCGAAGGACGCCCCCTCCAATCTCTATATCAGCGGCCGATACATCCTGCAGCCGCAGATTTTCGACTTGCTCGCCGAGCAGAAGCGCGGTGCCGGCAACGAGATCCAGCTCACCGATGCGATGCTGACGCTGGCCGAGACGCAAGCTTTCTACGGCTGCCGCTTCCGTGGCCGCACGCACGATTGCGGCGACAAGCTCGGCTTCCTCGTCGCCAACATCGCGTTGGCGCTGGAGCGCGCCGATCTGGCCGACGATCTCAGACGAGAAATCCGCGCCCTGCTTGACCGGTGATCGGCGGCCGCCCGGCCGCGGCTATTTCTGCAGGCGAAGTTCGACCTTGAGCGTGTCCGACTGATAGGTGTTGCCGGGCGCCGTGCTCATTGCCCATTCGTGGCTGTAGCCGCCGGTCAACCAGGTGCGCCGGTTGAGCTTCCAGGTCGCGCCGACGCCCGCCGTGATCGTGGTATCGACCCGGCCGGTGCCCTGGAATGTCTCGTGGGTGAGGCTGCCGGTCCAGTCGACCGTCGCATTGCGCTTCCAGGCATAGGCCACGTCCGCCGAGCCGCTATAGGCGACCGACCCGGACGATCCGACACTGGTGCCCGGATTGAAGGCCGTCGAACCGCTGAATGTGGCGGTGTAGAGCCGGGTTGGCGACCACACCAGCGAGCCGTCGACGGTGAACGCGCCGAGCGCGGCCAGCGCCGGATCGTCAAACGTTTGCAGGCCATAGCCCAGCGCCACCTCGCCGGTGAGCACCGGGCCGCGGTCGAAGGTGACACCGGCGCGGCCGATGGCCGCCAGGCTCGAGCGCTTCAGACCGTTATTATCGGTGGTCCTGTCATATTGGCGGCGCGACACCTCTCCCTCGACAAAGGGCGTGACGCCGAGCGGCAACTCGTAGCCGAGACGCAACCGGCCGCCGAAAGCGGTGTTGTTGCGATCGCCCTGATCGACAACCGCGCCGCCGGAGGTGCCGTTCTCATAGATCGAGCGGTCCGCCTTGCCTTCCAGCGTGAAGACCGCGCGGCCGAAGCGGCCGTTGAGCGCCGCCGATCCGGTGAAGTCATGTACGCCCGGCCGGTTGTCGACGCCGGCCGGAAAATTCGGATCGGAAATGCTCTGCTGCGAATAGGCGTAGCCGCCGGCAAGACCGACGGTCCAGCCGGGCTTGAGATCGATGCGGCCGGTGGCATTGGCGGAGCCAGACGGCGAATCCGGCGTATCGCCGGCAAAATCCCTGGCATAGGAGCCGCGGAGCGTCAGCGTGGCTTCATGCTGCGCCCAGTCGGACTGCAGCCTGAGTTCGGGCGTCACGGTGAGCGTGTCTGCGCGCCCGTTGCCCGAGCTGTTGGTGGCGTGTTCGAAGCTCGTGGTCAGCGACGGATAGAGAATGAAGCTGCCGGCGCGGATGCCGAGCGCGGCGAACGGATCGTCTTCCGTTTCGGGGACCTTGTGCGAGATCGTGCCGGTCACCGTCGGGTCGAGCGGGTCCAGCTCGGGGGCCTTGGCCTGTGGCAGCTGGCGCTGGACGCGCCCACTGTCCGCGGTGCTGTCCGGCGTGGCCGTCGCGGCCGCCGCTGTGGTAGCCGATACCGGCGCCGCCGGATCGCCCGCAATCGTCGCCAGGTCCAGCGGCGACTGGCCGTCGCTGGAGGGGTCGAACAACGCCGCGCCGGCCGCGCCTTGAGCCCACGCGCCCCCGTGCGCCGAGACCGCGGCGGCGACCGCAACCGCGACGAGCGAAGGGAGGCGGAAACCCATTGTCTGGCCGATTCCGTGTGAACACTGGAAAGTGCGTTTCCAGAAGGTAAAGATTGATGGTTAACGCATGGTTGCGCTGGACAGCCGGCCGCCGGAGTTCCGGCCCCGGCGGAAACCTGCTAGACCGGCGCCACACAGGGAGATCAGGGCCAGACATGGCGGTGACGCTCAAAAACCCACCGAAATCCGCATCCAGCGCCACCAGTCAGGCGACCGCGTCGGCGCTGCATACAATCCTTACCGAGCGCGCCGGGCTGGATGCGCTGCGCGCCGCCCTCGATAACGGGCTGGCCGGCCCCTTTGACCGCGCCGTCGAGGCGATTCGCGCCGCCACCGGCAGGGTCATCGTGTCGGGCATGGGCAAGAGCGGCCATGTCGGCCACAAGATCGCCGCCACGCTGGCTTCGACCGGCACGCCCGCCTTCTTCGTCCATCCGGCGGAGGCCAGCCACGGCGACCTCGGCATGATTACCCGCGACGACGTCGTGCTGGCGCTGTCGTGGTCCGGCGAGACCAGCGAGCTCAGAAGCATGGTCGAATACACGCGGCGCTGGAGCATCCCGCTCATCGCCATGACCGCCTTTGCCGACTCGACGCTCGGCCGCGAGTCCGATCCGCTGCTGGTGCTGCCGCCGGCCGCCGAGGCCTGTCCGCACGGTCTGGCGCCGACCACTTCGACGATGATGCAGCTGGCGCTCGGCGATGCACTGGCCATCGCGCTGCTCGAAAGCCGCGGCTTCACTGCCGAGGAGTTCCGCATCTTTCATCCCGGCGGCAAGCTCGGCGCCAGCCTGCATTTCGTGCGCGACATCATGCACAGCGGCGACACCGTGCCGCTGGCCGGCCCGCACACGCCGATGGCGGAGGCGCTCGCCATCATGACCGACAAGGGCTTCGGCTGCGTCGGCGTGGTCGATGGCGCCGGCATGCTGGTTGGCGTGGTCACCGACGGCGATCTCCGCCGCCACATCGCGCCGGACCTGATCGAGCTAACCGTCGGCGCGATCATGACCACGACGCCGAAGACCGTGCCGCCCGACTGCCTGGTGGCCGAGGCGCTGGCCATGATGAACCAGGCCACGCGACCCTTCACCGTTCTCTTCGTGGTCGACGAGGGCAAGCCGCTCGGCATCGTGCACATGCACGATTTCCTCAGGCTGGGCGTCGCCTAGCCGGCCTTCGCCACCTTGAGCACGGCGCCGTCGGCATCGACCACCTTGACCAGTGTGCCGGAGGGCAGGTCGGGACCGGTGATCCGCCAGTTGGTGTCGTCGATCCGCACCTGTCCATGGCCGTCGACGATCGGCGCCGACAGCATGTAGCTGCTGCCGACCAGGCGGTGGGCACGATCGTTGAGGAAGGGCTGCTCGCCGGGCTGCGTCGTCCGCGCGAAGATCCGCCGCCCGGCAATGACCAGCACCACCGCCAGCACCACGAAGACGATCAGCTCCACCTGCCAGCCGAAATGGGCGAGGAGCGCCATCACGCCGGTGATCAGCGCCGCGACGCCGAACCAGACGAAGACATTGCCCGGCACGACGATCTCGAGCGCCAGCAGAACCAGGCCGAAGACCCACCAGCTCCACGGTCCGAGCTGGTTGATGGCTTGCAGGATCATGGCGTGCCGCCTCCGGCCGTCGGCACGCGGCCGCCGCTGCGGCGGGCCTGCGCCTCAGGCGAGAAGGTGTCCTTGGCGATCTCGGCGATGCCGCCGAGCGAGCCTATCAGCGCTGCCGCTTCGATCGGCAGCATCAGCACCTTCTGGTTGGGCGCCGAAGCGAGCTTCTCGATCGCCTGGGTGTAGCGCTGGGCGACGAAATAGTTGATCGCCTGCACGTCGCCCTCGGCGATCGCCTTCGACACCATCTGGGTCGCCTTGGCTTCGGCTTCGGCCGAGCGCTCGCGCGCCTCGGCGTCGCGGAAGGCGGCCTCGCGCCGGCCCTCGGCCTGCAGGATCAGTGCTTGCTTCTCGCCCTCTGCCTTGAGGATCTCCGACTGACGCAAGCCCTCGGCGTCGAGGATGACGGCGCGCTTCTCTCGTTCCGCCTTCATCTGCCGGCCCATCGATTCGACGATGTCGCGCGGCGGGTCGATCGCCTTGATCTCGATACGCGTCACCTTGATGCCCCAGGCCGACGAGGCGGAATCGACGACGCGCAGCAGCCGGTCGTTGATGTCGTCGCGCTTGGACAGAAGCTCGTCGAGGTCCATGCCGCCCATGACGGTTCTGAGGTTGGTCATGGTGAGCTGCAGGATGGCGTTTTGCAGCCCGCGCACCTCGTAGGCGGCGCGCGCCGCGTCGAGCACCTGATAGAAGACGACGCCATCTGCCGACACCGTGGCATTGTCCTTGGTGATGACCTCCTGCGTCGGCACTTCGAGCACCTGCTCCATCATGTTCATCTTGTGGCCGATGCGGTCGATGAACGGCACGATGATGCTGAGGCCCGGCGACAGCGAGCGGGTGAAGCGGCCGAAGCGCTCGACCGTGTAGTTGTAGCCCTGCGGCACCGTCTTGACGCCGGCCAGCAGGACGAGAATGACCAGAATGACGAGTGCGATGACGACCCAGTCGAATCCCACCGTTCAATCCTCCGTGTTCGCCGCCGGCTTCAGCGCCGCGGCTCGCCTTCCCCCCACTGGCCCGCGAATCGGCTCGTTCTCCGGCCGATTGCGGTCCTTGCACATGTAGGATGGGGGAAACGGCTCTACCAGCCAAATCGGCGGGGCCGCCGGTCTCACCGGCCGGCCGGCTTCACCACCGAGAGGATCAGGAAGATCGGGCGCCGCACTTCGTCTGCCCATTCCGGATGGGCGATGAGCGCCTCCGCCGAAGGAACCGGCTCGACCAGACGCGCGATGCGGAAGCCGGCATCGAGCAACGTGCCGACATAGGTTGCCACCGTCCGATGATACTTGGTTACCGCCTCGGCCAGCCACGAAGTCTCTCGGCGGCCTTCGCGGAAATAGTCATCGATCGGCCAATGCAGGATTTCGCCGGTCGTGTCCCGGTGCCAACCCTGCGCGCCGGAGGCGGTGAACACGGGATGCTCGGCCGAGAACAAGAACGTCCCGCCTGGCTTCAGGCACCGCCAGACCTTGGCGACAACCGTCTCGAAATTGGCGACATAGTGCAAGGCGAGCGAGCTCAGGACGAGGTCGAAGCTGTCCGGCACGAAGTCGATGTCCTCGATCGCCATCCGGCGATAGTCGATCGCGGCATCGTCGGTCATGGCCCGTGCCCTGGCGAGCATCTTCTCGGACAAATCGATGCCCACGACCGACGCAGCGCCCGCTTCGCGCATGTAACGGCAATGCCAACCGAAGCCGCAGCCGAGATCCAGTACGCGCGCACCGCCGAGCGACGGCATCAGCGCCTTTAGCGCCGGCCATTCGCCTGCCTCATCGAGCCCTCCGACCGAGCGCGGCATGGAGCTGTAGGCCGCGAAGAATTCAGGCTCGTCGTATTTGTTCTGCTTCATGGCAGCGCTGCCGTCACTTGTCGGCGAGCCATCCGCTCAGCTCCCGCCGCACCACCGTCTCCAGCACCCGCATGCCGGGGTCGCTGTCGTTGAGGCAGGGGAGCGCGGCATATTCCTGGCCGCCGTTCTGGCGGAAGGTCTCGCCGCCGCGAATGGCGATCTCCTCCAGCGTCTCCAGGCAATCGGCCGCGAAGCCGGGCATGACCACCGCCAGCCGCTTGATTCCACTCTTGGCCAGCTCGGCGATGGTGACGTCGGCATAGGGCTGCAGCCATTCGGCGCCGCCGAAGCGCGACTGGAAGACGATGCGGAGCTTCTCCTGCGGCCAGCCGAGCTTCTCCCTGAGCAGCCGCGCCGTTTTCTGGCACTGGCAGTGGTAGGGATCGCCCTTGTCGAGGTAGGCGCGCGGCAGGCCGTGGAAGGAGGCGAGCACCACCTCGGGCTCGAACGGCAGGCCGGCAAGCGACGTATGAATCGATTCGGCCAGCGCCGCGATATAGACCGCGTCGTCGTACCAGGGCGGCAGCGTGCGCACCGCCGGCTGCCAGCGCATGGTGCCCAGCGCTTCGAACGCCTTGTCGTTCACCGTCGCCGTGGTCGCCGCGGCATATTGCGGATAGAGCGGCGCGATCAGTATGCGGTCGCAGCCCTCATCCTTCAGCGCCGCAAGGCGCGCGGCGATGGTCGGCGCGCCATAGCGCATCGCCCAGTCGACCACGACGCCGTCGCCAGCCAGCGCACCGGAAAGCTTCTCCGCCTGCGCCCGCGTGATCGTGATCAATGGCGCCTCGTTCTTCTCCTTGTTCCACACGATCGAATAGGCGTGGCCGGTCTTCGGCGGCCGCGTCCTCAGAACGAACAGGTTGAGGATCAGCCACCAGATCGGCCGCGGCACCTCGATCACCCGGGGATCGGAGAGGAACTCCTTCAGATAGCGCCTGACCGAAGCGGTGTCGGTGCCGGACGGCGAGCCGAGATTGACCACCAGCACCCCCACCCTTCCGAAACGGACGGGCGGATGGTCGGGCGGCATGGGACCTGCGTCGGAATTTGGGACTTTATCGTCGCTCATGGCCGCATTCATAGTGCGCCGCGCAGCCATGTCTACAACCTGCCTTTCGCCAGAAAAGAAGGGGCGGCCCGAGCCGCCCCCCAAAAACGCCTGCAAAAGGCCGCTCAGCCGTTGGTGATGCGGCCATCCACCTTGGCGTCGACCTTGCCCGTCTTGGCGATGTAGTCGATGACCGAATTGGCCATCAGCTTACCCGCCTCCGCGTCGATCATCACCTTGCCGCCAGTCAGTGCGGTATAGCCGTCGCCGCCACGCAGCATGTAGTCGTTGGTGGCGACCTTGTAGGTGGCCGATGGGTCGAGCGGCTTGTCGCCGACCGTCACCGACAGAACGCGGCTGCCCTTCGGATTCTTCAGGTTGACGACCATCTTCATGCCAGAGATCTGGGGGAAGCGGCCAGCGCCGTTCTCGACCTGGCTGACGCCGTTCTCCAGCGCTTCCTTGAGCTGCTGGCCGGTGATCTCGGTCATCACCGTGACATTGCCGAACGGCAGCTCGGTGAGGATGTCGCGCCGGGTCAGCTCGGTGCCCGCAGCATACTGCTTGTCGCCGCGGATGCCGCCGCCATTAGTGATGGCAACGTCGGCGCCGACGGACTGGCGCATGGCGTCGGCGATCAGGTTGCCGATCGCCGCCTCCTGGCCGCGCACGACAGTCTCGCGCGAATTCGAGCGGCGTCTCGGTCTTGCCGATCACGACGTTGAGGCTCTTGTCGAGCTGAGCCTTCAGCCCGTCGACCACCTTGGCGGTGTCCGGGTCGGGCGTTACCGTCTTGGTATCGATGAAGCGGAAGGTCGGCTCCCACTTGATCGTGCGCTTGCCGTTCTTCTCCCCGACCGTCACCTCGAGATCGAGCGGATCGAGATAGTTGCCATCGGTCGAGGTCTCGACATAGGCGGTAACGCCGTCATAGGCGGTCATGAAATCGTGGTCGTGGCCCGACATGATGACGTCGAAGGCATGGCTTGCCACCAGATCGCGGTCCTCGGCGTGATCCGCATGCACCACGCCAACGACCAGATCGGCACCGGCCGCGCGCGCTGCCTTGGCGCCGTCCACCGCCGTCTTGACCGTGCCGCCGAACTTCCAGTCGCCCGGGCTGGAGAGTTCATTGGTCGAATTCGAGCGCCACCGGCACCAGCGCTATTCTGAGGCCGGCGATCTCCTTCATCATCGTGCCGCCGAGCCCCGCGATGGGCGAACCGTCGGCGTGGGTGATATTGAGCGCCGCCCAGGGATATTTCGACGCCTTCACGTTGGCCTCGAAGCCATCGACGCCGAAATCGAATTCGTGGTTGCCGGGCACGGCAATATCGAAAGGCACCATATTGGTCAGTTCGACCGTATGGGCACCCTTGTCGAAGCCGGAGAGCAGCGAGGGCGAGAACATGTCGCCGTCGAAGACGTAGAGCGTGTTCGGATTAGCCGCCTTCTCCGCCTTGGCCACGGCGTTCATGCGGGCAAAACCGCCGCGCTCCTTGGTGACGCCGAAATCGTAGATATCGCCGACACCGAGGATCGTAAGCTTCACCGTCTCAGCATGGGCCGGGACGAAGGCCGCACCGCCAATCAACGCCGCGCTCAGCGCCACGGCGAATTGTGTCATCCGCATAGTCCTCACCTCCTCATCAATCGAGATGCCGGCCGGGCCGGCCCATGAACGTCGCCTATAGGAATTCTAGGTCAGTTTTCTGACAGCCGTCGATGCCGAACGTCATTCCGCCGCCACCGCCCGTGCGCCGCCGGCAAGAAACACTTCGCGCCGCGCCGCCGCGTCCGGCAGGACGCGGGCAATCGCAGAGGCCTTGACGTGGCCGAAACCGCGAATCTTTTCCGGATAACGGGCAAGTGCAACAGCCAAATGATGGTTCTCGGGCACAAGGTGCTCACCGATCGTCTTCAGCGTCGCCTCGTATTCGGCGAGCAGCTGCCGCTCCATGCGCCGTTCGGCCGTACGGCCGAACGGGTCGAGCCATGAACCGCGCACGCTGCGGAAGCGGGCGAGCAGTCTGAGCCCGCGCATGAGACCCGGCCCGTAGGTCTGTTTCCTGAGATGGCCGGTTGCCTTGTCGCGTCTGGCGATGAGCGGCAGCGCCAGGTGATAGTCGAGCCGGCCCCAGCCGTCGAAGGCACTCGACAGCTGGCGCTGGAAGGACCCATCGGTGAAAAGGCGCGCCACCTCGTACTCGTCCTTGACCGCCATCAGGCGGAAGAGATTCCGTGCTGCCGCTTCCGCCAGGTCGGCGCGGCCCGGCGCCACGCGCGTCTCCGCCTCATGCATCGCGGCAACCGCATCGGCATAGCGCTGGGCATAGCGTTCGTTCTGATACTCGGTGAGGTATCGGGTGCGCCGCGCCGCCAGCTCGTCGAGGCTCTCGGCTGACGGCGCCTTCAGCCGGCCCGAATGGGCGGCGGCAATTTCGGCCACCGCCTCCGGCTCGACCGCCGCCCGCCGGCCCCAATTGAACGCCGCCCGGTTCATGGCGACATCGACGCCGTTCAATTCGATCGCTTTCAGGATAGCAAAATGCGACAGCGGCACGGCACCCGCCTGCCAGGCGAGCCCGAGCATGAATACGTTGGTGGCGATCGCCTCGCCCGTGAGCGCGGTGGCGATCTCGGTCGCCTCGATGAAGCGGCTCTTCGGCGCCCCGGCCCGCGCCGTGATCGCCTGCACGATACGGCGCATGGGCAGCGTGTAGTCCGGGTCGTGGGTGAAGGCGCCGGGATAGATCTCGTGGGTATTGACGAAGACCGCCGTGCGGCCGGGGTCGATGGCGGCCAGCGAGCGGGCGGAGCCGGCGACCACGGCGTCGCAGCCGATGAGCAGGTCAGCCCCGCCGGCGGCGATACGCACCGCCTTGATGTCGTCGAGCGTCGGCGCGATGCGCACATGGCTCACCACCGGCCCGCCTTTGCGTGCGAGCCCCGACATGTCGATCGAGGCCGCCGCCTTGCCCTCCAGATGCGCCGCCATGGCGATGAGCGCACCAATGGTGATGACACCGGTGCCGCCGACGCCGGTGATGAGGATGCCGTAATCGCCGGACAGCGCCGGCAGGCGCGGCGGATCGGGCAGGTCGGTCCCGTCCTCGGCGAGCGGCACGGCCTTCTTGGCCACGGCGCCGTGCACCGTGACGAAGCTCGGGCAGAAGCCCTTGAGGCACGAAAGATCGGTGTTGCACACCGACTGGTCGATGGTGCGCTTGCGCCCGAACTCGGTCTCGACGGGCTGGATGGCGACACAGTTCGACTGCACGCCACAATCGCCGCAGCCCTCGCAGACCAGCTCGTTGATCACCACCCGCAGGTCCGGATCGGGTTCGTGCCCGCGCTTGCGCCGCCGCCGTTTCTCGGCCGCACAGGTCTGGTCGTAGATCAGCACCGAGACGCCGCCGACCTCGGCCAGCTGGCGCTGGACCGCATCGAGAGCGTCGCGATGATGGACGCCGGTGCCTGACGGCAGGCCACCGCGGGCGTAGCGCTGCGGCTCCTCGCTCACCACGGCGACCTTGCGGGCACCTTCGGCCACCATCTGCGCCGCGATTGTCTCGACAGTCGGGTTGCCGTCCGGCTTCTGCCCACCGGTCAGCGCCACCGCATCGTTGAACAGGATCTTGAAGGTGATGTTGACGCCGGCCGCGACCGCCGCGCGCACGGCAAGCGAGCCGGAATGGACATAGGTGCCGTCACCGACGTTCTGGAACATGTGGCCGCGCTTCGAGAACGGCGCTTCACCGATCCAGCTCGCCCCTTCCGCCCCCATCTGGGTATAGCCCTCGGTCCGCCGGTCGGGGACACCCTCGACCATCATGTGGCAGCCGATGCCGGCATAGGCGCGCGCGCCTTCGGGCACGGCGGTGGCGGTGTTATAGGGGCAGCCGGCGCAGAAAGTGGGGCTGCGCTCGGCGACATCGTGGAAGCCGGCCAACAGCTCCTGCGCCTTGCGCAAGGCGGCGACGCGGCGCGCCAGCGGCTCGTCGTGGCGCCCGGCGGCAAGGCGCTCGCCGATGGCGATGGCAATCTGATGGGTGTCGAGCGCCCCCTTGGACGCGAACAGCCACGCGCCCGTCTCGTCCTTCTTGCCCAGCACCGCCGGCTGGTTGGCCGTGCCGTAGAGGATTTCCTTGACCTGCCCCTCGATCAGGCCGCGCTTCTCCTCGACCACGACGATCGTCTCGAGATCCCGCGCAAAATCGCGGATGGAATGCGGTTCGAGCGGCCAGGTGCAGGCCACCTTCAACAGCTTGAGGCCGAGATTGGCGGCGCGCACCGCGTCGATGCCGAGCTCGTCCAGCGCCTGGCAGACGTCGAGATAGCTTTTGCCCGCGGTGACGACGCCGATCTTCGGCTGCCGCCCACCAGAAAGCACGACGCGATCCGGCGCGTTCGCCCTCAGGAAGGCGATGACTGCCGGAATCTTGAACTCGTGCAGCCGCTCTTCCTGGGCCAGCGGACTGTCATGGGTGCGGATCGAAAGCCCGCCCGGCGGCATGCGGAAGCCGCCGGGGATGATCGTCGCCACGCGGTCGAGCGAGCCGTCCACCGTGGCGATCGATTCGACCGTGTCCTTGACGCATTTCAGGCCCACCCAGGTGCCGGCGTAACGCGACAGGGCATAGCCGAACAGGCCGTAATCGAGGATCTCCTGCACGCCGGCAGGGCTGAGCACCGGGATCATGGCATCGACGAAGGCGTATTCGGACTGGTGCGCGGTGGTCGAGGATTCGCAGGTGTGGTCGTCGCCCATCAGCGCCAGCACACCGCCCAAGGGCGCAGTGCCGGCGAGATTGGCGTGTTTCAGCGCATCGCCGGAGCGGTCGACGCCCGGCCCCTTGCCGTACCAGAGGCCGAAGACGCCGCCGAAGCGCCCTTCGCCGCGCAGGCCCGCCTGCTGCGCCCCCCAAAGCGCGGTGGCGGCAAGCTCCTCGTTGATGCCCGGATTGAAGACGATGCCCGCCGGCTGCAGCACGTCGGCCGCCCGCCAGAGCTGCCGGTCGAGGCCGCCCAGCGGCGAGCCGCGATAGCCGGTGACGTAGCCGGCCGTGGCAACACCCTGGCGCCGGTCGCGCGCCTGCTGCATGAGGAGCAGGCGCACCACCGCCTGGGTGCCGCTGACCAGCACCCGCTGCCGGGCGAGGTCGTACTTGTCGTCCAGGCTGACGGCGGCAAGGGCCATCTCGCCCTCCTCCCGGCCCCGGACCGTTGGGGCCGGCGGCCATTGAGGCCGAACCGGGAGGCAAGGTCAACCGAGACCGGTGAGGCGCCCCGGCAAAACCGCCGTCCGCTCAAACTCCGGCCCGATTCATGCGTTTTGCTGGCCTCTCCCCCCGCCCGCACCGAGCAGAAGCGCGGCGGTTCGGCGCTTGCCATCGCCGCCCATCCGTCGCAGTTTGCCGGCAGAGACGAAGGCCGGACCAACCGGCAGGGGACGCTCATGGGAGTCTTGCTGCGTATCAGCAGATTAATCGATCGTGCGACTGCATTCATTGGACAATCCGTCACCTGGCTGATCCTGCTGTCGGTGCTGGTCAGCGCCGCGAACGCAACGTCGCGCAAGCTGTTCTCACTGTCCTCCAACGCCTGGCTGGAGCTGCAGTGGTACCTGTTCGCCGCTGCCTATCTGCTCGCCGCCGCCTATACGCTGCAGCGCAACGGCCACGTCCGCATCGACATCATCCCGAACCTTCTGCCGAAACGGATCCGCAACTGGATCGACATCTTCGGCCACGCCGTGATGCTGCTCCCCTTTGCGGTCCTGATGGTCTGGGAGATCACGCCCTGGTTCATCGAATCCTATCGCATCGGCGAGGTGTCGGCCAATTATGGCGGCCTCACCCTGTGGCCGGCCAAGGCGCTGCTGCTTGCCGGCTTTTTCCTGCTCGCCATCCAGGCGGTCTCTGAAATCATCAAGCGCATTGCGGTGATGCAGGGACGTATCGCCGATCCATACGAGGCGTCCGAGCCGACGGTTCCGGTCGAGTAGCCGTCATGGTCGCCTTCATCACCGCCAATATGGCCCCCCTGATGTTCGCCTCGCTGGTGGTGGTGCTGCTGCTCGGCTACCCGGTCGCCTTCGCGCTTGCCTTCAACGGCCTCGCCTGGGGCCTGGTCGGCATCCAGTTCGGCCTCTTCACGCCGAACTTCTTCCAGGCGCTGCCCGACCGCCTCTTCGCCGTGATGAGCAACGACACGCTGCTTGCCGTGCCGTTCTTCACCTTCATGGGCCTGGTGCTCGAACGATCGGGCATGGCGGAGGAGCTTCTCGATACCATCGGCCAGCTTTTCGGGCCGGTACGCGGCGGCCTGGCGCTTGCCGTGGTGGTCGTCGGCGCCTTGCTTGCCGCCACCACCGGCGTGGTCGCCGCCTCGGTCATCGCCATGGGGCTCATCTCGCTGCCCATCATGCTGCGCTACGGTTACGACCGGCGCTTGGCCACCGGCGTCATCGCCGCCTCGGGAACGCTGGCACAGATCATCCCGCCAAGCCTCGTGCTCATCGTCATGGCCGACCAGCTCGGCCGCTCGGTCGGCGACATGTATTCCGGTGCGGTGGTTCCGGGACTCGTCCTCTCCGGCCTGTACGTTGCCTATGTCATCGGCGTGACAGTGGTTTTCCCAAACGCCGCGCCGGCGCTGCCCAAGGAATTCCGCACCTATGGCGGGTTCCAGCTTGTCGTCCGCGTCATCGTCGCCCTGATCCCGCCGCTGGTGCTCATCTTCCTGGTGCTCGGCACCATCTTCATCGGCCTGGCCACGCCCACCGAAGGCGGCGCCATGGGCGCCGTCGGCGCGCTGGCACTGGCCGCGATCAAGGGCCGGCTCAACTGGACGATGCTGCGCCAGGCGCTCGAATTCGACGACCAAGCTGTCGTCCTTCGTGCTCTTCATCCTCATCGGCTCGCGCGTCTTCAGCCTCACCTTCTTCGGCGTCGATGGCCATCTGTGGGTCGAGCGCCTGCTCACCGGCCTTCCCGGCGGTCAGCTCGGCTTCCTGATCGTCGTCAACATCCTCGTCTTCATTCTCGCCTTCTTCCTCGATTTCTTCGAGCTCGCCTTCATCATCGTGCCCCTGGTCGGCCCGGCTGCCGAACATCTCGGCATCGATCTCATCTGGTTCGGCATCCTGCTCGGCATCAACATGCAGACGGCGTTCATGCATCCGCCGTTCGGCTTCTCGCTCTTCTTCCTGCGCTCCGTCGCACCGAAAGACCCCTATATCGACCGCGTGACGGGAGCCGAGATCGCGCCGATCACCACCGCGCAGATCTACTGGGGGGCCCTGCCCTTCGTCGTCATCCAGGTGATCATGATCGCGCTCACCATCTCCTTCCCGGGCATGGTGACGCGTTACAAGACCGATCAGGTCCACGTCGAACCCGGAACGATTCAGCTCAATGCGCCGAATTTTGGCAGCGGCGCTCCCGACTTTGGCGGCGGTACGCCCAACGTCGGCACCGGAAACGGGGCGTCCGGCGGACCGAACTTCGGAACCGACAGCGGTTCAGGCAGCCCCAATCCCGGAACCGGCGGCAGCGGCGGCGGCCCCAACTTCGGCTCGGGCAACAACGCCGCAGCGACGTCCCCATCGGGCGGCACCAGCGGCCCGAATTTCGGCGCCGGCAGCGGATCGGGCAATAGCGGGCCGAACTTCGGCCAATAGAAAAGGGGCTCCGGGTCTCCCCGAAGCCCCCGTCTCCGCCGCGTGACGCGATCTACGGCTGCAGTTTGCCGGCGCGCTGCTGGCCGAACATGAAGTTGTCGTAGGAGCCGTCGGTGATCTGGAACCAGAGGTTCTCCTCGTTGCGGAACGCCCGCATCGAATCGTACATCTCCTTGAACGACGCGTTCTTGGCGCTGAACTCGTCATAGACCCCGATGGAAGCGTCGAAGCAGGCCGACATGATCTCCTGCGAGAAGGCTCTGAGCTGCGCCCCCTTAGCCACCAGCTCGCGCAGCGCCCCTGGATTGACCTGGTCGTAGTGCGCCTGCATCTCGATATTCACCACCGCCGAGGCGGTCCTGATTGCCTCCTGGTACGCCTTCGGCAGAGAGTTCCATTTGTCCAGGTTGATCAGGGTGAAGAGCGAGGCACCGCCTTCCCACCAGCCCGGATAGTAGTAGTACTTGGCGACCTTGTAGAAGCCGAGCTTCAGGTCGTCATAGGGACCGACGAACTCGGTGGCGTCCAGCGTGCCCTTCTCGAGCGCCGGGTAGATGTCGCTGGGAGCGATGTTGGACGGAATGACTCCGAGCTTGGCCAGCACCGCGCCGCCAAACCCGCCGACGCGGAACTTGACGCCCTTGAGGTCGTCGACGGTGTTCACTTCCTTGCGCCACCAGCCGCCCATCTGGGCGCCGGTATTGCCGGCGGGGAAACCGATCATATTGAACTTGGCGTAGAACTTGTTCATCAGCTCCAGCGCGCCACCGTAGTACCACCAGGCATTGAGCCCGCGGCTGTTGAGGCCGAACGGCACCGTGCAGCCGAACGCGAAGGTCGGGTCCTTGCCGAAATAGTAGTAGGTGGCGGTGTGGCCCATCTCGACGGTGTCATTCTGCACCGCGTCGATGATGCCGGCCAACGGCACGATCTCGCCGCCGGCAAATGGCTGAATCTGGAACTTGCCGTCGGTCAGGTCGCTGACGATCTGAGACGTGCGCGTGACACCGTCATAGAGCGTATCGAGGACCTTCGGGAAGGCCGAGGTCAGACGCCACTTGATTTCCGGCATGGACTGGGCGATCGCCGGCGCTGCGATGGTGGTGGCGGCGGCTCCCCCGGCTGCCAGGCCGGCCTTCTTGATGAATGAACGACGATCCATGAGTGAACTTCCTCCCTTGGCCGCCCCGATAGTGATAACCAGATTTTCCGCCGGAGCTGGCAACGATCGCAAAACGGACGCCATTGGCCCGAATCTGTCAAGCGCGAAGGGCAATTTGGCCCCTCCCGCGACATCGTATACGACCCCGAGACGCAACGATGACGAGCATTGACCAAGGACCGCCGCTGATCCTCGTCCCCGCCGATGTCAGGCCGGCGGACGGCTATAACTGGCACGCCGCACCCGAGACCTATCTGGCCGCACTTGCCCACGGCTTCGGTGCCATCCCGCTGATCCTGCCGTCCCTCGACGCGGTGCCGGATTTCGACGCCCTTCTCGCACGGGTCGACGGCGTGCTGCTCACCGGCAGCCGCTCCAACGTCCATCCCGAACGCTACGGCACGCCGGCGACGCCCAAGACCGAGCCGCACGACCCGCGCCGCGATGCGGTTACCATGCCGCTGATCGATGCAGCATTGCGTCACGGCGTTCCGCTGTTCGCCATCTGCCGCGGCATGCAGGAGCTGAACGTCGCCCTTGGCGGCAGCCTGATCGCCGAGGTGCAGGACGAGCCGGGATGCGACGACCACCGCGCGCCGGTCTCCGACGACCAAGACGTCCGTTTCGCCATCCGCCAGGAGGTGACGATCGTGCCCGGCGGCATCCTCGCCGGCATCATGGGCACCGAGACGATCCGGGTGAACTCGCTTCACCGCCAGGCGATCGGGCGTCTGGCCGCCGGACTCGCCGTCGAAGCGACCGCGCCCGACGGCACCATCGAGGCGGTCAGGGTGCGCGACGCCGCCGGATTCGCCCTAGGCGTGCAGTGGCACCCGGAATACTGGGCGCGGACCGACCCACCCTCACAGAAGCTTTTCGCTGCTTTCGGCGAAGCGGTGCGCCGCTACCGCACGCATGCCGCCGGACAGAGATAGAGCGCCGCCGCGATCAGCGGCGACGCCCCAACACGCCCCCCAAACCGGGGAGAAGATTCCGGTCAGGCGACCAGCGGCTTGAGACCCGGAATCTTGTCGGCCCAGCCGGTCTTCTCGAGCAGGCCGTCGAGACCCCAGACGTGGCCGGCACTCTTGTAGATCAGGTAGAGCAGCACGCCGGCATAGACGATGTGCTCGTCGATGAGGAAGTTATTGGCGTCGCTGATGTAGGGGAAGTTCATGTGCGCCGTCCAATAGACCAGCATCAGCATGATGCCGAAGGATGCGCTGACCCGCACCAGCAGGCCGGTCAACAGCGACAGGCCGATGAGCAGATGCCCGTATTCGACCAGGAAGGTGAGCACGGCGACGATGCCGGGCCCGGTGAGTTCGGAATAGAAGGCGTGGAAGGTCTTGGTGCTGTTGAGGAAGCCGGCCACGCTCCAACCCGGCACGAACACCTGGTGCGAGGCCGCATAGAGAAACGTCCACCCCATCGCCAGGCGGAAGAACAGAATGAGCGCCCGTTCGGTCTTGCTATCGGTCATAGTGATGTCTCCATCTCATTACGATGCCGGCTTCGGCGGGGGTCGGAGGCCGGCGGGCGGTCGTCTTCGGCTATGCCATCCCGACACGAGTGAAGGTCAGTGCAGGTCTTGGCCGCAGGGCGATCTGACATGGGGCAAACTAGCGATCGCCAGATGCCCCGCTTTGATCACACTCAAATTAGAAAAATGCTAAGTGTTGACAAGGGACCCGCCCAAGAGGACGAGCCCGAGAACCAGCACCGCCGCCGCGGCCAGGATCTCGGCCACGCGCACGATGCGCCCGGTCAGCGGCGAATCGATCCCTGCCAGGCGCACCGCCACGCTGCGGGCGGAAACCGCCAGCACCGCCATCGATGAGACCGTCAGGCCGGTGCCCAGTGCCATGACGAAAGTCGCGGCGACGCCCGCCAGGAAAAGACCCTGCGACAGCGCGAAGACCAGCACGATGATCGCACCCGAGCATGGCCGCACGCCGACCGCCAGGATCGCCGACCACGCCCGCACGAGCATCTCCAGCAATGAGCCCGCGGGTTCGCTGACCGTCGCAGCGGAGCGGGCCGGCGCGTGACCGTGGTCATGGCCCTCGTGGTCATGGCTATGATGGTGATCGTGGTCATGGTCATGCGCGTGGCCATGATCGTCGTGGTCGTGATGATGATGACCGTCATGCCCGTCGCCGGGCACACCGACGTGGTGGTGGTGATGATGATGGCCGCCGCCGAAGGTCTTCGACCACAGGAGCCAGCCGCCGACCACCGCCACCAGCGCGTAGCTGAGGGTCTCGAACCAGTCGGTCGCCTTGGTCATGGTGACCGCGGTGACGTGGAAGATCACCGCCGCGATGCCGACGATGACGACGGCACTTAGCGCCTGGACGAAGGCGGCCATGAAGGAGAGCGCGATGCCGCGCTTCGCCGTCTCGCCGGAGGAGACCATATAGGCGCTGATCACGGCCTTGCCGTGCCCGGGACCGGCGGCATGGAAGACGCCATAGGCGAAGCTCAGCCCCAGCAGCAGCCACACCGCCCAGCCGTTCGCCTTGATATCGCTGAGGGCACTGGTGAGGCCGCGATAGAAGATGCTCTGGTAGTAGGCGACGCGCACGAACAGAGGCCCCAGCGGACCACCGAAGCCGGCACTGGTCGAATCGGGTGTGGCGATGCCGAAGGGGCTGGCCGCATGCGCGGCACCGGCAACCGCCACCAGCACCACCAATGCCGTGGCGGCGGGCACCAGACGCAATCGCGCCGCCTTCATCGGGCGCGCCTCAGAGTGCGGCGCAGGAAGAATCCCGCCACCGCGATGCCGGCGGCAAACAGAACCGCGAGAACGATGGCGACGACCTCGCTCAGGCCGGATTCGCCGGTCGCGGATTGATCCCTGCCGGCAGCCGCCGGCGCAGCCGACAGCGGTATGGTGGCCGCGCCGCCGTTCTCGGAGATCACCAGGGTCGTCGGATCGGCCGGCCGTGGCGATGGCGCCGCCGCGACCGCCGGTGGCGGGGCAGCAGGCGGGGTCTCGCCGGCGGACGGCGACGCGGCAGATGCCGGGGACCCGGGGCGTGCCGCCGGGATCGGAACCGTTGTCGGGGGTGCCGCCGGCGCGGCGGTCCCGCCGTCCGGATTGCTGCCGGCGCCGGCCATTACCGCCTCAAACGGGTTGACGGCAGAGGCAACGGGCGTGCCCGGGCAGTTCAGAACGATGAGATTGGCAAGCCCTGCCGCGGCATCCTGCAATTCCGGCGGCAGGTCGTGCTGGTCGGCGGGCACTGCCGACAGCGCCGCCATCGTCTTGGCGTCCAGCATCTGCGGCGGGTGATATGCGGCCTTGCAGCCGGCCGGAGCGTTGGTCAGCGTCACCGGCTTGTGCTCGGGGAACGTGAAGGCGACGAAATATTCCGGGTCGAACACCTCCAGCGTCGCCCTGCCATGGATCGCCACGGGTTTTTTCAGCGGCAGCGTATAGAACAGCGTCAGCCGCCCGCCGTGGAACTCGAGCCAGTATTCGGTCGGCGGCACGAACGGGTAGGACGTCTTGCCCTGCCTGAGCCAGGTAAAGAAGCCGTAGTCCTTCAGCGAATCGACATTGACCTTGGCCAGCGGCTTGAGTTCGGCGTCGCTGAGCTTGCCGTCGTTGTTGGCATCCAGCCCCTGGACGGCGAAGGCGGTGAACGCCTTGTCGAACTGCCAGATGTGATGAACTGCGGTGATCTCGCCGGCCTTGTCGAAGACTATCTCGGCGCGGGCATCGACGAAGACATGCGGGTGCGCTGACGCCGGCCCTGCCATCGCGACGGCCAGCAATCCAGCGATGACACATGCGATCCGATAAACGGCAGTCACGGCGCGACCCTTCCCCGTGCCAAGCTCTCCATGCCGATTAGGGCCGATTGGCGGCGCGATTCGCGCTGTGCGGCATAACGACGCGCGAGGAACAGCGCAAAACGGTTTCAACAGGCTGCCCATTCGCGGCTGGTCGCCCCGCGTCTCCCAACTATACCGCCCCTACCGTGTCATCCGGCGAGAATCTTGCCGGCGAGCCCGATCAGCGCCCGGTCGCGGCCCGGCGGGCCGATCAGCGACAGGCCGACCGGGCAGCCGTCGACCGTCATCATCGGCAGGGAAATCTGCGGAAATCCGGCAAGGCCCGCCATGCACAGCATGGAGACCGCGCGCCCGCGGAAGCGTTCGAACGTCGCCTCGTCGGCGTCGGTGAGCGGCGCGATACCCGGCATGGTCGGCAGCACAATGACGCCGTCGTCGCCAACAAGTTCGGCTACCCGCCGCGCCGCGGTCTCGCGGAAGGCTGCCGCTGCGTCATGGGCTTGTCTGGTCACCGCACGCGCCGCCGCAAATCGGGTGGCGACGGCCGGATTGAGGACGGGTTTGCGGCTCTCGATCCAGGCCCCATGGGCGCGCCAGGCATGGTAGCCCTGCATGGTGCGATAGGTGGCGTACCAGCGCGGCAGCCCCTCGCCGTCTGCCACCGTCACGCCGCCATCGGATTTCAAATGGGCCCTGACGCGCGCAATGGCGGCGTCGAGAACGGTACCGTCGTTTTCTTCGGCGAACAGGGCGCAGGCGTCCTCTGCCACCGCCATGCGGGCAAGCGGCGGACCGGCGACGTCCTCGCCGAGAAGCACCGCGCCGACGCGCTCATAGGTCTCGATGTCGCGCGTGAACCAGCCGACCGTATCGAAGATGGAGGCCAGCGGCATGGTGCCGGAAATATCGATGCGGCCGAAGGTCGGCCTGAGCCCGATCAGGCCGCAGAAGGAGGCCGGGCCGCGCACCGAGCCGCCGGTGTCGCTGCCCAGAGCGAAATCGACCAGCCCCGCCGCCACCGCCGCCGCCGAGCCCGAGGACGAGCCGCCCGGTACCCGGCCGGGCGCCGCCGGGTTGAGCGGCGTGCCGTAATGCTCGTTGCGCCCGTCGAGCGAGAAGGCGAGTTCGGCCGTGTGCGTCTTGCCGACGAAAGTGGCGCCGGCGGCAAGCAGCTTTGCCACCGGGGCGGCGTGCTTCGTCGGCACCGGGTCCTCGGCGGCTTTTTCCGGACTGCCGCAGCCGGTCGGATAACCGGCAACGTCATAGATGTCCTTGACCGCGAAGGTCAGGCCGGCGAGCGGGCCGGACGTCCCATGGGGGACGTCCACATCGCGATAGTCGACGAAGGCGTGAACGGGATCGGAAGGGATGAGCATGGCGAGATCCTAAACTGCGATGGCCGCGCCGTCGGAGCGCGGGTCGCTGGCGCCGAACAGGCGGCCGTCGGCACGGCGGACGATGGCCCCGGCATGGCCGAGCGCGTCGGAATAGGCCTCCGGCAAGACGGCGACCGTGTGGCCGGCCTTCTCCAGCGCGGCAATCAGGTCCGGGTCGAAGCGGTTTTCCAGCATCACGCCGACATCGTCCCCGCCCCAGCTCCGCCCGAGCCGCCAGCGCGGCGCGTCGATGGCCTCGCCGAGCTCCATGCCGAAGCGGGCGTAGCGGGTGAAGACGGCGGCCTGGAACTGCGGCTGGCCGTCGCCGCCCATGGAACCGTAGGGCATGATCCGCCCGTCCCTGAAACGGGCGAAGGCCGGGTTCAGCGTGTGGAACGGTTTGCGGCCGGGCTTCAGCGGATTCACCGCCTTGGGATCGAGCGAGAAGCTCACGCCGCGGTTCTGCCAGGTGATGCCGGTGCGCGGCAGCACCACGCCTGAGCCATATTCCCAATAGATCGACTGGATGAAGGAGACGGCGAGCCCCTTGCCGTCGACCGCCGCCATATAAACCGTGTCGCCGTCGGCGGCACCGCCCCAGGGCGCCGCCCGGCGCCGGTCGATTGCCGCCGCTTCCTTGTCGAGCCAGCCGGCTTCGAGAAAGCGCTTCACGTCGCCGCCGAAGGCCGGATCGGTGATCTCGGCGTCGCGCACCGCGAAGGCGCGCTTGGTGGATTCGATCAGCCCGTGGTGATGGTCGAAGCTCTCGCCGCGCGTCACCTTCAGCCGGTCGAACAGGCCGAGGATGATGAGCGAGGCCAGCCCCTGCGTCGGTGGCGGCGCATTGAACAGCGTGCAGTCGTCGAGCTTGAGCGACAGTGGCGCGCGCAGCCGCGCCTCATGGCGGCGCAGATCTTCGCGCGTCACCGGACTGCCGGCCTCTTCGAGATCGACGGCGATCTCGGCTGCCACGTCGCCGCGATAGAAGTCGTCGAAGCCGGCATGGGCGAGCTGAGCGAGCGTGTCGGCAAGACGCGGTTGCCTCCATAGCGTACCGATCTCTGGCGCCTTGCCGTCGGCGAGAAAGTGCGCGGCGAAGCCAGGCACGTCCTTCAGCGTCTCGACATTGCCCACGGTCTTGCGCCACTGCGACGGGCTGACCGGTACACCCTCGCGCGCATGGTGGATGGCGTCGACGAGCAGGTCGCGCCGCGACAGCCGCCCGCCGAGGCTGGCGGCGGCCTGCAGTGCCATGTCCCAGCCGGACACGGCGCCGGCAACCGTGAGCGCCGCCAGGGCCCCGCGCGCGGGTATCTCGTCGTAGCCCTCCTTGCGATAGCGTTCGATGGTCGCAAGCGACCCGGCCGCCCCGCAGGCATCGATGAAACGCGGCGGCCTGCCGGGCTCGGCGACGATCATGAAGGCGTCGCCGCCGACCGAGTTCATGTGCGGATAGGTGACCGCGATGGTCGCCGCCGCGGCGATCATCGCTTCCACCGCATTGCCGCCGGCGCGCATCACCTCGGCGGCCGATTCCGCCGCCGCCCGGTGCGGCGCCACCGCCATGCCCCTCTCGCCGACCACCGTCTCGTTCATGTGAAGTCCCGTGTCCCCTAAGTGCGAGCGCACTTTTGCCGCTTCGCATCGGTCTTGCCAATGGGGCTTGACATGCAACTAAATGGTTGCATATTCTCCCGGCCATGGATGAGGTGTTCAAGGCGCTTGCCGATGCGACCCGCCGCGAACTGCTCGACCGGCTGAGGGCGGAGAACGGCCAGACGCTCGGCGTGTTGTGCGAGCGCATGGCGATGAGCCGGCAGGCGGTGAGCAAGCACCTCGCCATCCTTGAGGCGGCCAACTTGGTGGCCACCGCACGGCGCGGTCGCGAGAAGCTGCATTTTCTCAACCCGGTCCCGATTCACGAAATCGGCGAACGGTGGATCGCGAAGTTCGAACGGGGGCGACTCGACGCTCTGGCAGAGCTGAAACGGAACCTGGAGACAAAGGATGAGTGAGTTCGTTTACGTCACCTATATCCGCACCACCCCCGCCAAGCTGTGGCAGGCGCTGACCGACCCCGACTTCAATCGCCGCTACTGGTTCGGCATCCATTGCGAGAGCGATTACACGGCCGGTGCGTCGTGGAAGATGGTGGCCGGCGACGGCACCATCACCGATGCCGGCGAGATCCTCGAGGCGGAGCCCGAGAAGCGGCTGGTCATCAAATGGCGCAACGAGTTTCGTCCCGAGCTCAAGGCCGAGGGCTACACCCGCTGCACCTTCGGCATCGAGCCCGAGGGCGACGCGGTGAAGCTCACCATCGTCCACCAGATCGACCGGCCGGGTGCCAAGGTGATCGAGGCGGTGTCCGGCGGCTGGCCGAAGATCCTGTCGAGCCTGAAGAGCCTGCTGGAGACCGGCACGCCGCTCGAGATCACCCGCGGAAAGGGCTGATCGGACATCGGGGCCCCGATCCGTCGCGGTCCCGCGCGTCTCCTTCGAACGTTCTTCGTCGACGCAATATCTTGCGCGGCCGGATGCCCCGAGCCGGTGCGAGTTGGGCAACCACTGCATTCGAAAGGTGAAAACGATGACGGCACATATGACAGGCACCCGCGACGAATGGCTGGCGGCGCGGCTCGACCTCCTTGAAGCCGAGAAGGCATTGACCCGGCAGAGCGACGCGGTCGCCGAGCAGCGACAGGCGCTCCCCTGGGTGAGGATCGACAAGGACTATCGCTTCGAGACCGATGAGGGGTCCGCTTCCCTCGCCGACCTCTTCCGCGGACGCTCGCAGCTCATCGTCTATCACTTCATGTTCGGCCCCGATTACAAGGCCGGCTGCCCCTCCTGCTCGGCGATCGCCGACGGGTTCAACGGCAACGCCATCCATCTCATGCATCACGACGTGATGTTCTGGGCGGTATCGCGGGCACCGCTCCCCAAGCTGCAGGCGTTCAGAGAGCGCATGGGCTGGTCGTTCCCCTGGGCGTCCTCCACCGACAGCGACTTCAACTTCGACTTTTCTGTCGGCCTCACCGAAAAGCAGCAGCGCGAGGACGGTGCGGAGTACAATTACCGCCGCGAGGCACCCAATCCCGACATTGGCAGGAAGGGGCCGACTTTCTCACCTGCGGCCCAGGCCGGAACCGACAACGCCACCTTCCTGCGCGAGCGCCCCGGCATGAGTGCCTTCGCAATCGAGGACGGCGTCGTCTATCACACCTACTCGACCTACGCCCGAGGCCTCGACGGACTGTGGGGTGTGTACCAGTGGCTCGACCGGGCACCGCTTGGGCGCAACGACACCGGCTTCTGGATGCGCCACCATGACACGTACTAGATCGCTCCCGGCGAGCGTCGCCGCCCTTTCCGCAACGCTCGGCCTCGCTGCCATGTGCTGGGCCATCGTGGTCCACCAGATGGGTGGCATGGACATGGGCATAATGGCGCCGCGCGGCCCCTTCGCGTCGTTCATTGTGATGTGGATTGTGATGATGGTGGCGATGATGCTGCCGGGGCTCACCCCGAGGCTGTGGCGGCAGGCACGGGCCGGTGGCGGCGCCCGCGACATCCTGTTGTTCGTCGCGTCCTATCTCGCCGTCTGGGCCCTCTTCGGCGTCCCGGTTTACGTGCTGTATCGGCCGCACGGCACGCTGATCGCCGGCCTGATCACCATCGCAGCCGGCCTCTATGAGCTGACGCCGCTCAAACAATCCTTTCGCAATCGCTGCTGCAGCGACAGCCATTCCGGCTTCACCTTCGGCCTCTGCTGCATCGGCTCGAGCCTCGGCCTGATGCTGATGCAGGTGGCGCTCGGCATCATGAGCATCGCCTGGATGGTCGTCGCCTCCATCCTCATCATCGGCCAGAAGCTGCTGCCCGCGAGGGCATCGATCGACGTGCCGGTCGCTCTGGCGATCGTTGGCCTGGGTGTGTTGATCGTCGTCGCACCGTCGTCAGTGTCCGGGCTCATGCCGGCGATGCACCCCTCCTAGCGCCGCGTCGGCCAGGCGAACTATTTTGGCGTCGGCCTCAAATCGTTCTTGATTGTGAAACCATTTAGCCCTACCTACCGCGCTGCCCAAATTCGCACGTGCCTGTGGTCGCATGAAGTCCGAGGGCGAACCGCCGGGAAGGTCCCGGACGCTTCGAAGGACGCGGCTTAAAGCAACGACGTAGCGGGCTTTTTTGGTCTCAGTCGGCTTTCCATCAGCCGGCGTTACTGAAGAGGCATCTACTTCTTGCCGGGCGTGCGGATCGGGTTCTCCCGCTCCAAGCGAAGGCAGCGAAAGACCGGACAGCCCTGTCCGCCTTCTCGACTGCCACCCGCAAACCAGCCGGACAGTCCGGCAAACCGGGACGCCATGTCTCCGGAACGATCGTCTCCACATCGATCGTCCGGCTGCAGGCCGACCGGCGGTTCGCAACATGATCTCGCTTGGGGAGAGCCCGAGAATGACCGACCGTATCCGCTCGTTTCTACGCCACCGACGACCCGAAGGCCCCTGCCTGGTGGTCGACCTCGACGTCGTGCGCGACAACTACCGGGCATTTGCCACCGCCATGCCGGACAGCCGCGTCTATTACGCGGTCAAGGCCAATCCGGCGCCGGAGGTTCTCACGCTGCTCGCCGACCTCGGCTCCAGTTTCGACTGCGCCAGCGTCGCCGAAATCGATATGGCGCTTGCCGCCGGGGCCAGCGCAGAGCGCATCTCCTACGGCAACACCATCAAGAAAGAGCGCGACATCGCCGCCGCCTACGAGCGCGGCATCCGCCTCTTCGCCGTCGATTGCCAGGAAGAGATCGAGAAGATCGGCCGCGCCGCCCCGACGGCGAAGGTCTTCTGCCGCATCCTGATTGCCAACGACGGCGCCGAGTGGCCGCTGTCGCGCAAGTTCGGCTGCGCCCCCGAGATGGCCGTCGACGTGCTCGAGCACGCCCATCGCCTCGGGCTGGACGCTTATGGCGTCTCCTTCCATGTCGGCTCGCAGCAACCCAACCCGGAAGCCTGGGACCTGGCGCTTTCCGCCTCGGCCGAGATCTTCCGCACGCTTGGCGAGCGCGGCATCCGGCTGCGCATGGTCAATCTCGGCGGCGGCTTTCCGGCCAGGTATCTGAAGCAAATCCCGGTGGTGAAGACCTACGGCCAGGCGATCTCCGACGCGCTCAGGAAGCACTTCGGCAACCGCATCCCCGAGACCATCATCGAGCCCGGCCGCGGCATGGTCGGCGATGCCGGCATCATCAAGGCCGAGGTCGTGCTCATCTCGCGCAAGCAGGACAACGATCCCCTGCGCTGGGTCTACCTCGATATCGGCAAGTTCGGCGGGCTGGCCGAAACCATGGACGAGGCGATCCGCTATCCGATCAGGACGCCGCGCGACCGCGACGCCCGGAGCCCTTGCGTCATCGCCGGGCCGACCTGCGATTCGGTCGACGTGCTCTACGAGAAGGTGCCCTACGAGCTGCCGGTGTCGCTGTCGATCGGCGACGAGGTGCTGATCGAGGGCACCGGCGCCTACACCACGACCTACGCGTCCGTCGCCTTCAATGGCTTCGAGCCACTGAAGGCCTACGTGATCTAGGGCCGCGGCCGCAACACCCATCGTCACGCCGGCGAAGGCCGGGGTCCACCGTCACCCGCGAGCCGCGGTTCACGCGCTCCTGGGCTCCGGCCCGCGCCGGAGCGACGAAAGACTGAAAGATGATCCACTTCGATACCGAACGCCCCGCCGACACCGTCGCCCGCGAAGCCCTGCTCGACCGCGTCATGGGCCGCGAGCGCGCCTTCAAGCCGTCCGAGCGCCTGCGCCGTGGCCGCAGGCCTGCCGATGGTCTGGCGCTTGTCGCCCGCGACGCCGCCGGCGGCCTCGTCGGCACCGTCCGCCTGTGGCACGTCAAGGCCGGCGATGCGGCTGCCCTGCTGCTTGGGCCGCTCGCCGTCGACGCGGCCATGCAGGGCGAGGGCGTCGGCGCCGGCCTCATGCGGCTGGCCATCGCCCGCGCCAACATGATCGGCCACGCCGGCATCATTCTTGTCGGCGATCCGGACTATTACGCCCGCTTCGGCTTCTCGGCCGCACCGACCGGCGGTCTGGTCATGCCAGCCCCGGTCGAGCGGCGGCGGTTCCTCGGATTGGAGCTGAAGGCACAGGCGCTCGCCGGCGCATCAGGCCGCGTAGTCGCGACAGGAGACGCGATCGGCACGGCAAAACGGATCGCTGCCTGACACATCCATCGGCGCAAGGATCGCCAATGGGCGACTGCCGCCTTGTGCGTTGGCCGATGGCGTCGGTCTGGTCACCGCCGCGGGCAAGCCGCTATCCGAGCGCCTGGCGCTCGCCGCCTGATGCGGCGGCGCGGCTGAAGACGAAGCCGATGGCGACGCAGGAGAGCGGGAAGAACAGCCCGTAGCCGGCCACCCCGATCATCCGCCAATTGAGGTTGCCTGTTGCCGGGCCGACGAGGCCGGCGAGGCAGAGCACGCCCGCGACGATCAGGCCCGAGCGCGCCGCGGCGGCCGCTCCGCCGCCCCTGAAGGCGGGTGCCGCGAACAGCAGCGACAGGCCGAAGAACAGGTGCCAGGCGGCAAGCTCGACGGCGTAGAGCAGCGACGGCCAAGTCCAGCCGAAGATGAAGCGATAGTCCGGCATCGCCGCGGCGTCGATCTGCCGGCCGACCGTGAGCTGAACGCCATGCACCGTCATGGTCAGCGCGGCCATCACCGCCATCCACACCAGGGCCATGAGGACGGAGAGCCGGGCTTCAGCGGGGGCGCATCGGTAGATCGCGGCGAAGAGCGCGACCTGGAGCACGCCGGAGAGCGCCGTGAGGATTTCGGCCGCCGCCAGATACGGTTCGACCGGGACGCCGGCCGCGACCCCGCCGGCGAAAAGGGTCGCGATATAGACGACGTAAAGCGCGGCCAACGTCCACGCCAGCCGGGCACCGGTGAGCAGCGTGGTGCGGGGACCGATCATCGGTGCGGAAGCCGGGTCAGGGCACCGGCAAATTGGCCGATTCGCATGGTGGCATCGTAGCGCAGACCGGCCTCCAAGGCTCCCGCACCCAGGATTGCCGTGCCACGCCACCTTCCGCTTGGAATAATTCCGTCCCGTTGACAGAGATCAACGTCCGGCACACCCTCGCATGTCCATTCTTGAATTTAAGGGCGACTTGCCGGGAGGAATGATCATGAGACGTTGGATTCTTCTGTCGGTCGGCGTCGTCGCAGGAAGCTTCGGCCTCGCCGCGTCGACGACATTGTTCCCGGTTCCCCAGGCGTGCGCCGAGCAGACTCAGTTGAGCTATGCCGAGGATATCGCGCCGATCTTCAAGGGCTGGTGCGTTTCCTGCCATCAGCCGGGTGGTGAAGGCTACGAACACAGCGGCTTCGATGTCAGGACCTATCAGTCGGTGATGAAGGGCACCAAATTCGGGCCCATGATCATCCCGGGCAAACCCGACGAGAGCAGTCTGGTCGTGCTGATCGACGGCAAGGCCGAGATTCGCATGCCCTTCAGGCACAAGCCGCTGCCCAATTGCCTGCGCCAGAACATCTGGGGCTGGATCTTCCAGGGCGCCAAGAACAATTGACGTTGTACCGTTGACGGCGTCGCCGGCGCGCCCGGCGTGCGCGATGGCGGCTGGCCACCGGGCCGTTTCGTGCATCCGCCGATCGCAGTTACCCAAGGAACAGCGGCGGCCCTCAATGCGAGGCGCCGCCTTTCGCGATGCAGTCGGTCGGCGCCAGCCTGCCGGCGAAGCGGTCGGCGATCCAGTTGACCGCCTCCTTCGCGCTGACACCGGCGATGACTTCGTGGGTGGCGCCAGGAACCGAGAAATAGCGGACGTCGACGCCCTGATCGCACAGCTTGATGGCGAAGTTCGTGGTCACCGGCGGATCGACGATCTTGTCGGCACTGCCCTGGGCGATGAACACCGGCGGCCACTTCACCGCATGGCGAGCGGGCGTGCTCTCCGCCAGATAGCCGCTCCACGGCGCGATTTCCGTTGGGTCGCCCTTGAGGAAGCCCTTCTCGATCTGGCCATAGGCGGAGGCATCGACGAGCAGATCGGTAAAACCGGACACGCACTGCCCGCCAATCTCGCCCACCGGCTTGATAGCGTGGGCCTGCACCACCGAGGTCAGCGACGTGTCATAGACGTGTGACCAGGACCACAGGCTGAGCGCGGTGAGAACCTGTCCGGCCGTCGTGGTGAGGTCGTCGTCGAAGAGCTGCGCCAGTTCGCTGGCCGGCGCCGCCGCGGCGATGCCGATGAGATCGAGCTCGGGCGCATAGGTCCTGGCAAGCTCGCCGGTCCACAGGGCCGCATGGCCGCCCTGCGAATGCCCCCAGACGGCAAACCGGTTGCCGCCATGGGTCAGCGTGCGCGCGGCACGCACGGAATCGAGGACCGCCCGTCCCTCACTCACGCCCACGAGATAGGGATGCTCACCGACCGTGCCCAGCCCCGGGTAGTCGGTGGCAACCACCACATAGCCGTGCTCGACCATTTCGGTGAGGCCGGAAATCGTCGGCATGATCGCGTCGAGCAGCAGGGACGGCGCGCATTTGCGCGCCACCCCGGTGGTCGGATGCGCCCAGGCGACGATTGACCACCCCTCCCTCGGCGGCGGCTTGGTCGGCATGACGATGACGGCCGACACGGCGATCGGTTCTCCCGCGAGCCCGGTGGAGCGATAGAGCACGCGCACCGCCTCGGCGCCCCACGGCGCGCCGGAAAACGCCTCCGTGCGGATGATGCTGCCCGGCGGACCGGGCAGCATCTCCGACGAGATCTCGTAAAAAGAATAGGAATCCGCTGATGCGGGCGATGGATTGAACCCGGCGCAGGCAAGGGCGGCAAAAAAACCACCGAGCCCGGCCAGGCGACGAATATGAGTCAGCATGGCAGGCAACCTTCCACCCGCCACACTAGGCCCGGCCAGCCGTCAGCCCAAGCGCCGTTCCGCCCTGGCGTTAATGCTTTGCCAATTCGGGCCTCGAAGGATAGCGGCCGCGGCCGGCTAGCCGCCGAGCGCCCCCTGCTCCGCGCAGATACGGTCCATCAGCGGGTCGAGCGCATCCGGCACCTCATCGGCGGTCGCATCGCGCACCTTGAAGTGGGCGATCAACTCTTCGAGGATCGTCGGCAGGTCGTCGGCGCAGGTGAAATCGCCGGCAACGCGCTTCACCTTGCTGTTGTCGAACAGCGCCGACCACGCCTTGTCGCCGACAAGCGGCCCCTCCCACTCCTTGTTGTAGCGGACCAGCGTATCGGTCGGCACATGGACGATCCTGGCCTCCACCCCGAGTGCCTCAGCGATCGCGTGGGTGATCTCGTCCCAGGTGAAACCGCGATCGCCGGTGATCTGGAAATCCTCGCCGAGCGCTTGTCCGTTGCCGAGGAGCTTGACGAAGGGCACGGCAAAATCGGCCGAGCGCGTCACCGTCCATAGCGAATGGCCATCGCCATGGACGATCACCGGCGCGCCGCGCAACATCCGCCGGGCAACTGCATCGTTGTCGCCGATGGCCAGCGGCAGGCCGGTGCGCACCGTGTGGCTCGGCCGCACGATGGTCCACGGCAGCGCCGACTGGTCGCGCAGCATGGTCTCGCAGGCGATCTTGGCCTGGCTGTAGGGCCAGTAAGGGTTCACCAGCGGCGTCTTCTCGGTGATGACGTAGTGCTGCGCGGGCTTTTGATAGGCCGAGGCCGAGGAGATGAAGACGTACTGGCCGGTCTTGCCGGTGAAGGCGGCGATATCCTTCTTCATCTGCGCCGCCGTATAGGCGCGGAACTGGCAGACAACGTCGAACTTGCGTTCGCCGAGCTCGGCATAGGTCGCCGCGTCGTCCATGTCGCCCACGATCACGGATACGCCCGCCGGCAGCGCCACGTCCGTCTGCCCGCGATTGAGTACGCTGACCGCATGGCCGGCGGCCACCGCCTCATGCACGCAGGGCAGCGAGATCTGGCCCGTGCCGCCGATGAAGAGAATACTTGCCATGGGGATGGTTCCTCCGGGAGGTGAGTCTGGTTGTTAGTCAGTCGGCGAGCCCGCGCTTCCTGAGCAGCGGTTCGGTCGACGGCATGCGCCCTCGGAAGGCAGCATAGGCTTCGGCCGGGTCGCGCCGGTAGCCGGCCGAATAGATGGCGTCGTGCAGCCGCCCGGCGGTTTTGGGATCGAAGATGTCGCCGGCTTCGACAAAGGCCTCGAAGGCGTCGGCGTCAAGCACTTCCGACCACAGATAGCTGTAATAGCCCGAGGCATAGCCGTCGCCCGAAAAGATATGCTGGAAGTGCGGCGTGCGGTGACGCATCACCACCGTCTCCGGCATATGGATGCGCTTGAGCGCCTCGCGCTCGAAGGCAAGCACATCGACATCGTCGGTATCGACGGTGAGGTGCAGGTCGAGGTCGACCAGTGCCGAGGCGGCATATTCGACCGTGGCGAAACCCTGGTTGAACCTCCGCGCTGCCAGCACCTTTTCCAACAGCGCCTCCGGCATTGGCTGGCCGGTCTCGGCATGGAGCGCGAAGCGGCGCAGCACCTCGGGCTGCTCCAGCCAGTGCTCATAGAGCTGCGAGGGCAGCTCGACGAAATCGCGCGCCACGGACGTGCCGGAGATCAGCGGATAGGTCACGTCCGACAGCAGGCCGTGCAGGGCATGGCCGAACTCGTGGAAGAGCGTGCGCGCATCCTCGAACGAGATCAGCGTCTGCCTGCCGTCTGCCGCCTTGGCGAAGTTCATCGTGTTCAAGACGATCGGGCGCACCTCGCCGTCGAGCTTGTGCTGGTCGCGGAGGCCCGACATCCAGGCGCCGCTGCGCTTTGAGGACCGCGCGAAATAGTCGGCGAGGAAGAGGCCGACGAATCTGTCGTCCTTGCCGGTTACCCGCCAGGCGCGCACCTCCGGCCGGTAGAGCGTCAGGCCCTTCAGTTCCTCGAAGGCGAGGCCGAACAGCCGGTGCGCCACATCGAAGGCGGCGGCGACCACATTGTCGAGTTGAAGATAGGGTTCCAGCTCCGCCTCGTCGAAATCGAACTCGGCCTTGCGCCGGCGCTCGGCATAATGGCGCCAGTCCCACGGGGCGAGGCGGAAATTGTTGCCCTCGGCGGCGACCATCGCCTGCAGCGCCTGCTCTTCGCTCGCCACCCGGCGGAGCGCCGGCTCCCACACGGCGTTGAGAAGCTCGGCCACCGCCTCCGGCGTCTTGGCCATCGAGTCGGCCAGCTTGAAATGGGCGAATGTCTTGTAGCCCAGCAGCCGCGCCCGCTCGTTGCGCAGCCGAATGGTCTCGGCGATCAGCGCCGCGTTTTCCGCCTCTCCGCGCTTCACCCAGGCCTGGAACGCCTTTTCGCGGAGATCCCGGCGGGTGGAGAACTGCAGGAACGGCTCGATCGAGGAGCGCGACAGCGTGACGACGTATTTGCCCTCAAGGCCGC
Source organism: uncultured Alphaproteobacteria bacterium (assembly GCA_963750065.1). Lineage (GTDB taxonomy): Bacteria > Pseudomonadota > Alphaproteobacteria > Rhizobiales > Kaistiaceae > CAVSRC01. The sequence continues at coordinate 38,853 of CAVVPK010000009.1, forward strand.
GCTCGCGCGCCGCTTCGGCGGCCGCCGAGCGCACCAATTCCGGCAGGCCGTCGAGATCGTCTTCGTCCAGCACCAGATGGAAGCCGTTCTCGGCGGCAAGCACGTTCTGGCTGAACTCTGTGCCGAGCGCCGCCAGCCGCTCGCCGATTTCGGCAAGCCGCGTCTTGCCGGCCTCGGAAAGCGCCGCACCGGCGCGCACGAAGATGGTGTGGGTGCGGTCGAGCACCTGGCGCTGCTCTGCGTCGAGGCCGAGCCCGTCGCGGTTCTCCCACAGCGCATCGACACGGGCAAACAGCGCCGCGTTCAGGTAGATCGCGTTACCGTGGCGAGAGAGCAGCGGCGCAATATCGCGCTCCACCGCCTGCAGCGCCTCGTTGGTGTCGGCCGAAGCAAGGTGGAAGAAGACCGCGGCCACCCGTTCGAGATCGAAGCCGCTCACCTCCAGCGCCCGGATCGTATTGGCGAAGCTCGGCGTCTCCGGCGACTGCGCGATCTGCTCAACCGCCTGCATTTGCGCCGCCATGGTGGCGTCGAAGGCCGGGCGGAAGTGCTCGGGCCTGATGCGGCCGAAGGGCGGCAGGCCGAGGCCCTCCCACGGGGCAAGAAGCGGGTTGTCGCTGGGCAAGGTCATGGGCGGGTCCGGGGCGGCAGGAGAGAAGGAAGGACGCCTGATATAGCGTCCCTGCGCCGCGCTTTGTAGTCCGCCGCTCAGTTCACCCCGCCGCCCTCCTCCGCCAGGCGCGCGGCCATCAGCGCCGTGGCAGCATCGCGCTGCGGGTCGCGGCCGGCGGCGTAGCGCACGTCGAAGGGCACCGCGACATCGGGCTCAACCGGATTGCCCTCCAGGTGCTTTCCGTCGACCAGCACGTCCGCCACCGCGAGTTCCAGCAGGCTGTTGTCGGGCAGAAGATAGGCTGTGCCGGCCAGGACGTTTCCGGCGGTCGGTGCGCCGACCATCGGCACCCCGTTCTTCTTCAGCGAATAGGCGAGCACCTCCATGCCGCTGCGCGTGCCGCCGTCGATGATCGCCACCACCGGCTTATGCCAGCGGAAGGTGACGATGTTGCGCGTTCCGTCGCGGTTCACGCCCACCATGTCGGCGGCACCGCCGACGAAGGTCTCGGCCGCGTCTCCCGGCGCCCCGCCCCATTTGCTCCTCAGATCGAGCACCAGCCCGTCGACGTCCTTCAACCGCCCATTGCCGAGTTCGTCGTAGAGGATGCTGGTCACCTCTTCGCGCGTATAGGCCCACAGGCGGATATAGCCGATGCGCTTGCCGCCCTGGTCGAGGCGCTTGACGCTGTCCGAGATCGCCTGGACGAAGAGGTCGCCCGGCTGGATCTCGGCAACCGGCACGTCGATGGCAATCGGCTCGGCATCCGCCGCGCGCCGCACCATGAGATGCGCCGTTCCCCCGGCCTTGCCGCGGAACGATCCGATCTCGGCGAAGGGCTGACCGTCGACCGAGACGATCTCGTCGCCGGTCAGGAGGCCGGCCTTGGCGGCCGGGCCGCCGTCGTAGACGTGGGTGACGAAGCGCTTGCCGCCGATCTCGGCGCTGGCGATGCCGATGCCGGCATAGGTCACTTTTCCGCGCGGCGGGAACAGCCGGCGCATGTCCTGGCGGATCGCGAAGCGGAAGACGTCCGCCAGTTCGTAATAGTCCACCTGGTCTTGCGTGTAGCGCCCGGTATGGGAGGCATGCAGGCTGCCGAGGACGAAGGCGACCGTGTCGCCGACCAGCGCCGGATCGGCGTCCTTGAAGTCGGGCATCTGGCTGACCGCCAACGCCGCCGCCTGGTTGAATTTTGGCAGCGCTGCGGTCGAGAAGAAATGCTCGTTGACGATATCGACCGTGCGATCGAACACCGGATTGCCGGAATGCGGCGGCGCCTCGGCCGCGGCCGGGACCGCGAATCCGGCCGGAACGAGGACGAGCAGCGCGGCAAGCGCGTGCAGATGTCTGATCATGAACAGGTTCCCTCCCGGCAGCCTCACGGGCGAAACCTAGGGGCGGAAAATGGCGGGCCAAGGGCCGGCGGGTTGACTTGGGAGGCCGATTGCCGCCAATCACGGGCTCGATAGACCCGCGACGATTTCCCAGCCAAGGAGAGCAGCGATGGCGGACTGGCCCGTCTATGGCAAGATCGACGGTCCCATCGTCATGATCGGCTTCGGCTCGATCGGCCGGGGTACCCTGCCGCTGATCGAGCGCCATTTCGATTTCGACAGGTCGCGCATGGTGGTCATCGCTCCGGACGACGCCGCCCGCGCCCTGCTCGACGAAAAGGGCATCCGCTTCGTCCATGTCGGCCTGACGCCAGAGAACTACCGCGCGGTGATGACGCCGTTGTTGACCGAAGGCGGCGGCACCGGCTTCTGCGTCAACCTGTCGGTGGATACCTCGTCGCTGGAACTCATGCGCCTGTGCCGCGAGCTCGGCGTTCCCTACATCGACACGGTGGTCGAGCCCTGGCCGGGCTTCTATTTCGACACCGCGGCGGAAGCCGAAGCGCGCACCAACAACGCGCTGAGGACCACGGTACGCGACGAGAAGGCGAAGACCCCGGGCGGCACCACCGCCGTCTCCTGCTGCGGCGCCAATCCCGGCATGGTCTCCTGGTTCGTCAAACATGCGCTGGTCAATCTGGCGACGGATCTCGGCCACCCCTTCGATGAACCGGGGCCGGCCGACCGCGAAGCCTGGGCACGGCTGATGCGCGACCTCGGCGTCAAGGGCATCCACATCGCCGAACGCGACACGCAGCGTTCGATGAAGCCCAAGCCGCGCGACGTCTTCGTCAACACCTGGTCGGTGGAAGGCTTCGTGTCGGAAGGCATGCAGCCGGCCGAGATGGGCTGGGGCACGCACGAGAAGTGGCTGCCGGAGAACGGCCGGCTGCACAAGCTCGGCGCCAGGGCCGGCGCCTATCTGCTGCAGCCCGGCGCCAATACAAGGGTCAGGACCTGGTGCCCGACGCCGGGCGCGCAATACGGTTTCCTCGTCACCCACAACGAGTCGATCTCGATCGCCGACTATTTCACGCTTGTTGACGGCGACACCGTCGTCTACCGGCCGACATGCCATTATGCCTATCACCCGGCCAACGACGCCGTGCTGTCGCTGCATGAAGTCTTCGGCAGCGGCGAACTGCACGAGAAGGCCGAGCACATCCTCGCAGAGGACGAAATCGTCGACGGCATCGACGAGCTCGGCGTTCTCCTCTACGGCCACGCGAAAAATGCCTACTGGTTCGGCTCGCAGCTTTCCATCGAGGAGACCCGCGTCTTGGCGCCCTATCAGAACGCCACGGGCCTGCAGGTGACCTCGGCGGTGCTCGCCGGCATGGTGTGGGCGCTGGAGAACCCGAACGCCGGCATCGTCGAGGCCGACGAGATGGATTACCGCCGCTGTCTCGCGGTGCAGTTACCCTATCTCGGCCCGGTCAAGGGCCATTATACCGACTGGACGCCGCTCACCGGCCGCCCGGCTTTGTTCCCCGAGGACATCGACGCGAGCGACGCCTGGCAGTTCCGCAACGTGCTGGTGCACTGAGCCCGGGTTTGGCTCCGATCAGCCCTGGAGCCGGCCGGTGCTAGGCCGGCCGGGCGCAATATCCGTCATCCCGCCGGCGCCACGCACGCGGTCGCGCCCGTCGGCCTTGGCGGCATAGAGGCGCAGGTCGGCGGTCTCGAACAGCGACTTGAGATCGGCGCCGTCGTCCGGCGCCGTGGCGACGCCGATGCTGATGGTGATCGGCGTTTCGATACCGGCAATCGACAGATTCGCAATGGCCAGCCGCAGGCGCTCGGCCGCCAGCACCGCGGCGGCATGCGGCAGTCCCTGGCAGAGCACGATGAATTCCTCGCCGCCATAGCGATAGACGCTGTCGCCCTCGCGCGTCGCCATGTCCAGCTCGTGCGCAATCAGGCGCAGCGCCTCGTCGCCGATCGCGTGGCCGTAGCAGTCGTTGATGTCCTTGAAATGATCGACGTCGACGACCAGCAGGCTCACCGGCCGCGCCGAGCCCGCCATCAGCAGCTCCCGCGGGCCCTCGCGGTCGAAGCGGCCGCGATCGAACAGCCCGGTCAGCGCATCGTAGCCGGTCTGGCGCAGGAGCGCCTCGTAGCGCTGGCGATAGGTCAGCGTCTCGAAGACATCACCCACCCGGCGCCGGGTCAGGCGCCCGCCTTCGCCGAAGCGCAGGTAAAGCCCGGCGAACAGCGCATAGACGGCAGCCGCGCCCATCTTGGCGGCCCAGCCGCCATAGAGCACTTCCATCGGCGCGCCGACGTAGAAATGCAGTGCGGTGAAGAAACCGATCTGGTCGAAGGTCAGCACCGCCGCCGTACTGATCAGGATGCGCGGTATCACCCAATTGCCCAGCCACACCGCCGAGCGCTCGTAGAGGAGAATGATGAGGATCGAATCGACGAAGAGCAGCGTCGTGCCCCACACCATCAGCCAGCCGGTCTGGTCGAGGAACGAGAGATTGGGGATCTGGCCCGGCACGGCCACCGGCATGTGCGCGCGAAGCAGAAGCACCATGGTCACAATCAGCAAGTTGGCGAGAAACAACCCGTAGATCGGCTGGCGCACGACCGCCGCATCCTCACGGATATAGACCAGGAGCAGCATGACCAGCTTGCCGGAGAAGAGCACGATCGACCCCGGAGAAACGACGAAGCCGCCGAGTATGGGAACGTAGAGAACCGCGGCGAGATAGGTCTCGAGGAAGTGCATCGTGCCCAGCGCGGCGAAGAAGACGCCGATGCCGACGCGGTTGCGCGCCCGGAACAGGGCGGTCATGACGACGAAATAGAGCACCGCCTCGGCAATGAGCAGGACGGTGTTGTTCAGCTCACCCATGCCAGTCCGTACTAAGATTGATTCGCAACAATCGCCCAAATTAACCGGCGGCGGTTACCAAGACGTGGATGCGATCCTCGACAGGTCGGGCAATCGGCAGGCACAACACCCGGCCAGTACGATGGGCTTTCCCGGCAGTCGATGACCGGTCGCGGGGCGTGTTCAGGAGGCGGTGAGATCGACGATGCCGGCGGCGCCTTCTTCGGTGCCGAAGGCAAGGTGGGTGCCGGCTGCGTTCCAGGCCAGCGCCGAGATCGGGCCGTCCCCTGGACGGCGCAGCAGCGCCTCCTGCTGGTCGCCGAAGCGCACGGCCAGCACCATGCCGTCGTGATAGCCGATCGCCACGATCTCTTCGCTCGGGTGGCAGGCGACGCGGGTGACCAGTTCCTCGCGCGCGCCGAGCTGCAGCGGTTGGCGGCCCATCGGTCCGTCCTTGTAGTGGAACGGCCACAGGATCGCGGCATTGGCACCGGACGAGGCCAGGAACCGCCCCTTGAGAGACCATGACAGCGAGCGCGGCTTGGCCGGATAGCCGGTCATGCGCATGTCGCGCCCGTCGTCGAGGCGCCAGCCATGCAGCGCGTTCTCCTGCATGACGGTGACCAGGTTGCGCCCGTCGGGCGAGAAGGCGACGCCGATATGGGCGCCCTTCCAGGCAAACGACGTCGGCTCGGCCTCGGTGCCGGCCCACCACAGGGTGACGCCCTCATAGCGGGCGACGGCGAGCCGCAGGCCCTTGGGCGCAAACGCGATGCCGCCCACCGCACGGGCATGGTCGAAGGTGCGCTCGCGCCCGTCCGGGAGCCGCACGAAAGCCTGGCGGCCGACAGCGAAGCCGACCGTACCGGCCGGACCGGCGGCGACATGGTCGATCCACTTGCGCGGGCGCTCGGCAAGCTTGGTCACCGTGCCGGCCGCATCGACCGAAGCGACCAGCCCGTCGTCGCCGCCGGTAATCAGCGCCTTGCCGTCGAGCGAGGGCGTGGCGGCGAGAATGGCGCCCGCATGGACGCGCGTTTCTTCCGCAGCCGGGCCGGAGGCGCGGCGCACGGTGCCGTCGCCGAGCGCATAGACCGCCGTCTCGCCGAGAAAGGCGGTCTCGACGACGAAGGCGGCGAAGGGGAAATCCTGGATGGTGGGCATCAGTTGAACGTCGAATTTGACCTAGGCCGGATTCTCCCTGCACCAATGCCACGCATCGACGATTTCGGAAACCAGCAAATCGGCATCGGCCTCATGCATGGCGTAGCCGATCACGGAAACCCGGATGATCTTTCGCCCCGCCCATTCGCCGTGGGTGGGATAGACCTTTGCCCGCTCCTGCACCCGCGCCAGCACGCGCGTTGTCTGTGCGTCGCCCTCGGCCCCGTTGCCGCAGGCGATGGCGACCTGGTTGGAGTGGATCTGGTTCAGCACATGCAGTCCCGGTTCCGCCGCCAGTGCATCGGCGATCCGTTCGGCAAGGCGGCAATGGCGCGCCACCATCTCGCGCACGCCCGACCGTCCGAGATGCCGCAGGATGGCGTAACTCGGCACGCCGCGCGCTCGCCGCGACAGTTCCGGCGTCGAATCCGACGGCTCCCAATGCTCGGTCAAGCCCGGAAGATAGGCCCCGCGCGCAGACATTGCGGCAACCAGTGCCGCCCGGTCGCGAACGATCACGACACCCGCATCGTACGGCGCGTTGAGCCATTTGTGCAGATCGACGGCCCAGCTGTCGGCATCGGCCACACCCGCCAGGCGATGGGCAAGCTCGGGCACCGCAGCCATCCACAGACCGAAGGCGCCGTCGACATGCACCCAGCCGCCGCGCGCGCGCGCCAGAGGGATCAGCTCGGCGAAGGAATCGAAGGCGCCGGTATTGATCTGCCCGGCCTGAAGCACGACCAGCGGCGGCGCGGTGCAGGCATCGAGCGCCGCCCGGAACGCATCGACATCGATCCGCCCCTGGCCGTCCGTCGCGATCCGCGTCGCGTATCCGGCGCCGAGACCGGCATAGCGGAGCGCCGCGAAGGGCGCCGAATGGGCGTCGTTGCCGATCAGCACCGGAAACGCCGGCGCGCCGAAAAGCCCCTTCTCCTCGACATTCCAATCCTGCGCGGCAAGCAGTGCGTGCCGGCCGGCCATGATGCCGACCATGTTGGCCACCGTGCCGCCGGTGACGATGCCCACGCCACTTTCCGGCGGCAGCGACAGGAGATCGATCACCCAGTCCGAGACCGCACGCTCCATCCCGGCCGTGGACGGCGTCTCGAACGCGGTCGCGGCGTTCTGTCCCCAGGTCGAGACGAGGAAATCGGCGGCAACGCCGACCGGATGCGAACCGCCGATGACGTAGCCGAAGAAGGTCGGGGCGGTCATCTGGTGCAGACCATCCCCAGCATCGCGGACGATCTCCTCGATGACCGTGCGGCCTGCCATGCCCGCCTCCGCCAGCGGCACGCGGAACCTCAGCTCCGCCTCGCCGGGGCCGATGACCGGCCGGGCCAGACGGTCAGAAAGTGACTGCCGATAGGCAAGCGTCGCGCGGTAGGCCGCTTCGAGCGCGCTTGCCTCGTCAGGAGTCAATCCTTGCCCATGCCCCGGTGTCCTGGCCCATCGCTCCCTCCACGGTCGAAAATGCCCCACAACGCCGGACAGACTAGCGCAAACCGGCCCACCGGCCGCCAGCACAAATCCCCGCAGCGCGCCTCAGACCATGCACTTCTCGAAGTCGGCGCGGATCTGCTTCTCGTCGAGATGGCGGCCGATGAACACCAGCCGGCTCTGGCGCATCGGTCGGATGCCGAGCCGCGCCCGGCGTCATTTGACTAGCAGGTTCGCCCCCGTCAGTCTCGACAGGCTGGAGCGACGCCTTCGTCGAATCTCAACCGCACGAGATTCGGCGGCCTCGTCTGGTCTGCAGGAGTAACGCGTGAATGGCATGCTGAACAGTATCGCGTCGTCCGCTCTGGTGCCGGCACTGGAAGCGAACCTGATCGGTTTCTGGCGCGACTACGGTCGTGCCGCCGGTGCCGAACTCGAAGAAGGCCCGGACATCGTGTGGTTCACGACCGGTGTGCCCTCGCCCGCCTTCAACCGCGCCTTCCCTACTCAGCTCACGCCAGAGACAGCAGAGCCGGCGCTCGCGCGCATCCTAGCTGCCAGCGCCCGCCGCCAGGTTCCCATGAGCTGGTGGGTTGGCCCACGCAGCGCACCCGACGATCTCAGATCACGCCTGGAGCAGCGCGGCGCGAAGCTGACGGGAAGCATGGCAGGCATGGCCATCAACCTTGCACGCCTGCCCGATGAAACCGCATCGATCGAGGACTTCCGGATCGAAGCGATCCACAGCCCGGCGGCACGGCGCCAATGGGCCCAAGTCGTAGGCGAAACCTTCGACTGGGGGCCGGTCGCCACGAATGCACTTGCCGAGTTCGAGGTGGGTTTCGACATACGCCTATATGCCGACAAGCCGCGCTATCTCGGCTTTTTTGGCGGGGAACCGGTTGCCGCGTCGGCGCTTGTAATGAATGGCGCGGTCGGCGGCATCTACATGGTCGCAACCTTGCCACCGGCGAGAGGCAAGGGCATTGCCAGCGCCATGACCGTCGCCCCGCTTCTCGAGGCCCGCCGTCGCGGCGCCGCGGTCGCCGTTCTTCAGGCGACGGCGATGGGCCGCTCCGTCTATCGCCGGCTCGGCTTTGAAGACGTCTGCCGGTTCGACACCTACATCGTTCCGCCAGGAACAAGCGACGGCGAAGCGGGATAGCTCACACCATGCACTTCTCAAAGTCGGCGCGGATCTGCTTCTCGTCGAGATGGCGGCCGATGAACACCAGCCGGCTCTGGCGCATTTCGTCGTCCTTCCACGGGCGTTGGTGGTTGCCCTCGATGATCATGTGGACGCCCTGCACGACATAGCGTTCGGGATCGTCCTTGAAGGCAAGGATGCCCTTCAGGCGCAATATGTCCGGCCCCTGCTCCTGCGCCGTCTGCTGGATCCACGGGAAGAACTTCTGCGGATCGAGGTCGCCGCCCCTCAGCGATATGGACAGGACGCCTGAGCCGTCGATGTCGTGATGATGGTGGTGGTGATCATGGTCATGGTCATGATGGTCGTGATCGTGGTCGTGATGATCGTGGTCGTGGTCATGACCGTCGTCGTCGAGGAATTCCGGGTCGAGCGTCAGGATGCGGTCGAGGTCGAAGGCGCCGCGGCCAAGCACCCTGTCGAGCGGTATGGCGCAGCGCTCGGTGCGGTGGATGAGCGCGTGCGGGTTCATGGCGCGGATGCGCGCCTCCACCCGGGCCAGCTCGTCGGCGCCCACCAGATCGGTCTTGTTGAGCAGGATGACGTCGGCGAAGCCGATCTGCTCCTGCGCCTCGGGGCTGTCGCCGAGGCTCTCGACCAGATGCTTGGCGTCGGCGACGGTGACCACCGCGTCGAGCTTCGCCCGGGCGCGCACGTCGTCGTCCATGAAGAAGGTCTGCGCCACCGGCACCGGGTCGGCCAGACCCGTGGTCTCGACCAGGATGCCGTCGAAGCCGCCCGGCCGCTTCACCAGCCCCTCGACCACGCGGATGAGGTCGCCGCGCACCGTGCAGCAGACACAGCCATTGTTCATCTCGAACACCTCCTCGTCGCTTTCGACGATGAGGTCGTTGTCGATGTTGATCTCGCCGAACTCGTTGACGATGACGGCGTATTTCTTGCCGTGGTTCTCGGTGAGAATGCGGTTCAAGAGCGTGGTCTTGCCGGCGCCGAGATAGCCGGTGAGCACCGTGACGGGGATCTGGGTTTCGGGCATCTGGGGGTCTCCGCGGCGGGTCAAGGCCGCCGGTTTCGAATGGTTGCCGGCTGATATAGGCGAGGCGCACAAAGAATGCACCTGCCGTCAGCTTTTCCTTAAGGCCGTCCGTTTTCCCTACGCGCCGGTTAAGCGGAACCGCTATTTTCTGGTGACGCCGTTAAGGTGCCGGGACCACAGCGCGAACGAAGCGCGTCCAAACCGCGGCTGCTCCGGCGCCCGGCCGGACGGACGGCGCCCGCGACGATCCGTCGGCTACCTTTTGGAACGACTCTTAGGAACTATGTTGGCCACATGGACAGTCTGGCAAGCACATCTGGCGCCGGGAGTGCCGCTTCCGCAGCGCCGGCAGCGTCGTCTTTTCCGCGTCCGGCGGCAGTCGACCGCATCGACGGGCCGGTGAGCGCCACGCTCATCGCGCTCGGCGCGGCGCTATGGTGGACGAGCCGCTATCGCGCCGCCCAGATGCCGGCCTGGGGCCCCTGGGATTTCTCCTGGGGCTGGTTCCTGGCCGCCGCCTTCGGCCTGTGGTGGTACGCCACCGGCCTGATGGCCACGGCCCGCGACGAGCGCCCCGCCTGGTGGCGCACCGTCGCCTATGTCGCCGGCGTGGTGGGCATCTACATCGTCCTGCAGACCCATTTCGAATATCTCGCCGAGCACATGTTCTTCCTCAACCGCGTCCAGCACGTGGTCATGCATCATATCGGGCCGTTCCTGATCGTGCTCGCCTGGCCCGGCACGGTGCTGCGCCGCGGCATGCCGGCCTTCCTGCGCCCACTCATCGATGCGCGGCCGGTGCTCGCCGTCATCCGCGTGATCCAGCAGCCATTCCTCGCTTCGATGCTCTTCGTCGGCCTCGTTGCCCTGTGGCTGATCCCACCGGTGCATTTCCGAGCCATGATCGACCCTCAACTCTACGCCGTGATGAACTGGTCGATGGTGGTCGACGGCCTGCTTTTCTGGGCTCTGGTGCTTGATCCGCGCTCCAAACCGCCAGCGCGAGTTCTCATTTGGCGGCCGCATCGCCATGACGCTGGCCGTGGTGCCGCCGCAGCTCCTGATCGGCGCGATCATCGCCTTCTCCTCGCACGACATTTACAATTTCTACGCCTGGTGCGGCCGCATCTACCCGTCGATCGACGCCATCTCCGACCAGCAGCTCGGGGGGGCGAACATATGGATTCCGCCGGCGATGATGAGCGGCGTGGCTCTTCTCCTGGTGCTCAATGCCTTCCGGCTTCACGAAGAACGACAGGAACAGGAGAGGATCGATGAAGGAGACGATGCCGTCACCATCAAGGCCTCGTGGACCGGCTAGGCGCGCAAGGCTGCCCGCGCTGGTGCTTGCGGCCATCGCCGCCGCCTGGGTGGCACCGGCGGCGGCCGCCGAGACCGGCGTCACGCTCGCGGACGGCTATATCCGCACGATCATTCCGGCGCGTCCCGCCGCAGGCTATTTCACGCTGACCAATGGCGGCGACACCGCGGCAAGCCTCGTCGGTGCGTCGTCGCCGGGATGCGGGTCGGTCATGCTGCACCAGACCGTTTCCAGCAACGGCCAGGAGACCATGGTGGCGGTGAAGAGCGTCGAGGTGCCGCCCCATGGCAGCGTCAGCTTCGCACCAGGCGGCTATCACCTGATGTGCATGAAACCGGCGGCCACGCTGAAGCCCGGCACCTCGGTGGCGATGTCGCTCCGCTTCGCCGACGGCGGCACGCTCTCCGCCGACTTTCCGGTCCGCGGCGCAACCGGCCAGTAGATGTTCAGATCATCTGCAGAATGCGCTGGAAGAATCCCGGCGGGTCGGCCTGGTCGACCAGTCGCCCGAGATCGGCCGCAGCTCCGTCGATGTCCGGTTTGCCCGTTGCCATCGAGGAAATCAGCAGCCGGATCTTGCCGGTCTGGTCGAAGACGTAGATCGCCGACGAGTGGGTGACTGCATAAGGTTGGTCGCCCGTGGCCGGCGTCACCGAATAGGCGACGCGATAGCGCTTGGCGAGCGCCGCGAGCTGATCGGCGGTGCCGCGCAGGCCGACCATCTGGGGCGCGAAGGCCGCCGTATAGTCCTTCAGCACCGGCAGGCTGTCGCGGTTCGGGTCGACCGTGACGAACAGGAGGCGCACGTCGCTCGCCTTGCTGCCAAGCTTCTTGAGCACCAGGGCGACATTGGAGAGCGTCGTCGGGCACACGTCGGGGCAGAAGGTGTAGCCGAAATAGAGCAGCGTCACCTTGCCCTTGAAGTCTTCCGCGGTGACCGTCTTGCCGGTCGCCGCACTGGTCATGGTGAAGTCGAGCGCCGGCATGGCGCCGGTGAGGTCGGTTTCGTGCCATTTGGCGTCGGCGTTGCAGCCGGCGAGCGCCAGCGTACCGGCGATGGCCAGCAATGCGGGGATCATGCGCAACCACGAGCGAGGCCGGCATGGCATGGTCAGACGGGCGTCACGGATCATCCGGCAGCCCTAGCGCCTCGGCGCCAGCCCGCGCACCCCACATTTTCGTGAGAGCGGCGATCTGACGCGGGCGGCAGCCTGGGCTCAGGCGAGCGGCGGTTCGCTCAGCAGGTCGTTGAGGTCGAGCCAATCGGTCTTCATCGCCAGCGACCCATCCGGGTTTAGCGGCCACGCCTCGCGCGGCCTGTCGCGATAGAGCTCGACGCCGTTTTCGTCCGGATCGCGGAGGTAGAGCGCCTCGCTGACGCCGTGGTCGCTGGCGCCGTCGAGCGGCACTTGTGCCGCGATCAGACGGCGCAGCGCGTCGGCCAGCGCCGCGCGGCTCGGATAGAGGATGGCCGTGTGATAGAGGCCGGTGGTGCCGCGCGGCGGCGGCGGCCCGTTGCGGCTCTCCCAGGTGTTGATGCCGATGTGGTGATGGTAGCCGCCGGCCGAGAAGAAGGCCGCCTGCGTGCCGTAGCGCTGCACGAGCTGGAAGCCGAGCACACCGCAATAGAAGGCGAGCGAGCGCTCGATATCGGCGACCTTGAGGTGGACATGGCCAATGCGCACGCCGGGGTCGATCGGCCGCACGGCTGGCGCCGCCGGCTTGTCTGCAAGCTTGGTCTCGGACATCGCGTCGCTCCTTCAGGGTGCAGGATCAGGGGAATATAGGGGCCCGCCGCGCGACAGCCAGCGTAGCGCGGCGGGACGGGGCGAGAGGTGAGAGCCGCCTCAGGCGACGAGCTTCCAGGCGCTCTGGAAGCCGGTTCCGAGCGGCCCTTGCAGCGTGATGCCGAGAAGGGCCAGCCCCTCGAGCTGGCGCGCACGCTCCAGCCGGCCGGCGTCGATGCCGCGCAGGCCCCCGGCTTCGACCAGGTCGATCACCAGCGTCTTGGCCGCCGCATCGTCGCCGGCCACCAGCACATCAAGCTTGTGGCCGTCGACCGCGCCGACGACCAGCGTGCCGGCGAAATTGGTGTTGAACGCCTTCACGACCCGGCTCTTCGGCAGCAGGTTGGCGATCTCCTCGGCGGCGCTCTTGCCGGGCGCCGTCGCCAGACCGTCATAGGTGTCGTTGAGCGGGTTGGTGATGTCGATCACCACCTTGCCGGCGAGCTTGGCAGCATTGGCCTCGGCAAAATCCCGCGCCGCCGTGAAAGGCAGCGCCAGCACGATTACCTCATTGGCCAGCGCCGCTTGGGTGGTTGCCACCACGACGTCCGCGCCGGGCTTGCTCGCCCTGAGATCTTTGGCCAGTTCCGTCGCCTTGGTCTGGTCGCGGCCAGAAACGGTGACCGCATGTCCGCCCGCGATAAGGCGGGTGCCGATACCGCGCGCCATGTTGCCGGCGCCGATGATGCTGATGTTCATGGTCTTCTCGCTCCTCTGACGCCGGTCACGTCAGGTGCCGGCCATGAGCGCCATATGACATCGGCCTGTGAACGTGATAATCCCAGGCGAAGGAGAATGTTTTCGCACTGGCAGTGTGAAATTCCATGCTCGACCGCTTCACCGGAATGCAGGTCTTCGTGCGCGTCGCGGCGCTGGGAGGTTTTTCCGCCGCCGCGCGGGCGCTCGGCATGTCGCCAGCCATGGCGACCAAGCACGTCGATGCCCTGGAAGACCGGCTCGGCACCCGCCTCTTCTTCCGCTCCACCCGAAAGCTCACCTTGACCGATGCGGGCCAGCGCCATCTGCAGGCAACCGAACGCATCCTGGCCGAGATCGAGGAAGCGGAAGCGGCGGCGGCCGAGGACGTGATCGAGCCGCGTGGGGTCCTGAGGATCAACGCGCCGCTCGTCTTCGGGCTCCGCCAGGTGATGCCGGCGCTGGCCGAATTTTCTGCGCTCTATCCGGCTCTCACCATCGACATCGCCTTGACCGATCGCTTCGTCGACCTGATCGACGAGGGCTGGGACATCGCCATCCGTCTTGGCAACTTGCGCGATTCGAGCCTGATCGCGCGCAGCCTGGCGCCGATCCGCGTGGCGCTGTGCGCATCCCCCGCCTATCTCGCCGCCCGCGGCACGCCCAAGACGATCGCCGATCTCGCCGATCACAACTGCCTCGGCTACACCCTGCCGACGCCGGCCAATGCCGGCCGCTGGCTGTTCGGCGAAGACCGGTCGATCGCGGCGCCGGTGCGCGGCACTCTGATCGCCAACAACGGCGACGCGCTGCGCGCAGCGGCAGTTGCCGGACAGGGCCTCATCTATCAGCCGACCTTCATCCTCGCCGACGACATCCGAGCTGGCCGGCTGGTGCCACTCAGCCTCGACGTCCCCCTGCCGCATGTCGGCGCCGCCCATGCGGTCTTTCCCGGCGGCCGCCAGCCGCCGGCCAAGGTCAGAGCGCTGATCGACTTTCTCGCCGGGCGCTGGCGCGACGCCCCCTGGGACCACGACCTGTCGCAGGCCGGCTGATCATCGCCTCACGGCCGCAGGCAGGTGCCCGTGGACAGGTAGTGGTTCATGCGCTTCTCCCAGAGCTGCATGAATTCGGCATAGGCGGCCTCGGTGAATCCGTCGACGAAGGCATCGCCCTTCTCGCCGAGGCTGGTGTGGGTGAAGGTGATGTCGGCGCTGGCGCCCTGCGGCGCCGGCCTTACCTGGATCGCCAGACGGGTCGCCGTTAACTCCGGCGTGAAGCGGACGAAGGCGATGAAGCCCTTCTCCGGCTCGTAGTCGGTGACGTACCAATAGCTGTTCTCCGCCTCCGACGGCGTGACGAAGACGCAGGCTTCCTCGGCAACGCCCAACTCGGTCACCACCAGCAGCGGGTCCCAATCCTCGATCCAGTCGACTTCGCGCACCGGGCAGAGCAGCGGAAACACCGCCTCCGGCGGGCCGGTGAGCGACTGGGTATAAGTGCGGCTGACCCGCTTGGGCGGGACGATCTTCATTTCGGTTCTCCCTCGATCAGGTGATGGGCGTCGGCGGCGGTCAGGTCGAGCCCGTAGACCGCCTTGAGGCCCTCGATCTTGGCCAGCAGCTCTGGCGAGAACGGCGGCGCCCTGCCCTCCAGCGCATGCAGCGCCATGCCCTCGATCAGCTCGGCCACCGGCATTTCGAGGATCTCGGCCAGGCCCTTGAGGACCTTGAGAAGCCGCTTTTCCAGACGCAGCCCGGTCTGGACCCGTTCGATCTGTTTCATGGCGTTTCTCTATTTCTTTGGTACCTAGGTGTCAAGATAGCGCCCCAGAGGAAACTCTCCGTCGCGGCTTGACTCTGAAAGCTAATGATATTAGCTATCTCGCTATTGATCGTATCGAGAAGAAGGACAACTGCCATGGCCGCCGCCACAGCAAGCCCCCTCGCCCACACCGATCTTGCCCTGGCCTCCGATCTCCACGACGCCGGCGGTACTGCGGCGGCGGGCACGACGCCCGAGCGTTTCTTCGACCGCCCCGAGGGTCGTATCGCCTACACCGATCTGGGCAGCGGACCGCTGGTCGTCATGGCGCCGGGCTTTGGCGACCTCAAGGAGGAATACCGCTTCCTCGCGCCACAGCTCGTTGCCGCCGGCTACCGTGCCGTGACCGTGGATCTCCGCGGCCACGGCCAGTCGTCGACCGGTTGGGGCGACCATAGCTGCGCCGCGCTGGGCAGCGACATGCTGGCGCTGGTCACCCATCTCGATGCCGGCCCTGCCATTCTGATCGGCAACTCCATCTCCGGCGGCTCCGTCGCATGGGCCGCGGCCGAGGCGCCGGACCTCGTCGCCAGTCTTGTCCTGATCGACCCCTTCGCCCGCAACGTTCCCGTCAGCTGGTGGAAGGCGGCGCTCTTCAAGGCGGTCATGCACACGGCCTTCGTCGGCCCCTGGGCGCCGGCCGCCTGGGCCGGCTACTACGCCTCGCTTTATCCGAGCGCCAAGCCCGCCGACTTCGCGGCCTACAAGGCGGCCCTGATCGCCAACCTCAAGGAGCCCGGCCGCATGGCCGCGCTGCAGGCGATGATGCGCACCGACCGCAATGACGTCGAACCGCGGCTTTCCGCGATCCGAGCCCCGGCTCTGGTGGTCATGGGCAGCCGCGACCCCGACTTCGACAACCCCGCCGACGAGGCTGCGACCATGGCCGACCTCGTCCACGGCAAGGCCGTCATGATCGACGGTGCCGGACACTACCCCCATGCCGAGATGCCGGAGGCGACCGCCCGGAAGATCGTCGCCTTCCTCGCCGAAGTGGCCGCGCGCTGATGCCCCGCGCCGGCCTGACCCCCGATGCCGTGCTCGAGGCGGCGGCAGAGATCGCCGACGCCGACGGTCTGCCGGCGGTGACGCTGGCGCGTCTGGCCGCCGGGCTCGGCGTGCGCCCGCCCTCGCTCTACAAGCATGTCGACGGGCTCGACGCCATCCATCGCGGCCTGGCGCTGCGCGGCCTGACGGAAGCCACCGCCCGCTGCCAGCGCGCCACCGTCGGCAAGGCGCGCGAGGCGGCGCTCTTCGCCTTCGCCCATGCCTACTGGCAGTTCGCCCGCGAGCACCCGGGGCTCTATGCCGCATCGGTGCGCGCGGCCAAACCGGGTGAGAATGACATCGCCGCGGCCGGTGAGGCGTTGATCGGCGTCGTGCTGGCGGTGCTCGCCGGCTACGGTGTGAAGGGCGACGACGCACTCCACGCCACGCGCGGATTGCGCGCCATCGTCCATGGCTTCGTTTCGCTCGACGCCATGGGCGCCTTTCGCCTCAAGCTCGACCTGGCCGAGTTCTTCGACCGGCTGCTCGGAGCTTTCGCTGGAGATCTGGCGGCGCGGGGCACGACGGCCGCCTGACAAACACGTTGAGGTGTCGTCATGCATATTCGCGACGAAATACCCACCGACGAGACGGCGATCGAAACAGTGATCGAAGCCGCCTTCCGCGACATGCCCTACAGCCAGCAGACCGAGACCTTCATCATGGCGGCGCTGCGCCGCGCCGGCGCGCTCACCGTCTCCCTGGTCGCCGAAGAGGCCGGCCATATCTGTGGCCAGGCCGCCTTCTCGCCGGTCGAGATCGACGGCAGGCCCTGCGACTGGTACGGCGCCGGCCCCATCGCCGTGGCACCCGCGCGCCAGCGTTCCGGCATCGGCAGCGCCCTCATGGAAGAAGGCCTGGGGCGTCTCCACGGCCTCGGCGCCGGCGGCTGCATGCTGGTCGGCGATCCCGCCTGGTACCAGCGCTTCGGCTTCCGTAACGAGCCGCGGCTGACGCTCCCCGGCGTGCCGCCCGAGGTCTTCATGATCCTGCCCTTCGGCACCGCCGTCCCCGCAGGCAAGGTCGCCTTCCATCCGGCTTTCGCGGCAACGGGTTGATTTAGTTCTAGGCGGGGCGGCCTACATGCGCCTATGCCGGTGGCAGCCGTGGCGTCTTGTTGCGGCTGCCTGTCACGCCCGCCGCGCCGAGACGCCAAACACGCCTGTGTCCGTCCCTCCCCCACGTGCCAGCTCGGCCTGGACCGCCTTCATCCTGGTCCTGATGCCGGTCCTGTTCTCCTCCAACCTCGTCGTCGGACGCGCCGCCGTCGCCACGGTGGAGCCGTTCACGCTGGCCTTCTGGCGCTGGCTGATCGCCACACTGATCATGCTGCCGATCGTCGCCGGTCCGCTGCGCCGCCATGCCGCCGACCTCTTGCACATGGTGCCGCTCCTGCTGGCGCTGGGCGTGCTCGGCATGGTGATCTGCGGCGCCGGCGTTTATCTCGGCCTGCGCCACACCACCGCCACCAACGCCACGCTGATCTACACCACGTCGCCGGCCCTCATCGTGCTGTTCGAGATGATCCTCGGCCGCCGACCGTTTTCCGCGCTGCAGTTCGCGGGTATCGCGCTTGCCACCCTGGGCATCGCCGTCATCGTGTCGCATGGCGATATTGCCGGTCTCGCCACGACCGGTTTCAACCCCGGCGACATCGCCATCCTCATCGCAGCGATCTCATGGGCGATCTACTCGATTCTGCTGCACGATCCGCGCCTGCGCGCGCTCCCCGGCCGCGTGGTCTTCGCCGCCATTGCCATTGCCGGCACGCTGACGCTCACCCCGGCCTGGCTGTTCGAGGGATCGACCCACGGCTTCCTGCCCATGACCGCGGACGGCTGGATGGCCATCGTCGCCCTGGCGGTCATGCCGTCGGTCGGTGCCTTCCTGTCCTATCAGTGGCTGGTGCGCGAAGTCGGCTCCATGCGCACCGGCATGGCGCTCTACTTCATGCCCATCGTCGGCGTCGGGCTGGCCGCGGTCTTCCTCGGCGAAGCCATCCACAGCTACCATCTGGTCGGTACGCTCACCACCATCGGCGGCGTCGCGCTGGCCACGCTTTCGGGAACCCGCCGTCAGTAGATTTCAGGCGAGCGCCGGCTGTTTGCGTTGCTCGAGCCGCCCTTCGCCGTCGACGGCCCAGCAGGCGACCCCGGCGCCGCCCTTCTCAGCCAGTTCGGGCCGCTCGGCCATGCAGCGGTCGAAGGCATAGGAACAGCGCGGGTGGAACGCACAGCCAGCCGGCGGCGCGATCGGCGAAGGCAGCTCGCCCTGAAGCTGGATGCGCTCGTGGCGCCGGGCCGGATCGGCTACCGGTGTCGCCGATAGGAGCGCCCGCGTGTAGGGGTGCATCGGATTGCCGAAGATGGCGTCGCGCGGCCCGTATTCCACCGGCCGGCCGAGATACATGACCATCACATCGTCGGCCATGTGACGCACCACCGACAGGCCGTGGCTGATGAACAGATAGGCCAGGCCCAGGGTCTGCTGCAGCTCGACCAGAATGTTGAGCACCTGCGCCTGCACCGACAGGTCGAGCGCCGAAACCGGCTCGTCGAGCACCAGGATGCGCGGATTGAGCATCAGCGCGCGGGCGATGGCGATGCGTTGGCGCTGCCCGCCGGAGAACATGTGCGGGTAGCGGTCGTAATGCTCGGGGCGCAGCCCCACCCGCCGCATCATCTCGGTGGCCGCATGGCGCCGGTCGGCGCGCGACATTCCCCGCCGGTTGATGAGCAGCGGCTCCTCCAGCATCGAGCCCACCTTCTGGCGCGGATTGAGCGAGCCGTAAGGGTCCTGGAAGACCATCTGCACATGCGTGCGCATGGCGGCAAGTTGCCGCTTGTCGGTGCTGACGATCGTGCGCCCGTCGATGGCGAAGCTTCCCGAGGTCGGCGGCTCGATCATGGCGATCATGCGTGCCAACGTGGACTTGCCGCAGCCCGACTCGCCGACCACGGCCAGCGTCTTGCCGGCGCTGAGCGAGAAGCTGACGCCGTCCACCGCCTTCAGCATCAGCGGTTTCGACACCGGCCCGCGCCGCACGCGATAGTGCTGGGCGAGGTTGTCGGCCTGCAGCACCAGGCCCGTATCGGGTGCCGCGCTCATGCCAATGCCTCGGCGACCGGCCCCGGATGGCCGACCGGGCGGCCGTGGGCGAGCGGATAGTGGCACAGCGCCAGGCCGACTTCGGCTCCCTGCTGCTGCGGCACCGTTGCCCGGCAGCGGTCGGTCGCAAACTGGCAGCGCGGCGAGAACAGGCAGCCGCTCGGCCGGTCGTAGAGGCCCGGGACGACGCCGCCGATCGACGGCAGCGTGCGCCCGTCGGCGCGCTCCGGCAGCGAGGCCAGCAGCGCCGCGGTGTAGGGATGGTGCGGGTCGGCGAACAGCTCGCCGACATTCTGCTCCTCGACCTTTTGCCCGGCATAGAACACCGCCACCCGCTCGGCGGTCTCCGCCACCACGCCCATGTCGTGGGTGATCAGGATCAGCGCCATGCCGGTCTGCTTCTGCAGGTCGACCAGGAGGTCGAGGATCTGCGCCTGGATGGTGACGTCGAGCGCCGTCGTCGGCTCGTCGGCGATCAAGAGCTTCGGATTGCAGGCGATCGCCATGGCGATCATCACCCGCTGGTTCATGCCGCCGGACAGCAGATGCGGGAAGGCCGAGAGCCTGTGCTCAGGTTCGGGAATGCCGACCGCCTTCAACAGCTCGATCGAGCGCTGGCGCCGTTCGCTCTTGTTCAGGCCGAGATGGAACTTCAGCGCCTCGCCGAGCTGATAGCCGACCGTGAAGCACGGGTTCAGGCTGGTCATCGGCTCCTGGAAGATCATCGCCATCTCCTTGCCGACGATCGTCCGCCGCTGGCGCGGCGTCAGCTCCAGCAGGTCGTCGCCGTCGAAGGCCAGGCGATCGGCGGTGACGGTGGCGGTCCACGGCAACAAGCCCATGACCGCCAGCATGGCCACCGATTTGCCCGAACCCGACTCGCCGACGATCGCCTGCACCTCGCCCGCTTCGACGTCGAGCGACACGCCGTCGACGGCGCGGAAGGCGCCGCCGGCAGTGGCGAATTCGACGGTGAGGTTGCGGATCTCGAGGAGCGGCATCTCAGCTCCGCCTCAATTTCGGGTCGAGCGCGTCGCGCAGACCGTCGCCGATCAGGTTGATGGCGAGCACGGTGACCAGGATGGCAACGCCGGGGAAGGTCACCACCCACCAGGCGCGCAGGATGAACTCGCGCGCGTCGGCCAGCATCGTGCCCCATTCCGGCGTCGGCGGCTGGGCGCCCATGCCGAGGAATCCCAGCGCCGCGGCGTCGAGGATGGCGTTGGAGAAGGACAGCGTCGCCTGCACGATGAGAGGCGCCAGGCAGTTTGGCAGGATGGTCAGGAACATCAGGCGCAGCGGGCCGGCGCCGGCGATGCGCACGGCCGTGACGTATTCCTTCGACCGCTCGGTCATCACCGAGGCGCGCGTCAGGCGGACGAAATGCGGCTGGTAGGAGATGGCGATCGCGATCATGGCGTTAAACAGGCCGGGGCCGAGGATCGCCACCAGCACCAGGGCAAGCAGCAGGCTCGGAAAGGCCAGGATGACGTCCATCACGCGCATGATGACGACATCGACGGCACCGCGCATGAAGCCGGCGATCAGGCCGACGATGATGCCGCCGGTGAGCGAGAACGCCACCACCACGATGCCGATGAAGAGCGAATAGCGCGCCCCGAAAATCAGTCGCGACAGCATGTCGCGGCCGATAGCGTCAGTCCCGAGGATGAAGCTCCACGAGCCGCCCTCCTGCCAAACCGGCGGCGTCAGCAAGTTGCTTCCGAACAGTTCGTCGGGCCCGTGCGGCGCGATCAGGGGGGCGAAGACGGCAGCGAGAATGATGGTGAGGAGCACCACCAGACCGACGACCGCGCCGCGGTTCTCGATGAAATAATGCCAGATTTCGCGCAGCGGCGCCGGATGCATCGCTTCGGCGCCGGCCTCTTCGTTCTCGGGCCCATGTTCCTCGGTGGGGAAAGTCGCGTCCGCCATCGCCTACCTCACATGCCTGATGCGCGGATTGACGATGCTATAGACAACGTCAACGGTCAGATTGACGAACATCACGATGACGGCAATCAGCAGCAGCCCGCCCTGGACCACCGGATAGTCGCGCCGGAAGATCGAATCGACCATCCATTTGCCGACCCCCGGCCAAGAGAAGATCGTCTCGGTGAGGATGGCGCCGGCCATCAGCACGCCGACCTGCAGGCCGATCGTGGTGACCACCGGGATGAGGGCGTTGCGCAGGGCGTGAATGCCGAC
The DNA here is from genome assembly GCA_963750065.1 of uncultured Alphaproteobacteria bacterium. GTDB lineage: Bacteria > Pseudomonadota > Alphaproteobacteria > Rhizobiales > Kaistiaceae > CAVSRC01. The sequence goes on from CAVVPK010000009.1 coordinate 60,504, forward strand.
GACACGCCACGGCGGCAAGCCCTTGGCGCGCGCCGTGCGCACATAGTCGTCGCCAAGCACCTCGAGCATGGCCGAGCGCGTCTGCCGCGCAATCACCGCCAGCGGAATGGTCGCCAACACAATTGACGGCAGGATCAGGTGTGACACGGCCGACTGGAAGGCGCCCTTCTGGCCGGAGAGCAGGCTGTCGATCAGCATGAAGCCGGTGACCGGCTTGAAGAAATACAACAGTGAGATGCGCCCCGAGACCGGCGTCCAGTGCAGCCAGCCGGAGAACACGATGATGAGCAGCAGCGCCCACCAGAAGATCGGCATCGAATAGCCGATCAGCGCGCCGCCCATGGTGACGTGGTCGATGGTCTTGCCGCGCCTGACCGCGGCCACGACGCCGGCCGGAATCCCGACCGCGACGGCAATGATGATGGCGCAGGTCGACAATTCCACCGTCGCCGGAAACAGCGTGAAGAACTCGCTGATCACCGGACGCTTGGTGACGATCGAGATGCCGAAATTGCCGTGCACGAGCTGGCCGAGATAGACCAGATATTGCTGCCAGATCGGCAGGTCGAAGCCGTAGTTGTGCAGCAGCTCCTTGTAGACGTCCGGGGGCAATCCATGCTCACCGGCCATGAGCAGCACCGGATCGCCAGGCAATACGCGCACGAATGCGAAGGCAACAAAGCTGACGCCGATGAACGTCGGTATCAGCAACCCGATGCGTCTTACAAAATACCCCAGCATATCCCTACCCGGTCGCCCGAGCCGTCATGGCACTTCACGACAGGACGCACAAGCTACTGCGGGCACGACTATGTCGGGAAAAGGCCGAACAGCGCCGGGCCATAAGGCCCGGCGCCGGTTTCGTTATCGTCTGGCGGCCTTAATTGCCAGCGATATCAACACCGTCGAAACGATGCGACCCAAGCGGGTCCATCTTGTAGTTTTCGACCGACTTGAGCATCGGCATGGTCACCAGCGAATGGCCGATGGTGAACCACGGCGCCTGCTCCTTGAAGACGACCTGCGCCTGCTCGTAGAGCTTGGTGCGCACTGCCTTGTCGGAGCTCTGCACGGCCTTCTTCGTCAGTTCGTCGAAGGGCTTGTAGCACCACGCGGCGACGTTATTGGTGGTGCCGACGCTGTCGCAACCGAGCAGTACGGCGAGGAAGTTGTCGGGATCGCCGTTGTCGCCGGTCCAGCCGAGGATCACCGCGCCGTCGTGCTTCGGGTCGCCGGCCAGCTTCAGGTACTCGCCCCACTCGTGCTGGACGACGGTGACCTTGACGCCGATCTTGGCAAGGTCGGCCTGCATCAGCTCGGCCGTGCGCTTGGCGTTCGGCATGTAGGGCCGCTGCACCGGCATCGCCCAGATCTTCATCTCCAGGTTCTTGACGCCCGCCTCGGCCAGCATCTTCTTGGCCGCTTCCGGATCGTAGGGATCGTCCTTCACGTCCTTGTTCCACGACCACATGGTCGGCGGGATCGGATTGATCGCGGCCGTGCCGGTGCCCTGGTAGACGGCGTCGATGATCGCCTGCTTGTTGATCGCCATGTTCAGCGCCTTGCGCACCTTCGGGTTGTCGAAGGGCTTCTGCGTCGTGTTGTAGGCGAGATAGGCGACGTTGAGGCCGGCCTGCTGCATGACCGTCAGGCTCGGGTCGCTCTTCAGCGAGCCGATGTCGGCCGGGTTCGGATAGGCCATGATCTGGCATTCACCGGCCTTCAGCTTCTGCAAGCGCACAGAGGCGTCGGGTGTGATGGCGAAGACCAGGTCGTCGATCTTCTGCTTGCCGTCCCAGTAGTCCGGGTTCGCCTTGTAGCGGATGACCGCGTCCTTCTGATAGGCGACGAAGGTGAACGGACCGGTGCCGACCGGCTCCTGATTCAGCAGCTCGGGATGCCCCCCGGCGAGCAGCTTATCGGCGTATTCCTTCGACATGATCGAGCCGAAATCCATGGCCAGATCGGCGACGAACGGCGCATTCGGCGCGTTCAGCGTGAACTTCACCGTATAGTCGTCGACCTTCTCGATGCTCTTGATGGCATCCGGCATGCCCATGCCGACGAAGTAGTCGTACTGACCGCCAGCATAGTCGTAGTAGGCGTTCTTCTTGTCGAGCATGCGCTCGAAGGTGAAGACGACGTCGTCGGCGTTGAAGTCGCGCGTCGGGGTGAAGAAGTCGGTGGTCTGGAACTTCACGCCTTGGCGCAGGTGGAAGGTGTAGACCAGCCCGTCGGACGAGACATCCCACTTCTCGGCCAGGCCGGGAATGACGTCGGTCGTGCCGCGATCGAATTCGACGAGCCGGTTGTAGATCGGCTTCGACGAAGCGTCGAACGTCGTACCTGACGTATAGAGACCCGGGTCGAAACCTTCCGGGCTGCCTTCCGAACAATAGACAAGCGTTTTGGCGTTCGCGACGCCGGCGAAGCCGGCAGCGAACGCGGTCACCAAGAGCAACTTGGTCACGTGTTTCATTATTCTGTCCCTCCTGAGAGCCGCAATAGGCGGCACTGAGCAGTCCCGATCCGGGCCTCGACTTTTGCGATGGTCCCGAAAGGGTTAGCGCTAATCGAGCCGACGCGCGCCGCGATTGCAAGGGGGCGTGCGCGTGAAAATGCGGCCGTCCGTCTGACTTAATAGAAAGTCATTATTTATCAAAAGCTTAGCAAAACCCCGCCAACCGCGGCTATTCGACATCGACGCCTTCGAAATCGTGATGCCCGAGCGGATCGACCACATAATTCTTGACAGACTTGGCAACCGGCACGCTGACCTTGGTGTGGGCGATGGTCAGCCACGGCGCTTCGTCGGCGAATATGTGCTGCGCCGTCTCATAAAGTTTCACCCGCTCGCCGGGATCGGCCACCTTGCGCGCGTCGAGCACCGCCTTGTCGAAGTCGCTGTTGCACCACTCGGCGCGATTGGAGATGCCCACCGCATCGCAACCGAGAAGAGCGCCGAGGAAATTGTCGGGATCGCCGTTGTCGCTCACCCAGCCGAACAGCACCGCGCCATCATGCTCGGGCTCGGCCGTCTTCTTGATGAAGGCGCCGAGATCGTCGCTGACGATGTCGGCCGTGACCCCGACCTTGCCGAGGTCCGCCTTGATCATCTCCGCCATGCGCCTGGGGTCCGGGTCGTAGGCGCGGCCGACCGGAGGCACCCAGATCTTCATCTTCAGATCCTTGACGCCGGCGTCCGCCAGCGCCGCCTTGGCGGCTTCCGGATCGGCGGCGCCGTCGGCGATGACACCGACATGCGACCACATGCTGGCCGGCAGCGGGCTGTCCGCCACCGAAGCATCGCCACCATAGATGGCCTCGACCAGCGCTCGGCGGTCGATCGCCTGGTTCAGCGCCTGGCGCACCTTCGGATTGTCGAACGGTTTCTGCGTCGTGTTGTAGGCGAGATAGGCGACGTCGGTCGCCTGGGTCTGCATGACGTTGATGTCCGGATCGTCCTTCAGCCTGGCAACGATCGCAGGCGTCGGGTCGGCCATCACCTGGCATTTGCCGGCGGTCATCATCCTGCCGCGGGCGAGCGGATCGGGATTGATGAGGAAGGACAGGCGGTCGATCGCCGGCTTGCCGCGCCAGTAGTCCGGATTGGCGCGGTAATTGATGCGCACGTCGGGCTGATAGCCGACGAACTGGAACGGCCCGGTGCCGATCGGCAGCCGGTCGAGGTCCTGCGGCTTCTTCGCCTTGAGCAGTTGGGTGGCGTATTCCTCCGACAGGATCGAGGCGAAATCCATCGCCAGGTCGCCGAGGATCGCCGGATACGGGCGCGCCAGCTTGATCTGCACCGTCTGCTCGTCGACCTTGGTGACCGAGTTCGATCAGCGCCGGCATCGCCATGCCGTCGAAGTAGGGCCAGATGCCGCCGGCATAATCGTAATAGGGATCCTTGCGGTCCATCTGCCGTCGGAGACTGAACACGACGTCGTCGGCGTTGAGGTCGCGGCTCGGCGTGAAGAAGTAGGTCGTATGGAACTTGACGCCCGGGCGCAGATGGAAGGTGTATTCGCGCCCGTTCTCGGACACGTCCCAGCCTTCCGCCAGCCCCGGCACGGGCCGGGTGGTGCCGGGGGCGAACTCGACCAGCCGGTTGTAGAGCGCCTGCGAGGAGGCATCGAAGGTCGCGCCGGTGATATGCGGCGCCGGGTCGAAGCCCTCGGGATTCTGGGCCGCGCAGAAGGCGAGGTCCTTGGCATGAGCGGCCATGGCCGCGCCGGCGACGAGCATCGCCGCCGTCAGGATCAACGTCACAGGTTTCATCGGAATCTGATCGTTCACTGGCAGGGTTGAGCGGCCGGTTCGCACCTATCGGGGGGCGCAACATTGCACAAAACCGGCCAGCGACAAAATCGCGCGGCAGAGGCGTTGGCGCCTACCGGCCTCCGGTCACATCGAACAGCGCTCCATTGACGTAGGAGGACGCATCCGAAAGCAGCCAGACGATTGCCTCGGCGACTTCCTCGGCGCGGCCGGCGCGGCCGAGCGGCGTCGTCGCGCCCAGCTGTTCGGCGCGGCCCGGCTGCCCGCCGCGGGCGTGAATCTCGGTGTCGATCAGCCCCGGCCTGACGGCGTTGACGCGCACGCCGAAGGGCCCGCATTCCTTGGACAGGCCGATGGTCAGCGTATCGAGAGCGCCCTTGCTGGCGGCATAGTCGACATATTCGTTGGCGCCGCCGAGGCGCGCCGCCGCCGACGAGACATTGACGATCGAGCCGCCCGTGCCGCCGCGGTCGGTGGCCATGCGGCGAACGCCCTCGCGCGCCACCAGCATGGCACCGAGCAGGTTGATCGCAATCACCATCATCAGCCGCTCGGTCGAAAGATCGGCGAACGGGCCCGGCGGTCCCAGAACCACGCCGGCATTGTTGACCACGCCGCCGATGGGCCCGAACGCCTCGGTCGTGGCGTCGAACAGGCGGATGACATCCTCCTCTTTGGCGACATCGCCCCTGACCGCGAGCACCTTGCCGCCGGCCGCTTCCGCTGCTGCAACGGACTCCTCGGCCGCCTTGTCGTTCGACAGGTAGCTGAAGCCGACCGACCAGCCGCGCGCCGCAGCCAGCAGCACCGTGGCGGCGCCGATGCCCCGGCTGCCGCCAGTCACGACAATGGTCTTGCTCATGGCCATTCTCCCATTCGGCTTTTACTGAGCTTCCATCGGGCGCCGGCCAAGAGCAACCACCGGCAACGCAACGCCGCTATGCCGGCGGCCAATCCCTCAGTTTTCCCGGGTTCATCAGCCCATGCGGATCGGCGAGACTTCTTGAACTCCGGCTGCGGTGCGTCGGTGCGTTTCCATCCGGCATTATCGAGCACATAGCTGTGCGGATTGGAGACCGCGCCGCCGAGCGCCTCGACCTGGCGGATCACTTCGTCGAGCCGCACCTGCGAGCGATAGCGCAGGATCGGCAGGCTCGACACGAAGACGCGGCCCCCGCGGCGCTGGTATTCGAGATGGAGCAGCAATTCGTCGGCAAATGCCCGCTCCATCGCGACGGCCGTCTCCACTTCGCGCCCTTCTGGCAGGCGAATCTGCAGATAGGTGACGGTCGGATCGACCTTGAGCGCGTGTAGCGTGGTGTGGTTCCAGGTGTATTCGTAAAGCGGCGGCATCGCCCCCTTGCCGTCGAAGGCGGCTTCCTCCGCCGCACGGGCGTCGCGCTCATAGACGACGGCCCCGCCATGGTCGGCAGCCATCTCCGCCAAAGCCGGCCCCTGGGCTTCGGCCATCATGACGATCGCCATGGCTTGGCCGGCCGGCACCAATGGCGCCAGCCGCTTGAGCATCGGCGGAATCTGGGGCGCGAATACGCCGATCTCCTTCTTGGCGATGCCTTCAGCCGCGGCCAGCGCGTAGCCGAATTTCGCCGCCGCGCCGAGCGTCGGGAAGGCGACGACGCGCTCCGCCCATGGCTGCCACGGCGCCAGCGGCACCGCGACCTCGGTGATGATGCCGTTGACGCCATAGGCGTGCAGCACCTTGAGGATGTCGCGGCCGGCAAGTTCGATGATGCGTGGCGTCGCCTCCACCGTCACCACCTCGACGGCGGTGACCGCGCCGGGATCGGCGATCTGGCCCCAGGTGCACGAGCCGCAGCCGGCGGCCCCGCCGGCAATGAAGCCGCCGATGGTCGCTTGGCGGCGCGTCGACGGGTGGAAGCGCAGCTCCCACCGGCCTTCCGCGCCATGCGCGTCGCGCAGCCCCCGGTCGATGTCGATGAGCCGCGCACCGGCCGCGAAGCGCCCCGCCCCGGGCGTGACCTTGATGATGCGGTCGAGGCCGGTCATGTCGAGCACGACACCGCCGTTGAGCGGCACCGCCTGACCGTAATTGCCGGTGCCGCCGCCGCGCACGGTGAGCGGCACGCGATGGCGCGCCGCGGCGGCGGCAATGCGGATCACCGCGTCCTTGTCGCGCGGTGCCGCGACCAGATCGGCACGCTTGTCGTCAAGCAGGGGCTTCAGGATCGGCGAGAACCAGAAGAAGTCGCGGCTCTTGAGCTTCAGCGTCGCCGCGTCGTCGGCCATCGCGATGCCGGCAAGTTCGGCCTTCAGCGCCGCCAGACCCGCCGCCGTCACGGCGTCCACAGGCGCTTGGTGTCGAAGCCGTCGACGTCGCGGCATAGCTCGACGAAGGCCGCCGCCTGATGATCGACCACCGCCTTGCCCTTCCCGGCCGTGGCGGCGGCAGCATTGCCAAGCGCACCTTCCGGATTCAGATCCTGCGCCTTCCAGCCGAACTGCACCGGCCCGTGGCCGCGCAGATACTTGAACTCGTCGATGAAGGCGAGCTGGCTGGAGCGGAAATCCTTGGCCTTCTCCATGCGCACCAGGTCGGCGCGCAGGTGCAGCATCATCGACGTCTCGACATCGCCGCCGTGAATGCCATAGAGCGATTCCTCTGGCGCCGTCAGGCCCTCGGGCAGGCCGAAGCGCGACCACGCGGTCGCCACCACCAGCATGTCGTGACGCACGCGCAGTTCGCGCGCCACGATGTCGACCATCGGCACGTTGCCGCCGTGCGAATTGACGATGATCAGCTTTTCGATGCCGGCCCGTTTGACGCTGTCGCCGATCTCCAGCCACAGCTTGGTCGTCGTCTCCCAGCTTCCGGTCACCGTGCCGGGCGACGAGATGTGCTCGTTGGATTTGCCGATCGCCTGAACCGGCAGGAATGTCACCGGCAGGTCGTCAGGCAGAAGGTCGATCGACCGCCGCACCATGCCTTCCGCGATGCAGGTGTCGGTGCACACCGGCAGATGCGGCCCGTGCTGTTCGATCGCCGCCACCGGCAAGACGGCGATCCAGCCGGAGGTATCGCTGTCCGCGAAGTCGCGGGTGGTCATTTCGGCCCAGGTGCGCAAGGGAAGCATGGGAAGGGTTCCAGTCGGCGTGGCGGGACCGCCATAATGGACGCTCCGCCACCGCTGCCGCAATGGTTCCCTTGGCTGGAATGACCGTCAGGCCGCAGACGCCTTGCTGCCCGGCCGCTGCGTCAGGGCGAGGACGTCTTTGAGCGGCATCGGCCGGCCGGTGAGGAAGCCCTGCACCTCGGTGCAGCCTTCCGCCTTGACCCGGTCGAACTGCTCGCGCGTCTCGACGCCTTCGGCGGTGGTGACGATGCCGAGGCTGTCGCACAGGCCAGTGACGGCGCGGATGATCGCCAGCGAGCTGCGGTCGGTGTTGACGTCGGTGATGAAGCGCCGGTCGATCTTGATTTTGTCGAAGGGGAAGCTCTGCAGGTAGCTCAGCGACGAATAGCCGGTGCCGAAATCGTCCATCGAAATGTGCACGCCCATGGCGCGCAGCCGGTGCAGGGACGTCAGCGTCGCCTCGCTGTCGGCGAGCAGCGTCGACTCGGTGATCTCGAGCTCGAGCCGGCTGGCCGCTAGCCCCGAGCCGGCCAGCGCCGCTATCACCGACTGCATCAGGTGGGCGCTACGGAACTGCGCCGGCGAAAGGTTGACCGCCACCTTTATTGGCGAGGGCCACTTCACCGCGTCGCGGCAGGCCTGTTTCAGCACCCATTCGCCGATCGGCACGATCAGGCCGGCCTCTTCGGCAAGCGCAATGAACTCGTCCGGCTGGACGATGCCTCGCTCCGGGTGGAACCAGCGGATGAGCGCCTCGAACCCGGTGATCGCATTGGTCTCCAGGTTGAATTGCGGCTGATAGAACAGCTCGAACTGTTCCATCTCGATGGCGCGGCGTAGGTCGAGTTCGAGCGCCCGCCGCGTCTGCATCTGGGCGTCCATGCCGCGCTCAAAGAAGCGGTAGATGCCGCGCCCGTCGGCCTTGGCGCGATGCAGCGCCATATCGGCGGCCTTGGCCAGATTGGCGGCCTCCGTGCCGTCGCCCGGCGCCAGGGCGATGCCGACACTTATGCCGGCGATGACCTGGTGGCCGCCCAGCAGGTAGGGCTCTGCGACGGCATCGATGACGCGCTGGGCGAGCGAGCGGGCGCCCTGCGGCTGCTCCGCTCCGACCTGCACGATGGCGAATTCGTCACCGCCCAGACGCGCCACGGTATCACCGTCGCGCACACTGGCTGCCAGGCGCTTGGCGACTGCCTGCAGCAGCGCGTCGCCGACCGGATGTCCCAACGTATCGTTGGTGCTCTTGAAGTGGTCGAGATCGAGACTGAGGATTGCCACCTGTCCGCTGCGGCCGACACGCACCAGCGCATCCTCGATACGCTCACCCAGCAGCATGCGGTTGGGCAGGTCGGTCAGGCCGTCGTGGTAGGTCATATGGGCGACCTTCGCCTCGGCCTTGCGGCGGTCGGTCACGTCCTCATGGGTCGACACCCAGCCGCCATCCTGCAACGGCTGATAGACCAGGCTGATGATAAGGCCGTCGTGAAACTGGATGATATCCTTGAACTGCTCGCCACGCTCGATGATGCGCTTCAAGTAATCGGCGTATTGGTTGCCGTCGCCGCCTGGGAAGTTGCCGGTAAGCAGCCGGTTTTCGACGATCGTCTTGAGCGATGTCCCCGGCTTGGCCAGTTCCGGCGGCAGACTGTAGATCTCCGCGTAGCGCGCATTGGCGACGATCAGCTTCTGCTCCGCGTCGAACATGACTAGGCCGATCGGCATGTTGTCGATCGCCGAGTGGAAACGCTGCCGGTCCTGCTCAACTTCGGCAGCCAGCGCACGACCGCGCACAAGGCTCTCGCGATAGCCATTGGCCGCATCGATGAGCGCGCCGATTTCGTCGTGGCGCTCGCTTTCCCTGGCGACCATCACCGACGCATCGCCTTCATTCAGCCGGCGCATGGCCTCGCTCACCCGGCGGATCGGCGCGCTGATGTTGCTACCGACCCAGAAGATGGCGCCGAAGACGCAACACACCGCGATGGCAATCGCCGCGATCGTCAGCCAGAAGGCCGTCAGGAACGTGCCAGCGACGTGCTGCGCGCCTTCGTTGCTTTGCTTGCCGGAATAGGTGATCAGATCGTCGACCCGACGCATCGCATGATCGAGGGACGCGAAGATTTCCGCCTCCGCACCGGGAGGCCGTGTCGCAATCGCGTCAGATCCGGCATCCGGCATCATCCGCGCCAGTTTGGCTTCGTATTCGCCCCAGACATCGCGCAGCACCGAATAGAGGAGGCTCTCCTCTGCATCCCCGGGGATGGCTTCGTACATCCGCCAGTCGCGTTCGAGCTTCTGCGATATCGAATTCATCCGGTCGCTGACGTGAACGTGCTCTCCCAGCGAGTCCTGGTTCAGAAGGGAACGCGCCAGCAGCCCGTATTCGGCCATCTCCGCTTTGATCTCGCCGAGTATTTCAATGCGCGGCAGCCAGATGTTGACGATCTGCTTGGCAGACCGGTTGAGGGCCTGGAGATTGTAGATCCCGGCGCCTCCCACCAGAACGATGAGCAACAACGCCAGCCCGAGGCCTGCGATGAGCTTGGTGCGAATACCGGCGTCGCGGAGCGCGATCATCGCGAGCCCCGCAGGTTCTGGACAGCGGCACCGGCAGCATCCTGCGTGGTGGCGTCACGGCCGTGCCGGCGTGGCCGGGCGCGCACCACAGCGGGCTTGTTCGTCAGCGGCGCGAGCGCCCCGACAAGCAAGGCAAGGGTGAGCGTGGCGGCAAACGCTGACAAAGGAGTCGTCCACAAATCCATCGTGCTTCTCGCGACCGGACGCCCCCGCAAACGGGGCCGCCGGTAATGGCACTTCATGAAATATCAGCCCGCAAGAATTAAGGTCGTCATAATGGAAAAGTTACAGAAAGCGGCTTGATCCAACGCAAGCGGCCAGAAGACGCACTGTTCTGCGGATGAATACTTGTATTCCGAATGGCGTTGTTCATAAATCGGAAAGCATAATTTCCGTTGACAAGGCGGTGCCGGCCGGTCGCCGGTGGGCGCTCCTGCCGGGCACAACCGCGTCGCGCGAATGACGCACCCCGCTCGGTTGCTCTACAGCGCCGCCAGGAACGCCTTGGCCGCCGCGCCATGGTCGTGGCGCAGCCTCGCCACGTCGATGCCGACCGGCGCACCGTCTTCGACCGTCCATGTGCCGCCGATCATCACCCGGTCGGCGGCGTGTGCCCCGCACAGCACCAGGGCAGCGAGCGGGTCGCCGGCACCGGAAAAGCGCAACTCATCGAGCGTATAGAAGGCAAGGTCCGCCTGCTTGCCGGCCGCGATCGTGCCGATGTCGTCGCGGCCCAGGCACCGGGCAGAGCCTTCGGTCGCCCAGCGCAGCACGTCGAAGTGGGTGACCGCTGCCGCGTCATAGGTCAGCCGGCCGATCATCAGCGCATGGCGCACGCCTTCCATCAGGTTGGAGTTGTCGTTCGATGCCGAACCGTCGACGCCGAGCCCGACCGGGCTGCCGGCCGCCTCCAGTTCCTTGGTGCGGCACTGGCCGGAGGCCAGCACCATGTTCGACGTCGGGCAGTGGCAGATGCCGACGCCATGGCGACCGAGATGCCTCACCTCGTCGTCGGTGAAATGGATGCCGTGGGCGAGCCACACCCGATCGCTCAGCCAGCCGCACTCCTCCAGATAATCCACCGGCCGGCATTCGAAATGTTCCAGGCAGTATTCGTTCTCGTCACGCGTCTCGCCGAGATGGGTGTGCAGTCGGCAATTGTGACGCTCGGCCAGGTCGACGCTGTCGACCATCAGCCGCTTGGTCACCGTGAACGGCGCGCAGGGCGCCAGCGCCACCTGCAGCATCGCCCCCTCGCTCGTGTCGTGATAGCGCGACAGCACCCGCTCGCAGTCGGCAAGGATCGTGTCCTCGTCCTGCACGACGCTGTCCGGCGGCAGCCCGCCGTCCTTTTCGGACAGGTTCATCGAACCGCGATTGAGCGTCATGCGGACGCCGACGCGCGTCGCTTCCTCCGCCTGGATGTCCATGGCGTCGTCGAGGCCGACCGGGAAGAGATACTGGTGGTCGGACGAACAGGTGCAGCCCGACAGCATCAGCTCGGTCAGCGCCAGCCGCGTCGCCATGCGGAAGGCGTCCGGCTTCACGTTCTTCGCCCAGATCGGATAGAGCGCCTTCAGCCAGGGAAACAGCTCCTTGTTGATGGCCGCCGGATGGGCGCGGGTCAGCGTCTGGAAGAAGTGGTGGTGCGTGTTGATGAGGCCGGGGATCACGACATGGCGGCTGGCGTCGTAGACCTGATCGACCGGCGCCAAAGGGGCGCTGCCCGTCGGCACCAGCTCGACGATCCGCCTGCCCTCGACGACCAGCCCGCCACCGGCGCCGTCCGCCAGAACGGCCAGCGGGTTCTTGATCCACAGACGCATGCCGCCCCTCAACTCTCCATTGCCAGCTTGATACCGAACAGAACGAAGACCGCGCCGGCCACCCGCCCGATTGCCGTGCGCACCGGCAGGAACACCCGCGTCATCCATGTCGTCGAGGCGAACAGCGCCAGCGGCAGATACCAGCAACATGAGATCGCAAAGAGCGTCGCGAAGGCTTCCGCCGTCAGCAGAACATGATGGCCCGCCGGCAAGGCGACCGCGAGCAGGGAAGCGGCAACGGCCGCCGATTTGGGATTGGCAAGCGTCGTCGCCAGCCCGGTGCGGTAGGCAGAAAGCGAACCGCCGCCGCGCGGCGCCGCAAGCGCGGTTCCGGCCCGCCGGACCATCTGGATGCCGGCCCAGACGAGGTAGACGGCGCCGGCAATGCGAATCGCCGCGCCGGCGAAGGGCAGCACGGCGAACAACGCCTTCAGCCCGAGAAGCCCGGTGGCAATCCAGAAGACGGTGCCGGTGAGCGAGCCCAGCGCCGTCAGCACGGCCGCGCGGCGCCCGCGCATGGTGGCCGCATAGGTGATGACAAAGAAGTTCGGCCCCGGAAGGATGACCGCCAGCGCCCACACGGCGGCCAGCGGCGCCAGGACGGCGAACTCCCCGCCCATCACGCCGCGCCCACCGCCGTCGCCTCGACCTCGACCAGGAATTCCGGCCGCGTGAAGCCCGCGACGATGACCAGCGTCGAGGCCGGCGGCGGATCGCCGATGAAGCGGTCGCGCACCGCCATGTAGTCCCGCATGTGCTCCCGCCGCGTGACGAAGGCGTTGAGCCGCACGATATCGCTCAGACCCAGCCCCGCCTCGGCCAGGATCGCGGCGATATTGCGGAAGCAGACCTCCGCCTGGCCCGTGACCGTGTCTGGCACCGAATCGTCGGGGCCGACCCCGATCTGTCCCGAGCAGAAGACCATGGGTCCGGGCCTGGCAATTGCCAGGCCGTGGCTATAGCGCCCGAACGGCTCACGGATACCGGCAGGATTGAGCGGACGTGCCATCGAAACCTCTTAAAATCGGCCCTTGACGCTACGATTGCCGGGCGCCGCCTGACAAGGGCCGCGGAAGCGGAGGATAAAGTCAGACACTGCCGCTTTCTTGTGCAGATGGCTTGCCCTAGAGTGGCGCGCCCGTGGCACCGGGGCGCCGAAGGCCGCCGCTCCCGCGACGGCGCTTCATGCGACCGATGGCATACGTCTTGCGACTATGTGCATTCGCGTCCACCGCGTGTCCGGCGGATTCGTGCGATTTGGACAGGACTGAAAGACCAAGGCAACGTGGCGTCTCTCGCGACCGGCCACGTCAACGGAAGGCGGAGAAGGGGATTATGAGCACTCTGAAGAACATGAGCCTCGGCCTGGCGGCAGGTGCCGCGTTGGCCGTGCTGGCCGGACCGGCACTGGCTCTCGACGCGGTCTCGTTCGGCACCAACTGGCTGGCCGAGGCCGAGCACGGCGGCTTCTATCAGTCGGTCGTCGACGGCACCTATGAGAAATACGGCCTCAAGGTCACCATCGTGCAGGGCGGCCCGCAGGCGGCCAATCAGTCGCTGCTGCTCGGCGACAAGATCCAGTTCTACATGGGCGGCATGCTGAACGCCTACAACGCCATCGACCAGGGCGTTCCGGTGGAGGAAGTCGCAGCCATCTTCCAGAAGGACCCGCAGGTCCTCATCGCCCATCCCGATGCCGGCGTGGACAAGTTCGCCGACCTTGCCAAGCTGCCCACCATCTTCATGGGCAAGGAGGGCTACACCACCTATTTCCAGTGGATGAAGCAGGCCTACAAAGGCTTCCGCGACGACCAGTACAAGCCCTACACCTTCAATCCGCAGCCCTTCCTCGCCGACAAGATGTCGGCACAGCAGGGCTACCTGACCTCTGAGCCCTACGAGATCGCGAAGCAGGGCGGCTTCGAACCGAAGGTCTTCCTGCTTGCCGATGAGGGCTACGACCCCTACTCGACCACCATCGAGGCCAAGCAGGATTACGTCGCCAAGAACCCCGACATCGTGCAGCGCTTCGTCGATGCCTCGATCATCGGCTGGTACAATTATCTCTACGGCGACAACAAGGCCGCCAACGCGCTGATCAAGAAAGACAACCCGGAGATGACCGACGAGCAGATCGCCTTCTCCATCGCCAAGATGAAGGAATACGGCATCGTCGATTCCGGCGACACGCTGACCGAGGGCATCGGCTGCATGACCGACACCCGCTGGAAGGAGTTCTACGACAAGATCGTCAAGGCCGGCGTCATCAAGGCCGACATTCCGATCGAGAAGGCCTACACGACCAAGTTCGTGTGCAAGAAAGTGGGCCTCGACCTGAAGAAGTAGGGAACGCGAGGTCCCGGTGGCGGCAGCCTGCCCGCCGGGGACCGCAAGTGCGATGGCGGAGCCTCGGCTCCGCCATCTTGATTGGACACCATGACGGCAGTTTGCCGTCGCCGCCGGCACCTGGCGTAAAACGGAGCGAACCCTTGAATACCAATGTCATGCCGAGCGATATGCAGCCTTCCGCACCGCGCCGCGGTAGCCGCCCCCTGGTGTCGCTGCGCGGCGTCTCCAAGATGTTTTCAAACGGCACCGTGGCGCTGCAGAACATGTCGCTGGACATCGGCCAGGGCGAGTTCGTCAGCCTGCTCGGCCCCTCCGGCTGCGGCAAGTCGACGGTGCTGAGGATCGTCGCCGGCCTCGGCGAGACCACCGCCGGCACCATCGACTGGCCGTCGGCCAATCATTACGACGCCGAAGGCCATCCGCAGAAGGAGATCGGCTTCGTCTTCCAGGAGCCGACCCTGATGCCGTGGGGCACGGTGTTCGCCAATGTCTATCTGCCGCTGCGCCTGCAGGGCATCTCCAAGGCGGCCGCCCACGACCGCGTCATGGAGGCGCTCTCCATGGTCGGCCTCGACAAGTTTGCCAACTCCTATCCGCGCGAATTGTCGGGCGGCATGAAGATGCGCGTTTCCATCGCCCGTGCGCTGATCACCAAGCCGAAGCTGCTGCTCATGGACGAGCCCTTCGCCGCGCTCGACGAGATCACCCGCTTCAAGCTCAACAACGATCTCCTCCACCTGTGGCAGACGTTCGGCTGGACGGTGATCTTCGTCACCCACTCGGTGTTCGAATCGGTCTACCTCTCCAGCCGCATCGTCGTCATGGCGGCGCGGCCGGGGCGCGTGGTGCAGGACATGGCCATCGACGCGCCCTATCCGCGCGAAGAGGAGTTCCGCACCTCGTCCGTCTACAACGATTATTGCCGGCGCACCTCGGAAGCCCTCCACGGCGCAATCGAAGCAACCCACTGACCGCGATGACCACACTGGAAGCCGAAAAGCCCAATCTTGCCGCCGCGCCCCTTTACCAGGGCGAGGACGAAGCGCCACGGCCACCGCCGGCCATGAACTTCGGCGAGCGCGTGGCGCGCATCGCCGTACCGGTGGGTATGCTCGTCCTGCTCATCGTCGTCTGGCAGGTCTATTGCGACCTCGCCCATGTGCCGCACTACATCCTGCCGAGCCCGCTGCGCATCGCCCAGGCCTTCGGCACCGACTATCCGATTCTGCTGCCGGCCCTGCTGGTCACGCTCAAGATCACCTTCTCGGCGCTCGCCATTGCGCTGGTCGGCGGCGTGGCGCTGGCCATCCTCATGGCCCAGTCGAAATGGATCGAGTTGGCGCTCTATCCTTACGCCGTCATCCTGCAGGTGACGCCGATCGTCGCCATCGCGCCGCTGATCCTCATCTACACGCCCAATACCCAGACGGCGCTCCTCATCTGCGCCTGGCTCGTCGCCTTCTTCCCGGTGCTCTCCAACACCACCCAGGGCCTGCGTTCCACCGATCACAACCTGCTCAACCTGTTCGAGCTCTATGGCGCCGGCCGCTGGCAGACGCTCATGCTGCTCAAGCTGCCCAACGCGCTGCCCTATTTCCTCGCCGGCCTGAGGATCGCCGGCGGCCTCGCGCTGATTGCCGCGGTCGTCGCCGAATTCGCCGCCGGTTCCGCCGGTGCCGGCTCCGGCCTCGCCTTCCGGCTGCTCGAATCGCAGTTCCGGCTGAACATTCCACGCCTCTTCGCGGCGCTGTTGCTGCTCTCCTTCACCGGCGTTCTGATCTTCTTCGCCACCAGCCTGATCTCCCATCTGGCCCTCAGGCGCTGGCACGAAAGCGCCGTGCGCCGCGAGAACTGAGCCTGCGTAAGGGGGGCAACATGGCGAAGGGCTTTGCGAAGGTTCCCCGGGAGACGCGCTACGTCCTTGCCAATGCGACGTTGCCGGCCGTGCTCACCGACGGCTTCGCCGCCTCAGCCGACGAGGATGGGCTGATCGGTGCCGACATCACGGTCAGGAACGGCGCCATCGAGCGCATCGATCCGCCCGGCCGCCGCACCACGCTGCCGAGATTCGACCTCGACCGCGGCATGGTCTGGCCGTGCTTCGTCGACATGCACACCCATATCGACAAGGGCCACATCTGGCCGCGCCGCCGCAACCCCGACGGCACCTTCGCCGGCGCGCTGGAGGCCGTGCGCGCCGATCGCGAGATGCACTGGCGCCCGCACGACGTCGAGCGGCGCATGGATTTCGCCCTGCGTGCCGCCTACGCCCACGGCACGGCATTGCTTCGCACCCACCTCGATTCCGCGGCGCCGCAGCACACCATCACCTGGCCGGTGTTTGCCGAGATGCGCGAACGCTGGGCCGGTCGCATCGACCTGCAGGCGGTGTCCATTCTGGGCGTCGAGGCCTTTCTCGATTCGGCCTATGCCGATGAGATGGTTCGGACGATCGCCCACTATCGCGGCGTACTTGGCGCGGTCACCTACATGATCCCCGACCTCGACCGCGCGCTGGAATCGATGATGCACAGGGCGGCGGACAACGGCCTCGATCTCGATTTCCACGTCGACGAGACCAGCGACCCCACGGCGCGCTCGCTGCGCATCATCGCCGATACGGCGCTGAAGACCGGCTTTCCTGGCAAGATCGTCTGCGGCCATTGCTGCTCGCTCGCCGTCCAGCCCGATGCCGAGGCGAGCGCGACGCTGGACCGCGTCGCCGAGGCCGGCATCGCCGTCGTCTCGCTGCCCATGTGCAACATGTACCTGCAGGACCGCGTTCCTGGCCGCACGCCGCGCTGGCGTGGCATCACCCTGCTGCACGAGTTCACGACACGTGGCGTTCCGGTGGCCGTCGCCTCCGACAACACCCGCGACCCCTTCTATGCCTATGGCGACCTCGACATGGTCGAGGTCTTCCGCGAGGCGGTGCGCATCGCCCATTTCGACCACCCCTTCGGCAACTGGCCGGCCGCCGTCGCCCGCCGCGCCGCTGAAATCATTGGCCGGCCGGATCGCGGCGTCATCGCCGCTGGCCTCCCCGCCGATCTGGTGCTCTTTTCCGCCCGCAGCTTCACCGAACTCCTCGCCCGCCCGCAGGCCGACCGCACGGTGCTGCGTGCCGGCAAGCCCATCGACCGCACGCTTCCCGACTACCGGGAGCTCGACGACATCATGGTGACCGCATGAGTGCCTACGACATCGACACGCTGAGACAAGAACTCGACGGCATCAAGGTCGAGGACCATCCGGCCATCGTCAAGCAGAAGAGCCGCGACTTCTACTGGTACTCGCCGGTGCTCAAGCGTCAGCTCGACCATGTCACCGGCGACGTCATCGTCTCGCCGAAGAGCGAGGCCGAAGTCGTGCGCGTGCTTCAGGCCTGCTTCGCGCTCGGCATTCCGGTCACCCCGCGCGGCACCGGCACCGGCAATTACGGTCAGGCCATGCCGCTGTCCGGCGGTGTCGTCTTGAGCCTCGCGGACATGAACGCGGTCAAGGCGATCACGCCCGGCCGCGTCGTCACCGAGCCCGGCGCCATCATCGCCCAGGTCGACAGACAGACCCGCGCCGACAGCCGCCAGGAACTGCGCATGCACCCCTCGACCGCGGGCACGGCGACGCTCGCCGGGTTCATCGCCGGCGGCTCGGGCGGCGTCGGCTCGATCAACTGGGGCGGCCTGCGCAACATCGGCAACGTTCTCGGCGCCCGCATCGTCACCATGGAGGCCGCGCCGCGCATTCTCGACCTCGACGACTGGGACCTGCTCAAGGTGATGCACGCCTACGGCACCAACGGCATCATCACCGAAGTGGCGGTGCCGCTCGACGCCGCCTACGACTGGATCGACGTCATCGTCGGCTATGAAAGCTACATGGACGCGGTCCGTTTTGCCGACCTGCTCGGCAACGAGGACGGGCTCTTGTTCAAGGAGATCGCCGTCGTCGCGGCGCCCGCGCCGCACGATTATTTCCTGCGCCACCAGAAGTTCTTCCGCCGCGAGCACTCCGTCGTGCTGCTCATGGTCGCGCCGCAGGCGCTCTCGCCCTTCCTGGCCTTGGCCAGGCGCGAGAAGGCCGAGATCCTCTTCCGTGCCGACACGGCCAGTCCGGAAGAGAAGAAGGGCCTGCCGCCGAACTATGAGCTGGCCTGGAACCACACCACGCTCAGGGCGCTGCGCGTCGACCCGACCATCACCTATCTGCAGACCCAGCACCGCTTCCCCGACCACCTGAAGACCATCGAGACCATGACCAGGCTCATCGGCGACGAGATGCCGGGCCATCTCGAATTCATCCGCTTCGACGGCAAAGTCACCGCCGCCGGCCTGCCCATGGTGCGCTATGTGAGCGACGAGCGCCTGGAGGAACTGGTCAAGCTGCACGAGGACAACGGCGTCAACATCTTCAACCCGCACCGCTACACGCTCGAGGAAGGCGGCATGAAGAAGACCGACGCGGTCCAACTCGCCTTCAAGAAGGAGGCCGATCCCAGGGGCCTGCTCAATCCCGGCAAGATGATCGCCTGGGAGAACCCGGACTTCGACCTCAACTCCGATCAGGTCTATCTCTTCCCCGGCCTCCAGCAGGCCGCGGCGGAGTGAGGCGCCGATGCGCACGCTTGTCCTCTTCGCCCATCCGGTCGAAACCAGCTTTGCGGCGGCGGCCCACCGCACCATCCTCGATAATCTCAGGACCGCCGGCCACGATGTCGACGATTGCGACCTCTATGCCGAAGGCTTCAATCCGGTGCTGTCGCGCGAGGAGCGGCTGAACTACCACAACGTCGAAATCTGCACCGCACCGGTTCAGGCCTATGTCGACCGCCTGCGCGCGGCCGAAGCCCTGGTGCTCAACTTCCCCGTCTGGAACTACGGTTATCCGGCGATCCTCAAGGGCTTCTTCGACCGGTGCTTCCTGCCCGGCGTCTCCTTCAAGCTCGCCGACGGGCGCACTTGGCCGAACCTCTCCAACATCCGCAGGCTCGCCGCCGTTGTCACCTATGGCGGCGACCGCTGGCGTACCATGCTGATGGGAGATCCGCCGAAGAAGGTGGTCAAGCGCGCCGTGCGCGCCGTCTGCCACCCGCTCACCAAGACCCGCTACATCGCGCTCCACGACATGAACCGCAACAGCGAGGCGGTCTGCACCGCCTTCCTGGAAAGGGTGGCGCGCGAGATGCGGACGTTTTGAACCCTTGACAGACGTTGCGGCAATTCCGCAGCCGTCATACAGAGTTCATGTTCATTGTTTAGGTCGCTAACTTCATGGGGTTCGACCACCGCAGGACAATCACGCACAGGCTCGCCCAGGCGGCTCACGCCTACCGGGTGCGGGCGGGGAGTCAGTTGTCCCGCGTCAACCTCCATTCCGGCCAGGAAGCCCTGCTCAAGGAGCTGTCCACCGCTGACGGCATGTCGATGAGCGACCTTGCCGCTGCCCTCGGCGTCCAGCCGCCGACGGTCACCAAGATGATCAGCCGACTTGCCGCCCAGGACTATGTCGAGCGCCGCGCCGCGCCCGGCGACGGCCGCCAGGCCCAGGTGTTCCTCACCGAGCGCGGCCGCGAAGCCATCGGCCAGATCGACAAGCTGTGGAAGCGCGTCGAGAAGACGGCGCTGGCCGGCATCGACGACAAGGACCGCAAGCGCCTGCGCAAGTTGCTCCGCCAGGTCGAGCGCAATCTTGGCGCCGCCAAGGATGACCGTGCGGCCGACGCCGATCACGACGACGGCGAGACGGACGAGACCACCGTCGCAAGCTGAGCCGGTACGCAGGCTGCCTGAAACAATTGCCTGTCGGTGCCGCGGCGGACTACCATCGCCCGTTCGCCGTCCCCCATTTCCGATCCAGCCAGCAGGTTTCCCGTGCCAATCACGTTCGACTTTTCAAACCGCGCCGCGGTCGTCACCGGCGGCGCCCAGGGTATCGGCCGCGCCGTGGCCGAACGCCTTCTCGATGGCGGCGCCGCCGTCGCCCTCTGGGACCAGGACAGGATACTGGTCGAGGCGGCCGCGGGCGAACTGTCCGCCAGGGGCAAGGTCATCGCAATCGGCGTCGACGTCTCCGACGAGAGCGAAGTGGACCGCGCCAAGGCCGAAACGCTTTCTGCGCTCGGGCCCGTCGACATCCTGGTCAACAATGCCGGCGTCGCCGGTCTCAACGCCAATGTCGCCGACTATCCCATCGCGGAATGGGACCGCGTCATCCGCATCAATTTGCGCAGCCAGTTCCTCTGCTGCCGTGCCTTCGTCGGCGATATGATCGCGCGCGACTACGGTCGCATCGCCAACGTCGCCTCCATCGCCGGCAAGGAGGGCAACCCCACCGCCTCCTCCTATTCGGCCTCGAAGGCCGGCGTCATCGCGCTCACCAAGTCGCTGGCCAAGGAGACCGCCGGCAACAACATCTCGGTCAACGCCATCACCCCGGTCACCGCCAACACGCGCATCCTCGAGCAGGTGAGCCAGGCCCACATCGCCTACATGCTTTCCAAGATCCCGCGCGGCCGCTTCGTCACCGTCGAGGAGATCGCCGCCATGATCGCCTTCATGGTGTCGGACGAGTGCTCTTTCACGACCGGCTTCACGTTCGACATTTCCGGCGGCCGTGCCACCTACTGAAGCCGCCCCCTCGCCGGATGGCGCTGCGGGTCGCCGGGCGCCATCGGGATGCAGTCCGTGACCGCACGCCACCTGCCGCTCTCGCCCGAGGAGACGGCCGTACGCGTGCGCGGCATCGCGCTCATCCTGGCCGCCGTCTTCTGTTTCGCCCTGCTCGATGCCGTGGCCAAATTCCTCGCGCCCGTCATTCCCGCGCTGGAGACGGCGTGGTGCCGCTACTTCGTCAATTTCGTCCTTGCCGTCGCCTTCTTCAGGCCCTGGCGCAACTGGGCGGACTACGCCACCAGGAGGCCATGGCTGCAGGTCACGCGCGCCATGCTGCTGCTCTTCACCACCCTGTTCAGCTTCATGGCCGTCCGCTATCTGCCCCTGGCGGTCACCAGTTCGGTCCAGTTTGCCGGACCGCTGCTGGCCACCGCACTCGCCGGCCCGGTGCTCGGCGAGTGGCCGGGCCCTCGCCGCTGGGCCGCCGTCGCCGCCGGCTTCATCGGCGTGCTCATCGTCATCCGGCCCGATTCCGCCACCTTCAATCCGGCTACCCTGCTCTCGGTCGGCTCGGCGCTGTGCTTCGCCTTCTATTCGCTCGCCACGCGCAGATTGTCGGCGACCGACAGCCCCAACGGCATGGCGATCTACGCCGCCGGCCTGTCCTCGATCGTGCTCGCCCCGACACTGCCGGCGGTCGCCATCATGCCGCCCAGCTGGCTTGTCGCCGCAGCGCTCGTCGCCACCGGCGTCTTCGGCGGTCTCGGTCACTGGCTCCTCATCATGGCCCATCGCGACGCCCCGCCGACCGTTCTGGCGCCATTCAACTACACCCAGCTCATCTGGGCGATCGCGCTCGGCTATCTCGTTTTCGACAATGTTCCCGACCGTTCGACGCTCATCGGTGCCAGCCTGATCGTCGCCAGCGGCCTCTATGCCCTCTACCGCGAGCGTGTGCGCCGCGACCGCTGACCTTGCGGTGGGTCGCGATAGGGCTAAACTTCACCGCCTCACCGTTCGGAGAGATTCATTGGACAAGATCGACGTGATTGCCGCTGGCGACCTGCCGGCGAAGACGCAGGCTTCGCTGGTCGAAGCCTTTGCCGTCCACCGGCTGACGAGCGGCGCGGCGATCCCGCCCGAGGTCGCAGCGCAGGCCCGCGGCATCGCCCGCGGCGGCCATTTCCCCATCGACGGCGCGCTGATCGACACCTTGCCCAAGCTCGAGATCGTCGCCAATTTCGGCGTCGGCTATGACGGCATCGATCTCGCCGCCTCAGCGGCGCGCGGCATCATCGTCACCAATACGCCCGATGTGCTGACCGAGGAGGTCGCCGATACCGCGCTCGGCCTGTTGCTGATGACGGTGCGCGAACTCGCCGCCGCCGAGCGCCACCTGCGCGCCGGCAAGTGGGCAAGCGATGGCCCCTATCCGCTCAGCCGCGCGACGCTGCGCGACCGCACCGTCGGCATCGCCGGCCTCGGCCGCATCGGCATGGCCATTGCCCACCGGCTGAGCACCATGCAGGTGCCGGTCGTCTACCACAACCGCACCAAACGCAACGACGTCTCCTACCGGCACTATGCCGACATCGCCGCGATGGCGAAGGACGTCGATACTCTCATCAGCGTTCTGCCCGGCAACGGCCACACGGAGAAGCTGATCGACGCCAGCGTGTTCCGGGCGCTTGGCCCACGCGGCATCCTCATCAATATCGGCCGCGGCAGCGTGGTGGACGAAGTGGCGCTGATCGCTGCATTGAAGGACGGCACGATTCACGCGGCCGGCCTCGACGTTTATGCCCACGAACCCAACGTGCCGGCCGAGCTGATGGCGCTCGAGAATGTCGTGCTGCTGCCCCATGTCGGCTCGGCATCGGTCTACACCCGCGATGCCATGGGCCAGCTCTGCGTCGACAACCTGACAAGCTGGTTCACCGCCGGCAAGCCGCTCACTCCGGTGCCGGAAACGCCGTGGACGGCAAAGCGGTAGAGCCTTATTTCACCCACGTCCCGCCGAGTTCGTCTTCGATGTGGACGCGGATGATCTCGGCGAAGCTCGTCTCGGCATGGAAGCCCAGCGCAATGGCGCGCTCGGGCGCGAAGTTGCGCGGCCAGCCGGCCACGATCGCCATGATCGTCGGGTCGGGCTCCCGGCGGATGCGCTTGGCCACCGCCTCGCCGGCGATTTTGCCGAGCGCCGCGATCTCTTCACCCACGGTCACCGACACGCCGGGCATGGAGAGATTGCGCCGCGCTCCCAGCCGCTCGCCATCCAGGCCCGCGGCATGGATCAGGAAGCCGACGGCCGAGCGCGGGCTGGCATGCCAGTGGCGCACGTCCTCGCCGACCGGCAGGATCGCCTCCTGGCCCGCCAGCGGCTCGCGGATGATGCCGGAGAAGAAGCCCGAGGCCGCCTTGTTGGGCTTGCCGGGCCTGACGCAGATGGTCGGCAAACGGATGCCGATGCCGTCCATGAAGCCGCGCCGCGTGTAGTCGGAGAGCAGCAGCTCGCTGATCGCCTTCTGCGTGCCGTAGGAGGTGAGCGGGGTTTCGAAGAACTCGTCGCCGATCGCATTGGGAAACGGCGCCCCGAACACCGCGATCGACGAGGTGAACACCACGCGTGGGGTATAGCCGTCGCCGACCTTGCGGATTGCCTCGAAGAGCAGCCGCGTACCGTCGAGATTGACCCGGTAGCCCTTGTCGAAATCGGCCTCCGCCTCGCCCGAGACGATCGCCGCCAGATGGAAGATCACGTCCGGCCGCGCCGCAACCAGGCTCTCCGCCAGGCCGGGCGTGGCAAGGTCGGCATCGCGCGTATCGACCCTGAAGGGCACGCCGGTCGGCAGCGCCGGCTCGGCGATGTCCACCAGGCTCAGCCGGTCGATGGCTCTGCCGGCGAGACCGCCATCGGCGATCAGCCGCGCTGTCAACTTGGCGCCAACCATGCCGGCGGCGCCGATGATGAGGATGTGCATGGCTGCTCGCCCCTATATCGACCAGCCGCCATCGATGACGTGGGCCTGGCCGGTGGTGTAGGCGGACTCGTCCGAGGCAAGGTAGACCACGAGCCACGCGACCTCCTCCGCCTTGCCCAGGCGCCCCATCGGCTGGCGGTCGACGAACGACTGCCGGATCTCGTCGAGGGACTTGTTCTGTGTCTTTGCCTGATCGGCGATACGCGCGTCGAGCGAGGGTGACTGCACCGTGCCCGGGCAGATGGCGTTGACCCGGATGCCCTGGCCTACGAAATCCTTCGCCACTGCCTTGGTGAGCCCGATGACCGCCGCCTTGGAAGCCCCGTAGAGGTAGCGGTTCGGTACGCCCACCACCGACGAGGCAACCGACGACATGTTGACGATGGCGCCGCCGCCCTTTGCCAGCATGCCCGGCAGGAAGGTCTGGATCATGCGGTGCATCGCCTTCACGTTGAGGTCGAAGGAAAAGTCCCAGTCCTCTTCCGTCGCGCTCAGCACCGTGCCGTGATGGACGAAGCCGGCGCAGTTGAACAGCACGTCCACCGGCCCGACCTTGGCCGCCAGGGCGCGGATCGCTTCGCTGTCGCGCACGTCCAGCGCATGCGTCTCGGCAACGCCGTGATCCTTGAGATCGGCCATCAATTCAGGCTTCAGGTCGGTCGCGATCACATGCGCGCCTTCCGCCGCGAAGCGTAGCGCCGTCGCCCGGCCGATGCCCGCGCCGCAGGCGGTCAATAGCGCGCGTTTGCCCTTCAGTCTGTCCATGCGTTCCGTTCCCTTCTCAAGTCCTGAATGCCGCGAGCTCGCGCTTCTGCGCGCCGTTCGCATCGAAATTCTCCGGCTCCAGCCATGCCTCGAAGGCCGCCTTCATCGCCGGCCAGTCGCGGTCGGTCATCGCATACCAGGCGGTGTCGCGATTGCGGCCCTTGACGATCATGTGCTGGCGGAACGTGCCCTCATAGGTGAAGCCATAGCGCTCGGCCGCCCGCCGCGACGGCGCGTTGAGCGCATCGCATTTCCATTCGTAGCGCCGGTAGTGCAGCTGGTCGAAGACGTGCCGCGCCATCAGATATTGCGCTTCGGTGCCGGCGGCGGTGCGCTGCAGGAGCGGCGAATAGAGCACGTTGCCCATCTCGACCACGCGCATCGCCGGGCGGATCTCCATGAGCGTGACGATGCCCAGCGCCCGATCGCTCGCTTCCTCGACGACGGCATAGGAAAACGGATCGAGCAGTACCGTGCGCTCGTCGACCCAGCGCAGGAAGGACGGCTCGTCGCGGAACGGGCCATAGCCCATATAGGACCAGATATGGTCGTGCCCCTTGACCGCCAGCCACAGCGACTCGGCGTGACGGACGAGATCGAGTTTCTCGATCCGGCAGAAGCGGCCGTTGAGCCGCACCGCCTCCGGCCAATCCGCCGGCGTGGTATCGATCAGCGCGCCGACCGGCGGGCCGTTGACAGTCTCGCTCATGGCGTCCTCCGCGCCGTGCCGGCCGCGAACAACCGGTTGAGTTCGGCGCCCGATGCCGCGCCCTCGAAGGCAGCGAAGCTGCCGTTCTCCACGATCTCCTGCGCCGCGCCCATGAAGCCGGCCCAGGCCATGCGCGCCAGCGCCCCACCGACGCTGATGCGCCGCACGCCAAGCGCCGCGATCTGTCCGACCGTCAGGCTGCCCGGCCCACCGGCGAGCACATTGACCGGTTTCGGCGCCACCGCCTCCACGATCGCGGAAATATCTTCAATTCCGCGTGCCCCCGGTGCGTAGAGGCAGTCTGCGCCGGCTTCGGCGAATGCGATCAGCCGCCGGATCGCCTCGTCCAGCGGGTCGGGATGGCCGGTCAGGAAGCATTCCGCCCGCGCCACCAGCAATACGTCGCCGCCGGCGATATCGATCGCCGCCCGCGCCGCCGCCACCCGTTCCACGGCCAGCGCAAAATCGAAAAGCGGCGCGGCCTCGTCGCCGGTCGAGTCCTCGATCGACAGGCCGGCGACGCCGGCATCGATGCAGCGCCGCACATTGGCCGCCACGTCCTCGGGCGCTTCGGCGAAGCCGGCGAGGAAATCCGCGTTGACCGGCAGGTCGGTGGCTTCCACGATCGCGCGGATATGGTCGAGCATCGCCTCCAGCGGCACGGCGCCGTCCGCCTGACCGAGACTCCATGCCGCACCCGAACTGGTCGTCGCTAGCGCCTTGAAGCCGAGGCTTGCCAGGTAGCGCGCCGAGCCCACGTCCCACGGATTGGGCAGCACGAAACAGCCGCTCTCGTGCAGTGCGCGGAACGTCTGGCGTTTTTCGGCAACCGTCGCCACAGGTTCTCCCTCCCATTGTCGCCTGTCCGACCGGCGCAAACAGGTTTGATTTCCTTGATTTTATGCGCCTAATCTCTTCGTCAAATCAACGACAACCGGACGGGGAAACGCCGTGCTTCACACCATCGCCGGCTTCGATCGCATCGGCGAAGAGAACGCCTTCGCCGTTCTTGCCCGGGCGACTGCGCTCGCGGCCGAAGGCAAGGACGTCATCAATCTCGGCATCGGCCAGCCCGATTTCCGCACGCCCGACCATATTGTCGAGGCGGCGGTGAAGGCGCTCCGCGACGGCCACCACGGCTATACGCCGGCAACCGGCATCCTGCCGCTGCGCGAGGCAGTCGCCGCCGATATCCACCGCCGCCTCGGCGTCGATGTGTCGCCCGACCAGGTGATCATCGTGCCCGGCGGCAAGGTCACCATGTTCGCCGCCATCCTCATGTTCGGCGAGCCCGGCAGCGATATCCTCTATCCCGATCCCGGCTTTCCCATCTATCGCTCGATGATCGAATTCACCGGCGCCAGGCCGGTGCCGATCCCGATCCGCGAGGAAAACGGCTTCGCCTTCTCGGCCGAGGAGACGCTCTCCCTCATCACCCCCGAGACCCGGCTGATGATCCTCAACTCGCCGGCCAACCCCACCGGCGGCGTCACGCCCAGGGCAGAGATCGACGCCCTGGTCGCCGGGCTTTCCCGTTTTCCCGACGTCGCCATCCTCTCCGACGAGATCTACGGCCAGATGACCTATGACGGCCTGGAGCACGTCTCGCTGCTCACCTACCCGGAGATCCGCGACCGCCTCGTCCTGCTCGACGGCTGGTCGAAGACCTATGCCATGACCGGCTGGCGCATGGGCTATTCGGTATGGCCCGCGCCGCTCTACGACAACGTCCGCAAGCTGGCGGTCAACGCCTGGTCGTGCGTCAACGCGGCCGCGCAATATGCCGGTCTGGCGGCGCTCACCGGCCCGCAGGATTCGATTGCCGCCATGGTCGCCGAGTTCGACAAGCGCCGGAGACTGGTGGTCGAGGGCATGAACGCGCTGCCGGGCGTCACCTGCGCCACGCCCACGGGCGCCTTCTACGCCTTTCCCAACATTTCCGGGACCGGCTTCAAGGCGAAGAAGCTTGCCACTGCGCTTCTCGAAGAGGCGGGCGTCGCCACCATCGGCGGTCCCGATTTCGGAACCTTGGGCGAAGGCTACCTGCGCCTCTCTTACGCCAATTCGGCCGAGAACATCGCGCGCGCCATCGAGCGCATCGGGGCGTTCCTGGGGAAGAACACCTGAGGCGCCTCACACCCCGCTGCCATTGGACTCGGCCCGCATCGACGCGCCGACGGCAGCCTTGGCGGCGGCCATCGGATCGGTGCAGGCCCTGGCGCGCACGCGCAGGGTGTCGATCAGCCAGCGCCCGGCCTTGCCCGGCATGCGTCCGCGCGGATAGACGGCGTGGATGCGGAACTCGGGCGCATTGTGCTGGGCGATGTCGAGCACCTTCAACCGTCCCGCCTGGATATGCTCGAAGACGAGCGGCAGTGGCATGTTGCACCAGCCGAAGCCCTCCAGCAGAAATTCCAGCCGCGTGTTGAGGTCGGCGAAGCGCCAGGTACGGTGGCTGACGATGCCGGCGCTGAAGCCGGCGCTCGCCGGCGAGCGGTCGGTGAGCACGAGCTGAACCTGCCGCTCGAGCGCGGCGCGCGACAGCGGCGCCGGTTCGCGCGCCAACTCATGGCCTGACGCCACCACCGGCACGGTCGGGATGGTCACCACAAATTCCGTTTCACGGTTATCCGACATGATCGGGTTCGGCGGATAAAACGCGATGCGCGCCGTGCCATCGCGCAGCCGCTGCTCGGCCCCGCCGAGCGCCTCGGTGTAGACGGTCACCGGCAGCAGCGGGAAGCGCACCTGCAGCGCCTTCAGCGCGTCGGTCAGCACATGCATCGGAAACATGCTCTCCACCGCCAGCGTCAGCTCCGGCTCCAGCTCTTCCGCGATGCTCTCGGCGCGCGCCTTCAGCGCCTCGGCGCCGCGCAGCAGGTTGCGCGCATCGTCGAGCACGACGCGGCCCGCATCGTTGAGCTGCGGCACCTTGCCGGAACGGTCGAAGAGCGCCACGCCGAGGCTCACCTCGAGCGCCTGGATTGCCTGGCTGACCGCCGACTGGACCCGCCCCAGCCGGCGCGCGGCAGCCGAAAAACTGCCGGTTTCCGCCACGGCTTCGAGGGCCCGCAACTGGTCGAGCGTCATGGTGTCGAGCATGTTCCATCACTCCATCTGATGGATGATAACAGTATTTGGCCGATTTTCGTGATGCAACCCCTTCCCATCTCTCCGTCAGGACGCGGGGTCCAGATTTTCCAGACGAGGGAAGCCATGAATCAGATCGCAAACCAGCGGGTCTTCGAAACCGCCGCACCGGCCGACGGCCGCCTCAGCGCCGCGGCGCTCGACCGCCTGTTCCGTGAAGCCCGAACCCATAACGGCTGGCTCAAGAAGCCGGTCCCCCACACGCTTCTCGAAGAGGCGGTGGATCTCGCCAAGCTCGGCCCGACGGCGGTCAACGCCTCGCCCTTCCGCGTGGTGTTCGTCGAGACCGAGGAGGCCAAGGCCCGCCTCAAGCCGGCCCTGTCGCCCGGCAATGTCGAGAAGACCATGTCGGCGCCGGTGACGGCCATCGTCGGCCATGACCTCGCCTTCCACGACCACCTGCCGCGGCTTTTCCCGCACATGGACGTGCGCCCGATGTTCGCCAATGACGCGGCGGTCGCGGCCCACACCGCCAGCCAGAACGGCACGCTCCAGCTTGCCTATCTGATCCTGGCGCTGCGCGCCGTCGGCCTCGATACCGGCCCGATGGGCGGCTTCGACAGGGACAAGGTCGACGCGGAATTCTTCGCCGGCACGCAGATCAAGTCCAACGTGCTGGTCAACATCGGCTATGGCGACCACAGCAAGCTCTTCCCGCGCAGCCCACGGCTGGCCTTCGACGAGATCGCCAGCTACGCCTGACCCCGTGGCTGCCTGAAGGCCGGGGTGCCCCTGCCCCGGCCTTCGTCATTGAGACGAGGTTACGGTGATGAACGCCGCGAGGTCTTTGCGCACGGCCGAATCCGGGTGGCTCAGTCCGCGGAACGTCGCGCCGTGGTCGCTGCCTTTGTAGGTGGCTACGACCACGCGCCCGCCGTGCTTCATCACCGCGCCGGCGAGGTGGATGCTGTCGAGCGGATTGGCGACGGTGTCGGCCTCGACCCCCATCAGCAGGAGCGGCGGTTCCTTGCCGTCGATGAAATCGGCCACATTGGCGCGGACTCCGGTGCCGGCGGGGAAGATCTCGCGATAGGGGCTGATCATGTTCGGCCCGCCCATCTCGTAGGGGCCCGACAGAAGCACATAGCCGGCGACCGCATCGGCCGGAACGCCCGCATCGGCGAGAAAGTGCTTGTCGGCGGCGAGCATCGCCGCGTTGAAGGCGCCGGCCGAATGGCCGCCGATGAACAGCGGATGGCGGCCGCCGAGTTGGCTCAGCATCCAGCGGACATGGGCCACGGCCGCGGCACAGTCCTCGACGAATTGCGGAAATACCGCTTGCGGATAGAGGCGGTAATCGGGGACCGCCACGATCATGCCCGCGGCCGCCAGCGACATCGCCGTCTCGCGCAGGTCCCCCTTGGCGCCCCCTTGCCAGCTGCCGCCGTAGAAGAACACCAGCACCGGCGCGTCGCCCGTCTGCCCCGCCGGTAGATAGAGATCGAGCTTCTGGCGCGGCAGATCGCCGTAGGGCACGTCGGTGGTCACCACCGCCGGCTCCGCCACGGCACAAGCCATCCCGGCGAAAAACAACAGGACCGTCAACAGATAACGCATGGACGTCGCCTCCCGGCGGCACCCCCTACGCCACCTTTTCCTTCTTCTTCGGCGGGGCGGTTCCCTTGAGCGTCACGAAGGAGATGAGCGCGGCGATCAGGCACCAGATCGCGCCGAAGACCATCGCCGCAGAATAGGCCGACAGGAACGCCTTGACGATAGCCTCGCGCGCCGCATCGCCGGCCGGCGGGATGACGCCGAAGTGCGCCGCGACCGGCGCCGTCCAGCCGAAGACGACGCCGGCGGTGGCGCCGAATATGGCGATGGCGAAGACCCCGGAAAGCCGGCTCGCCGCATTGCTGATGCCCGAGGCGGCGCCCGACTTGCCGTCGGGCACCGCGTTCATCACCGCCGTGGTGAGCGGCGAGGCCGCCAGCGCCATGCCGACGCCGATCAGCACCACCGGCAGCACCACACCCAGCCACAAGTCGGGAATGACCAAAGCGAGGCCGAGCGAACCGGCCCCCACCAGCAGCGGCCCCGCCACCAGGAAGAACCGTGGCCCGTAACTGTCGGCGAGCGCGCCGGTGGTGCGCGACAGCACCCCGATGATCAGGCCGAAGGGCAGCATGATGAGGCCGGTCGTGGCGGCCGAGAGGCCCCGTCGGTTGATGAGATCGAAGGGCAGCAGGAAGAGCACGCCGGAGAGCGCGCCATAGAGGAAGACGGTGACGATGTTGACGCTGGTGAAGATCTTCGAGGCGAACAGCGCCGGCGGCGTGATCGGATTGGTGGCGCGCCGCTCGACGAGCACATAGACGGCGATGCCGGCGAGCCCCGCCGCGATCGCCGCGGCGATCGCTGCTCCACCCACCTGCCCCTCCGAAATGGCGCTGAGGCCATAGGTGAGCGCGGCGAAGGCGAGCACCGCGACAAGCGCGCCCTGCCAGTCGATGCCGCCCTTTACGCCCTCGTCGCGGCTTTCCGGCATATAGCGCACGGCCAGCCACAGGGCCACGACGGCGAGCGGCAGGTTGATCCAGAAGGCGGCGCGCCACGACAGGAGATCGATCAGGAAGCCGCCGATCGGCGGCCCCAGCGCAGTGGTCACCGCCGATGCCGCCGCCCAGGTGCCAATCGCCTTGCCACGGATTTCCTTGGGAAAGGTCGCCGAGATGATCGCCAGGCTCTGCGGCACGAGGAGGGCTGCGCCGACACCTTGCAGGGCGCGTGCCACGATCAGGACGGTAGGGTTCGGCGCTACCGCGCAGCCGAGCGAGGCCAGCGTGAAGGCGACGATGCCGATGAGGAAAATGCGTCGCCGGCCAACGCGATCGCCAAGGCCGCCACCGACGAGGATGAGCGCACCGAGCATCAGCAGATAGGCATTCGCCACCCACTGCATCGCGACGATATCGGAGGCGAGGTCCTTCTGGATGGTCGGCACCGCTATGCCGACGACGGTCGAGTTCGACGAAGGCCATGGCCGAGGCGATGGTCGTGGCCGCCAGGACGTAGCGCCGCGCCGCGACCGGAGAGGGCTGGTGCACCGGCGGCCGGCTCGCGGCGAGTCCGCCTTCGGGGGCGAACGATTTGTGGGTCATGCCGGCCTCCGCGCCTCCGTCTGCATCGCTGCGGGCAAGCCGACAGATTAGAATCTTTCTTCCTCCGGTGGCACCGGAAAGGCGCTCGCGGCCGGTGGGGCGCATGCAAAGCCGGCGCCAGCAACCGTCGGCGCGTCCGCATCGCCCCCGTTATCCACTGAAGTCCCAATCGGGACACTCCGCGCTTTCGCCGTCAGGGGAGCGGGCGCATGATCCTCATACCGCAAAGGGAGTTGGTTGAGTTCGACAAGGGCTAAGTCGAACGTCTGAGATCGGTTCCCGCGGAACCGCGCCGGCGCTGGGTGCAAGCCTGGAAAAGCCGGATGCCCCGCGGCGCCACGGAAAGGTTCATAGGCGCAGAAATGCGCATTGTGAGCTGGAAAGTGGTCCGGGAGGAGGCCGCAAGGTCCAGTTCCGGACGGGACGACATCGAGAGGTGGCGTTCCGGGTGATCGGTGGAAGTCCCCAGCGATGGGGTGCGGAAGCAGGTCACACATCGGCTCGCTGCCGGTGGCGCTTGGCCCTCGGGTTAGGCTGCAACGGGCAGGCGAACGATCAGGGAGGCGTCGGTTGGGGCAACCCGAACGGCGCCTTTCCTGATTCTCGGGACCTCGTGCAACCTCGCCCTCCCCTCCGCCTCATCCTGAGGTGGCTGCCGAAGGCAGCCCTCGAAGGATGCGCAGCTCGACCATTCCCCCAAAACGCGAAACGCCGCCGGCGTGAGCCGACGGCGTTCCCTTCAATCCGCTATGCCGGCCGATGGCCGGCAGAAAAGGCTAGACCAGCTCCAGGCGGACCGCCTTCGGGCCCTTGCCCATCTTGTCCGGCTCGACCTCAAAGGAGACCTGCTGGCCATCGGCGAGATGGCTGATGCCGGCCTGCTCGAGGGCGCTCACATGGACGAACACGTCCTTCGAGCCGCCGTCCGGCTTGATGAAGCCGAAGCCTTTAGAAGAATTGAAGAATTTTACGGTGCCAGTCTGGCGCATGGGGAAGTCCTTTTCCCTGGTGGTCGTAATAGGCGCATGTCTACGCCTGCGGGTCGTCGGCAGCTTGTTGATCGGGGAAAGGAAGCAAAGCGTCTTATCAAGACGGCCAGGGTAATCCCAAGTTCCGCAGAGAATTTCCTCCGCGCGTTTGTCCAGTCTCCGGGATACAGTGCCCGAACGCTAAAAATATGACTCGGAAACGCCCAGAAGGCAAGCCTGCGGCATATTTCCACCTCGGGCGTCCGGCGCACGCTTGGCCGGGTTGGGCCACCCGGCCCGGCCGGGTCCGGCACCGCTTGTTGCGCTCGGCGATTGCCCCTATAGCTTCGGGATCGTCTACCTGCCGTATCCGGGGTCATGCCATGCCGTCGATCAGTTCGTCCCGCGCGCTCGCCACCGCCGTCTGGCCGCGCGGCATCAACCGTGCCGCAAAGGCTGTCATCCTGGTGCTCGCCGGCACCGCCATCCTCGCCATTTCGGCGAAGATCAAGGTGCCCTTCTGGCCGGTGCCCATGACCCTGCAGACGCTGGCCGTGCTGCTCATCGGCGCCGCCTATGGCTCGCGGCTGGCAGTGGCCACGGTGGTGGCCTACATCGCCGAGGGCATGCTCGGCCTGCCGGTGTTCACCAACACGCCGCCGGCCATCGCCGGACCGCTCTACATGCTCGGGCCGACGGCCGGCTTCATCATGAGTTGGGTGCTGGTTGCGGCCATCGTCGGCTTCGCCACCGACCGCGGCTGGGACCGTTCGGCCGTCCGCCTCGGCGCGGCGATGCTTGTCGCCGTCGCGGTACAGTTCGCCATGGGCTTCGCGTGGCTCGCCTGGTTCGCTGAGCTTCCCAGCGGCGCTGCCGGCATCGGTGCGACCCAGGCCTTCGCCGCCGGCGTCGCGCCTTTCCTGCTCGGCGATGCGCTCAAGGTCGTCCTCGCAGCGCTCCTCATCCCGGCAAGCTGGTCGCTCGTCGACCGCAAACCATAGGCATCGCGGTCACTCCCCCAGCGCGTCGACCAGCTTGGCGTTGAGGCGGCCAAGCAGCCGCCCGAAGCTCTTGCGCTCGTTCGGGCGCCAGTCGGCGATGTAGCGCCCGACGCGCTCGCTTCTCAGCGCCAGCATGTCCTGCATAAGCGCCTTGCCGCGCGGCGTCACCGCAATCTGCCCCGCCCGCCGGTCGGCCGGATTTGGCGTGCGCTTGACCAGTCCCTTGTCGGCCAGTGTCGCGACTTGCCGCGTCATGGTCGAATCGTCGAGGAGCAGGATCTTCGCCAACCCGCCGACCGTCGCCGCACCGCCCTCCGAGAGCGTCCTCAGGATGATGAACTGAGCCCGCGCCAGCGGATAGCGGCGCTTGCGCTGCAGTGCCTCCAGCGCGCGGCCAAGAAACATCAGCTCGCGCTCGACGACCGCCGCATCCTCGTCTGCGGTCTCTCGCCCCACCGCCTGTGTCTTGGTCATTCCACTTTCCTCCTCCGCCGCCGCCCAAACCCCTCTTGCGCGCCCGCCACGAAATCTGCATTATACAGATAATAAGAATAATGAAAGTCGGCGCAACTGACGGCCGCTGCATATCGCGGCCGCACCTTCTTCCGGATCGCCAATGCCCGAGAAAGCCAGCTTCTTCCGCCAGCCGAAATCGGTCTGGGCCACCGCCTTCGCCGCCATGGTCGGCTTCATGAGCATCGGCCTGGTCGATCCCATCCTGGTGTCCATCGCCCGCGGCCTCGACGCCACGCCGAGCCAGGTGTCGCTGCTGTTCACCAGCTATTTCGCCGTCACCTCGGTGATGATGCTGATTACCGGCTTCGTGTCCACCCGCATCGGCGGCCGCGCCACGCTGCTTGTCGGCGCCGCGCTCATCGTCGTCTTCGCCGGCCTGTCGGGCACCGCCAACTCGATTCCCGCATTGGTCGGCTTCCGCGCCGGCTGGGGCCTCGGCAATGCGCTGTTCGTCGCCACCGCGCTGTCGGTCATCGTCGGCGCGGCCAGCGGCGGCAGCTATCTCGCCATCCTGCTCTACGAGGCGGCGCTCGGCCTCGGCATCTCGCTCGGTCCCCTGCTCGGCGCCGCGCTCGGCGACATGTCGTGGCGCTATCCCTTCTACGGCACCGCCACGCTGATGGCGGTCGGCTTCATCGCCGTCGCCGTCTTCCTGCCGCACCAGCCCAAGCCCGAGCGCAAGACGGCGCTTGCCGACCCGCTCAAGGCGCTCGCCCATGGCGGCCTCGCCACCACCGCCGTCAGCGCCTTCTTCTACAACTATGCCTTCTTCACCGTTCTCGCCTTCGCCCCCTTCGTCCTGATGATGTCGCCGCATGCGGTCGGCCTCATCTTCTGCGGCTGGGGCATTCTGCTTGCCGTCTTCTCGGTGCTGGTGGCGCCGCGCCTGCAAGCGCGTTTCAGCGAGGTGACGCTGGCCGGCGCCTGCCTCGTACTCTTCGCCGTGCTGCTCCTGGTCATCGCCTTTGGCACGCGGACGGAGATCGTCGTCGCCGTCGTGCTCTCTGGCGCACTGATGGGCATCAACAACACGGTCTACACCGAGATGGCGCTGGAGGTTTCCGACGCGCCGCGCCCGGTTGCCTCGGCCGGCTACAATTTCGTCCGCTGGTTCGCAGGCGTCATCGCGCCCTATGCGGCG
Organism: uncultured Alphaproteobacteria bacterium; assembly: GCA_963750065.1. Classification (GTDB taxonomy): domain Bacteria; phylum Pseudomonadota; class Alphaproteobacteria; order Rhizobiales; family Kaistiaceae; genus CAVSRC01. The sequence continues at coordinate 95,596 of CAVVPK010000009.1, forward strand.
CCCAAGCTCGCCGAGCTTGCCGGGGCGCAGACGACCTTCACCGTCTCGGCGCTCTCGGCGCTGGTCGCCATGGCGATCCTCTTCGTCCGCCGCGACACGCTCGGCCGCTTCGGCCGCTCAACGCCGATCCCGCCGACGGCGCTTGAAGTCGCCGAGGGCGAAGGGGCGGTCTGAGGCAGACACGCGAGGTCCGACAGCGGCTCCGGCGATCGCGCGGCATGGCTTGCCGCGCTCTCCCACCGTCATCCTCCGACGAGCAACGCGAGATCGGAGGATCACCTTCGGCCAGGCACAACGTCCGCCGTATTTGCCGGAGCCGATCCTCCGGTCAAGCCGGAGGATGACGCCGGCAATGGGGGATGCGCCTTATGCCACCCTGACGCCGATCTTTATCGCCTCGTCGCCGAGCTTGCCGTCCGACACCGTGCCGGCCGGTGCATCGGCAAAGTCGAGCGAGACGGCCAGCGTCTCGGCCTTGACCGTGTCCAGATGCGCACCGATGGCTTGCGTCCCCGCCGGGCCCGCCGTCACCGCGATGGTAATGCGGTCCGAGACGTTGAAGCCGGCGTCCTTCCGCGCCACCTGCACCAGGCGGATGAAATCGCGCGCCAGCCCCTCGCGCTCCAGCTCCGGCGTCACAACCGTGTCGAGCACGATCACACCGGCATTGCCGTCGAAAGGTGCGGCGGCGATGCCTTCCTTGGGCTGGAAGCGGACCTCGTATTCGTCCGCGGCGATGCGCTCGCCGGCCACCTCCGCCGCGCCATCGTCAAGCCGCGTCCACTGGCCAGCCTTGGCTGCGGCCAGAACCGCCTTCATCGCCGGCCCCAGGCGCTTACCCACGATCCGCGGATTGACCACCAGCACTTCCGAGCCAAATGCCGACGGGTCGTCGGCGAAGACGACCGATTTGACGTTCGCCTCCTCGGCGACGACGCCGACGAGCGGCGACAGGATCGCGTGGTTCGGATGCGCGATGGTCAGCGTCGCCAACGGCAGGCGGTTGCGCAGGTTCTTGGCCGTGCGCACCGAGGCGGCTGACGAGCACACCGCCCGCGCCAGATCCATGCGCTTCACCAGATCCGCATCGACCGCGAAAGCCGCAGCGTCCGGCCAGTCCTCCAGATGCACGCTCGCCCCATCCGTCAGTGCCCGGTGGATGTGGTCGGTGAGATAGGGCAGGAACGGCGCCATGGCGCGCATCAGTGTCACCAGCACTGTGTAGAGCGTGTCGTAGGCCGCCGTCTTGTCGGCGTCTCGCTCGCTCTTCCAGAAGCGGTCGCGCGAGCGGCGGATGTACCAGTTGTTGAGCGCCTCGATGAAGGGCGGCAGCGCATTGCACCCGCCGGCGAGATCGAGCCGGTCCATCGCCTGCTCGACAGCCCGCACCAGTTCCGCCGTCTTGCCGAGGATGTAGCGGTCGAGCTCCGCCTCGGCGCTCGTCACCAGCTTGCCCTTGATGCCGTCGATGTTGGCGTAGAGCGTGAAGAACGAATAGGCGTTCCAGATCGGCAGCATGACCGAGCGGATCGCCTCGCCGATCGCCTTGCCGTCCTTCGGCATGGCCAGGTCGCCGCCCGACATCAGCGGCGACGACATCATGTACCATCTGAGCGCATCGGCGCCGTAGGTGTTGAACATCTCGATCGGATCGGGATAGTTCTTCAGCCGCTTGGAAAGCTTCTGCTTGTTTTCGTCCAGAACGATGCCGTGGCCGATGGCGCTGCGGAACGGGGCGCGGTCGAACAGCGCCGTCGACATCACCATCAGCGTGTAAAACCAGCCCCGCGTCTGGCCGACATATTCGACGATGAAGTCGCCGGGGAAGTGGCTGTCGAACCACTCCTTGTTCTCGAACGGATAGTGCACCTGACAGAACGGCATCGAGCCCGACTCGAACCAGCAATCGAGCACGTCGCCGACGCGGCGCATGGTCGACCTGCCGGTCGGATCGTCCGGATTCGGACGCGTCAGCTCATCGACGTAAGGCCGGTGCAGGTCCTTCGGCCTGACTCCGAAATCGCGTTCCAGCTCGTCCAGAGAGCCGTAGACATCGGTGCGCGGATAGGCGGGATCGTCCGACTTCCACACCGGGATCGGCGCGCCCCAGAAGCGATTGCGGCTGATGTTCCAGTCGTGCGCATTGGCCAGCCAATTGCCGAAAATGCCGTCGCGCACATGCTCCGGCATCCAGGTGATGCCCTTGTTGAGCTCGACCATGCGGTCACGGAACTTGGTCACCTCGACGTACCAGGAGGGCATCGCCTTGTAGATCAGCGGCTGGTCGGTGCGCCAGCAATGCGGATAGTTGTGGTCGTAGGTCTCGTGGCGGAAGACGACGCCCGCTTCCTTGAGGTCGCGGATGATCGGCTTGTTGGCCTCGAACACGTTCAAGCCCGCATAGGGCGGCGTCTCGCCGGTGAAGTTGCCGGCCAGATCCACCGGATCGACCACCGGCAGGCCTTCCTTCTGGCCGACGTTGAGGTCGTCCTCGCCGAAGGCCGGCGCGATGTGGACCACGCCGGTGCCTTCGCCCATCTCGATGAAATCGCCGGCGATGACGCGGAAGCCGCCCTTGGCCTTCTCGGCGGCGAAGAAGGGAAACAGCGGCTGATAGGTGCGCCCAACCAGCTCGGCACCCTTCACCGTGCCGACATTGCGATAGCCATCGAGCTCCGGCGCGTAATGCTCCAGCGAGCTTTCGGCGAGGATCACCCGTGCGCCGTCCTTTTCCATCACCGCATAGTCGGCGTCGGGCGCCACCGCTAGGCCGACATTGGAGGGCAGCGTCCACGGCGTCGTCGTCCAGGCCAAGAGCCGCGTATTGGTGTCGCCATCCAGCAGGAAGCCGATGGTCAGCGCCGGGTCCTGGCGGGCGCGATAGGAATCGTCGAGGCGGGTTTCGGACTGCGACAGCGGCGTCTGCGCCGCCCACGAATAGGGCACCACGCGATAGCCCTCATAGACCAGGCCCTTGTCCCACAGCTGTTTGAAGGCCCAGATGGTGCTCTCCATGTAGGAGAGGTCCATGGTGCGGTAGTCGTTTTCGAAATCGACCCAGCGCGCCGAGCGGTTGACGTAATATTCCCAGTCGCTGCGGAACTGCATGATCGACGTGCGGCAATGCTCGTTGAAGCGCGCCAGGCCGTATTTGAGGATGTCCTGCCGACCGTTGAGGTTCAGCTCCTTTTCCGAGTGCAGCTCTGCCGGCAAGCCGTGGCAATCCCAGCCGAAGCGCCGATCGACCATCTTGCCGCGCATGGTCTGGTAGCGCGGCACCATGTCCTTCACGAAGCCGGTGACGATGTGTCCGTAGTGCGGCAGGCCGTTGGCAAACGGAGGCCCGTCATAGAAGACGTATTCCGGTGCGGCCTGCTCGCGCCGCTGTTCGATCGACCGCTGGAATGTCTTTTCGGCGTCCCAGGCCGCACCGATGGCTTCCTCGATCCGGGGAAAGCTCGGATTCGGGTCGGCGGGCGGATAGACTGTCTTGGCGGTGGCCGGCGTAGCTGTGTCGTTCATGGTGTCGTCTAGATGGTGCGGCGTCGCCGGAACCGCGACCCCTTGGGAATTGGCCGGATCGATAGCGTCTTTGCCGCCGCTTCGCTACCCCGATCGCCACACCTGGCGGCGCAGGCCAGGGAAGACCCGTCCTTCGCGGCCCGCCTTCAGTGGACTCGCCGGGGGCCCGCCCCGACCCGATCGGCGGATGCGGCCCCAGAGCCTTTGGCTCTATCCCTTCGTTTACCGCATGGCTGGTGTGATAAATATGCAAGCTTGATTATAATAAGGTCGCTTATTATATCGACGCCATGCAAAACCAACATATGCCTCCCGCCAAGGGCATCGGGCTCTTGGTCCATGACGTCAGTCGTCTCCTGCGCCGCCGCATCGACCATCAGGCACAGGTCATCGGGTTGACCAGCGCCCAGTGGCGCGTCCTGGCGGCCGTATCCCGTGCCGAGATGCACGGCGACGAGCCGCTCCATCAGGCGACGCTGGCCGACGAGATGGATATGGAGCCGATCACGCTCAGCCGCCAGATCGACCGCATGGAGACGGCCGGCCTGATCGAACGGCGCCCCGACCCTGCCGACCGGCGGGCGAACCGCCTCTACCTGACCGAGGCCGCCCGGCCGTTGATCGACAAATTCCGCAGCGTCGCTATCTCCTGTTACGACAACGTGCTGACCGGTATCAGCGATGAAGAGATCGAGCAGGTCGTCGGCATCCTGACACGAGTCCGCGCCAACCTCGTTCATAGTGTGGACCAGCCCGTGGGCGCTGCCGCCCACGCCAAACATTCCGATCTTGCTCGCAAAACAGAAGGCGTCGCTTCATGAGTGCCGATGGGGGAACTCCAAACGCTCCGCAGCACGGGGCAGCGCCGGCCGGCATTGCGTCGAAGCCGGCGCCAGCGAAGCCCCGCCGCAATATCCGCCGTTATCTCATCATGGCGGCGGTGCCCGTCGTGCTGATTCTGATCGGCGGGTATTTCTGGCTGTCCGGCGGGCGCTATGTCTCGACCGACAACGCCTACGTCCAGCAGGACCGGGTGACGGTCACCGCCCAGGTTTCCGGCATCATCAGCGAGGTCGACGTGTCGAGCAATCAGGCCGTCAAGAAGGGCCAGGTGCTGTTCCGCATCAATGCCGAGCCGTACCAGATCGCCCTCGACCAAGCTGAGGCTGGGCTCGCCTCGGCGCGGCTCCAGGTCGACCAGTTGCGCGCCGCCTATCATCTGGCGGTCGCCGCTCTGAAGGCCGCGCAGGACAACAACGACTTCCAGGCCAAGAGCTTGGAGCGTCAGAAGGAACTGCTCGCCAAGGGCGTCTCGACGCAGGCCAATTTCGACGAGGCGCAGAACAGCGCCCACGCGGCCGAGCAGCAGCTTCTGCAGGCCAAGCAGAACGTCGCCGCGGCGCTGTCGGCGCTCGGCGGCAATCCGGATTTCGAAACCGACAAGCACCCGCTGGTGCTGTCGGCGCTGGCCAAGCGCGAACAAGCGGCGCTCGACCTCAAGAACACGACCGTCGTCGCACCCGCCGACGGCATCGTCGCCCAGGCGGATCGCCTCCAGGTCGGCCAGTACGTCACCAATCCGACGGGCAATCCGACCGCGCTCCTCAGCCTGGTCGAGACCGGCACGACGTGGATCGACGCCAATTTCAAGGAGACCGAGCTCGCCGACATGCATCCGGGCGAAAAGGCAACCGTGTCGATCGACGCCTATCCCGGCCGCACCTTCGACGCCACGGTTGCCAGCATCGGCGCCGGCACCGGCTCCGAGTTTTCGCTGTTGCCGGCGCAGAACGCTACCGGCAACTGGGTCAAGGTCGTCCAGCGGGTGCCGGTGCGCATCCGCCTCGACAATCCCGATCCGGACGTGCCGATGCGCATCGGCCTTAGCGCCTATGTGACCGTCGATACCAAGAGCGCTCCGGCCCATACGGCCGCGAAGTGACGCCCGACAGCTGAGTTGAAGCCATGAGCGGCACCGACGCCCACGGGCATCCTTTCACGGAAGTGAAGCACCGCGGGCTCATCACCGGCTCGGTGATGATCGCCATGATTATGGTGATCCTCGACATGACGATCGCCAACGTCGCTTTGCCGCACATGCAGGCGAGCCTCGGCGCCGATCAGACGACGGTCACCTGGGTGCTGACCTCCTATATCGTGGCTCAGGCTATCGCCACGCCGATCACCGGCTGGCTGTCCGACAATATCGGCCGCAAGCGGCTGTTCACCATCTGCGTCGCCGGCTTCGTCGCCTCCTCGGCGCTGTGCGGCACGGCGCTCGGCCTCGAAGAGATGGTGCTCTTCCGCATCATGCAGGGCGCCTTCGGCGCCGCGCTGGCGCCGCTGTCGCAGTCAGTTATCCTCGACATCAACCCGCGCGAGCGCCACGGCCAGGCGATGGCGGTGTGGGGCATGGGCATCATGATCGCGCCGATCATCGGCCCGGTCATCGGCGCTTACCTGACCGACAATTTCAACTGGCGCTGGGTGTTCTATATCAACGTCCCGGTCGGCATCGCTGCCCTCACCGGCGTGATCCTGTTCATGCCCGATACCGTGCGCCGCTTCCGCAAGTTCGATTTCGTCGGCTTCGGATTCCTGGCCATGGCCGTCGGCGCCCTGCAGATCATGCTTGACCGCGGCTCCGAGCTCGACTGGCTCAGCTCGCCCGAGATCCTCATCGAACTGGGCCTTGCCATCGCCGGCGCATGGATGTTCCTGGTCCACACCCTCACCCACGACGAACCGTTCCTCGACCGGCGCCTGTTCATCGACCGCAACTTCACCGCGGCACTGATCCTCATCTTCGTCGTCGGCATCGTGCTGCTTGCCACCATGGCGCTGCTGCCGCCCATGCTGCAAAGCCTGATGGGCTACCCGATCATCACCGTTGGACTGGTGCTGGCGCCGCGCGGCCTGGGCACCATGGCCGCGATGATGGTCGTCGGCCGGCTGGTCGGCAAGATCGACCCGCGTCTGCTGGTCGGCTTCGGCCTGTCGATGACGGCGCTGTCGCTCTATCAGATGACCGCCTTCGACATCGGCATGGACTACTGGCCGCTGGTCACCTCCGGCGTCATCCAGGGCTTCGGTCTCGGCTTCGTCTTCGTGCCGCTGACGACCATCGCCTTCCAGACGCTCGATCCGCAGCTGCGCACGGAGGCCTCGGGCCTGTTCAACCTCGTCCGCAACATCGGATCGGCGATCGGCATCTCGGTCATGGCGGCGTTGCTGACCTCCAACATGCAGGTCAACCACGCCGACCTCGCCGCCCAGATCACCCAGTTCAACCAGAACCTGCCGAACTTCGGCATCAATGCGATGCGGCTGATGACACCGGCTGGGGCCCAGACAGCGGCCCAGCTCGACGGCCTGATCACGCAGCAGTCGCTGATGATCGCCTATCTCGACGACTTCAAGGCGATGTTCCTGATCACGCTCGCGGCGCTGCCGCTCCTGCTCCTGCTGCGCTACAAGAAGCTGAACATGGCGGCCGCGAAACAGAGCCGCGAGGAAGAACCGGTCATGGTGATGGCCGATTAGGCGAAGGCCGCCAGCCTACTTCTCCAGCGTGGCGAAGTTGGCATGCGCCGACACCAGCCAGGTGTCGCCGTCGCGGCGGAACACCGTCAGCCGCGGCGCGTGCGCCTCGACCGTTTCGCCGTTGCGGGTCTCCTTCACCGTCACCCAGTAGCGCACGACCAGAAGGTCGCCTTGGCCGGTGACCGTCATCTGGCTGAACGCCGGAATGGCGGCGACCTTGGGCAGCGCGCTGGCGAGGTATTCCTGCTTGTCGTAGGACGAGCCGTCGGCGCGCATGATCTGGAACTCGGGCGCCAGCACCGCGTCGAGTGCCGGGACAGTGCCCTCGACCAGCGCTCCCCACCACGCCGTGTTGGCGGCAAGCCCGGCGGCATCGCGCTCGGCGACGCTCATCTCCGCCGCAGAGGCCGGAGAGACGATCGGCGGCGCAACAAGCATCAGCGCGAGAGCTGCTGCCAGACAGACGATGACCCGACAAGTCACGATAAGCGGCTGGACCATGCGTGCGTCCTCCCATGATTCCAAAGGGAACGGCGGTAAATCGCCGCAGCCTGTCATGGACCGGGCGCGTTAAGGGCGGGTTTGGGCAAAGCGGCAATTTCGCGCGACGGCCGCAACACCTTGCTCAGCATGCCGCGGGGCGCTCCCCGAGGCTATTCCCCGTAGGGGATCCAGATGTTCTTGACTTGGGTTGCGTGCGCCAGGAGCTCGCGCCCGCCGCCGATCGCCTCGTCCTCCCAGTGGCGCGCCACCGTCTCGCACCACGTCTGCTTGAGGTTGCCGGCCGAGGCCTTCTCCAGCGCCGCCGCGCCTTCCTGATTGCCGAAGTACCACAGCGCATCGACCGCATCGTGCTTGGCCAGCTCCAGCGCCAGAGCGCGCTTGTCGCCCGTGACGATGTTGACCACGCCGCCCGGCACGTCCGAAGTATCGAGCACCTGATAGAGGTCGGTGGCGATCAGCGCCTGCGCCTCCGACGGCAGCATCACCACGGCGTTGCCGGCCGCGATCGCCGCGCCCATCAGCGAAACAAAGGCGAGCAGGCCCGGCTCCTCGGGACAAGCGATGCCGATCACGCCCACTGGCTCGTTCATGGCCAGCGCCAGGCCGCGGAAGGGCGGGCGATGCACCGCGCCCTCGTATTTGTCTGCCCACGCCCCCCACTGGAACAGCCGATGCACAGCGGCATCCACCTCCAGCCGCGTCTTGGCGCTCTTGACGCCGCGCAGGAGCCGCAGCCGGTCGGCGAACTCGGCCGCGCGCTGATCGAGATTCTCGGCGATGTAGTAGAGGATCTGCGCCCGATTGTGCTCGGATGTCGCCGCCCATTTCGGTGCGATCTTGCGTGCCGCCTCGACCGCGTTGCGGATGTCCTTGCGATTGCCCTCGCCGACCTCGCCGACGAGTTTGCCGGCGGGCGAGGCAACGCCGCGCGAGTAGCCGCCGTCGGGCCGCGCCTGCTTGCCGCCGATGTACATCTTGGCCGTACGGTCGATGCCGCCGCCGATCAGTTCGAGCCCCATCTCGGGCTTCGCCGGCGCCTTCTCGGCCAGCCGCTTCGCCGTCTTGATCCAGCGCGGCTTGGTATAGGCGGCAACGCCCTCACGCCCGCCTTCGCGCCCATAACCGGATTCCTTGTAGCCGCCGAAGCCGGCGGAGGCGTCGAACAGGTTGGTGGAGTTTACCCACACCACGCCACATTTGAGCTTGGGCGCGATGTCGAGCGCCAGATTGATCGATTCCGACCAGACGCTGGCGGCCAGCCCGTATTCGGTGTTGTTGGCAAGCTGCACCGCCTCCTCCGGCGTGCGGAAGGTCATCTCGACCACCACCGGTCCGAAGATCTCCACCCGCGCCACAGTCGAGGCCGGCTCGACATTGGTCATCAGCGTTGGCGGGAAATAGCAGCCGGTGCTGGGAAGCGGCGCGCTCCCCTGGAACACCTCAGCCCCTTCCGCCACGCCCTGTTCGACCAGCTTGCGGATGCGCTCGAGCTGCGCCGGCGAGACGATGGCGCCGACATCGATCGCCTTGTCGAGCGGCGGCCCGACGCGCAGCGTCTCCAGCCGCGCCTTCACCTTGGCGACGAAGGTGTCGTGGATACCTTCCTGCACCAGGAGCCGCGAACCGGCGCAGCACACCTGGCCCTGATTGAACCAGATGGCGTCGACCACGCCCTCGACCGCCGAATCGAGATCGGCGTCGTCGAAGACGATAAAGGGTGACTTCCCGCCGAGCTCCAGCGTCAGCGTCTTGCCCGAGCCGGCGGTCAGTTCGCGGATCCTGCGGCCGATCTCGGTCGAGCCGGTGAAGGCGATCTTGTCGACGTCGGGATGCTTGACGATCTCCTCGCCGGTGGCGCCGTCGCCGGTGACCACGTTGACCACGCCCTTGGGCAACCCGGCCATCTCGCAGATCTCGGCAAACAGCAGCGCCGACAGCGGGGTGAACTTCGCCGGCTTGAGGATGCTGGTGTTTCCCAGCGCGATCGCCGGGGCGATCTTCCAGGCGGCCATCAGCAGCGGAAAGTTCCACGGGATGATCTGGCCGCAGACGCCCACCGCCATGCGGTCCGCGAGCTGCGTATCCATCAGCTCGGCCCAGCCGGCGTGATGGTAGAAGTGCCGCGCCACCAGCGGGATGTCGATGTCGCGCGTTTCGCGGATCGGCTTGCCGTTGTCGATCGCTTCCAGCACCGCGAACAGCCGGCTGTGGCGCTGGATCAGCCGGGCGATGGCGTAGAGATATTTCGCCCGTTCGTGACCGGGCAGCCGCGACCATGGCCCTTGCGCCTTGCGCGCCGCCTTGACCGCCGCATCGACGTCCTCAGCGTTGCCACGCGCGATCCGCATGATGACCGTATTGGTCGAAGGATCGCTGGTCTCCAGCCACTCGCCCGATTCAGGCGCCACCCAGGCGCCGTTGATGAACAGCTTCGCGCCTTCGCCGTGCTTGGCGATCCAGGCGCGCGCTTCCGTGTCGCTCTCGGGCGCCGGCCCGTAGTCCATCGTGTCGAGGATTTCAGCGACCGACATGATCTTTGTTCCTCTCTTACGCCATTGCGTGATGTTCGAAGGAGGCGTAGCGGCCGGTGACGAAATATTCGAGCTGACGCTCGATATCGGAGAGCAGCGACGAGGCGCCGATGCGGAACAGTCCCGGCTGCAGCCACATGCTGCCGAGTTCCTCCTTCATCACGAACTGGAAGCTCATCGCGTCCTTGGCGGTGGAGATGCCGCCGGCCGGCTTGAAGCCGACGATGTTGCCGGTCATCTCGCGATAGGCGCGGATGGCGCGCACCATCACCAGCGCCACCGGAAGCGTCGCATTGACGCCTTCCTTGCCGGTCGAGGTCTTGATGAAATCCGCGCCGGCCATCATCGCCACCAGAGAGGCGCGGCCGACATTCCTCAGCGTCTTGAGATCGCCGGTGCCCAGAATCGTCTTCATGTGCGCGCCCCCGCAGGCCTCCTTGAAGGCCTTCACCTCGTCATAGAGCGCCTGCCAGTTGCCCTTGAGCACATGCTCGCGGGTAATCACGATGTCGATCTCGTCGGCGCCGTCGGCGACCGACGCCCTGATCTCCGCCAGACGCGTCTCGAACGGCGCCAGCCCGGCCGGAAACGCCGTCGACACGGCGGCGACCGGGATGTCGGAGCCTTCCAGGGCCTGTTTCGCCGTGGCAACGAAGCGGTGATAGACGCAGACCGCGGCGGTGGTGATGCGCCGGTCGGCGAGCCCCAGCCCCTGCTTGATGTCCTCGCGCAGCGGCTGGCGCGCCTTGGCGCACAGCCGGCGCACGCGGCCCTCGGTGTCGTCGCCCGACAGCGTCGTCAGGTCGATGCATTGCAGCGCCTTCACCAGCCAGGCCGCCTGCCATTCCTTCTTGACGGTCCGCCGCGTCGGCAGCGTCGCCGCGCGGCGTTCCACCGCCGAGAGATTCACACGCACGCCGGCCACCGGCTCCGCATCGAACGGAATACCGGGATTGTGGGGCTGATCCGGCGCGTTCCTCAACTGGTGGATCGCGGCGGGCTCGCGGGCTGAAACGGGATTTGACACGACAGCGACCTTTCTGGTGGCCGACAAATCTACCCTATTGCCGCGCCGATCCGAAGACCTGCGGTAGCCTGGTCGGACGGGCCCCTATTTCCCGATCGCGGCGAAATTGGCGTGGGCCGAAACCAGCCATTTGTCGCCGACGCTGCGAAACACCGTCAGCCGCGGCGCCCTGGCCTGCATGGGTTTGCCGCCGACCGTGGCGTCGATCGCCAGCACATAACGGACGACCATCGCGTCGCCCGCACCGGTCGCCACCAGCTCGCTGACCGGCGGCGGCGCGGCAATCCTGGGCAGACCGCTGGCAAGATACTGCGCGCGATCATAGGCGACGCCATTGTCGCGGACGATCTGGAACTCCGGCGCGAGCAGTGCCGCCACGGCGCTCTTGTCACCGCTGGTGACCGCCGCCACCCATGCAGCGACGGCCTTGCCGGCCTCGTCCTGCAGCCCTGAGCCGACCGCGCGGGCCGGCGCCGTGCCGATGGCAAGCGCCACCGGCATTGCGACGGCGCCAGCCAGAACGGCGGCCCTGCGTGTCAGTCCTGCCATGAAAACCTCCCTGGTCGACGCTACCTGGAACACGTCCGCCCTCACCGGCCGCTTAAGAAAATCGGGCAAATTGACCGGGTCTCGCCACACTCTTGCTGGACGGTTTGTGGCGCCGTAGAGCATGACCCGATCAAACGACGCCGAGGATGCGCCCCATGAAGCTCTATCACTCCACCACCTCGCCCTTCGTGCGCAAGGTCATGGTCTCGGCCATCGAGCTCGGCCTCGCCGACAGGATCGAGATGGTGCCGGCCAAGGTGAGCCCGATCGTGCGCACCTCTCCGGTGATCGCCGACAATCCGCTCGGCAAGCTGCCCACCATGATCAGCGACGACGGCATGGTCCTCTATGACAGCCGCGTGATCTCAGAGCATCTCGATGCGTTGGCCGGCGGTCACCGGCTCTTCCCGGCGCCGGGCCCGGCGCGCTGGCAGGCGCTGACCGATCAGGCCATCGCCGACGGCATGACCGATGCTGCCCTGCTGGAGCGTTACGAGACGACCCTGCGGCCGCGGGAATTGCTGTGGCCGGAATGGCGCGACGGCCAGCACGACAAGATCGTCAAGGCGCTCGACCGCATGGAACAGATGGCCGAAGGCTTCGCCCCCCGTGTCGACATCGGCACCATCGCGACCGCCTGCGGCCTGGCCTATCTCGACTTCCGCTTTCCCGATCTCGGCTGGCGCGAGGGCCGGCCACAGCTCGCGGCATGGTTCGCCGGCTTCGCCGCGCGGCCGTCAATGGCCGCCACGGTTCCGCACGGCTAGAGCTACTTCGCCTTCGCCGGCGCCGCCTTGGCCGGAGCCGGCGCTGCTGCCTTGGCCGGTTGCTGCTTCACGTCGGGCGGCGGCCCCGGCGTCTGCATGGACGGAGCTTCGCCGCCGCTCTGGTCGCCGGCGCCCGCACCACCGCCTTCCTGGTCGCTCATCACGCCCAGCGACCAGACGATGAGATCGGTCGCCGCCTTGCCGAAGGCCTTGTCGATCGCCGCCGCGATCACCTCCGGCTTGGTGATGTCGCTCACCGGCGTCGATGCCTCGAACAGCTTGGCGTCGATCACCGTCCCGCCCGTGTCCATGAGCTTGGCCATGAAGGCGACTTCGCCCGTCGGCGTGCCGATGGTGTTGAGCTCGAACTTGCGGATGTTGGTCTGCAGCTGGAAGTCGCCGGTGATTCCGCTGGCGTCGGTGCCGACGCCCGAATAGCCCGCGTTCTCATAGCCCTGCACCAGGCGCGACTGCATGATCAGCGGAATGCTGTCGGCAAAGCGGAAACTCTCGAATGCCGGCACCAGGCCGTCGGGATTGCGGATCATGATGCGCTGGGTGTCGAGCGCCACGATGGTTGTCGGAGCGGTGATCGAGAGCTGGCCCGTGGGGATTGCGGCGATCTCCGGAAACTCCGTCGGCGCGGTCAGCTCGTAGCTCACGGTCTCCGGCTTGTTGCCGCCGCCGACGAACTTCTCCAGCCCCGACAGGATGGTATCGACCTTGTCGGAGTTCTTCGCCAGCGCCGCTGCGAACGTGTCGATGCTGGCGATGGCGTCCTTCAGCGGCGTGGCGTTCTCCGCCAGAATGTCGTTGAGCCGCGTCAGCGCCTCGCGCGCCGAGGTGCCCATGTCCTGGATCGACTTCGGATCGGCGACCAGCAGCGGCGGCTGGCCGTTCTCGCCCGTCGGCGGTCCCGCCAGCGGCGATCCGCCGGTGAGCGCCACCGTCGCGGTGCCGGTCAGACCGCGGAAATCCATGCCGACATGGGTGTCGGTCCTCACCGGCGTGCGCGCGTCAATGGCGATCGTCGCGATCACCAGGCCGGGGTCATCCGCCGACAGCGACAGCCCGGTCACCTCGCCGACCTGCAGCCCGTTGAAAAGCACCGGCGAACCGGGCGCCAGGCCGGAGACCGAGCCGTTGAAGCTCACCCGATAATCCGTGCGCGTGGTGAGACCGCCGGTGTCGTAAAGCCAGTAGATGAAGCCGGCGACCCCAACGGCAACGACCAGCACAAACAGGCCAACGAGAAAGTAGCGTGCGCGGATTTCCATGGCTTATCGTCCGTCTATTGGTTGGTCTGCGCCGTGCGCCCCTTGGAGCGCCTGCGCCTGCCGCTGAAGTAGGCCTTGACCCACGGATGATCGGAAGTGAGCAGCGTCTCCATCGGCCCCTCGGCGACGATCTTGCCGTCCGCCAATGCCGCGATCCGGTCGCAGGCGGTGTTGAGGCTGTCGAGGTCGTGGGTGACCATGAAGACAGTGATGCCGAGCGTATGCTGCAGCGTGCGGATCAGTACGTCGAAGGCGCCGGCTGCGATCGGATCGAGACCGGAGGTCGGTTCGTCGAGAAAGACAATTTCGGGATCGAGCGCCAGCGCCCGGGCCAGCCCTACACGCTTGGTCATGCCACCGGAAAGCTCGGCGGGAAGCTTGTTGGCGTCATTGGGGCTGAGGCCGACCAGCTCCAGCTTCACCATGGCCAGATCGTCCATGACCTTCTCGGGCAGATCGAGAAACTGACGCATGGGAAACTGGATGTTCTCCCGCGCCGTCAGCGAGGAGAACAACGCACCGCCCTGGAAGAGCACGCCCCAGCGGCGTTCGACCGAACGCCAGGCACTGCTCCGCTTGTCGTCGGCATCCACATTGAGGACGCGAATCTTGCCCGAGCGCTTGCGGTTCAAGCCGATGATCGAGCGCAAGAGCACCGATTTGCCGGCGCCCGAACCGCCGACCACGCCGAGGATTTCGCCGGCGCGCACATCCAGATCGAGCTGATTGAGCACCACCTGCCCGTCGAAACCGGCGACCAGGCCGCGCACGGAAATGATGGCGTCGTCGCCGGAGGGCTGGCTCATCGTATCACCACCCGATCGACGCGAAGAACATGGCGAACAGGCCGTCGAGCACGATCACGGTGAAGATCGATTTGACCACCGACGCGGTGGTCTTGAGCCCCAGCGACTCGGCGCTGCCCTGGACCCGCATGCCTTCCGTGCAGGCAATGATGCCGACCACCAGCGCCATTACCGGCGCCTTGATCATGCCGATGAGGAAATCGTGGACCGAAACCGCCTCGCGCAGCCGCAAGATGAAGATCTCCGGGCTCATGCCGCCATAGAACCAGGCGACCAGGCCGCCGCCGGTCAGCGCGGCCATGGAGCCGAGGAAGGTGAGGATCGGCATGGCGATGACCAGCGCCGTGACCCGTGGCAGCACCAGTACGTCGGCCGGATCGACGCCCATGGTCCTCAGCGCGTCGACCTCCTCGCGCATCTTCATCGAGCCGAGCTCGGCGGTGTACGAACTGCCCGAGCGCCCGGCCACCATGATGGTCACCAGCAGCACGCCGATCTCGCGCAGCACCAGGATGCCGAGCAGGTTGACGACATAGTCCTCGGCGCCGAAGCGGCGGAAATTGTAGATGCCCTGCTGCGAAATGATGCAGCCGACCAGGAAGGTCATCAACACGATGATGCCGATCGCCTGCCAGCCGACGCGGTCGAGATGATGGGTGATGGAGGTGAACCGCGAGAAGCGCGGGCGGATGATCGCCTTGCCGGCTGCCGCCGTGACGGCCCCAAGCATCGTGGTGAACTCCATCAGTTCACCGAAGAACTTGAAGACTCCTTCGCCGACCAATTCGACGAAGCCGATCAGGCCGCGCCGGCGGGCGCGCGGCGCCGGCGCCTCGCGATTGGCCTCCCCGACCTCGTCGAGAAGACCGCGGAAGCGATCCGGCACCGAAGCCAGTTCGAGCGGATCGCCGCGCTGGCGCGCCTGACGCATCAGGTCTTCCAGCAGCCAGGCGCCGAAGGTGTCCAGCCGCTCGACCGCCGCCAGGTCGATCTCGCCGGATTGCGCCGGCAGGCCGGCGACCAGTGTCTCCAGCTCGCGCGCGAAAGCGATGGTCCAGGTGCCCCCCGCCACAACCTTGAGCCGGCCGGCAAGCGTGCTGGTGGTGATCGACGGTTGCGCGGTCAAAAGCGCCTCGCGGTGCCGCAATCGGGACTCATGCGAGGGCGATCATACGGAGAAAGCCCGGAAAATCCATGCGCCTCAGGGCTCGTCCCGGCCCGCGCCCGATGTCTGCAACCAATGCCTTGAATTCACACACTTTTTGCACGCCACCCAACGGCCCCGGTCCGGGCGCCGCCAGGCCGTTCCTCACGCGGCACGATTACAAGCCTGTCATGCGCCGGCCTTGTCCGTTGAATCGCGGCGGCCCCGTTCTAGATCGCCACACGACAGCTCGCTTCGAGCGTTTCTTTCGACATATGGGACGTGTTCACCATGCTGGCGTGGAACGAGACGACCAGACACCGGGCGATCGGCGTCATGCGCATTCTCTTCGGCATCGTCTGGGCGATCGATGCGCAGTTCAAATGGCGCCCGGACTTTCTCAACAATTTCGTCTCCTACCTGACCGGCGCCCAGCAGGGGCAGCCGACGGTGGTCCAGGCGTGGATCAGTCTGTGGATCAACGCGGTCAACGTCGATCCGGTCGTCTTCGCCCATGTCGTCGCCATCGGCGAAACGCTGCTCGCCGTCGCCCTGATCCTGGGATTGTTCTCCGATCTCGCCTATCTCGGCGGCATCCTGCTGTGCCTGGTGATCTGGTCGACTGCCGAAGGACTCGGCGGGCCCTACATCGCCGGCTCGACGGATATCGGCACCGCGATCATCTATGCGTTCGTTTTCGTCCTTCTGTTCCTGTCGCGCGCCGGCCTCTACTATGGGCTCGACGCCTATCTCGGCCGCTGGCTGGGGAAGTTCTCGTGGCTCGCGTCCTTCCGCCCCGAGCCGCAGCACTGACACCGGGGGACCCATAGGATGCAGATCGCAGTCGTCGGCCTGGGGCGTATGGGCGCCAGTATCGTGCGCCGGCTCATGCGTGCCGGCCATGACTGCGTGGTCTACGATGTCAGGTCGCAATCGGTGGCGGAGCTCGTCGGCGAAGGCGCCGTCGGCGCCGCGTCGGCGAAGGAGCTGGCGGCGAAGCTGACGCCGCCGCGCACCGTGTGGATGATGCTGCCGGCGGCCGTCGTCGACGGTGCCATCGCCGACCTCGCCGGATTTCTGGCGCCGGATGACGTGCTCATCGACGGCGGCAACTCGTACTATCGCCACGACATGGCGCGCGCCAAGGCGCTCAAGTCGAAAGGCATCCATTATGTCGACGTCGGCACCAGTGGCGGCGTCTGGGGGCTGCAGCGCGGCTTCTGCCAGATGATCGGCGGCGAGGAAGCGGTGGTGAAGCGCCTCGATCCTATCTTCGCCGCACTCGCCCCCGGCGGCGCGGCGCATGCCACCACGGCCGAACACGGATATCTGCATTGCGGGCCGAGCGGTGCCGGCCACTTCGTCAAAATGGTCCACAACGGCATCGAATACGGGCTGATGGCGGCCTATGCCGAGGGCTTCAACGTCCTCCAGGCCGCCGATATCGGCAGTCGGGTAGCCACCGCCGATGCCGAGACCACGCCACTGGAGAATCCGGATGCCTACGCCTTCGACCTCGACATCGCAGCAATTGCCGAGGTGTGGCGCCACGGCAGCGTCATCTCCTCGTGGCTCCTGGATCTGACCGCCGATTCGTTGCGGCGGGATCCGAACCTCTCCGCGTTCCAGGGGCGGGTTTCGGATTCCGGCGAAGGCCGCTGGACGATCAAGGCGGCCATCGACGAGGGCGTGCCGGCCCCGGTTCTCAGCACCGCGCTCTATCAGCGCTTCACCTCCCGCGGCGATGCCGATTTCGCTGATAAGCTGTTGTCGGCCATGCGTTTCCAGTTCGGCGGGCACTCGGAAAAGGGGACAGTGGAATGACCCCTCTCGGGCACCAGAGATCGCGATGAGACCACGATCCGACGCGCTGGTCCTGTTCGGCGCCAGCGGCGACCTCGCCCACAAGAAGATCTTCCCGGCGCTCTACGCCATGGCGCGGCACGGCAAGCTCGACGTGCCGGTGGTCGGCGTGGCGAAATCGGACTGGACGCTCGACGATCTCAAGAACCACGCCCGCGACGCGATCCGCGCAGCCGGCGCCTTCGACGCCAGCGTGCTCGACCGCCTGCTCGGCCTGATGCGCTATGTCGACGGCGACTACCGCGATCCGGCGACCTTCGACCGTCTCGGCGCCATCCTCAAGGGAAGCCGGCGGCCACTCTACTATCTCGCCATTCCGCCCAGCATGTTTCCCGCCGTCATCGAGGGGCTCGCCCGCTGCGGCGCCGGCGATGAGGCGCGCGTGGTGGTCGAGAAGCCATTCGGCCGCGATCTCCAGTCGGCGGTCGCGCTCGACCGGACATTGTCCGGCGTCTTTGCGGAGCCGGCCATCTTCCGCATCGACCATTACCTCGGCAAGGAGCCGGTGCAGAACCTGCTCTACTTCCGTTTCGCCAATTCCTTCCTCGAGCCGATCTGGAACCGCAACTACGTGCGCAGCGTGCAGATCACCATGGCCGAGAGCTTCGGCGTCGCCGGACGCGGCAAGTTCTACGACGAGGTCGGCGCCATCCGCGACGTGATCCAGAACCACCTGCTGCAGATCGTCGCCATCCTGGCGATGGAATGTCCGATCAGCGACGACAGCGCCTTCGTTCGCGACGAGAAGGTGAAGGTGTTCAACGCCATCCGGCCGCTGAGCCGGGCGCAGCTGGTGCGCGGGCAGTTCCGCGGCTATCGCGAAGAGGCGGGCGTGGCGCCCGATTCCGACGTCGAGACCTTCGCCGCCTTGCGCCTCCACATCGATTCATGGCGTTGGCAGGGCGTGCCGTTTCTGGTGCGTGCCGGGAAACATCTGCCGGTGACCGCGGTGGAGATCGTCGTCGACCTCCACCACCCGCCGCAGACGGTGTTCCATGGCGACAATCCGGCCCGCTCCAACTATGTCCGCTTCCGCCTCAGCCCCGAGGTGACCATCGCGCTCGGTGCCCGCGCCAAGGCCCCTGGCGAGGCGATGGCCGGCGTCGAGACGGAACTCAACGTCGTCCACCGGCCGGGCGAAGAGATGAGCGCCTATGAGCGGCTGATCGGCGACGCCATGGCGGGCGATACGACGCTGTTTGCCCGCAAGGACAGCGCCGAAGCGCAATGGCGCATCGTCGAGCCAATCCTCGGCGACAAGTCGCCGCTCCACCTGTACGAGCCAGGCACATGGGGACCGGACGAGGCTGCCGATATCGCAAGGGCGGCCGGCGGCTGGTACGACCCCGAGGTCGGCAACGGCGGCGGGCCAAACGTCGTGCGCCTGACGCCGAACAGGAAGAAGAAGGGCCAGGCCGGCGGGACGGCTTAGGCTCGGTTCAGCCGCCAGACCGCGAAATTGAGCAGGGATGCGAACGACACCCACGCGAGATAGGGCACCATCAGCACGGCTGCGAGCCGTGCTGATCGGGCGCGAAGGCAACGATCGTGGCCGCGATGGCCAACCACAGAAGCGCGATGACGGCGAATCCGAGATCGGGCCGATGCAGCCCGAAGAAGACCGGCGTCCAGGCTGCGTTGAGGAGAAGCTGCAGGGCATAGAACGCCAGCGCCCATCCGCCGCCGCCGAATCCGGCGGTGTTCCACACCAGCCAGCCGGCAAATGCGATCATCAGGTAGAGCACCGTCCACACCGGCGCGAACAGCCAGTTCGGCGGCCGCCACGCCGGCTTCTTCAGGTGCTCGTACCATTCACCGGGCTTGAAGAAGACGCCGGTCGCGGCGGCGAGGAAACAGGCGGCCACAAAACCGACAAGGACGGCGATCGAGATCAGGGTCATCGCGTGCGCTCCCACCCGCCGAAGCTTACCCGATCACCGCCTCGACCGTGACCGTCTTCGTGCCCTTGGCCGGCAGCGGCACCAGCGTGCCGTCGATTCTCCTGCCGTCGACCCTGAGGCTGACCCCATTTCCGGGGCCGGCACGCTTGACCGTGACATCGTAGGTGACGCCGCGGAAACGTCGGCGGACGGTGAAGCCCGGCCAGCTTTCCGGCACCACCGGGGCGATGCGCAAGCCCGCATAGTCCGGCCTGATGCCGAGGATCCATTGCGTGACGGCATAGTAGTTCCATGCCGCGGTGCCGGTGAGCCACGAGTTCTTGGCCTCGCCGTGGGTGGGCGCGTCGCGCCCGGCGATCGTCTGCGCATAGACGTAGGGCTCGCAGCGATGCACCTCGCTCAACGCCTCGCGCGCCGACGGATTGATGCGGCTGTAATAGTCGAACGCCGCCGCGCCGTTGCCCAGCATCGTCTCGGCGATCATCACCCACGGATTGTTGTGGCAGAAGATGCTGGCGTTTTCCTTGTAGCCCGGCGGGTAGGTCGAGATCTCGCCGTATTCGATGTAGTAGTGCGTATAGGCCGGCTGATGCACCACGATGCCGTGCGGCGTGGCGAGGTGCTTGGCCACCGCATCGAGCGCCTTGCCTCGCCATGCCGTCGTTGAGGCCGATGCCGGCGAGCACGCAGAAGCCCTGCGGTTCGATGAAGATCTTGCCTTCCTCGCAGTCCTTGGAGCCGACCTTGCGGCCGAAATCGTCGTAGGCGCGCACGAACCATTCGCCGTCCCAACCGTGTTGACGAACGGTTTCCTCCATCTTCGCGGCCTCGGCGCGATAGGTCTCGGCGTCCCCTCCCGCTCCGCGCTCATCGGCGATGGCCGCCAACTCCTTGGCGGCGAGCACGAACAGGCCGGCGATGAACACCGACTCGGCCACCTTGCCGTCCTTGCTTGTCGTGGTCTGGAAGGATTCGTCCGGGTCGGACGAGAAGCAGTTGAGATTGAGACAGTCGTTCCAGTCGGCGCGGCCAATGAGCGGCAGGCGGTGGGGCCCCAGCCGGTCGAGCGCATACTGGATGGAGCGACGGAGATGCTCGTAGAGCGGCACCTCGGTGCCCGGCGTCGAGTCGAACGGCACCTTCTCGTCGAGGATCGAAAAGTCGCCGGTTTCCTTGAGGTACTGGGCAACGCCGACGATCAGCCAGTGCGGGTCGTCGTTGAAGTTGCCGCCGACGGCGTCGTTCCCCTTCTTGGTCATCGGCTGGTACTGGTGATAGGCGCCGCCGCTTGCGAGCTGCGTCGCCGCCAGGTCGAGGATGCGCTGGCGGGCGCGCTCCGGCACCATGTGCACGAAACCGAGCAGGTCCTGGTTGGAATCGCGGAAACCGAGGCCGCGGCCGATGCCGGATTCGAAGGTCGAGGCCGAACGCGACATGTTGAAGGTCGCCATGCACTGATAGGCGTTCCAGGCATTGACCATGCGGTCGGTGTGTTCGTCGGGCGAGGTCACCTGATAGATGCCGAGAAGCCCGTCCCAGTAGGCGCTGAGCTTGGCGAAGGCGGCATCGACTTCAGCGGGATCGCGGTATCTGGCGATCGTCGGCTTGACCAGCCGCTTGTTGATCACTTGGCGATCCGGCGGGTCGAATTTCTGATCCTGCGGATTCTCGTGGTAGCCGAGCGCAAACACGATCTGCCGGCTCTCGCCCGGCTTGAGCGTCACCTTGACGTGGTGCGAGCCGATCGGCGACCAGCCATGCGCGATCGAATCCGTCGCCTGGCCGCTTGCCACCGCCTGCGGCCTGTCCCAGCCGCGCCAGGGACCGAGGAAGGATTCACGCTGGGTGTCGAAGCCGGCGAGCTTCTCCGAACAGGCGAACCAGGCGAAATGGTTGCGCCGCTCGCGGTACTCGGTCTTGTGGTAGATGACCCCGTCCTCGACCTCGACCTCGCCGGTGTTGAAGTTGCGCTGGAAGTTGGTGGCGTCGTCGTTGGCTTCCCACAGGCAGAATTCGACCGCGGAGAAGACCGAGAGCTCCGCCTCTTCGGCGCGCTCATTGGTCAGCGTCAGCTGCCAGATCTCCAGCGTCTCGTCGAGCGGCACGAAATAGCGGGTGCTCGCCGCGATGCCGGCCTTCTTCGAGGAGATGACGCTGTAGCCCATGCCGTGGCGGCATTCGAAGGAGTTGAGCGCGCTCTGCGTCGGCATCCACGAGGGCGACCAGGTGTCGCCGCTCTCATTGTCGCGCAGATAGATATAGCGGCCGCCGAAATCGAGCGGCACATTGTTGTAGCGGCCGCGGGTGATGCGCCGCTTGCGGGCATCGCGAAAATAGGAATAGCCCCCGGCGGTCGCCGACAGGATTCCGAAATAATCCTGGCAGCCGATGTAGTTGATCCACGGCAGCGGCGTATCGGGGCGGGTGATGACGTATTCGCGCGTCTCGTCGTCGAAATGGCCGTACTTCATGGCTTCCCTGCTCGCCTCTTGCGTGTCCCCCGGGCGCGCCGCTTCCTGATCGTGGGCGGCGCAGCGCTAGAGGGTATAGCAGCCCGCAAAGCCGTCGTGAAATCGATTACATTACCGCGCAAACGAAAAATGCCGCCCCGAGGGGCGACATTTTCGTCGCGATCGCCAAACCGGACTTTGTTCAGCAGCCTGCGTCAGGATCAGGCCGGTGCCGCCTGGCGCAGCGTCGCCTTGGACAAGGTCGTCAACGCGCCGATCACCAGTATTGCGGCCATCGCGGTCAGTTCCCAGACATCGCCGAAAGTGGGCTTCAGCACCATGTCGGCCACGACCAGCGCCAGCACCACGTAGTCGAAGTGCGCGATCGTCAGGAGATTCGCGGCGAAAGGCACCAGGTCGGGACTGTCCTTTCCCTTTTCGGCAGCCAGTACCGCCAGCTTCTCGGCGCGCGGCTTGATCATCAGCACGCCGTTGAGAAAGGTCGCGACGAACCCCGCAAGTCCGAGGATGACCCATAATTGGGAAAAATCTCCTCCAACCCATGCGGTTGCCGCACCGAGCACGACGGTGAGCAGAGAGACCGGCACGAACAAAGGCGGTCCGAGAAGTGCGACGATTTCGACGACCGGCATCACAGCGCTCTGCCCCTGCTTGCTTCGCAAGACCTCCGCCGCGATCAGAAGCGTGAGCCCGCCGCCAACCCAGACGATGGCGCAGGAGACGTGAAGCAGTTCAAGAATCGCATACCAACTCATTTGGCAGTCCTCCCTTGAGGTGCACGAAACCGGACAGGACCGCCCGGGCAAGATAGGTTCGGATCAGGCGGTTGCGACGGCCGCCTGGCGCTCGTTTCTTGCGGCCTGCACCAGGCCGCTGAACCCGGCAAAGGCCGCGTCCCAGCCGGCCCGCGCCCGCATCAACACGATCCAGGCTTCGACATTCGGATAGGGCGAAAAATCGAAGTCGACGAAATCGGCGAGCGTGGTCTGGGAAATGCCTTCATAGTCGGCAATGGTGATGTCCCTGCCGCAAACATAGGGACCGGCTTCGCCCAGCTTGCGATCGAGCACGCTCAGATAACGGTGCGATCCATGCGCCGCGATCGCCGCAATCTCGCTCCTGGTCACCGGGCTGAGCCCGGCGAACTCCGGGATCATCTGCGGATAGGTCCCCAGGATGCAGTGGTAGCCCCAGAAGTTGGTGGTGAACCAGGCGAGCATCTCGTCCACCCGGATCTGAGCGTCGAAGGTGGCGGGATAGACGGGCAAGCTGAACTTGAGCGCCAGATATTTCAGGATGGCGCTGCCCTCGGTCAGGATGAACCCGTCGTCGTCGAGCACGGGCACGGCGCCGTTCGGGTTGAGCGCAAGAAAATCCGGCTGGAAATTCTCGTGCAAGAAGAGGTTCACCGTGATCTCCTCTATGTCGAGGCCGAAATCGTGGATCAGCAGCATCACAGGCCGCGAACTGGTCGACAGAGGATCGAAGTAGAATTTCATTGAAACGTCTCCTTGGCGTTCGATGAACAAAGCCTGCGCGCTTGACGCGCCCGGTTCAAACACCACTCTTGCGGGACGGTTCACCAAAAATGCATAACGGCGGCCATGGAGAAGTCCGACTGGCACATCTTTCTGGCCGTGGTGCGCGATGGCTCGACGCTTGCCGCCTCCCGCAAGCTTCGCGTCAGCCAGAGCACCGTCTCGCGCCGGATCGACGCCCTTGAGGCGGCCCTGGGGCTGAAACTCTTCGATCGCCGCTCTTCGGGCTATGTGCTGACGGATTCGGGCGCCGCCCTGGTGCCGAAGGCCGAGGCGATCGAACGCGCCGTTGCGGACGCCCTGACCTCGGCCCGGCAGCAAAGCCGCGGCCTTGCCGGCGAGATCCGCTTCACCACACCGGCTGCCTTCGGCCAGACGTTCATGGTGCCGGCGCTCCGCGATTTCCGGCTCGCCTATCCCGATATCCAGGTCGAACTCGTCGCCAGCGAAGACCTGCTCGATCTCGGCGCCGGCGAAGCGGACGTCGCTTTGCGTGCCGGGCCGAAGGCTGACGGACACGAACCTGGTGGCGCGGCGGGTGCTGGTGGATGGCTGGTCGGTCTATTGCTCGCGCGCTTATGCCGAGAAATTCGGCATGCCAGGAAGCAGCGAAGAGCTGCGCAACCATGCGGTCATCGGCCTGCCCAGGGCCTTCCAGATCACACCGCTTTGGGCACTGGCTGGACGACACCGTGCCGGAAGCCGCGATCGTGGTGCGCCAGCACGACATCCCGGGCATGTTGGCAGGGTTGAGAAGCGGCGTCGGCGTCGGCCTGATGTCCAACATGGTGGCCGAGGCGGAAGGCTCTCTCATCCGCTGTTTCGTGCCGCCGGTCACCATGGACGTGCCGCTCTGGCTTCTGACCACCGAGCGCTTGCGCAAGGAACCGCGCATCCGCGCGCTCCTGGACTTTCTGGCGGGCTATCTGGCGCAGAGGCGCTACCGGGGCCAGTCGTCGGCACCCGCTTGACCGCGGCGAAGCGGCGCGCGGCAAACGAAAAAGCCGCCCCGGAGGGCGGCTTCAATCGGCTTCGCGGAGTGTGATCGCCTTGGCGCGGCAAGGCCCGGCAGCGTCAGGCGCGGGCCGCCTTCATCATCCACAACTGCTTTTCATGCCAGGCGAGCCGGTCGGTCAGGAGCCCGGCCGAGGGCTCGTCGCCCGTCTCCTGCGCGGTCGCGATCGCGGCGCGGAGCGTTCCGGCCAGCGCCTCGTGGGCAGCAATCAGGTTCTCGACCATCGCATCGGCCGATTGCGCCGGCGACGGGGCCGCACCGGCCGGCGCCAGCTCGGCCAGCGAGGCCGGTGCATAGGCGCCGAGGCCGCGAATGCGCTCGGCGATTTCGTCAAGCGCCGACCACAGGTCGTTGTACTGCTCCTCGAACAGGGCATGGAGCTGGTGGAACGCCGGCCCCTCGACGTTCCAGTGATAGCTGTGGGTCTGGACATAGAGACCGAAGGTCTGGCGCAGGACGCCGGCCAGGCTGTCGATATTGGCTTGCGGAGCGGTGCTCATGGAATTGCCTCCCTGTTGAGCATGTCGTGGATGTGAAGGCCCCGCCGGACGATCCGCCGGGGCGTGGAGGGTCAGAGGGCGCGGGTCGAGAAGTACCAGTCGACCGTCTTGTAGCCCTCGCCGGCACGCGCCGCCGCGGCGGCCGCCGTCGCCGGTGTCGGCACGATGACCTCGTCGCCCGGCTTCCAGTTTTCGGGCATGGCGCACTTGTTCTCGTCGGCGGTCTGCAGCGCCACCAGCAGGCGATAGATCTCGTCGACCGAACGGCCGGCATTCATCGGGTAGTAGACCATCGCCCTCAGCACGCCGTTCGGATCGATCACGAAGGTCGCGCGCACGGCGGAGGTGTCCGATGCGCCCGGCTGGATCATGCCGTAGGCGTGCGCCACGTTCATGTTGAGGTCGGCGATGATCGGGAACTTCACTTCGACCCCGAACTTCTCCTTGATGTTGAGCGTCCAGGCGATGTGCGAATAGTGGCTGTCGATCGACAGGCCCAGAAGCTCGGCGCCGCGCGCCTTGAAGTCCTCGTGCTTTCTGGCGAAGGCCATGAATTCGGTGGTGCACACCGGCGTAAAATCGGCCGGGTGCGAGAACAGGATCAGCCACTTGCCCCTGTAGTCTTCAAGCTTCTTCTGGCCATACGTGGTCAGCGCGTCGAATTCGGGCGCGGGGGCGTTGAGCTGCGGCATCCGGGGTTGGCTCACGTCGGTCATCTGCTTCTCTCCTCATGCGGATCGGCGATCCGTCGAATTGCGATGACCCCGATATAGGCTCTCGCGTATGATTGGAGAAATTGATTATACTCGCCTCTGTAATAGAGGGATTCTATATGACTCCCACGATCACCCTGCGCCAGCTCGGCTTTCTCGTCGCGGTGGCCGACACGCTGAACTTCTCGCGCGCTGCCGAGGCCACGTTCGTCACCCAGCCGACGCTGAGCGCCGGCCTGAAGGAACTCGAGGGCCGGCTGGGCGTGGCGCTGGCCGAACGCACCAGACGGCAGGTGATCCTGACGCCGGTCGGCGCCGAGATCGCGGAACGTGCCCGCGCGCTCCTGCTGGCGGCGCGTGAGATCGAGGAGTTGGCCGCGGCCCAGGCCGCACCGGAGGGCGGCGATCTGAGGCTCGGCGCCATTCCCACCATCGGGCCCTATCTGATTCCGCACGCCCTGCCCGAGATTCGCAGCACCTTTCCCACCCTGCGCCTGCTGCTGCGCGAGGAGATGACGGAGCAGCTTCTCGAGGGCCTGCATGGCGGGCGGCTCGACCTGATCCTCTTCGCCCAGCCTTTCGAGGCAAGCGGCATCGAAACCGTTGAACTGTTCTTGGACGGCTATCATCTCGCCGCGCCGCCCGGCAGCTTCGGCCCGGGTCCGGTCAGCGGCGCCGAGCTCGACGGCGCCCGGCTGATGCTGCTCGAACGCGGCCACTGCCTGCAGCGTCATGCACTGAGCGCCTTTCCCGACCGGGACATTCAGCAGGACGAGAGCTTCTCGGCCACCTCGCTGCCGACCCTCATCTCGATGGTCAGCGAGGGGCTGGGGATCACGCTTCTGCCCGATCTCGCCCTCGACGCCGGGGTGCTCGGCGGCCAGGACGTGGCGATCATGCCGCTGCCCGACGCCCGCCCGCGCCATGTGATGCTCGCCTGGCGCACGACCTCGGCCCGCGCCGGTCTGTTCCTGAAGCTCGGCGAGATTCTGCGGCGGACGCGGCAGCGGCTTTAGGCCCGGCGGGCACGCACCAGGCAGTCGATGGCGGTCCTGGTTCCGCTGTCGGTCTCAACAGGACGGTCGACCGGGCCGGCTTTCTCGATCTCGAGCACGCCGCCGAGGGCCGCAGCCACTTCAGCAGCCGTGTAGAGCATGTCAGGGTTCTGCGGGCCGCCATAGCCATCGGCGAGATTGCTGGAATCATGCGCCACCAATAGCAAGGTGCCGCCCGGCGCCACCGCTTGCGCCGCACGCTTGAGGATGGGCGCGAGCGCGGCCTGCGGTATCTGCAGGTAGAAGATGGCGACGAGATCGAAAGCACCCGTCTCGGGCACATAGTCACGGAGATCGGCAACCTCGAAGGCCACCCGATCTTCGACCTTGCGCGCCGCCGCCAATTGCCGTCCCTTTTCCAGCCCGACATCGGAGAAATCGACCGCCAAGGCGGTCCAGCCCTGCTCCGCCAGCCAGACGGCGTTTCGCGCCTCGCCGGCGGCAAGGTCGAGGGCGCGGCCTGGTTTCAGATTGGCAGCCTCGGCGACGAGGAAGCGGTTGGCCGTAACCGTCCAGACAAAGTCCTTTTCGCCGTAGCGGGTGTTCCACATGGCGCGTTCGCTCGCGCTCTGGTCTGACGACATCGGTCTCCCTCAAAGCTTGTCGGCCCGACGGCGCGGGCGACAAAAAACAAAAAGCCCGCCGGCGGGCGGGCTCTTTGAAAGATTGGTTGCGGGGATAGGATTTGAACCTATGACCTTCAGGTTATGAGCCTGACGAGCTACCGGGCTGCTCCACCCCGCGTCAAAAACGGGCCGTCAGGCCCGTCGTTCACGGCCTCCATATAGACCCTTGTGACGCTTATTTGAAGGGCCGAATCGCATTGGCAGAGAAGGTTTTTTTCCCGTCAGCGCGGCAGGTGCAGGCTGCGGCCCATCTTCACCTCAAGGGTGAGCACTGTCTTGCCGGCACGCGTGATGGCGATCGGCGGCAGCGGCTCGAGCCGCTCGAAGTAGCCCGCTGCTTCGGCCCATAGTTGCGCGCTGCCACTGCCTTCCGGCACGATCACCGGCATATCGCGGCCGTTCCACCGCGTCTGGTCGCTGAGGTAGCGGAATCCTTGCGGATTGCTGCAGGCGCACACGACCGCCACGTCGGGCCCCAGCGCATAGCTGACCTTGCCGGCATCGATCCAACTCGGCGCGGCGACGACCGCATCCGGCCCGAGCAGGCCGCGCGCCGCCAGCGCCGGTCTGAGTTCGCGCCAGTCGATCAGGTCGACGGTGATGTCGGCCCGCGGCCCCCACGCGGCCGGAATCAACCCGCCGCGCAGCGCCTGCCAGGACAGCGCCGCCAAGACGACGCCGACGATTGCCGCCGACCACGCCATGTAGCGGCGGGCGAAGCGCGGCCGCGCCGCCGCCAGTTCCGCCGCATCGCGGCCGAAAAGCACAATGGCAAAGATCCAGCCCGGCATCGGCCAGTGCGGCAGGCTGTGCGACCACAGGCTGACGACATTGAAGAGCGCGATCGGTCCGAGCGCGATGAGCGCGATCAGCCAGGCACGGGGTTCGCGCCGGCCGGTGCGGAGCGCCCGCCACAGCGCCATCGCGAAGGGTACGAACAGCAGCGGAAACAGATAGAGCGCCTGGCCGCCGACGAATTCCAGGAACCACAGCGGATGGATGGCGCCGCCGGGCAGGCGCCGGGTCTGAAACGACAGCCCGGCATCGCTATGCTGCAGGTTCCAGATGATCGCCGGCGAAAAGACGGCAAGCGCAAGCGCTGCCGCCAGCCACGGACCTGGCGTCGCCAGATGACGCCGGGCACCGGGCATCGTCAGCACATAGGCCAGCACACCGACGAAGACGAAGACGCCGGTATATTTCGACAGCATCGCCAGCCCGCCCAGCACACCGGCGACGAGCCACCACAGAATAGGCCGCCTGACCTCGGGCTCAGCGAACAGAATCGCCGCCACCACATTGGTCGCGGCCAGCATGAAGAACAGCAGCGGCCCGTCGGGCAGCATCCAGCTGGCATGGGCAAGCGTGAACACCGGCGCGATATTGAGCGCCGTCGCCGCCCAAAGCCCCGCCCGCGCGCCGAACAGGCGTGCCGTCAGCCGGTACATCAGCCAGGTCGAGCCGGCGAAGAACAGAACGAAAGGCAGGCGAACGACCAGCGACGCCTCGCTGTGGAAAAGGCGCATCGCCAGCCCCGCCACCCAATAGTGCAGCAGCGGATGGTCGACATAGCCCAGCAAGAGGTGGCGTGCGCTGCCGACCGAATAGGATTCGTCGACGCCGAGCCCGGTAGCGGCGGCCAGCGCCAGGCGGATGGCGGTGCCGGCAAGGATGAGCAGGACCACCAGACGGGCAGCCGACTGCGCCTCGCTCGAGTCCGCGGCCGTTGCCCCGCGCTATGCTGCCATGAAGCTGTCCGCCACGTTAGCGCGTCCCATAGCAGAGGATTGCGCCGGATCGAAGCCCGCGCGCGGCCTCAGCCGCAAACTCGGAGGGACGATCTCGCCCGGGTCGCTGGAGGTCCCGCCCCGCCGCGAGGCTGCGCAAGAACGCGCCCACATGCGGCGGCGAGATCGCCCTGCCCGAACGCTTCCGGCCGGGCAGACGTCCAGCCGCCGTCTGCGGCGAGGGCGCGGTCGAGCGCCGCAAGCTGACGCCTTTCATCCGGGCCGAGGGCGAGCAGGCGCGCCTCGTCGAGCAGCAGCCGCAGTTCGTGCACGCGCCGCATCAGGCGGAACGCCTCCGTCATGGCGGGCAGCAGCGCCGGATCGTCGCGCCAAGAGCGCCCACCGAACATTTCCTGGGTGACGATCTGCCCGGCGCCATAGCAGTCGTAGGCCGCGCAACCGCGGAAGCCATTGTCGGCAAGGCGCGCATGGAGTGCGCAACCGAACGCCCCGTCGAGGTTGCCGCATGGTGTATTGGCGGGCTTGTCGAAGGCGAAGGATTCGGAGCGATCAAAGGCGACGGCAACACAGCAGAGCGCGGCGCAACGCGCGCAGTCGCCGCGAAGGGATGGATCGGGCATGGCAGGACCGAAGATGCCTTCGGCGCAAACGAAAACGCCGCCCCGAAGGGCGGCGTTTCGAAAGCGATCGCGTGAAGAGAAGGTTCGAAGAAAGCACTTTCACATCACCTGCGCTTGGCAGGCCTGGCAGCGACCTACTTTCCCACGTCTTGAGACGAAGTATCATTGGCGCGGAGAAGTTTAACGGCCGAGTTCGGAATGGGATCGGGTTCAGGCTCCTCGCAATAGCCACCAGGCCGGCGAAGCGCAGTTGAAGTGAAGAAGCTGGTTGGTCTTTTCAGGCGACCCGTCGCTGTGTGCGCGGGCATCGAAAATGAGAGCGATCAAGCCAATCGAGCGATTAGTACCGGTAAGCTTCACGCATTGCTGCGCTTCCACACCCGGCCTATCAACGTGGTGGTCTTCCACGGCTCTCAAGGGAGAACTCGTTTTGAGGTGGGCTTCCCGCTTAGATGCTTTCAGCGGTTATCCCGTCCGTACATAGCTACCCTGCAATGCGGCTGGCGCC
>CAVVPK010000010.1:0-153475 GCA_963750065.1 uncultured Alphaproteobacteria bacterium
CGGGCGGATCACCACCGCATCGGGGCAGGCTTCAAGCGCCTTGAACATGGGCATGGCCGAGCGCACGCCGCGGATACGGGCGATGTAGCAGGCGGTTGCCACGACGCCGCGTTTTCCCCCGCCGACGATCACCGGCCGGTCGGCAAGTTCCGGGTGGTCGCGCTTTTCGATCGCGGCATAGAATGCGTCGCAGTCGAGGTGGGCGATGGTCAGGCTGAAAAGCTCGGGATGGCGGATGAGGCGTGGGCTGCCGCAACGGGCGCAGCGGCTGGCGCCTGCCGCTGCCAGGGTCAGGCAATCGCGGCAGAAACCGGGCGTTTCGGCGATTTTCTCAGGCGCCGGCATCGTCTCGTCCGATCGGCTCGACTGGGGCGAGGCTAGCCGCGCTCCCGCCGCCGTTCAATCGCCGTGCGGGAGTGCTCAGTCATTGGCCTTGCCGGCGGAAAAGCCCCTCTGCTAAGAGGGCGGAACTTCAACGGATTTTGCGTGAGATGTCAGTCGATAAGGACACGGTCAAGCGCGTGGCGCATCTCGCCCGCATCGCGGTCAGCGATGCCGAGGCGGAGAAGCTCCAGGACGACCTCAACACCATCCTCGGCTTCGTCGAGCAGTTGAACGAGGTCGACGTCACCGGCGTCGAGCCGATGACGGCGGTGCTGCCGATGAAGATGAAGCTCAGGGACGATGCGGTCACCGACGGCGCCAAGGCCGATGCGGTCACCGCCAATGCGCCGGTCAGCGAGGCGCACTTCTACGTCGTGCCCAAGGTGGTCGAATGACCATGGCGGCGGCCCTTCAGGCCGAGCGGCCGGCATCGGACGTGACCATTGCGGTGGAGACGCCCTTGCAGGATGACGTGCGTCTGATGGTGGCGGCGCTCAATGATTATCTGATGCCGCTGACGCCGCGCGAGTTCCAGTTCCAGCTCACCGCGGAGCAGATGGCGGCGCCGACGGTGACCGTCTTCGTCGCCCGCGACGCTGGTCGCCGGCCGCTCGGCATGGGCGCGCTCAAGGACCACGGCGGCGGCCTCGGTGAGGTCAAGCGCATGTTCACGCTGCCGGAAGTGCGCGGACAGCGTATCGGCTCGCTGCTGCTCGAACGGATCGAGCGCCAGGCGCAGGAGTGGGGGATCGCGCGCCTCGTCCTGGAGACCGGCGAGGCGCCGGGCTTCGAGCAGGCCTGGCGCGTCTACGAGCGCGGCGGCTTCAGCCGCTGCGGCGCCGTGCTCGACTATCCCGATTCCGGCTATTCGCGGTTTTACGAAAAGAGCCTTTCCGCATGACCGATCTCACCGCGCTCACCATTGCCGAAATCCGCGATGGCCTGTCGGCGCGCCGCTTCTCCGCCGTCGAGTTGACCGAGGCCTATCTCAAGGCCATGGAAGCGGCGCGTTCGCTCAACGCCTATATCGTCGAGACGCCGGAGAAGGCGCTGTCGATGGCCGCCGAATCCGATCTTCGCATCGCGCGTGGCGACGCGCGGCCGCTCGAGGGCGTGCCGCTCGGCATCAAGGACCTCTACTGCACCGAGGGCGTCCACAGCCAGGCAGCAAGCCACGTGCTTGACGGTTTCAAGCCGACCTACGAATCGACCGTCACCGCCAACCTGTGGGCCGACGGCGCGGTGATGCTCGGCAAGCTCAACATGGACGAGTTCGCCATGGGCTCGTCCAACGAGACCTCCTATTACGGCCCGGTGGTCAGCCCCTGGCGGTCGAAGGGCTCCAACGCGCCGCTGGTGCCCGGCGGGTCGTCGGGCGGCTCGGCGACGGCCGTCTCGGCGCATCTCTGCGCCGGCGCCACGGCCACCGATACCGGCGGTTCCATCCGCCAGCCGGCCGCCTTCACCGGCACGGTCGGCATCAAGCCGACCTACGGTCGCTGCTCACGCTGGGGCATCGTCGCGTTTGCCTCGTCGCTGGACCAGGCCGGGCCGATCGCCCGCGACGTGCGCGACGCGGCGATCATGCTGAAATCGATGGCCAGCATCGACCCCAAGGACGCCACCTCGGCCGACGTGCCGGTGCCGGACTATGAAGCCGCGCTGGGGCAGGGGGTGAAGGGCCTCAAGATCGGCATCCCCAAGGAATATCGCGTCGAGGGCATGCCGGCCGAGATCGAGACGCTATGGGAAGAGGGCAAGGCGTGGCTGAAAGAAGCCGGCGCGACAATCGTCGACATCTCGCTGCCGCACACGAAGTATGCTTTGCCGGCGTACTATATCGTCGCCCCGGCCGAGGCCTCGTCCAATCTCGCCCGCTATGACGGCGTGCGCTACGGCCTGCGCGTCCCCGGCGACGACATCATCTCCATGTACGAGGCGACGCGCTCGGCGGGCTTCGGCAAGGAGGTCAAGCGGCGCGTCCTGATCGGCACCTATGTTCTGTCGGCGGGTTATTACGACGCCTATTATCTCCGCGCCCAGCGCGTGCGCACGCTGATCAAGCGCGATTTCGAGACGGTCTTCGCCGACGGCATCGACGCCATCCTGACGCCGGCGACGCCGACCGCCGCCTTCGGGCTGGAAGCCATGGCGCTGGCCTCGCCGATCGAGATGTATCTCAACGACGTCTTCACCGTGACGGTCAACATGGCCGGCCTGCCGGGCATTGCGGTGCCCGCCGGGCGGACGGAGACCGGCCTGCCGATGGGCCTCCAGCTCATCGGCCGCCCCTTCGACGAAGCCACGCTCTTCCGCGCCAGCGAGGTCATCGAGGACGTCGCCGGCCGCTTCACCCCGGAACAGTGGTGGGCGACCGCATGACCGAACCAGAACTTCTGGAAGCTCAGCGAAGGCTTGAGCAAGGAATCTACGAGACATATGGGCCGCGCATAGTTGCGCTTGAGAACGCTTCCTATGATGTCGCTAAGCTGGCGATACAGAGCGCGCTTCTTGTAAATGGCGGAGCGTTGGTGGCGGTGCCGGCCTACCTCGCGTTGGCGCCCGGCAAACTGACCGTGACCAGCCTCACTCCGTCGTTTGTTTCTTTCGTTGTTGGCATTCTCTTGGCAGCCATTTGTGCCTATTGCGCGTACGTGAATTATCAAGCTACCGCGATGGCAGACGTGCATCAGCGCGACACCAAGATTCTTGAGGTCAACGAGCGATACACGCCTGAATATTTCTATCGCATGAAGCCGGCCAGGGATGAATATCGAAGCAAGCTGGAAAGCATGAACAGATTCAGCCAACGGGTCGCAAGGTTCACATTGTGGACTGCAAATGCCACGGGCTGGCTATCATTTATCTCGTTTGCCGTCGGCTGCTTTTTTGCGGCTCGGCTCGCGATGAGTTGAGGGTGGGATGACCCGTCAGAACATTTCCTCCGGCAGCCCCTACGAGCCGGTCATCGGCTTCTCGCGCGCCGTTCGCATCGGCGCCACGATCGCCATCAGCGGCACGGCGCCGATCGGGCCGGACGGCAGGACCGCTGGTGCCGGCGACGTTGCGGCGCAGGTCCGCCGTTGCATCGCCATCGCCTCCGAGGTGCTGGCCAAGGCCGGCGCCAGCCTCGACGATGTCATCCGCACGCGCATGTATCTGGCGAATGCCGCGGACTGGGAGAAAGCCGGCCGCGCCCATGGCGAGACCTTCGCGGCGATCCGCCCGGCCTCGACCATGGTCGTGGTCAACGCGCTGCTCGATCCCGACTGGCTGGTCGAGATGGAGTTCGACGCGGTGGTGGACTCCGCCTAGCGGAGCTTCGGCATCTGGCTCTGGATCGATCCGGCCACCTGTCCGCAGGGGACATTGGGTGCGACCGTCGCCGTGCTGCCGGAGAACAGGGTGAACCAGTCCGGCCCCATCGGTCCTAGCGAGTTGCGCGCCGGGATTTCCGACTGCTGCCACAGATCGTGCGTCCAGCCGAACTCGAATTTCACCGCCGACTGGAAGACGATCGGGATCACCTTGGTCGACCCCTTGGGCATCGTTTCAGGTAGCTTCAGCCCGGCCGTATTGTAGAGGTCGCCCTTGATGGTGGTGGTCGGGATATCCTTGGTGTTGTGGAACGGCCCCGATACCTTTTGCGCCGGGAAGACGTTCCTGAAGTGGATGGCGAGGTCGGCGTAGCAGGCCTCCTTGTAGAGGCTCGTCGGGTCGCGGTCGTATTGCGTGCGCGTCACTGCAATCATCGCCAATGGTGGCTGATCGACCGCGCCATGCGCGGGCTTGGCGTAGACGCCCGACGGCAGACAGAGCGGCTCGCGACCGTTCTGGTGAGCCTCCTCGGTGCCGACGCAGCCGGGGGTGTCGTTGGATTTCTTGAGGTTGTCGGCGGCCGCACTCAGGCCCTTCTTGAGCGCGTCCTGGCACGGGCCAATGCAGGGAATGCCGGTCTGCTCGGTGATCTGGTCGGCGGCGAGGTCGACGGCGGCGTCGACTCCCTGGTCGACAAGCTGGTTGTAGTTGGGGATGCTCGGCGGCAGGCCGAGGGCAGCCATGCCTGCATTGACGCCGACTTCTGCCACGACACGGCAATCGGAGCCCTTGCCGCCGACCGCCGAGACCATGGCTTTGCATTGCAGGCCGAACGGCGTGTAGTCCATGACGATGTCGACGGCGATCTTCTTGAGGTCGCTATAGGTGCCGCTCACCCAGTCCCACAGGTCGGTGATGCCGCTGCCGGCGGCATCCACTAGGTCGCCGAGCGAATTGATGTTGTGCCCCTTGCCCTTGTAGTCCGGCGGGCAGTGCTCGCCGAGCGGATAGAGGCCCTTGATCATGCTGCTGGTGCCCGGCTCGTAGCCGGTGACCACCACGCAGCCCCAGCGGTTCGGGTCGGCGAAGTCCGGCGGCGTGAAGGACACCACCTTGACGTTGAACAGGTTGGGCGGACTGGTGCTCGGCAGCGTCAGCGGCGGCTGCGGCGGCGGTTTGTGGCCGTAATAGACCTTGATGACGTTCGACGGCGTACCGGCGAAGACCTTCACGCCCGGCGCAATCACCGGCACGATGCGAACATAGAAGACCGCCGGCGGCGGCATATGTAGCCGGGCCTTTCCGATGCCGCTGCCGCTGTTGGCAAGCGCCTTGAAATCGACCGGCACGTCGTGTGCCGCGCCAGCGAACGTGCCGGAGGCGACCAGATGCGGCGGCGCGAAGTCGGCCGGCGCCCCCTTGCCGAATGGCGGGAAGGGGGCCGTCGCCACCTGCCAGAGGAAGCCGCCGGCGTGCGGGATCTTCTTCACGTCGCCGGTGAAGCCGACGGTCTGCGAGCCGCCGCCTCTGCTCATGTCGATATCCGTGTCGAGGCGGAACTCGCAGCCGCTGGTGCAGTGATAGAGCCAAGCGCCCTCGGGGTAGGTGAGCGTCAGATTGGCGACCGCGCCGTGGGCGATGGTCAGCCCGCCCGGTCCGGCCTTTTCCTTGCCGCCCGGCGATGGCTTGCCCGCGACCGGGCCGGTCGGCTTGAGCGTGATCTTGGGGCGGAGGACCGGAACCGGCCGCACCGTCGGGACGACCACTTTCGGCGGTGGAGCGGAGGGCGCCGCGACGATCGCCGGCGTCCGCGGAATCGCCTTCGGCACCGGCGCCGGCGTGGCGACGTCGGCCTTGGCGCAAGTGATGGCGCGGAAGCCGCTGCACTTCGGGCCGTTGCACAGGCGGCCGTCGCCGAAGACCAGGGTCGCGATGCCGCGGCGCCCGATATTGGGGTCCATGGCGAAGCGCTGGGCACTGCTGAAGCCGTTCTGGCGGCAGAAGAGGTCGGCGGCCGCCTGGCCGCAGTCCGTGCCGAAATGCGCGCACCAGTCGAGGCGCACCCCCTTGACGCTGGGATTGGCAAAGGTCTGCGTCGCGGCGGGCGCAGAGCTGGGCGCGAGAAGGGCCATGGCAACGACGATGCCCGCGAAACCGGTCTTCCACGACATGGCGAACTCCTCGATAAGAGTTGCGCCCCCCTGCATGCACGCAAGCAACGCCTTCATGTGCCGGGGGAGCGTCGCCTCTCCCGTGGTCACATGGCCCCGGCTCCTGGCCGGGTGCGGCTATCCAGCCTGCAACCTGGATAGTGGGCTCGGCGCGGTCGGCAGGCCAGTGACCCCGGTCACACCCGCGCCGCCGGCGCCGGACGTCGGCCCATTATCGGGTCGCGTCACGCCCCGAACGAGGCTACATAGAGCCCCCGAGTTTTAGCGCTGGGAATGACGCCTCCATGGATCTGACGAGTTTCCGCAAGTCGCTGGAGGGTGCCGCGCCGCCGGCCGGATCGAGTGCCCCGCTGACGGCGCTGTGGCATCTGGCCAAGGGCGACTGGCACACGGCGCACAAGGTCGTTCAGGACGACGAGGGTCCCGCGGCGGCCTGGGTCCACGCTCATCTCCACCGGGTCGAGGGCGACGAGGGCAATGCCGGCTACTGGTACGCCCGCGCCGGCAAGCCGCACGCGAAGGCGCCGCTCGGCGAGGAGTGGGACCTCATCGCCAAGGCGCTGCTGGCGGAGGGCGGGGTATGACGACCCGGATTCGGAAGATGCGGGGTTGGACGAGGAACATTTAGTTGGCCGTGAGGTGATAAATGCGCTCGGAGGAGCAGTCCTGCCTGACCCTTTGGCGCGTTCGGCGTGGAAGGGGATAAGTCGCCTAATTGGGGCAACCGCCGATATCCCCGCCGCGTGGATTGAACGTTATGCAGCTCAAGTACGTGCCGGGACGAGGGCGCGTGAAACCGTTACTCAGGCGATTGCTGACGCTGCTGGGGTTGCAGGTTCAAACGATCCAACCTTAGTGGACGCAGCTCTGCAACGATGGCTTCCCAATGAACTCAGGAAGCAACAGAACAAACGTGCTGTGGCCGGACTGATGGTCGAACAGTTGGCGGAGGATCCGACGAATTCGCCCCCACCGAAAGACGAGGTGGATGACGATTGGCTCAACCTATTCGAGCGTTTTGCGGAAGATGCCTCTTCTGATCGGATGCGCGATCTGTGGGCAAGAGTGTTGGCAGGTGAAGTTCGGCGTCCGGGTAGTTTTGGTTTGCGGACCCTTAGTTTTATGGCCCAGCTAGATGCTTCAGTCGCGGCGACGTTTGAGGCCTACGTTCATCTGGTATTTGACGATGGAATACTCCGTGAATCGAGCGGCCTCAAAGGCAAGGCATTTAACGACCTAACCCTATTAGCAGAGGTGGGATTGATCAAAGGTGCGCCTAGCAGCGCGTATCAAGAGGTGATTGTGGGGGCGCAGGGACTCGAGACTCGTGCAGATTAGCTCAGACGCCAACATTTTGGTTTTTGGCGAGCCAAACCACACGTTTCGATACGACATATATGTGCTCACGAGGGTAGGTCGAGAACTGCTCGCGATAGTCCCGCGCACCGTCGACATCGAAGTTGTGAAAGGGTGGGCTGATAGAGTCGACAAAGCGAATTTGAAAGAGCTTAAGTTGCGAACCAAGGCACCCGAAGGGTGGATAGAGACCGTCTTGTGGCGACGTCAAACGGGGAGTGGTTCATGACCACGCCTGAACGCGCGCCGGGCTCCGGCAAGCTGATCAAGGGCGCCAGCGGCGACTGGGAGGTGATCGTCGGCATGGAGGTCCATGCCCAGGTCATCTCGCACTCCAAGCTGTTCTCCGGCGCCTCCACCGCCTTCGGCGGCGCGCCCAATTCCCATGTCAGCCTGGTCGACGCCGCCATGCCGGGCATGCTGCCGGTGCTCAATCGCGAATGCGTGGCCCAGGCGGTGCGCACCGGCCTCGGCCTCAAGGCCGAGATCAACCTCAAGAGCCGCTTCGAGCGCAAGAACTATTTCTATCCGGACCTGCCGCAGGGCTATCAGATCTCGCAGTACCAGCAGCCGATCGTCGGCGAGGGGCAGGTCACGGTCGATCTCGAAGGCGGCGACAGCTTCACCATCGGCATCGAGCGGCTGCATCTGGAGCAGGACGCCGGCAAGTCGCTGCACGACCAGAGCCCGACGGCGAGCTTCGTCGATCTCAACCGCTCGGGCGTGGCGCTGATGGAGATCGTCTCCAAGCCCGACCTCCGCTCGTCCGACGAGGCCAAGGCCTATCTTGCCAAGCTGCGCTCGATCCTGCGCTATCTCGGCACCTGCGACGGCAACATGGACGAGGGCTCGCTCAAGGCCGATGTCAACGTCTCGGTGCGCAGGCCCGGCGCGCCGCTGGGCACGCGCTGCGAGATCAAGAACATGAACTCGATCCGCTTCATCGGCGAAGCGATCGACTACGAGGCGCGGCGCCAGATCGCCATCCTCGAGGATGGCGGCAGCATCGACCAGGAGACCCGGCGCTTCGATCCGGACCGCGGCGAGACGCGCCCCATGCGCTCCAAGGAGGAGGCGCACGACTATCGCTATTTCCCCGACCCCGACCTGCTGCCGGTGGAGTTCGAGCAGGCCTGGGTGGATGAGTTGAAGAAGGACCTGCCGGAACTGCCGGACGACAAGAAGGCCCGCTTCATCTCCGCGCTCGGCCTCAGCCCCTACGATGCCGGCGTGCTCACTGCCGAGCGCGAGGTCGCCGACTATTTCGAGGCGGCGGCCAAGGGCCGCGACGCCAAGGCGGCGGCCAACTGGGTGATCAACGATCTGTCCGGTCGGCTCAACAAGGAGGGGCTCTCGATCGCCGCGAGCCCGGTCTCGGCCGATCAGCTCGGCGCCATCCTCGGGCTCATCGGGGCGGGCACCATCTCCGGCAAGATGGCTAAGGACCTGTTCGGAATCGTGTGGATGGAAGGCGGAGACCCTGCGGCCGTGGCTGAAAAGTACGGCATGCGGCAGGTCACAAGTGTGAACGAAATAGATGCGTTGGTGGAAAGTGTTATTAGACAGAACACCGAGAAATTCCAACAAGCGAAGGATAAGCCGGCGCTCCTAGGCTGGTTCGTGGGACAAGTAATGCGAGCTAGTGGGGGCAAAGCAAATCCGAAGCTCGTGAATGATATTCTTGTAAGCCGACTATCTTCGGATTAGTATTTTATGTCCGGCGGCGGGCCGTCTTTGGAAAGATTGCTTGGCATTCGCGGCGCGCAGGAAGCGCGGCAGGTTCTTGTGGGCCATATTTGGCGAGATTTTGGGTCTGTCGAGCACGCACTGCATGGTTATTGCAAACAATTGTTTATACTTACGGGAATACCGAAATTCCCTTATAGATTTTTAGGCAGCGGCACTGCTTTGAAGTTGGGTGGCACGCATCTGGTCTTTTGTACGGCGCATCAAATCGAGGATATTCATCCCGATGACGTTGCCATTATTCATCTTCCAACAAATTCAATTCTAACCGGGTCGAAACTATATTTTCCTAAACCGGCTCTCGAGTTTGTAGATACTGACATTCTAGATGTCCGGGTATTCCGTTTTAAAGTTGAAGACTATAAGATCTCGAACCTGACCAGCGATTTTTTCCCTATAAATCCTCTTAATTACTGGCAGAATCAAGAGCGAGTGCTGTTCTTAGTCTTTGGTTATCCGTCTATGCGCCAAGACGTAAATTATGAAGAGCCGCGCATTACTGCCAGAGTGGCGGAGGTAAAAGCGGAATACGCGGGTCGGAGCGAGTCTCCGTATGTTCATCGCTTGAAAATGGATAGGAAGGAGCAGTTCGATAGCGACGGGATGAGTGGTGGGCCGGTTTTCTATATTGGAAGGAACAATAGCGGCTTTTTTGCTGGATTTGCCGGCATGACAATTCGTGGTGGTGCGTCGGATTACCTCCATTTCCTTGAAGCCAAATATTTATTGGAGATCGCAAGTTCTGTCGATGGCGACCGAGACGCTGGTTCGTCGGCCAGGTGATGAAGGCCAGCGCCGGCAAGGCCAACCCGCAGACCGTGAACGCTCTCTTGAAGCAGAAGCTCGGGCTGTAGGGTGGGTTAGGCGCGCGAGCGCCGTAACCCACCGCGAGAGCGGGCGGGGGACCTCGCCCTATTGCCTGCTGCGTGTTGCTGCCCCCTGACGGCCCTGCTGCGGAGATGGCGCAGCTTCTCTTACCTCATCCGTGATTGCGTCTGCCGCCAGTGGGCTTCTCTGGGCTCCTATGGGGCTATCGTCAGAAGTCCTTCAGCCGGGGCGGAGCCAGTTTGGTGTAGCGCACTGCGTGCTGAATGTTCTTGTGCCCGAGGCAGGCTTGCAGAGCCCGCGTGTCGTGCCCCCTATTTGGCAAGCGCGAAGCCGCGGCGGAGCACGTGCGGATGTGAGACGAAATCAGAAGCGTCGGCCGCCGAGGTTCTTGGAAAGGACCTGTCTTGGTTGTCAACCGAGGCACGAGCAATCACCATAGCGGTGGTGACATTGATTCTTCCCGGGAGCGAAAGGTGAAGATATTTCGTGTTGCAGCTGTCGCTGTCTTAGCATTCGGCGGTCAGCCAGCACTCGCGGCCGGGCTGGCGGCACAGGCCGCGCCCACGGTCCCTGTCGCAACGCCGTTCCATAGTTGGACCAGTTGCTATGTAGGCGGCAACATCGGTTCCGGTTGGCAAAGAACCACCTCAACCGACGTCGACCCGACAGCCGGTCCCATAGTCGATGCGGGCAGCGACACCGGAACGGGGGTCGTCGGAGGCGGCCAGGTTGGTTGCGACTATCAGTTTGCTTCCGATTGGGTTGTCGGAATTCAAGGCATGTTTGATTGGGCAGGCGTCAAGGGTAGCCACATTACCCCTTTTGCCTATTCCAAAACCAACACCGAAGTGCGCACCAATACGACGGACTGGCTTGCAACGCTGACGGCACGCATCGGCTACGCTATTCAGCCGTGGGCCCTGCTGTATCTTAAAGGTGGCGCCGCTTGGGCGAAAAACAACTATGAAGACGCGGACCCGAGCGTATCGAAATTCGGGCCGTTCTCGGGTCAGGGGAGCGCGCTGCGGACCGGGTGGACGATCGGGGGCGGTGCAGAAGTCATGTTGCGTCCAAACTGGTCCATGTTTGCCGAGTACGATTACGCTGACCTCGGCAGCAAAACTGTTCCAAACACATATACCTGCACTGGGTCGTGCGGCTTTAACAACCCCTACCCTTATGCGGAAAAGCAAGTCTTTCAGAGGGTTCTTTTTGGTCTGAACTACCACTTCGACATGGGTAACGCTGCCGTTGCCCCGAGATACTGATTGTTCTTGAAAGGCGAATTCCAATTGAGACACTTGCCGTCCGGATATGATCGTCACTGCCTGTCCTGACGGCCGCCGACGGGTATTTCCGTGGCTCTTTACGGCGCTGTCCCGGATAGAGCTTCAGCGAGCCGCAGCCCGTATGACGCGAAGCGCAGTGCGGGGTCTTCGCGTCCATAAGGCGGGCAGGGCGGCGCAACACGGCACGTGAACCTTCCCCTTGAGGGGAGGTCGAAATCACGTCAGCGATTTCGGGAGTGGGTGACGGCATCTACGCCATGCGCTGCGGCTGATATGACCGCACACACCCTCGATATTCTCCAACACATCGTTGTTCCAGACGCGCACGACACGATGGCCCTGCTCGGTCAGCCAAGCATCACGCTCGCGATCCTGCGCGGCATTGGCAGCAGAACCGTGTTGCCCTCCGTCTACCTCGACGATCAAGTGATGCTGCGGACAGAAGAAGTCGACGATGTAGGGACCGATGGGTGCCTGCCGGCGGAAGCGCAGACCGTCGATGCCTGGCTTGCGCAATCGCAGCCAAAGGCGCGCCTCCGCGTCTGTCATGCGCTGGCGCATGGCGTTGCCGAAGCGCCGGTTGGCCGGTGGGACCGAGAGATGCGGCATACCCCCTCCCGAAATTCGCTTCGCGACAGCTTCGCGAATTTCGACCTCCCCTCACGGGGGAGGTTGTCGGAGCAAGCGGCGCGCGCTCGAAAATATATCTATCCCCCCACCTCTGACCCCATGAGATGATCGGGTCGTCCGCTCCCGCAAAGGGGTCCCGTGTCGACCGGAACGTCGTGGGGGGAGCGGAGCGGTGCCCCCGCTCGGGAGAGGCTTCCGACCTTTCCCCCTCGGGGCGTTCCTGGCGGGATCGTCGGTCTTGCGACCGGCTGCCCTCAGGGCTGAAGCCCCACCGTTCAATTCGGGGCGAAGAGCCTGCCGGGAGACGGGATAAAATCGCCGCGGCGGGCGCTCGGTGAGCGCCCTCAGTTTCGCGGAGTAACCGCACGGCATTCGCCGGGCGCCCGCCACCCCCTTGTCTCCGTCAGGAGACAAAGGGCGAAGACAGCGGGACGGGACGGAAGAAACCATCATCACCCGGAGCGAACCGCTCGCGGGAACGGGAAAGTGTGTGCGATGCAGGTCGAGACCATGAAGCCGTCGCGGACGGCAGCAAAGCGCAAGCGGCGGCGGCGGCCGGCCGCGCAGGTGAAGCCCGGCAACGCGGAGGAGGAAGCCGACCGTCAGATTGCGGAGCTGAAGGCGCTGGGGCCGGACGCGGGGGAACTGGTGCTCATCCTGTC
Organism: uncultured Alphaproteobacteria bacterium; assembly: GCA_963750065.1. Classification (GTDB taxonomy): domain Bacteria; phylum Pseudomonadota; class Alphaproteobacteria; order Rhizobiales; family Kaistiaceae; genus CAVSRC01. The sequence continues at coordinate 12,385 of CAVVPK010000010.1, forward strand.
GATCGCGAATAGGTTCCGCATGTGGGCGGATTGTCCGCATCAGGCGTGCCGGTGCGCCCGCGCCTGCAGCGGCGACGACATGGTGTGCGTCGAGGAACGCCGGGGAGAGCTGAAGCGCAAGATCCTCGAGGAGGTCGTCCTGCTGCTGTCTACCGCCGGGGTCAGCTCGAACGAATTCTACGATTACCTCGACGAGTTCACCGCCGACGCCGACGATGACGGCGACGAAGCGTGATCGGGGCGCCGGTGCTATTCCAGCGTCACGTCGTAGGTCGTATCCGGCTTGCCGCCGGCGGCGATCGCCGCCTTGGCGAGCGCCACATAGGCGTTCACGTCCTCGATGCAGATCGTGTCCTTCTTGTCCGCCTGGCAGGCGGGCAGGCCCGGCCCGATGTCGCTGTCATGCGCCACCGTCTTGTAAGTCATCGCCAGGTGCTTGGCCGCGTCGAGCTTGACCACGCCATAAAGGCGCGCCGACTTGCCCTTCTGCTTGATGGTCGACTCGGCGAGATAGAGATCGTCACCGGCCGGCATGAAGCGCAAGGTCATGGTGCCGTCCTCGGTCTTGGTGACGTAGGCCTTGCCCTCGCGGGTCAGCGTCGTCTTCTCGTCGTCGCTCGAGCCGTGCGTGGCGTATGTGATCCTGGCATAGGGGGCCACGGCTTCGGCGTCGCCGAACAGCGGTTCTTTGCTGGTGAAGCAGCCGGCGAGCCCGAGGGCCGTCAGCAGCACGATGAGCAGGGTCGGGAATCGCGCTTTCATGATCGTCGCTCCGCATGAAAGAAGTCGGGACAATTATCCGCTCTTTGCCAGCATTTCCCAAGATCGCGGCCCGCGTGCGGCGACAATGTCGCAAGACTGCGATTGCGCGTGTGGTGAACCGTCGGTTTCCGGCCTGTGAACAGCGGGTAAACCGGCGCTCGCCGCGAAGCCGAAAAGGCAAGCAATTCAACGGCCGCGGCCGGTCATCGTTAGCAAATCGCTTAGTGGCCGGTGGAAATTCGTTAAGTGCGCTCCTTAACCGGCTTTTGATCGCCGACCGCGACACTTGCCCCATCAGCCGGGCGGTGGGGACAAGACCCCCGGCGACAGGGACAAAAAGGGGAAGTGTCATGGCACGTTGGGACATGGGTGGCGCCGACCTCGCGTCGATGGCGGAGTCAAAGCCGAACGCCCAGAACTTCTTCGATCTCGGCATGCTCTATTCGAGCGGCGGTGAGGTCGAGGCGGACCTGGTGGCGGCGCACAAGTGGTTCAATCTGGCGGCGGCGCGGGGCATCCCTGAGGCGGCTAATTATCGCCAGGAGATCGCCCGCGAGATGACCGAGGCGGCCATCGCCGAGGCACAGCGCGCCGCGCGCGAGTGGATGCACGCCCACTGAGGCCTGCCCGATAAGCGAAGGCGGACGGTCGCCCGTCCGCCTTGCTGTGCATTCTCCGAACTGCGCCGCGCTCAGTGGTTGTCGCGCGGGATGCCCATCACCTTGGCGACGCGCTGGTACTTGATCGCCGGCTTGAGCACCATGCCTTCCGACAGCTGATCGACCATGCCGCGCTGGATCTCCTGCCAGGGCGTCTGGCTCTCCGGGAACGGGAAGCCGCCCTTGGCTTCCAGTTCGGTCCGCCGCTTGGCCAGATCCGCATCGGAAATCAGGATGTTGGCTTCGCCGGCATTGAGGTCGATGCGCACCCGGTCGCCGCTCTGGATCAGCGCCAGCCCGCCGCCGGCGGCCGCTTCGGGCGAGGCGTTGAGGATTGAGGGCGAGCCGGAGGTGCCCGACTGGCGGCCGTCGCCGAGGCAAGGCAGCGAGTGGATGCCGCGTTTGATGAGGGCCGCCGGCGGCTGCATGTTCACCACCTCGGCGCCGCCGGGATAGCCGATCGGGCCGGTGCCGCGGATGAACAGCATGCAGTTCTCGTCGATCTTCAGCGCCGGGTCCTCGATGCGGTGGTGGTAGTCCTCGGGCCCCTCGAAGACGACGGCGCGGCCCTCCCAGGCGTTGGGGCTCTTCGGGTCGGAGAGGTAGCGGTCGCGGAACTCCTGCGAAATCACGCTGGTCTTCATGATCGCCGAATCGAACAGGTTGCCCCTCAGCACGAGGAAGCCGGCATCCTTGACCAGCGGATCGCCGAACGGGCGGATCACGTCGTGGTCCTGGCTCTCGCGGCCGCGGCAGTTGTCGCCCATGGTCCTGCCGTTGGCAGTGATCGCGGTCTCGTGGATGAGCCCCTGCTTCATCAGCTCGCTGACGACGGCGGGGACGCCGCCGGCGCGATGGAACTCTTCGCCGAGATACTTGCCGGCGGGCTGAAGGTTGACCAGCAGCGGGATCTTGTGGCCGATCGCCTCCCAGTCGTCGACATCGAGCGCGACGCCGACATGGCGGGCGATGGCGTTGATGTGGATGGGCGCATTGGTGGAGCCGCCGATGGCCGAGTTGACCAGGATGGTGTTCTCGAAGGCCTCGCGGGTGAGGATATCGGACGGCTTGAGATCCTCCCACACCATCTCGACGGCGCGCAGCCCGGTCTCATAGGCGATCTGCCCGCGTTCGCGATAGGGGGCGGGGATGGCGGCGCAGCCGGGCAGGCTCATGCCCAGCGCCTCGGCGAGCGAATTCATGGTCGTCGCCGTGCCCATGGTGTTGCAGTGGCCGATCGAGGGCGCCGACGAGGCGACGATCTCGATAAACTCGTCGTAGTCGATCTCGCCGGCGGCGAGGCGGTCGCGGGAGGTCCACACGGTGGTGCCGGAACCCGAGCGCTCACCCTTCCACCAGCCGTTCAGCATCGGACCGCCGGACAGCACGATCGCCGGAATGTCGACGGTGGCGGCGGCCATGATGCAGGCGGGCGTGGTCTTGTCGCAGCCGGTGGTCAGCACCACGCCGTCAAGCGGGTAGCCGTAGAGCAGCTCAACCAGGCCGAGATAAGCGAGATTGCGGTCAAGTGCCGCAGTCGGCCGCTTGCCCGTTTCCTGGATGGGATGGACCGGAAACTCCAAGGCGAGTCCACCGGCGGCATGGATGCCGTCGCGCACCCGCTTGGCCAGTTCCAGATGGTGCCGGTTGCAGGGGGACAGGTCAGACCCGGTCTGGGCGATGCCGATGATCGGCTTGCCGGACTGCAGTTCCTCGCGGGTGAGGCCGAAATTGAGATATCGCTCGAGGTAGAGCGCCGTCATTCCGGGGTTTTCAGGATTGTCGAACCAGGCTTTGGAGCGCAATTGCGACTTGTCTATTCTTGTCATCGATTGTCTTCCGTCATGGGTCTGTGCGCATCAGGCTAGGGTCGACGCGGCCCTCCGATCGCTATTTATGGCGCGGGATTGAAACGTTCCAGCTATTTGGCCGCCGGCGCCGCGAGGGCGTTCTCCGGTGCTGATTTTGATATGATGAATGCCTCTCGGCTCCGAGCGAGAAAACAGCAGGATGTCGGCGCCCGCCGGCCATTTTTGCCGTTCCCGGTTAACGCCGCAAAGATACTATGATACACGCTTTCATGTCCAACGGAACGCTGCATGCCTGATGGGGTCATCGTGCGCAACCCGCATTCCAATCGGCCCGTGGTCCCGCGCCAGCAACGGCTTTCGGAGATGGTCGCCGGAACCATTGGCAAGCGGATCGTCACTGGTCATTACAAGCCCGGCGACACGTTGCCAACCGAGCCGGAGGTGCAAGCTGAGTTCGGTGTTTCCCGCACGGCGGTGCGGGAGGCGATTCGGCTGTTGTCGGCCAAGGGACTGACGGCTTCGCGGCCCAAGATCGGCACGCGCGTGCGCCCGTCCGGCGACTGGAACATGTTCGACGCCGATGTGCTGCGCTGGCAGGTTGAACACGGCCCCAGCGACGAATTCGTCAACGCCCTGTTCGAGATGCGCGAGATCATCGAGCCTTCGGCGGCGTCGCTGGCGGCGGAACGGGCGACCGCCGACGACATCGCTGCGCTTGGCGTGGCGATGGATGGAATTCAGAACCAGCCGCGCGGTGGTCCGGAGCAGATCGCGGCCGATATCGATTTCCACATGACGATCCTCAGCGCGTCGCGCAATCCGATCCTCATCTCGGTCGGCGCCATGATCAACTCGGCGCTGGAGCTCAGCTTCACCATCGGATGGCGCACGGTGATGGCCGAGGATTCGGTGTTGCAGCATCGGGCCGTCTACGAAATGATCGCTGCCCGGGATGCCGAGGGTGCCTTCTACGGCATGCGCCGGCTGCTCAGGAACTCCAAGGGCAATGTGCTCGACGCCCTCCAGGCGTCGCGTGGGCACCAGGAGCCGTTCTGATGCCTGCGCGGCGTGGCGTGCAGGGCCGAATTCGAGGATAGCCAATGCGTCTGATGCAGGTACGCGACGGCAGCAGCCGTCGTGTGATCGCCACCGATCGCGGCAGGTCGTGGATCGTCGGCGGCCGCTACCACACGGTCCTCGACCTGGCCAGGGCGGCGATCGCCAAGCGGATCACCATCGCCAAGCTGGTGATGGCAACGGCCAGCCGTGGTGATGTGGAGCCGGCGGCGCTCCTCAAGAAGGGCCGCGTGCTGCCGCCGGTCGATCATCCCGATCCGGCCCACCTTCTGGTCACCGGCACGGGCCTCAGCCATCTGGGTTCTGCGGCGACGCGCGATTCCATGCATGCCAAGGCGGCCAAGGACGACGCGGCGGCGCTGACCGATTCGATGAAGATGTTCCGCATGGGGCTGGAAGGGGGCAAGCCGGCCAAGGGCGAGACCGGCGTTCAGCCGGAATGGTTCTACAAGGGCGACGGCAGCTTCGTCGCGGCGCCCGGCAAGCCGCTGATCTCACCGGCCTTTGCCGAGGACGGCGGCGAGGAGCCGGAGATCGCCGGCGTCTACCTCGTCGGCCGGGACGGGCAGCCGTGGCGAATCGGCTTCGCGCTCATCAACGAATTCTCCGATCACGTCATGGAGCGGCGGAACTACCTTTATCTCGCCCATTCCAAATTGCGGCCGTGTTCCTTCGGGCCGGAGATTCTGCTCGGCAACCTGCCGGACGACGTGCGTGGCGTCTCGCGCATCCGTCGCGGTGACGCGTTGATCTTCGAGGAGCCGTTTCTCACCGGCGAAGCGAACATGTCGCATTCCATCGCCAATCTCGAAGCGCATCATTTCAAATACCCGTATTTCCGCCGGCCGGGCGACGTCCACGTCCACTGCTTCGGAACCGCGACCCTGTCGTTCGCGGCCGGCATCCGCGCTGAGGCGGGGGATGTGTTCGAGATATCGGCGCCGCAGTTCGGCCTGCCGCTTGCCAATCCGCTTGCCATCGGCAAAGAGGAGCGCGTGCGGATTCGCCGCCTCTGAGCGGCCCGCGCCCAACCAAACACCACGCCAAAGAAGAACCAAGGATGTCAGCCGTCATGGACGATCTGCACCGCAACTACATCGATGGGGACTGGGTTGGCGGCGAGGCCGTTGCCGACATCAATCCGTCCAACACCGACGAGATCGTCGGTCACTATGCACGCGGCAGCGCGGCGGACGCCAAGCGCGCCATCGCCGCGGCCAAGGAAGCGTTCCCGGCGTGGTCGCGCTCGGGCATCCAGCAGCGCCACGACATCCTCAAGGCGGCGGGCGACGAGATTCTGAGACGGCGCGAGGAGCTCGGCAGCCTGCTCGCGCGCGAAGAAGGCAAGACGCTGGCCGAGGGCATCGGCGAGACGGTCAGGGCAGGGCAGATCTTCGATTTCTTTGCCGGCGAGGCGCTGCGCCTGACCGGCGAGGTGGTGCCGAGCGTGCGCCCCGGTCTGGAAGTCACCATGACCCGCGAGCCGGTCGGCGTGGTCGGCATCATCACGCCGTGGAACTTCCCGATCGCGATCCCGGCGTGGAAGATCGCCCCGGCGCTCTGTCACGGCAACACGGTGGTGTTCAAGCCGGCCGATCTGGTGCCGGGCTCGGCCTGGGCGATCGTCGACATCCTGGCGCGCGCCGGCCTGCCCAAAGGCGTGCTCAACCTGGTGATGGGCAAGGGCTCGGTGGTCGGCGATGCGATCATCAATTCGCCCGACGTCAACGCCATGACCTTCACCGGCTCGGTCAATACCGGCCGCAAGGTCGCCGACGCCTCGGTCAAGCTGATGCGCAAGTTCCAGCTCGAGATGGGCGGCAAGAACCCGCTGGTGGTGCTCGACGATGCCGATCTGGCCGTGGCCGTCGAGGCGGCGACCAACGGCTCCTACTTCTCGACCGGGCAGCGCTGCACCGCCTCGTCGCGGCTGGTGGTGACCGCCGGCATCTACGACAGGTTCATCGCGGCACTGACCGAGCGGCTGAAGGGCCTGAAGATCGACAATGCCTGCAAGGCGGGCACGCATATCGGCCCGGTGGTCGATCCGAGCCAGCTCAAGCAGGACGAGGACTACATCGCCATCGGCCGCAAGGAAGGCGGCAAGCTGCACTGGGGCGGCGAGCGGTTGAACCGCGAGACGCCCGGCTACTATCTGCAGCCGGCCCTGTTCGTCGATACCACGTCGGAGATGACGATCAATCGCGAGGAGATCTTCGGGCCGGTGGCGAGCGTCATCCGGGTGAAGGACTATGACGAGGCGCTCAGCGTTGCCAACGACACGCCCTACGGGCTGACCTCGGGCATCTGCACGACCAGCCTGAAATACGCCACGCACTTCAAGCGCAATTCGGAAGCCGGCATGGTCATGGTCAACCTGCCGACGGCTGGCGTCGACTATCACGTGCCGTTCGGCGGGCGGAAGGCGTCGAGCTACGGCCCGCGCGAGCAGGGGCGCTACGCGGCGGAGTTCTTCACCACGGTCAAGACGGCGTACATGATGCCGTAAGGCGTCTGCCGGTCGGAATAGCCCGGCCGGCGCCTATCTGCAGAACACCCGCTGGTTGGAGCCGTGGGGCAGGATGGTGCCGTCCTTCTCGTTGAAGGAGTTGGGGAAATACTTCCGGCAAGCGGCGAGCCAATCGGGCGTCCAGGGCTGTTTGCCGCCGGTGTAGGAACGCGCCGACGATCCGCTGGCTGCCGTCCTGGTTGGCGGCGTCGGCGTTGGCGGTGCAGCAGGGGCGACGGTCTTGGTGCCGGCGGCCGGTGCGGCGGCTGTATCGGGGCTTGGCGCAGGAGCGTTGGCGACCGGTTCCAGCGGTCCGCCCTGGGCAGCCTGGCCGGCGGTGTCGACCGAGGTGCCGTAATAGGCGGAGGTCGCCGGCATTTCCGGCTCCTGGTCCATATTAAGGCAGCGGTAGTAGGCCTCGTCCTGGATCTTCGGCTCCGAGCCCGGCTTTTCGCCGGCGGCGATGGCAAACTGATTGGCGTATTCCCGCGCATAGAGCGCGCAATAGGCCGGTGGGGCCGCCATTGCCGCCCCGGTGCCGGCCGCCAGCACGGCCAGTGCGGCGAGCCGCACGATCAACGATTTCATGGCTTCCGGTTCCCTCCCGGTCGCGTGTGTTCTGTCCCAGTGTCCGTCTTGGCGCAACGGCGAAGGCTGAAGAATCGTGGCGGTCGCACGCGCCCCGCGCCACAACGGCGATTGTCCCGCCGATCTTTGGTGACAAGTGGGTGGCGGGATGGCGGGAAATGGGCATTTGCCGATTGCCCGGAGATTCTATTTGCGCGATGACGCTTGGTAGACCAGAGACGGCCGAAAACGGCGCGCGGGGAGGGGATCTTGCCTGATTTTCCGCTGGTGGACGCCCACGTTCATCTCTACGACCCGGACGCCATCGACTACCCCTGGATGCGGGACGTGCCGGCGCTCAACAGCCCGCACGGCTCGGCCGACTATTCGGCGGCGATAGGCGGCGTGGCGGTGGACAAGCTGGTCTTCGTCGAGGTCGATGCCGCCGACGCCCGCCACCTGGACGAGGCGGTCTGGGTCGAGGCGGCGGCGCGCAACGACGATCGGATACGGGCCATTGTCGCCTCCATGCCGCTGGAGAGGGGAGCGGCGGCCGAGCCGGACATCGCTGCCTTCGCCCGCATGCCCCTGGCACGGGCCGTACGCCGGCTGATCCAGGCCCACGCCGATGAGCCGGGATGGTGCCTGCGGCCGGATTTCATCGCCGGAGTGAAGCTGCTGGCCAAATACGATCTCGGCTTCGAGATCTGCATCTATCACCCGCAAATAGCGGATGCGACCGAGCTGGTGCGCCGCTGCCCGGAGGTGGACTTCATCCTCGACCATATCGGCAAGCCTGGAATCAAGGATGGCCTGCGCGAGCCGTGGTGGAGCCGGATGCGCGAACTGGCCGGCCTGCCGAACGTGGTCTGCAAGGTTTCCGGCGTCGTCAACGAGGCCGACCACAAGAGCTGGACCTACGATCAGGTGGCGCCCTACGTGGCGCACGCCATCGATTCTTTCGGCTTCGACCGGGTCGCCTTCGGGGGCGACTGGCCGGTGATGGAACTGGCGACCCGCTATCCGGACTGGGTGGCCACGCTCGACCGAATAACGGCGGGCACTTCGGAAGCGGACCTGCGCAAGCTCTATCGCGACACCGCGATTGACTTCTATCGGCTGTGAGAAGGTCCGCGGCCACCGTGGCTGACGGCCGGTGATCGCCGCGCGGTGACCAATTCGCCCATGGCGGCGGCGTGTGCGCTTTCCTCTTGCTGGGCGTTCGGTGGCGAGCGCGCCTTGCCGCCACAAATCGCCATTGCGTGTTGTCATTGGGTGGCCGCCGGTCGATAAACGCGGCGCCCCGCAAGGCGGCCGACATGGCTGCAAACTGGGCTGCAAACTGGGCGGCAGACTGGTCACGCACAAGGAGGACGGAGTGTCAGAGGTTGGCGCATTCGAAAGTGCGAATCCGGCTGCGACCATCGGCATGCTGTCCCGTCTGCCGCGGGGCCATGCCGGATTGGCCGCGTACTATCGCGGGCTCCTCGACAGCAACGACGAGGTCCTGCGCATCGGCGCGATGTGCGCCTTGATCGATGGCAAGGCGTTTTCGGACGATGTGCTGAGCAAGGCCGTCGCGTTCTCCAGCCATGGCGCGGTCCGCGGCCGCATCTTCCCGCTGCTGATGGACCAGGGAATGGTCGCCCGCGCCCGCGAGGTGCTCGCCGTCCCATTCGACGCAGGCGACACCTTTGCCGAGGACCGGTTGCGCCTGCTCTTCGACAACGACGAGGCGGGATTGGCCGCGCTCGAGGGCCGGCAGTTCCTGCGGGACGGGAACCTCCAGCACCTGCGCAATGCGATGGTGCATGCCGAGGCGGCTGGGGGCTGGCGGGCTGCCCTGCCATGGACCATCCGCGCGATGATGCTGATGCCGATGGACGGCGGCCTGGCTTTCGTCTTGCTGCAACTGCTGAACGACGCCAATGAGCTGGAACTGCTGAAGACCGTCTTTCGGCTGTTTGGGCAGGCAAACCTGTTTCCCACCACAGGCGCGATCTTCGACGCCACCTTGCAGCTGCGCGCCGGGGAAGCGCAAAAGGCGTTGCGCATCCTCGACGATTTTCGTCAGCCGGCACCGATCGCCAACGTGCAGGCGTTCATCGAGCAATTGCGTGCCAAGGCCGCGGAGGCGCTCGGGAAGTACCGGGAGGCATATGCCTCGCACGTGAAGATGAACGAGGTGCGGCGGAATTCGTCGGTTGATCCGGAATCCTATTTTCACGGGATCAGACGCAGCGAAGCCTGTCGATTTCAACCGCTCATGCGCGATCCGAGGTCGGGCTGGGTCACCATACTGGGCTTCGCGCGTTCCGGCACGACGCTGCTGGAAAACATGCTGGGCGCCCATGCGGACATCGAAACCATCGAGGAGAAGCCCTCACTCCCCTTGGCGGCGGGATTCGTGCTGGCGAGAACCAAAGGAGACGTCGACCGGTCGCTCGGTTTGGCCGCGCGTCAATTGTATTACGATGACCTGGATCGCTACCGGGTGAAATCGGCAGCCAGAATTGTCGTCGACAAGGGGCCGATGAATTCGGCTTATGCCGGCCTGCTGGCAAACCTATTTCCAGAAAAACGCCATATCTTCGTGATCCGCGACCCACGTGACGTCGTGATGAGCTGCTTCAAGCAAGATTTCAGCATCAATCCGGCAATGGAGAACCTGAGAAGTATTGCTGGCGCGTGCCGATTGTACGATTTTGTCATGTCGCGGTGGTTCACGTACTTCACGCTCGACGACGAACGGGTCTGCTACACGCGTTACGATACGTTCGTCACCGATTTCGAGAACGAGGCTCGCCGAATTCTCGCGTTCCTGAGAACCGATTGGGACCCCGCGGTCCTGTCGTTCTCTGACGCGGCCCAGAGTCGCCAGGCCCTCACTCCGAGCTACCAGAAGGTCCGTCAGGGGCTTCGGATCGGCGTGCAAACCGAATGGCGGAACTACCGGTTCCTCTTCGAGGCGCCCGAGGCCAAGCCGATCAAGAAATGGGTCGATTTCTTCGGCTACCCGATCGACTGACCGCCGGCAGAGGCCCTGGAGCCGGCCAGCCGAAGTGGCGGAGAGGATGGGATAGGCCGGTATTCCGCCGCTAACCAGTTAACCTACCGCGATCATTTACCTTTTTGCGCGTCGTCGGGGGCATCATCTAGGGGAACTGATGACGATGGCGCGACTTCCCACGTATCTCGACTAGTAGCCCCGCGGCGCGGTCCGAGGGGTTCCCAGGTCCACCTAGCGGGTCTCACCTAGCCGCGCCTACTCCCGTTCCTGTCGACCGAACGGGCCTCCCCCAGTGCAATCCACCTCACGTGACCGAGCTGATGAACTCGACGACCCTCTCGCTTGCCGGCGACGCTGAACCAAGAGCGCACAATTGGTTGTAGGCCCAGATGAGTTCGCGTTATCGAGAATTCGGGCGCTCCATAGATCTTCGAGAGACGGCCACTACCCGCTATGCGCTATCGACGCGAAATTGACGGCCTGCGGGCGGTGGCGGTGCTGCCCGTCATCTTCTTCCACGCTGGCTTCCAGCTCTTTCGAGGAGGTTTCGTCGGGGTCGACGTCTTCTTCGTCATTAGCGGCTACCTGATGTGCTTGATCCTTATCAGCGAGCCAGGCTCCGCAGCATCGCTCCTCAAATTCTACACCCGCCGGGCTCGCAGGATTCTGCCGGCTCTGTTCGCAGTCGTGGTGGTGTGCATCCCTTTTGCCGAGTTCTGGATGCTGCCCTCTCAATTCCGCGATTTTGGCCAAAGCGTCATGGCCGTCAGCGTCTTTGCGTCGAATGTATTTTTCATGCAGCACACGGGGTATTTCTCCCCAGATGTGCAGATGGCGCCGCTGCTGCACACTTGGAGCCTCGCCGTCGAGGAGCAGTTCTACATCCTGTTCCCCCTTCTGGTCTTTCTCCTGAGACGGTTAGGCAACCGGCATCTGTTCGCGGTGCTCGTCGCGCTCTCGGTCGTCAGCCTCGCTCTCAGTGAATGGGGATGGCGATATGCTCCGGTGTCGAACTTCTACCTATTGCCGCCACGTGCTTGGGAATTGCTGGTCGGCGCCCTGTGCGGATTGGTCCAGGCGCATCAAGCACCCCGAGCCAACGGTCTGCTTGCCGCCGGTGGTATCGCTCTCATCTTCTTCAGCATCTTCGCCTTCGATTCTTCCACTCCCTTTCCCTCCTTTTGGACGCTGGTCCCGGTCGGGGGTACCGCTCTGATCATCCTTTTCGGCGATGACACGACGCTCGCCGGTCGTCTGTTGTCAGCCAAGCCCCTCGTGGGCGTTGGCCTGATCAGCTACAGCGCCTACCTGTGGCATCAGCCGCTGCTGGCCTTCGCCCGCATCCGCAATCTCGACAACCCGCCGCAGGCCGAGATGCTACTGCTCGCGGCCGCCTCCATCGTGATCGCCTATCTTAGCTGGCGCTTCGTCGAACAGCCCTTCCGGAAGACCTTCGTCGTCCTCGGCCGGCCGCGTGTTGCACTGACCGCCGCCCTCGTGGTGTCCATCACTTTTCTGGTCGTCGGCGACCAGCTCAGGAGACCGTCGAATGATCGCCTTGCTGCCGTCACGCCAGTCGGTGCAGGGCAGCAGCAGACGTTGACGGATAAATGCTTTTTGCTGCGTGCTGGAATCGATGCTTTCGACGAACGGACTTGCGGCTTCAACGTATCCGGCACGGGCAAAAAAGTTCTGCTGATCGGAGACTCACACGCGGCCTCGCTTTATCCCGGCCTCAAGGCCTGGGCCGACAGGAACCATGTCCGGCTGGCGACGCTTACAGCGGCCTATTGCCTGCCGCTCGTCACGTCCTTCCGGGGCGCCCATGCAAAGACAACAACGGATCGCTGCGCGGCCATCAACCGCAAGATTGCTTCGCTGATCGCGTCGGATCACTTCGACGCTGTCGTCATCTCGGCATACATCCAAGAGTGGGGATTCAACGGCAATCCTGATTGGACCTATCCCGGCTACTATGACGATTACGTCAAGGCGCTGCGTTTTTTGGCCAGTACATTGCCGGTGGTCGTGGTCGGCGAGTTTCCGGTCTGGAAGATCTCTCTGCCGGAAGTCATCCTCAAGGAGATCGGCCCCGGTGGGGCCATCGCCACCGTACCTGCATATTCTTTCGATGACGTGGACATGGAAGTATTCAAGACCGACCATGAAGTAGCGTCGGACCTTAGCCAACCTGGGATCCACTACGTCTCGGTTCTTCAGCACTTGTGCAACGAGAAGGGATGCCTGCGTTATGTGCCTGAGAAGGACGGGCCGCAACTCATGTCACAGGACTATGGTCACCTTTCGCTCGCTGCCAGCCATTTGGTGGCCGAAAAGATCGTCGATCCGGCTTTGCGAAATGTCCTGTCGGTTGGGGCGCCCGACGTGCACGCAGCCCGCTGATGCCGAGTGATTGGCGACGCGACTGGCTCTTGGCATCTGCCGTCCCGCGACGAAACAGCCACCGTAGAACCCGACGTCCGACGGCATGTGGGCGACCGATCGAAGGCGTCCGGAGCGTTTCTACGGGAAAATGTGAAACGCGACCCTCGATGGGGTAAGGACCGCGCATCTCCCCGTGTGTCAACGGCACCTCACAGAGCATGGTTTGCTGCCTTTCACCATGCCCTCAAAACGGTGTTCCGTGAACAGTCCTTCTAGAAGAGACAGTCACGGAGGCGCCCGCCGCGTTGGAGAGGGTGTGACAGACATCCCGAGGAGCGCGAACGTCCATGCCTCAAGACGGTAAGCCAAGTGCCAACGTGAAGGGTTAAGCGCCATGGGTGAAGGGGAGGAGGGTGAGTAGACCCGACAAGACGCAATGGGCAGGCTCAAGGTGCCGCGCTACCCCTACGCCGACGCGAAGGCCCGAGGACCGTGGACCTTCAACTCGGGAGCCTCCGGCGCGGGCTTTTGGGGCCCCGCTTGTCCTAGGTTATCCGCTATGCTTCTGAAAATTACCGCCTTTCGGCGGCACCTAGGGTGTGGCGGAGAGGATGGGATTCGAACCCACGATACGGTTTTAGGCCGTATACCCGCTTAGCAGGCGGGCGCCTTCGACCACTCGGCCACCTCTCCGTCGCCCCCGCAATAGCCGAGCCGGCGCGGTGTGGGCAAGGGAATATCCGCATTTGGCAGCCATGAGGAGTGTCGGGGAGGAGGCGGGTTCGTCCCGAGCCGGCGAATCGCGGCCATGACGGTCCCGCGCGGCGGCAAAGCGGCCAATTTGGGACATTTCGGTTGCCCGGTCCGTCTCGTTTGCGCTAACGCCGGTGCTGTCGAAGCAAAGGACAAGCGATACCGCCATGAACGTTGCTGATGCGAAAGTCCGCAAGGGGATCGTCTGGGTCGCGTCCTATCCGAAATCCGGGAACACCTGGATGAGGGTCTTCCTCTACCATCTCGTCCGCATTGTCGGCGGCTACGAGAGCGACACCGCCGGCTTCGACGACCTGCAGCGGATCGGTGGCGCCGAAGCTGGCCGCATCGATCTCTTCGAAAAATTCCTTGGAAGGCCTGCGCTGGGCGCGCCATTTGAGCAGATCGCGGCCGTTCGCCCGAAGGTTCAGGCGGCGATCGCGGCAGAGGCCAACGGCCTTGTCTTCACCAAGACGCATACCGCCCTCGGCTTGGCCGCGGGATTCCCGACCATCGATTTTGGCTCGACGGTTGGCGCCATCTACATCGTACGCAACCCGCTCGATATCGTTGCTTCGCTGAGCGCCCATTTCGGCATTTCGGCCGACGAGGCCATCGACCGGATGGGCATGGAAAACTGCGTTCTTACGCCCAATGAGGCGCTTCACCCGAGTTCTGGGGCTCGTGGAGCCAGAACGTGGCGAGCTGGACGGGCCAGCCGAACCCGACGATTCTGCCGGTGCGCTACGAGGACATGCTGGCGATGCCGAAGGCGGTTTTCCAAACGGTGGCACGCTTCGTCGGCCAGCAAGCGACCGACAAGCAGTTGGCAAACGCCATTCGGCTGTCGTCGTTCAAGCGCCTAAAGGACGCCGAGCGGGAGCATGGGTTTGCCGAGGCCATCCGCGAAGGACAGCCTTTCTTCCGCGAGGGCAGGGCGGGCGGATGGCGCGGGGCGCTGTCGCAGCAGCAGGTTCGCCGGGTGGTCGCGGCCCATCACGACCAGATGCACCGGGTGGGCTATCTGACCGACGAACTGGCGCGCCTGATTCCCTGAAGCAAATTCCGTGAGGCAAGCCGGATTTTGATCGCGGGACGGCATTTTGCGACGGCTGTTCGGCGGGCATAGACCGATATCGCTCTCTCCGGCGGTGACTGAGGTGGCGGCATTGAGTTGCCGCGCTAGCGGGAATAGCCGGAATTTCAGCGATTTGGCGCGTCCGCGCGGACAATCACAGTGTTCCTGTGGCAGGGGCGTGATCATTTTGCCACGGCGCCGACAAAATGGACACGAACGCCTCGTTTCCGGGCGTTTTCACATTGCGACGGTATGCCGTTTCGATAAGGTGCGACTCGCGAAACGCGGGGACCCCGCGTGACGTGTTGGTGGTCGGATCACCCTGGGGTGGTGAAAAAATCCGGGCCAACTCGCGGGGAACGGGACAGACGAGCGGGCGCTCAGAATACCGGAAATCGAAAGAGATCCGGGAGCAACGGCGAGAAAGAACCTGCCCCTTAAAACATGGTTTGGAGGTCAGGATATGAAGCTTAAGACCTTACTTCTCAGCAGTGCTGCGGCGTTCGCGTTCGTCGGTGCTGCTCAGGCGGCCGATCTTTCGGTTGCCGAGCCCGTCGATTACGTCAAGGTTTGCGACGCTTTCGGCGCTGGTTACTGGTACATCCCGGGCACCGACACCTGCCTGAAGATCGGCGGCTTGGTGCAGTTCGACGTGGACTTCCACAGCTCGTCCGCCCAGGATTGGACTGGCTACCTTCACTCCCCCGTCGACTTCGACATTCGTCTGATCATTCGGCCGGGTGGGACATGAACACTGAGGCGCACGTCAACGTCACCGCCAAGTCGATGACCGAGTACGGCCCGCTCACCGCCTTCGTGGAACTCCGTGCGCTGTCGAACAACAACGACGCGTCCAACAACTTGGTGGCGTTGGGTGGCACGGGCGTGTCGAGCGATAGCACCAGGAAGTACGCCTATCTCGACACTGCCTATCTCGAGCTCGGCATGCTCCTGGTTGGCCGCACAGAGTCGGTCTACCACTACTTCGGCAGCTATATGTTCGGCAATGGCGACTACGATGCCGGCGACCAGAACGTCGATCAGGTTCGTTTGACCTGGGCGATGAGCGGTTTCGGCATCCAGCTGGCCATCGAAGATCCGCGTGATCGTTGGGGCACCAACCTGTCGTCGAGCTACAGCATGCCCGACGTCGTCGGCGCTTTGACGTTCTCCGGCGGTCATTGGGATGCGAAGCTGTCCGGCGGCTTCGGCGAGACGGCGGCTGGCAGCGGCTTCGGCGCTCAGATCGGCACGACCATCAAGCTCGACTCGATCGCGCCTGGCGATAAACTGGCGTTGCAGGCGGCTTGGGCGCAGAGCGAAGTGGCTCTGTTCGGCTCTGGCGGCGGCACGGTCGCTAAGAGCGGCAGCGTGTGGAGCGGACTGGTGGGCTTCCAGCACTTCTGGGCCCCGAATTTGTCTTCGAGCGTCGACTTTGAGTACTACAGCCAGAGTGGCGCTACTGCCGGCAACGGGCACGCGTGGGAGACTGGTGCCAATCTGGTGTGGGCGCCGGTCACCGGCTTCTCGGCTGGTGTCGAGGGCGACTACAAGAAGGTCGGCAGCACGGCGGGCGTGTGGACCGGCAAGATCCGCTTGGTGCGCAGCTGGTAGTCGAGCCTAAAGCTCAATCGATATCGGACCCGGCGGAGAAATCCGCCGGGTTCTTTCGTTTTGGGGGGCGGGGTCCTCCAGTCTCCCATAGGAATAGCGGGAACGAAGGCTTGGCAGCGGCCGAGAGCCGGCGCTCCGAAGCGGCCGGAATTGCCGCTGATCCCGAAAATGCGCCAAGAGGCGCCCGTTCCAGAGCGGCCGGCATCGCTTGACGGCATGTGGACGATGGTGGCATCCGGGTAGGCGGATGGGCGGCCGGCCACGCGTGGAACCTGGGGCGGGTTTCCGACGGCCCGCCGCCAGGTGCTGAACGCGGGAAACGTGCGGGCCATGAACTGGCAAAGGTGGATTCGCCCGGGGCTGGTCACGACGATCCTGATTGCCCTGATCGCCGTCCTTGCCAGAAGCGGATCGATCGGGCGGGAACTGGCTGGAGAGGTCAATGCCGACCTTGCGGCCAAGGGGCAGGCGTGGGCAACCGCGGATGCGTCGGCGCGCGATGTCACTATACGGGGCACGGCGCCGACGCCGGAATCGCAGCAGGCAGCACTTCGCCTGGCGCAGGCCATGGCCGGCGTCCACTCGGTGACGGACCGCACCAGTCTTCTGGCGATTGCTTCGCCCTATGTCTGGGATGCCCACCGCGTCGGACGCAAGGTGACGCTGACCGGATCCGTGCCTTCGGAAGGGTTTCGGGCATCGCTCCTGGCGGCCGCCCGGCGTGCTCTGCCGCAGGCGGAGATCGTGGACCAGATGGTGCCGGCGCGTGGAGCGCCGGACGCGTTCAACCCGGCCGTCGCCTTCGCGCTGCTGCGCCTGGCGGATTTGAGCGAGGGGGACGTGTCGCTGACTGATTCGGTGCTTGTCGTCCGTGGCGTGGCGCGCAACGCCGAGGCTTATGTGACGGCTGGCAAGGCGTTGCGTAACGATCTCCCGGCGGCGGTCAGGCTGGGTCCGGTCGACATCCAGCCGGCGCGGGCCGATCCGTTCGTCTGGTCGGCGAATTTCGACGGCTCATCGGTTGTGCTGGCCGGCTTCGTTCCGAACGATGTGGTTCGTGAGTCGCTGGTCGCGGCGGTGAAGGCGACGCTGCCCGATGTGCCGGTTGACGACCGGATGGCGATCGCTTCGGGCGATCCGCCGGGTTTTGCTGACGCCGCGGCATTCGCCATCACGGCGCTCGACCGACTCAGCCGTGGTGGCGTGACGCTCGATGGGCTCAAGCTCGACGTGGCCGGCGAAGCCAAGTCGGTCGACGACTACGAAGCTGCGTTGGCCAGCCTCGGCGGCTCGCTGCCGGAGGGAATGCAGGTGGTCGACACGGAGATAACGCCGGCCGCGGTGTCACCCTATTTTTGGAAGGGCGAGCGCGCCGACGGGCGGGTGGTGCTCACCGGCTACGTGCCCAGCCCTCAGAACCGCGCCGAGGTTACGGCGCTGGCGCAGTCGCTGTTTGCCGGCGATGCTATCGAGCAGCATGTGCGGGTCGCTGCCGGCGAGCCGCGCATGGACTGGCTGGGCGGCATCAAGTTCGCCCTCGGCCAGCTCGCAAGACTGAGCCACGGTTCGGTCGAACTCGGCGACAAGACCTACGCCGTTGCCGGCGAGGCGGTCAGTTCGGACGCGTTCCGCGTGCTGACCGGTGCGAACGGGCGGACCCTGCCGGCCAGCCTGACCCTGAAGCAGGCCGAGATCGTGCCGCCGCATGTGTCGCCTTATCGCTTCACCGCCGAACGACAAGGCACCGGCATCGTGCTCGGTGGTGACGTCGCCAGTGAGGCAGAGCGGCAGCAGATCATCGATGCCGCCCGGCAGAAGTTCGGCGCTGCCGCGGTCGAAGACCGCCTCGTCTTTGCCAGCGGTGCGCCGGAAGGTTTTGCCACGGCCAGCGAAGCCGTCGTGCAGGCTCTGAGCCGCCTGTCGGGAGGTCGCGCAACGATTGTCGACGGCGCGGTGACGGTGGCCGGCTACACCTATTATCCCGCAGCGGCGGGCATGGTCGGCGATGAGCTCAAGTCGGGGTTGCCGGACGGATTCACGGTTGCCGCTGACACCATCGCGTCGCGGCAGGACGATCAGCCGGTCACCGCCAATCAGTGTCGCGACCTGATGCAGGCCGTGCTCAAGGTTGGCGGTATCGGGTTCGACGGTGGCAAGGCGACGCTGACCGAGGACAGCGAGGGTATCCTCGACCGTGCCTCGGCGGTCATTGCCCGTTGCCCGGACGCCGGGGTCGAGGTGGGCGCGCACAGCGATTCTGACGGTTCGACGACGCGCAACCGCGACCTGACGCAGACGCGGGCCGAGTCGATCGTCGAGTACCTGGTGACGGCCGGCGTCAAGCGCGAGCGCCTGACGGCGGTGGGATACGGCGAAGCGAAGCCGATCGCCGACAATGCGACTGCGGCGGGCAAGGCCGCCAACCGGCGCATCGAGTTCGCCTTCACCGAACCGGCGGGCTGACGGCCATGCTGTTCGTGATCGCAGCCTACTGGCCGTTCCTGCTGATCATGTTGCTGATCGGCGTTGCTATCGGCTGGTGGTACCAGGATCCACGCGCCGTGGACGACCTTACGGCGTGGCTGGAGCGGGAGCCGGACGAGCCATGATCTGGCACTTCTTCGAAGTGTGGGCGCTCATGCTCCTGGCTTTCGCCGTCGGCTGCCCGGTCGGGGCGCTGGCCTACAAGCTGATTGCACAGAGCCCGCTGGCAGAATTGCAGGGCCATTTCGCCGATGTGGTCGGCGACGTCGTCGACGGTATCAAGAGCCGGCTTGGCATCGGCCCGGTCTGGCGCCCGGAATACCGGCGCATTGTCGAGCGCGCGTCGCACGGCGCAGACAACATGGACGATTACGTCGCTCCGCGTGTCGAGGGCGGCGGCCGTCAGGATCGGCTGCCCGCCGGTGGCGGCGTGCCGATGATCGCCGACCAGTCCGTGCGGCCGGAGGCGGCCACGGCCGGCACGGCGGCCGATGTCTTCGCAACGCTTGCCTCAGGCGAAGCCGGCGAAACAGCCGAGGGCGAAGAGACTGTGATGGCGCGGCCGATGGCGCTTGCGGCGCCGCGCAACAGCGTACCGGACGACCTTCAGCGTATCCGCGGAATCGGCCGGCGGATCGAGCAGCGCCTCAATGCGTTCGGCATCTTCCATTTCGGGCAGATCGCCGCGTGGACGCCGGCAGAGATGCGCTGGATAGCGCAGCAGCTTGCTTTTCCCGACCGGATCGAATGGGACGACTGGATCGGCCAGGCAATCATCCTGGCCGCCGGTGGCGATACGGGCTTCGTCAAGTCAGCCGACCGGCGGCGTGCGCGACGGCGGCAGAGGGCGCTCGAAGCGGCGATTGAACGCGCGACCGATGCGGACGACACGATCGACTTTGAAGTCGGAAGAGCGTTTGGCGAAACGATTCCCGACGGGGCAGAGGCTTCCGAGGAGGACGAATTCCCGGAGGATGCCGACGAGGCTGCCGACGAAGCGGAAGCCCAAGAGGAGGCGGAGACCTCCGATGAGCCTGAAGAGGCGGAGTTGGCTGACACCCCGGAGGAGGCGGAGCTCTCAGAGGAGGTGAAAGCCGTGGATGAGGCGAGGCCGCCCGAGGAGGACACGGCCAACGAGGCGGCAGGGACCACCGAAGAAGACGATCTCTCCAAAGACAACACCGACGGCGAGGGAAAGACCGCTTAGCCGGCTTTCGCAGGTTCCGGCGGTGCGTCCGATCCCGCGACCGCGTCGAGATCGAAGCTGGCCTCGTCGCGCGGGATAATCGCATCGACTGGCGGACCGTTTCCTTCGACGGCGGTGACGAAGGCGGATACCCGGGCAAGCAGCTGCCCGTAGCGCAGCAGGGGTGCGTGCCCTTCGCCGCCAACCGTGACGGTCTCGACGCTCGGGTGTTCCTCGCCCATGCGGGTCACGGTGTCGGCAGACAAGAGGTCCGAATTCTCGCCGCGGATAACCAGGATCGGGATTGTCCGCAAGGCGCGGAATTCGTCCCACATCGTCGGCAGCGGCCGGTCCAGTTCGAGACCGTCGAAGGTCTGCGCCAGTTTCGGGTCGTAGGCGCTGACCGGCCGGCCGTCGTCGTCGTCGTCGAAGGTGAGACGGGCGAAATAGTCCCAATCCATGTCGCGCCAGGCGGGGAAGCTGGCGCCGTGTATGCGCTGCAGAAGATGGGCGGCATCGGCCCAGTCGTCCGGCTGCGGCGTGCGGCCGGCATAGGTCTTGATGCGCGCCAGGCCCTGTGCGTCGACGACCGGGCCGACATCGTTGAGCACCAGGCCGGCGACGGTGGCCGGCCGTGCGACGCCCATCAGCATGCCGACGATGCCACCGCGCGAGGTGCCGACGACCACGGCGCGGGGGATGTTCAGCGCCGCCATGCCGTCGAGAATGTCGTTCATCTCGGTCAGCGGGTTGTAGGTCTCTGCGCTTCGCGCCCATTGCGACCGGCCACGGCCGCGGCAATCGATGGCCACCACCCGGCGCGGCCGGTGGCGGTGGGTCGAGAGGTGGACGGCAAGCTCGTGGAAATCGCGGCTGTCGCGGGTAAAGCCGGCCAGGCACACCACCGGCAACCAGGGCGAAAGTGGACTGCCATAATCGCGCGCCGACAGCTTCAGGCCGTCGGCACTCGAGTAGATCGCCTCGCGGAAGCCCGGTGCAACCGGCGCATCGGTTTCTTCTGCGGTCTCGGACGGGGTGTTCGGGCGGGATTTGCGGGCCATGGGCGGATATCAGCCGTCGGCCCGCCCGCCGTCAACCGGCGGACTTGCCCCGCCTGAGGTCGGCCTCGATGACCAGTGCCGGTTCGCCGAGGCGAGCGCGGTAGACCTGCAGGTTTTCCATGATGCGCTGGACGTAGTTGCGCGTCTCGGTGAAGGGGATCAACTCGATCCAGTCGACGACATCGACCTTGGGATCGCGCGGATCGCCATGCTGCTTGACCCATTGGGCAACGCGGCTGGCGCCGGCGTTGTAGGCGGCGAAGGTCATGACATAGGAGCCGCCAAAATTGTCGACGAGATCGCCGAGATGGGCCGCGCCCAGTGTGGCGTTGTAGGCGGGATCCGAGGTCAGGCGCGCCTTGGAGTAGCCAAGCCCGAGCGATTTGGCGACATGGAGCGCGGTGGTCGGCATCAGCTGCAGCAGGCCGCGGGCACCGGCGCGGCTGATGGCTGCGGGATTGAAGGCGCTTTCCTGCCTGGCGACGGCATAGACGACCGACTTCTCGACCCTGGGCATCTTTGCCGAGGCGGGAATTGCCGAGGTCGGGAAGGCCAGGGAATCCACGGGCATGCCGCGGACGGCGGCTGCCTTCCCGATCTGGAGGGCGATCTGGTACTCGCCGTCCTTGTCGGCCATGGCGGCGAGCAGGGCGATTTCGGCGGGGTCGGTCAGCGTGTCGGCGAGATGGCGGTAGAATAGCCCGACATAATTGGTCCGCCCGGCAGCGGTGAGATGCTGGATGACCCTGACCAGCTCGCGATTGGCGAAGCGGGCGCGAACGGCGGCGTCCGGGCTGGGCGGACTAGACAGCTGCAGCCTGGTATTGCCCAACCGGGCAAGGGCGAGCTGGCCGTAGAAGGTCGTGGGATAGGCGCCGGCGCGCTTGAAATGGGCGGTGGCTGCGGCCTTGTCCCCGGCGGCGGTGGCCGCGCGGCCCATCCAGTATTCGGCGCGCGAGAGGCTGAGCGGCATGGTCGAGATGGCCGCGATCTCGGCAAAATGCCTGGCTGCGGTCTTGGGATCGTGCAGGAACTCGAGCGCGTACCAGCCGGCGTGGAACTCGGCCTCGGCGCGATAGGTGGTCGATTCGCCGGAATGACCCGCCGCTATGCGGTAGGCGAGCTTGGCCTTGTGTTCGTCGATCAAGGCGCGGGAGATCAGCCGGCGCTCGATCCACCAAGAATTGGGGTCCACCAGCTTGCTGGGGCTGTGGGGTGCCGACAGGAGCAGGTCCGCGGCCTGGTCGATCTTGTCGGCACGGCGCAGCGCCTGAACCCGCGAATAGAGAGCAAGCGGATCATTTCTGACTGCCATGGGCAAGGCGGTCAGCTGGCGATAGGCGTTCTTGTTGTGCTTGATCGCCGCGGCTACCGCCTTCGCCAAGGCAAGCTCGTTCTTGCCGAGGAGGTTGGCAACGCGCAGGGCGTCGTCGGACTGGCCGTTATAGAGCAGCCGGTCCATGCGAGCCTTGTGATCGGCGGCGGTCAGCATGTCACCGAACTCGGAAAGGATGGTCTTTTCGTCCGAGCGCGAGAAATTCTGGCTGCGCCAGAAGCTGCGGATCAGCGTGGCGGCATCCTTCTGCCGGCCGCTGGCGACATAGGCTTCGGCGAGGCTGATCGTGGCGCTGTCGGAGATGGGCGTGGATGCGCCGAGCGCCTTGATAACGGTGGCGGGCGGCAATTTCTCCTGGGCGACCGCCTGTTCGTAGCGCAGGCGCATGAGGGTCTGGCCAGGCCAGTCGGTGAGCTTCTGGCGTATCGCCTGGATGCGCGCGGATGGCACCTTGTCGCTGCCGCTGGTGGCAACCAGCCAGTCGACGATCTTGATGTCGATCGGATCGGGCAGGGCATAGGCTGCGACCATCGCCGCTGCCGGATCGTCGTTGTCGAGCAACTTGAGGGCAAGCTTGAGACCTGCCGAGTTGAGGGCCGCCGGGACCGCCGGGGCAAGGACAGGAGGCGGGGGCGCATCCGCCGACACCGAATCGCCGGCCTGCGGTGCGTCGCTGTCTTCCGCCGCCCGGCTCTCGTCGGGGGTCTGGGCGATGAGCGCACCGATGGGGTCGCCCGTGGTTGCGGCCGGATCCGCGGCGCGGTCGGACGTCGGCTGTGGCCGCGGGGTCGGTACCGGCACCTGGACGGCGGGCGCACCCTTCTTGCCGGCGGCCAGCGCCTCGGGCGAGGCGGCGACGAGGACGAGCGCCAGCGCCGTGAGCGTGCGTGCCGCCGCTGAACGCAATCGGTGACCGGTCCCGCCGGTTTCGGCAGTGATCATCGCCTGGTCGTCCTCAAGTGTCGCCTTCGATGCCGGGCCGTGCCCGCGTCGTCTTCACCGGAAAAGTCGATTGCCTTGTTTGCGACGCTAGTGTGCCATAGTGAACGATTGCTTGACGACCGTTACATTCTTGCCCGTCAAACGGGCAGGGACTATGGTCGCCCGGCCATTTAAACCGCCGAGTTTGTCGGGAATTCGGCCGCCGGAAGTAGGTTTTCATGTTCACAGGATCGATCACTGCGCTGGTGACGCCGATGCGCGAAGGCCGCTTCGACGAGGAAGCGTTCCGCGGCTTCGTCGATTGGCAGATCAGCGAGGGGACGCACGGGCTGGTGCCGGTGGGGACGACCGGCGAAAGCCCGACGCTGAGCCATGCCGAGCACAAGCGCGTGGTCGAGGTCTGCATCGAGGTTGCCGGCGGCCGTGTGCCGGTGATCGCCGGTGCTGGCTCCAACAACACGATCGAGGCGATCGAGCTCTCCCGCTTCGCCGAAAAGGCCGGGGCGGACGGCCTGCTGGTGGTGACGCCCTACTACAACAAGCCCAGCCAGGAAGGGCTCTACCAGCATTACAAGGCGATCAACGACGCCGTCGGCATTCCGATCATCATCTACAACATCCCGCCGCGCTCGGTGATCGACATGAGCGTCGAGACGATGGCGCGGCTGTTCGAGTTGAAGAACATTGCCGGGGTCAAGGACGCGACCGCCAAGATCGACCGCATCAGCTTGCAGCGCCAGGCCATGGGGCCGGAATTCAACCAGCTCTCCGGCGAAGACGCCACGGCGCTGGCGGTGATGGCGCATGGCGGCCACGGCTGCATCTCGGTCACCTCGAACGTGGCCCCCAAGATTCAGGCTGATTTCCAGGAGGCCTGCCTGGCGGGCGATTTCGCCAAGGCCCTGCAGTATCAGGACCGCATGCTGCCGCTGCACAAGGCGCTGTTCCTGGAGCCGAGCCCCGCCGGAGCAAAGTATGCGCTGTCGCTGCTCGGGCGCATGAGTGAGGATCTGCGCCTGCCGCTGGTGACGGTGACGGAGAAGGCCCGCACCGAGATTCGCGCGGCGATGGTGCATGCCGGCCTGACCAACTGACACGATGACTGCCAAAAAGGAAAAGGCGCCGAACCGTAATGCGGCGGTCAACCGGCGTGCGCGCTTCAATTACGAAATCGGCCAGGTCTTCGAAGCCGGGATCGCACTCGCCGGCACCGAAGTAAAGTCGCTGCGCGAAGGGCGCTCCAGCATCGCCGACGCCTATGCCGGCGAGCGTAATGGCGAGTTGTGGCTCTACAACGCCTATATCCCGGAATACCTGCAGGCCAACCGCTTCAACCACGAGACAAGGCGGCCGCGGAAGCTCCTGATGCACAGGCGCGAGATCGGCCGGCTGATGGGCGCCGTCGACCGCGACGGCATGACGGTCGTGCCGCTGAGGATCTATTTCAACGATCGCGGGCGGGCGAAGGTCGAACTGGCCGTGGCGCGCGGCAAGAAGCTGCACGACAAGCGCGAGACCTCGAAGCAGCGCGACTGGGGGCGCGAAAAGGCGCGGCTCATGCGCGAGAAGGGCTAACCTGAGCCATCGATGAGCCCAATCCTCCAATCGCAGGAAAGCTCACCCGTCCCGTTCGTTTTGATGACGGACAACCAGCCTCAAGGAGACGCTGATCAAAATCCGCCACGGTCGTCCGCCACGCCCGCTATGTCGCGTTCCAGACGGCCGAGGGCGCCAAGCCGAGAGCCGTGTTTGCCGAGATCCTTCGGTTGATCGGCCAACTGCGACCGCAGCCGCCGCCAGCGCCGGCATGAATGGCTCGGCTGTCATGTGTACCAGCGAGACCAGGGCAGAGGTGCGTGTTGATCACGACCAAATCGACGGTTTCCGGCGCGCCGCCGTATTCTTCGCCGCTTCCCGGTGGGCAGAACATTCATGTCACGCCGACCGAAGGCGTCGACATTGACACGTATATCAAATTGTTTGATGTTACCTTCGCCGACTTGGGCGACGGTCGGCAGCGTTAAGGCGACGGCGCAATGTGAATGGGAGTTTCCCTCCACGATTCTGTCGCCAAATCACCAGCACACAAGATATCGGAGGAATCCATGCGTTATGCAGGTGGAGTTGCTGCCGTAATTGCAGCAGGCCTTACCTTGAACGTCGCCGCTCTTTCGCCAGCGTTCGCTGCCGACAAGCCGACCTTGGCGTTCGTAGCCAACGTCGCGTCTGACTTCTGGAAGGCGGCCGAGGCCGGCATGAGGAAGGCCCAGACCGAGCTGCCCAACTACAATCTCGAATTCAAATACCCCGCTCAGGGAACCACTGCTGACCAGCAGCGCCTGTTCGAGGATCTGGTGTCCTCCGGCGTCAAGGCGATCATTGCCTCGGTCGTTGATCCCAAGGCGACCGACCTGATCAACAAGATCGCCGCGGAGACGGACTTCTTCACCACCGATTCCGACGCGCCGCAGTCCAACCGCATCGCCTATGTCGGCTCGTCCAACGTGCTGGCCGGCAACCAGGCCGCCGAGATCGCCAAGAAGGCGATGCCCAACGGCGCCAAGTGCATGGGTTTCGTCGGCCTGCTCGATGCCGCCAACTACAAGGAGCGCGCCCAGGGTTTCACCGAAGGGCTAAAGGGCACCAACATAACGCTCGTCGATACGCGGGCTGACGGCGGCGACCAGACCAAGGCCAAGAGCAATGTCGAGGATGTGCTGACGGCCGATCCGTCGATCAACTGCATGGTCGGCTTTTATTCCTACAATACGCCGCAGATCTATCAGGCGCTCAAGGAATCCGGCAAGCTCGGCCAGATCACGGTGGTGGGCTTCGACGATGATCCGATCACGCTCGGTGGCGTCGCGGACGGCAGCATCGCCGGCACCGTGGTGCAGCAGCCGTTCGAATGGGCCTATCAGGGCTTCAAGATGATGGCGGCCTATGTGGGGGGCGACAAGTCGGTGATCCCGGCCAATGGGCTCGACATCGTGCCGACCAAGATCCTCTACAAGGCTGATATCCCAGCCTATGAGGCCAACCTCAAGGCGATGGCTGGCAAGTGAACCAAATGGCCCGACCTCGCTAGGGGTCGGGCCGTCCCATCCCCAGCTTGCTCGTCGCTTGTGCGGCCCCTCGCGGCGCGCCTACTCTTGATCCGAGATGACCAGTCCAGTCGCCGTTCCGGCCCCAGAGGCGCCGGCTCCGTTCCTGACCTTGACGGGTGTGCGCAAGGTTTACCCGGGCGTTATCGCACTCGCCGGACTTTCCATGGACATCCGTCCGGGCGAGGTGGTCGGCCTAGTTGGCGAAAACGGGGCCGGCAAGTCGACGCTCATGAACATTCTCGGCGGCATCATCGAGCCCACTGAAGGCACCATCACCGTGGATGGCAGCCCGCGGCCGGCGCTCAGCGTTGCCGACAGCCTGGCGGCAGGCATTGCCTTCGTTCACCAGGAACTCAACCTTTTCGGCAATCTCGACGTTGCCTCCAATATCTATATCGGCCGCGAGCCGTTGCGGGGCGGCCCTTTGCGCCTCGTCGACAGCGACAAGCTGCGCCGCATGGTGCAGCCGCTACTCGACCGCGTCGGCGCCAATTTCGGTCCAAACACACCCGTCAGCCAGCTGTCGCTTGCCCAGCAGCAGATGGTCGAGATCGCCAAGGCGCTGTCACTCGACGCTCGCCTCGTTATCCTCGACGAGCCGACCTCAAGCCTGCCGCCGGCTGAGACCGAAAAGCTGCTCAACATCATCGCTGGCCTCAAGGCGGAGGGCATCGCCGTCATCTTCATCTCGCACCGCCTCAACGAGGTTGAGCGCGCTGCCGACCGCGTCGTCGTGCTGCGTGACGGCCAACTCATCGGCACCCTCGGCAAAGACGAGATCGAACACGACCGCATGGTCAAGATGATGATCGGGCGCGATCTCAAGGTGCCGTTTGTCGCGCCCCGCGCCGCGCGGGGAGCCGTTGTGCTGGAATTGCGCAACCTGTGTACCACCAGCCATCCGGACAAGACTGTCAATCTCGAGTTGCGACGCGGCGAGATACTGGGGCTTGCCGGCCTCGTCGGCTCCGGCCGCACCGAACTTGCGCGAGCCATCTTCGGCATCGATTCGATCCTCGGCGGCGAGCTGCTGTTCGAGGGCACGCGGTTTCGCCCGCGCGTCGCCAACGACGCGGTGCGGCGCGGCATCTTTCTCGCGCCGGAGGACCGGAAAAGTTCTGGCCTAGTTCTCGATTTCCCCATCGCGCAGAACATCTCGCTGCCGAATATGACGGCCCATTCCCGCGCCTTCATGGTGACACCCGCCCGCGAGATCGCGACCGCCGAGACCCAGCGCGCCAACCTCGATATCAAGGTGACCAAGGTCAGTGAGCGCACTGACTCGCTCTCGGGCGGCAATCAGCAGAAAGTGGTCCTCGCGAAATGGCTGGCGATGAGCCCGAAGGTCATGATTTTCGACGAGCCGACGCGTGGCATCGATGTCGGCGCCAAGTCGGAGGTCTATCGCCTGATGCGCGATCTAGCAGACAGCGGCGTTGCGGTACTGATGATTTCCAGTGACATGGAAGAGGTGATCGGCGTCTCGGACCGCATCGCGGTAATGCACGAGGGCCGCATTGCTGACATCCTCGACCGCGATCGGTTCAGCGAAGAAAACGTGCTGCTGCTGGCAGTCGGCAAGACCATCGCCGCGGAGGCGAGCCCATGAGCGACAGTCATCCGCGGCGCAGGCAATCGCGCCAAATCCGCTGGGGAAACTCGAATGAATAAGAAGGATCTGGGCCTGCTGGTCCTGATCGTGGTGGTCGGAGCTGTGGTCGCGCTGATCAACCCACGCTTCCTGTTGCCGATCAACCTTGCCAATACCGCCAATCAGGTTGGAATGTTCGGCATCTCGGCGCTTGGCCAGGCCATCGTCATCCTGACCGCCGGAATCGAACTCTCCGTCGGCTCGATGATCGCCCTCATCGGCGTGCTGTTTGTCGATTTCATCGCCAATCGTGCCATTCCCTGGCCGCTGGCAATCATCATGATGCTGTTCCTCGGCGCAGCCATCGGCGCGATTCACGGCCTGCTCATCACCAAGCTCAGGATGCAGCCCTTCGTGGTGACGCTATGCGGGCTGCTGATCTATCGGGGCCTTGCCCGTTTCTACACACAGGACGCCACTGCGGGCTTCGCTTTCGGGCAGAGCTTTCCGACCCTTGAGTCGATCACCACTGGGCGCTTGTTCGGGGTGCCCGCCCCCTTCATCGCCATGATAATCGTCACGGTGATCACCTGGGTCATCGTGCATCGCTCGGTCTTCGGCCGCTATCTCTTTGCCATCGGCAAGAATGAGGAGGCGGCGCGATATTCCGGCATCAAGACCCACAGCGTGATTATCGCCGCTTATGTCATCTGCCAGATCCTGACGGTGATCTCGGCAATCTATTTCGCCATGTATACGCGCTCGATCGCACCCTCCACGCAGGGAACTTTCTACGAGCTCTATGCCATCGCGGCGGCGGTGCTGGGTGGCTTCTCGCTGTTCGGCGGCGAGGGCTCGATCATCGGCGCGATCCTCGGCGTGGTGCTGCTGCAGGAATTGCAGAACCTCGTCAACCTGCTCGGCATTCCTTCTTCCCTCAACTTCTCCGTGATGGGCGGCGTGATTATCCTGGGCGTGATCGTCGATCTGCAGTGGGGGCTTTACCGCGAGCGACGCCGCACTCGCGAGCTTCATCGGCCCCCACCGAGTAGCCCAGAGGCAATGTCAGTTTAGGGTTGGTCTTGGTGCCAGCGGGAGCGTGGGCGGCGGAGCTGGTCGGGGCTGCGTAGCCGTCCACGTGGCAAGCGCAGGCTGGACGCTCAGTAGCTCCCTGACCGATAGGGATCGATAGCAGTGATCCGCTGGCTCACGCCGCAAAACAGCCAAAACCAAGGGGGGAACGTAAGTGTCCGTCATCAAAACGAATGGGACGGGTGAGCTTTCCCGCCATTCGGTGGCTCAGGTTAGCTGAGGCTTGCGCGAATTTGCTCAAACACGGAGCGGAACATAGGTTCGGTGAGTACGCGGGTGTTCGTGTTGTAGCGCGAGCAGTGATAGCTGTCGAAAAGGGTCAGGCCGGGCTTGACGGCATGGGAGGCGCCGTGGCCGAAGGGGACCACGCTGCGCTTCAGCCCCAGGGCGGCAACCGTGCTGTCGTGGGCGATGCGCCCCAGCGCCAGGATGGCGGCCAGCTGTGGCATGGCGTCGATGGTGGCGGCGAGGAACGGGCGGCAGGTCCTGATCTCGGCGGTCTCGGGCTTGTTCGCCGGCGGCACGCAGCGCACAGCATTGGTGATCGCGGCGCCATGAAGAGCCATGCCGTCGTCCGGCCGCGCCTGGTAAACGCCTGATGCAAAACCGAAATCGATCATGGTCTGGTAGAGAAGATCGCCGGCATAGTCGCCCGTGAACGGCCGGCCGGTGCGGTTGGCGCCGCGCAGGCCCGGCGCCAGCCCAACCACCAGCAGGCGCGCATCTTCCGCCGCGCCGAAGGTCGGCACGGGCGAATTGTTCCACTGCGGCTCCTTGGCCCGCCATTCCTGGCGGAAGGCAACCAGCCGCGGGCAGAGCGGGCAGTCGCGGCCCGGTGTCGTCAGGTCCATGCCGGAACGGCGGCCCTAGACGGCGTCGTCGCTTTCGAACTCGTCGTCGGCGAAGGCTGCCACCTGGACGCGCTCCGCCTGACGCTGAGCCCGCTCGGTGGGGTCGCGGCCGATCTTCGCCTGCATGGTCGTCAGGTCGACGAAGTGGTCCGCCTGCCGGCGCAGCTCGTCGGCGATCATCGGCGGCTGGCTGACCAGCGTCGAGATCACACTGACCTTGCGGCCCTTGCGCTGCACGGCCTCGACCAGGGAGCGGAAGTCGCCATCGCCGGAGAACAGGACGAAATGGTCAACCTGTTCCACCATTTCCATGACATGGACGGCGAGTTCGATGTCCATGTTGCCCTTGATCTTGCGCCGGCCGGTTGCATCGACGAATTCCTTCGTCGGCTTGGTCACCACCGTATAGCCGTTGTAGTCGAGCCAGTCGATCAGCGGGCGGATCGATGAATATTCCTGCTCCTCCGCCAATGCCGTGTAGTAATAAGCGCGCAGCAGGTAGCCCTTGGACTGGAATTCCTGCAGAAGCTTCTTGTAGTCTATATCGAATCCAAGCGCCTTCGCCGTCGCGTACAGGTTGGCTCCGTCTATGAACAGCGCGATCTTCTCGCGAGGGTCAAACATTTTTTTGTCTATTGCCTTCGGTTGCCGTGACTAACGCAAACGCCACGTCATCTACAGTTGAAATTCTGTACCAGGACAAGCCGGGAGCGCGGACTATATCCGACGATCCCGGCAGTGCAATTCCTAACGATACACTCACAACTTAGCACATGTGGTGCACGTTTTCCGCCAGTCTAGAGCCTTGTCCGACCAGATGGGATCAATTCCGTTTGTCGACCGGCTCGGCCGCCCAAGTGTCCGCCGGTTTGATCCTGTCGAAAAATCGCTGCGTCGGAATGGTTCCATCTGGTCGGACAAGGCTCTGGTGGCGGAGAGCCCGGCCATTTTCCTTGCTTTTGGCCCGCGGGCAGCCTATATGCCCGGCCACACCCCATTTCAGGAGAAAGTCCATGGCGCGCGTCACCGTCGAGGATTGCGTCGACAAGGTCGAGAATCGCTTCGAGCTGGTGCTGCTGGCCGCCCACCGGGGGCGCATGATTTCCAGCGGCGCGCCCCTCACCATCGATCGCGACAACGACAAGAACCCCGTCGTTGCCCTCAGGGAGATCGCCGATCAGACGGTCGCGCCCGAGGATCTCAAGGAAGACCTGATCCATTCCCTGCAAAAATATGTCGAGGTGGACGAGCCCGAGGCCGATCCGGTGCCGATGATCGCTTCGACGGCTCCGACCGCGGCCGGTGAGGACACCGACATCGCCTTCGACCGCATGTCGGAAGAGGAGCTGCTGCGCGGCCTGGAAAGCATGGTCCCCCCGGACAAAACCGAGGAATTCTGAGCTTTCCGGGATTGGGCCGACGGTTCTGGAACGTAAGGCTTTCCCTATACTATATACGGTACTGAAACACCGAAGCCCGCCGGCCGGCGGTGGGCGGTGTCTGTGCCGGACCGTCGCGCCATGATGCGCCAGTACGAGTTGGTTGAACGGGTTACGCGTTACAACCCGAACGCCGACGAGAGCCTGCTGAACAGGGCCTACGTCTATGCCATGCAGAAGCATGGCACGCAGACGCGCGCCAACGGCGATCCCTATTTTTCGCACCCGCTCGAAGTCGCCGGCATTCTGACCGACCTCAAGCTCGACGACGCCACCATCGCAGTCGCCCTGCTGCACGACACTATCGAGGACACCGACGCCACGCGCGCCGAGATCGACCAGATGTTCGGCGAGGACATCGGGCGGCTGGTCGAGGGGCTGACCAAGATCGCCAAGCTCGACCTGGTGTCGAAGCGGGCGGAGCAGGCGGAAAACCTGCGCAAGCTGCTGCTGGCCATCTCTTCCGACATCCGCGTGCTGCTGGTGAAGCTCGCCGACCGGCTGCACAACATGCGCACGCTGCAGTTCATGCCGGTGGAGGCGCGCGCGCGGATCGCGCAGGAGACGCTCGACATTTATGCGCCGCTGGCCGGCCGCATGGGCATGCACGACATGCGCGAGGAGATGGAGGACCTGGCCTTCCGCACAATCAATCCGGAAGCCTATGCGACCATCGAGCGGCGCTTGAAAGACTTTCGCGTGCGCAACCGCAGCCTGACCGAGCGCATCGAGCGGGAGCTGACCGAAAAGCTGGCCAACGCCGGCATCACGGCAGAGGTGAAGGGACGGGAGAAGCGCTCCTATTCGATCTTCCGCAAGATGGAGCGCAAGGCGATCAGCTTCGAGCAGCTGTCCGACATTCTCGGCTTCCGCGTCATCGTCGGCACGCTTGCCGAGTGCTACGCGGCGCTGGGGGTTGTGCACACCACGTGGCCGACGGTGCCCGGCCGCTTCAAGGACTATATTTCGACGCCGAAGCAGAACGACTACCGCTCGATCCACACCACGGTCGTCGGCCCCGGCAGCCAGCGTGTCGAGCTACAGGTGCGTACCGCCGACATGCACCGCATCGCCGAATACGGCATCGCCGCCCACGCGCTCTATAAGGACGGGGTGGCGCCGGCGAAGGCAAAAGCCAACGGCAACGGCAATGGTGCGGCGCAGCCCAACGGTGCCAATGGCACTTCCGGCGGCGCCACGCTCACCGGCTTCAATGAGGAAATCCACGCCTATGAGTGGCTCAGGCGGACCATCGAGATCCTCGCCGAGGGCGATACGCCGGAAGAATTCCTCGAGCACACCAAGCTCGAGCTGTTCCAGGATCAGGTGTTCTGCTTCACGCCCAAGGGGCGGCTGATCGCGTTGCCGCGCGGCGCCACGCCGATCGACTTCGCCTATGCCGTCCACACCGATATCGGCGATACCACGGTCGGCGCCAAGATCAACGGCCGCACCATGCCGCTGATGACGGCGCTGAGAAACGGCGACGAAGTGGAGATCCTGCGCTCGAAGGCGCAGGTGCCGCCGGCGGCGTGGGAATCGATGGTGGTCACCGGCAAGGCGCGCTCCGCGATCCGCCGCGCCACGCGCGCCGCGGTGCGCAAGCAATATGCCGGCCTCGGCCGGCAGATCGTCGAGCGGGCTTTCGACCGCGCCGGACGTCCCTATTCCGACAAGCTGATCGAGGCGGCCCTGCCGCGCCTGGCGCAGAGCAATGTGGAAGACATGCTGGCGGCGGTCGGACGGGGCGAGATTCCATCCGACAATGTGCTGAAAGCTGTCTATCCGGACCACAAAGTGGAGCGCCCCGCGCGCAGGAAGTCGGCGACCGAGGAGGGCGGCTGGTTCGGCCTCAAGCGCGGATCGGGCATGAAGTTCCGCGTCCCCGGCCTGTCACGCAAGCAGCCGGCGGTCGAGGCGCGCAGCAAGTGGGGGGCCATCCCCATCCGCGGCATCCACGGCGAAATGCCGGTGCGGTTCGCCGAGGGCGGAGCGATACCGGGCGAGCGCATCGTCGGCATCACGACGCCGGGCGAGGGGATCACGATCTATCCGATCCAGTCACCGGCGCTGAAGGAGTTCGACGACGAGCCGGAGCGCTGGCTTGACGTGCGCTGGGACGTCGATGAAGGCTACCCGACCCGCTTTCCGGTGCGTATTGAGGTGACCGCCATAAACGAGCCCGGCACGCTGGCGCAGGTTGCCCAGGTGATGGCGGATAACCAGGCCAATATCACCAATGTCCGCATGGCCCAGTCCGCGCCCGATTTCATGGTCATGGTGTTCGACATGGAAGTGTTTGACGTGAAGCATCTCAACCGACTGATCGCCCAGCTGCGCGCCAGACCGATCGTCAGCAGTGTCGCGCGGGTCAATGGTTAGCCGGTCCGGGTCACGCCGCGCCGTCGGCACCGCTGAGAGGTAGGGCGCCATGCTGTTTCGCCGCCGCGAGGCCCAGAGCCTGCTGGCAAAGGTGCGCACCGCCGTGTGGCCGCGCCACAGCTGGTCGCGCTCGGCGCGCTATTTCGGCAAGCGCGTGCTGCGCCTCTCGGGCTCGCCGCACGCCGTGGCGGCGGGGGTGGCGGCCGGCGTGTTCGCCTCCTTCACGCCCTTCGTCGGCCTGCACTTCCTCCTCAGCTTCGTCTTCGCCTTCGTCGTCGGCGGCAACATGCTTGCCGCCGCCATGGGCACCTTCGTTGGTAACCCGCTGACCTTCCCGTTCATCTGGGCGTCGACCTACAGCCTTGGCAGTCACATCCTCGGCCAGAGCAACGCATTGGCCCTGCACGAGATCCACTATGCGCTCGTGCACAGGTCGGTTGAGGTGCTGGTGCCGATCATCGCGCCGATGCTGGTCGGGGCCGTGCCCATCGGCCTGCCGATCGCGGCCGTCTTCTATATCGTGGCCTTCTTCGCCGTGCGCACCTTTCGCGACCTGCGGCGCGAGCGGCTCGACGCCCGTCGGCGCGCGTCGACGAAGGCGATGTCCCCAATCGAGGAGATGGACGACGCATGAGCAGAGACCTGAGGCTCGGGGTCAACATCGATCACGTGGCGACCATCCGTAACGCTCGCGGCGGCGACCACCCGGACCCGCTGCGCGCGGCGGCGATCGCGGCTTCTGCCGGCGCCGACGGGATCACGGCCCATCTGCGCGAGGATCGCCGGCACATCGGCGACCGCGACATCGAGCGCCTGCGCCATACGATTGCGCTGCCGCTCAACCTGGAAATGGCCGCGACCGAGGAGATGCTGGCGATTGCGCTGCGCCACAAGCCGCATGCGGCCTGCATCGTGCCGGAGCGGCGTGAGGAACGCACCACCGAGGGTGGCATCGACGTCGCCGGCCGGCAGGCGAGGCTGCAACCAATCGTCGCCGGGCTCGGTGAGGCGGGCGTGCGCGTGTCGCTGTTCGTCGAGGCCTCGCCGCGCCAGCTCGACGCTGCCGCGGCGCTCGGCGTGCCGGTGGTCGAACTGCACACCGGAGCGTATTACGAGGCATGGTTCTCCGGCCCGGATGCCTTCGAGATGGAGCGCGCGCGCATCGCGGAAGCCGCCGCCTATGCCGCCAGCCTTGGCCTCGAGGTCCATGCCGGACACGGCCTGACCTTCGACAACGTCAAGCCGATCGCTGCCATACCGGAAATCCGCGAGCTGAACATCGGCCACTTCATCATCGGTGAGGCGATCTTCATCGGCCTGGAGGAGAGCGTCCGCACCATGCGCCGGCTGATGGACGAGGCGCGCTCGGCGGCCGAGGCAGGCGAGGGAGCGCTCAACGGATGATCGTCGGCATTGGCAACGATACGATCGACATCCGCCGGGTGGAGAAGGTGATCGAGCGCCACGGCGGGCGCTTCACGACCCGGATCTTCACCGAGACCGAGCAGCGCAAGTCCGACCGTCGCCGCTTGCGCGCCGCCTCCTATGCCAAGCGCTTCGCCGCCAAAGAGGCGTGCTCCAAGGCGCTCGGGACCGGCATCCGCGGCGGCGTCTTCTGGCGCGACATGGGGGTGGTCAACCTGCCCTCGGGCAAGCCGACGATGCAACTCACCGGCGGCGCCGCGAAGCGGCTGGCAAGCCTGATCCCGGCCGGGCACCGGGGGGAAATCCACCTGACCATCACGGACGACTTTCCGCTCGCCCAGGCGCTGGTCATCATCGAGGCGGTACCCGAGGGGTCGCCGTAAAGCCGCCAAGGCGGGCGTTGCGCCGCCACCGGCGAGCCGTTATTACCGGCCGGCCGGGGCTGGACAAACGGATGGGATAATGAGCGTGGCATCGGAAAAGCAGGCCAGCGGCGGCTTGGGCGAGACCGTCAAGATTGTCATCCAGGCGCTGGCACTGGCGCTTGTGGTGCGAACCTTTCTGTTTCAGCCGTTCAACATCCCCTCGGGATCGATGGAGAACACGCTGCTGATCGGCGACTATCTGTTCGTCTCCAAATATGCCTACGGCTATTCGCGCTTCTCGCTGCCGTTCTCGCCGCACCTGTTCGACGGGCGCATCTGGTCGGCGCCGCCGAAGCGCGGCGACATCATCGTCTTCAAGCTGCCGCGCGACGAGCGCACCGACTACATCAAGCGGGTCGTCGGCCTGCCCGGTGACAAGATCCAGGTGCAGCACTCGATCCTCTACATCAACGGCAAGGCGGTGCCGCGCGAGAAGATCGGCCCGGTCACCCTCGACGGGGTCCTGTACACCCAGTACCAGGAGACCATGCCGAACGGCGTCAAGTACAAGGTTCTGGACCGCGAGCGCGATGGCCTGCTCGACAACACGCAGGTCTACGAGGTGCCGCCCAATAACTATTTCATGATGGGCGACAACCGCGACAACTCCACCGACAGCCGTGTGCCGCCGACCGCCGGCGGCGTCGGCTATGTGCCGTTCGAGAACCTCGTCGGCAAGGCCGAGATCATCTTCTTCTCGGTCAAGGAGGGCGAGCCGGTGCTGGCTTTCTGGCAGTGGCCGTGGACGGTGCGCTGGGACCGCTTGT
Organism: uncultured Alphaproteobacteria bacterium; assembly: GCA_963750065.1. Classification (GTDB taxonomy): domain Bacteria; phylum Pseudomonadota; class Alphaproteobacteria; order Rhizobiales; family Kaistiaceae; genus CAVSRC01. Next base: position 48,698 of record CAVVPK010000010.1, read on the forward strand.
TCAAGCTGCTATGATAGCCGACGGCGCTCTCCTCGACGCCCTTGAGCGCCGGATCGACTATTGCTTCAAGGACCGTGGCCTGCTGACGACGGCGCTGACCCATGCCAGCGCCGTGGGTGACGCCCGCGTCGCGGCCGGCGACACCTATCAGCGGCTGGAATTCCTCGGCGATCGCGTGCTTGGCCTGGTGGTGGCCGCGATGCTGCTGGAAGCCTTTCCCGACGCGGCGGAAGGCGAGCTGTCGTCGCGGCTTGCCGACCTGGTGCGCAAGGAGACCTGTGCCGAGGTGGCGAGCGCGCTCGATATCGGCGGCGCGGTGGTCTTCGGCGGCAATGCGGCGCAGCAGCGCGCGCTGCTGACGGTTAATGTGCTCGGCGACGTGTGCGAGGCGCTGATCGCGGCGATCTATCTCGACGGCGGTTTTGGGGCGGCGCGCCACTTCGTCGAGATCCACTGGCGGGAGCGCATGCTGGAGGCGCCGGTCGGCGGCCGCAACGCCAAATCGGCGCTGCAGGAATGGGCCCAGGCCGAAGGCCATGGCACGCCCACCTATGAGATCGCCGAGCGCAGCGGCCCGGACCACGCGCCGACCTTTGTCATCAGCGTCAGCATGGGCACGCTGCCACCGGGGCACGGCGAGGGGCGCAACCGACGCGAGGCGGAGCAGGCCGCAGCGACAGCCGTTCTCCTGCGCGAGGGCGTATGGCAGGCGAAGGCGTGACCGCTTCCGGCGAGGAGAAGAACGGTGAGGCGGCGACGCGCTGCGGCTTCGTCGCGCTGATCGGCGCCCCCAACGCCGGCAAGTCGACGCTGGTCAACCGGCTGGTCGGCACCAAGGTCTCCATCGTCAGCCACAAGGTGCAGACGACGCGCTCAATGGTGCGCGGCATCGCCATGCTGGGCGCCGCGCAGATCATCTTTGTCGACACGCCAGGCATCTTCAAGCCGAAGCGCCGGCTCGACCGGGCGATGGTCGATACCGCCTGGGGCGGGGCGCGCGATGCCGATATCGTGGCGCTCTTGATCGACTCCGCCAAGGGCATCGATGCGGAAGCCGAGGCGCTGCTTTCCCGGCTCGGCGACGTCCACCATCCGAAAGTGCTGCTCCTCAACAAGATCGACACTGTGAAGCGCGAGAGCCTGCTGGTGCTGGCCGACGCCGCCAACAAGGCGGTGGCCTTCGAGCGGACCTTCATGATCTCGGCGCTCAACGGCGACGGGCTCGACGACTTCATGGGCTACCTCGCCGAGGCCGTGCCGGCGGGGCCGTTCCTCTATCCGGAGGACGAGGTGAGCGACATCCCGCTGCGTCAACTCGCTGCGGAGATCACGCGCGAAAAACTGTTCGAGCGGCTGCACCAGGAGCTGCCCTATCAGGCCACCGTCGAGACCGAGGCGTGGACCGACCAGAAGAACGGCTCGGCGCGCGTTGAGCAGACGATCTATGTCGTGCGTGACAGCCAGAAGAAGATCGTCATCGGCAAGGGCGGCGCCACCATCAAGGCAATCTCCATGGCGGCGCGTAAGGAGATCAGCGAGATCGCCGAGAAGCCGGTGCACCTGTTCCTGTTCGTCAAGGTGCGCGAGAACTGGGGCGACGACCCCGAACGCTACCGCGCCATGGGGATCGAGTTCCCGAAGGGGTAGCGGCTACTCGCGCCCGGGTTCAGCGCGAGCTTCGGCCGGTGCCGCGGGGTCTCCGACCGTCAGGTAAAGATAGGCCACGGAGAGCCACGCCGTCGTGAGGACGGCCAGGGCGATCGCGAAGATGGCGCTGATCGCCTGCGCGAGGATTGGTGAGACGAGTGCGACCGCGCTGGTTATTGCTCCTGCGAGCCAGGAAAGCAGGCTGTCTGTCAGGATCACCGCAATGAAGAGCCGCAGATTGTTGCCCCGTCCAAGTGCCCAGACCTGACGCCAGGTCAAAGGTTCGTCGATGGCGCAGGCGGGCAACTTCAGCCAGAGACGCGCGCCAATGAGCGCAATTGCGTATGCCAGAACGATGACCAGCAGATTGCCTGTCGATTGGCCTTCGGGTTTGGCTCCCTCCAGGAAGACGACTGCAAACGCCATCAGGATGATGGGAACGAGCAGCAATCCGATGATGGCGACTACGTCGAGGAAATACCATCCCATCCGGCCGAACCCAGGACGCGAGATCAAGCTCAGGAAAGGCGTCGGCCCAACGAGAATCTCGCGATGGACGATGATTGCGATGAACAAAGAGCCGGCGAGGAGGGCAGCGCCCCGCGCAATCGGGTTGATCCAGGACGTCTCGCCAAGCACAAGGCGGCTGGCCATGGTGTCATTGTCGAATTGGATGATCGAATACAGGACCGCGAAGACCGCGAAGATCCACAGGTGCCGACGTCCAACCCTCGTTGCCAACACCGCGCCGTTTCGAATCGTCTTGATAACTGGAAGCCGCATCGTCCTGGTCGGCCGTGCTATCTATTCAACGTTGAGTTGAGCAATTCGGGAATGGCGGCGCAAGATGTGCCGGCGACCTAATTCTTGCCGTGGTTACCGGTGCTCCTGTTCTGGCGTGCGGGAAAGCCGGTCAGCCCCATGCGTTCAGGTCCGCAGGCTGATATTGGTTGACCATGCAGTGGTCGGACGAAGGCATCATCATCGGCACGCGCCGGCACGGCGAGACGAGCCTGATCGTCGAGCTGATGACGCCCGCCCACGGCCGCCATCTCGGGCTGGTGCGCGGCGGGCGTTCGCGCCGCCAGCAGCCGATCCTGCAGCCGGGCAATTCTGTCAGTGCCACCTGGCGGGCGCGGCTCGACGAGCATCTCGGCACCTATACGGTCGAGCCGACCCGGCAGCGCGCCGCGGGGCTGATCGAGAGCGCCGCCGGGCTCTACGGCATCCAGATGCTGGGCGGGCTGTTACGCCTGCTCCCCGAACGCGACTCGCATCCGCGCCTCTATGAGGGGCTTGCCGCCATCCTCGACTGGTTCGGTGAGCCGCTGGTGGCGGGCGCACTCATCGCGCGCTTCGAGCTGGGCCTGCTCGACGATCTCGGCTTCGGTCTCGACCTCGAACGCTGTGCGCCGCGACCGGCAGCAATGACGACCTCGCCTTCGTGTCGCCGAAGTCGGGCAGGGCGGTCAGCCGTTCCGCCGGCGAGCCCTATGGCGACCGGCTCTTGAAGCTGCCGCGCTTCCTGCTGGAGCCGGCCTCGGCCGCGCCGGTCGAGCCTGACGAACTGGCGCAGGCCTTCCGGCTTACCGGCTATTTCCTTGCCCGCCACGTCTTCGAGCCGCGTGGGATCGAACCGCCGGAGGCGCGCGAGCGCTTCGTCGCGCTGGTCGCGCGTCGGGCCGAAAGCATCCCTCAATGAGGAGCGAACGATGGACGATCTGAAGAGGATCACCGAACGCCGCAAGGCCGCCCACAAGCGCCTGCTGCAACTGGATTCCAAGGTCTACAAGGCCTTCCTCGCCATGGAGGAGGCCGCCTTCAGCGACGCCGCACTGCCCGGGAAGACGAAAGAGCTGATCGCCGTCGGCATCTCGGTAGTGATCGACTGCGAATCCTGCATGCAGTGGCACATCGAGCAAGCGGCGAAGGGCGGCGCCACCTACGCCGAGATCCTGGAGGCCGTCGAAGTCGGCATCGAGATGGGCGGCGGCCCGGCCACGGTCTCCGCCCGCTTCGCCCTCGAGGTGATGGACAGCGTGTTGAAATCCGGTTGAAGGTCTGCGCGGGCGCCGCCCAAGACAGCTTGAATCGCAAGGGTTTGCCGGGTAGGCCGGAGCATGGCCAAACACCTGATTCCGCCCGGCGGGGGCGACATCGAGCCCGTCAACCTGCGCGAGGCTCTGGAAGAGCGCTACCTCGCCTATGCGCTCTCCACCATCACCAACCGGGCGCTGCCCGACCTCCGCGACGGCCTGAAGCCGGTCCACCGGCGCATCCTCTACGGCATGCGCCAGCTCAGGCTCGATCCGGGCGGCGGCTTCAAGAAATCGGCCAAGATCGTCGGCGACGTGATGGGCGGCTTCCATCCCCATGGCGACCAGGCGATCTACGACGCTCTGGTGCGGCTGGCGCAGGATTTCGCCTCGCGCTACCCGCTGGTCGACGGACAGGGCAATTTCGGCAATATCGACGGCGATAGCGCGGCGGCCATGCGCTACACCGAGGCGCGCATGACCGAGGTGGCGCGGCTGCTGCTCGACGGCATCGACGAGGATGCGGTCGACTTCCGCCCCACTTACGACGGCTCCGACACGGAACCGGTGGTGCTGCCCGGCGCCTTCCCCAATCTGCTGGCGAACGGCGCCTCGGGCATCGCGGTGGGCATGGCGACCAACATCCCGCCGCACAACGCCGCCGAGCTCTGCGACGCGGCGCTGCATCTGATCAAGACGCCGAAGGCGCGCATCGAGACGCTGGTCGATCTGGTCAAGGGGCCGGATTTCCCCACCGGCGGCATCATCGTCGAACCGAAGGAGAACATCCTCGAGGCCTACCGGACGGGGCGCGGCTCCTTCCGCGTGCGCGCCCGCTGGAGCCAGGAAGACCAGAAGCGCGGCACCTGGGTGGTGGTGGTCACGGAAATTCCCTATCAGGTGCAGAAGGCGCGGCTGATCGAGAAGATCGCCGAGCTCCTGGAAGCCAAGAAGCTGCCGCTGGTCGCCGATATCCGCGACGAGTTAGCTGAGGACATCCGCGTCGTCGTCGAGCCGAAGAGCCGCACGGTCGATCCGGCGCTGATGATGGAATCGCTCTTCCGCCTGACCGATCTGGAAGCGCGCGTGCCCCTCAACCTCAATGTCCTGTCCAAGGGCGTGGTGCCCAAGGTGATGGGCCTCGGCGAGGTGCTCAATGAGTGGCTGGCGCATCGCCGCGAGGTGCTGGTCAGGCGGGCCAGCCACCGGCTGGCGCAGATCGCCCACCGGCTGGAGGTGCTCGATGGCTACCTCATCGCCTATCTCAATCTCGACGAGGTGATCCGCATCATCCGTAGCGAAGACGAGCCCAAGCCGGTCCTCATGAAGGCCTTCAAGCTCTCCGACGTCCAGGCGGAGGCGATCCTCAACATGCGCCTGCGCGCCCTGCGCAGGCTCGAGGAGATGGAGATCAAGGGCGAGCACGCCGAACTCTCCAAGGAGCAGAAGTCGCTGAAGGCGCTGGTCAAATCGGAAGACCAGCAATGGGCACAGGTCGCCGACCAGATCCGCGAGGTGCGCAAGACCTTCGGACCCAACACGGAAGTGGGCCGGCGCCGCTCGACCTTCGGCGAGGCGCCGGAGCACGACATCGAGGACATGCAGACGGCGATGATCGAGCGCGAGCCGATCACCGTCGTGGTGTCGGAGAAGGGCTGGATCCGCGCCCTGAAGGGGCATGAGGTGGACACCACAACGCTGTCGTTCAAGACCGACGATGGCCTCAGGGCGGCGATACGGGCGGAGACGACGGACAAGATCGTCGTCGCCTCCACCGGCGGGCGCTTTTACACGCTTGCCGCCGACAAGCTGCCGGGCGGGCGCGGACACGGCGAGCCGATCAAGCTGATGGTCGACATGGACGGGGCCGACGACGTGGTGACGGTGTTCGTCCACAATCCCGAGCGCAAGCTCCTGGTGATCTCGACCGAGGGCCGCGGCTTCGTGGTGCCGGAAGCGGAGATCCTGGCCAATACCCGCAAGGGCCGCAACGTGATGACGGTGTCGGCGCCGGAGGAGATGCGCATCTGCGTTGCCGCCGCCGGCGACACCGTCGCCATCCTCGGCGAGAACCGCAAGATACTGCTGTTCCCCTTGAACCAGGTGCCGGAGATGGCACGCGGCAAGGGCGTGCGCCTGCAGAAATACAAGGACGGCGGCGTGGCGGACGCGCGGGTCTTTGCCAAGAAGGAGGGCCTTTCCTGGCAGGACTCCTCCGGCCGCACCTTCGTTCGGGCGATGACGGAGCTGAAGCTGTGGGTGGGCGAACGGGCGCAGGCAGGCCGCATCCGGCCGGACGGCTTCCCGCGTTCCAACCGCTTCGGAACCCCGACGGTGCCGTAGGAACGATGCGCGCCAAGGCCGAAGCCAAATGGGGCGTGCTCAAGGCGGTCGATGCGCTTCTCGATCACATCGCCAACGGGCGGCACCGGGAATCGGTGGCGGCGTTCAGCGGCGACGAGGATGCGGCGCTCATCGGCTCGGAGCCGGGCGAGATTGCCATCGGCCCGGAGGCGCTCAGCGCCTTCTTCGCCGAGCTCTATGCCAAGCCCTACCGGGTGATCTTCACGCTGCCCGAGCGGCGGGTCTCGGCGACGGGCACCGTCGCTTGGCTGACCGGCGAGGGCACTTACCGGGTGAGCACGGGCGGCGAGGAGATGCCCTACCGGCTGACGGCGGTGCTGGAGCGGCGGCGTGGCGTCTGGCTGTGGCAGCTCTTCAGCGGCTCGGAGCCGATAATGCGCTAGCGCCTCGGAACCTTGCCCTTTGTGTCGCGCCAGAAATCACGGTGGGGCTCGATCAACTCGTCTTCCATCTCGGGGAAGGGACCGTGGACCTCGATTGTCTTCTGGCCGGAGAAGAGGACGGTACGCGAGGGCAGCGACATGGTCGGGTTCGCCTTGCTGTGGCCGGTGAGCGCCAGCAGCTTGACCTCCTCGACGCCATAGATCACCTGACCGATATTGGCCCAGTAGATCGTGCCGGCACACATGGCGCAGGGCTCGAAGGTGGTGACCAGGGTCGAGCGCCAGAGGAAATCCGCGTCATATGTGGCGGCGGCGCGGCGGGCAAGTTCGGTCTCGGCGTGGCGCACCACGTCGAGATTGACCTGGCGCATGAGGATGCGGTCGTCCGGGCCGACCAGGATGGCGCCGAAAGGGTGGTGCCCATGTTCGGCGGCTTCGTGGGCCACGGCGTTGGCGGCGCGCAGATGGGCGATCATCTGGTCATGGGTCATGGGTTTCTCTCACGGACCTTTGCCGATTTTCCTCAGGTGTAATCGGTCGGCGTGCGCTGCGCCAGCGGGGGACGCTGGTTCGCTTCTATCCGTCACGGCCGCGTTTGTCTCACGGCCAAGATGGCGCTGAGGATTTCGCGTCCAGGCACAAAAATCTCGTTCTCGCGAGCGATTGGCTCCGAGCTATGAGAACTCTCTCCCCGCCCGGTCCGGCCTGCGGCCGTCCTCGCCTCTTTTTCCCGTCCCGGTCGCTTCGCTCCTCGCCTCTTGTTGGAGACGAGGGGGTGGCGGGCGCCCGGCGAATGCCGTGCGGTTACTCCGCGAGACTTTGGGGCGCTCGCCGAGCGCCCGCCGCGGCGATTTTATCCCGTCTCCCGGCAGGCTCTTCGCCCCGAATTGAACCGTGGGGCTTCAGCCCTGAGGCCAGCCGGTCGCAAGACCGACGATCCCGCCAGGAACGCCCCGCGGGGGAGAGGTCGGAAGCCTCTCCCGAGCGGGGGCACCGCTCCGCTCCCCCCACGACGTTCCGGTCGACACGGGACCCCTTTGCGGGAGCGGATGAGCAGATCATCTCATGGGGGAATCGGAGGGGGATAGATTTCTTTTCACCTCCACCCGGCCGGCTGCGCCGGCCACCCCCCGATCAGGTCGGGGGCAGGCTCTCCCCGCTTCGGGGGAGGGAGGGCGTATGCCGCGGCCGGTTGCGTAAGATTTGAGCGAAGATGCCCGCAATCTGTCAATCCCGTGCGCATAACCATGGGCGGTTGGGTAAACCCCCCGACGCCTGGTGACACATGAGCACTGACAAAGAGATGATGAGGAAGTCGGTCGAGGTTCTGGTCGATACCGCAGCCGACGCGGCGACGCTCGCCAAAGCCCAGCGGGTAACCGCCGACGAGCAAAGCGACATGGCGATCGAGCAGCACGCGACTGCCCACAAGCTGGAAGATCTGAGCGAGGAACTCGCCCAGAGCGCAAAGGACCTCAAGGCGAGCATGGTGGGCACTGGCAAGCCTGCCGCCCCGGGTGGTGTAGCAGGCAAGCCGAAGCCCAAGCGCAGGCACGCCGGCGCTTCGCACTGAATTCCCGATTTGGCGATCAGGAGCATGTTGGCATCCCGGCCGTGCTCTCGGCTTCTCGCTGCCTGGGCGCCGGGGTGCGACAAACAAGATGAGGGAGGCAACGATGTGTAAGGCATGCGCGGACGGCCTGTTTGGCCGCCGGGAGATGCTGAAGCTTGGCGCCGCCGGGCTGATGACGATGGGCTTTGGTGCCGCGGGACTTGGTGCCGGGGCGGGAGCTGCGCGGGCCGCCGACGGTGCGGCGAAAACCCTGTCTCCGGACGAGGCGCTGGCGGCGCTGAAAGAGGGCAACGCTCGCTACGTCGCCGATCCGCAGCTCTGCGTACTCGACCTGGCGGAATCGCGGAAGGCGGTGACCGGCGGCCAGGCGCCGTGGGCAACGGTGATCGCCTGCGCTGACAGCCGCGTGCCGCCCGAGCTGATCTTCGGCGGGCACGGCGTCGGCGAACTGTTCGTGGCGCGCAACGCCGGCAACCTGGTGGACACCGCAACGCTGGGCACGGTGGAATATGGCGCCGCCGTGCTGGCCTCACCGCTGATCGTGGTACTGGCGCACACCTCCTGCGGCGCCGTCAAGGCGGCCTGCGATGTCGTCGCCAGGAACGCCACTTTTCCCGGCGCTATCGGCCCTATGATCGAGCCGATCGTTCCGGCGGCGCTGGCCGTGAAGGACCAGCCAGGCGACTTCACCAATAACGCAGCGAAGGAGAGCGCCCGACGCACGGCGGCACGGCTGGCGGCCTCGGACCCGCTGCTGGCGGGGCGCGTCAACGCCGGCACGCTGAAGATCGTTGCCGCGATCTACGACCTGGAAACGGGCGTGGTGAGCTGGCTGGCGTAAGGGCTCGGCAGGGCGCACCATCTCTCTGGTTGAGCCAAGGAGACGACGGATGGTTGACTACATCAGGTCGGACGCGACCAAGGCGGCGGGGCTGCCGTTCAGCGACGCGGTCAGGGTCGGCGACGTGCTCTATCTGTCGGGCCAGATGGGCGTGAAGCCCGGCACCAAGGAGCTGATGCCCGGCGGCGTGGGGCCCCAAGCGCGCCAGGCGATGGACAATATCGGCGCGACGCTGGCCGCCAATGGGCTCGACTTCGACGCGATCTTCAAGGCGACGGTGATGCTTGCCGACATGAGCGACTGGCCGGCCTTCAACGAGATCTATCTCGGCTATTTCAAACCCGAGCGGCTGCCGGCGCGCTCCGCCTTCGGCGCCGCCGGCCTGGCGCTCGACGGCCGCGTCGAGATCGAGGTGATGGCCTGGGCGGGGAAGTGAGGGGGCGTCGCCGACCACGTCTCCTGCGTTTCTCCCACCCGGCCGGCTGCGCCGGCCTCCCTCCCCGCGCTGACGCGGGGCAGGGAGGGGAGCACGCCGCAGGCACAGCGCCTAACCTCCACCTTGCGGGGAGGTCGAAATGCCGAAGGCATTTCGGGTGGGGGGGATTACCTCACCAGGGTCCGCACGCCCTCACCCCACGCACCTATCGCCCTACGGGTCAGCCCAGAAGGGCGCGCCAGGCGAACACCAGCATCATGGCCGCGAACAGGGACGTGCCGATGACGCTGCGCCACAGGCGGACCGGGGAGCGGTGCTCGTCGCTGAGGTAGCGGATGAGGTGTAGCGCCGCGGCCTGGCCGAGGTAGAGGGCGTAACCCAGCAGCAGGACGAAGAAGGCCGGGTAGCTCGGAGACACGAGCGCGACCAGGAGGCCGGGGAGGCCGAAGGCGAGGTTGGCGAAGCCGACCTCGAACTGCCAGTCGGGCCGATCCGTCTGCCAGCCCATGCGGGCGGCATCCTCGCGGTGAAAGACGACGTGGCGGAGGAAGGCCATGACGCCGACGACGCCGACGCATGTGCCGGTGACGATGGCGAGGGCGGTGAGCGGTGCGGACGAAAGGAGGTAGAAGCCGATGAAGATGCCAACAGCGCCGACGACCAAGCCGCCGAGATTGAGAAGCTGTGCCATGCGCGAGAGCCTATCCGCGCGCGGCTAACTTCCTATTAACAGACGGAAATTCCGGGCCAATCAGGAGGCCTTCGACACGCGACGGCCTGCGGAGGTCAGCCATCTGCCCCGTTGCCGGAGAAGGCGCGCTGCCGGTCCCTCTGCCTGACGGCGGCTGTTTGCCTCTTGTTCATCATACCGGCGTGATTCGAAGTGGCCGGGCCAATTGCCCCCCATATCTCTCGCATGGAAGACGTTCGCGCCAACCCGCAGACCGCAGGCATCAGTGAGCGTCGCTCGGTGCGGCGCAAGCACGCGCTGAAAGGCGCGCGCATCGTCTTCAATCGCGGGTCTTCGTCGTTCAATTGCACCATCCGCGACCTTTCCGATGGCGGCGCCAAGCTCGTCGTCGACGCGGTCCTCGACATCCCCGACGCGTTCGACTTGCGCTTCAATGACGGGAGTCCGCCCCGGCACTGCTCGACGCAGTGGATATCGGGCAAGTCAATCGGCGTTCGCTTCGCTCTCGCTGCGTCCGATACGAGCCCCGGACGGTTTGGTCGTCGCTGAACTTCTTTCAATCGGCCGGACGCGCCTTAGGGGATGTTACCTCACGGTGGTCCGTACGCCCTTGTAACTCATTGGTGCCGTCATCGGCTAAGGTTGCCGGTGCGGTGGCGGGCGGGAGACCGAATACCCCGAGGGAGATCGAGCCCGTGGGTGAGCGCGGGTCTCCGTCCGCCGTTCCATCGAAGAACCCGAACAGTCGCCTGGGCCGCAAGCGGAGCCCGATTAGGCAAGGATGGGTGCAGATGGACGCCAGCGTTGTCGGTATCGATGTGTCGAAGGACCGGCTGGACGTGCATGTCGAGCCGAGTGGAGAAGCTTTTGCGGTCGCGCGCGATGCGGCCGGTCTGGAGGCGCTGGTCGAGCGGCTGAAGCCGCTGTCGGTGATGACGGTGGCGGTGGAGGCGACCGGCGGCTTCGAGACGGTGGTGGCGGCCAGCCTGTGCGCTGCCGGCCTGCCGGTGGTTGTGGTCAATCCGGCCCAGGTCAGGGCCTTTGCCCAGGCCGTCGGCAAGCGCGCCAAGACCGATCCGATCGACGCCGCGGTGATTGCCCGCTTCGTGGCGGCGACCAAGCCCGAGGTCCGTCCGCTGCCCGATGCCGAGACCCAGGCCCTCGCCGACCTGGTCACCCGCCGGCGCCAGATCATCGCCATGATCGTCGCCGAGCGGCAGCGCGAGAAGCGGGCAGCGACGCGGACGAAGAAGAGCATCGCCCGCCTGCTCAAGGCCTTGCAGAAGGAGCTGACTGAGATCGAGGCGGACATCGACGATAGCGTGCGCGGCTCGCCGGTGTGGCGCGAGAAGGAGGATCTGCTCGTCTCCGTGCCCGGCATCGGACCAACCATCGCCAGGACGCTTCTCGCCGACCTGCCCGAGCTCGGCACCCTCGACCGCCGCCAGATCGCCGCCCTCGTCGGCCTGGCCCCCTTCACCCGCCAGTCCGGCCAATGGCGCGGCCGCAGCTTCATCGGCGGCGGCCGCGCTAGCGTCCGCTCCGCCTTCTTCATGGGCGCGATGGTCGCCGCCCGCCGCAATCCGATCCTGCAAGCCTTCTATGAGCGCCTGGTCGCCGCCGGAAAGCCCAAACTCGTCGCCATCATCGCCGTCGCCAGAAAGCTCCTCACCATCCTCAATGCCATCCTCAGAGATCGACGACCATGGCAAACCGCTTGACAAACAAGACAGTCGCTCACCCCACGCACCTAATTCCCCCCGATCAGGTCGGGGGTCATAAGGTGCGTGGCCCTCTCCCCACGGGAGAGGGGGAGCCCGCGTCCACCCCGTCGCGCTGGGGCAGGAAGACGGTGTAGCCGAGCCGCTCGATCTCCGCCGTCAGCGCGGCGTTGAAGGCCAGCTCGGGTTCGGAGAAGAGCGGTGCGGCGAAATAGAGGAGGGGCACGGGGTAGGTTTTTCAATCAGGGGTCGTCGATATACAGAGGCACTACGTCAAACGGGAGGGCAAAGCATGACAGCGATCATCGACCAGCCAATTCTGCCGGGGCTGCTTTACCGCTATCGTCCGATTACCGACGAAACGATCGCGCGCGAGATACAGGCCCTGACTGAGAACTACCTCTGGTTCTCAAAATATCGCGCACTGAACGATCCAATGGAGGGATTCTATGGCGCAACGGTTAAAGTCAAGAAGAATGCCCGTTACGCGAGCATCGTTAGGGAGATACTGAATGAAAAACGGGAAATTGGAATTTGCTGTTTCAGCGACACAAAAGACAGTGAGCTTATGTGGACTCACTATGCCTCAAATTATCAAGGACTTTGCATTGGCTATCGGCCCAGTGGCCTAGTCACTGCTTTGCCCGACGAATCTCATGTTGTTCGCTTGGCGTACGGCCGCAAGCCGCCCGTTGTTGGTGTCAGGGACGTCAACGACGCGAAATTAGCTGCGCAAAGGATACTGTCGCACAAGAAGGAGAGCTGGAGTTACGAACGTGAGTGGCGCGTGCTTGGACCGATTGGGCGAACTCGACTGACAAAGGCATGCGCGAGCGAGGTCTATTTCGGATTCCGAATGCAGTCGCAACATCGAGAATGTATTGAAAGCGCGTTGTCAATTCTAGGTTTCAGAATGTCAACAATGCGCGTTTCTCAATATAATCATCGGTTTACAGAGATAGCGCAAAAGGCGGGGATCGGCCGATCCAGAACGATCTAGTGAATATTGGGATGATGCCGTGTTTAGAACGAAGACACTCTTTGTTGTGGGAGCCGGCGCCAGTGCGGAAGCGGGGCTTCCTGTTGGCAATCAATTGAAGCCAATCATTGCGAAGCACATCGACATTCGGTTCGCAAATGGCTGGACCCAAGATCATGGTAGTCACCGCATAATGGATGCCCTGAAGGTTTATGGGGATAGCCACGGGGTGGCGGACCTAAATCCGTACTTAGGGGCTGGCTGGATGATTAGGGACGCAATGCCCCTCGCTATTTCAATCGACAACTTCATGGAGGCGCATCAAGACGATCAGAAAATCGAGTTGTGCGGCAAGCTTGCAATCGTTAAGTCAATTCTTGAAGCAGAGCGGAAAAGCAGCCTCTTTGCCCGATTTCCTGAAAAACCGAAACTGGAGAAGCTTTCCGAGACTTGGTTCTTAAAATTGTTTCAGATGATTTCGGAAAATGTGCCAAAGGGCAGCGAACAAGACCTTTTTAGGAACCTATCGCTGGTCATCTTCAATTACGATAGATGCGTGGAACACTTCCTAGTTAACGCCCTTAGCATCTACTATCAGCTCTCCGAGGAGCAAGCACAGCAGCTCGTTCTGCAACTACCGATTGTTCATCCCTACGGGGCGGTCGGGCCTCTTAACTGGCAAAATCGCGAAGGAGTAGCATTTGGGGCAGAAGTAGGCGGAGCCAAGTTACTCGCCCTATCATCGAAGATTAGAACTTTTACTGAGCGAGTACAAGAAGAAACGACGCTGGAAGCGATACGGCAGCAGGTTATGGATGCCGAGACTGTGGTCTTTCTTGGATTCTCCTTTCAGGAGATGAACATGCGCCTTCTCAACTCGCCCACACAATCGAATGTGAAACGTGTGTTCGGAACCGCAAAGGGCATATCGGACAGTGACTGTGTTGAGATTTCTTTGGATGTGGGGACTATGATCAATAAAAAGGCACAACACGCCGAGATAAAATTGCGCAATGAACTAAGCTGCGCGATGTTGTTATCGGAATATTGGCGAACCCTGCGTGCCTAGAGACTTAGTCGAGAGATGGTTTGAACATCACGCTTAGTCCGCGGCCTCACCGTCCCGGGCGGCGCGTGAGGCGCGGGCGAGAACCGGCTTGAGGATGGCGCCGGTGAACCCTCCGGTCGAACTCTAGGCTATCAACTCATTAAATCGCATCCAGAATTCTGGCTGAAGCGAGTTTGACGCCAGCGAGGAAGTTGTCGGCTCGTTTGTCGTAACGGGTGGCGACGGCGCGGAAGTGTTTGAGCTTGTTGAAGAAGCGCTCGACGAGGTTGCGGTAGCGGTAGAGGAAGGTGCTGAAGGGCGGGATGTTCTTGCGGTTGGGCATGGGTTTGATGTTGGCCCAGGCACCGCGCTCGGCCAGGTTCTGGCGCAGGGCGTCGCTATCATAGGCACGGTCGGCCAGCAGGATTTGGCCCTCAGCCAAGGCTTCGAGCATGTCGGCGGCGCTGCGCCCGTCATGGGCCTGGCCCTCGGTCAGTTTGAGTGCGATGGGCAGGCCTTCGGCGTCGACCAGGGCATGGATCTTCGTCGTCAGACCGCCGCGCGAGCGACCCATGCAACCGGATCGGTCGTCTTTTTTTGGGAGTTGGCAGCGTGCTGATGCACGCGGATGCTGGACGAGTCGATCATCTGGATGTCGCCGTCGTAAGCCTTGGAAACCACTTCCAGAAGACGATCCCACACCCCCGCCTTGCGCCACCGGTTGAAGCGGTTGACGCAGGTCGTGTGCGGGCCATAGCGCTCGGGAATGTCGGCCCAGGGCGCTCCAGTCCGCAGCCGCCAGAAGATGCCGTTCAGCACACGCCTGTCGTCCACCCGTGGTACGCCGCGCGGCTTGTTCGGCAGAAGCGGCTGGATAACCGACCACTCGAAGTCTGTCAGATCAAAGCGTGCCATCCCAATCTCCTGTGCTCAGGAAATTGAATCAGCACTCTACCGATTCGAGAATCCCATTTATGGGTCTACGACCTAGTGCGTCGGGAGCAACCGCCGCGATTACCGGGGCCTTGCCGGTCTTGGCCGCATCGGCAAGATCCCCAATGATCTTTATCCAAGCATCATTCATCGCGTCGCCAATGATAGCAGAAACCTTGTCAAATGCGTCTGTGTCAGAAGACATTGCCGCTACTCCCTTTCGCAACGGAAGACGAGTAGCATATTCTAGCAAAGGTAGATGTCAATCTAAATAACACCCTATACGTGTTACTCCGCCGCCTCGACGTCCTCCTCGCCGTCGCGCGCCGCGCGTGAGGCGCGAGCGCGGGCAAGCACCGGCTTGAGGAAGGCGCCGGTGTAGCTGCGCTTGTCGCGGGCGATCTGTTCGGGCGTGCCGGACGCCACGATCTCGCCGCCGGCGTCGCCGCCCTCGGGGCCAAGATCGATGATCCAGTCGGCGGTCTTGATGACCTCGAGATTGTGCTCGATGACCACCACCGTGTTGCCCTGGTCGACCAGCTCGTGGAGGACGTCGAGCAGCTTCTCGACATCGGCGAAATGGAGGCCGGTGGTCGGCTCGTCGAGGATGTAGAGCGTGCGGCCGGTGGAGCGGCGCGACAGTTCCTTCGACAGCTTGACGCGCTGGGCCTCGCCGCCGGACAGCGTCGTCGCCTGCTGGCCGACATGGATGTAGGAGAGGCCGACGCGATCCAGCGTCTCCATCCTGTCGCGGATGGAGGGGACGGCGGCGAAGAAGCCGCGCGCCTCCTCGACCGTCATGTCGAGGACATCGGCGATCGACTTGTTCTTGAAGCGCACCTCCAGCGTCTCGCGATTGTAGCGCTTGCCCTGACAGACGTCGCAGGTGACGTAGACATCGGGCAGGAAGTGCATCTCGATCTTGATGACGCCGTCGCCCTGGCACTTCTCGCAGCGCCCGCCCTTGACGTTGAAGGAGAAGCGGCCGGGGCCGTAGCCGCGCGCCTTGGCCTCGGGGAGGCCGGCGAACCACTCGCGGATGGGCGTGAAGGCGCCGGTATAGGTGGCCGGGTTGGAGCGCGGCGTGCGGCCGATCGGCGACTGGTCGATGTCGATGACCTTGTCGAGATATTCCAGCCCCTCGATGCGGGTGTGCGCGGCGGGCACGTCGCGGGCGCCGTTCAGGCGGCGGGCGACGGCGCGATAGAGCGTGTCGATGGTCAGCGTCGACTTGCCGGAGCCGGAGACGCCGGTGATGCAGGTGAACAGGCCGAGCGGGATCTCGGCGGTGAGATCCTTGAGGTTGTTGCCGGTGGCGCCGACGATGGTGAGCGCCTTGCCCTTGCTTGGCGGGCGGCGGATGGGTGGCACCTGGATGAAGCGGGTGCCGGAAAGGAACTGACCGGTGAGCGACTCCGGATTGGCCATGACCTCGGCCGGCGTGCCCTTGGCGATGACGTGGCCGCCATGGATGCCGGCGGCGGGGCCGATATCGACGACATAGTCGGCCTGGCGGATGGCGTCCTCGTCGTGCTCGACGACGATGACGGTGTTGCCGATGTCGCGCAGGTGCTTGAGCGTGCCGAGCAGGCGCTCGTTGTCGCGCTGATGCAGGCCGATGGAGGGCTCGTCGAGCACATAGAGCACGCCGGTGAGGCCGGAGCCGATCTGCGAGGCGAGGCGGATGCGCTGGCTCTCGCCGCCCGACAGGGTGGCGGAGGCGCGGGCGAGCGTCAGGTAATCGAGCCCGACATCGACAAGGAACTTCAGCCGCTCGCGGATCTCCTTGAGGATGCGGACGGCGATCTCGTTCTGCTGTCCGCTCAGCGTCTCGGGCAGGTGGGCGAACCAGGCCATGGCCTTGCGAATGGAGAAGTCGGTGACCTCGGAAATGTCGAGGCGGTCGAGCTTGACGGCGAGCGCCTCGGGCTTCAGCCGCTTGCCGCCACAGGTCTCGCAGGGCTTGGCGGAATGGAAGCGCTCGATCTCCTCGCGCACCCACTGCGAATCCGTCTCGCGATAGCGGCGCTCGAGATTGGGGATGACGCCTTCGAATGTCTTGGTGGTGCGGTAGGCGCGGAGGCCGTCATTGTAGTTGAAGGTGACTTCGTCCTCGCCGGTGCCGGCGAGGATGACGTCCTTCGCCTTCTGCGGCAGCTTGTGCCAGGCAGTGTCGGTGGAGAACTTGTAGGCGCGGGCAAGCGCCTCCAGCGTCTGCAGGTAATAGGGCGACGAGGTCTTCGACCACGGCGCGATGGCGCCGGCGCGCAGCGTCAGCGTGTCGTCGGGGACGACCAGCGCCGGATCGACGACGCGCTCGGTGCCGAGCCCGTCGCAGACCGGGCAGGCGCCATAGGGATTGTTGAACGAGAACAGGCGCGGCTCGATCTCCGGGATGGTGAAGCCGGAGACGGGGCAGGCGAACTTCTCGGAGAAGATGATGCGCTCGGCGGAAGAGTCCTTTCCGCTCACGGCAGGCGCGCTGCGCGCGCCGCCTCCGCGGGGGCGGCCTGACCGGCCGGTCGCCGCTTGGCTCGGGTTTTCCTTTTCCTCGCCGGCGCCCTTCGGCGCATCGGCGAACTCGGCGATGGCGAGGCCCTCGGCGAGCTCGAGCGCGGTCTGGAAGGAATCGGCCAGCCGGGCGGCGATGTCGCCGCCGACCACGATGCGGTCGACCACCACCTCGATGTCGTGCTTGAGCTTCTTGTCGAGCGCCGGGGTTTCCGCGATCTCGTAGAACTGTCCGTCGATCTTGACGCGCTGGAAGCCGCGCTTCATCAGCTCGGCCAGCTCCTTGCGGTACTCGCCCTTGCGGCCGCGCACGATCGGCGCCAGCAGGTAGAGGCGCGTGCCCTCGGGGAGCGCCAGCACGCGGTCGACCATCTGCGACACGGTCTGGCTCTCGATCGGCAGACCCGTGGCCGGCGAATAGGGCACGCCGACGCGGGCGAACAGGAGCCGCATGTAATCGTAGATCTCGGTGACCGTGCCGACGGTGGAGCGCGGATTGCGGCTGGTGGTCTTCTGCTCGATGGAGATGGCCGGCGACAGGCCGTCGATCTGGTCGACGTCGGGCTTCTGCATCATCTCGAGGAACTGGCGGGCATAGGCCGACAGGCTCTCGACATAGCGGCGCTGGCCCTCGGCATAGATGGTGTCGAAGGCGAGCGACGACTTGCCGGAGCCCGACAGGCCGGTGAGCACCACCAGCCGGTCGCGCGGCAGGTCGAGGTCGATGTTCTTGAGGTTGTGTTCCCGCGCCCCGCGGATGGAGAGAAACTTGCCGGGGGCAGGGCTGCTATCGGCCATGACACGCTGTTCCGAAGGGGATTTGCGGCCTCGGCCGCCCACAGAACTTATGCTCTTGCGCGCTCCAGACAAGCGGCGGCTCCTCCTCGTCCAAAGGGAAATGGGCGCAGGCGATTCACTCTGCTGCCAGTCTTGTCAGGGGAGGGGCGATATGGCAAGAACAAAAGCGGAACATGGAGGCGCCGGTGGCGGCTGACAGATACTGCCTGTTCGATACCGAATTCGGGCTCACCGGCATCGCCTGGAACGCGGATGGGCTGACGCGCGTGCATCTGCCCGAGGCGGACACCCCGACGCTGAGAGCGTGGATGGAGAGGCACGGCGCGGTGGAGGACGAGCCGCCACCGGCGGTCGCCGAGGCCATGGCATTGCTGCGGGCCTATTTCGACGGCGCCGTGATCGATTTCTCGCCTCTCGCGATCGCGCTGCCGGCGGGAACCAGCGACGAACGCCGTCGCATCTACGCCGCGGCACGGACGCTCGGCTGGGGCGAGACGGCGAGCTATGGCGAGGTGGCGCGGCGGGCCGGCATTCCCCGTGGTGCGCAGGCCGTTGGGCAGGCGATGGCGGCCAATCCACTGCCGATCGTCATCCCCTGCCACCGGGTCTTGGCGGCCGGCGACCGGCTTGGCGGCTTCTCCGCCTATGGCGGGGTGCTGACCAAGGAGAAGCTGCTGGTGCTGGAGAGGGCAAGGCTGCTGTAGGGGGGAGGAGCCGCGGACAAGCGCTGCGCACCTTCCGGGCCGCGCATCGGCTGCCTGCCGATTCAGGCGACTCTCAGCCGCCAGCCGGGTCGGGCGCCGCGGTCGCGCACTGTCCCGGCCAGCCTTTCTTGCAAGCTTGTGCTGGTACATCATCTCGTCGGCGCGGGCGACCGCCGCGTCGAGGTCGGGGGCGTCGGGCGTCACTTCGGTGTAACCGACGCTGTATGAGATCCCGACGCCGTCGGGACCGGCGTCGCGCGTGGCGACGGTGCGCTCCAGGCGCTCCAATAATTGCGTTGCCGAGAGGTGCTCTCCGTCGGCCACGACGATGAACTCGTCGCCGCCGACGCGGGCGACAAGATCGCTCTTGCGGAACGTCTCGACCAGCGCGTCGGCAAATCGGCGCAGCAGTTGCGATCCGGCCTCATGGCCGAGCGTGTCATTGATCTGTTTCAGCCCGTCGAGATCGAAGAAAAGGACCAGCAGAGTGGTGCCGCGGCGCGCGGCGCTGCGCACGAGATGGCGGCCGACGGCATCGAAGCCGCGCCGGTTGAAGACGTTGGTCAGCCGGTCGATCGCCGACTGGTAGCGAAGCTCGTCTTCGAGATCGTTGATGCGGAGCCCCATCCAGGCGACAACCGAAAGCATCGCCAGCACCAGCGCCGGTGCGAGAACGGCGCGGCTGTGCTCCAGCGGCATCAATCCGCTGTTCTCGAGCCAGTCGACCAGCAGTAAGAGGGCGAATGGCGCCACGACGATCAGCGGCAACAGCATGCGGGACATGCGGCTGCCGATACCCTGCGCGGCCAGCCTGGACAGGATGCCGTCGCCAGCCATCACCCGGCCGGCAAGGACGAAAGCCACCAGGAAAAGGCAAAAGAGGGTCTGCGGTGAGATCAGCCGGTTGCCGGCGGCGCCGACCATTTCATTCAACTGGAAGACATGACCGCCCAGCATGAACAGGTTCAGCGTGAAAAGCCCGATGACGACCGCGTCAGCCCATTGCGGGACGGCGCGACCGGCCTTGCAGACCAGCAGGCAAGACGCGCCGATGAGGATGAAGGCCATTGCGGTCTGGGGCGACGTGGTGAGGGGCAGCCAGGACGGCAGCGCAGTCTCGGTGAAGGCAAGGTAGAGGCTGAGCGCCAGGACGATGGTGCCCCATGTCAGCAACAGCGCCGCCACCACGGCGCCGCTCAGCGTCGCCCATCGGCCGCGCCGATGACGCGACATCATCAGGTTACCTGTCGCCAGAAGCAGTCCGAGGACGGTCGGCAGGGTCATTTTCGACCAGCCGACGGGCGCGTACGCATCGAGCGGCGGGACGAGCCACAGGACGGCGGTCCCGCCGGCGATGGTCGCGACCGCAAGGAGGAGGGGCAACTCGCTGCGCTCCATGAATGTCAGGAAGCGCTGCGAGGGTTCGTTGACGAGGCTGTGAGGCGGGTGGTGCGCCATGGCACCAATAGACCACGGGCAGCACTCAGGAGGCGCTAACAAGATGTGCCAAATCCGCGGCACGCGGGTCATCCACCCTTAACCAAATGCGGGGCGGGAGAAGCGCGTGGCGATGGCGCGGCCGGCGCGGTTTTGACCGGTTTGCACAGGCCCGGCCATTGCTGCTGACACGTCCTGACGCGGGCGTGAGGCAGGATTTCCGCGGCAATCGGAACGGACAAAGGGACGATGGCCGCTTTCTGTGGCGGGCGTCATAGCCAAGTCGCGGTCGGGCCCTAATTCTCTCGCTTCGATTTTTGTCCGTCGCTGTCGATTCGGCTCTCGCGCGTTCGTCTTGGGAGGAAGCGCGCACGACGCGAGATGCGGTTCGACGCGATCACCAAACCGGCGGGCGACACCCAATCCGCCAAGGAATCCACGACCGGCTGCCTGCGGCGGCCGCAACCGGAGCTATCGTTCCATGACCTCGCGTTTCCTCCGCAATGCCGTGGTGCTGGGCTTGATCTCGGCCATCGGTCCGTTCGCCATCGATATGTATCTGCCGGCGCTGCCGACGATCGCCGACAACCTCCATGCGTCTACGGCGGCGACACAGATGACGCTGATGGCCTTCTT
The DNA here is from genome assembly GCA_963750065.1 of uncultured Alphaproteobacteria bacterium. GTDB lineage: Bacteria > Pseudomonadota > Alphaproteobacteria > Rhizobiales > Kaistiaceae > CAVSRC01. Next base: position 69,436 of record CAVVPK010000010.1, read on the forward strand.
CATCGCCTTCGGCGTCTGCCAGATGATCTACGGGCCGGTGTCGGACATGGCGGGGCGCAAGGCGCCGCTCTATTTCGGGCTCATCGTCTACGCGCTGGGCTCGGCCGGCTGCGCGCTGGCGCCGTCGATCGGCTGGCTGATCGCCTTCCGTGCGCTTCAGGGCGTCGGCGCGGCCTCGGTGATGGTCATCCCGCGGGCGATCATCCGCGACCTGCACACCGGCGTGGACGGGGCGCGGTTGATGGCGCTGGTCATGCTGGTGATCTCGGTGTCGCCGATCCTGGCGCCGGTGACCGGCAGCGCGCTGATCGTGCCCTTCGGCTGGCGGGCAGTGTTCGTCGCGGTGACAGTGGTGGCAGCGATCGCATTCGCGCTGGTGGCGACGCTGCAGCCCGAGACGCTGGCGCCGGAAAACCGCGTCCGCCTCGATCGGGCGAGCCTGACCGAGAGCTTCGCGACGCTGTTCAGCGATACGCGCTTCCTCGGGCTGACCTTCATCGGTGCGCTCGGCATGGGGAGCTTCTTCACTTTCCTGGCCAGCGCCTCGTTCATCTACATCGACCATTTCGGCCTCGGCCCGACGGCGTTCAGCATCGCCTTCTCGCTGAACGCCATCGGCTTCATCGGCTCGTCGCAATTCGCCGCCTGGCTCGGCGGGCGCTACGGCCTCGCCCGGCTGGTGACGGTGTCCGTCGCGGGCTATGCCGCGGTGCTGGCGGTTCTGTTCGCGGTGACGCTTGCCGGCGTGGACAGCCTGCCGGTGCTGATGGCCTTCCTGCTCGTCGGCTTCTCCTTCATGGGGTTGGTCATCCCGACGACCATGGTGATGGCGCTCGACGAGCACGGGCCGATCGCCGGGATGGCGGCGGCACTGGGCGGAACGCTGCAGATGCTGACCGGCGGGGCGATGATCGTGATCGCCAGCCTGGTCTTCAACGGCACCCAGCTACCCATGATCGCGCTGATGACGGCGTGCGCCTGGGGCGCCCTGGCGCTTGCCGTGCTGACGCTGAGGCGGAGGGCGGGCGCCGAGGAGCCGGGCGAGGGCGCGGAGCCGGGAGCGATCGCGGTCGAAGCCGATCCGGCGGAGTAGGCAGCGCGGTCGCCGGCCTTGTCCCGGGGGGGCGGTGACCGATTTTCTGTCGACCGCCTGTCGATTTCACGTTTATCCGTTCGTCGTAGGCAAAGAGCGCGGGATGGACTCGCGTTCGCGAAGACGCAAAAGGAGGGGAAGTCGCCCATGCGTTTCATGATGCTGGTCATCCCGAAAGGATATGAGACCGCCGCACCCGGCACGATGCCCGACCCGAAGGCCATCGAGCGGATGATCAAATACAACGAGAGCCTGCAGAAGGCCGGCGTTCTGCTGGCGCTGGACGGGCTGCATCCGCCGTCGATGGGTGCGCGGGTGCGCTTCTCCGGCGGCAAGCCGACGGTGCAGGACGGCCCCTTCGCCGAGGTTAAGGAGGTGCTCGGCGGCTACTGGATGATCCAGGTGGCCTCGCGCGAAGAGGCCATCGAATGGGCCAGGCGGGCGCCGATGGGCGACAACGAGATCATCGAGATCCGCCAGGTGCAGGAGATCGAGGATTTCGAACCGAGCGAGGCGATCGAGCGCGAAGCGATGCTGCTCGAGGTGCTCAACGCCGACAAGTGAGGACGGCAACCGCGGAGGAGACACCATGCTTTCCGACAAGAACGCCATGGCGACCATCGCCGTGAAGGACCTCGATGCCGGGCGCGCCTTCTATGGCGGTACGCTGGGGCTCACGCCCACCGGATCGGAGAGCGGCGAGGTGGCGCTGTTCAAGAGCGGCAGCTCGACCGTCGTGGTCTATCGCTCGGCGCTTGCCGGGACCAACGAGGCGACCGCCGCCACCTGGGGTGTGGGAGCCGAACTGGACTCGATCGTCGCGGCGCTGAAGCGTGCCGGCGTCGGCTTCGAGCACTACGACCTGCCCGGGGGCAAGCGGGACGGCGACGTCCACGTCTTCGGCGACTTCCGCGCCGTCTGGTTCAAGGACCCCGACGGCAACATCCTCCACATCAACAATCGCTGAGGCGCGCATCAAGCGCCGGACAGGAGCAGACCCATGCAGATCAATCCCTATCTGAATTTCGCCGGAAATTGTGCCGAAGCCTTCGCCGTCTACGCCAAACTGTTCAACGGCACGATCGAGATGCAGATGACCCACGGCGCCTCGCCGATGGCCGACCAGGTGCCGGCCGAGTGGCACCACAAGATCATGCACATCCAGATGAAGACGGCCGACGGCTTCACCCTGATGGGCTCGGACGCGCCGCCGGCCTATTACAACAAGCCGCAGGGCTTCTCCGTGTCGCTGCAGATGATGGACCCGGCCGAAGCCGAGCGCCTCTATGCGGCGCTGATGAAGGGGGGCGTGGCGAGCATGGAGCTGCAGAAGACCGACTGGGCGGAGCGCTTCGCCATGCTGACCGACCGCTTCGGCATCCCCTGGATCATCAATTGCACCGTGGCCGACTGATCGACCGCGCTCTTTACGCGACGCCCCGCCGGCGATAGGAGGCGCGTTTGCCGGCGGGAGGGATCGTCCATGACCTACATGCTGCTGATCGTCGAGGGGCCGGAGGACCGGCGCATCGTCGGCCGCGAAGCGGGCGAGCGGCGCTATGCCCGCATGCTGAAATACGCAGAGGGGCTGAAGGCGCGCGGCCAGCTCGTCCGCACCGAATCCCTGCTTTCGCACAGCGAGGCCGTGCGCATCAGCAGGCGCGGCGGCACGGCGACCTCGGTCGATGGCCCCTTCGCCGAGGCCAAGGAGATGATCGGCGGCTTCTTCCTGCTTTCCGTGGATACGCGCGAGGAGGCGGTGGCCATCGCCAATGACTGCCCGGCGGCGGAATGGGCGACGGTCGAGGTGCGCGAACTCGGCCCCTGCTTCATCGGCAGCGAATAAATCCTTCGTCGGTTTTGTCGATTTCGGACCGGCCGGCTCGTCGTATCGGCGGGCCACAGTGGTCCACCCCCGAATTGCGAGGAGGAAGGCGAATGAAATTCATGACCATCGTGAAATGCGCCGAGATATCAGAGCCGCCGCCCAAGGCGCTGATCGACGGGATCATGGCGCTCGGCGAAGAGGCGAAGAAGGCCGGCGTCTTCGTCGACTGGGGCGGGCTGCAGCCGACATCGGCAGGCGCGCGGGCGCGCATCGCCAATGGCAAGCTCACCATCACCGACGGGCCGTTTGCGGAAGCCAAGGAGGTGATCGGCGGCTTCACCACGTATGACGTTGCCTCCAAGGAGGAAGCCATGGTGTGGGTGCGCCGCTTCATGGAGCTGCACCTGAAACACTGGCCGGAATGGGAGGGCGAGCTGGAAGTGCGCCCGATGTACGAAGAGCCGTCGGACTAGGAGCGCCGTGCGATGGGCAAGCTGATCATGTGGAATCTGGTCACCGTCGACGGATATTTCGAAGGGCCGGACCACGACCTCTCGATGCACATGGACGTCTGGGGCGAGGAGCTGGAGAAATTCTCGATCGAACAGCTCGATACGGCCGGTGCGCTTCTCTTCGGACGCGTGACCTACGACATGATGGCGGCGTACTGGCCGACGGAGGAGCCCGGTGTGATCGCCGACTTCATGAACGGCCTGCCGAAGGTCGTGTTTTCGCGGTCGCGGCGTGAGGGCGCGTGGAACAATACGCGCTTTCCGGCCGGCGACGCGGTTGCCGAGGTGAACAAACTCAAGCGCAACACCCCGAAGAATATCCTGCTCTTCGGCAGCGCCGATCTTTCCGCGAGCCTCATGGCGGCCGGGCTCTTCGACGAGATCAGGCTCTGCGTCACGCCGCGCCTGCTGGGCGCGGGGACGCGGCTGTTCAGGAGCACGCCGGACAGCATGAAGCTCGAGCTGATCGAGTCCCGGCCCCTGACGGTCGGCGGCGTGATCCTGCGCTATCGGCCAGGCGCGTGAGGTGGCGGGGCGGGTATCGATCGCACTTGCATCGGTAAAACGACGATGGTCTATCGGCGGCCACCATGGCCGCCGACCTCACCCGCACCATCGACGCCTTGTGGCGCATTGAATCGCCGCGGCTGATCGCCGGCCTGGCGCGCATGGTGCGTGACGTGGGGCTGGCCGAGGAACTGGCACAGGACGCGCTGGTCACGGCGCTGGAGCGCTGGCCAGAGACCGGCGTGCCGGACAATCCCGGCGCCTGGCTGATGGCGACGGCCAAGAACCGCGCCATCGACCGGCTGCGCCGCAAGAAGCTGGCCGAACGCAAGCATGCCGAAATCGGCCGCGAGATGGAGGAGGGGCTGGACCCCACGGCCCATATCGAAGCGGCGCTCGACGACGACATCGGCGACGACCTGCTGCGGCTGGTGTTCACCGCCTGCCATCCGGTGCTGACCACGGAGGCGCGGGTGGCGCTGACGCTGCGCCTCATCGGCGGGCTCAAGACCGACGAGATCGCCCGCGCCTTTCTGGTGCCCGAGCCGACCATGGCGCAGCGCATCGTGCGCGCCAAGCGGACGTTATCGGAGGCCAATGTCGGCTTCGAGGTGCCGCGCGGGCCGGAGCTGGCGTCGCGGCTGGCCTCGGTGCTGGAGGTGATCTACCTGATCTTCAACGAGGGCTATACGGCGACGGCCGGCGAACACTGGACGCGGCCGCAGCTCTGCGAGGAGGCGCTGCGCCTCGGGCGCGTGCTGGCCGGTCTGGCCCCGGACGAGCCGGAGGTGCATGGGCTGACGGCACTGATGGAGATCCAGGCCTCGCGGCTTGCCGCGCGCCTGGGGCCCGACGGCACCCCGATCCTGCTTCTCGACCAGAACCGCGCCCGCTGGGACCACGCCGCCATCGGTCGCGGGCTGGCGGCACTCGGCAAGGCGGAAGCGCTGGGGCCGCCCGGCCCCTATGCGCTGCAGGCGGCGATCGCGGCCTGCCACGCCCGCGCCGCAAGCGCGGCGGATACGGACTGGGGGCAGATCGCGGCGCTCTACGGCGCGCTCGCCGCAATCCAGCCCTCGCCGGTGGTGGAGCTCAACCGGGCCGTCGCCGTGGCGATGGCCGAGGGACCGGAGGCGGGGCTTGCCATTCTCGATCGCTTGGTGGATGCACCGGCGCTGAAGACCTATCACCTGCTGCCGGCGGCGCGCGGCGACATGCTGGCCAAGCTCGGGCGCGGACCGGAGGCGCGGGCAGCGTTCGAACGCGCCGCGGCCATGACCCGCAACCAACGCGAACGCGCGGTGATGCTGAAGCGGGCGGCAGAATGCGAGACGTGAGTATGGATGCAACCAGTGAACAGACCGCGGCACAGACCGGGCTGACCAAACGCGAAGCCACGATCCGCCGTGTCTTCTGGTGGAGCCTGATCCTCAAGGCGATCGACAGCGTCATCGAAATGGCCGGCGGCGCGGTGCTCTATCTCATTCCGAGCGGGCTGATCGTTGGACTGGCGAATTGGCTGACGCGCAGCGAGCTGCTGGAAGACCCGCGCGACTTCCTCGCCAACATGATCATGCATTCCGCCCAGGCCCTGTCGGTGCCGCAGAAATCGGCGGCGGCGCTCTATCTCATCAGCCACGGCGCCATCAAGCTGTTCCTGGTGATCATGGTGCTGCGCGACCGGGCGGCCTGGGCCTATCCGGCCTTCATGATCGCGCTCACGCTGCTGATCGCCTATCAGAGCTATCAGATCGCGCTGAGCCACTCGTTGTGGATGATCGTGCTCACCGTCTTCGATGCGGCGGTGCTGGTGCTCACCTGGCACGAATACGGACTGCACCGGAAGGTGAAGGAGCGGCACGGATGAGCGGGCCGGGCTGGTTCGACACCCTCGTGTGGGCGTGGATCGGGCTGGCGATCGTTCTGGTGCCGCCGCAGATCATGGTCACCGCGCCCTATGGCCGGCATATGCGGCCGGGCTGGGGGCCGGACGTGCCGGCGCGCCTCGGCTGGATGGTGATGGAGGGCGTATCGCCGCTGGTCTTCGCGGCGCTGTTCCTGCTCGGAGCCACGCCCAAGACGGCGCCGATGTGGGTCTTCTTCGCCGCCTGGATGGCCCACTACATCAATCGCAGCCTGATCTTCCCGCTGCGCGCGCGCACGAAAGGCAAGCGCATGCCGGCGGTCATCGTCGGCGGCGGCATCCTCTTCAGCACGATCAATGGCGGCCTCAACGGTGCCTTCCTGGGCTTCCTGTCGTCCTATCCCGATAGCTGGCTCCTCGACACGCGCTTCCACATCGGCATCGCCGTCTTTCTGATCGGCGCTGCCATCAACCACCGCGCCGACGACCGGCTGCTGGCGCTGCGCCGGCCAGGCGGGCCGGACTACTCGACCCCGAAGGGCGGCATGTTCCGCTACGTCTCGTGCCCCAACCATTTCGGCGAGATTGTCGAATGGGCTGGCTTCGCGGTGATGTGCTGGAACCTGCCGGCGCTCTCCTTCGCGGTGTGGACGGCGGCCAACCTGATTCCCCGCTCGCTCAGCCATCACCGCTGGTATCGCGAGCGTTTCCCTGACTATCCGGCGGAACGGCGGGCAGTGGTCCCGTTCGTGCTGTAGGGGCGGGGATACGCACAAAACGAGACGCCGCATCAGAAAAAGGCTCGCAATCGCACCGCGCAATTCCCACATTGATACCATCGCCGGTCATCGCATTTGCAGGCACCGGCGACTGGGTTCACCGACGATTCGCTCCCGCCTAACCGACGTGCGCAAAGGTGGGGTGGGTGATGTGTCACCCGATTGAAAAGCCGACAACTGCGGTCTGCCCAAGAACCGGCAGCCGGATATTTATCGGTGTCGAATTGCTGGACGCGACCGGGCCCGTCGAGTTCATTTGCCCTGCCTGCGACCACGAGCATATCTGGGATCCCGCGACGTTCACGCTGAGGGAGCCGGATCGCGCCGCCCCGGTTGGTGCTCGCTGAAATTCAAAGCAAGACGCCATACAATCGAACTTGGCGGTGCCGACGGACACGCCGGCGCGCCGAAGCGGGGCAAGAACGGGTCGCACGAAACGGGTCGCACGGGACTCGTCCAAGCCCGTCCATGACTTTAGGTTGACCCATTGCCAACAGGCAGCGTGCACCGGCCATGAAGAAGACCACAGCAGCCACGAAGAAGAGTGCCATGAAGGAAGGAGACCGCGCGGAGTCTCCCTCCGACCTGATCGATGCGCGCATTGCGGTGCTCGGCGACTGGCGCGGCGAGACGCTGGCGCGGGTCCGGGCTCTCATCCGAGAGGCCGACCCGCACATGGTCGAAGAGGTGAAATGGCGCAAGCCGTCGAACCCGATGGGGGTTCCGGTGTGGGGGCATGCCGGCATCCTCTGCACCGGCGAGACCTACAAGGACAAGGTGAAGCTGACCTTCGCCAGGGGTGCCTCGCTCGCCGACCCGGCGGGCCTGTTCAACGCCAGCCTCGACGCCGGCACCCGCCGGGCGATCGATATTCACGAGGGCGAGACGATCGACGCGGCGGCGTTCAAGGCGCTGGTACGGGCGGCGGTGAAGGCGAATGGGGTGGCTGACGGGCGTTGATCTCGGCGGCAGACACCAGCGATGCGGGGCCAGGGAGAGGCGCGGCCGAAAGGGCATTGAAAATGAGCAAACCGATGGCTGTCGTGCTCTACGTGGTGGTGATGGTTGCCGTCATCTTGGGGGTCGATTTCGCGTTCTTGAGAAACCATTTCTGGGAACGATTGATCACGAATATCGGCATCGTGGCGGTCTTCGCGGCCTTCTATTTTCTGGTCGTCAGGCGTCTCGTTTAGGCGCCCGATTGACGAACGCCTTCAGCGGCAAGATCGACAGCCACATCTACGCGCTGTCGCTCTACTTCGTCTGGTACAACTTCTGCCGCACGCACAAGGCGCATGAGCTGTCCCCGGCGATGGCCGCGGGCGTCACCGATCACCTGTGGTCGATGGAAGATATCGCCGCGCTGGCCGAGGCACGCGTCCCGAAGTCTAGCAAGCGGGGACCTTACAAGAAGCGGATTGCTGTCTGAACGTAGACAAATGGCTGAAGAAGGAACCAAGATGCCGGTCGTACGGATAGCCGAGTTGGAAATCGACCCGGCGCAACTCAACGCCTACCGAGGTCTCGTGGCCGACCAGATCGAAGCCGCAGTCAATTTAGAGCCGGGTGTGCTGATGCTCTACGCCCTGGCGATCAAGGACCGCCCAGACCATATCCGCGTTGTAGAGGTTTACGCCGATCAGGCGGCATACGAGGCACATCTGCTGGCGCCCCATTTCCTGAAATACAAGTCCGAAACCACGACGATGGTTCGCTCGCTTCTGACATAGAGGTTGCAGTCGAGATCGGCTACGCCCAACCACCGTGTCGAAGATGCTTTGCGCCCGGACTCGTCCACCGCATCAGCCTTTCGCCCGACTGAGCAGAGCAGGCACTATTTATGAGGTCAACATTTTCTTCAAATTTCAAACTCCACAGTGACCGATACATGCCTACGCTTGACAAGAGAACAAAACAAGAACATTATCCTCCTCCAAGTCGGGATCGGGAGAGGCAAATGTCTGATTTCATTCGCGATGTGGCGGCACTGCTGGCGGTCGGCGCTTTTATCGGAATGGTCGCGCTGTGGTCGGTGTCGCTGAGCGCCATGGTGTGAGGGAGGGGCCGGATGCGGCGCTGCCGGGCACGCCCAACGCCCGGTCATCCTCCGGCAAGGCTAGAGCCGAGACCGGAGGATCGGTTTCCGCAGACACAGCGGGAGCGGATGATTGCTGCGGCCGATCCTCCGCTTTCGCAAAGGATGACTGAAGGGCGCCGGGGCCCATCAGGCCGGGCGCATCAGAATGCGTGTTTGGCCGTGGCGCCACCGCATGACAGGGGCCGCGCCGGGCGCACAGCGGGGATAAGCGGCGCGATGCCCGAGGGCGCGCATGGACAGGGCGGGGAGCCTCGTGGACACTTGTCCGCCGAGGAGAACCGCATCGTGAGTCGTATCGTCGAGAAGGTGGGCTTCGTCCACCTCCGGGTCCATTCCGCCTATTCGCTCCTGGAAGGCGCGCTGCCGCTGAAGCGGCTGATCGCGCTCGCCCGCGGCGACCGCATGCCGGCGCTGGCCATTACCGACAGTGGCAACCTGTTCGGGGCGCTCGAATTCTCCCAGAAGATGGTCGATGAGGGCATCCAGCCGATCGTCGGCTGCCAGGTGGCGGTCGATTTCGGCGATCAAGCCGAGGAGGGGCGGCCGGGGGCGCCGGCGCGCGGGAAACCGCTCTCCGACCTGGTTCTGATCGCGGCCACCGAGACCGGCTACTGGAACCTCGTGCGGCTGGTCTCCGACTCCTATGTGCAGGGCGCGGCCGACACCCGTGCGCATGTCGGCTTCGATGCGCTTGCCGACCGCGGCGACGGGCTGATCGTGCTCACCGGCGGCCCCGGCGGGCCGATCAACAAGGCGCTCATCGACGGGCAGGCAGAGCTTGCCGGCGCGCGCCTCGACCGTCTCGCCAGGGTGTTCGGCGACCGGCTCTATGTCGAGCTGCAGCGCCACGGCACCCAGGCCGAGCAGGCGGCCGAGCCGCTGCTCATCGACATGGCCTACGCCCGCGGCCTGGCGCTGGTGGCGACCAACGAGGCCTTCTTCCCCAAGCGCGACGACTACGAGGCACACGACGCGCTGATCGCCATCGCCGAGGGCGCGGTGATCGCCGAGGGCGACCGGCGGCGGCTGACGCCGGAGCACTTCTTCAAGACCCGCGCCGAGATGGTGGCGCTGTTCGAGGATCTGCCGGAGGCGACCCAGAACACGGTCGAGATCGCGCTCCGCTGCTCGTGGTGGCCGGTGACGCGCAAGCCCATCCTGCCGCGCTTCGCCGGCGCCGGTGCCGACCCGGAGGAGGCCGACCGCGCCGAGGCGCTGGCGCTGCGCGAGGAAGCCGCGGCGGGGCTCGCCCGGCGGCTCAAGGCGCACGGACTGGCCGAGGGCTTCACGGAAGAGGACTATCGCAATCGCCTCGATTACGAGCTCGGCGTCATCGTCAAGATGAAGTATCCGGGCTACTTCCTGATCGTCGCCGACTTCATCCAGTGGGCCAAGTCGCAGGGGATCCCGGTCGGTCCGGGGCGCGGCTCGGGCGCCGGCTCGGTGGTCGCCTGGTCGCTCACCATCACCGACCTCGACCCCTTGCGCTTCAACCTGATCTTCGAGCGCTTCCTCAATCCCGACCGCGTCTCGATGCCGGACTTCGACGTCGACTTCTGCCAGAACCGGCGCGACGAGGTGATCCAGTACGTCCAGCAGAAATACGGCGCCGACCAGGTGGCGCAGATCATCACCTTCGGCACGCTGCAGGCGCGCGCCGTGCTGCGCGACGTCGGCCGCGTGCTGCAGATGCCCTACGGCCAGGTCGACCGGCTGGCCAAGCTGGTGCCGGCCAATCCGGCCAACCCGGTGACGCTCGCCCAGGCGGTCAACAGCGAGCCGCAGCTGCAAACGGCGCGCGACGGCGACCCGACCGTAGCCCGTCTGCTCGAAATCGCCATGAAGCTCGAGGGGCTCTACCGCCACGCCTCGACCCATGCCGCCGGCATCGTCATCGGCGACCGGCCGCTGTCCGAGCTGGTGCCGCTCTACCGCGATCCGCGCTCGGGCATGACGGTCAGCCAGTTCAACATGAAGTGGGTGGAGCAGGCGGGGCTGGTGAAGTTCGACTTCCTCGGCCTGAAGACGCTGACCGTGCTCGACGTGGCGGTGAAGCTCATCCGCCGGCGCGGCGTCGACATCGACCTGTCGCAGATCCCGCTCGACGACACGCCCACCTTCGAGATGCTGAGAAGCGGCGATACGGTCGGCGTGTTCCAGGTTGAAAGTGCCGGCATGCGCCGCGCCCTGGTCGACATGCGGCCCGACCGCTTCGAGGACCTGGTCGCGCTGGTGGCGCTCTACCGGCCGGGGCCGATGGCCAACATCCCGACCTATTGCGCCCGCAAGCTCGGCAAGGAGCCGGTGGAATATCTCGCTCCGGTGCTCAAGCCGATCCTGGAGCCGACCTACGGCATCATCACCTATCAGGAGCAGGTGCAGCAGATCGCCCGCGACATGGCCGGCTACACGCTGGCCGAGGCCGACCTCTTGCGGCGCGCCATGGGCAAGAAGATCAAGGCGGAGATGGACGCCCAGCGCGGGCGCTTCATGCAGGGCGCGGCCGAGCGCGGCTACGGCAAGGACGTGGCCACCGAGATCTTCGACGCCTGCGCCAAGTTCGCCGAATACGGCTTCAACAAATCGCACTCGGCGCCCTATGCGCTGATCACCTATCAGACGGCCTATCTCAAGGCGAACTACCCGGCCGAGTTCATGGCCGCCTCGCTGACGCTGGACTCCGGCAACACCGACAAGATTTCCGAGTTCCGGCGCGAGGCGATCCGTCTTGGCGTGCCGGTGGAGGCGCCGTCGGTGAACCGCTGCGGCGTGCCGTTCGACGTCGCCCTCGATGCCGACGGCAAGGGCCGCATCCTCTATTCGCTTGCCGCGCTGAAGGGCGTCGGGGCGGCGGCGGTGGAAAGCCTGGTCGCGTCGCGAGGCGAGGCACCCTTCCGCGACCTTGCCGATTTCGGCCGGCGCATCAATCCGAAGATGATCAACAAGCGCGTGCTGGAAAGCCTGATCGCGGCCGGCGCGCTCGACGAGCTGGAGGCGGACAGGGCGCGGCTCACCGCCGGCGTCGACCGCATCCTCGGCATGGCCAGCCGCCTGCAGGAGAGCGCCGCGGTCGGCCAGAGCGACATGTTCGGCGCCGCCGAAGACCGCCAGCCGCTGCTCCTGCCGGTGGTCGAGCCGTGGCTGCCGGCGGAGAAGCTGAAACGCGAGCACGACGCGGTCGGCTTCTACCTCTCCGCCCATCCGCTCGACGAATACGCCGCGGTGCTTGCCAAGATGCGGGTGCAGAGCTGGGCGGAGTTCGTCCAGTCGGTGCGTGGCGGGGCGAGCGCCGGGCGGCTGGCGGCCACCGTCACGGCGAAACAGGAGCGGCGCACGCGCACCGGCAACAAGATGGGCGTGATCCAGCTTTCCGATTCCACCGGCGCCTTCGAGGCGGTGGCCTTCTCGGAAGAGCTCAACCGCTATCGCGAGCTGCTCGAACCCGGCCAGTCGGTGGTGGTGCTGGTCAATGCCGAGGACCGGCCGGAAGGCATCAACATGCGCATCCAGTCGGTCGAGTCGCTCGACCGGGTGATGGCCGGGCTGAAGCAGATCCGCGTTTTCGTGCGCGACGCGGCGCCGCTGGCAAGCGTCCAGCGCCAGCTTGGCGCCAAGGGCGAGGGCGAGGCGAGCCTCGTGCTGCTGCTCGACGAGGGCAAGCAGGAGGTGGAGATGCGGCTCCCTGGCCGCTACGCGGTGACGCCGCAGATCGCCTCGGCGCTGCGCGCCGTGCGCGGGGTGGTGCAGGTGGAGCTGGTATAGGGGGCTTCGCTTCCTGCGGGCTACGCGGCCTGCGTCCCGGCGCGCAGCTTGTCGAGCAGCCGGTGCAGTTTGTCGATCGTGCCGTCGGCGGACAGCGGCGTATAGACCGTGACGCGCAGGCTGCTGCCGCCGTCGACCGCGAGGCTCATATATTCGAAGGTCATCGTGCCCATTTCGGGATGGCGGATGCGCTTGTGGCCGGCGATCGGCGCGAGCACATCGTGGCGCGACCACCAGGCGCGGAACTCGGGGCTCTTCTCCGACAGCGTCGCCACCAGCCGCTCGTGATCGGGATGGCCGGCGAAGCGGGCGGTGTCGGCACGGAAGGTCGCCAGCGTTACCGGTGCGATCTTCTCCCAGTCCATGAGCAGGCGGCGATGAGCCGGATTGGCGAAGACGTTGTGCATGACGTTGCGTTCGTCGGGCGGCAACAGGCTGTAGTCGCCGAAGACGGCGACGGCCGCCTGGTTCCACGCCAGCAGATCCCAGCGCCAGCCGGTGACATAGGCGGGCTGCGTTTCCATGCTTTTCAGCATGCGGCGCACGCCCTCGTCGACGGCCTCCGGCGCCGGGACCTCCGCCTCGGGCGGCGGCCGCCCGCTGAGGATGAAGAGATGGCGCTTCTCGGACGGGTCGAGGCGGAGCGCCCTGGCAAGCCCTGACAGGGCCTCGGGCGAGGGGCGCACGTCGCGTCCCTGTTCCAGCCACGTGTACCAGGTGGTGCCGACACCGGCGAGCAGCGCCACTTCCTCGCGGCGCAGGCCCGGCGTGCGCCGGCGGGTACCGGGCGCCAGGCCGACCTCGGCCGGCGCCAGGCGCTCGCGACGCGAGCGGAGGAATTCGGCGAGTGCCTGCTGGCGGGCTTCGGTGCGGTGCTCGGTGAGGCTCATGGGCTCATCATAGCAGGATCGATACCAGGATAAATTCGGACCTGAATGGGCGTCGCCGGCCGAACCATGTTGAGGCTCCCGACACTTGAGAGGAGTTGAAGATGTCGTCACAACATGCTGTCATCATTGGTGGAACATCCGGAATTGGACTGGCGGTTGCGCGCCAGCTCCTGGTGGCCGGCCTGCGCGTCACTATCGCGGGGCGGGACAAGGCGCGGCTGAAGGCCGCGGAGGAGACAGCCAAAGGTGCGAGCGGGCTTGCGCTCGACGCCCGTGACCCGGCGGCGGTTGGCAAAGCCTTCGCAGGGATGGGGACGGTGGATCACCTGATCCTGACGCTCGGCAGCAACCGGGGTTTCGGCCCGATCAACGCGCTTTCGGCCGACGATGTGCGTGCCCCCTTCGAGGACAAGGTGCTGCCGGCGATCGCTTGCGTGCAGGCGGCGCTGCCAGTGCTCGCACCGGCGGCAAGCATCATCTTCGTGTCGGCCGTCTCGGCGCAGGCAGCGATGCCCGGTACGGCGGCGCTCGGCGCCGCCAATGCCGCCGTCGAGGCGCTGGTGCCGATCCTGGCGGTCGAGCTAAAGCCGCACCGGGTCAACGCGGTCTCGCCCGGCGTCATCGACACGGCGTGGTGGGACTTCCTGCCGGCCGGTGAGAAGGCTGCGGCCTTTGCCGACTTCGCCGGCCGAACTCCGGTCGGCCGCCTTGGCGCCGCCGACGACGTCGCCCAGGCGATCGCCTTCCTGGTACGCGACAGCTTCGTGAGCGGCCATGTGCTCGTCTGCGACGGCGGTGCCCGGCTGGGGGCAGGCTAGCGCGAGCCGCTTCAAATGGTCGTGGGGGAACTGGCCTCGACCACCGTTTCACCGTTATGGTGGCGCGCATGATCCGCGCCATCGTCGCCATTGCCGCCGCCGTCCTCGTCGCCACGCTCAGCGTTGCCGCGCACGCGGCTCCCTACCGGCTGGCGCCGTTCAAGGACGACCTGTTCAAGTATCCAGCCATCCTGCAGACCCAGGACGGCGGCAACTACGTTCTGGTCGACTATTCCAAGCAGCGCGACCTCTACGACCGCGACACGATCGTCGAGAAGAAGGCGAAGCCGGAATATGTCAGCCTCGTCGGCGCGGCGACCTACGACTACAAGGGCGCCGGCGACCACACGCTGAAATACATGGGCACCGGCAAGGTCAATGGCGGCGCCAAGGCGGTGGTCATCTACATCCACGGCATGGGCGGCAGCCGCGTGCAGGGCGTCAACGAGTGGATGTTCGGCGGCAACTTCAACCGCATCATGAACCTGATGAAGCAGAACGACGGTGCCTATCTGTCGCCGGACTTCTCCGATTTCGGGCCGCAGGGCGCCGCCGACATCCGCAACCTCGTCCTCGACCAGGCAGCCAAATCGCCGAACGCGGCGATCTTCATCGCCTGCGGCTCGTGGGGCGGGGCGATCTGCTGGCAGCTTGCCGCCGACGCAAAGGCGGTGCCGCACATCGCGGGCCTGCTGCTGCTCGGCTCCAACCACGACGACCGTTTCATCACCTCGCCGGCGGTCACCGGCAAGGGCCGCCGCTTTCCGGTCTATCTCGGCCACGGCACCGCCGACCCGATCTACGGCTGGAAGGACGAGGTGAAGTTCTACAACAAGGTGCGCGCAGCGGACCCGAGCTATCCGATCAAGGTGGCGATCTTCCGCACCGGCGTCCATGGAACACCCATCCGCATGACCGACTGGCGGCTGATCCTGAACTGGATGCTGCAGGTGGACGGGCGTTGAGCGGCGGCTACCGGGACGGGCGAGCGGCGCGGGCACAATCGTCTTGCCGCCCCACGGGCGCCCATGCAATATACTCTGAAATCGATACAAGAAGACATTCTGGTGCGCGGGTGACGGGGAGGATCGCGGCCTGAAAGGCCGGCGATCCGGGTTGTGGGGTGTGCGTCATGGGTCGTTTTCGATGGTTCGCCCTCGCCGTGGCGCTTGCGCTGACGCTCGGCGCCGCACCGGCGCCTGCAAGCCCCAAGATCATCGTCGTTCCCGCCGACTATCACGCCAAGACCCAGCCGCCGGTTGCCGTCCAGTCCTACCTGCTGACGTTGATGCAGCAGGGCGGCAGTTGGGAGGACAAGTACCAGCACATCGTCAAGGTGCTTGCCTCGAACGGCCCGTTGATGGCCAACGTCAAGAAGGCGTCCCGGATTTACGGCGTCAACCCGGTCGATGTGGTGGGCGCGATCGTCGGCGAACACACCTTCAACATGAACGTCTTCGACACGCTGCAGACCTACTATGTGAAAGCGCTGCAGTACATGAACGACAAGACGCTGACGTTCCAATACCAGGGCGAACTCGCCAAGGATTTCTTCAAGCGCCCGCAATTCGCGCGCTGTGAGGCGATGAAGTCGAATTATGACAAGTGGGACTGCCGGGAGACCGTGTGGAACCGCGTGTTCATGGCCCGGGCGGTGGGCGGCAAAGGCTGGCCGATCGACCGGCTGAACCGGGTCTTCTTCGCGCCCGCGCATGTCGGCCAGACGTTTGGCGTCGGCCAGATCGGCCCGGTCGTTGCCCTCAGCGTGACCGATCTGGTGCACCGCAAGAGCGGGCTGCCGTTGCTGTCCATCGACGACGCACCGCAGGTGTTCGCGCAGATCATGAACCCGGACACCTCGATGCAATACATCGCCGCTTCGATCCGCGTATCGATCGACACTTACAGGCGGATCGCCGGCTTCGACATCTCGCAGAATGCCGGGATCATCGCCACGCTCTATAATCTCGGCGATTCCGCCACCCGCGCCACCGACCTCAAGGCGGAGAACGACGCCCGCGCCAAGAAGGGCCTGCCGCCGCAATGGCCGCAGGAAAACTTCTACGGCTGGTTCATCAACGAGAAAGCCGCCGAGCTGCGCAAGCTGGTGGCCGGCACGCTCGACACGGCGTCGGTGCGCTGAGCGGACTGCCGGCGGGCGCCGGGCATCCCTTGCTTTCCGCGAATCCTCCCCATATAAGGCGCTCCATCTCACACGCGGGGTTCGGGTCAATCGGCCGTCCTGAGTAGCGGGCGAACGACCCTTCCGGTGTCCTTGTCAGGACTCAACCCCCGCGGCGGCAGAACCGGTAAAGGAGCAAGGTAGTCATGGCACTGCCCGATTATTCCATGCGTCAGCTGCTCGAGGCTGGCGTTCACTTCGGCCATCAGAAGCATCGCTGGAACCCCAAGATGGCTGAGTACATCTTCGGGGTGCGCAACAATATCCACATCATCGACCTCGCCCAGACGGTGCCCATGCTGCACCGGGCGCTGGAAGCGGTGAGCGATGTGGTGGCCGGTGGCGGCCGCGTGCTGTTCGTCGGCACCAAGCGCCAGGCGGCCGAGCCGCTGACGGCGGCGGCCAAGCGCTGCGCCCAGTATTACGTCAACGCCCGCTGGCTCGGCGGCATGCTGACCAACTGGAAGACGATCTCGCGCTCCATCCAGCGCCTGCGCGAGCTGGAGACAATGTTCGCCGGCGATGCCCAGGGCCTGACCAAGAAAGAGCGCCTGATGCTGACCCGCGAGAAGGACAAGCTGGAGAAGGCGCTCGGCGGCATCAAGGACATGGGCGGCGTGCCCAACCTGCTGTTCGTCATCGACACCAACAAGGAGGCGATCGCCATCCAGGAGGCGAACCGCCTCGGCATTCCGGTGGCGGCGATCGTCGATTCCAACTGCAACCCGGACAACATCGCCTATCCGATCCCCGGCAACGACGATGCCGGCCGCGCGATCACGCTCTATTGCGATCTGGTCGCCAGGGCGGCGATCGACGGCATCGGCCGCGCCCAGGGCGAGGCCGGTATCGACATCGGTGCCCAGGTGGAGGTGCCGGAGGAGCCGGTGGTCCTCGAAGCGGTGGGTGAGGCTGTGGTTCTCGAAGCGGTCGGCGACGTCGACATGACGGCTGCCGAGACGCTGGAGCCGCAGGCGGTCGACAGCAACAGCCGGCGCGCCAAGGCGACGGCTTCGGCCGCGGCTGCAGCGGCGGTCGAGCCGCTGTTCGAGACGCCGGCAGGCGAGGCCAACGACCTCAAGAAGATCTCGGGTGTCGGCCCGGTGCTCGAGAAGAAGCTCAATGCGCTCGGCATCACCCGCTTCGACCAGGTGGCGAACTTCTCCGACGAGGATATCGCCAAGATCGACGAGGCCCTGAACTTCAAGGGCCGCATCATGCGCGACGACTGGATCGGGCAGGCAAAGACCCTGGCCGGCGGCTAGGGGTGCGGCCGCCCGGCCCAAGAAACAAGGATTGACGACATGACTATCACCGCGGGAATGGTGAAAGAGCTCCGCGACCAGACGGGCGCGGGCATGATGGACTGCAAGGCGGCGCTGACCGAGACCGCCGGCGAGATGGAAGCCGCCATCGACTGGCTGCGCACCAAGGGGCTGGCCAAGGCGGCCAAGAAGGCCGGCCGGGTGGCCGCCGAAGGCCTGGTGGCGATCGCCTCGCAGGGCAAGCGCGCGGTCATGATCGAGCTCAACTCGGAGACTGACTTCGTCGCCCGCAATGCCGACTTCCAGGCACTGGCCAAGGCCATCGCCGAGGCAGGGCTCAGCACCGATGGGTCGCTGGCGGCGATCCAGGCGGCCAAGATGCCCTCCGGCAAGACGGTCGACGACGAGATCAAGACGGCGATCGCGACCATCGGCGAGAACATGACGCTCAGGCGCAGCGCCGAGGTGTCGGTGAAGAACGGCGCGGTGGCGAGCTACGTCCACAGCGCCGTCGCACCAGGTCTCGGCAAGATCGGCGTCATCGTCGGGCTGGAGTCGCCGGGCGATACCGGCAAGCTGGAACAGGTCGGCAAGCAGGTCGCCATGCACGTTGCCGCCGCCGGTCCGCTGGCGGTGCGCACCGATGAACTCGACCCGACGGTGGTTGCCCGCGAAAAGGCGATCTTCGCCGAACAGGCGCGCGAATCCGGCAAGCCCGAGGCGATCATCGAGAAGATGGTCGAGGGCCGCCTGCGCAAGTTCTACGAGGAGGTTGTGCTCCTGTCGCAGACGTTCGTCATCGACACCGAGAAGACGGTGGAGCAGGCGCTGAAGGCGGCCGAGGCCGATATCGGCGGCGGCGTCACGCTGACCGAGTTCGTCTGCTTCCGGCTGGGCGAGGGCGTCGAGAAGGCGGAGAGCGACTTCGCCGCGGAAGTGGCTGCCGCGGCCGGCACCAAGTAGCCGAACCGCCGCCAGGCGCGAAAATCCGAAGGCCCGGACGGGGTTGCCCGTCTGGGCCTTGTCACTTGTGGCAAGTCGCCGTTTGACTCCCTCAGGCTGGACCGGCTTAGATGCTCAAGTCTGTGTCCGGACGGGGGCGTTCGAACCCCTGCCGTGTCACGCGCGGGGGCGTGTCGATCGGGGTCTTGTCGCCGTTTGGCGCTGCTTCCGGCAGTCTTGCGGGGTGGGACCATGCCGGGACGTGTGCAGGCCGCAGTGGCGGCCGTTGTCATTCGCGGGGTTGCGGCCGTAGCAACCGTGTTGCCGCTCTCTGTCGCCGCTCATGCCGGCGGCTACGACACCGGCGAACGCGACTGGGATTTCCTCTTCCAGCAGAACGATTTCGCTGCCGAAGCGGGCACGCGTTACATCGATCCGCAGCGCACGCTGAAGAACGTGGTCGGTAGCGGGTCGACGGCGAGCAACGCCGAGACAGAAGCGTTCTCGGTCGAACGCTTCAGCGTCATGGCGCGCCTGACGCAGCAGGTTCGCTGTATGGCGAGCTATCGCCAGCCCTTCGAGGGGCATGCCAATTACGGACTGTGGTTCGCCGCCGCCTCGGCGACGGAACAACACTTCACGTCCGACGACTACGGGCTCACCTGCGCGGCTTCAGCGCCGGTGGGCATGGGCAACCTGCTGTTCATCGGCGGCGCCTCCTATCAGACGATCAACTACGAACTGCTGCAGAATTACGGCGGCCCGGCGGCTTCGACCAATGTCAACGGCGACGGGATCGGCTGGCGCGCCGGCATCGGCTACGAGATCCCGCAATACGCGCTGCGCGCCACGCTGATCTACAATTCGGCCATCGGCTACGACATGAGCGGGACGGGCACCGGTCTTTATGCCAGCCCGGGCGTTTTCTACACGGGCCCGTTGGCCGGCTCGATCACCATGCCGCAGTCGGTCGAACTGAAGGCACAGTCCGGCGTCGCGCCGGGCTGGCTGGCCTTCGGTTCGGTCAAATGGACCGATTGGAGCGTGCTTCAGGACATGGCGCTGTGCCCGCCGGGAACATCCCCCTGCATCACCGGGGCGGGCGCCTACAGCGCCCTGACGGTGATGTTCAAGGACAGCTGGACGGTCACGCTGGGCGCTGCGCACCAGTTTTCCAAGGCGTTCTCGCTGGCCGGCAGCCTGACCTGGGACCAGGGCGCCACGCAGGGCTTCACCTCGCAGACCGACACCTGGACCGCAAATCTGACCGGCGTATGGACGCCGCACAAGAACCTGGAACTGCAGTTCGGCGGTGGTCTTGGCGTGCTGACCGGCGGATCGCTGAGCACGGCGACGCTTCCCGGCGGCTATACGAACCCGGTCGGCTACACGGCGTCCTTCGGCGACGACATGGTCTATACGCTGAGCGGCAAGGCGGCCGTCCACTTCTGAGGCGGTACGCGCCGCGTTGCGGCCGTGACAGGCAACCGGCCATCGTGTATCCCGATGGCGGTTTTCCAACGTTTCTCGAGTTCGCGACCATGACAGCGCCGCTCCGCTACAAGCGGGTTCTCCTCAAGGTCTCAGGCGAGGCGCTCCTCGGCGATCAGGCCTTCGGCATCGATGACAAGGTAACCGGACGGATCGCCGACGACGTGGCGGCCGCCGTCAAGCTGGGCGTCAAGGTCGGCCTGGTCATCGGCGGCGGCAACATCTTCCGCGGCGTCACCATCGCCAAGGCCGGCGGCAACCGGGTGGCCGGCGACCAGATGGGGATGCTGGCCACGGTCATGAACGCCATCGCCTTCCAGCAGAAGCTGGACGAGCGCAAGGTCAAGAGCCGCCTGTTCTCGGCCGTGGCGATGCCCTCGATCTGCGAGGTCTTCAATCAGCGCATCGCCGCCGCCGCCTTCGAGGCGGGCGAAGTGCTTCTTTTCTCGGGTGGAATCGGCCACCCCTTCGTGACCACCGACACCGGCGCGGCGCTGCGCGCGGCCGAAATGGGCTGCGATGCGCTTTTCAAGGGCACACAGGTCGACGGCGTCTATTCGGCCGACCCGAAGGCGGATAAGGCGGCGACGCGCTACGACCGGCTGAGCTACGACGAGGTGCTGCGCCAGGGGCTGGGGGTGATGGACCTGGCGGCGATCGCCCTTGCCCGCGACAACCGGATTCCGGTAATCGTGTTTTCCATCAAGCAGTCCGGTGCTTTCGTTGATATCCTCAACGGAAAGGGCCGGGCGACGGTGGTCGCCGAGGGCTGAATTCCGGGGTGGACGTTTGCGGCCCACGGAAACGCCTGACACAACGCGGCCGCGATTGACCGATACGATTTAGGGGAAGTCATGGACAGCGAAGATATCAACCGCAGGATGCAGGGAGCCGTGGGCGTGTTGAGGGGGGAACTGGCGGGCTTGCGCACCGGGCGGGCCTCGTCGAGCCTGCTCGAGCCGATCCACGTCGAGGCCTACGGCGCGTCGATGCCGCTCAATCAGATGGCCTCGGTCAGCGTGCCGGAGCCGCGCATGCTGTCGGTGCAGGTGTGGGACAAGTCGAACGTGCATGCGGTGGACAGGGCGATCCGCGAGGCCAATCTCGGCCTGAACCCGATCGTCGAGGGAACGCTGCTGCGCATTCCGATCCCCGAGCTCAACGCCGAACGGCGGCAGGAGCTGGTCAAGGTCGCCCACAAATACGCCGAAGCGGCGCGGGTTGCCGTGCGCCACGTGCGCCGCGACGCCCTCGACGCCATCAAGAAGCAGGAAAAGGACAGCGAAATAGGCCAGGACCAGGCCCATATCGAAGCCGAGAAGGTGCAGTCCATGACCGACGGCACCATATCGGAGATCGATGAGATTCTGGTCACCAAAGAGGCCGAGATCACGCAGGTCTAGTGTGGTGGATTTGAAGTTCGTTGCGTCGGTTGCAACAGGCTCAGAAACGAACTTCAAAGCCAAAACCACACGAGAATTATAGGGTTGCTAGTGTCCTTTCGAATCCGAAATTCGTACGGAAACTCCCGGGAAATGCTACGAATTTCGGATTTGGGACACCAGATGGGGCTTGAGGGAGTTTGAGCGGCATGAACCTGCTCGCCGGCCATGATCGAGCCGTATCGGCTGAACCGGAAACGGCCGCGGCCCCGCGTCATGTGGCCATCATCATGGACGGCAACCGCCGCTGGGCGATGGCACGCGGCCTGCCGCGTGGCGAGGGCCACCGACGTGGCGTCGAGGCCGTGCGCCAGACGGTGCGGGCGGCGATCGACCTCAAGATTCGCCATCTGACTCTGTACAGCTTCTCGTCCGAGAACTGGTCGCGGCCGCGCGACGAGATCGACTTCCTGTTCGGCCTCTTTCGGCTCTACATCCGCCGCGACGTCGCCGAACTTCACGCCAAGGGCGTGCGGGTCAGCATCATCGGCAGCCGCGACGGCGTGCCGGCCGACATCCTCAAGATGATCGAGGACGCGGAGGCGCTGACCGCGGCAAACCGAACGCTTCACCTGATCTTCGCCTTCAACTACGGCGCCCGTAACGAGCTTGCCCGTGCCATGCGCAGGATTGCCGGCGAAGTGAAAGCCGGTACGCTCGATCCCGACGCGATCGACGAAGAGACGATTGCCAGCCACCTCGACACCGCCAGCTTCCCGGACCCCGATCTGGTCATCCGCACGGGAAAGGAAATCCGGCTTAGTAATTTCCTGCTGTGGCAGTCGGCCTATGCCGAACTAATCTTCCTCGAGGTGAACTGGCCCGACTTTGGCCGCGACGCGCTCGTCGCGGCGCTGGAGACGTTTGCGACCCGCAGCCGGCGCTACGGCGGTCGCGGCGCACGGGAGACCGCGTGAGCGTGGCGCGCGTCAACGGCTGGGGCGGTCTGGCGCCGCTGTCGCGGAACGAGATGGTCGTCCGCTTTGCCTCGGCAGTAATCCTCGCCGCGCTCACTCTGGCGGCCGCCTGGTTCGGCGGATGGGCCGCCGCCGCCGCAGCGTCGGTGGCGGTGGTCGTGGTGCATCTCGAATGGATTGGGCTGACCGGCGACCGGCTGGTACCGGCGCTGGCGTTCACCGCCATGCTGGTGGCGAGCTTCGCGCTGCTGGCCGCCGGACACGACACGCTGGCCGCCGGCATGACCGGGCTCGCCGTGGTCGTTGCCGCGATCTCGGCGCGCGGACTGTGGCGGCCGGCGGGGGTGGCCTACAGCGCCATGCTCGGCCTCGGCCTGCTGCTGCTGCGCGATGCGCCGCAACACGGGCTGGTCGCGGTGGTGGTCGTCTTTGCCGTGGTCTGGGGGACCGACAGCGGCGCCTTCTTCGCCGGCCGGGCGATCGGCGGGCCGAAGCTGTGGCCGGCGGTCTCGCCCAAGAAGACCTGGTCGGGCGCCATCGGCGGGCTTGTCACCGGCGTGGTTGCCGGCCTCGTCGTCGCCATGCTGGCGCGGGTCGCGGTGGTGCCGGGCCTGGCGCTTGTCTGTGCGTTCTTGTCGCTCGCCGGCCAGGCTGGCGACCTGTTCGAATCGGCCATCAAGCGCCGCTTCGGCGCCAAGGATTCCGGCAACATCGTTCCCGGCCACGGCGGCCTGATGGACCGCGTCGACGGCCTCGTCTTCGCCGTTGCCGCAGCGATGATTGTCGGCCTTCTTCACGGCGGGCCGTCGTCTATCGCCGCCGGACTGCTGACATGGTGACGGGCGGCGCCACGGCCGTCCAGGCGCCGCGGCTGCTGACGGCGCCGCGCCGGGTGACCATCCTTGGCGCCACCGGCTCGATCGGCACCAATACGCTGTCGGTGATCGCCGAGCGCGCCGGTTCCTTCGCCGTCGAAGCAGTCACCGCCCATGCCAATGCCGACAAGCTCGCCGGCATCGCCAGAGCGACCGGTGCGCGGCTGGCCGTGGTCGCCGACCCGGCCGCCTACGGGGCGCTCAAGGCGGCACTTGCCGGCACCGGAATTGCCGCCGCCGCGGGCGAGGCAGCGATGCGCGAGGCGGCCGAGCGGCCGGTCGATCTGGTGGTGGCCGGGATCGTTGGCGCCGCGGGCCTTGCGCCGACCTATGCCGCCATCCGCGCCGGCACCGGAATCGCCATCGCCAATAAGGAATGCCTGGTCTCGGCCGGTGCCGTGTTCATGCGGGCGGCGGCGGAAGAGGGCGTCGCCATCCTGCCGATGGATTCGGAACACAACGCCGTCTTCCAGGCACTCGGCGCACGCCCGATCGCTGAGGTGGAGCGGATCGCCATCACCGCGTCGGGCGGGCCGTTCCGCACCTGGAGCACCGAGCGCATGGCCGCGGCCACGCCGGCCGAGGCGCTCAAGCACCCCAACTGGTCGATGGGCCCCAAAATCACCATCGATTCGGCGACGATGATGAACAAGGGGCTGGAAGTGATCGAAGCCCACCACCTGTTCGGCGCGCCGGCCGACAAGCTCGACGTGCTGGTGCACCCGCAGTCGGTGGTGCACGGGCTGGTCACCTTCCACGACGGGACGATGATCGCCGGGATGGGCGCCACCGACATGCGCATGCCGATCGCCCATTGCCTGTCGTGGCCGCAGAGCGGGCCGCTCAACGGCCGCCGGCTCGACCTGGCCGAACTCGGCAGCCTGACGTTCGAGCGACCGGATCTCGATCGCTTCCCGGCGCTGAAACTGGCGCGCCAGGCCCTTGATGCCGGGCAGTGGGCGACCAACATTCTCAATGCCGCCAACGAAGTGGCGGTGGCGGCATTTCTGGCCGGCAGGATCGGCTTTCTTGAAATAGCCGGATTGGTCGAACAAACGATTGAGCGGGTCGCGGCGCACGCTGCGCCGGCGGCACCGGATACGGTCGAGGCGGCGATCGCGCTCGACCGCGAAGGGCGTGAAATCGCTGGCGAACTGGTGCGTGCGCGCCGGGCGCCCTGAACAGCGGAAGGACGGCTGGCATGGGACTGGTTGAGTGGGTCGGGAATCTCGGATCGAGCGTACTCGGCTATATCGTGCCGTTCCTGTTCGTCCTCACCCTCGTCGTGTTCTTTCATGAGCTCGGCCATTTCGTGGTGGCGCGCTGGACCGGCGTCGCGGTCAAGACGTTCTCGATCGGCTTCGGGCCGGAGCTGATCGGCTTCAACGACCGCAAGGGCACGCGCTGGAAGCTCTCGGCGATCCCGCTGGGTGGCTATGTCCGCTTCTTCGGCGACGACAACGAGGCCAGCGTGCCGGATCGCGAGGCGCTGGAAGCGATGGACCCGGCCGACCGGGAGCGCTCCTTTGCCGGCAAGGGGGTCGCCGCCCGGGCCGCCATCGTGGCTGCCGGGCCGATTGCCAATTTCATCCTGGCGATCGTCATTTTCACAATGATTTTCAGCGTTTACGGTCGCGAGGTGATGACCCCGCGGGTCGATGCGGTGCTCCCCAACTCACCCGCGGCGGAGGCCGGCTTCAAGCCCGGTGACGTGGTCGAATCGATCGACGGGACGAAGATTTCGAGCTTCTCGGACCTGCAGCGGATCGTCAGCCTGAGCGGCGATACGCAGCTCAGCGTCGTGGTGCTTCGCGACGGCAAGGACGTGAACCTTTCGGTTCGCCCGAAACTGACCGAAACGACGGTTTTCGGCCGCACGCAGAAAATGGCCATGCTCGGCGTCAGCCGCAGCTCCAACGGCGTCGGGGTGGTCACGGAACACTATTCGGTGCCGCAGGCGGCCTGGGTGGCCACGCAGGAGACGGCGGCGATCACCGGGCACACGCTGTCCTACCTGTTTTCGGTCATCGTCGGGCGCGAATCGGCCGACCAAATCGGCGGGCCGATTCAGGTCGCCACGGTCTCGGCCGATGTCGCCAAGCTGGGCATGGCGGCGCTGATCAACCTGGCGGCGATTTTGTCGATCAGCATCGGCCTGATCAACCTGTTCCCGATCCCCATGCTGGACGGCGGCCATCTGATGTTCTTCGCGGTCGAGGCGATTCGCGGAAAACCGCTCAGCGAAAGGGTCCAGGAGATCGGCTTTCGGGTTGGATTCGCGGCCGTGTTGATGTTAATGATTTTCGCAACCTGGAACGATATTATTCATTTGAGTTCCTTGTGATATCGGGCTTCCATGCGTGGCGGGCAGGCAACGCAGCGACAGATTCGAAAATTGGGACGGGAACGTACCTTGCGGGGAGGCGAAAAGCCTGCAATTCTGCCGCCGCTGGGTCATCACGGGGGCGCGTCTGTTCGCTTGGCGATGCGGACGAGACAGACAGACGAGCAAGGCATTCGAACCAAATGAATTCATTCATGTTTTTCGCCCGTAGACTGGCGTTGGGGTTGATGCTGGCGTTGGCGCTGCCAGTGCTCGGCGGCGCGACGGCAGTCGTCAGCGCGGGAATCGCCCATGCCGCGGTCGCCCACAGCATTCAGGTCAAGGGCAACCAACGCATCGAAGCCGCAACCATCAAGACCTACCTGACCATCAAACCCAGCAAGAGCTACAACGCCGCCGACATCGACGCATCGGTCAAGGCGCTCTATGCGACCGGCCTGTTCTCCGACGTCGGCGTCACCCAGAGCGGCAGCGTGCTGGTGGTCAGGGTGGTCGAGAACCCGATCATCAATTCGGTGGTCTTCGAGGGCAACAAGAAGGTCAAGTCCGACGCCCTGTCGGCGATCGTCGACCTCAAGCCGCGCGGCGTGTTGACCGACGCCAAGCTCAAGTCGGACATCTTCCACATCAAGCAATACTACCGGATGAAGGGGCGCAGCAGCGCCGAGGTGGAAGGCCGGATCGCGCAGCTTCCCGACAACCGCGTCAATGTCGTCTTTGCCATCAACGAGGGCGAGCGTACCGGCGTGGCCGCGGTCAACTTCGTCGGCAATAAGGCATTCTCGTCGCAGCGCCTGTCGGGCATCGTCTCGACCAAGAAGTCCAACTGGCTGAGCTGGCTGACGAATAACGACATCTACAGCGAAGCGAAGCTGAATGCCGATGCCGACCTGCTGCGCGCCTTCTATCTGAAGCACGGCTATGCCGACTTCCAGGTGCTGTCGCAGGATGCCACCTTCGACGCCGCCAGCGGCAAGTACACGATCACCTTCACCCTGGACGAGGGGCCGAAATACAAGTTCGGCGACGTCACCGTCGATTCGTCGATCCCGGGCGTCGATACCAAGACGCTTTCGAAGTTCATCAGGACCGCGAGCGGCCATACGTTCGACTCGACCAAGGTCGAGAAGACGACCGAGGACCTGACGGTCGAGCTGTCGCGGCTGGGTTATGTCTTTGCCGACGTGCGTCCGCGCGGCGATCGCAACTACGACAACAACACCATCAACCTGACCTACGTCATCGACGAGGGACAGCGTACCTACATCGAGCACATCGAGATTCGCGGCAACACGAAGACCCGCGACTATGTGATCCGGCGCGAGTTCGACGTGTCGGAGGGCGATGCCTATAACCGGGTGCTGATCAACAAGGCCGAGCGGAAGCTGCGCGAACTCGACTTTTTCAAGAACGTGTCGATCACCACCGAGCCGGGCTCGGCGCCCGACAAGGTCATCGTGGTGGTCAACGTCGAGGAGAAGTCGACGGGGTCGTTCGGCGTCGCCGGCGGCGTGCAGACGACGGGTTCGTCGACAGGGCTGGTCGCCGAAGTTTCGATGAACGAGACGAACTTCCTCGGTCGCGGCCAGATAGTGAAGCTTTCCTCGGCGGCGGCCTCGATGAGCAGACGATCAGGGGGTCGTTCACCGATCCGTATTTCCTCGGCAACCACATGTCGTTCACGCTCGACGGCTACCGGACATATTCGTCGGCGAGTTCGGCGCGGCCGTTCGATACCACCAACACCGGCGGGGGCGTCAGCCTTCGGCCTGCCGCTCACTGACGAGTTGACGTTCGATCTGGGCTACAAGATCGGCGATGTCGAATCGCACAACTACGACAACGGAACCGACTGCACCGCCAATCCGACGGCGTGCTTCTTCCCGGCGGGATCGCGGTTGACGTCGGCTGCGGGCTGGGGAGTGACCTATTCGACCATCGACAACAAGCTCGATCCGCATGAAGGCGTGTATTTCCGCTTCGCTCAGGACGTGGCGGGCCTTGGTGGCGATGCGCGCTTCGTCCGCAGCACCGCCGATGCACGGGTCTATACGCCGCTGTTTGATGGCAGCGATCTGGTCGGCATGTTGAAGGTGACCGGCGGCAACATCACCGGTCTCGGGCAGAAGGTCGCCACGACCGACAATTTCTTCAAGGGCGGCGAGACGATCCGCGGCTTCGCCCCGCTTGGCTACGGGCCGCGCTACGTCAATGGCGGAACGAATATCGCGCTCGGCGGCCAGAACTTCATAAACGGCACCGCCGAGGTGCAGTTCCCGTTCCCGGCCTTGCCGCCGGATTGGGGCTTCCGCGCGGCGGTATTTGCCGACGCCGGCGTGTTGTGGGGCACGGATACGTCGAGTTGCACCAGCAGCTGCGCCTCCGGCGCGAAGTTCTACGACGACATGGCGATCCGTTCGTCGGTGGGCGCGTCGATCCTCTGGCAGTCGCCCTTCGGGCCGATCCGGGCCGATTTCGCCAAGGCGATTACCCAGAAGAGCTACGACAGCACCCAGTTCTTCCGGATTGGTACCAGCTCGCAGTTCTGACCGGGATAGGGTTTGCAACGCTGAGGGCGCGGGGGGTCTCCCGCGCCCTTCGCGCGTCAGGCGGTGCGAGAAGCGGCGGCGCCCTGCCACCATCGCCGGTGGACCGATGCACGCATCGCGGCGAGGCCATCGACAATTTACCGAGGATAGGCCAAAACGTCGTCGCCGGGCGCCGCCGATGCGCCGGCGCTGCTGGAGACGGACACGATGGGTGACCAGCCGACGGTGCTGCAGTCGTTCGACCTCGAACGCATCCTGGAGCTTCTGCCGCATCGCTACCCGTTTCTGATGGTCGACCGGATCGTCGATATCGACGGCGACAACGCCGCGGTCGGCATCAAGAACGTCACCTATAACGAGCCGCATTTCGCCGGCCATTTTCCCGGTCGGCCAGTCATGCCCGGCGTGCTGATCGTCGAGGGGATTGCGCAGACGGCGGGCGCCATCTGCGTCGCGTCGATGAACAGCGCGCGGCCGCAGATGGTCTATTTCATGACCATCGACGAGGCCAAGTTCCGCAAGCCGGTCGTGCCCGGCGACGTACTCGAATACCACGTCAAGAAACTCAAGCAGCGGCGAAACATCTGGCGCTTTGCCGGCGAAGCAAAGGTCGGCGATACGCTGGTCGCCGAGGCGATCGTCAGTGCCATGATGGGCGAGCCGCAGACCTCCAAATGAGCGATATCCATCCGACTGCAATCATCGAAGACGGCGCGCGGATCGGCGCCGACGTCACCGTGGGCCCGTATTCGCTGGTCGGCAGCGCGGTGACGCTGGCCGACGGTGTCTTTGTCGATGCCCGCGTCATCATCCGTGGCCGCACGACCATCGGCGCGCGCACGCGCGTTTCGGTGCAGGCCTATATCGGCGGCGAGCCGCAGGATCTCAGCTATCGTGGCGAGGACACCGCCATCGAGGTCGGGGCCGACTGCATCATCCGCGAGAACGTCACCATCCATCGCGGCACGGCCCATGGTCGCGGCTTGACCACCATCGGCGATCACTGCTTTCTGATGGTCGGTTCGCATGTCGCACACGACTGTGTCGTCGGCGATCATGTCATCCTGACCAACGATGCATTGCTCGGTGGCCATGCCGAGGTCGGCGACTACGCCATCCTCGGCGGCGGTGCGGCCGTCCAGCAGCGCGTGCGGGTCGGCGCCCATTGCTTCATCGGCGGGGTGACGGGGGTGGTGCGCGATGTCGTGCCCTACGCCATGGCCTTCGGCCAGCATGCCGCGATCATCGGCGTCAACGTGCGCGGGCTGAAGCGGCGGGGCTTCGATCACACCGCCATTCACGCGCTGCGTGCGGCCTTCCGCCTGTTTTTCGGCACTCACGGGCCGCGGGGC
Organism: uncultured Alphaproteobacteria bacterium; assembly: GCA_963750065.1. Classification (GTDB taxonomy): domain Bacteria; phylum Pseudomonadota; class Alphaproteobacteria; order Rhizobiales; family Kaistiaceae; genus CAVSRC01. The sequence goes on from CAVVPK010000010.1 coordinate 98,946, forward strand.
GAGCGCATCGCCGCGCTGGAAGAGGCTTTCGGCGACGTGGCGGCCATCGTGCCGCTGGTCGATTTCCTGCGCGCCGCCGGCGACCGACCGCTGACCCTGCCGCCCAAATCGGGCTGGGCGCTCGATGACGATCCCGACGCCTGAGGCTGAGGGCGAGCCGCTGGCGATCCTGGCGGCCGGCGGCAACGTGCCGTTCCAGGTGGCCAGCGCCGCCACTGCGGCCGGGCGCAAGGTCCTGGTCATCGGCCTCGACGGCGAGGCCGACGGCAGCCTGAAGGCATTCCGCTTCGAGCCCATCAAATGGGGCCAGCTTGGCCGCGTTGAGGAGATGGTATCGGCGCATGGGGCGCGCGACATCGTCCTCATTGGCTCGATCAGCCACCGGCCTGACTTCCGCACCATAGGCCTCGACCTGCGCACCTTGCGCCTGCTGCCGCGCATTCTGAAGGCGGTCGTCGGCGGCGACGACCAGGTCCTCGGCAGTCTCATCGGTTATCTTGAAGAACGCGGCTTCCGCGTGATCGGCGCCCATGAGGTGGCACCTGAGTTGGTCGCCACGGCGGGGCAACTGGCCGGCCCGGCTGCCGCGCAAGGTGCGATCGACGACGCCCGCGTGGCAATGGACGCGGCACGGGCAATCGGCGAGCGTGACATCGGCCAGGCCGCGGTGGCGGTCAACGGGCTGGTGGTGGCGGTGGAGGCCGCTGAAGGCACCGATGCCATGCTGGACAGGGTCAAGGACCTGCACGCCAAGGGGCGGGTGAAATGGTCGGGCCGTGCCGGCGTGCTGGCCAAGTGCTCCAAGCCGCAGCAGGATCTGCGCGTCGACATGCCGACCATCGGCCCGCGCACGGTGACCGCCGTGGTCAATGCGGGGCTTGCCGGCATCGTGATCGAAGCCGGGCGGGTGATGATCGCCGAGCGCGCCGAGACGCTGAATGCGGCCAAAGACAGCGGCTGCTTCATCCTCGCCGTGGCCGGCGGCGACGTGCGGCGGCGGCCATGACCACCGTCCCCGTTGGGCGGCAACCCCTGAAGGTCTTCCTCATCGCCGGTGAAGAGTCGGGGGACGCGCTGGGGGCGCGGCTGATGCAGGCGCTCCGGGAGGCCGCCGGCAGCGACGTGCGCTTTTTCGGCGTGGGCGGCCGGCGCATGGGCGAACACGGCCTCACCTCGCTTTTTCCGATGGAAGAGATCGCGCTGCACGGGGTGACCGCGGTGCTTGCCCGCCTGCCGAACCTCATGCGGCGGATCGGCGAGACGACGGCAGCGGTGCTCGCCGCAGAGCCCGATGTGCTGATCGCCATCGACTGCCCGGCTTTCAGCCTGCGCGTCGCCAGGCGGGTGCGCCGGCAGGACCCGCGCATCGCGGTGGTCGACTACGTCTCGCCGCAGGTCTGGGCCTACTGGCAGTTCCGGGCTCGCAGGATGGCGCGTTTCGTCGACCGGGTGCTGGCGATCCTGCCGTTCGAGCCGGAGTTCCACCGGCGGATCGGCGGGCCGCCGTGCACCTATGTCGGCCACCCGCTGATCACGCGGCTGGCCACGCTGCGCCCGGCGGCCGGCGAGCGGCTGCCGATCGGCGGCGGCCGGCCGCCCGTGCTGCTGGTACTGCCCGGCAGCCGGCGGAGCGAGGTCTCCCGTCTGACGGCGGCGTTCGGCGACACCGTCGGCCGGGTCGTGCAGCAATGCGGACCGCTGGAGGTGCTGGTGCCCGCAGTGCCACGGCTCGTCGACGAAATCCGGGCGCAGGTGGCCAACTGGCCGGTCAAGCCGACGATCGTCGAGGGCGAGGCGGAGAAGCTCGCAGCCTTCCGGCGGGCGCATGCGGCGCTCGCCGCCTCGGGCACGGTGACGCTGGAACTGGCGCTCTCCGCCGTGCCGACGGTGGTGGCCTATCGCACCGATCCGATCGTGCGGCCGTTCAAGGGGCTGCTCAAGGCGAAGTCGATCGTGCTGCCGAACCTGATCCTGGACGAATTGGCGATACCGGAATTCATCGACGGCGCCAGCGATCCGGCGCGGCTTGCCGCGGCCCTTGCGCCGCTCCTCAGCGACAGCCCGGAGCGGGCGGCGCAGCTTGCTGCCTTCCAGCGGCTGGAAGGGCTGATGGACCCCGATGGCCCGGCGCCCAGTACGCGGGCAGCGCAGGCGGTTCTGGAGACGCTGCGCGGGCGGCAGGTGCCGGCGGCGTAGCGCCGAATCCTTATGGTGAGGTGCGCGCGGAATGCGCGCCTCGAACCATGAGAGGCCCCTATCCTTCGAGGCTCGCCTTCGGCGAGCCCCTCAGGTTGAAGCCTGCAGTGCCGCTCAGCGGCGCTTGGATATGGGCACGTATTCGCGCTTTTCAGCACCGGTGTAGAGCTGGCGCGGACGGCCGATGCGCTGCGACGGATCCTCGATCATCTCCTTCCACTGGGCGATCCAGCCGACCGTGCGCGCCACCGCGAAGAGCACGGTGAACATGGTGGTCGGGAAGCCCAGCGCCTTCAGCGTGATGCCCGAATAGAAGTCGATGTTCGGGTAGAGCTTCTTCTCGATGAAGTATTCGTCGGTGAGCGCGATGCGCTCCAGCTCCATCGCCACCTCGAGCAGCGGGTCGTCCTGGATGCCGAGCTCCTGCAGCACCTCGTGGGTGGTCTTCTGCATGATCTTGGCGCGCGGGTCGTAGTTCTTGTAGACGCGGTGGCCGAAGCCCATCAGGCGGAAGGGATCGTTCTTGTCCTTCGCCCTGGCGATGTATTCGGGGATGCGGTCGACCGTGCCGATCTCCTGCAGCATGTTGAGCGCCGCCTCGTTGGCGCCGCCGTGCGCCGGTCCCCACAGGCAGGCGATGCCGGCGGCGATGCAGGCGAAGGGGTTGGCGCCCGACGAGCCGGCAAGCCTGACCGTCGAGGTCGAGGCGTTCTGCTCGTGGTCGGCGTGCAGGATGAAGATGCGGTCCATGGCGCGGGCCAGAACCGGATTGACCTTGTACTCCTCGCAGGGCACCGAGAAGCACATGCGCAGGAAGTTGGACGAGAAGTCGAGCGCATTCAGCGGATAAACGAAGGGCTGGCCGGTGTGATACTTGTAGGCCATCGCCGCGATCGTCGGCATCTTGGCGATCATGCGCAGCGAGGCGATCATGCGCTGGTGCGGATCGGTGATGTCGGTGGAGTCGTGATAGAAGGCCGACATGGCGCCGACCACGCCGCACATCACCGCCATCGGGTGCGCGTCACGGCGGAAGCCCCTGAAGAAACTGGTCATCTGTTCATGGACCATCGTGTGGTAGGTCACGCGATGATCGAAGTCGGCCTTCTGCGCCGGCGTCGGCAGTTCGCCATAGAGCAGCAGATAGCAGGTCTCGAGGAAGTCGCCGTGTTCGGCGAGCTGTTCGATGGGATAGCCGCGGTAGAGGAGGACGCCCTGGTCGCCATCGATATAGGTGATGGCGAACTCGCAGGACGCCGTCGAGGTGTAGCCGGGGTCGTAGGTGAAGCGGCCGGTGTCGCGATAGAGCGTGCCGATATCGACGACATCAGGGCCGATGGTGCCCTTGCGCACCTTCAGGTCCCAGCTCTCATCGCCGATGCAGAGCTGTGCGGTTTCTCCCGGGGTTTCCACATTATTCGCAGTGGCCATGAACCAAGCGCCTTATCGTTGAGTTTGCCGTGAATAGGATATGCGTGAATTGTAATTGTTGCGACGCAACAAGTCCATCACGCGCATGTGGGCAGGGCGGCATAAATAGCGCATCGCCGCGCGCCGTCCAGCGTCAAAGCTGGGTCAGCCGGCCGCCTGATCGGCAATGCGGGCGAGGCTTTCGGCGCGGCCGAGAATGACGAGAACCTCGAAGATGCCGGGCGAGGCGGCGCGGCCGCTGAGTGCCGCGCGCAGCGGTTGCGCGACCTTGCCAAGCTTGAGGTCGCGCGCCGCCGCGAAGCCCTTGACCGCGGCTTCGGTGGCCGCGACCGACCAGTCCTCCACCGCTTCCAGGACGGGGAGCAGGGCAGCGAGCAAAGCGCGCGCATCGGCGTCGAGCAGGACAGCGGCAGCGGCGTCGAGGACGAGCGGCCGCTCGGCGACGATGAAGCCGGCACCGGCGATAAGGTCGTTGAGGGTCTTGGCGCGCTCCTTGAGGAGCGGCAGGGCGGCCTTCACCGCAGTGCCGTGCGTCTTGAGCTTCTCCGCGAAGGCCACGCCCTCGGTCAGATGGGGCAGGGCGGCCTCGAGCGTGGCATAGAGCTCGTCGTCCGACTGCCGGCGCAGGTAGTGGGCGTTGACGCTCTCCAGCTTGGCGAAATCGAAGCGCGCCGCGCCGCGGCCGATGCCGTCCATGTCGAACCAGGCAATCATGTCGGCGAGCGCCATGATCTCGTCGTCGCCATGGCTCCAGCCGAGGCGGACGAGATAGTTCACCAGCGCCTCGGGCAGGTAGCCCATGGCCCGGTAGGCATCGACGCCGAGCGCGCCGTGGCGCTTGGAGAGCTTGGCGCCATCCGGCCCGTGGATGAGCGGGATGTGGGCCATGACCGGCAGGTCCCAGCCGAGCGCGTCGTAGAGGATCTTCTGACGGCCGCCATTGGTCAGGTGGTCGTCGCCGCGGATGATGTGGGTGACGCCCATGTCGTGGTCGTCGACGACGACGGCCAGCATATAGGTCGGCGTGCCGTCCGAGCGCAGGACGATGAAATCGTCGAGGTCCGTGTTGGGGAAGGCGACGCGGCCCTGGACGCGGTCCTCGATGACGGTCTCGCCCTCGACCGGCGCTTTGATGCGGATGACCGGAGCGACACCCGCCGGGGCCTCGGCGGGCGAGCGGTCGCGCCAGCGCCCGTCATAGCGGGCGAAGCGCCCTTCGGCGCGGGCCGCAGCGCGCATCTGGTTCAGCTCGTCGGCCGTGTCGTAGGCGTAATACGCCTTGCCGGCCGCAACCAGCGCCTCGGCCGCCTCGCGGTGGCGCTCGGCGCGGGCGAACTGGTGCACCGCCTCGCCGTCCCAGGTCAGCCCCAGCCAGGCGAGCCCGTCGAGGATGGCCGCGATCGCTGCGTCGGTGGAGCGCTCGCGGTCGGTATCCTCGATCCTGAGCAGCATCCTGCCGCCGGTGTGGCGGGCATAGAGCCAATTGAACAGGGCAGTGCGCGCCCCGCCGATGTGCAGGAAGCCGGTGGGTGAGGGGGCGAAGCGGGTGACGACGGGTGTGGACATGGGGGTTCAGGACAATTGCGCGCGCCGGCGTCCTGTACCATAGGTGCGGCGGGCGATGTCAGCCCTCAAGCAGCAGAGTTTCTTCGATGGACTTCCCGGATTTCGTCATTCGTCGCTTGGAACCGGGGCCGGACAGCGAGATTTTCCGCGAAATCCGGCTGGAAGCGCTGAAGACCGCCGCCGAGTCCTTCGGCAGCGACTACGCCACGGAGAGCACCAGGCCGCTCGAGTGGTTCACCGAACGGCTGGCCAGCGGCGACATGTTTGGCGCCTTCCATGGCGAGGAACTGCTTGGAATCGCTGGGTTTTATGTCGAGCCGGCGATCCAGCGGGCACACAAGGGCGTGCTCTGGGGCGTGTTCGTGCGCAAGAAGGCGCGGAGCGCCGGCGTGGCGCGGCGGCTGACCGAGACGGTGTTGGAGCACGCGCGCGGCAAGGTGGAACAAGTCAGCCTCATGGTTGAGCGCACCAACATGCATGCGCGGCGGCTCTACACCAGCCTGGGTTTCGTCGAATACGGGCTGGAGAAGAACGCGCTCAAGATCGGCGAGCGCTATTTCGACGACGTGCTGATGGCAAAGGTGCTGGTGCCGTAGCGGCGGTGCCGTCCCCGGATTGCGCTGACGCTCCGTCCGGGCTACGGGCTGGCAGCGCAGTATGCTATTGATGCGTCATGGAAAAGATGAGATTCCACCTGCCTGACGCCAAGGACGGCCCGCTCCAGCGACGACCCGTTTCAGGGTTTTCCCGCTGATTTGACCTGGCTCTTGGCCTTCTCCCGCAGATTTGGCAGATAGACGGCGCAAAGGCCGCGATAGAAGACGCCGGCCACAAGGAATCCACATGACCACCGAACCCATGACGCGCGAGGCCGGGCAGGACTTCATCCGCGACATCGTGCGCGACGATCTTGCCGCCGGCCGCCATACCGGCATCGTCACCCGTTTTCCCCCCGAACCGAACGGCTATCTGCATATCGGCCACGCCAAGTCGATCTGCCTGAATTTCGGCATCGCCCAGGAGTTCGGCGGGCACTGCAACCTGCGTTTCGACGACACCAATCCGGTGAAGGAGGAGCAGGAGTATATCGACTCGATCAAGCGCGACGTGAACTGGCTGGGCTTCGACTGGGGCGACAATCTCTTCCACGCCTCGGACTATTTCGAGCAGCTCTACGCATGGGCCGAGGCGCTGATCCAGTCCGGCAAAGCCTATGTCGACGACCAGAGCGCGGAGGAGACGCGCGCCACCCGCGGCACGCTGACCGAGGCGGGCACCAACAGCCCGTTCCGCGACCGCTCGGTCGAGGAGAACCTCGACCTCTTCCGCCGCATGCGCGCCGGCGAGTTCGAGAACGGCGCCCGCGTGCTGCGCGCCAAGATCGACATGGCGGCGGGCAACATCAATCTGCGCGATCCGGTGCTCTACCGCATCCTGCACGCCACCCATCCGCGCACCGGCGATCAGTGGTGCATCTATCCGAGCTACGATTTCGCCCACGGCCAGTCGGATGCCATCGAAGGCGTCACCCATTCGCTGTGCACGCTGGAATTCGCCGACCACCGGCCGCTCTACGACTGGCTGCTCGACAACCTGCCAGTGCCCTCGCGGCCGCACCAGACGGAGTTCGCGCGCCTCAACCTCGACTACACGGTTCTGTCCAAGCGCGTGCTGACGACACTGGTGCGCGACGGCCATGTGTCGGGCTGGGACGACCCGCGCATGCCGACCATTGCGGGCCTCAGGCGGCGCGGCGTGCCGCCGGAGGCGATCCGCACCTTCGCCACGTCCATCGGCGTGGCGCGGGCCGACAGCCGGGTCGATGTCGCCATGTTCGACAATGCGGTGCGCGAGGCGCTGAACAGAAAGGCGGCGCGGCGCATGGGCGTGCTGCGCCCGCTGAAGGTGACCATCGAGAACTATCCGGAAGGTAAGAGCGAACAGCTCGAGGCAGTGAACAACCCCGAGGACCCGGCGGCCGGCACGCGGCCGGTGACCTTCAGCCGCGAGATCTATGTCGAGCGCGACGACTTCATGGAGGACCCGCCGAAGAAGTTCTTCCGCCTGGCGCCGGGCGCCGAGGTGCGCCTGCGCTACGCCTATTTCGTCCGCTGCACCGATGTGGTGAAGGACGCCAATGGCGAGGTCACGGAGCTCATCTGTACCTATGACCCGGAGACGCGCGGCGGCAACACGCCGCCCGACGGGCGCAAGGTGAAGGGGACGCTGCACTGGGTGTCGGCCGCCGATTCAGTCAAGGCCGAGGTGCGGCTGATCGGGCCGCTGTTCACGCGGCCCGACCCGGATGTGGGCAATTTCGCCGCGGAACTGAACCCGGACTCGCTGGTGGTGCTCCCGGACGCGCGGCTGGAGCCGGCGATCCTGCAAGGCAACGACGACACGCCGGTGCAGTTCGAGCGCCAGGGCTATTTCAAGCGCGACCAGGACTCCGCGCCCGGCAAGCCGGTGTACGTGCGCACCATCGGGCTCCGCGACACCTACGCCAAGGCGATGGCGGGGAAGTAGGGCTCGGCTCACCGCGCCGCCCTGGGGGTGAGGGCTGATCCCATCTGACAGCCGCGCTCCGCCGCGCTACGATGGCGCAGACGGGCGGGGCGCGGTGAATGGCAAGCGACGGCCGCGAGACTACGGCAGCGAAGGATGGCGCGAAGACGGCGCGTCGTTTGTCGTTGTCCTTCGGAGCGCCGGGGCTGCTCAGCACGCTGGCCGGCGGGCTGGGCGCGGTGCGGCTTGCCCTCGGCGCTACCTTCGAGCGCGAGATCGACGCCGCGCGCGGCTTCCTGTGGCTGCCGGTCGCTTTCGGTGCCGGGATTCTCATCTATTTCGCCATGCCGGCCGAGCCGTGGGCGCCGGCCCTGGCCGCGGCGGCTGCCATCCTCGTCGGCGCCGCATGGCGCACCCGTTTCCGCACGGCCGCCTTCCGGGTGCTGGTCGTGATGAGCTGCGTTGCCTGCGGCGCGCTTGACGCCAAGCTGAGGACCGACTGGGTGGCCGCGCCGCGGCTGGCTCGCCAGGCGACCGTGACCGTCAGCGGCTGGATTGCGGCGCGCGAGGAGGCCCCGGCGCATGGCGCGCGCCTCTATCTGCAGGTGCACGACACGACCGATCTGCGCGGCGGGCCAGTGCCGCGGCTGGTGCGCGTGACCGTGCGCAGCAAGGCCGAAGCGCTGGCCGTCGGCGATGCGGTGACGCTCACGGCGCGGCTCGAGCCGCCGGGCGGTGCCGTCATGCCCGGCGGCTACGACTTCGCCCGCGTCGCCTACTATGCCGGGATCGGCGCCGTCGGCTTCGCCTATGGCGCGGCAAAGGAAGCCCGCTCCCTCGGGCCGGCGCCGCTGGCGATCAGGCTCGCCGAACCGCTGGCGCATCTGCGCGACACCATCCGCCGGCGGATCGAGGCGGCGCTTCCCGGCGACAGCGGCCATCTTGCCGCGGCGCTGGTGACCGGCGACCGCCGCGGCATCTCCGAAGCGACGCAGGACGCCATGCGCGCCTCCGGCCTGGCGCACATGCTGGCGATCTCCGGCCTGCACATGGCGCTCATCGCCGGCACCGCGTTCTGGCTGATCCGCGCGGCGCTGGCGCTATCGCGCGGGCTGGCGCTCAACCGGCCGATCAAGAAATGGGCGGCGGCCGGAGCGCTCGCCGTCGCCGCCGGCTATCTCGGCATTTCCGGCGCCGGCATCGCCACCCAGCGCGCCTTCGTCATGCTCGCTATCATGCTCGTCGCGGTGATGCTCGACCGGCCGGCGATCACGCTGCGCAACGTGGCTCTGGCGGCCTTCGTCGTCCTGCTTCTGGCGCCGGAGAGCCTGTTGACGGCGAGCTTTCAGATGTCGTTTGCCGCGACGTTGGCGCTGGTCGCCGGCTATGAGGCGATCACTGTCTGGCGTGACCGGCGGCTCAACTTCGATACGCGCGCGGCCGCCGGCATCGCCGGACGGCTCAGGCGGTCGGCGGCCAGTCTGGCGACGACGTCGCTGATCGCGGGGCTGGCGACGGCGCCGCTGGCCGCCTTCCATTTCCAGCGGGTAGCGCCGCTGACGCTGGTCGCCAATCTCGCCGCCATGCCGGTGGTGGGGACGATCGTCATGCCCATGGCGCTATTGGCTCTGGTGGTCATGCCGCTCGGGCTCGAAGCCCTGCCACTGACGGCGATGGGCTGGGGGCTCGACTGGGTGACGGCGGTGGCAGGGCAGGTGGCGGCGTGGACGGCCGGCCACGGCGTCGTGGCGGCGATGCCGCTCGCCGCCCTCGGGCTGATTGCCGGCGGCTTCCTGTGGCTGGCGCTGTGGCGCGAGCGCTGGCGCCTGGCCGGGCTGGTGCCGATGGCGCTCGCCCTGCCGGTGGCGCTGACGGCGCCGCACCCGGACGTCCTGATCGACGACCGCGGCATCACGGTGGCAGCGCGCGGGGCGGACGGGCGCTATGCCATCGTCAACGGCAAGGGCGAGAGCTTCGCCGTCGACAACTGGCTGAGGGCCGACGGCGACGGGCGCGAACCGGGAGACGCCGCGCTGACGGCCACCGTCGCCTGCGATGCGCTCGGCTGCGTGGCGCCGCTGGGCAGGGAGCGAGCAAAGGTGGCTGTCGCCAGCTCCCGCGCTGCGCTGGAAGAGGATTGCCGGATGGCGGCGGTGGTGGTGTCGCGCTTCATGGCGCCGCCGGGCTGCCGCGACCGGGCCGTGGTCATCGACGGCCAGGATGTGGCGCGTCACGGTGCCCACGCGCTCTACGCAACCGGCACAACGCAGTCAGGCCGGCCGGTCTTCCGGGTGACGACCGCCTACCCGGACACGCGGCGGCCCTTCATGCCGCCACGGCCGGATCAGTAGCGGCGGATGAGGCCGACCAGACGGCCTTGAATGCGCACGCGGTCGGGGCCGAAGATGCGCGTCTCATAGGCCGAATTGGCGGCCTCCAGCGCGATCGAGGCGCCCTTGCGGCGCAGCCGCTTGAGGGTGGCCTCTTCCTCGTCGACCAGCGCCACGACGATGTCGCCGGTATCGGCGCTGTCGCTGCGGCGGATGAGCACCGTGTCGCCATCGAGAATGCCGGCCTCGATCATCGAATCGCCACGCACCTCGAGCGCGAAATGCTCGCCCGGCGACAGCATGTCTGGCGGGATGCCGATGGTGTGGCTTTGATGCTGGATCGCCTCGATCGGCACACCGGCGGCGATGCGGCCCATGACCGGCACCAGCACCGGCTCGTTGCTGTTGGCGCTCTCCGGCGTGCCGCGCATGCGGCCGAGATTGCCTTCGATGACGCTCGGCGAAAAGCCGCGGGAGCGGGCCGGCGCCAGGCTCGGCTGCATGTTCTCCGGCAGGCGGATCACCTCCAGCGCGCGCGCCCGATTGGGCAGCCGCTTGATGAAGCCGCGCTCCTCCAGCGCCTTGATGAGGCGGTGGATGCCAGACTTGGAGCGCAGGTCGAGGGCGTCCTTCATCTCGTCGAAGGAGGGCGGAATGCCCGTTTCCTTCAGGCGCTCATGGACGAACATGAGCAGTTCGAGTTGCTTGCGTGTCAGCATGGGGGTTTCCCGCGCGCTCGGCAGAATCGGTACAAATCAGGAACAAAATACATGTTCCTTATGTGTTCCACAACCCCCTTGAGATTCAGTAAAGGCGATAGGGGCGGTAGGGGCGCGTCTGCGTCAGGGCAGCGGGATGATCCGGCAGGGTTCGCCGGCCTTGGCGGCCGGGGCGTGTGGCGGGCGCACGATCAGGCAGTCGGCAATGGCGAGCACGCCGAGCATGGAGGAATCCTGCAGGGGCAGGGGGATGGCCGCGGGCAGTTCGCCGCGGCGCGTGGCCAGACGGGCGCGGATGTGATCCTGACGGGCGTCGTTCTCCGGCAGGTCGCCGCCGAGCGTAGCGGACCCGGTCGGGTCGTGCGGTTTCTGGCCGAGCAGGGCTGCGATCAGCGGCCTGAGGAAGAGGATGGCGCAGACCAGGCTTGACACCGGATTGCCGGGCAGGCCGAGGACGCGGGTCTCCTCGATGCGGCCGAACATCAGCGGCTTGCCGGGGCGCATGGCGATGCGCCAGAAGTCGAGGGTGAGCCCCGCCTCCTTCAGCGCCTCCTGCACCAGATCGTGGTCGCCGACCGAGGCACCGCCGATGGTGAGCACGACATCGGCGGGAAGCGCCAAAGCGCGCTCGACAGCGCGGGTGATGGCGCGGCGGTCGTCGCGCACGATGCCGAGGTCATGGGGCTCGCCGCCGAGGGATTCGACATAGGCGGCCAGACCCGACGAACTGGCGGCGAAGATCTGGTCCGGCGTCGGCATCTCGCCCGGCGGCACCAGCTCGTCGCCGGTGGCGATGATCGCCACGATCGGGCGGCAACGGACGGGCAGGCGGGCGTGGCCCATGGCGGCGGCGAGCGCCAGTTCGCGCATGCCGAGTTCGCGCCCGGCTTCGAGCAGCAGGGCATTCTGCTGAAAGTCGAGGCCGGCACGACGGATATGGCGGCCGGGAGTGGTCGCCGCGGTTACGGTCACGGTGCCGTCCGCGTGGGCTTCAGCGTTCTCCTGGATGAGGATGGCGTCGGCGCCGGCCGGCACCGGCGCGCCGGTGAAGATGCGTACCGCCTCGCCCGGCCCGACGGCGCCGTCGTAGTGGCGCCCGGCGGCCGCCATGCCGACGACCTTCAAGGTGGCGGGCAGCGCAGCCGTATCGGCGGCGCGCACGGCATAGCCGTCCATGGAGGAGGCGTCGAAGGGCGGCTGGCTGCGCCGCGCTTTCAGCGGCTCGCCAAGCGTGCGCCCGGCGGCCTCGGCGAGGGTCACATAGTCGCACGACACCGGGGCGGCGCCGACGATGATGCGGGCGACGGCCTCGTCGACAGGAAGGAGCGGCGTCACTTGCGTATCTCCTTGGGGCGTTTCTCCTTGGTCTTCCAGGTGCCCGATTTGCCGCCGCGCTTCTCGATCAGGCGGATGCCGGTGACGGTCATGCCGCGATCGACCGCCTTGGCCATGTCGTAGATGGTGAGGCAGGCGACCGAGACGGCCGTCAGCGCCTCCATCTCGACGCCGGTCTTTCCGGCGAGTTTGGCGGTGGCGCGCACGCGCAGGCCGGGAAGGTCCTTATCCGGCTCAATATCGACGGCGACCGAGGTCAGTGCCAGCGGGTGGGCGAGCGGGATCAGCTCATGGGTGCGCTTGGCGGCCATGATGCCGGCGATGCGGGCGGCGCCGACGACATCGCCTTTCTTGGCATTGCCGGAAAGGATGAGGTCGAGGGTTGCGGGCCGCATGGTGACGGCGCCTTCAGCGACCGCCACGCGCTGGCTGACCGCCTTGGCGCCGACATCGACCATGCTGGCGGCGCCGGTCTTGTCGAGATGGGTGAGCGTCTTCTTCACGCCAGCTCCTTGCGCATGAAGCAGCGCCGTTCCACGGGAAGCCCGGCTTCGATCTGGCGAGCATGCAGCAGATGGAAGGCCGGGGTCCATCGGTTTCGCGGCACCTCGTGGAAGCCGGCCTTGGCGTAGAAGGGCGCGTTCCAGGGAATATCGCGAAAGGTCGAGAGGGTGACGGCGGGAGCGCCCTCGGCGGCGGCGAAGGCCAAGGCCGCCTCGACCAGTCGCCGGCCGAGACCGCGGCGGCCATGAGGCGGGGCGACGTCGAGCTCGTAGAGATAGAGCTCGCGGTCGAGGAATCCGATGAGCGCGAAGCCGACCGGGACGTCCCAGTCGTCGGCGGCGACCAGCACCGCACCGGCCCGCGCGACTGCTTCGATGAACTCGACGCTGGAGGGCTCGTTGTCGCCAAGGGTCAGGTCCTCGACGGTCTCGAACAGAGCGCCGGCGGCGCGCTCGATATCGGACAGCAGCGGATATTCGGGCGGCCGCGCCCGGCGGATCGCATAGGCCATGGGTCAGGCCGCGACGGTGGTGCCGAGCAGGCGGGCGGTCGCGGCGGCGACGTCCGCCTCGCGCATCAGGCTTTCGCCGACCAGATAGGCGCCGATACCGACGGCCTGCAGGCGGGCGATATCGGCGGGCGTGAAGATGCCGCTTTCGCCGACCAGCACGCGGTCCTTGGGCACAAGCGGCGCCAGCGCCTCGCTGACCGAGAGCCGGGTCTCGAAGGTGTGCAGGTCGCGATTGTTGATGCCGACGAGGCGCGACTTCATTGCGAGTGCGCGGTCGAGTTCGGCCTCGTTATGGACCTCGATGAGGACGTCCATGCCAAGCTCCAGGGCGGTGTCCTCGATGGCATGAGCATCGGCGTCGCTGACCGCGGCCATGATGATGAGGATGCAATCGGCGCCGAGCGCACGGGCCTCGTAGACCTGATAGGGCTCGAACATGAAGTCCTTGCGGATCGCCGGCAGGTCGACGGCGCGGCGGGCGGAGACCAGATCGCTGGCACCGCCCTGGAAGAAACGGCTGTCGGTCAGCACCGAGAGGCAGGTGGCGCCGCCGGCCTTATAGGCCGCGGCCAGGCTCGGCGGGTCGAAGTCCTCACGGATCAACCCTTTGGAGGGGCTCGCCTTTTTGATCTCGGCGATGAGCGCCGGGTGGCCGGCTGCGATGGTGCGCTCCAGGGCCGCACGGAAGCCGCGTGGCGGCGGCTGGTCCTTTGCGTGGGCCTCGATCTCGGCCTGGGGCGTCGCCTGTTTCGCCGCCGCGATCTCGGCGCGCTTGGCTTGCTCAATGGTCTTCAGGATGTCGCTCATGGTCAGGCGTTCGACACTTTGACCAGCAGCGCCAGCCGTTCGGCGGCCTTGCCCTGGTCGATGCTCTCAGCGGCCATAGCGGCGCCCGCCTTGAGATCGTCGGCGACACCGGCGACGACCAACGCCGCGCCGGCATTGAGCAGCACGGTGTCGCGATAGGCATTCTTTTCGCCGGCCAGCACGCGTTTGAGCGCGTCGGCATTGTGGGCGGCGTCGCCCCCCTTGATCGCCGCGACGGGCCAGCTCTTGAGGCCCGCATCGGCGGGAATGACGTCGAAGGTGGTGACCTTGCCGTCCTTGAGGCGGGCGACCCTGGTCTCGCCGGCGGGCGACATCTCGTCGAGCCCGCCGTCGCCATGCACCACCCAGGCGGATTCGGCGCCGAGGCTGGCAAGCACATTGGCCAGCGGCTCGACCCAGTCGGGCGAGAAGACGCCGAGCAGGTAGCGCTTGACGCTGGCCGGGTTGGAGAGCGGGCCAATGAGGTTGAAGACGGTGCGGAAGCCAAGCTCGGCGCGCGCCGGGCCGACATGGCGCATGGCCGAATGGTGGGCCGGGGCAAACATGAAGCCGATGCCGGCGTCGCGGATGCAGGTGCCGATCTCATCGGGCGTCAGCTCGATCTTGACACCGAGCGCGGCCAGCGTATCGGCGGCGCCGGACTTCGACGACAGAGCCCGGTTGCCGTGCTTGGCGACCGGCACGCCGGCGCCGGCAACGACGAAGGCCGAAGCGGTGGAGATGTTGTAGCTGCCCGAGGCGTCGCCGCCGGTGCCGACGACGTCGATGGCATCGGCCGGTGCTACGACCGGGGTCATCTTGGCGCGCATGGTGGCGACCGCGCCGGCGATCTCGTCCACGGTCTCGCCGCGGAGCCTGAGGCCGGTCAGGAAGGCGCCGATCTGGACCGGCGTGGCATCGCCCGACATGATGATGTCGAAGGCTTGCTCAGCCTCTTGGCGGGACAGCCGCTCGCCGGCGGCAACCTTGCCGATGGTGGCTTTCAGGTCAGCCATTTTTGCATCCCCCGGGTTCAGTTCGCTCAGCCTCATGGTGAGGTGCGCGCGAAGCGCGCCTCGAACCACAGGGCCGCCCCGTCCTTCGAGGCCCGCCCTCACGGACGGGCACCTCAGGATGAGGCGGAGTGGAGCCGCATTATTGCAGCATCGCGCGCACTAGGCGACCGACTTCACCGCACGGTGTTTTGCGTTCCAGGCGGCGGCGATGTCGAGGAAATTCTTGAGGATCAGGTGGCCGTGCTCGGAGGCGATCGACTCCGGGTGGAACTGCACGCCGTGGACGGGCAAGGTCTTGTGCATGGCGCCCATGATGACGCCGTCCTCGGCGTGGGCGGTGACCTCGAGCACGTCCGGAACGGTTTCCGGCGCGATGGTCAGCGAGTGGTAGCGGGTCGCCTGGAAGTCGGTGTTGATACCGTGGAAGACGCCGCGGCCGGTGTGGCTGATGGTCGAGACCTTGCCGTGCATCAGCGAAGGCGCGCGCACGATCGAGCCGCCGAAGGCCTGGCCGATAGACTGATGGCCAAGGCAGACGCCGAAGATCGGGATGGTGGGCGCGGCGCGGGCGATGAGGTCGAGGGAAATGCCGGCATCGTTGGGCGTGCAGGGGCCGGGCGAGAGCACGATGGCCTCGGGGTCCATCGCCATCACCTCGTCGACGGTGATCTTGTCGTTGCGGCGCACGGCCAATTTCGCCCCTAGCTCGCCGATGTAGTGGACGAGGTTGTAGGTGAAGCTGTCGTAGTTATCGATGACGAGAACGGTCATGATCCGGCTCCGCTACTGCCCCCTACCGACGCTTGAGGCGAATCTGACCGCCTCTTCGGCGGCGCGGAAGAGGGCTCGGGCCTTGGCCTCGCACTCCGCGTGCTCCTTCTCGGGCACGGAATCGGCGACGATGCCGGCGCCGGCCTGGACGTACATCTTGCCGTCCTTGACCACCGAGGTCCTGAGGATGATGCAGGAATCCATGGCGCCGTCGGCGGAGAAATAGCCGACGCAGCCGGCATAGATGCCGCGCTTCTCCAGCTCAAGCTCGTCGATGATCTCCATGGCGCGCACCTTGGGCGCGCCCGACACGGTGCCGGCCGGGAAGCCGCCGGCCAGCGCATCGAGCATGTCGTGCTCGGGAGCCAACTTGCCGATGACGTTCGACACGATGTGGATGACCTGGCTGTAGTATTCGAGGAAGAACTGGTCGGTGACCTTGACCGAGCCGATCTCGGCGACGCGGCCAACATCGTTGCGGCCGAGGTCGAGCAGCATCAGGTGCTCGGCGCGCTCCTTGGGGTCGGCGAGCAGCTCCTCGGAAAGCGCCTTGTCCTCTTCCGGCGTTAGCCCGCGCGGCCGTGTGCCGGCGATCGGACGGATGGTCACCTCGCCGTCGCGCACGCGCACCAGGATCTCGGGGCTGGAGCCGGCAATCGCGAAACCGCCGAAGTCGAGATAGTAGAGGAAAGGCGAGGGGTTGGTGCGGCGGAGCGCCCGGTAGAGGGCAAACGGCGGCAGGTCGAAGGGCGCCTCGAAGCGCTGCGACAGCACCACTTGGAAAATATCGCCAGCGGCGATGTACTCCTTGGCGCGCCCGACCATGTCGAGATAGGTCTCGCGCGGCGTGTTGGAGACGATCGGGATATTCGGGTCGAACTCGGCGCCTTCGGATTTATCGAGCGGCGCGTCGAGCGCCTCGACCACTGCCATCAGGCGGTCGACGGCGCGGGCGTGGGCCTGGCTCCCGGTCATGCCGGCGTCGGCGCGCACCGGCGTGACGATGGTGATCTCGTCCTTCACCGCGTCGAAGACGACGATGACGGTGGGGCGGATCATGACCGCGTCGGGAAAGCCGAGCGGGTCCGGGTTGACGTTGGGCAACACCTCCATCTGGCGGACCATGTCGTAGCCGAGATAGCCGAAGATACCGGCCGACATGGGCGGCAGGCTGTGAGGCAGATGGATGTGCGATTCCGCGATGATACGGCGCAGAGCCTCGAGCGCCGGCTCGGCCATCGTCTCGAAGCGATCGCCGGCGGCTTCCGGGTTGCGGTTGATCTCGGCCTTGCCGCCGGTGGCACGGAAGATCAGGTCCGGCTCGATGCCGATGATCGAATAGCGGCCGCGCACGGCACCGCCTTCGACCGACTCGAGCAGGAAGCAGTTGGCGCGGCCCGTCGACAGCTTGAGCATGGCCGAGACTGGCGTCTCCAGATCGGCGACAAGCCGCGTCCACACGACCTGTGGCTCGCCCGCGTCGTAGGCACGCGCGAAATCTTCCAGGGCGGGTTCGACCAGCATGGCAGGGATTCCGCGCGCCGCTACTGGGTCGGCTGATTGAGACCCAGCGCCCCGCCGAGGGCGGCCTGGTTGATCTGCACGTCGATCTTGGTCTGGCGCTCGGCGACAAAGGCGGCGAGCAGGTCGTTGACGAACTGGCTGTCGAGCTGGGACTTGATCTGCGCAAGCTGCGGATCGTTGGGGTTGAACGGCGGCACGGTGGTGCTGTCGACGACGAGCAGCACCTTGTTCATCGGGGTCGATCCGTCAGCGACGGCGGTGTAGCCCTTGGGACCGTCGAAGGCAGCCGAAATCGCCGCGGCCGAGAGGCCGTCGCTCGGCTTCGATCCGCGCGTCAGCTTGTCCGCCGTCTTCACCTCGAGGCCGGCATCGGCCGCGACCGTGGCGAGATCGCCGCCGACAAGCTTGGCCTTCAGTGCGTCCGCCTGTTCGGCGACCTTCTTCTGGCGCTGCTCGTCCTTCCAGGCGGCAACCACCTGGTCGCGCACCTCGGCCAGCGTGCGATCGCGTGCCGGCAACACCTGGGTGACGTCGTACCAGATGAAGGTGTCGCGGGTTGGCTCGATCGGATTGTTCTCCATGCCGACATCGGATTCGAAGGCCGACGACACCAGCAGCGGGGGCAGGTCGGCAATCGCCTTGCCGTCCGGGGCCTTTCCCGACTGATCGACCTCGGGCACGCTGATCATCTTCAGCCCGTACTTCTGGGCAACCTCCTTGAGCGTCGAGCCGCCGGCGCGATCATCCTCAATCTTGTTGCGCAGGTTGTTGACCTCGTTGGCGGCGCGCTCGGTGGCGATCTGCATCTTGAGCTGGTCCTTGACCTCGGCGAAGGTCTTGACCACGTCGGGGACGATGTTGTCGACGCGCACGATCACCGGACCGAAGCGCCCCTCGACGACGCCGCTAACGCCGCCGTCGGTGAGGCTGAACGCTGCGTCGGCGACCTTGGGATCGACGATCTTGGCCTTGGTCACTTGACCGAGGTCGATATCGGAGGTCTTGAGATTGCGCTCGGCGACCAGCTGATCGAAGGTCTTGCCGTCGGCGAGTTCCTTGGCCGCCGCCTCGGCTTCGGCCTGGGTCTTGAAGACGATCTGCTCGACATGGCGGGTGCCGGGCGTGACGAAGCGGCTCTTCTCCTGGTCATAGAGCTTCTGGGCGTCGGCGTCGCTGACGTCCTGCGGCTTGGCGATCGCCGCCGGGCTCAGCGAGAAATACGCGATCGCCCGGTATTCGGGCGCCTTGTAGGCGCTCTTGTGGGCGTCGAAATAGGCGTTGAGATCGGTGTCGGAGGGCTCGGCGATGTCGCTCGCCGCCGGTGCGGTCAGCACCACATAGCTGAGCGCGCGCTCATCGTCGCGATACTCGCCGACGGCCTTGACGATCGTCTCGGGCACGGTGACGTCGCCGGCCAGCCCCTGATCGAGCTCGTTGCGGATGAAGTCGGCGGTGAGCAGCAGCACCAGATTGTCTTCGGTCAACCCTTGCGACTGCGCGATCTGTGTGAAGTAGGTGCGGCTGAACTGGCCGGTCGGCCCCTGCAGGTTGCTGTCGGTCCTGATCAGGCGGCCGACGGTATCGGGCGAAAGGCTGAGGCCCATCTGGTGAGCGGTGTCGTCAAGCGTGGCCTCGGTAAGCATCTGGCTGAGGACGCGGCTGGGAACGCCGAGCTGCGCTGCCTGCTGCGAGGTGAGCTGGTTGCCGAACTGCTGGCCGAGCTGGCGCACGGCCATGTCGAAGCGGCGACGGAACTCGGCGCCGCTGAGCGTAACGCTGCCGACCTTGGCGACGTCGTTGCGGCCGTAGCCCCGGAAAACGTCCGCGACGCCCCAGACACCGAAGCTGATCACCAGGAGCAGCATCATGATCTGGACGACCCATCCGGACGTCAATTTGCGTAGTGCGTCTAACATTTCAATCCTCGGCGGCGGCCGCTGTATGGGGGCAGGTTTCGGGCGCGGATAATAGGTTCACCGCCCCCGCCGCCGCAAGGAATAGTCGCCCGCCCGGCGATGGGCAAAAAAGCGCAGAATCGCAGGCGGTTGCGGGTGGCGCCCGATCGCCGTCAGGCGCCGGCCTTGACCCACCTTTCGATGAAGGGGGCCGATCGGGCGTATTGCGGCGCGACATGCAAGGGGTGCCCGAGGGCGATCGCCGCCCGCCACGGCCAGCGCGGATCGGCCAGCAGGGCGCGCGCCAGCGCCACCAGATCGGCCTTGCCCTCGGCGACGATCGCCTCGGCCATGTGGGGGTCGTCGATCAGGCCGACGGCACGGGTGATGATGCCGGCTTCCTTGCGGATGCGTGTCGCGAAGGGCACCTGATAGCCCGGCGCCAGCGGGATCTCGGCATCGTGGACGCCGCCGCCGCTCGAGGCGCAGATATAGGCGGCACCGACATCCTTAAGCGCGCGCGAGACTTCGACCGCCTCGTCGATGGTGAAGCCGCCGTCGGTCCAGTCGCTGGCGGACAGTCGCGCTCCGACCATCACCGAATCCGGGACAACCGCGCGCACGGCCTTGGTGACCGCCAGGATGAAGCGCATGCGGTTTTCCAGTGCGCCGCCCCAGTGATCGGTGCGCCGATTGGAGAGCGGTGACAGGAACTCGTGCAGCAGGTAGCCGTGGGCGCCATGGACCTCGATGAAGTCGAAGCCGGCGCGCACCGCCCGCTCCGCCGCGTTGGCCCAGGCGCTGATGAGGCGCTGGATGCCGTCGTCGTCAAGCGCCTGGGGCACATGCCAGCCGGGTGCAAAGGGGATGGCCGAGGGGGCCACGGTCTGCCAGGCGTCTTCCTCGGCCCGCAGCGGTCCGCTGCCCTGCCACGGACGATGGACGGAGGCCTTGCGGCCGGCATGGCCGAGCTGGATGCCAAAGCGGGTGCCGGCCGGTGCCACGCGTCGCGCCGCGGCAAGCGTGCGCTGGGCCGCCGCTTCGTTGTGATCGGAGTAGAGGCCGAGACAGCCATGGGTGATGCGGCCGTGGCGCTCCACCCCCGTCGCCTCGATGGTGATCATGCCGGCGCCCGACATGGCCAGCGTCATCCAGTGCTGCAGATGCCAGTCGGTCGCCGAGCCGTCGTCGGCGGAAAACTGGCACATGGGCGCGACGGCGATGCGATTGGGCAGGGTCATGCCGCCGACGGTGAGCGGCGAGAAAAGCACTGATGTCATTGGATTTTAAGCTCTGGGACAGAGGAGGGAAGGCGCCAGCATGGCACTGCGCCGGCGGCACGCCAAGCGCGCCGACTGCCGCATGATGCCAGCCGGCGCGCTTGCCCGCGCTCTATTCGCCCCAGACAAGGAAGAGCCCGATGTCCCCCGGCATGCCATCGGGAAAATCGACAACGCGGGCAGCCAGATGGAAGCCACGCGGCCGCAGTTCGCGCTCCCAGCGCAGATACATCTCGGCAGCCTCGCCGCGCAGCGTGCGCGGCCATTCCGGATCGGGCGCATTCACCGCCCGGCCGCCGTCGCTGCACAACTGATGGGGAAAGCGCAACAGGAGGAATTCGGACGCCCCGCGTTCGGCCGCCTCGCGGGCATTGTGGACGAGCCGGTTCCACTCCTTGTCGGAGATGTGCGTATCGATCAGCCGGTGGACGTCCTTCTTGTGCAACTCGGCCGCCAGTTGGCGTTCACGGGAGCGCTGAACGTCCAATTCTTCCTTGAAGTGGCCGACGAGATGGCGGAAATCGTTGACCGACAATTCGCCGTCCGGGCGGGTGTCGTGGGCAAGCGCATAGGCGTTGTCCCGCGAATCGGTGGGCGCATGGGCGCCGTTTGCCCTGCCGTTGCCCTTGGCTTCCTTGGCCCCGTTCTGCCACGGCGGCGCAAACTTGCGGGTCGGTTCGGGCGGCAGGGGAACGGGCTCGAATTCGCCACCGCCGAGCGAACGCAGCAGATCGGCGCGGCGGACGATGCCGACGATCTTGCCGTCGCGCATGACCGGCAGCCGCTTGACCCGGTGCTCGGCCATGATGGCGGCGATCTCGTCGGCGCGGGTCTCTTCGCTGACGGTCAGCACCGGGCTCGACATCACTTCACGGGCAACAGCGACCGGGTCCTGCAGGTGCTGCATGAACTCGGTGTTGAGGGTTTCGCCTTCGGCAAGGCGCAGCAGCCACCATTCGCTCTTGGTTTCGCGTTCGGTCCGTTTGCGGCCGACAAGGTCGCCTTCGCTGACCATGCCGATCAGGGTGCCGCTGTCATCGACCACCGGCACGGCGCTCATGCGGTGCACAAGGAGGGTTCTGGCGACGTCGCGGATGGGCGTGTTGGGCGACACGGTCACCACGTCGCTGTTCATCAGGTCGCGAGCATTCATTGTTATCCGATCCTGGGACTTGCGACTTCTAGTGCGGCGTTCGGGTACTCCCAGTATGTGGGGGCTACCTTGATCTTGCGCAAAAATGGAGCGTGCGAAGGCTAATGGCACGGTGCTTTTATCGAGGATTTCGGCTAGGGCTGACATGGTTCTCGAGACTGGAGCTAGGACTAGAATGTCAGTACGTATGAAACTCGCTGCCGGTAACTGGAAGATGAACGGTGTGCGAGAAAGCCTGCCTGAATTGCGCGCAATCGCCGCCGGCGCTGCCGGAGCAGCCTGCGAAGTGGCGATCTGTCCGCCGGCGACGCTGATCTCAGCGGCGGCCGAGGCGGTGGCCGGTACGGCGGTGGCGATCGGCGGTCAGGATTGCCATACCGCGCCGAAAGGCGCCCATACCGGCGACATTTCTGCCGAAATGATTGCCGATGCCGGCGGCCGGATGGTCATCGTCGGCCATTCGGAGCGGCGCACGGACCACGGCGAGACGGACATGCAAGTGCGCGCCAAGGCGGAAGCGGCCTGGCGGGCAGGGTTGATGGCGATCCTGTGCATCGGCGAGACTGAGGCAGAACGCCGCGGCGGGCAGACCGAGGCAGTTCTCTCCCGGCAAATCGCGGGTTCGGTGCCCGATGGCGCCACGGCCGACAAGCTGGTGATTGCCTACGAGCCGGTGTGGGCGATCGGCACGGGGCTGACGCCGTCAAATGACGACATTGTTGCCGCACATGCCCATATAAGGGCCGAACTGGCGGGGCGCCTGGGACAGGAGAAAGCCGATGCGACCCGCATCCTGTATGGCGGCTCGGTCAAGCCCGACAATGCCGAAACCATCATGGCGCTTCCCGGCGTCGACGGTGCGCTGGTCGGCGGTGCGAGCCTCAAAGCCGCGGATTTCCTCACGATTGTCGCCGCCTGCAAGTAAGCTCAGAAGCCTGCGCGGTGGCTCTGGTGCCGCCCGGCATGATCGTGTAAAAGGCGCCCAACCCCGAATTCGGACAAGCTGATGCAAACTGTTGTCATCGTCATTCACCTGATGGTGATTGTGGCGCTCATAGCGATCGTGCTGCTGCAGCGTTCGGAAGGCGGCGCCCTCGGCATGGGCGGCGGCGACCAGTTCATGACCATGCGCGGCCAGGGCAATGTGCTCACCCGCGCCACCACCATCCTGGCAGCGGTCTTCTTCATCACTTCGATGACGATGACTTGGCTGGCGCAGCGAAGCGCCCCGCCGACCTCGGTCCTCGACACGGCTCCGGCCGCCCAGACGGCGCCGGCACCGACGACGCCGGCGACCGGGACCGCCGGTACGCCGGCCACGGGGACCGGGACGACCGGCAGCAACGGCATCCTCGACCAGCTCAACAAGTACACCAGCGGTCCACCGGCGACGGTGACGCCGAAGAGCGTCGTGCCCGATACGAGTGCGCCGGTGGCTCCGGTCGGCACGCAGCCGGCCTCAGGGGCAGCAGCGGAACGGCGGCAGCAGCGGGAACGGGCGGCACGCAGCCGGCCACGGGCGGCACGCAGCCGGCCACGGGCGGCTCTCAGGCGCCCAGCTCGCCGTAACGACATGAACACCAGACGACGGCCCCCGGCGCGAACCCTTACCCGCCGGGGCCGGCGTCTTTTTGTGCGACGAAGAGACGATTTCGAACTCCGCGAATCAGGCGGGCAGGGGATAGGATCGGGGCCCATGGCGCGGTACGTCTTCATCACCGGCGGCGTGGTTTCCTCTTTAGGAAAAGGCATCGCTTCAGCGGCACTCGGTGCGCTCCTGCAGGCGCGCGGCTACAAGGTCCGCCTGCGCAAGCTCGACCCCTATCTCAACGTCGACCCGGGCACGATGAGCCCGTACCAGCACGGCGAGGTGTACGTCACCGACGACGGCGCCGAGACCGATCTCGACCTCGGCCATTACGAACGCTTCACGGGGCGGCCGGCGACGAAGATGGACAACGTCACCACCGGGCGCATCTATCAGGAGATCATCGCCAAGGAACGGCGCGGCGACTATCTCGGCGGCACGGTGCAGGTGATCCCGCACGTCACCGACGCCATCAAGTCGTTCATCCTGGCGGGCAACGAAGACGTCGATTTCGTGCTGTGCGAGATCGGCGGCACGGTGGGCGACATCGAGGGCCTGCCGTTCTTCGAGGCCATCCGCCAGCTTGGCAACGACCTGCCGCGCAACCATGCGGTCTTCATCCACCTGACGCTGATGCCGTGGATCGCCACGGCCGGCGAGCTGAAGACCAAGCCAACCCAGCACTCGGTCTCGGCGCTCAGGCAGATCGGCATCCAGCCGCACATCCTGCTGGTGCGCGCCGACCGGCCGATCCCCAAGGAAGAGCGGCGCAAGCTGTCGCTGTTCTGCAATGTGCGCGAATCGGCCGTCATCCAGGCGCTCGACCTAGCGCACATCTACGACGCGCCGGTCGCCTACCATGCCGAGCATTTCGACGACGAAGTACTGGCGGCCTTCGGCATCGACGCCCCGCCCGGCCCGGAACTGGAGCCGTGGCACCGGCTGGCGGACACCATCCGCAATCCGGAAGGCAAGGTGTCGATTGCCGTGGTGGGCAAGTACACCGGCCTCAAGGACGCCTACAAGTCGCTGACCGAGGCGCTACGGCACGGCGGCATCGCCAACAAGGTCGAGGTCGAGATCCAGTGGATCGAGTCGGAGGTCTTCGAGAAGCAGGACCCGGCGCCGTGGCTGGAGGGCGTCAACGGCATTCTGGTGCCCGGCGGCTTCGGCGAGCGCGGCTCGGAAGGCAAGATCGCCGCCGCCAACTTCGCCCGCATCCGCGGCGTGCCCTATTTCGGCATCTGCTTCGGTATGCAGATGGCGGTGGTCGAGGCGGCGCGCAACTTGCTCGGCATCGAGAAAGCGTCGTCGACCGAGTTCGGTCCGACGCCGGAGCCGGTGGTCGGCCTGATGACCGAATGGCTGCGCGGCAACCAGCTCGAGAAGCGCGCCGCCGACGGCGACCTCGGCGGCACCATGCGGCTCGGCGCCTATCCGGCGATGCTCAAGCGCGGCAGTCTGATCAGCCGCATCTATGGCGGCGCCAGCGAGATTTCCGAGCGTCACCGCCACCGCTACGAGATCAACATCAATTATCGCGACCGGCTGGAGCAACACGGCATGCGCTTCGCCGGGTTGTCGCCCGACGGGGTGCTGCCCGAGACGGTGGAACTGGAAGGGCACCCCTGGTTCGTCGGCGTGCAGTATCACCCTGAGCTGAAGTCGCAGCCGCTCAAGCCGCACCCGCTCTTCGCCTCGTTCATCGAAGCGGCCGTGGAGCAGAGCCGGCTGGTGTGACGCGACACCGCCGAGACGGAAACCACCCATATGATCTACGAACTGCGCGTCTATCGCTGCCTGCCCGGCCGCTTGCCGGCGCTCCTCAAGCGCTTCGAGACGGCAACGCTCAGGATCTGGGACAAGCACGGCATCCGTCAGGCCGGCTTCTGGACGACGGCGGTCGGCGAGTTCGAGCAACGACCTGACCTATCTGCTCGCCTGGGAATTGCTCGCCGAGCGCGAGGCGAAATGGACCGCCTTCGTCAGCGACCCGGAGTGGCACGCCGCCAAGAACGCCAGCGAGGCGGACGGGCAGATCGTGGAGACCGTCTCCAACCAGCTGCTGACGCCGACGGCCTTCTCAAGCGTGAAATAGGGCGGCTGGTCAGGGCCGCCGGGCGATCAGCACACTGGATTGCAGGATTTCGCCGATCGTTCCGTCTACTGCCAGCTCCGCCGCGAGCGCGCGCATGTCGGCGGCCAGCGCCCCCGCCTTGTCGGGCCCGAGTGCCTCGGGCGAGGTGCGCGACAGCGAAAGGGCGCGGTCGACGAGCTGGTCGGCCGGGAAAACGATCCTGTCGACAGTGGACACGCCGTCGACGCGGCTGAAGGCGGAATTGATCAGGAAGGCGGTGTGATCGGTCCACTCGGGCGAGCGCCATTGCGGCTTGTCCGGTGCGTAGCGCTCCAGGATCTCCGTGAAGCGCGGGTGCCAGTCGCCGGCGCCCTGGTGGACGGTGTCGACATCGAACAGAGCGACCGCGCCATCCGGCCCGATCATGCCATCGAGCCGCTTCAGCGTATCGGCACGGTCCATCCAGTGGAACGAGCGGCCCATGGTGACGAGCCGGAAGCGGCCGAACTCAGCGCCGAGCTCGTTGGAACTGCCGAGGACGAAACGGATTTTGCCGGACAGTCCGCCCGCCGCCGCGCGTCCGGCGGCAAGCATGTCGGCAGAGGGATCGACCGCGACCACCTCGCCGACGAATGGCGCGAGCGCGATGGCCAGCAGGCCCGGGCCGCAGCCGAGGTCCATGACGCGGTCTTCGCGGGTGAGCGCCAGTTCGGCGACCAGCTTGCGGATGAGGCGCGGCGAATAGTTGGTGCGGGCGAAATAGTGCGGCGCAGCCGAGCGGAAGCGGTCGGGGTCGAAGGGGATGGTTGCGGTCATGGCGGTCAATTGTCCGATATGCGGCCGAGCCAGTCGAGCATGGGCACCAACGCCGCGCCCGGCGTGGCCATGTGTCCGGCATTGACGGAAAGGAAGCGGTTGAGGCCGTTTCCCGGGGCTTTGCGGAAGAGGGCGGCGGCGCCGCGCTGGCTGGAATCCTTGCTGCCGGCGGCCCAGAAGAGCGGCGCCTGGAGGCGCGGCAGCAGGCTTGGGGGCCTGAGAGTGCTCCCCGGTCCGAGGAAGGAGAGGAAGGCGCGCGGCGTTGCTTCGATGGTGACGTATCGGCCGAGCACGCGGTCGGTGAAGTGCACGGTGTCGTCGCCCTTGCCAGCCTGCATCATGGCGGCGGCGCGCCGAACGCTCTGTGCGACCTTGGCGTAGCGGTTGAAATCGCCGGGCTCGCCATCGGGCGCCAGTGCGACCACGCCGGCAAGCCCCGCATGAGTGGCGGCGTAGGCCAGCGCCACCAGGCCGCCGAGGCTGTGGCCGCCAACGACGATGGCCGCGAAGCCGTCGGCCTTGAGCCGCGCCACCGCCCTGTCGATGTCGGCGAAGCATGTGTCCAGCGGCGCGTCGTAGATGCGCCGCGCCGACCAGCACATCTCCGGCGTCTCGACGCCATAGCCGGTCTCGTCGAGCATGCTGGTCATGCCGGCGAACTGGGCCGGCGATCCGGTCTTGCCGTGGAGGAGGACGAGGCCGACGCGCTGGAAGGCGGCGGCGGGCGAAGGAATGATCGCCGGCCAGATGAGAACCATGACAGCAAGCACGATGCTGCCCCACCGGCGCCAGGAAGCGGACGCAGGTGCGCCACCATGAGGCCGGAAACGCAGGGCAGGGTGCGCACCGGGTGGGCGCAATAGGGGAGACGCGGCCATGGCGCGCCGGTGCTTTTCGCCTGTCAATCCGATCTGCATTCTGTCCCTTCTTCTCGCTTCGAGTGCCCTGACCTCGGTGCAAGCCCTGGCTGCCGTCGATACGGCCGTGCACGACGGCCGACCGACCGTCGCTGCCTGCGCCAATCTCGGCTTCACCATGCAACGGGCCGAAAACGACGTCTCGCAGCAGGGCATCCGGATGCCGCGACCGGGCGGCGGAGTCGTCGGCAACTATCGCTCGGCGGCGCCGCCGATGCCACTGGCGGAGGCGTCGAAAGGGGCCGGGCCGATGATGGCGCTGCGGGCGCCGGGGCTCGCCGTCGATGGCGCCCACCGTCGACACCGAGAAATACCCGAACGCCACCTCCAATCCGGTGAAGCGGGTCGGCGAGGAGCCGGTGTCGACCTTCTCCATCGACGTCGATACGGCGTCCTACGCCAATATGCGCAGCTTCCTCAGCGATGGCCGTCTGCCGCCGCGCGATGCGGTGCGGGTTGAGGAGCTGCTCAACTATTTCGACTACGGCTATGCCGGCCCGACCTCGCCGGAGCGAGCCGTTCAAGGCCAACGTCACGGTGACGCCGTCGCCGTGGGCGCCGGGCAAAGAGATCATCCATATCGGCCTGCAGGGCTACGATATCGCGGCCGGTGACCAGCCGCCGGTGAACCTCGTCTTCCTGATCGACGTGTCGGGCTCGATGAACCAGCCCAACAAGCTGCCGCTGGTGCAGAAGGCGCTGAACGTGCTGATCGACCAGCTCCGTCCCGAGGACCGGGTGTCGATGGTGGTCTATGCCGGGGCCGCCGGGGCGGTACTGCCGCCGACGGCCGGCAACCAGAAGCTGACGATGCGCTGCGCCGTCGAGGCGCTCCATGCCGGCGGTTCGACCGCGGGCGGCGCGGGATTGGCGCTGGCCTACGATCTTGCCGAGCAGAACTTCGGCAAGGAGGCGGTCAACCGCGTCGTGCTGATGACCGATGGCGATTTCAACGTCGGCGTCGCCGATCCGGAGAAGCTTCAGGACTTCATCGCCGAGAAGCGCAAGACCGGCGTCTACCTCTCGGCCTTCGGCGTCGGCCACGGCAACTACAACGATGTGATGATGCAGACGCTGAGCGCAGGCCGGCAACGGCACCGCCGGCTACATCGACACGCTCGACGAGGCGCGCAAGCTCTTCCGCGACGACTTCTCGTCGTCGCTGTTTCCGATCGCCGACGACGTCAAGATCCAGGTCGAGTTCAACCCGGCCGCGGTCGCCGAGTACCGCCTGATCGGCTACGAGACGCGCCTGCTCGACCGTTCGGACGTTCAACAACGATCGGGTCGATGCCGGCGAGGTGGGCTCGGGGGCGTCGGTGACGGCGCTCTACGAGATCACACCGGTGGGCGGCCCGGCCGCGAGCGATCCGCTGCGCTATCAGAAGATCGAGGAGACGGTTGCGCCCGCCAAGGGCGACGAACTGGCCTATATCAAGATCCGCTACAAGCTGCCGGGCGCTGCGACCTCAAAGCTGATGGAGCGGCCGATCACCAAGGCCGATCAGGTGGCGAGCGTCGATGAGGCGCCGGAGGCAACCCGCTGGGCGCTGGCCGTGGCGGCCTTCGGCCAGGAACTGCGCGGCGATCCGTGGATCGCGACTGGCTATGACTGGGCCTCGATCCGGGCGCTGGCCGATGGCGCTCGCGGGCAAGACCCGTTCGGGCTCAGGGCCGAGTTCGTCCGGCTGGTGCGCGACGCGCAAGACGCCAGGCCGGTGAACGGGTAGGACCGGCCGAGAGGGTTCAGGCGGGCGGCAATCGCCCGCCTTGCGAGTACGCATTGCGGTTACTCTGTGGCAGGATCGGCTCCCCTCCCGAGTCACCTGCCACAGAGCCATGCCGCGTCCCATCGACCATCTCGTTCTCGCCGTCCGCGATCTCGACGCGGCGCGGGCGACCTTCCAGCGCCTCGGCTTCACGCTGACTCCGGTTTCCCGCCATCCCTTCGGCACGATGAATTCGCTGGCCCAGTTCGGCGGCTCGTTCCTGGAGCTGCTGGCGGTCGCCGAGCCGGCGGCAATCCCGGCCGGCGACGGCACGCATTTCTCCTTCGGTGCCTTCAACCGCGACTATCTTGAGGGCGGCGAGGGGCTGTCCATGCTGGTGCTGAAGAGCGGGGATGCGGCCGCCGACCGCGCCGATTTCGCGGCCCACGATCTTCGCGTCTACGAGCCCTTCGGCTTCGAGCGCGTCGCCACCGGGCCGGACGGGACCGAGCGCAAGGTCGCCTTCTCGCTGACCTTCGCCAGCGACTCGCGCCTCAGGCGCGCCGGGTTCTTCACCTGCCAGCACCATTACCCGGAGAATTTCTGGAAGGCGGAATTCCAGCGTCATGCCAATGGCGCGCTCAACATCGCTTCTGCCGTGTTGGTGACGCGCGACCCGGCGGACTTCCACGAGTTCCTCACCCATTTCTCGGGCCAGCGCGAGATCACCGCCACCAGTTTCGGCGTCTCCTTCGATCTCGGCGACGGCAGCCGGGTGGAAGTGCTGTCGCCGCTGGGGTTCAAAGCGTTCTTCGGCGAAGAAGTGCAGCCCGACCCGCGGCGCTTCCTTGGCTGGCGGGTGAAGGTGGCCGACCTCGGGGCGGTGGCGGCGCTGTTCACAGAGAACCGGGTGTCGTTCAGCGCGGTCGCTGGCGCGCTGGTAGTACCGTCGGCGGCGGCACACGGCGCGGCGCTGGCCTTTGAGGCGGCGTGACGAGACCGATGCGTTTTCCGTCGATCTGGCTATAGTCCCGCTCCATGAAACCGAACCGACACGTCACCGTCGGCAGCGCGACCTTCGGCAACGACCTGCCGCTGACGCTGATTGCCGGCCCCTGCCAGATGGAAAGCCGCGACCATGCCTTCGCCATGGCCGGGCGGCTCAAGGAGATGGCGGAGCGGCTGAAGATCGGCTTCGTCTACAAGACAAGCTTCGACAAGGCGAACCGTACCAGCCTTGCCGGCAAGCGCGGCCTCGGGCTCGACAAGGCGCTGGCGGTCTTCGCCGACCTCAGGCAGGAGCTGGGCGTGGCGGTGCTCACCGACGTGCA
Source organism: uncultured Alphaproteobacteria bacterium (assembly GCA_963750065.1). Taxonomy (GTDB): domain Bacteria; phylum Pseudomonadota; class Alphaproteobacteria; order Rhizobiales; family Kaistiaceae; genus CAVSRC01. The sequence continues at coordinate 128,927 of CAVVPK010000010.1, forward strand.
CGAGCGCGACCAGTGCGCCGAGATCGCCGAGGTGGTCGACGTGCTGCAAATTCCGGCCTTCCTTAGCCGGCAAACCGACTTGCTGATTGCGGCGGCTAAGACCGGCAAGGTGGTCAACATCAAGAAGGGCCAGTTCCTGGCGCCCTGGGACATGACGAACGTCGTTGCCAAGGTGACCGAGAGCGGCAACCGGAACGTTCTGCTGACCGAACGCGGCGCGAGCTTTGGTTACAACACGCTGGTCTCCGACATGCGCGCGCTACCGATCATGGCCGAGACCGGCGCGCCGGTGATCTTCGACGCCACCCATTCGGTGCAGCAGCCGGGCGGGCAGGGGACGGCCTCGGGTGGCGACCGGCGCTTCGTGCCGGTGCTGGCCCGTGCCGCGGTGGCGGTCGGCGTTGCCGGCGTCTTCATCGAGACCCATGAGGACCCGGACAACGCGCCCTCCGACGGCCCCAACATGGTGCCGATCGACCAACTGCCGGCATTGATCGAAGAACTGATGGCGCTCGACGCCATCGCCAAAAAGCGGGGCTAGCCGCCCTTCGGCCCGAAGGCGCCGCGCACCATCTCGCGGTCGAAATCGATCGGTGGCTCGCCGGTGACGGCATAATAGTAGACAGCCGCCGAATAGACCGCCGACAACGCCGCGCCGAAGGCCATGATGGCGATGAAGGCGAGCCCGCCAGCCGTCATCAGCGCCAGGGCGACGGCCTGATTGGTCGGCAAGAGCCGCGTGCCGCCAACGACCGCAAGGCCGGCGATGAAGGCGGCGAAGCCCATGACCAGCGAGATGCCGGCAGAGCCGACGATGTTCTCGCCCCAGGTCTTCTTGAGCAGGCCGACGCTGCGCTGGATCGCCTCGACCGGGCCGATGCCTTCGGCGGCCAGAACCGGCACGACGAGGAAGGTGGTGACCGTCCAGGCGAGCCCGGCGCCGGCCTCGATCAGCCGGCCGAGGAGACCCAGCCGTTCGCCGATGAAGCGCAGCAGCAGGCCGACGGTCGCCGAGACGATGGCATAGCCGAAGATCGGGCCGATGCGGCGAAAGGCCAGTGCCAGTGCCGAGCGGACTGTCGGATCGCGGCCCTCGAGACGGTCCAGGGCCGCGCCGACCAGGGCAGTGTTGAAGAAGATGATGATGAAATACTGCACCAGGTAGAAGGCGAAGAGCCAGGCATAGAGCGAGACTGGCAGGGCCTGGCCTTGCTTGAGGCCGTCGAACGTGCCGCCATACATCGCCTGGAGCACGAAGGCGCCGCCGACGATCAACGTCGCCGCGCCGGAGAGAACCGGGAGCAGCAGCAGTTCGCCGTCGTCCTGAAGAACGGCGGCGCTCGCCTTGATCAGGCGCCAGCTGCGTTCCGCGCGCGAGATGAGATCGGCCATGAGGAATCCTCCGCCAGCGCCCGGAGCGCCGGGCGAGGGAAGCATGGCTGTGCGTCTTGAAAGAACAGTTAAGTCAGTGACTAAGGATAGCTGAAAAGCTGCTGACGGCGGACTGCGTCGGTGTGCGTCACCGTCTCGTCATAGGCGACGAAGCCACGAGCACGCGGTGCCAGAAGGCGATGGCGCCGGTGTTTGTTTCCAGTTGGCCGATCTTCCAGGAGCCGGGGAAGCGCGCGATCAGCCGCCGCGCCGCGGCAAAGCCGATACCCCGGCGGCGAAACGGCAGCGCGACGAAGAACTCCGCCATTTCCATCCGCCCGTTCTCCGGCAGCCGGCGGATGAGTGCGAAACCGGCTTTGGCCCCATCGGCTTTCAGCCAGAACGGGAAGCGCCGGTCCGGCTCGCTCCAGTAGAGATCGAAAAAGGGGTAGGTCATGTTGGGATCGGCGCCGGGCAAGAAGGCGGCCATCTCGGCCACGTAATCGCGCAGTATTGCCGCCAGGCGCGCCCTGTCCTCGGCTGGAACCGGCGCCTCGTTCGCGTTCATTCCTGGACGACGCGCTCGATGCGCCGGTCGGGCACAAGCCAGATGGCGGCGACGACGAAATAAAGCGCCAGCGCGGCCGGCGCGTAGAAGAACGACAGGACGATGGCGGCGAGGTAGATCGCTGGAGAAATCGCCCCCTTCACGTCGCGGCCAAGAGCGATGGCGATAGGCGAATCCTTGCCGTTCACGGCGACCAGTGCACGGGCAAGGATGTAATAGGCAATTCCCGAGGCCAGCAGATCGAGCCCGTAAAGCGCCACCGGGATGGGCGCAAAATGATTCTCGCCCATCCACGCCGTGACGAAGGGCATGAGCGACAGCCAGAACAAGAGATGCAGGTTGGCCCACAGCACCCGCCCGTCCACATGCTGGGCGGCATGCAGCATGTGGTGGTGGTTGTTCCAGTAGATGCCGAGGTGGATGAAGCTCAGCACATAGCTGACGAAAACCGGGATCAGCGGCAGCAGCGCCGACCATTCCTCGCCGTGCGGCACCTTCATCTCCAGCACCATGACAGTGATGATGATGGCGATGACGCCGTCGCTGAAGGCTTCCAGCCGTCCGCGCTGCATGGCCCTCAGCCCCGGCCGCGATAGAGCGGCACGTCCTGGTCCGGCAGCCAGACGCCGGGGAGCGGCTTGCCGGTCTGCCAGAAGACGTCGATTGGCATGCCGCCGCGCGGGTTGAAATAGCCGCCGATCCTCAGCCAGTGCGGCTTCAAGAGGTCGGCGAGCTTGCGCCCGATGGTGACGGTGACGTCTTCGTGGAAGGCACCGTGGTTGCGGAAGGACTGCAGGTAGAGCTTGAGCGACTTCGATTCGACCAGCCAGTCCCTGGGCACGTAGTCCATGACCAGCAGGCCGAAATCCGGCTGGCTGGTGACCGGGCAGATCGAGGTGAACTCGGGGAAGGTGAACCGCGCCAGAAACCTGGTTCCGGGCTGCGGGTTCGGCACACGGTCGAGCACCGCCTTATCGGGGCTGGCGGGAATGGGGACCGAACGGCCGAGCTGGAGCGCTTTCTTTGCCATCGCGCTTCTATGCTCCGGAATCCTCCGGCGGCACAAGCCGGGCGGCGTCGCGGTCGAAGCGCCAGACGGAGCGGCCGGTTAGCCGGGTGCCTGCCCACCAGCGGTCGATGCCGGAGAGGTCGATATGGTCCTCTTCGCCGGCAAGCACTTCCTCGCCGGCTATGGTCAGCTCCAGCTCGGCGTCGCGGAAGCGGTCGTCGTCAAACGCCGTATCCGGTGGCGCGGGCAGGCCGGCGATCAACGGCACGGCTGAGGTGGCGAGGTCGTCGAGGAGGCGGAAGAAGCTCCAGTCGCCCATGAAGGCGGCCTCCTCTTCGGCGATTGCCTGATGGAACAGGTTTGCCGGCCTGGTGGTGCCCTGGGCGATTGCCGCCAGCAGCGTCTGCTCGGTGCGCCCAAGGCCGGAGCCGGGCGCCGGCAGCTCCTCCAGGAAGCGGAGAAGGGCGGGACGCAGGAAGGGAAGCGGACCCTCCGGCCGGTTGAGGCGGGCGGCGATGGGCCTCGGTGTCGGCTGGACGAGGTCGGCCCAGACGCCGGCGGCGAAGTCGAGATCGGCCATCGTGACCGGGCGGGCGCGATCGGCGAAGGCGAGGATGGTGTCGGCGGTCTGGCTGCCGAGGAAATCGTCGGCCTGCACCAGGACGAGGCCGTCGCGCGGTGCTTCGCCGGCAAAGAACGTCAGCACCTGGACGAGCTGGAGCTGGTCGTAGAGGTCGTGCTCGAACCACAACTCGACCGTCTCGAAATTGCCGTGGGCGCGGATGAGGGCGTCGCGGGCGGCGAATTCGGCCGCAACCTCAGCAGGATCGACGCGGAACCGGGCGGCAAGATAGGCCACCCGCTCGGCCGTCGCGGCGGCCAGCTCCATATGGGCGATCGGCCCCTCGTGCAGCACGTCGCGCCAGGGCAGCATTGCCGCCTCGCGGCCGGCCACATGCAGAAGCTCGGCGGCGCTGTCGCCATTGGTGATGATCAGCTCGGTCATCGGAGCGCAGGATGGCAACGCAGCGCGGCGCTGTCACCTGGGATTGCGCCGGGTCCCCCATGAAAGCTAAAGGAGGTCAAAGACAAAGAAATCCCGGACCTTGGGAAATCCGGGGACCTTGGGGGAGGTGCAGCGTGGCCGATAAGCGTGTGCTCATTGCCGGTGGCGGTATCGGCGGGCTGGCGACGGCGCTGACGCTGCACCAGATCGGCGTGCCCTGCATCGTCTTCGAGGCGGTGCGCGAGATGCGTCCGCTGGGCGTCGGCATCAACCTGCAGCCGAATGCCGTGCGCGAGCTCTACGATCTCGGCATCGGAGAAGCCGATCTCGACCGGGTCGGGCTGCCGGCGCAGGAATGGGCCCTGGTCGGCCTCAACGGCAACGATATCTATTCCGAGCCGCGCGGGCTCGAGGCGGGCTATCGCTGGCCGCAATATGCGGTGCATCGCGGCCGGTTCCACATGCTGCTGCACGACACGGTGGTGGACCGGCTCGGCGCGCGGGCGGTCAGGCTGGGCAGCCGGGTGACCGGCTATCGCAAGGAGCCGCAAGGCGGCGTGACCGCGTTCATCGAACATGCCGACGGAACGGCCTCCGAGGAGCGCGGCGCCTTGCTCATCGGCGCCGACGGCATCCATTCGGCGGTGCGGGCCGAGATGCATCCCGACCAGCCGCCGATCCACTGGGGCGGGGCGGTGATGTGGCGCGGAACGACCGTGGCGAAGCCCATCCGCACCGGCGCCTCCTTCGTCGGGCTGGGGACCGACCACCATCGCATCGTCTTCTATCCGATCTCCGCCCCCGACCCCGAGACGGGTCTGGCGCTGATCAACTGGATCGCCGAAGTGACCATGGACAACTCGGAGGGCTGGCAGCAGACGGGCTGGTTCCGGCAGGTCCGTATTGGCGATTTCGCGCATCATTTCGACGGCTGGGTGTGGGACTGGCTGGACGTGCCGGCTTTGCTCAAGGGGGCGGACGGTGCCTTCGAGAACCCGATGATCGACCGCGACCCCATACCGACCTGGCAGGACGGGCCGGTGGCGCTCATCGGCGATGCCGCCCACGCCATGTATCCAACCGGCTCCAACGGAGCCAGCCAGGCGATCGTCGATACCCGCATCCTGGGGCAGGCGATGATCGAGCACGGGGTCACGCCGGCGGCGCTTGCCGCCTACGACGCCAGGCTTTGCGGCCCGATTTCCCAGGTCATCCTGCGCAATCGCGGCGCCGGTCCGTTCGGGCTGCTGAAGATCGTCGACGAGCGCTGCGGCGGCACCTTCGATACGATCGACGAGGTCGTTTCGCCGGAGGAGCGGGCCGACTTCATGGCCGGCTACAAACGGGCCGCCGGCTTTGCCATCGAGAGCCTAAACAAGGCGGAACGGACGATTCCCGAAGGCGCCCGCGTGAAGCCGATGCCGCTGGCCTGAGCCAAATCCGGACGGGCCGATCCCGCCGGCTTGATCCTGCGCAAAACCGCTTGCCCCAATTGGTTCTATCTAGCCGCGGAACCCTTTCGGCGGCGTGCCGCCGCCATGCGCCTGTGACGCGAAAAACGAGACGAATTCACACCTTCCGCCGCACCAGCGGCTCCTGTAAAAGCTGGCACGAGCCAGCCCACCGGATCATTCTCGGAGAAGAATTATGACCGCGATCATCGATATCATCGGCCGCGAAATCCTCGACAGCCGCGGTAACCCCACCGTCGAGGTCGACGTCATTCTGGAGGACGGCTCGTTCGGCCGCGCAGCGGTGCCGTCCGGCGCCTCGACCGGCGTCCACGAGGCGGTGGAGCTGCGCGACGGCGACAAGAAGCGCTACGGCGGCAAGGGTGTGCAGAAGGCCGTCGATGCGGTCAACGGCGAGATCTTCGAGGCGATCGGCGGGCTGGAGGCCGAGAACCAGATCCACATCGACAAGACCATGATCGCGCTCGACGGCACGCCCAACAAGAGCCGGCTAGGCGCCAACGCCATCCTCGGCGTGTCGCTGGCGGTCGCCAAGGCGGCGGCGGAAGCCAACACGCTGCCGCTCTACCGCTACGTCGGCGGCACCAATGCCCGCATCCTGCCGGTGCCGATGATGAACGTGCTCAATGGCGGCGTTCATGCCGACAACCCGATCGACTTCCAGGAATTCATGATCGTGCCCTACGGCGCCGACACCTTTGCGGAATCGGTGCGCATGGGGGCCGAGACCTTCCACGCGCTGAAGAAGGCGCTCTCCGATGCCGGCCTCAACACCAATGTCGGCGACGAGGGCGGCTTCGCCCCCAACCTGCAGACGGCGACCGAGGCGCTCGACTTTATCGTGAAGGCGATCGAGAAGGCCGGCTACAAGCCCGGCGACGACATCGCCATCGCGCTCGACCCGGCCTCCAGCGAGTTCTTCAAGGACGGCGCCTATGTCTACGCCGGCGAGGGCGGCAAGAAGCGCAAACCGGCGGAACAGGTTGCCTACCTGAAGGAGCTCATCGGCAAGTACCCGATCGTCTCCATCGAGGACGGCAACGCCGAGGACGATTGGGAAGGCTGGAAGATCGCTACCGACGAACTCGGCGGCAAGATCCAGCTCGTCGGCGACGACCTGTTCGTCACCAACACCGAGCGGCTGGCCCGGGGCATCAAGGAAGGCATCGCCAACTCGATCCTCATCAAGGTCAACCAGATCGGGTCGCTTTCCGAGACGCTCGATGCCGTCGAGATGGCCCACAAGGCGGGCTACACCAACGTCATCTCGCACCGCTCGGGCGAGACCGAGGATTCGACCATCGCCGACTTGGCGGTGGCCACCAATTGCGGGCAGATCAAGACCGGCTCGATGTCGCGTTCCGACCGCATCGCCAAGTACAACCAGCTCATCCGCATCGAGGAGGAGCTGGGCACCGAAGCGGTCTTCGCCGGCAAGAGCGTGCTCGGCCGCAAGGGCTGAGCGAAGGCTCGCAGCGACAATGAACGGAAGGGGACGGCCTTGGCCGTCCCCACGTTCGTCATTCCGGAATCGCAAAATCCGCCGGCGTCGCAACGGTCCATTAAGCCTCGCTGGGGCAAGGTCACCGAATCGCCTCGCGGGCAAAGCTCTGAGTCATGATTACGCGTCAGTACAAGAAGAGCCCCCTTCGGCGTCTGTGGATGCCGCTCATTGCCGCCAGCTTCCTCGCCTATTTCGGCTTCCATGCCTTCAGCGGCTCGTTCGGCATTTGGGCGATGGACCGCCTCAACGCCGATGCCACGCGGCTGTCAGTGGACCTCGACGGCCTTAAGGCCGAGCACGACCGGCTCGAAAAGCGGGTCGCCACCGTCAGGCCGTCGAGCCTCGATGCCGACGTGATCGACATGCAGGCGCGCATGGCGCTCAACGTCATGCGGCCGGACGAGGTCGTCATCCGTCTGGATGCAGCGCAGCATTAATCGCCCCCGGACCGTCCCTTGACTGCCACTTTGGCGGGTTGCCGTCGGTGCGACGTTGACGCAGTGCGAAATAATCATGTCCCGTCAGCATAGTAGCCTTGCGTCACAGGCGGAACCGCGACCTTGGATTGGCAGTCGTGTTCCGCTAGTTTCGCCCCAAACAAGGAACAAGCTCACTGTCGAGGGAGTCTGGAATGCCCAAGGCCCAACGCAAGGCGATTGAACCGTCGGATGCTGCAGGCGATGTCAAATCGGCGCAGCCGCCCGTCGGGTTGGGCGCGGACATCACCACCAAACCGGCCAATCTCAGCCAGGAGGAGGAGCTCACCGCCTTCCGGCAGATGCTCCTCATCCGCCGGTTCGAGGAACGCGCCGGCCAGATGTACGGCATGGGGCTGATCGGCGGCTTCTGCCACCTGTATATCGGCCAGGAGGCCGTGGTCGTCGGCATGGAGATGGCGATCAAGGACGGCGACCAGGTGATCACCGGCTATCGCGATCATGGCCATATGCTGGCAAGCGGCATGGATGCGCGCGGCGTCATGGCGGAACTCACCGGGCGCGCCACCGGCTATTCGCGCGGCAAGGGCGGCTCGATGCACATGTTCAGCCGCGAGAAGGAATTCTTCGGCGGCCACGGCATCGTCGCCGCCGCGGTGCCGCTGGGCACGGGCATCGCGTTCGCCAACAAATATCGTGACAACGGCCATGTCTGCCTGACCTATTTCGGCGATGGCGCCGCCAATCAGGGCCAGGTCTACGAAGCGTTCAACATGGCCGGGCTGTGGAAACTGCCGGTCGTCTACGTCATCGAGAACAACCGCTATGCCATGGGCACCTCGGTATCGCGCTCCTCGGCACAGACCAACCTGTCCAAGCGCGGCGTCTCGTTCAGCATTCCCGGCGAGCAGGTGGACGGCATGGACGTGCGCGCCGTCAAGGCCGCCGGCGAGAAGGCGGTCGAGTGGGTACGCGCCGGCAACGGCCCCTACATCCTCGAGATGATGACCTATCGCTATCGCGGCCATTCCATGTCCGATCCGGCCAAGTACCGCTCGCGCGAGGAAGTGCAGGACGTGCGCCAGCACCATGACCCGATCGAGATGGCGCGGGCGCGCATCCTGGAAAAGAAGTTCGCCAGCGAAGACGAGCTGAAGGCGATCGAGAAGCAGGTGCGCGACCAGATCTCCCAGGCTGCCGATTTTGCCCAGCACGCCTCGGAACCCGACCCGGCCGAATTGTGGACGGACGTTTATCGGTAAAGAAACACTACCGCTTGCTGTCGGTCCCGGCGCAATGCTCGTTCCGGCCGGGACCGGAATAGCCAGAAATGCCCGCAGCGCTGCGCTAGCGACGCCGGCCAGACAAAGGAAAGTCCATGCCGATTGACATTCTGATGCCGGCGCTTTCGCCCACCATGGAAGAGGGCAAGCTCGCCAAGTGGCTGAAGAAGGAAGGGGATGCGGTCAAGTCCGGCGATGTGATCGCCGAGATCGAGACCGACAAGGCGACGATGGAGTTCGAGGCGGTGGACGAGGGCACGCTGGGCAAGATTCTGGTTGCGGAAGGCACCGAGAACGTCAAGGTCAACACGCCGATCGCCGTGTTGCTGGGCGAGGGTGAGAACGCCGCCGCCGCCGCCAGGCCGGCCGCATCCGCTGCCCCTGCCACCATTGCGCCGGCCGCTGGCGAACCGGCCGCACCGGTTCCGGCGGCACCGCGCGAGGCACTGGCCGCCGATCCCGATATTCCGGCCGGCACCGAAATGGTCACCATGTCGGTGCGCGAGGCGCTGCGCGACGCCATGGCCGAGGAGATGCGCCGCGACCCGGACGTCTTCGTCATGGGCGAGGAGGTCGCCGAGTACCAGGGCGCCTACAAGGTCACCCAGGGGCTGCTGGAGGAATTCGGCGAACGGCGCGTCGTCGATACGCCGATCACCGAATACGGCTTTGCGGGCTTGGGCGTCGGCGCGGCGCTGGCCGGGCTGAAACCGATCGTCGAGTTCATGACGTGGAATTTCGCCATGCAGGCGATCGACCACATCGTCAACTCGGCCGCCAAGACGCTCTACATGTCGGGCGGCCAGATGGGCTGCCCGGTGGTCTTCCGGGGGCCGAACGGCGCCGCGGCGCGTGTCGGCGCCCAGCACAGCCAGGATTTTTCCGCCTGGTATTCGTCGGTACCCGGCCTCAAGGTCGTCCAGCCCTATTCCGCCGCCGACGCAAAGGGCCTGCTCAAGGCGGCGATCCGCGACCCCAACCCGGTCGTCTTCCTGGAGAACGAAATCCTCTACGGCCACACCTTCGAGGTGCCGAAGCTCGACGATTATGTGCTGCCGCTCGGCAAGGCGCGTATCGCGCGCGCCGGCAGTGACGTCACCATCGTGTCGTGGGGCGTCGGCATGGACTATGCGCTGAAGGCCGCCGTGGAGCTTGCCGGCATGGGCATCGAGGCGGAGGTGATCGACCTCCGGACTCTGCGGCCGATGGACCTCGAAACGGTGGTCGCGTCGGTCAAGAAGACCAACCGCTGCGTCACCGTCGAGGAAGCCTGGCCGGTGGCCTCGCTGTCCTCCTACGTCGCCTCCGAGATCACGGTGCAGGCCTTCGACTATCTCGATGCGCCGGCGCTCAAGGTGACCGGCAAGGACGTGCCGATGCCCTATGCCGCCAATCTGGAGAAGCTCGCCCTGCCCAACGTCGCCGAGGTCATCTCGGCGGTGAAGGCGGTCACCTACACGGCCTGATCGGGGACAAGCCGATGCCCATCACCATCCTGATGCCCGCGCTCTCTCCGACCATGGAGAAGGGCAACCTCGCCAAGTGGCTCAAGAAGGAAGGCGACACGGTCAAGGCCGGCGACGTCATCGCCGAGATCGAGACGGACAAGGCGACGATGGAATTCGAGGCGGTGGACGAGGGCACCATCGGCAAGATCCTGGTGCCCGAGGGCACGACCGACGTGGCCATCAACGCGCCCATCGCAGTGCTTCTGGAAGAGGGCGAGGACAAGAGCGCCATCAAGGACGCACCGGCTGCCACGCCTGCGGCCGCCGCGCCCGCCGCTGCGGCTGCCGCGCCGAAGCCGACCGAGGCGCCTGCACCGGCGGCCAAGCCCGCCGCACCTCAGCCGGCAGCACCGGCTGCTGCTCCCGCCGCCACCAACGGCTCGGCCGCCGGCCGCATTCTTGCCTCGCCGCTCGCCCGCCGTCTGGCCAGGGAAGCGGGCATTGACCTCAGCAAGGTGCAGGGCAGCGGCCCGCATGGCCGCGTGGTGAAGTCGGACATCGTTGGGAGCAAGGCCGGAGGCGTTCCCGCGGCCGCAGCGGCTGCCGCGCCTGCGCCGGCTGCCACACCGCCGGCCAAGGCTCCAGCCGCCGCGCCCGCGATGAGCGATGCCCAGATCATGAAGCTGTTCGAGGAGGGCGAATACGACGTCGTCCCCCACGACAATGTGCGCAAGATCATTGCCAGGCGGCTGGTCGAGGCGAAGACCACGATCCCGCATTTCTATCTGACCGCCGATACCGAGATCGACGCGCTGCTGGCGCTTCGCCAGCAGATCAACGCCGCCGCGCCACGCGACAAGGACGGCAAGGCGGCCTGGAAGGTGTCGCTCAACGACCTCATCGTCAAGGCGCTGGCCATGGCGCTGATGCGCGTGCCCGACGCCAACGTGACGTGGACCGAGGGCGGCATGCTGCACCACAAGCGCGCCGATGTCGGCGTCGCGGTGGCCATCCCCGGCGGCTTGATCACGCCGGTGGTACGTCACGCCGACACCAAGCGCATCTCGGAAATTGCCAATGAAATGAAGGACCTGGCGGCAAGGGCCCGTGCCCGCAGGTTAGCGCCGGAGGAATACCAGGGCGGCTCTTCGGCGGTCTCCAATCTCGGCATGTACGGCATCAAGGATTTCGCCGCCGTGATCAACCCGCCGCATGCGACGATCCTGGCGGTGGGTGCCGGCGTCGAGATGCCGGTGGTGCGCGACCACAAGGTCGATATTCGCACCATCATGACGGTGACGCTGTCCACCGACCACCGCGCCGTCGACGGCGCGCTCGGCGCGCAGTTACTGGCTGCCTTCCGAGGGTTCATCGAGAAGCCGGCGGCGATGCTGGCTTGAGGGGGGTGGCCTCCCTCACCATCCGCCCCGCCGCCCGCGCCGACGCCATGGACCTGGTCGCCTTCGTCGACATGGCGGGGGAGGGGTTCGCTTCCTATTTCTGGAGCACGATGGCGGAGGCCGGCCAGTCGCCGATCGAGATCGGCCGGCAGCGGGCGCTGCGCAACACCGGCTCCTTCTCCTGGCTGAATGCCCATATCGCCGAGGTGGACGGTCAGGCGGCCGGGGCGCTCGTCGGCTATGTCATCGACGATCCGGTGGCCCCGGCCGATATCGCACGGACGCCGGAGCTGATGCTGCCGCTGGCCGAACTCGAGGCCGAGGCGCCGGGCCACTGGTACGTCAACGTGCTCGCCGTCCACCCGGAATTTCGCCGCCATGGCGTCGGTGCGGCGCTGCTCGCCCATGCCGATGGGCTCGGCCGGCAGGCCGGCGCCAGGGGCATGGCGATCATCGTCGCCTCCGAGAACGACCGCGCCGTCAGCCTCTACGAGAAGGTCGGCTACCGGCAGGTGGCGCGCCGGCCGCTCAAGCCCTTTTCGGGCTATCGGCGCGGCGGCGACTGGGTGCTGCTGACCAAGCCGCATTCCTGACGTGCGTCCGCGCCGAGGTTTCACCTTGCCGGAGCGGAGGGCGGAGGCGAGAGTGGCCCGTCCCATTCGCCATGGCGCCGCGCGCCGGCCTGGAAGGCTGCGTTGAACCGGGCTCTCGTTCTCATCCTCATGACGATTGCGCTCGATTCGGCGGGCGTCGGCCTGATCATGCCGGTGCTGCCGTCGTTGCTGCGCGATCTATCCGTTTCGGGAAGCATCGCGCTGCTGCTCGGCCTGGTGATCGGCGTCTATGCGTTCATGCAGTTCCTGTTCGCGCCCGTCGTGGGCGGGCTCAGCGACCGCTTCGGCCGGCGGCCGGTCCTGCTCGTGGCGCTGGCGGCGACCGCCGTCGACTACGTGATCATGGCGGCGGCGCCATGGTTCTGGCTGCTGCTGGTGACGCGCGCCGTCGCCGGCATTCTCGCGGCCAGCATGACCGCGAGCATGGCCTATATCGCCGACATCTCGGCGCCCGAAATCCGCTCCCGGCGCTTCGGGCTGGCCCATGCGAGCCTGGGGCTCGGCTTCGTCTTCGGGCCGCTGACCGGCGGTTTGCTGGGGGAAGTCTGGGTCCGGCTGCCCTTTCTGCTTGCGGCCGCGTTCGCTGCCGTGAATTTCATTCTGGCCCTGTTTTTCCTGCCGGAATCCCGGGCGGGTGGCGCCGGGCGGCTGCAGTGGGACGCGCTCAATCCGCTGACGCCGTTCAGTCGTGTGTTCGCCCTGCGTGCGCTTCTGCCCGTCCTTGCGGTCATCGTCGTCGTCAAGCTGGTGGGACAGAGTTACGGCACCGTGCTGGTGATCTTCCAGCAGGACAGGTTCCTGTGGGGGACCGGGCTGATCGGCCTTTCCATTTCCATGTTCGGCGTGGCGCAGATGATCGCAATGGGCACGCTGCCAGGGCCGGTCGCGCACGCTATCGGAGAGCGTGCCGGGATCATGCTGGGAATGGCGCTCGAGATGGCCGCTCTGCTGATCCTGTCGGTCCTGACCAACGGCTACCTGGCGCTTGTGCTCGGACCGCTTATCGGCATTGCCGGCATCAGCGGGCCGCTCTTGCAGTCGCTCGCCTCCAGATCCGTCCCCGACAGCGAGCAGGGGCAGCTTCAGGGGGCTCTGACTGCGCTCGGCAGCCTGACGGCAATCGTCGGTCCGTTCGCCTTCAGCGCCATCTACGCCGCCTTCAGCACGCATTGGAACGGCATCGTCTGGGCGCTCGACGCCGTGATGTATCTCGCCGTCCTGCCGGTCTGCCTGCTCCTTCCGCGGCCGGGCAAGCCCGGGCTGGCGGTGCCGTGAGCCATGCGGCAGGCGGGGCCGGCGCGCATTTCCGAATTGCATCCGGTGACTAGGGTCGTGCGCCGTGCCGTGATAGAAGGCCCGGCGACCAAAACGGCCGTCCAGCCGAGGACCGGCAGACGATGAAACGACCGATGCCCGCGATGCTCGCTGCACTGGCGGTAGCCCCGCTTCTTGTGCCGGTGGGCGCCCGCGCCGCGCTGCCGCCATACTGGCAGAGCGCCCGCGAGATCATGGCGATCGTGAACGACGTGCGCGTTCACGACGCGCTCAAATATGAGGAGCCGATCCTCTCGATCAGGCTTCAGAAGCCGCTTGCCGGCAGCCGCATCTACGAGCTCAAGACGGAGCGGTGCAAGCTGCTGGTGACGATCGCCTACAAGATGGCGAAGCCGGGCCTCATGGGACCCGCTCAGTTCGACATCGATGTCGGCGATGCGACTTGCCAATGACAATCAGGATGGAAACGAGACCATGGCAGACCAGTACGATGTGATCGTGATCGGCTCCGGCCCGGGCGGCTACGTGACCGCCATCCGCGCCGCCCAGCTCGGGCTGAAGACGGCCGTGGTGGAAAGATCCTATCTCGGCGGCATCTGCCTGAACTGGGGCTGCATCCCGACCAAGGCGCTGTTACGCTCGGCCGAGGTCTTCCATTATATGGAGCACGCCAAGGATTTCGGCCTGTCGGCCAAGGACGTGACGTTCGACATGAGCGCCGTCGTCAAGCGCTCGCGTGCCGTCGCCGCGCAGCTTTCCAATGGCGTCGCCTTCCTGCTCAAGAAGAACAAGGTGGACGTGATCTGGGGCACGGCGACCATCGCCCGGGCCGGTACCGTCAGTGTCAAGGCGGCCGAGAACCCGCCAAAGGGCGCCCTCGGCACCGGCGATTACACGGCCAAGCACATCATCGTTGCCACCGGCGCACGGCCCCGCGCGCTGCCCGGCCTGGAGCCGGACGGCAAGCAGATCTGGACCTATTTCGAGGCGATGGCGCCGGAAAAGATGCCGAAGTCGCTGCTCGTCGTCGGCTCCGGCGCCATCGGCATCGAGTTCGCGTCGTTCTATCGCACCATGGGCGCCGAGGTGACGGTGGTCGAGATCCTGCCGCAGATCCTTCCGGTCGAGGACGAGGAGATCGCGGCCCACGCGCGCAAGCGTTTCGAGAAGGCCGGCATCAAGATCCACACTGACGCCAAGGTCGAGAAGCTGACCAAGGCCAAGGACAGCGTCACCGCCAAGATCGTGCTCAAGGACGGCAAAGCCCAAGAGCTCAAGGTCGACAGGGTCATCTCGGCTGTGGGCGTCACCGGCAACATCGAAAATCTCGGGCTGGAGAAGCTCGGCGTGAAGACCGACCGCGGCTGCATCGTCATCGACGACTACGGCCGCACCAATGTCCCCGGCATCTACGCCATCGGCGACGTCGCTGGCCCGCCCATGCTCGCCCACAAGGCGGAGCACGAGGGCGTCATCTGCGTCGAGGCGATCGCCGGCAAGAAGCCGCACACGATGGACAAGCTGAAGATCCCGGGCTGCACCTACTGCAACCCGCAGATCGCCTCGGTCGGCCTCACCGAGGCCAAGGCCAAGGCGGCTGGCTATGACATCCGTGTCGGCAAGTTCCCCTTCATCGGCAACGGCAAGGCGATCGCGCTCGGCGAGCCCGACGGCATGGTCAAGACGATCTTCGACAAGAAGACCGGCCAGCTGCTCGGCGCCCATATGGTCGGCGCGGAAGTGACCGAGCTGATCCAGGGATTTGTCGTCGCCATGAACCTGGAGACGACCGAGGAGGAGCTGATCGCGACCGTGTTCCCGCATCCGACGCTCTCTGAGACGATGCACGAGAGCGTGCTCGCCGCCTATGGCCGCGCCATCCACGTCTGACACGCGCCACGCCTGAGGACGAATAGCAATGGCCAAGATCATCCAGGTCGGCCTCGGTCGCTGGGGCGTCAACTGGGCGACCAAGATCGTCCCGTCGGTCGCCACCGCGGAGGCCGTCGCCTATGTCGACAGCGCGCCGATGGCGCTCGAACGGGCCCAGAAGGAGGCGCGGGCGCGGCCCGAACAGTGCTTCGCCAGCCTCGCTGAAGCGTTGGCGGAAGTCGACTGCGACATCGTGCTGGCGACGCTGAGGACGGAGGCGCATCACGCGGTGGTGAGAGAAGCGCTGGAGGCCGGCTGCAACGTGGTGGTGGAGAAGCCGTTTGCCAGCACGATTGCACAGGCGAAGGACCTGGTGGCGCTGGCGGCCGAGCGTGAGCGCCTGCTCATGGTCAGCCAGAACTACCGCTATTACCCGGCGCCGATCCTCGCCGCCGAGCTCATCGCCAGCCAGGCGCTGGGGCCGCTCAGCACCATCGGCATCGACTTCCGCTATCACGCGCCGACCGACGGCCATGCCTATCCCGAAATGCCGGACCCGCTACTCGCCGACATGGCGATCCACCATTTCGACCTGATGCGGCTGGTGCTCGGCGACGAACCGAAGCGGGTGAGCGCTGTCACCTGGAACCCGGCCGGCAGCCCCTTCACCCATGATGCTGCGGCAATCGTCACGGTCGACTTCAGCAAGGGTACGCCGGTCAGTTATCGCGGCTCGTGGGTAAGCGGCGCCCCGCGTACGCCCTGGTCGGGCGAGTGGAGCATGGATTGCGCCCACGGCGAGATCCGCTGGTCGTCGCGCGACGATCGGGCGCCACCTGGCAAGTCTGACCGGCTGACCATGCGCCAGTACGGCCAGGAGGCGGTGACGCCGGTGCTGCCGCGGCTGCCCTATCTCGACCGTGCCGGCTCCCTGGCTGCGGCCATCGAGGCGATCGAGACCGGCCGGCTCTCGCCGCGCTTCCCCACCGGCGCCGACAACCTCAACAGCCTGGCGCTGGTGGCGGCGTCGGTGCTTTCGGCGGCGCGCAAGGGCGACTGGGTCGATATCGACGAGGTTCTCGCCTAGGAAGCGCAATGGTAGTGTCCCGGGGATTCGGAGCCGGGCGCCCGTAGCGCATTTTTTCCGTGGTGCTTTCGGTTTCCGTCAGGAGGCGGCAAATGACGATGGCTTGGGCGGCGCAGAAGCGCCGGGGATGGCAGGTTCTGGCGGCGCTGACGATTGCTGCCGCGATTGCGTCTCCCATGGGCGCGGCACTGGCTGCGGACGGGAACACAGCCGCGGGCGCCGTGGTCACGATCAACGCGACGGGCGGCGACGTTCGCGCCGCCGGCGGCTCGGTGACCATCAGCGGCACGGCGGCGAACGTCAAGGCCGTCGGCGCATCGGTCGTCCTCTCGGTCGATGCGGCGGGCAGCGTTGCGGCCGTCGGCGCGAAGATCGCGGTCGGCGGAACCGTCGGCGCCGATATCACGGCGGCCGGCGCATCCATCAATCTCGCCAGCAAGGTGACCGGCCGCGCCCGCCTGTTCGGCGCGGTGGTTGACGTCAACTCGGCGATCGGCGGCAGCCTGCGGGCCGGCGGTGCCAGTGTCGCCATCGGTCCTCTGACCACCGTCGGCGGCACGCTCGAAGTCGCCGGCGCCAATGTCTCGATGCTTGGCCATGTTCACGGTGCGGCGCGGATCGCCGGCGCCGTGGTCGTCTTCAACGGCCAGGCCGACGGCCCCCTGACGCTTGCCGGCGAACACGTCGTCGTCGGCCCGCTCGCCCGCGTTGGCGGCGACCTCACCGTCTACTCGCGACAGAAGCCGGATATCGCACCGGGGGCCGTCATCAGCGGCAGCGTCCATCGCATCGAGCCGCCGGCCGGGTGGCGCGACATCCCGTCCTGGGCGTTCGGCTTCTGCCTTGCCGCGGCCATGGTGCTCGGCACCATCCTCGCCGGCATCGTGCTGATGCTGTTCGGCGGGCGGCTGTTCATCACCGCGCTCGACCATGCGCGGCTGAGGCCGGTCTCGACCATCCTCATCGGCGTCATCACGCTGATCCTGGTACCGGCAATCGCCATCATCCTGTCGATGACGGTGGTCGGCATCCCCATCGGCCTGACGCTGCTGTTCGCCTTGCCGCTGCTCTTCGTCTTCGGTCACCCGGTCGCCGCGGCCGGCATCGCGGCGGGCATCTTCGTGCGCGCGCCGGGGCCGATCGGCATCGCCCGGGCGCTGCTCTTCGTCATCGTCGGTGCGGTCATCATCGCGCTCATCAGCCTGATCCCGTGGGTCGGGCCGCTGGCCGTCGCCGTGGTGATGGTGCTGGGCGTCGGGGCTCTGGTGCGTACCGCCGGCGGCCGCATGCGCAGGCCGGAAGGACGTGCCGCCATGCCCGCGGCCGTGCCGCCTCCCGCCCAGGCACCGCGTCCGGTTGCGGCGCCCCCGCCACCACCCCCGCCACCACCCCCGCCGCCGCCACCGGAGCCCGAGCCGCAGCCGGCGCCAGCGGCGGAAGTGAAGCCGGAACCGCCGGCATCCTGAGCACTGCGGGCTGGCGGCCGGCTTTGGGTCCGGCACCAAATGGCGCTACACTGAAAGCGCGGAAATACGGAATCGGGCGGCGGGCCCGAGGATAATATGTGGGGGACGGGTCCATGAACGCACAAACGAAATCGATCGTCGCCTGGATCATCATCGGCCTAATCGCCGGTTTCGTTGCCAGCCTCATCGTGGGCGGCAATGCCAGCCTGATCGCGTGGCTGATTGCCGGCCTGATTGGCTCGCTGGTCGGCGGCTTTCTCGCCCGCCAGCTCGGCATCAAGCTCAATTTCGGCAATCCGTTCCTGGAGCAGGTGGTGATCTCCATCGTCGGGGCGATCATCGTGATCATCATCGCCAGGATCATCATCTGAGCCGACGACGACGGCCCGGCGCCATCCGGGCGCAGGGCGCATGGCGGCGTTGCGCGGCCGCGCTTGACGGAACGGGTGCCCGGGTCCAGCTATAGGTCGGATTTCGACAACCGGCGGAGCGTCCCTAGATGAGGCCGCGTATCGCGTTTGGCATGGACGGCGTCAACTGGCTGCTCGCCATCATCATCGGCGGATTTGCCGGGTGGATCGCGGAGCGGGTGACGGCCGCCAGGATGGGCCTGATCGCCAACATCGTCGTCGGCATCATCGGGGCGCTGATCGGCGGATGGATCGCCCGGCGGCTCGACATCAACTATGCCGGCTTCGTCGGCAATCTTGTCGTCGCCACCATCGGCGCCATCATCCTGATCTTCCTGTTCCGCCTTGTGCGCGGGCGGGCCTGACGGAAGCCGTTCATCATGGTCGTTGTTCTCGATACCGTTGCCAATCCACGCCCCCGGCACCCTGAAAAGGCGCACCGGCCGGACGCGCCGATAGCCCGCAAGCCGGACTGGATCCGGGTGCGGGCGCCCAATTCGCCGGTCTATCGCGAGACCAACGACATCGTGCGCGCGCACAGCCTGGTGACCGTGTGCGAGGAGGCCGGCTGCCCCAATATCGGCGAGTGCTGGTCGAAGAAGCACGCCAGCTTCATGATCATGGGCGATACCTGCACGCGCGCCTGCGCCTTCTGCAATGTGCGCACGGGCATGCCGGGGCCGCTCGACCCTGACGAGCCGGAGCATATCGGCGACGCCGTCGCCAAGCTCGGCCTCAACCATGTGGTCATCACCTCGGTCGACCGCGACGATCTCGCCGACGGCGGGGCGGAGCATTTCGCGCGCACCATCCGGGCCATCCGCGAGCGGGCGAGCGGCACCACCATCGAGGTGCTCACCCCCGACTTCCTGCGCAAGGACGGTGCGGTGGAGACGGTGGTCGCGGCCAGGCCGGACGTGTTCAACCACAATCTCGAAACGGTCCCCTCGAACTACCTGACGGTGCGGCCGGGGGCGCGCTATTTCGCCTCGCTCAGGCTTCTGCAGAAGGTCAAGGAACTCGATCCGGCCATGTTCACCAAGTCCGGCATCATGCTCGGGCTCGGCGAGGAGCGGAACGAGGTGCTGCAGCTCATGGACGATCTCAGGAGCGCCAATGTCGACTTCCTGACCATCGGCCAGTACCTGCAGCCGACCCGCAAGCACCATCCGGTGATGCGCTTCGTGCCGCCGGAGGAATTCAAGGCGCTGGAGACGGTCGCCTATGCCAAGGGCTTCCTGATGGTCTCGGCGAGCCCGCTGACACGCTCCTCGCATCATGCCGGCGAAGATTTTGCCAAGCTGAGGGCGGCGCGCGCGGCGAAGCAGGGCCGCGGCTAGGAGCCTCGGCGAGTGCCCAAGTTTTCTACCGATCACCGGGTTCAGCATTCGGCGGCCGACATGTTCGCGCTGGTCGCCGATATCGAGGCCTATCCGCAGTTCGTGCCGCTTTGTGAGCAGCTCAAGATCCGCGGGCGCAGCCGGGAGAGGACACGCGAGGTACTCGTCGCCGACATGACGGTCGGCTACAAGGCGATCCGCGAGACGTTCACCACGCGGGTGACGCTCGACACGGCCGCCAACACGATCCTTGCCGATTATCTCGACGGGCCGTTTCGCTATCTCCACACCGTGTGGACGTTCCGGGCCGAGGGCGAGCACGCCTGCATCGTCGGCTTTGCCATCGACTACGAGTTCAAGTCGCGGCTTCTCTCCGCGGTGATGGGCAGCGTTTTCGATCGTGCCTTCCGCAAGTTCTCCAGCGCCTTCGAAGAGCGCGCCGACCGGGTCTACGGCGCCTCCTTCGCCTGAGCCATGTGATTGAGCATGGCCAACGCCTCGCCGACGGCGGCGAGGCGGACGCCCGAGCGTCCGAGATCGCCGAAGCGGCGGAAAAGGTGATGGTTCGGGCCATCGCGCACGGCGACGGCCAGATGCACCAGTCCGACCGGCTTCTCATCGGTGCCGCCGGCCGGCCCGGCGACGCCGGTGATGGCGACGGCAAGATCGGCCTGCGAGCGATCGATGGCGCCGTTCGCCATGGCCCGCGCCACGGCCTCGCTGACCGCGCCCGGACCGCCCGGTGCCAAGAGGTCGGGCGAGACGTCGAGCAGGTCGATCTTGGCCGCATTGGAATAGGTGACGAAGCCGCGGTCGAAGACCTCCGACGCGCCGGGGATCTCGGTCAAGATGCCGGCGACGAGCCCGCCGGTGCAGGATTCGGCGGTGGCAATGCGATAGCCCTTCTTGCGGCAGACCGCGATCAGCGCCTCGGCGGCGGGGGTAAGCTGTGACAGGTCGGTCATGATGCACTCCCGAACGGCAGGCGGATGGTGGCCACGGCATGGGCGGAGATGCCTTCGCTGCGGCCGATGAAGCCAAGGCCCTCGCTGGTCGTCGCCTTGACGCCGACACGGTCGACGGTGATGCCGCAGATCTCCGCGATGCGAGCGCGCATTGCCTCGCGGTGGGGCGCAAGTTTGGGCCGCTCGGCCACGACCGACACGTCGAGATGGGCGATCATGCCGCCACGCGCTGCGACCCGGGCGACGGCGTCGGCCACGAAACGGTCCGAGGAGACGCCGGCCCATTGCGGGTCCGAGGGCGGAAAATGCTCGCCGATGTCGCCGTCGCCCAGTGCGCCGAGCAGCGCATCGGTCAAGGCATGCAGAACCACGTCGGCATCGGAATGGCCGACCAGGCCGCGCCGGTAGGGCACGGCCACGCCGCCCAGCATGATCTCGAAGCCGGACCCGAAACCGTGAATGTCGTAGCCGATGCCGACGCGCACATCGCCGAGCGTCAAGGCCGCCTCGGCGGTCAGCCGGCGGTCGGCGACTTCGATGTCGTGCGCGGTGGTGAGCTTGACGTTGCGGGGGTCGCCGGCAACGGCGATCACCGGCATACCGGCCCATTCGGCCACAGCGGCATCGTCGGTGAACTGCTGGCGTGCTTCGCGCGCGTTGTTGTGGGCGGCGAGGATGGCGTCGAAGGCGAAGCCCTGCGGCGTCTCCGCCGCCTGCAACTGGTCGCGTGGCACGGTGGCGATGACGCGGCCGGCGCTGTCGACCCGCTTGAGGGTGTTGGCGACCGGCACGGCGGGCACCACCGCATCGGCATTGCCCAGCGCCGCGACCACCCGGCCGATGAGGGCGGGAGAGGCGAAGGGGCGGGCGGCATCGTGGATCAGGACGCGCGCCGGGGCCGTGCCGGCAAGCGCCGTAAGCCCGTTCCTGACCAAATCCTGGCGGGTTTCGCCGCCGGCGACCGGCGCCATCAGATTGTTGTGGCGCGGGGCCACCGACCGGTAGATCTCTTCGTCGCTGTTGGCGATGACGACAAGCACGCGGTCGACGGCCGGATGGGCCAGGAAAGTGGCTAGCGTGCGCGCCAGAATGGGCGTGCCGGCAAGCGGCTGGTACTGCTTGGGCACGTTGCCCGAGCCGGCGCGGACACCGCGCCCGGCTGCAACGATCAGGGCGGCGGCGTGCGGGGCATGATCCATAATGAAAACCTCATGAGAAACTGCGCCCGAATGTAGCATATTAGTGGGCGTAGCCGCCGATTTCGCACTTGCTCACGGACGCAATCTGACTAAGATGTGGGCAAACGGGCGAACTGCCTAATCAATAGGCGAGGCGATGCGAATTCTGGCGGAACGGCTGGTTCTGGGGCCGGTGACCATCCCGAACCGGGTCTTTCTGGCGCCCATGTCGGGTGTGTCGGACCGACCCTTCCGGGCGCTTGCTGCCGAATTCGGCGCCGGGCTGGTTGTATCGGAAATGGTGGCCGGCGAACAGCTTGCCGCGGGCGATGCTGAGGCGATCATGCGTGCCGAACGCGCCGGCGACGGTCCGCATGTAATCCAGCTCGCGGGGCGCGAGGCGCGCTGGATGGCGGAAGGCGCGCGTGCCGCGACCGATGCCGGCGCCGACATCATCGACATCAACATGGGCTGCCCGGCGCGCAAGGTGACCTCGGGCTATTCGGGCTCGGCGCTGATGCGCGATCTCGACCATGCGCTGACCCTGATCGAGGCGACGGTCGGCGCCACGTCGGTGCCGGTGACGCTGAAGATGCGGTTGGGCTGGGATCGGCAGTCGATCAATGCACCGGAGCTGGCGCGGCGTGCCGAAGCGGCCGGCGTGCGTATGATCACCGTGCACGGGCGCACACGCTGCCAGTTCTATCAAGGCAGGGCGGACTGGGCAGCGATCCGCGCCGTCAAGCAGGCGGTATCGATCCCGGTGATCGCCAATGGCGATGCCACCGACGTCGACGACATCGAACCGATGCTGCGCCTGTCGGGTGCCGACGGCATCATGATCGGCCGCGGCGCCTACGGGCGGCCGTGGTTGCCGGGCGCCATCGCCCATCATGCGCTGACCGGCACGCTGCCGCAGACCCCGCCGGTGGCCGAACTGGCCATGCGCCACTACGCGGCGCTGCTCGACCATTACGGTGCGTTCCTGGGCGCGCGCGTCGCCCGCAAGCATCTCGGCTGGTACATGGATCAGGCCGGGCCCGGCGATCCGGCGCTGCGCCGCGCGGTGCTGACCGCCGCCCGCCCAGCGGACGTCCTGCGCCACCTTGCGGCATGGTTCACGGCCGACACGGAGCGGAGGGCGGCATGAACGTGGAAGCCCTTGCCGCCCGCGGGCGCTCGGCGTCGGCCCTGCTCGACGCGCTGCCGCACCCAGTTGTGCTGCTCAACGCCGAGGGCCATATCGCAGAAGCCAACGCGGCGGCGGAGAATTTCTTCCAGGCTTCGACCACCGTGCTCAGCCGCCACCCGCTGTCCTATTTCGTGCCCTTCGGCAGCCCGTTGCTGGCGCTGGTCGACCAGGTGCGCGAGCGCAACGCGCCGGTCAACGAATACCGCGTCGATATCGGCACGCCGCGCAATGGTGGTGAGCGCGTCGTCGATATTTATGCTGCGCCCAGCCAGGATCATCAGAACGGCGTCGTCATCGTGCTGCAGGAGCGCTCGATGGCCGACAAGATGGACCGCCAGCTCATCCATCGCAGTGCCGCGCGCACCGTCACCGGCCTGGCGTCAATGCTCGCCCACGAGATCAAGAACCCGCTTTCCGGCATCCGCGGTGCGGCGCAACTGCTGGAATCGAACGTCAACGACGACGATCGGGCGCTCACCCGGCTGATCTGCGACGAGGCCGACCGCATCGTCAAGCTGGTCGACCGCATGGAAGTGTTCTCCGACGAGCGGCCGCTGGAAGTCGAGCCGGTCAATATCCACGCGGTGCTCGATCACGTCCGCCGGCTGGCACGCACCGGCTTCGCCCGCTCGATCAAGATCAGCGACGAATACGATCCGTCGCTTCCCCCTGTGCCGGCCAATCGCGACCAGCTCATCCAGGTGTTCCTCAACCTGGTCAAGAACGCCGCCGAATCGGTCGACGGAGCCAGCGACGGCGAGATCATTCTGACCACGGCCTTCAAGCCGGGCTACCGCCTGTCGGTGCCGGGCAATCCGAGCAAGGTGACGCTGCCGCTGGAATTCTGCGTGCGCGACAATGGCCCCGGCGTGCCCGAGGAGATGATCCCGCACCTCTTCGATCCGTTCGTCACCACCAAGGCCAACGGCTCGGGGCTGGGGCTCGCTCTGGTCGCCAAGATCATCCGCGACCACGGCGGCGTCATCGAATGCGAGTCGCAGCCGCGGCGCACTGTGTTTCGCGTTCTGATGCCGGCCTGGCCGGGTCCGACCGACAGTAGTTTCAGGAACGATTGACCATGCCCCTCGGCAATATCCTCGTGGCCGACGACGACTCGGCGATCCGCACGGTGCTCAACCAGGCGCTGTCCAGGGCCGGTTATCAGGTGCGGCTGACCTCGAACGCGGCGACGCTGTGGCGCTGGGTGAGCGAGGGCGACGGCGACCTGGTCATCACCGACGTGGTGATGCCCGACGAGAACATCTTCGACCTCCTGCCGCGCATCAAGCGGACGCGGCCCGATCTGCCGATCATCGTCATGAGCGCGCAGAACACGTTCATGACCGCCATCCGCGCCTCGGAGCGGGGGGCCTACGAATACCTGCCCAAGCCGTTCGACCTCAAGGAGCTGATCGGCATCGTCGGCCGGGCCCTGTCCGAGCCGCGCAACCGGCGCCCGGAAACGGCGAGCGAGGAGCCGGGCGACAACATTCCGCTGGTCGGCCGCTCGCCGGCCATGCAGGACATCTATCGCGTGCTTGCCCGGCTGATGCAGACCGACCTGACGGTGATGATCGCCGGCGAATCGGGTACCGGCAAGGAGTTGGTGGCTCGTGCCCTGCACGACTACGGCAAGCGGCACAACGGCCCCT
>CAVVPK010000011.1:0-62907 GCA_963750065.1 uncultured Alphaproteobacteria bacterium
CCGCGTGATAATCAGCCGAAGCGGCCGGTTATGTAATCCTGGGTGCGCCGGTCGGTCGGCGCGGTGAACATCCTGTTGGTCTCGTCGTATTCGACCAGCTCGCCAAGATACATGAAGGCGGTGTAGTCCGACACGCGCGCCGCCTGCTGCATGTTATGGGTGACGATGGCGATGGTGTATTCGGTCTTCAGCTCGTCGATCAGCTCTTCGATCTTGGCGGTCGAGATCGGGTCGAGGGCGGAGGCCGGCTCGTCGAGCAGCACCACCTCGGGCTGGACGGCGACGGTACGCGCGATGCACAGGCGCTGCTGCTGACCGCCGGACAGGCTGAG
This sequence comes from uncultured Alphaproteobacteria bacterium, assembly GCA_963750065.1. Lineage (GTDB taxonomy): Bacteria > Pseudomonadota > Alphaproteobacteria > Rhizobiales > Kaistiaceae > CAVSRC01. Next base: position 333 of record CAVVPK010000011.1, read on the forward strand.
GCCGCTGGCGCGGAGCTTGTCCTTGACCTCGTCCCACAGCGCCGCCTTGGTGAGCGCCGCCTCGACGCGCTCGGCGAGCTCGCTGCGCGACGGCCGCTCGTAGAGCTGGATGCCGAAGGCGATGTTGTCGAAGATGGTCATCGGAAACGGCGTCGGCTTCTGGAACACCATGCCGACCTTGGAGCGCAGCAGGTTCACGTCCTGATGGGGGTCGAGGATGTTGTCGCCGTCGAGGATGACCTCGCCCTCGGCGCGCTGGTTCGGATAGAGGTCGTACATGCGGTTGAGCACGCGCAGCAGGGTCGATTTGCCGCAACCCGACGGGCCGATGAAGGCCGTCACCCGGTTCTCGTAAAGCGGCAGGCTGATCGACTTCAGGGCCTGGGTGTCGCCGTAATAGAAGTGGAGGTTGCGCACCGTCATCTTCTCGGTCATCGGCGCGCCGGCCAATGCCGCATCGGGCGCACGGACCTCGGGCGCGGCCGTCGGGCCGGCTGTCGTCAGGCTGGCGTCGCTCATGTCGACTTCCCCATGCTTGAGAGGGCGCGCGCGACGATGTTGAGCGCCAGCACGGCAAAGGTGATGATCAAGGCGCCGGTCCAGGCGAGCTGCTGCCAGTCGTCATAGGGCGACAGGGCGAACTGGAAAATGGTGACCGGCAGGTTGGCAATCGGCGCGTTCAGATCGCGGCTGTCGAACTGATTGTTAAGCACCGTGAAGAGCAGCGGCGCGGTCTCGCCGGTGATGCGGGCGATGGCCAGCAGCACGCCGGTGACGATGCCGGCACGGGCGGCGCGATAGGACACCTTGGCGATGATCTTCCAGCGTGGCGAGCCGAGGCCGGAGGCCGCCTCGCGCAGCGAGTCCGGCACCAGCAGCAACATGTCCTCGGTGGTGCGGATGACCACCGGCAGGACCAGGATGGCGAGTGCCACGCCGCCGGCCCAGGCCGAGAAGTGGCCCATGCGCACGACCATGATCTCGTAGACGAACAGGCCGATGACGATCGACGGCGCCGAGAGCAGGATGTCGTTGACGAAGCGCACCACCGAAGTCAGGCGCGAATAGCGGCCGTATTCGGCCATGTGGGTGCCGGCGAGGATGCCGATCGGCGTGCCGATGACGACGCCCATGACGGTGAGGATGAGGCTGCCGACGATGGCGTTGGCGAGGCCGCCGGCGCTGCCCGGCGGCGGCGTGTTGGCGGTGAACACCTCGAGCGAAAGGCCGGCGAAGCCGTTCCACAGCAGCGTCGCCAGGATGAGGATCAGCCACAGGGCGCCGAAGGCGGTGGCGCCGACCGACAGGGCCATGACGATAGTGCTGCGCCGGTGGCGGCGATTGTAGCGGGCCATGGACATCGACTTCATGAGCCGAGACTCTTCTCGATGCGCATCAACATGATGCGGGCAGCGGCCAGGACGAAGAAGGTGATGACGAAGAGGATGAGGCCAAGCTCGATCAGCGAGGAGGTGTAGAGGTCGCCAACAGCCTCGTTGAACTCGTTGGCGATCGAGGCCGAAATCGTCGTGCCGGGGGCCAGGATCGAGGCCGAGATGCGATGGGCGTTGCCGATGACGAAGGTGACCGCCATGGTCTCGCCGAGCGCGCGGCCGAGGCCGAGCATGACCCCGCCGATGACGCCGACGCGGGTGTAGGGCAGCACCACCTTGCGCACCACCTCCCAGGTCGTGCAGCCGACGCCGTAGGCGGCCTCCTTGAGGACCGGCGGCACGGTGAGGAACACGTCGCGGGTGATGGCGGTGATGAAGGGCAGCACCATGATCGCCAGGATCAGCCCGGCGGTGAAGATGCCGATGCCATAGGGCGGGCCTGCGAAGAGCGCGCCGATCAGGGGTAGGTTGCCGAGCGTATCGATCAGGAACGGCTGCAGGGTCTGCTGCAGGAAGGGGGCGAAGACGAACAGGCCCCAGATGCCGTAGATGATCGACGGGATGCCGGCGAGCAGCTCGATGGCGATGCCGATCGGCCGGCGCAGCGGATAGGGGCAGAGCTCGGTGAGGAAGATGGCGATGCCGAAGGAAACCGGGATGCCGATCGCCATGGCAATCAGCGAGGTGACGATCGTGCCGTAGATGGGCGCGATGGCGCCGAATTTCTCGGTGACCGGGTTCCACGACTGGGTGGTGAGGAAGCCGAAGCCGAACTGCTTGATGGCCGGCATCGAGCCGATGACCAGCGACAGGATGACGCCGCCAAGCAGGACCAGAACCAGCATCGCGGCAAGGAAGGTCGCCGTGCGGAAGGTGTTCTCGGCGAGCATGAAGCGGCGCAAAGCGCGAAGACGGCTCCGCTCAACCCCGCTGACTGCGTGTGGACCGCTCAACGCCACCTCGGTCATCCGAATCTCCGGCGGGTTCATATCTTAAGCGCGGGAAATGGCAAAACGGGCCGGACCATGTAACTTTCCCACAAGGGGTTTGGCGCAGCGTGCGCCCACCCCGGAGGGCGGGCGCACGCGCCACAATCAATGCGGGACTACATCGCCGCGTAGACCGGCTTGCCGTCGGGGCCAACGATGTCCTTGGCCCACATGGCCTCGACATCCTTGGACACCGCCTCGGGCATCGGGATGTAGATGAGCTCCTTGGCCATGGCGTCGCCCTTGGCATAGGCCCAGGCGAAGAACTTCAGAGCCGCAGCCGAAGCCGCCGGATCGGCCGGCGACTTGTACATGAGGATGAAGGTGGCGGCAGTCATCGGCCAGGTGGCAGCACCCGGCTGATTGGCCAGGATCACGCCGTAGCCGGGCTTGCTGTTCCAGTCGGCATTGGCGGCGGCAGCCGCGAAGGCCTCGGCCGTCGGCTCGACCTGCTTGCCGTCCTTGTTGACCATGCCAGCGTAGGTCATCTTGTTCTGCATGGCATAGGCGTATTCGACGTAGCCGATGGAGCCCTTGGTGTTCTGGACGTTGTTGGCGACGCCTTCGTTGCCCTTGGCACCGATGCCGACCGGCCACTCGATGGAGGTGTTCACACCGATGTTCGACTTCCAGTCGGCGCTGACGTCAGCCAGGTAGTAGCTGAAATTGAAGGTGGTGCCCGACCCGTCCGAACGATGGACGACGGCGATGGCCGAGGAGGGCAGCTTGACGCCGGGATTGGCCTTGGCAATCGCCGGATCGTCCCACTTGGTGATCTTGCCCATGAAGATGTCGGCGAGCGTCTGGCCGTCGATGTAAAGCTCGCCCGGCTTGATACCTTCGAGATTGACCACCGGGACGATGCCGCCCATGACCATCGGCCACTGGGCAAGGCCGTATTTGTCGAGCACGTCGGCACCGAGGGGGGCGTCGGATGCGCCGAAGGTGACGGTCTTGGCTTCGATCTGCTTGATGCCGCCGCCGGAACCGATCGACTGGTAGTTCAAGCCAATGCCGGTCTCGGTCTTATAGGCGTCGGCCCACTTGGCGTAGATCGGATAGGGGAACGTGGCGCCGGCGCCCGAAATTTCGGCAGCGTTGGCAACGGAAAACGAAAACGCCGCGGCGGCAAGGCCGGCCGCGATGGCGAGGTTGAAGTGTTTCACCTGGCCTCTCCCTGTTGGAGGATTGGGGGGACGAACTTGAACACGGGCTAACCATCGGCAGCTCGTGTGCGGCGGACACTAGTCAGGCCCCGCGACTGTCCTATGACGATAGTATAACGGTTTTACGACAGATCAACCGCTTGATCTGATTGCGGTTTTTCGCCATCGCCGGGTCCGCCGCGGGGCGCGGCGGCAGGGAATGTCACGGTGAAGGCCGAGCCCTCGCCGAGCCGGCTGTCGACGGTCAGGCGGGCACGATGACGGGCGAGGATGTGCTTGACGATGGCCAGCCCCAGGCCGGTGCCGCGGTGGCGCCGGCTGTCCTCGACATCGACGCGATAGAAGCGCTCGGTCAACCGCGGAACGTGCTCCTCGGGAATGCCCGCGCCGAAATCGCGCACCGTGACGCTGGGGCCGGCGCCCCCCGCCGCCGGGCTCAGGGTGACGGTGATCCGCTTGCCCGACTGGCCGTACTTGCAGGCGTTCTCGATGAGGTTTTCGAAGACCTGGATCAGCTCGTCCCGGTCGGCGGCCATTTCCACCGCCGTATCGGGCAGGACCGTCTCGATGGCAACGCCGAGTTCCTGGGCCAGCGGCTCGAGCGCATCGACGACGTGACGCAGCACGGAAGTGAGGTCGACCTGGTTGACCGGGCGGACATGCGCCTTCATCTCGATGCGGCTGAGCGACATGAGATCGTTGACCAGGCGGCTCATGCGGGTGGCCTGATCGTGCATGATCTCAAGGAAACGGTCGCGCGTCGCCGGGTCGTTACGGGCGGGGCCCTGCAGGGTCTCGATGAAGCCGGTGAGAGAGGCCAGCGGGGTGCGCAGCTCGTGGCTGGCATTGGCGACGAAATCGACGCGGATGCGGTCGGTGCGGCGGCGCTCGCTGAGATCGTCGAGGATGAGCACAATATAGTCGCCGGACGGACGGCGTGGCGCGGTGAGGTCGGCGAACCAGGCGGCGAACCAGCGCTCGGTGGGAATGCGCTCGGCGAATTCGACCCGCTCCGCCGGCCCGCCCTGTGCCACCCGGTGGAAGGCGGCGACCAGATCGGGATTGCGCAGGCGGAAGGTCAGGGATTCGCCCTGGCGGATCGAGAAGGCGGCGACGGCGCGCTCATTGGCGTAGCGGACGATGCCGCGCCGATCGAGGATGAAGCAGGGCGTGGGCAGCGCGTTGGCAAATGCCTGCACGCCGCCTTCCAGGGCAATCGGCACCACGGGCCGCGCCGCCGCCGGCAGACGTTGCGCGGCACGGACGCGCGGCAGCACGGCGACCAGCACCAGCAGGACGGCAAGGATCGCCCCGGCGGGCAGGGGTGCGACACTGTCGGCAAGGACCAGGACGAGCAGCAGGATGCCAACCGCCACGATCAGCCAGCGGCTTTCGAACAGCCTGGCGGCGACCCCGGCCAAGACGAGGTCCGGGGCCCTGCGCTGCGGACCGGCGGCAACCATCCCCGATGATCCCGTTGTAGCGGACCGGCGGTACGCCGCCCGCGGCAGTCACAAGCGAATCGCGGCCGTGGCGCCCGGCCAATTGCGGGGGATATAAGGTCACCAGGGGCACAGCGGCAAGCCGCCACACGATCGGGATCACGCAGCGATGGCCAAGAACAGCAAGACCGGCAAGACAAAAGACGGGAAAAAGGCGCACGGCAAGAAGAGAAGGGCGGTTCCGGCGGTCATTGCTCCCGAAATGGACGCCAAGGAGCTTGTCACCGATCACGGCCGCTTCGATCTGGAGGATCCCAAGCTGCCCGACTGGGTCGAGGAGCGGGCGCTGGCCTCGGCCGGCTACCCTTATGACGACACAATCAAGGATAAGCTCTACGAGAAGGAGCTGATCCTGCTGCAGATCGAACTGGTCAAACTGCAACGCTACGTTAACGAATCCGGTGCCCGTCTGGTGGCGTTGTTCGAGGGGCGGGATGCCGCCGGCAAAGGGGGCTGCATCTTCACACTGCGGCAATATATGAACCCGCGCACGGCGCGCGTGGTGGCCCTGCCCAAGCCCACCGAAAAAGAAGGCGGCGAATGGTATTTTCAGCGGTATACCGAGCATCTGCCGACGGCCGGCGAGTTGGTGCTGTTCGACCGGTCCTGGTACAACCGGGCGGGCGTCGAGAAGGTCATGGGGTTCTGCACTGGAGCAGAGACGGCGGAATTCCTGAAGCAGGCGCCCGCGTATGAGAAAATGCTGATTGACGGTGGCATTGTACTGTTCAAGTTCTGGCTCAATATTGGTAGGGAAATGCAGCTCAAGCGTTTCCACGAGCGTCGTCACAATCCCCTCAAGATCTGGAAGCTGTCACCGGTGGACTATGCCGCCCTGGAAAAGTGGACCGCCTACAGCAAGGCGCGCGACGTGATGCTGGCTGCGACCCACAGCCACGCAACGCCGTGGACGGTGGTGCACGCCAACGATAAGAAGCGCGCGCGGCTGGCCATCATCCGCCACATCCTGGCCGCATTCCCCTATCCCGGCCGGGACGACAGCAGCGTTGGCAAGACCGATCCGCTGATCCTGGGCGGACCCGAACTGATCATGGACTGAGCACCGGACCTGATGGCCGATTTCTATTCCATCCTCAGAAAGTCGATTCTCGATCGCGGCATTGCCGACGGCAACGAGCGCGATGCGATCTACGCCCAGGCCCGGCGGGCGATGATCCGGCGGCTGTGGTCGTTCGAACCGCCGCTCGCCGAGGAAGAGATCGACCGGCGCATCGCTGCGTTCGATGTGGCGGTGAGCGACATCGAGGCGGACGTCATGGCTACATTCTCGGCCGCGGACGACGCGCCGGCCGAAGCCGACCCCTACGAGGCCGATCCGTATGAGGCCGACCCCTACGAGACCGACGATCGCGAGCCGGACGCCTACGAGGCGGACGACTACGAGGTGGACGATCGCGAAGCCGCCTATCGCAAGCCGGCCTATCGAAAGGCGGAGCAGGACGAGCCGGAGGACTATCCGGCCGCCAATTCACGGCGGCTGCCGGCGCTGGTCCAGCCGGGTAACTACGCCCGCAAGGTGCGCGAGGCGGAACTCGTCCACTACTACGAGGAGGCGCGGCGCATCGCGCCCGAGCCGAGAGAGCCGCCCTACGACGACGCCTACGACGCCCCATATGAGGAAGCGGACGAGCCAGCGGCGGGCGAACGGGCCAGCATCTCCCCGCGCCGCAGAACGCCCGAACCGCCGGTCGATCCTTACCAGGACGAGCCGGGCTACGAACCTCCGCCGCCGCGCCGGCAGAGCCGCAAAGACCGCTGGTCTGCGGACGACGCTTTTCGCGAGCCGCGCGAGCCGCAGCGCCGGCAACCGGCGCCGGCCCCGGCGCAACGCCGGCATCGGCTGGATGACGAGGCGCAACGGCGCCGGCAGCGGCAACGGCCGCCATCGCGCCGGCCGCTCAGCGACCGCGACAAGATATACATGCTCCTCGGTGCCATCGGCGTCTGCGCCCTGGTGCTCGGGGGCATCGGCGTCTACGTGCTGATGCCGCGGGACACCGGCGTGACGGTCGATATCGACGGGCACCGCGAGGTGAGCGACGCGGCAACGGCGGTGCGGCTGGCGGCCGAGACCATGCCGGTCGACCAGACCTTCATGCTGTTCGACGGGCGCGACCCGACCGTCTTCGAGACCTCGCCGGACAATCCGATCCGCTTCGACGCCGGCGCCGGAACGGTGCGCGTCTCGTCGTCGGTGGGGTCGCCGGGGGTCAAGGCGCTGATCGGCCCAGGGCTGGCGACGCGACTTGCCGGACGCAATGTGCGCGTCACCATCGTGGCGCGCTCGTCCAAGGAAGCCGGAGCGGCCAGCATGCGCTTCGCCTATCAGAGCGGGGTGGCCATCAGCCACTGGCAGACCGCCAATCTCGGCACGGATTTTCAGGCGGTGGCGCTGACCTGGCGGGTGCCGACCATGCGCACCGACCGCACCGGCGACCTGCTGGTGATCCAGCCCGGCGTGCCCGGCGACGGCACCGGCGCCGACATCAAATCGATCAAGATCGACGTTCTGGCGGGTTAGGACCAATCGACAGTCATTCTGTCCTGAGCGCCTGCCTGGTCCCCACCTCCCCCTTGGTGGGGGAGGTCGGATTTCCCCGGTTTGCGTCAGCAAACCGGCCTTGGAAATCCGGGTGAGGGGGATGCCGGTGCAGTGATGGCGAGGCGGTAGTGGAGCCGGCCGCGCCGGCGAAGGCAAAGCCGAGTTCGCGCGGACGCAGCCCGCGCCATCACCTTCGTGCCTTCCCGCGCCGTTCCACCCCTCACCCTGTTTTTCTAAGCTCGCTTCGCTCGCCAAGAAAAACAGCCCTCTCCCACAGGGGGAGAGGGGGAAGAGGATACGCCCGTCAATGAATGTCGATTGGTCCTAGAGCGTTTCTCGCCGCCTCGACCGATGCCCGGCATCGCCCTTCGCCGGTCTCGACGCCGACATCAAGTCGATCAAGATCGACGTGCTGGCGAGCTAGTGCCTGCCGAGATAGCCGCCGGCGGTGAGCCGCGCGATGATGCGGTCGGCAAGCTCTTCCGCATCGGTCGCCGTCGTATCGAGATGCAGGTCGGGGGCAAGCGGCGGCTCGTAAGGGCTGTCGATGCCCGTGAAGTGCTGGATCTCACCGGCGCGCGCCTTCTTGTAGAGGCCCTTGGCATCGCGCGCCTCGGCGACCGCCAGCGGTGCATCGACGTAGATCTCCAGGAACTCGTCGGCACCGACCAGATCACGCGCCATGCGGCGCTCGGAGCGGAAGGGCGAGATGAAGGACACCAGCACGATCAGCCCGGCATCGACGAACAGCCTGGCGGTCTCGGCGACGCGGCGGATGTTCTCGACGCGGTCGGCATCGGTGAAGCCGAGGTCGCGGTTGAGGCCGTGGCGGATGTTGTCGCCGTCGAGCAGATAGGTGTGGCGGCCAGCGAGCGTCAACTTCTTCTCGACCAGATTGGCAATCGTCGACTTGCCGGCGCCCGACAGGCCGGTGAACCACAGGATCACCGGCTTCTGGCCGAGCGCGCCAGCGCGCACCTGCTTGTTCACGTCGAGCGCCTGCCAGTGAACGTTGGTGGCACGGCGGAGCCCGAAGCGGATCATGCCGGCGGCGACGGTGGCATTGGAATAGCGGTCGATGAGGATGAACGAGCCGGTCAGGCGGTTGTCGTCGTAGCGGTCGAAGGCGATCGGCTCGGACAGCGACAGGTTGGCGAGGCCGATGTCGTTGAGGGTCAGCGTCTTGGCGGCGAGCAGCTGGAAGGTGTCGACGTCAACCCGGTGCTTCAGCTCGCTCACCGCTGCACCGACCGTGCGGGCGCCGGCCTTGAGCAGATAGGAACGGCCGGGAAGCAAGGGTTCGTCGGCCATCCAGATGAGATGGGCGGCGATCTGATCGGAGATTTCCGGCCGATTTTCGGGCGCACACAGCACGTCCCCGCGGCCGACATCGACCTCGACATCGGTCGTCATGGTGACGGCATCGCCGGCGACCGCCGCCGACATGTCGCCCTCCATGGCGACCAGTCGGGCGACGCGCACCGTCTGGCCGGTACGCGCGACGACGACCGTGTCGCCCGGGCGGACGGCGCCCGAGGCAATCGTGCCGACATAGCCGCGGAAGCTCGCATTCGGCCGGTTGACCCACTGCACCGGCAGGCGGAAGGGCCGCCCGGCGGCGCCCTCGGCGACGTCCACCTGCTCGAGATGGGCAAGCAGCGTCGGGCCGCCATACCAGGGCGTGCGCGGGCTTAGCGCAATCACGTTGTCGCCCTCGCGCGCCGACAGCGGGATGGTCACCAGCGTCTCGAAGCCGAGCGGCCGGGCAAACTCGGCGAATTCATTGCGGATATCGACGAAGCGCTCCTCGTCGAAGCCGATCAGGTCGATCTTGTTCACCGCCAGCACGACGTGGCGGATGCCGAGCAGCGAGACGATGTAGGCGTGGCGGCGGGTCTGGGTGAGGATGCCGTTCTCGGCATCGACCAGGAGAACGGCAAGATCGGCGGTCGAGGCGCCGGTCGCCATGTTGCGGGTGTACTGGATGTGGCCGGGCGTGTCGGCGACGATGAAGCGGCGCTTGTCGGTGGCGAAATAGCGGTAGGCGACGTCGATGGTGATGCCCTGCTCGCGCTCGGCGGCCAGACCATCGACGATGAGGGCGTAGTCGATCTCCTCGCCGGTGGTGCCGAAGCGCTCCGAATCGGCCCTGAGCGCGGCGAGCTGGTCCTCGAACAGGAGCTTGGAATCGTGCAGCAAGCGGCCGATCAGGGTCGACTTGCCATCATCGACGCTGCCGCAGGTGAGGAAGCGCAACAGGCCCTTGTCGCCATCGGTGGCAAGCAGGGCGGACAAGGCGGCAGCGGCGGGGCGTTCGGCCATCAGAAATAGCCCTCGCGTTTCTTGGCTTCCATCGAGGCGGCAGAATCGAAATCGATCAGCCGGCCCTGGCGCTCGGAGGTGCGCGCCACCAGCATCTCGGCGACGATCGCCGCGAGGTCCGTGGCCTCCGACTCGATGGCCGCGGTCAGCGGATAGCAGCCGAGCGTGCGGAAGCGGACCTTGCGCATCTCGGGCACCTCGCCGGGCTCCAGGCGCATGCGCTCGTCATCGACCATGATCCACTGGCCGCTGCGGCTGACCACCGGGCGCGCCTTGGCGAAATAGAGCGGCACGATGTCGATCGCTTCGGTGAGGATATATTGCCAGACGTCGAGCTCGGTCCAGTTGGACAGCGGGAAGACGCGGATCGACTCGCCGGCCTTCACCCGCGTGTTGTAGAGCGACCAGAGCTCGGGCCGCTGGTTCTTGGGGTCCCAGGCATGGGTGGCCGAGCGGAAGGAGAAGATGCGCTCCTTGGCGCGGCTCTTCTCCTCGTCGCGGCGGGCGCCGCCGAAGGCGGCATCGAAGCGGCCGGCATCAAGCGCCTGCTTGAGCGCCTCGGTCTTCATCACCTGGGTGTAGTGCTGCGAGCCGTGGTCGAACGGGTTGATGCCCTGCGCCTTGCCTTCCTGGTTGGTATGGACGCGGAGATCGAGGCCGTACTTCTTCGCGGTCGCATCGCGGAAGGCGATCATCTCGCGGAACTTCCAGGTGGTGTCGACATGGAGCAGCGGGAAAGGCGGCGGCGCCGGGTAGAACGCCTTCAGCGCCAGATGCAGCATCACCGAGGAGTCCTTGCCGATCGAATAGAGCATGACCGGCCGCTCGAAGGTGGCGACCACCTCGCGCATGATGAAGATCGCCTCGGCTTCGAGGCGCTTGAGGTGGGACTGGCGGGCGGCACTCATCGCACTGTGGCTCTTCGGGCTCCGGGGCTTGGCAGCGGGCGGACCCTAGCCAGTACCCCGCCCGCCGCCAAGCATGAAGCAGCCCTTGATTAGCGCAAAGGCCGTGGGATTTCGCGCAAAACCGGCGATTGGGGGAACGGGTTTGCGGGGGGCGGTGGGCAGGCGCGGCATCTCCGTCCGTCCTGCAGCCGAGACCGTCGCTTTTGGCGGCGCCCGCCGAATTCTTTCCCGGTAGTGTCATAGTCTGAATATTCCGGCTCTTGACTCCCCCGGTCGCTCTCGCGCCCTAAATCCCCACATGCATAGCGGTGAGCGTGCTCCGCGGGATCAGGCGAGACCGCTTCCGATGCTATGGGTACGGCGAATGCGAACGCCGCGCCTGTGGCGGAAGCGGATTGCAGTCTGATCCCCCGACCGGCGATGCGCGGAATGCACTGTTTGGCCTGTGGGGACACCGGCGAGGTCATCCGCCCCCGGTGTAACGGCATGCGCGAGATATCGGGGAGCGAGTGGTATCGCGTAAGGACCAAAGGGCGGAGACGCCCGCGCCAAAGCCCTGAGCAAGCGGAAACGGTCTGATCTCGCGAAGAAGGCGGCAGTAATCCATTGAAAAACAATCCGAAAATAGAAACTGAATATTATTTGTTGATTTTGCAGATTGCGTCCTTATGCTGCGGCCGGTGCGGCAGAAGGGCAAATCATGGACCAGTATTCCGAGGATGAAGTAAGGCGCGCTCTGACGCCATATCACGGCCGGATCAGGAGCGTGATCGAGGCGGGCCTCGCCGAATGGCTGTCGATATCCGAATGCCGCACCGAAAAAGGCTTTGCGCCGGTCCTCTACCAGCGCACGGCCACGAACTACATCTTCGACGCGATTGCCAGGAATGGGCGTTCGGTTTTCGGCCGCGATCGGTCCGTCCGGGTGCTTGATGAAGCGCAGACGGTCAAGTTTTGCTTTGGAGATGTCGTTATCGGTCGCTTCAAGAGGGGTGACGACGAAAATCTGGGCCAGAATATCCTGACCTTCGCCGTTTTGGACTACATCGATCCGCAGCAGACGCTCCCCGGATTCCCGCCCGAGGCGGCGAAGGTCGAGTTTGTTTGGTCGCTGAATGATCTCGGCGACGAGATCGCCAGTATTCTTGTTGTCGCCCGCGATGGCGACCGCGCGCTCTGGTCATACGAGATCGACGCCGATGTTGGCGGCAATGTCATTCCGCTTCCGACGCCGAAGGCACCGGAGGACGATGGCGCGCCGCTGGTCACGCCGAAGGTCAAGCCCGCCGACGACGCCGAAGGCAAATAGCCGTGGCAACGATTGGTGACTTGCTGCGCCTCGCGCGGCAGCTTCGAGGATTCACGCAGAAACAGGCGTGTGAGGCGCTTGGCATCGCGCAGGCGATACTTTCGAGGATTGAGAACGGGCTTGTCGAGCCCGATCAGGAATTTTTGCAGCGCGCTTCTACCGTGTTCGATCTCCCACTCGATTTCTTCGAAATCAATGACACGGTCTATGGACCGCCTGTCAGCGTTCACACGATGCTTCGTGGCAAGAAATCTGAAGTGTCGGCTCGCGACGTAGATATGATTACAGCTGAATTAAACGTTCGACTGTTTCATCTGCGCCGGTTTATGGAGAACGTCGATTTCAATCCCGTTAGCGATCTTCCGGTTCTTGATGTCGAAATGTACGAGTCCATTCCGAAGATTGCTTACGTCGTCCGCGCTCATTGGAAGATTCCTTCGGGGCCAATTAAAGACCTGACGCGACTTATGGAACGTGCGGGCGTTGTTGTCGGCGAATCCAGTTTTCATGGTGCGTCGATTAGTGGCGTGACCTTTGCGGCGCCAGGACGACCACCGTTGGTTCTGTTGAACCGAAATCATCCGGCAGATCGCTTGCGGTTCACGCTTGCCCATGAACTCGGGCATCTTGTGATGCATAGGTTCCCCACGCCTAATATGGAAGATGAAGCTAATCAATTCGCATCTGCGTTCTTGTTGCCTCCACTCGAACTCAAAGAAGAACTTCGCGGAAGGCGGGTCACCTTGGAACTTCTCGCGTCACTGAAAAAAGAATGGCGTGTCTCAATGCAAAGCTTGTTGATGGCCGCCCAAGATCTGGGGGCCGTGACCGACAATCAGGCGCGGTATTTGTGGCAGCAGATCAGCAAGAGGGGCTGGAGGATCAGGGAACCAGCGAGTTCTTGATTTCGCCCCCGACCGCCCGACAGTTTTGCCAACCATCATTAAGGCTCATCTGGATGATCTCGGCTTCAATGTTGGGGAACTGGCGAGGCTGTCGCGCATCAAAGAATGGGAATTTCAAGAGTTATACGGCGGGCCGTCCGACGAGCCCCCCGCGCGACCAAGGCTTCGCATTGTGAATTGAACTATTATACTTGACGCTAAGTATAGTAATTCACGTATCAGGGGCGTCAACAAGCTGGACGCCCGCAAAAACTCTCGCGCAAATCGGCGTTGGATGATTCACTGACAGCGAACCGTCATGGAGCGCCGTCATGGATCCGCAGTCGCTGTTCAGCCTGAACGATCACCTTGAGGCCTTGAGCAAGGACGGCGACCCCCTCGAGGTTTTGGAGAAGACGGTCGATTTCGAGTATTTCCGTGGCTGGCTGGTGGAAGGGCTCGGCTACGGCGATGGCTCCAGGGGCGGCCGTCCGCCTTTCGATCCGGTGATGATGTTCAAGGCGCTGATCCTGCAGGCCCAGCATAACCTTTCGGACGCGCGCATGGAGTTCATGATCCGGGACCGGCTGAGTTGGATGCGGTTCCTGGGATTGTCGCTGGGGGATCGCACCCCGGACGAGAACACGATCCGGCATTTCCGCAACCGGATGACCGAGACCGGAACGCTGAAGCGGGTGATGAAGGCCTTCGACTGGCAACTCCAGAAGAAGGGCTACATTCCGATGTCGGGGCAGATTGTCGACGCCTCCCTGGTGCCGGCGCCCAAGCAACGCAATACCGATGGCGAGAAGCAGGCGATTAAGCAAGGCAAGAGAGCCAGGGATATCTGGCCGGACGAACCGAACAAGGCGGCCCAGAAGGACACCGACGCGCGTTGGACGCTCAAGATCGGCGGCAAGGTCCGGTACCGGGAAGACGGGACGCCGCTGCCGATGATTGCCCTGCCGGTGTTCGGCTACAAGTCCCACATCAGCATCGATCGTCGCTTCGGCTTCATCCGCTCGATGGCAGTAACCTCGGCATCGGCTGCGGACGGACGGCTTCTGCGGCGGGTCATCAGCACGGACAACACCGGCAGCGAAGTCTGGGCCGACAGTGCCTATCGCTCGCAAAGCAACGAGAAGTGGCTCGGCGACAGGATGCTGACCAGCCGCATCCATCGCAGGAAGCCCAAGGGCAAGCCGATGCCGAAAGCGATGGCGCGAGCCAATGCGGCCAAGTCAGCGATCCGCGCCCATGTCGAGCACGTCTTCGCGCGCCAGAAGAACGGGTTCGGGCTGTTCATCCGCACCATCGGCATCGCCCGTGCCGAGGCGAAACTGACCCTGGCCAACCTGGCCTACAATTTCGACCGGCTGATCTTCCACGAGCGCAGACGGGCCTTGGCATGAATTTGCCCGATATCCGGACAGAAAGGCCGAAACCGGGCACCAGATCGACAAAACACCAGAAATGGCGCCGATCACCGTGCCTGCGCCATCGTGGCTCTCAAGCCATCTCTGTCGCCGCCGAAATCACCGGGTTTTTGCGGGTGCCCAGCTGCCCCTTGAGAAGCGCGTCCAAATCCGCTCCATGCTGGTGGAGGGCTCATCCATGCGTTCGGCCACGTGCCCCTTGTCCCCCCATCCACCATGCTTCGCCTGCGGCTCGCATGGTCCCCCCCTCCCCGCGCTCGCGCGGGGGAGGGATTGGGGCGCGGCATTCGCTCTGCACCCAAGTCCCCCGCTCCGGCGTGGGAGGTTTGGGTGCGCGGCGGCTTAGCGGGATTCGGGCAGAGGCGTGATGCTGCCGGCGGCGACGAACCAGGGATTGCGGTAGCCGTCGCAGCCGGGATTCTTCACCGGGGCCGTAGGTGAGCGGCCTTCCGTCGAGGGTGACCACACTGCCGCCGGCGGCGCGCAGGATGGCGTCTCCGGCGGCGGTATCCCACTGCATGGTGGGGCCCATGCGCGGATAGAGGTCGGCCTTGCCGCTGGCCACGGCGCAGAACTTCATCGAGGAGCCGGCCGCAACCAGCTTGTCCACCTCGTAGCGGCCGATATAGGCGTCGGTCTCGGGAGAGCGGTGCGAGCGGCTGGCGACCACGGCAATGCCCCCATCGGGGGCGGCGCGCACGCGGACCGGCTGGCGCTCGCCGACGACGCCATCGACGACCAGAGCACGCCAGGCGCCGGCGCCGACCACGCCCCAGAACAGCTTGCCGGTCTCCGGCAGGAGGATGACGCCGAGCACCGGCGCGCCATCTCGGATCAAGCCGATATTGACGGTGAAATCGTTGCCGCCGCGGACGAATTCCTTGGTGCCGTCGAGCGGATCGACGAGGAAGAACTCGGCGCCGGTTTCCGGCACGCGGCCCTCATAGGCGGCTTCCTCGGCAATCACCGGCACGCCGGGGGCAAGCTCGGCCAGCGCGGCAGCGATGACCGCCTCGGCGGCACGATCGGCCTCGGTGACCGGGCTCGCATCGGCCTTCCATTCGACATGGGCACCGGCCCGGCGCACGGCCAGGATCGCCGCGCCGGCGCGGATTGCGACCGGCAGCAGCGCCTCGGCAAGGTCGGTGTCGGCGGCGAGGTCGGCGCGCTCTTTCATGAGCGCCTGTCTAGACGAATATGACGGGGGGGCAAGGGCGCGCAGAAAAAACACGGGGGCCCGCCCTTGCCGGGCAGGCCCCCAGTCAGTCTCCTCGCGTGGCGGTTCAGGCCGCCATCATTTCTCCAGGATCGGTGAAATCCATGGCCAGGCTGTCGGCGACGGCGCGGTGGGTGATGCGGCCGCGATGGATATTGAGGCCGTCGCGGAGATGCGGATCGTGGGCGAGCGCCGCCAGACCGTGATCGGCGAGAGCCAGGCCGAAGGGGAGCGTGGCATGGTTGAGTGCGTGGCTGGAGGTCAGCGGCACGGCGCCCGGCATGTTGGCAACGCAGTAATGCACGACGCCGTCGACGACGAAGGTGGGATGCTCGTGGGTGGTGGGACGCGAGGTCTCGAAGCAACCGCCCTGATCGATGGCGACATCGACGAGCACGGCACCGGGCTTCATGAGGGAGAGCATCTTGCGCGAGACGAGCTTGGGCGCGGCGGCACCGGGCACGAGAACCGCGCCGATGACCGCATCGGCCGAGGCGATCTCCTCGGCCACCGCCTCGCGGGTGGAATAGCGGGTGACGATGCGGCCGGCGAAGAGGTCGTCGAGCTCGCGCAGGCGCGGCAGCGACTTGTCGAGGATCGACACGGCGGCGCCGAGGCCAACGGCCATGCGCGCGGCGTGCGTGCCGACGACACCGCCGCCGATGACCACGACCTTGGCCGGGGCGACGCCGGGAACGCCGCCGAGCAGGATGCCGCGGCCGCCGTTCGGCTTCTGCAGCGCGGTGGCCGCAGCCTGGATCGACAGGCGGCCGGCGACCTCGCTCATCGGCGCAAGCAGCGGCAGGTGACCATGCCCGTCGGTGACCGTCTCGTAGGCGATCGCGGTGACGCCCGAATCGATCAAGCCCTTTGTCTGGGCGGTATCGGCCGCCAGATGGAGATAGGTGAAGAGGATCTGGCCGGGCCGGAGCTGGACCCATTCGCTGGGCTGCGGCTCCTTGACCTTGACCACCATCTCGGCCTTGGCGAAGACGGCCGCCGCATCGGCGGCGATATCGGCGCCGGCGGCGCGATAGTCGGCGTCGCTGGCGCCGATGCCGGCGCCCGCAGCGCTCTCGACCAGGACCTTGTGGCCATGGGCAACGTATTCGCCGACGGCGGCCGGCGTGAGGCCGACGCGGAATTCGCTCGGCTTGATTTCCCTGGTGACGCCTACGAGCATGGTGAGATCCCCCTCGGGTGTGGTTATTCCAATTATATAGTGCAAAATTCGCGCGTTTTCCGTGCATTCGTGCTAGCTTCACCTGACTTTGTGCACGTAAATACGTGCCGATGCCGGATATCGAGGTGATTTCGTGCAACTGGACGGATTCGACCGCAAGATCGTTTCGGCGCTGGCCGCCAACGGCCGCATGACCACCGTGGACCTGGCGTCGCGGGTGGGCCTGTCGCCTTCGGCCTGCACGCGCCGCCTGCAGGCGCTGGAGGCCAATGGCGTGATTTCCGGCTATCGCGCCATCGTCGACGCGGAGGCGATCGGGCTCGGCATCACCGCCTTCGTCGAGATCGCGCTCGACCGGCAGAACGACGAGGCGCTCAGGACCTTCGAGCGGGCGCTGGCCGACTGTCCCAACGTGCTGTCGTGCCACCTGATGTCGGGCACCAGCGACTATCTTCTGCGCGTGGCGGCGCGCGACCTGCACGACTTCCAGGATCTGCACGCCAAGGTGCTCGGTCACCTGCCCGGCGTGGCGCGGATCGAATCCAAGTTCGCGCTGCGCGAGGTGATCGACCGCCCGCTGGTGCCGATCGGATAGGACGATGAAAGGCTTCGACGTCATCATCGTCGGCGGCGCGGTGCACGGCGCCTCGCTCGCCTATCACCTGGCGGCCGACGCGGCGTTTGGCGGCAGCGTGCTCCTGATCGAGAAGGACCCGAGCTTCGCGTTCGCGGCAACAGCGCTTTCGGCCGGATCGATCCGCCAGCAGTTCTCGTCTGCCATCAACATCGCCATCTCGCTTCACGGCATCGCCTTCCTGCGCAGCGTCGGCGAGCTTCTGGAGGTCGACGGCGAGCGGCCCGACATCGGCTTCACCGAAGGCGGCTATCTGTTCCTCGCCACCGCGGGCGGCGCGGCGACATTGGCGCGTAACCACGCGCTGCAGACGGAAATGGGCGCCGACATTCTCTCTCTCGACAAGGACGCGCTGGCGGTGCGCTTCCCTTATGTGGCGGCGGACGACATCGCGGCGGGTGCCTGGGGGCGGAGCGGCGAAGGCTGGTTCGACGGCTATCAGCTGATGCAGGCGCTCAGGCGCAAGGCGCGGGCGCTGGGCGTGGAGACGCTGACCGGAGCTGTGGCGGCGATCGACCACGAGGCCGGACGGGCAACCGGCGTGCGGCTGGCGGACGGCACAACGATTGCGGCCGGCGCGGTGGTGCTGGCGGCGGGCACCGGCACGCCGCACCTTGCCGCAGGCGTGGGCGTTGCCCTGCCGGTGGAAGCACGCAAGCGCATGGTCTTCACGTTTTCCTGCCGCGAACCCCTGCCCGATTTTCCGCTGCTCATCGACCCCACCGGCGCCTATGTGCGACCCGAGGGCGATCTCTACCTCTCAGGCATGGCGCCGCCGGAGACGGACGACCCCGAAGCGGTGGACTTCGCCGTCGATCCTGCCTTCTTCGAGGAGACGTTGTGGCCGATCCTGGCAGCGCGCGTGCCGGCCTTCGAGGCGATCAAGCCAGGACGGGCCTGGGCCGGCCACTACGATTTCAACACCTTCGACCAGAACGCCATCGTCGGCGCGCTGCCCGGCTTCGCCAACCTGCATGTGGCAACCGGCTTCTCCGGCCACGGCCTGCAACAGGCACCGGCGGTCGGCCGCGGGCTCGCCGAGCTGATCGTCCATGGCCGTTACGTCAGCCTCGACCTTTCGCCGCTCGGCTTCGCGCGGATCGCCGAGGAACGGCCGCTCACCGAGGAGAACGTGGTGTAGAGGCCGGACCGGACCGGCCTTTTCGCGACAGTGACACCGCGACGCATGGTTGTTCTCTTTTTGTTCTTGATGATGCCGAGCGCTCCACCTAAATCTGGCCCGGTCCAATGAAGAAACGTGGAGACGGAGCGAGATCATGAAACGTCTTGCAGGGAAGATCGCCGTCGTGACCGGGGCAAGTCGTGGTATCGGCCGCGGAATCGCGATTGCCCTTGGAGCAGAAGGCGCAACCGTCTACGTGACCGGCCGCAGCCGACGGGAAGGCGACGGTCGCGAGGGTCTGCCGGGTACGGTTTTCAGAACTGCCGAGGCCGTTTCCGACGCCGGCGGCGTTGGTATCGCAATTCCCTGCGATCACTATATCGACAAGGACGTGGAGGCCGTCTTCGACCGCGTGCGTGACGATGCAGGTGGGCTCGACATCCTCGTAAACAATGCCTGGGACGGATATCGCGACATGATCGGTGCCGACGGCCGGTTCAATTGGCCCGATCCGTTCTGGCAACAGCCCGTCAGCCGCTGGGATGCGATGTTCAACGGCGGCGTGCGGTCCGCCTTCGTTGCCAGTCGGCAGGCGGCATCGCTGATGTTTGCACGCGGCGGCGGACTGATCGTCAACATTTCCTATTGGGCCGGACGGAAATACCTTGCGAATCTCATCTACGGCGTGGCCAAGGCAGCAGTCGATCGAATGACCGCCGACATGGCGCACGATCTCAGGGACAAGGCTATTGCGGCAGTGGCTCTTTATCCGGGCCTGGCGCGGACCGAGGCGGTCATGGCCAACGCGCAATACATGGACCTTTCCAATTCCGAAACACCGGAATTCACCGGCCGGGCAGTTGCTGCGCTGGCCAGCGATCCGGATGTGTTGACGAAGTCCGGTCGCACGCTCGTCTCCGCCGAACTGGCGCTGGAATATGGATTCACGGATGTCGATGGCAAGCAGCCGCGTCCGCTGACACTGGAAACAGCCTGACCGGGTCCCCAGCGGAGCCGTCCGCCGACTGCATCGGAAAAACGAAGCGGGCGCCCGAAGGCGCCCGCTCGCATGCTTGTGATCCCGCAAACCGAGTCGGCTACTGGGCCTTCAGGCCGGCGGCGTCGGTGACCGCGTGGGTCCAGGCGCCTTCCGGCTTGGTCTTGATGATCTTCTGGTCGAGCAGCGCCTGCTCTGTGCGCTGATAGGCGGCCTCGTTGAGCACGCCATTGCCGCCCTCGGTCAGCTTGGCGACCTCGCCCATCATGTAGATCTGGTGCTGGAGGTCCTGGCCGCCATTGTCGACGACGATCTGGGCCGACTCGTCCGGGTGGGCGAGCGCGTAGTCCCAGCCCTTCATCGAGGCCTTCACGAAGCGCACCATCTTGTCGAAGAAGGCCTTGTCCTTGAGGTTGTCCTGCAGGACGTAGAGGCCGTCCTCGAGCAGGTCGACACCCATGGCCGAGTAGTTGAAAACCGTGAGGTCTTCCGGCTTGAAGCCGGCATCGAGGACCTGACCATACTCGTTGTAGGTCATGACCGAGATGCAGTCGGCCTGCTTCCGAATGAGCGGCTGCACGTCGAAGCTCTGCTTGAGCACGGTGACGCCATTGGGGCCGCCGTCGGTCGACAGGCCAAGCTTGTGCATCCAGGCGTAGAACGGATACTCGTTGCCGAAGAACCAGACGCCCAGCGTCTTGCCCTTGAAGTCCTCAGGCGTCTTGATGCCGGTATATTTCGGGCAGACCAGCTCCATGCCCGCCTTGGCGAAGGGCTGGGCAATGTTGACCAGCATGGTGCCCTTGTCGCGGGCCGCCAGCGCGCCGCCCATCCAGTCGACGATGACATCGGCGCCGCCGCCGGCGATCACCGATTCCGGAGCGATGTCCGGGCCGCCCGGCTTGATGGTGACGTCGAGACCAGCGTCCTTGTAGAAGCCCTTGTCCTTGGCGACGTAGTAGCCGCCGAACTGGGCCTGGGTGACCCACTTCAACTGCAGCGTCACCGAATCGGCGGCGAAGGCCGGCCCGGCCACCAATGCAATTGCGGCAGCGAATGCTCCCAACACGACTTTCTTCATGTGCAGCCCCTCCTATCGGGATTGACGAAACGACGGATGCCAGAACGTTGCGGCACGCTCGATGAGCGAGACGATGCCGTAGAACGCGGAGCCGGCCGCGGCCGCAACCGCAATTTCCGCCCACACCATGTCGGTATTCATGCGCCCGACTTCGGTGGAGATGCGGAACCCCATGCCGACGATCGGCGTGCCGAAAAATTCGGCCACGATGGCGCCGATCATCGCCAGAGTGGAGTTGATCTTCAGAGCATTGAAGATGAAGGGAAGCGCCGCCGGCAGGCGCAGCATAGAGAACTGCTGGCGATAGTCGGCGGCATAGGTGTGCATCAGATCGCGCTGGGTGGCGTCGGCGGCGGCAAGGCCGGCGAGCGTGTTGACCAGCATGGGGAAGAAAGTCATGGCGACGACCACGGCCGCCTTCGACTGCCAGTCGAAGCCGAACCACATCACCATGATCGGCGCCACGCCGATGATCGGAAGCGCCGAGACGAGATTGCCGATCGGCAGCAGGCCGCGGCCGAGGAAGGGCACGCGGTCGGCGATGACGGCGACGGCAAAGCCGGAGAAGCAGCCGATGACGTAGCCGGCGATCACCGACTTGAGGAAGGTCTGGCGGAAATCGACCCACAGGGTCGGCACCGAGGTCACCAGCCTCTCCCACACCGCGCTCGGCGGCGGCAGGATGACGAAGGGCACGTTGAGGCCGCGCACCACTACTTCCCACAGGAAGATGATGGTGGCGCCGAAGACCACCGGAATGAAGATCTTGAGCAGGAGGCCGCCGAAGGGGCGTGCGGGGCTGGTCACGCTCAGCCGCTTGACGGCGACCCAGGCGAGCATCCAGGCGACCAGAACCAGCGCCCAGAAGCCGCCGGCGGCGGCGAGCCTGGCCAGGCCGCCGAAATCACCGTTCTTGGCGAGCGCGGCGACGCCGGTCAGCGCCGAGGCGGCCAGACCGGCGGCGATGAGGCCGCCGATGAACATGACCAGGTTGCCGACCGCCGATACCCGACGCACGAGGCCGGCGAAGACGGCAAGCACGAGAAGCAGTGCGGCAAGGATGTAGAGAGAGCCATCGCCAAGCAGATAGGTCGGGCTGGCACCGGTGCTGACCAGCGGAAAGGCGAGCGCGGCGACCACGGCAACGAGCGCGATCCAGCCCTGCCAGTTGACGCCGTTTCCGTTCATGGTCGGGTTCATCGCTGGCTCCCTCCCATGCGCCACATCACCAGGCGCTCGGCGATGCCGACCGCGGTGACCAGCAGCGCGGCGAGTGCGGAGCCTACGACCAGCGCCGACCACATCTGGATCGACTGGCTGTAGTAGGAGCCGACGAGGAGCTTAGCGCCGATGCCGGCGACCGCGCCGGTGGGAAGTTCGGCGACGATGGCGCCGACCAGCGCCGCGGCGACCGCGATCTTCATCGACACGAACAGGAAGGACAGCGACGAGGGCCAGCGCAGCTTCCAGAACACCTGCCAGGGAGACGCGCTGTAGGTGCGCATGAGGTCGAGATGGAAGGGATCGGGCGAGCGCAGGCCCTTCACCATGCCCACCGTGACCGGGAAGAAGGACAGGTAGGTGGAGATCAGCGCCTTGGCGATGAAGCGGCTGAAATCGGTGGGCAGGTGCATCTGGCCGGTCAAGAGGTTGAAGGCGACCACGACCAGGATCGGCGCCAGCGCCAGGATGGGGATCGTCTGCGAGGAGATCACCCAGGGCATCAGGCTGCGGTCGAGGCTCTTCACGTGGACGATGCCGACGGCAAGCAGGATGCCGAGCAGCGTGCCGGAGACGAAGCCGGCGAAGGTCGAGGTCAGCGTCACCCAGGCGTGGAATAGCAGGCTCGACGGCTTGGTGGGATTGGCGAGCACCACACTCTTGTAGGTATCGATGGCGACTTGATGCGGCGCCGGCAGGGTCGGCTTGGGCTGGCTGTAGGCGGCGACGATGAATTCGATTGGGCTGCGGGTGATGCCGGCGCGCTGGTCGAGATCGTGCTGGAAGGGCGCGTTGAGCAGGAAGGCGCCGAGATACCAGATGGCGATGATGAAGAGCACCACCACGGTGACGGCGACGAAGCGGCTGGTGAAGAAGCGCGCCAGGATGCCGCGCCGCGCCGGAGCGCGCGTGTATGTGGCGCTTGCCGCGCTCATGCGCCGCCCCCGAGGCGTGCACTGACCGCTGGCTCAGTCGTCATAGCTGTGACCGGCGCGCAGGCCCTGGCGGACGCGGTGCGCGATCTTGAGGAACTCCGGCGTCTCGCGGATGTCGAGGTTGCGATTGCGCGGCAGGGTCGATTCGATGATGTCGTGAATCTTGCCGGGCCGCGGCGTCATGACGACGATGCGGGAGGACAGGAAGACGGCTTCCGGAATGGAGTGGGTGACGAAGACGACGGTCTTGTTGGTCTCGGCCCACAACTCGAGGAGCTGCTGGTTGAGATGGTCGCGGACGATCTCGTCGAGGGCGCCGAAAGGCTCGTCCATGAGCAGGAGCGCCGGCTCGACAGCGAGCGCCCGGGCGATCGAGGCGCGCTGCTGCATGCCGCCGGAAAGCTGCCAGGGATATTTGCGCTCGAAGCCGGTGAGATTGACCAGTTCGAGGTTGCGGGCGATGCGGTCCTCGCGCTCGATGACGCCGAGACCCATGATTTCCAGCGGCAAGGCGACGTTCTTGGCGATGGTGCGCCACGGATAGAGAGCCGGCGCCTGGAAGACATAGCCATAGGCGCGCTGAAGGCGCGCCTCTTCCGCCGTGACGCCGTTGACCAGCACCGTGCCGGAGGTGGCCTTTTCGAGATCGGCGATGACGCGGAGCAGCGTGGTCTTGCCGCAGCCCGAGGGACCGATCAGCGAAATGAACTCGCCGCGCTTGACGGTGAGGTTGATGTCGGCAAGCGCCTCGACCGGGCCGTCATTGGTGATGAAGGTGAGTTCCAGCCGGCTGATGTCGATGACCGGCTCGTCGTCTGACGCAGCGAGAGCCGGCGACGCTTCCTCGGCCGGTACCTCGCCGGAGAGCGCCTTGGCGAACGCCTCGCCGGCAGCCGCGCCGGAAACCGGCGATTTGCCGCCGGCCGCGCCGGCGAGCCAGCCGGGCTTGCGCTCGGCAAAGGGGGTGCGCGGCCGGATGGGCGGCGGCCGGACCGGCGCCGGTGGCGCGACCGCAGCGGATTCACCGGTAGCCGGTTCGCCGGATTCGGCAGCGGAAAATTCCTCCGCAGCCGCGTCTTCCGCGGCCGGCTCGGCAGTGTCTTCCGGCTCGATGTCGATCATCTCGACCTCGAGCCGGGGGGCGTTGCGGGCTCTGCCTCCTCGGCGAATTCGGCGGCGGCGCTTTCGGCGCCGGGTGGCGACGCCTCGGGCGCCTCGGGCCGATCGTCCCCCGGCGGCTGGGGCCCGCGCTTCAGAAGGTCAGCAAGGGAATCGGCCACGGAACCCATCCCTTCTGCGTCCTTGTCCGACATGGTGCTGGCTCACACTCCCGCTGGCATGTTCTTGGCCGAGCGTTCCACGGGTTGCGGGGTGGTCAATGCCTTCCACGACGACAGCGCCTGATTGACCGGTGCATTGGGGGCGCGCTCGACGAAACGGCCGTGGCCGTCCTCGACATCGAGCTTGCCGTCGGTGAAGACGACCTTGCCGCGCGACAGGGTGAAGCGCGGCAGGCCGGTCACCTCGAAGCCCTCGAAGACGTTGTAGTCGATGGCCGAAGCCTGGGTCGCGGCGGTGATGGTCTTCGACTTCTTCGGGTCCCACACCACGATATCGGCATCGGCGCCGACCAGGATGGCGCCCTTCTTCGGATAGGCGTTGAGGATCTTGGCGCTATTGGTCGAGGTGACGGCGACGAACTCGTTCATCGTCAGCCGGCCGGTATCGACGCCGCGGGTCCACAGAAGGGCATGCGGTCTTCGAGGCCGCCGGTGCCGTTGGGGATCTTGGTGAAGTCGCCGATGCCCCATGCGCTTCTGTTCGCTGGTGAAGGCGCAATGGTCGGTGGCGACGACCTGCAGCGAGCCTGGCGGCAGGCCGGCCCACAGCGAATCCTGATTGCTTCTTGTTGCGGAAGGGCGGCGACATGACCCGGCGGGCGGCGTGGTCCCAATCGGGATTGAAGTATTCGCTCTCGTCGAGCAGCAGGTGCTGGATCAGCGGCTCGCCGAAGACGCGGCGGCCGAGCATGCGCGCGCGGCGGATCGCCTCGTGGGCGTCCTCGCTGGACACATGCACGACGTAGAGCGGCACGCCGGCGGCATGTCGGCGATCATGATGGCGCGGTTGGTGGCCTCGCCCTCGACCTCGGGCGGGCGCGAATAGGCGTGGCCTTCGGGGCCGTTGTTGCCTTCGCTCATGTAGTTTCTGCTGCAGGCGGGCGACGACATCGCCGTTCTCGGCATGGACCAGCGGCAGCGCGCCGAGCTCGGCGCAGCGCAGGAACGACTGGTACATCTCGTCGTCGTTCACCATCAGCGAGCCCTTGTAGGCCATGAAGTGCTTGAAGGTGTTGACGCCGCGATTGACGATTTCCTCCATCTCCTGCCACACCTGCTCGCCCCACCAGGTGATGGCCATGTGGAAGGAATAGTCGCATGTCGCCTTGCCGGTTTTCTGTGCCAGGCTGGAACGCGTCGACCAGCGACTGTTCGGATTGGGGAGGCAGAAATCGACGACCATGGTGGTGCCGCCGGTCAAACCGGCGCGCGTGCCAGATGGAAAAGTCGTCAGTCGACGTAAGTGCCCATGAAGGGCATTTCGAGATGGGTATGCGGGTCGATGCCGCCGGGCATGACGTAGCAGCCCGAGGCGTCGAGCACGGTGTCGCCCTTCAGATCCTTGCCGATGGCAGTGATCACGCCGTTGTCGACGAGAACGTCGGAGGCATAGGTCATATCGGCGGTGACGATGGTGCCGCCCTTGATCACGGTCGTCATTGGCTACTCCTCATGACTGACGAGCGGCTCCCGTCCGCTCATGCTTCTCACTCGCCACTCTCACCACCCCCACCGCCTTCGTCGCCGTCCTCTCCATCCCGTTCATCCGGGGTGCCGAACTCGCCTTCGGCGAGACCAATGACGGTCATGCGGCTGATGAAAGCGCCGTCGAATTCGAAGACGTGCTCGACCTTGAGATTCTGGAGGATGTCGCCATCGCGCGAACGCACCAGCCGGTCGACGAGCACATGGGCGCTGCCGTCCTTAGCGATGTTGATGCGCATGGGCTCGTCGGTCGGGTCGATCTCCTGCCACTGCTTCTGCAGGTAGGCACGCACCGCATCGCGGCCGTCGACACGTCCGCCGGTCACTTCGTTCGGCCAGTCGACCCCGGGCGCCAGATGATCGAGAAAGGCGTCAATGTCTCGCTCGTTGAGGGCGCGATAGACATCCTCGAGCATGGCAGTGCGCTGGTCGCGGTCGAAGGCTTCTGCCATCAGGAAACGATCTCCGCGGTATCGAGGACGGCGTGCAGCAGCACGTCGGCGCCGGCCTCGGCCCATTCCTTCGAGATGCTCTCGGCCTCGTTGTGCGACAGGCCGTCGACGCAGGGGCACATGACCATGGTGGCCGGCGCCACCTTGGCCGCCCAGCAGGCATCGTGACCGGCGCCGGAGACGATGTCGAGATGGGTGTAGCCGAGCCGCTCGGCGGCCGAGCGCACGCGGGCCACCAGCGCCGGATCAAAGGTGACCGGATCGAAATGGCCGACCGGCTCGATCGAGCAGCCGACGCCCAGCGCGGCGCAGATCTTCGGCGCTTCCGCCTCGATCCTGGCGCGCATGCCGTCAAGCTTGGCCTGGTCGACGGTGCGGATATCGACGGTGAAGACCACCGTGCCGGGGAGCACGTTGCGCGAATTGGGCGAGAAAAACATCTGACCGACGCCGCCTACCGCGTTCGGCTGATTGTCCATGGCCACCCGCTGCACCATCTCCAGGATGCGCGCCATGGCCAGCCCCGCATTGACGCGCATGGCCATCGGCGTGGAGCCGGTATGGGCTTCCCTGCCGGTGAGCGTGAACTCCAGCCACCACAGGCCCTGGCCGTGGGTGACGACGCCGATCTGTCTGTTCTCGGCCTCGAGGATCGGCCCCTGCTCGATGTGATATTCGAAATAGGCGTGCATCTTGCGCGCACCGACCTCCTCGTCGCCGAGCCAGCCGATGCGCTTCAGTTCGTCGCCGAAGGTCTTTCCCTCCGGGTCCTTGCGGGAATAGGCGTAGTCCAGCGTATGAACGCCGGCGAAGACGCCGGAGGCGAGCATGGCGGGGGCGAAGCGCGCGCCCTCCTCGTTGGTCCAGTTGGTGACCACGATCGGCCGGCGCGTCCTGATGTCGAGATCGTTGAGAGTGCGCACCAGTTCGAGCGCCGAGAGCACGCCGAGGACGCCATCATAACGGCCGCCGGTCGGCTGGGTGTCGAGGTGCGAACCGACATAGACCGGATCGAGATCCGGCTCGCTGCCCTCGCGGCGGGCGAACATGGTGCCCATCTTGTCGACGCCCGTGGTGAGCCCCGCCTCGTCGCACCACTTCCTGAACAGCGTCCGCCCCTTGGCGTCGTCGTCGGTCAAGGTCTGGCGGTTGTTGCCGCCGGCGACGCCGGGGCCGATCTCGGCCATGGCGTGGATCGACTCCCACAGGCGGGCGCCATTGACCTTCATGTTGTCGGTCGGTTCGGCCATTGTCGTCTTTCTCAGGCGTCAGTCAGCCGCGTATAGGCTTCCGGCCGGCGGTCCCGGAAGAACTGCCAAGTGTTGCGCACTTCGCGGACCATGTCGAAGTCCATTTCGTGGACGAGAAGCTCGTCCTGATCGCGGCTGGCGATCGCCTCGATCTGGCCGCGCGGATTGACGAAATAGCTCTGGCCGTAGAACTCGCCGATGTTCCACGGCGCCTCGGTGCCGACCCGGTTGATGGCGCCGATGAAGACGCCGTTGGCCACCGCGCTCGCCGGCTGCTCCAGCTTCCACAGGTATTCGGAGAGGCCGGCCACGGTCGCCGACGGATTGACGATGTATTCGGCGCCGTTCAGCGCTAGGGCACGCCAGCCCTCGGGGAAGTGGCGGTCGTAGCAGATATAGACGCCGAGCTTGCAATAGGCGGTCTGGAAGACCGGCCAGCCGGAATTGCCGGGCTTGAAGAAAAACTTCTCCCAGAAGCCGGCAACCTGCGGAATATGCGTCTTGCGATACTTGCCGAGATAGGTGCCATCGGCGTCGATGACGGCGGCGCAGTTGTAATAGACGCCGGTGATCTCTTCCTCGTAGATGGGGACGACGATCACCATGGAATGCTTCTTCGCCAGCTCCTGCATGAGCTTGACGGTCGGCCCGTCGGGCACGGATTCGGCGGCGCCGTACCACTTGCCGTCCTGGCTCGGGCAGAAATAGGGCTGGTCGAAGACCTCCTGGAAGCAGAGCACCTGGACGCCCTTTCTGCCCGCCTCCTCGATCAGCGGCAGATGGGCCGCGATCATCTTGTCCTTGATCTCGGCCGGCGACATCGAGGTGTCGCCCTTGAGAGACATCTGGATCAATCCGCCCTTCAATTTTGTCATTACGGCCTCCCTGTCAGTTCATCGTCGGGAAGGTGAAGACGGCCCCCGACTTGATGCCCTCGGGCCAGCGCGACGTGACCGTCTTGAGGCGCGTGTAGAAATGCACGCCTTCCGGCCCGTAGATGGCATGGTCGCCGAAGAGCGAGCGCTTCCAGCCGCCGAAGGAATGATAGGCGACCGGAACGGGAATCGGAACGTTGACGCCGACCATGCCGGCTTCGACCTTGTCGGCGAAGGAGCGTGCGGCATCTCCGTCGCGGGTGAAAATTGCAGCCCCGTTGCCGAATTCATGGGCATTGATGAGGTCGACGGCGTGCTGGTAGTCCGGCGAGCGCACGATGGACAGCACGGGACCGAAGATCTCTTCCTTGTAGACACGCATTGCGGGCTTGACGCGATCAAGAAGCGTGCCACCGACGAAGTATCCGTTCTCGTAGCCCTGCAGCTTAAAGTCGCGCCCGTCGACGACCAGTTCGGCGCCTTCCTTGACGCCGAGATCGATGTAGCCGGTGACCTTCTCCATGTGCTGTCTGGTGACCAGCGGGCCCATCTCGGCCTCTGGATCGGTCGCGGGGCCGATCTTCAGCGCCCGCACGCGGGGGGCGAGCGAGGCGACCAGCCTGTCGGCGGTCTCTTCGCCGACCGGCACAGCCACCGACACCGCCATGCAGCGCTCGCCGGCCGAGCCGTAGCCAGCGCCCATCAGCGCATCGGCCGCCTTGTCCATGTCGGCGTCGGGCATGACGATCATGTGGTTCTTGGCGCCGCCCAGCGCCTGCACCCGTTTTCCGTGCGCGGTGCCGGTGCGGTAGACATATTCGGCGATCGGGGTGGAGCCGACAAACGACACCGCCTTGATGTCCGGGTGGGTGAGGATGGCGTCGACGACTTCCTTGTCGCCGTGGACGATGTTGAGCACGCCATCCGGGAAACCGGCCTCGCGGAACAGCTCGTAGGCCACCATCGAGGCGCCGGGGTCCTTCTCCGACGGCTTCAGCACGAAGGTGTTTCCGCAGGCGATCGCCACCGGATACATCCACATGGGCACCATGGCCGGGAAGTTGAACGGCGTGATGCCGGCGACGACGCCGAGCGGCTGGCGGTCGGTGTGGGTGTCGATCGCCGGGCCGACATGGCGGGAGAACTCGCCCTTGAGGAGGTGCGGGATGCCGCAGCAGAATTCGACCACCTCGATGCCGCGCTGAACCTCGCCGACGGCATCGGCGTGGGTCTTGCCGTGCTGCAGGGAGATCGCCTCGGCGATGCGGTCGACATTGGCGTCGAGCAGCTCCTTGAAGCGAAACATGTAGCGGGCGCGCTTCAGCGGCGGCATGTCGGCCCAGGCGGGCAGCGCCAGCTTGGCGGCGGCGACCGCGGCGTCGAGCTCGGCCGCCGTCGACAGCGGAACGAGCGCCGACTGCTCGCCGGTGGCCGGGTTGAAGATCGGCGCAGTGCGCGGACTGGTGGAACGGCTCAACTGGCCGCCGATGACGTTCGCAATCGTCTCCATGACGGGCTTTCCTTCAATGGTGTGATAGAACGAATATTCCATAATTCTAATTGCGGAACAAACGTTCTATTCTAATCCAAGCCCTTGAGGATGCCCCGAAGGGTATCGAACAACCGGTCGATCTCGGCCTTGGAGATGATCAGCGGCGGCGACAGGGCGATGATGTCGCCGGTGGTGCGGATCAGGAGGCCCTTCTCGAAGGCTTCGAGGAAGGCGGTGAAGGCGCGCTTGGTGGGGGAACCGGGGATCGGCTCCAGCTCGATGGCACCGACCAGGCCGCAATTGCGGATATCGATGACATGGGGCAGGTCCTTCAAAGAAAAGAGAGCGTCGGCCCAGGTGTCGGCGAGTTCCGCCCCGCGGGTGAGCAGCCCTTCCTCCTCATAGGTGTCGAGGGTGGCGAGTGCCGCGGCGCTGGCTACCGGATTGCCGGAATAGGTGTAGCCGTGGGCGAACTCGATGAGATGCTCGGGGCCGTTCATGAAGGCGTCGTAGATATCCTTCTTCACGAAAACGGCGCCCATCGGGATGGTGCCGTTGGAGACGCCCTTGGCGGTCAAGACGATATCCGGGGTGACGCCAAAATGATCGACGGCGAAGGGTGCGCCGAGGCGGCCGAAGCCAGTGATCACCTCGTCGAAGATGAGCAGGATGCCGTGCTTGTCGCAGATCGCGCGCAGCCTCTCGAGATAGCCCTTGGGCGGAACCAGCACGCCGGTGGAGCCGGCGACCGGCTCGACGATGACAGCGGCAATGGTCGAAGCGTCGTGCAGGGCGACGACACGCTCCAGCTCGTCGGCAAACTCGGCGCCATGCTCCGGCTGGCCGCGCGAGAAGGCGTTGCGGGCCAGATCGTGGGTGTGGCGGATGTGGTCGACGCCGGTGAGGAGCGTACCGAACATCTTGCGGTTGCCGACGATGCCGCCGACCGAGATGCCGCCGAAATTGACGCCATGATAGCCGCGCTCGCGGCCGATCAGGCGGAAGCGCGAGCCCTGGCCGATGGCGCGCTGATAGGCAAGCGCGATCTTGAGGCCGGTCTCGACCGACTCGGAGCCGGAATTGGTGAAGAACACGTGGTCGATGCCGGGCGGCATGTAGGTGACCAGGCGCGCCGCCAGCTCGAAGCTCTTGGGATGGCCGATCTGGAAGGCCGGGGCGTAGTCGAGCTCGCGGACCTGTTTGGCGACCGCCTCGACGATCTTCGGCCGGCCATGGCCGGCATTGACGCACCACAGGCCCGCGGTGCCATCCAGCACCTGGCGCCCGTCGGCGTCGCGATAATACATGCCCTCCGCGCTGACCAGCATGCGCGGCGCCTTCTTGAACTGCCGGTTCGCGGTGAACGGCATCCAGAAGGCTTCGAGATTATTGGTAGAAACTTGAGTGCGCGCCACGACTTTTCCCTCCGGGCGCCATTTCCCCCAGCCCCTGCAAATAGAGCATCGGTCAGGCCTGACAGAACCGGGCTGATTGCGCCGGTCGGCCTTTTCCTCTAGGAGAAGACGGCGAATTCCTGACCGTTTGGTCAAGGGAACGTTAGTCAGTTTCCAAAGCCCGCTCAAGGGGTCTGTTGGTCGCCAAGACCCCGCGCGACGAGGCGCATCACCCGTGACCCTTCCGCCCATCGCCCGCCACGGCTGCCAGCGTCCATGAGCGCCGCCAACAGCGCCCGGGCGCAACGCACGCGCAAGCGCACGCGCATCCAGGAAGAAAACGAGGCGCGCATCCTCAACGCCGCGCTCGACGTGTTCTCCACATACGGCTTTCGCGGCGCCACGGTCGACCAGATCGCCACGCTTGCCGGCATGACCAAGCCCAACCTGCTCTACTATTTCCGGCGCAAGCAGGACATCTACCGGGCGGTGCTGCAGCGGACGCTGGAGATGTGGCTGACGCCGCTGGAGGAGCTGTCTGGCGACGGCGACCCGGCGGCGGAGATCTCCGCCTATATCGACCGCAAGCTGGAAATGTCGCGCGACATGGCGAAGGAATCGCGGCTGTTCGCCATGGAGATCATCCAGGGCGCGCCGGTGCTGGACGACGTGCTCGCCGGCCGGCTGAAGAAGCTGGTCGACGAGAAGACGGCGGTCATCCGCCGCTGGATCGCCAAAGGCGCGCTGGCGCCGGTCGATCCGTACCACCTCATCTTCATGATCTGGGCAACCACCCAGCACTATGCCGACTTCGCGGTGCAGATCCGGGCCCTGACGGGCAACACCATCGACATGGCGGAGCACTTCGCCCGTGCCCGGGAAACGCTGCAGCAGGTGTTCCTGAACGGCGTGGCGCCGCGCGGCTAACCGGGCGGCGCAGTGTCGGCCGAGACGGCTGCGGCCGGGTCGGCGGCCGGCGTCACGACCGCCGGCTCGGCATTCGCCTTCTCCTCCGCCGCAGCCGGCGTGACGATCGAGAAGGTCGAGCGCAGCGATTCCTGCTTCTTGCGCACCTTCGACAGGTCGAACATGTCGGCATAATAGGCCGGGCCGACCATGCGCACGTGCTTGGCCGGCGCGTCGGCCAGTGCCACGACGGGCGCCACCGGCTTGACGGTGAAACGGCCGGCGGCATTGGCCAGCGTCTCGGGGTCTTCCAGGTAGGGCCGGCGCATCTGCGGGCTCGGCACAGGCTTGCGCGGGAGGGCGGCAATCTTCCGGCGGGACGGAAGCAAGGCGAAGTAGCGCCTGGCCAATGCCGACATGCCGGCGTGCAACTGCGCGGTGCAGGCCGGAACGTAGTTCTGGCGATAGAAGAAGGCGTAGGGCTGGTCGGCGTAGCGCTGGCCGGAGAGCGAGGTGGCGTTGGCGACGTCGTCGTTATTCGCCTGCACGAACAGCTCGGCCTGGCCGTCCTGGGCATACATCGACTGGCAGGCGGCGGCGTCGGTATCGAAACGGCTGCTCGAAGCGTCGAACTCGATGGGGAAATAGTAGCCGTCGCAGAGACGCACGCAGAGCGTCCGCGTGCCGCCGGCCACCGGCACGCCGCAGCCGTTGCTGGCAAGCGCATCGCGCAGGCGGGCAACCTCGGCTTCGGGCGAGGTGCCGAAGAAGTAGAAATCGTTGCCGCGCAACTGGCTGAGCTGGCGGCTGAGCCGGTTGACCTGACCCATGATGGCCGGGCATTGCGGGCTCGGACGCGGGCCGAAGAACAGGAAGCCGCCGGTGCAGTTGTAGCGCCGGGCATCCAGCTGCGCCTGCGCCAGCTGCTGACTGAGCTGGCTGATCTGGACCATCTGCTGGCCGCTCATGCCGGCGCCGCCGACCCGCTGGAGGGCGCCGAGATACTGCGCCTGCAGGCGGTCGCAATAGTTGAATTGCAGACGATACTGAGCGTGCGCCACGGGCTCCGTCGCCACAAGTGCGGCGAAGCCGGCGGCCATGAGCCCGATCAGCCTCAAACGGTCCATCTTCCGGCGCGTTGCCTCCATCGCCGATAGCAGAACAGCAATTGAACCACGTAAATATGGTTCAAATCTGATTGCCGCTTGGTGAATGACCATCGCCGGCAGTCGGTGCGGGCTCATGCGGCGTTCCGCCGCTCGCGCTCGGCCTCCCGCAGAAGGATGACGGTCTTGGCGTCGATGATCTCGCCGCTCGCGATCATGGCAAGCGCCGCGTCGAGGGTCATCTCGAGGACTTCGATATCCTCGTCCTCATCCGCGCCGCCGCCGGCGGAGAAGCGGTCGGCGGGCGTATAGCGGGCCATGAACAGGCTGAGCCGTTCGGTGAGGCTGCCGGCGCTCATGAAGACGTCGACGACATGCCGCAAGTCGCGCACATGACAGCCGAGTTCCTCCTCGGCTTCCTTACGGACCGCCTGCTCGGGGGCGAGATCGTCGTTGAGGCCGGCGCAGACTTCGACAAGAAAGCCGGAACCGCCCTGGAGATGCGCTGCCAGACGAAACTGGCGGACGAGCAGGACGGTGCCGCGGGCGGCATCGAGCGGCAGGACGGCGGAGCCGTTGCCGTGGTCGTAGACCTCGCGGATCTGGGTCTGGCTAACGCCGTCGCGGCGCGTGTAGGCGATGGTGTAGCGGGTGAGCCGGCCCCAGGCGGCCGACAGGACCTCCGCGGACAGGATGCGTGCCGGGGACGGATCGTTCATCGGGAGCCTCTCGCGGGGACTAATTTGTCCCGTCCGGGCAGGCGCTGCGGAAGCGCCTGAGATTGCCGGCATCGTCGGCGACGGAGAAGGTGGCCTGCGCCGCGGCGGCGCGCACGACAAGCTGACGGCTGGTGGCGGCCTCGTCGATGAAGCGCGACACGACAAGCGGATCGCCGATGATCTGGACCCTCGGCCCTGCGGCGCTGGCGCTCACGTCGTGCGGCGGCTGGCCGTCGAAGCGATAGGTCAGATGGAGCTGGCTGGCAGAGGCGAGTGCCGCGTCCCAGGTGACCATGACGGACGGTACCGCATTGTTGCAGACCAGGGACAGCGATGCCGTGGGATTGCCGGCCGAGGTGACGTCGGCGGCGTCAAGGAAGACCGCCGGTCCGGCATCGCTCCACTGCCAGTTGGCGGCAGGCGCCTGCGGCGCGGCGACGGCTGGCGAAACCTCGGTGAGCGGCGCCGGCGCCTGCGCCTGCGAGACACAACCGGCGAGCATCAGGCCGGCGCCGATAGCAAGCGCGGGCGCAGCGAAAGTCCGACATCCCATTCCCGATTCACTCCGTCTGCCAAAACGCGCCGCAAGCAAGCGCAGGACGCGCGCCGGGTCAAGGTCGGATGTGGCGTGGCGGATGGCGACAGGCGAAGAGGGCGTGCAACCCGGCCGCAGGTTCCCCTTGGAGGGACGTCACCCGACCTGCGCTCAGATCCTGCCCCGGGTTCCTGGACGAACGATTTCGCTTCGGGCGATGATCTCGCCGACCGTGTTGTCGGCATCGTCGAAGGCCGCAACGACGAGGTTGCGGAACCAACGGATCGCCGGGTCGTTCGTCAGACGGGCGTTCCAGGCGATGCCGAAATTGACCGCCGGCAGATCGATGGGCGGTTCGAGCATCGTCAGACCGAAGGCCTCGGCATCTTCGGCAATGCCGATCGGCGCGAAGGTGCCGATATTGTCGGTCCGCGCGATCAGCGGGGCAAGTCCGGCGAATTCGGCGACCCGCGCGCCGATCCGTCTCTGCAAATTGTCGCGCTCCAGTGCCTCGCTGACCGTCTGCCGCGCCGCCCCGCCCACGCTGACGATGACATGCGGATATTTGAGCCAGGCCTCCATGCCCCAATCTGTCACCGCGGGATGATCGCGGCGGGCGAAGCAGTAGCGGTTCGTCACCGTGCTGAACCAGGCGTCGAGTCCCGGTGGTGCCGATGCCCCCGGCGCCAGCATTGTCAGGTCGGCACGCTCCTCGATGACGGCGGTTGCCGACTTCGCATCGACCGGCAGCCATTCGACATCGACATTCGGCGCTTCGGAGATCACCCGTTGCGAGACATTCGAAACCACTCCCGGAAACGCCGCCGACATGATCGTGAACTTTCGCTCACTCGTGGCTGGATCGAAATCCGCCGGCGGGGTGATGACGCGCTCGATGCCGCGCAACAGCGGGCGGATGTCCTCGATCAGGGTCAAGGCGAACGGGCTCGGCTGCATCCTGCCGCCAACCTTGACCAGCAGCGGGTCACCAACCTGCTCGCGCAGTCGCGCCAGGGCGTGGCTGACCGCAGACTGGGTCCGCCCGAGCCGTTCCGCCGCCAGGGTGACGCTGCGCAGATCCATCAGGGCTTCGAAAGTGACCAGGAGATTCAGGTCGATACGGGCGAGATTAATTTTGCTCATGGCGTCTGAAAACTACTCGTTAGATTTCGGCCGCCCTCACTCGCAAGCTGGCTTCAGCATCACGTTACGATGCGGAAACAAGCGAGGAAATGCGAAATGCCTTTGAAAGTCATTGGATCGGGCTTCGGCCGCACGGGAACATTGTCGACCAAATTGGCGCTGGAACAGCTCGGCTTCGGTCCTTGCCACCAGATGGTCGAGGTCATGGGCAATCCGGCGCAGCCGGCCAAGTGGGCCGCGATCGCGGCCGGTGAGGAGCCGGACTGGGCCGAGGTCTTCGACGGTTACGCCGCCCAGGTGGACTGGCCGGGCGCGGCGGTCTGGCACGAGACGGCGATCGCCTTTCCCGACGCCAGGATCGTCCATACCGAGCGTCCCGAAGACGACTGGTGGCAGAGCTTCGAGCCGACCATCGGCAAGTTCATGTCGATCTTCCGCGCCATGCCGTTGCCGCCGGAAATCTCGGGCATCTTCGACACCATGGAACGCCTGATCATCGACCGCACCTTCGGCGGCAGGATCACCCACGAGTCGGCCATCGCTGCCTATCGCAAGAACAACGCAAGGGTGCGCGAAACCATCCCGGCCGACCGCCTGCTCGTCTTCAACGTCGCCGATGGTTGGGAACCGCTTTGCGCTTTCCTCGGCGTGCCGGTGCCGGCAAATGCCTTCCCGAACACCAATGAGCGCGCCGAGTTCTGGGCGAAGTTCGGTGGCGAACCCGGCATCGAAGCGCCGGTGACGCGCGAAGCGATCCGCGCCTGACCATCGCCTGGCGACAAGGGTGCCGGCACGACGGCGCCTAGCGGGGTTCCGCCAGCGTGGCGGGCCCCGCCCCTACTCCCGCGGCTTGACGAGGCAGGCGGGGTTGCTGGGGTGGTCGGTCCAGGCGAGGTAGCCGGTGGCCGGCGCGCCGGTGTGCGGATCGACGCCTTCGGTGATCCGCTCCATGGTGATGCAGTCCTCCACCGGGCAGACATTGACGCAGAGATTGCAGCCGACGCATTCGGCATCGACCACCTCAAAATAACGCTGGCCGTCCTTCATGGCGGTGATTGCCTGGTGCGAGGTGTCCTCGCAGACGATGTGGCAGCGGCCGCACTTGATGCACAGGTCCTGGTCGATGCGCGCCTTGGTGACGTAGTTGAGGTTGAGATACTGCCAGTCCGACACGTTGGGCACGGCGCGGCCGACGAGATCGGAGAGGCTCATCTGCTTCTCGTCGAGGTAGCCGGAAAGGCCGGAGATCATCTCGGAGACGATCTTGAAGCCGTAGGTCATCACCGCCGTGCAGACCTGCACGTTGGAGGCGCCGAGCGCCAGGAACTCGGCCGCATCGCGCCAGGTGGTGATGCCGCCGATGCCGGAGATGGGCAGGCCCCTGGCCTCGGGATCGCGGGCGATCTCGGAAACCATCGACAGCGCGATCGGCTTCACCGCCGGGCCGCAATAGCCGCCGTGCGAGCCCTTGCCGTCGATCGAGGGCACCGGCGAGAAGATGTCGAGATCGACATTGGTGATCGAGTTGATGGTGTTGATCAGCGACACCGCGTCGCCGCCGCCCCTCTTGGCGGCGCGTGCCGGGTAGCGGATGTCGGTGATGTTGGGCGTCAGCTTGACGATGACCGGCATGCGCGTGGTCGCCTTGCACCAGCGCACGACCATCTCGATGTATTCCGGCACCTGGCCGACGGCGGCGCCCATGCCGCGCTCGCTCATGCCGTGCGGGCAGCCGAAATTGAGCTCGACGCCGTCGGCCTCGGTCTCCTCGACGGCCTTGAGGATGGCTTCCCAATTGTGCTGCTCGCAGGGGACCATCAGCGAGACGACCAGGGCGCGGTCCGGCCAGTCGCGCTTGACCCGCTTGATCTCCTCGAGGTTGACCTGCAGCGAGCGGTCGGTGATGAGCTCGATGTTGTTGAGGCCGATCAGGCGGCGGTCGCCGGAATGGATGGCGCCGTAGCGCGGGCCGGCGACGTTGACCACCGGCGGGTCCTCACCCAGCGTCTTCCACACCACGCCGCCCCAGCCCGCCTTGAAGGCGCGCACGACGTTGTATTCCTTGTCGGTCGGCGGCGCCGAGGCGAGCCAGAACGGGTTCGGCGACTTGATGCCGACGAATTCAGATCTCAGGTCAGCCATCGGAACCTCCTACGCTCGGGCGAGCGAGTATGACGCGGTGAACCTCCCCCTTGAGGGGAGGTCGAAAACGGCGAGCTTGAGCGAAGCCGTTTTCGGGAGGGGGTCATCGCCGGGCCATTCACCCCCCTCTTGGATCGCCAACGACTTGCTCGCGCTCGCAAGTCGGGACGATCCATTCTCCCCCGCAAGGGGGGAGATGACTCGCGGCAACCGTCGGGGCAAACGAGACGTTCGCACCATCGGCTCAAGCTGCGTCGGCGGCGCTGCCGACCAGCGCACGGTGGATCGATTCGGCGGCGTCGCGGCCATCGGCGACGGCAACCACGGTGAGATCGTTGCCGCCGGCGACGCAATCGCCGCCGGCCCAGACGCGCGGCAGGTTGGTGCGGCGTTCGCCGTCGACCTTGATGCGGCCGCCTTCCAGTTCGATGCCGGCGATAGCGCCGTTGAGCGCCTCGCCGTCGAAGGTCTGGCCGATCGCCTTGAAGACCATGTCGGCGTCGAGCGTGAAGGTCTCGCCGGTGCCGACAAGGCGGCCGTCTTCCTCGCGCGTATATTCAAACTGGATGCCGGTGACACGGCCGCCGATATC
The DNA here is from genome assembly GCA_963750065.1 of uncultured Alphaproteobacteria bacterium. Lineage (GTDB taxonomy): Bacteria > Pseudomonadota > Alphaproteobacteria > Rhizobiales > Kaistiaceae > CAVSRC01. Next base: position 38,627 of record CAVVPK010000011.1, read on the forward strand.
GCTGAGGCCCGTGGGCCAAGCGCTGAAGATGATGGTGACGCCATCGGTCTGCGCCAGCTCGCGCTCGTAGCGGCTGGCGCCCATGCGCTCCGGCGAGCGGCGATAGACGATGGTGACGTGCTCGGCGCCGAGACGCTTCGACTGGGTGGCGATGTCGATGGCGGTCATGCCGCCGCCGACCACGACCACACGGCGGCCGACGGGCAGCGTGGCGAGGTCCTTGGCCTGGCGCAGGCCGGCGATGTAATCGACGGCGTCCTCGACACCGGCCATGTCCTCACCGGAAAGACCCAGCGCATTGACGCCGCCAAGCCCGATGGCAAGGAAGATGGCGTCGAAATCCTCCCTGAGCTCGCCAAGGGTGAACTCGCGGCCGAGCACCTTGCCGGTCTCGACCTGGATGCCGCCGATAGCGAGGATGAACTCGACCTCGCGGGCGGCGAAGCCTTCGACGGCCTTGTAGGCGGCGATGCCATACTCGTTGAGGCCACCGACCTTCGGCCTGGCGTCGAAGATGACGACGTCGTGGCCGTACATGGCCAGGCGATGGGCGCAGGCGAGCCCGGCCGGCCCGCCGCCGACGACGGCGACGCGTTTTCCGGTGAGGGTCGCGCGCTGGAACGGCTGGCTGCCGGACTCGATCACCACGTCGGTGGCGTAGCGCTGCAGCTCGCCGATCTTGACCGGCTTGCCCTCGGCGACCTCGCGCACGCAGACTTCCTCGCACAGCGTCTCGGTCGGGCAGACGCGGGCGCACATGCCGCCGAAGATGTTCTGCTGAAAGATGGTGCGCGCCGCGCCGGCGGGATTGTCGGTGAGAATCTCGCGAATGAAGAGCGGGATGTCGATGCCGGTGGGACAGGCGGCAATGCAGGGGGCGTCGTAGCAGAAATAGCAGCGGTCGGCCTCGACGAACGCCTCATGACGCTCGAGCGGCGGATGCAGATCGCTGAAATTGGTGCGGTATTCCTCCGGCTTCAAACGACCGGCGGCAATATCGGGAACCCTGTCGGCCGCCATAATCACCCCCTTCTCTTCCGGCCCGTCGCCACGGCGCGGGCCAGCGTCGGTCTTTGATCATTTGGACAAATTTGCGAACAAGCGTCAAGCGCGATAGGGCGGCGCCAATCCGTGGGCGCCCGGCACCGGTGACAGGCGGCCCGCCACGGGTTATTCATGGCATGGACTGGCAGTTCCGTCGATTCATCGGGGCAACGATGCGTACGAGACTGATCGTTCTACTGGTCCTGGCGGGGGCTATTGTGCAGACGGGGCCGGCAGCGGCGGCGGAGCTCTTCCGCGCCGGGGTGGTCAGTTGCGTCTCCTTGTCGCGCTCAGTGACGGCGATGTCGGTCAATCGCTGCAGCGGCGGCGAGAACCCGGCCAAGCGCGAGATGTTCGGCAGCTGCGAGGGCAGCTACGTCGCCAACCGCGTGCGCGTGCCCTTCGTGGTCTCGGCCTATATCCGCGAAACCAGCAAGTACCTGCCGGACAACAAGAAGCCGCTCAGGTTCGACTATCGCGGCCTGCGCTGCCAGTTCGACACCTGGCGCCTGCGCTCGGTGCACAACTGTAGTCCGCTGGCCGGCGGCAACGGCATGGCCTGCCAGGTGTGCATCACGATGTTCGGCACGCACTGCTACGACGCGCGCATGATGGTGACGGCGCGGCGGTAGGCGGGCCTACTTCTTCAATCGCCCGTAATCGTCCTCGTAGCGGACAATGTCGTCTTCGCCGAGATAATCGCCGACCTGAACCTCGATGAAGGTCAGGGGCATCTTGCCCGGATTGGCGATGCGGTGGATGGCGCCCCTGGGAATGTGGATGGTCTCGTTTTCCCTGACCGGGATCACCTCGAGCGCATCGCGCTTGGTGCCCAGCGTGACCTCGGAGATGCCCTCGACGACCGTCCAGTGCTCGCCGCGATAGGCGTGGCTCTGCAGCGACAGGCGGGCGCCGGGATTGACGACGATGCGCTTGACCTGATGGCGGCGGCCCTGATCGAGCGACTGATAATAGCCCCAGGGGCGGTAGTGACGGACGAAATCGCCGTAGACGGCTTCCGGCTGCGCCTCGATGGCCGCGGTCAGCTCCTTCACCCGGTCGGCCTCGCCGCGCGAGGCGACAAGAACCGCGCCGTCGGTGGCCACGACGATGAGATCGCTGACGCCGACGACACCGACCTTGGGCCTGGTCGTGCTGATATAGCTGTCGGTGACGTCGACCAGCACCGTATCGCCGCTGGTGACGTTGTCGTCGGCATCGTGGCTGCCGGCTTCCCAGACCGAGGCCCAGGTGCCGAGATCCGACCAGTCGAAGCGGGCGTCGGCGACGGCGGCATTGGCCGTCTTCTCCATGACGGCGCGATCGAAGGAGATCTTCGGCGCCTCGGCGAAGGCCTGGGCGTCGAGATGCAGGACCATGCCGCCATCGGTCGATCTGGCGGCGGCGACGGCGGCGTGGGCCGCGGCGGCGACCAGCGGCGCGTGCGTGCCGAGCTCGTCCTTGGCGGTTGCGGCAGCGAGCAGGAAGATGCCGCTGTTCCACAGATAGCCCTTGGCGATGAACTGGTTGGCGTGCTCGGCGTTGGGCTTTTCGACGAACTCGGCGACGGCATGGGCACCGTGGACGGAGAGCGGCGCGCCGGGGTGGATGTAGCCGTAGCCGGTGGCGGGGTAGGTCGGCGGGACGCCGAAGACGACGATCTTGCCCGCCTCCGCGGCAGGCAGCGCGTCTTCCACTGTGGCGCGGAAGCCGGCATGGTCGCGGATGACGTGATCGGCGGCGAGCACCAGCAGGACGGCCCCGGGGCGCTCGGCGGCGATGAAGGCGGCGGCGGCGCCGATGGCGGCAGCCGTATCGCGCCCTTCCGGTTCGAGAAGCACGATCGCCGACATGCCGGCTTCGGCCAGCGCCGCGGCGACCAGATGGGCGTGAGCGGCCCCGGCGATGACGACCGGCGGGCTGTACACGGCCGGATCGGCGATGCGCTGCAACGTCAGGGCGAAGGTCGAGGCCCCATCGACCAAGGGCAGGAACGGCTTGGGGCTGTCATTGCGCGAGGCAGGCCACAGGCGCGTGCCGGCGCCGCCACACATGATAACTGGAGTGATCATCCCTTCCGTCCGTTCACCGACTGCCAAGAAGACCGCTGTTTCCTAGCGATTGGGGTACGACTTGCAAAGAGGAACCGCGCCTAACCGGCAAACAGAGAGCCCGCCAGCCGGTCGAGCAGCGCCGCCAGTTGGCGCGGGCGCGACAGATGCGGCGAGTGCCCACCGGGGAATTCGATCGGCGTGAGACCGAGCCAGTCGCGCGCCATCCGGCGCGACCAGACCGGGTTGATGGCATGATCCTCGGCGCAGACGATCGAGGCGGCGGGGACTGCCGGCCAGTCGGCCTGGGGCGCGCGATCCTTCCAGTAGCCCTTCTGGTGGCGGAGGCGCGCGAAGGCCGAGACGGCTTCGGCCGCGGTGCAATCCTGCCAGAGGATGGGCGCCGCGGCCTCGACGCTCGGCCAATAGGTCAGGCCGTCGGCGTCGCGGCGGAGATCCTCGCTGAAACCGGGCGGGCTGATATCGTCGTTGAAGCCGTCGATGCGATCGTCGGCGCAGCTCCTGCCCGGACGGCGCAAGAGGGCGGCGAAATAGACGAGGCCGCGGACGGGGATCAGTTCGGCGACCAGCGGTGCGACCAGACCGGCCATGGAGTGGCCGACGACGATCGGCGGTTCGCCGCCGCCAAAGGCCTCAGCGGCAACGCGGGCATAATCGGCGGTGGTCGCATCCACCCGGTCGATGGGCAGATCGACGGCGCGGGCGCTGTGGCCGAGCGCCTCCAGTTCCGCCACCACACGCGTCCAGCACCAGGCGCCATGCCAAGCGCCGTGGATCAAGCCGAAAATCGCCATCCGGTAGCCTCCCTTCCTTCATTCTAATATCGCTAATATCGGGCGCGCAGAAAATCCGGCCGGCTCTCGGCGCACGCGTTTGGCGCGCTATTTGCTCTCGGTGTCGGGGCAACGCCCAGCAGCGGAGGCGTCCAACGCGACGGCACCGCCGCACCGCCCGGAGTGCAGCCCATGAGCCAGTCCTTGCCAATCGTCGATATCAGCCCGCTTTCGACCGGCGGGCGGCATGCCCTTGGGGCGGTTGCCGACGCAATAGGCAGGGCGGCACGCGGCGCAGGCTTCTTCTATCTCACCGGCCACGGCATCGACCCGTCGCTGGTCAGCGCCGTCTTCCGCGAGGCGGCCCGTTTCTTCGACCTGCCGGAGGCCGACAAGGCCAGGCAGTCGATCACCCACTCGCCGCACAATCGCGGCTATGTGGCGATGAAGGCCGAGCGCCTCGACCCGACCAAGGCCGCAGACCTGAAGGAAGCCTTCAATATCGGCCTCGAGCTTAGCCCCAAGGACCCGCGGGTGATCGCCGGGGAGCCGTTCCGCGGGGTGAACCAGTGGCCCGACCTCGCCGGCTGGCGCGAGATCATGCTCAATTACTTCAATGCGGCGTGGTCGGTGGGGCGCGACCTGCACCGGGCGATCGCCGCCGACCTCGGGCTCAGCCCGGATTTCTTCGACAAGAAGCTCGACCAGCCGATGGCGACGCTGCGCCTGTTGCACTATCCGCCGCAGCCGGAGACGGCGAAGGCGGGCCAGATCGGCGCCGGCGAGCACACCGATTACGGCGACATCACGCTGCTCCTGACCAACTCGGCCGGCGGGCTCGAGGTCAAGCGGCGCGACGGCGGCTGGATTCCGGCGCCGACCATCCCCGGCGCCTTCATCTGCAACATCGGCGACTGCCTGATGCGCTGGACCAACGACATCTACGTGTCGACGCCGCACCGCGTGGTCAACCGCGGCGAGCGCCAGCGCTACTCGGTCGCCTTCTTCCTCGACCCCAATCCCGACGCGGTCGTAGCCTGCCTGCCGTCCTGCGTCTCCGAGACGCGGCCGCCGCGCTATCCGCCGGTGACCGCGGCCGACCATCTTCGCGAACGGCTCGATGCCACCTATAGTTTCCGGGCGGCTTCCTCGGCCTGAGGCCGGGCGACCGGGGCGCCGGGGCAGCCGCATACGCCATGATCCCTTCGGCGTCTTTCGCGCCTGTCGCTGGCGCCTTGCGCTCCCCCCTAAAGCCCGCGGCCTTGGCGCTGGCTTCGGTCCGCCAGCACGACGACGGCAGCGTCGCGGCCATCGCGTTCGTCAGTGCCGGCAATCTCCATCAGGCGCGTGCGATCGTGGATGGTGACGCGATCCTTGCGCAGGGTGACGACTTCCTCCTCGCGCAAGGCGCGCAGCACGCGGTTGACGTGGATAGCCGTGAGGCCGAGGGCATCGGCGATCAGGTACTGGCTGATCGGACAGGCAAAGCCGTCCGACCCGGCGCGGCCGATGCGCCGGAGGCGGCGCTCCAGCCCGAGCAAAAGGCGGGCGACGCGTGCGCGCGCGTCACGCCGGCCGAGGCTGACCAGATGATCGACCAGCGCCGACTGAACCTGCAGCTGGAGACGGAGCAGGAACTCGAAGATCTCCGGCCACTCACGCGACGCATGGCGCAGCGAGTCCATGGATACCTCTGAGACGACCGTGTCGGTGATGGTCTCGGCGCCTTGCCCGGTGCCGGCACGGAAGAGATCGTTGAGGCGGACGAAGTTGCCCGGCAGGAGGAAGCCATGCACCTGGCGCTGGCCGTCTGCCAGCAGCGTGTAGGCGAAGGCCCAGCCTTCGCGGATGACGTAGGCCGAGGTGGCAGGATCGCCGGCGCGGCCGAGCTGCGTGCGCGGCGGCAGGCGCCGCGGCGTGCCCTGCATCGCCGTGACGATGCGCGCCTGATCCGCGGTCAGCGCGCCGATGGCCCCGAGGCGGCTGAGAAACGGGTCTGCCGGTTCCGCGGCAGCGGAGACAGCCGCATGAATGACCGGCGCAAGTGTGTCGACCACGCAACGCTCCCATGACCTTGTCGTTCGCCCCACGACAGGAAAGTGGTACATGGCAAGCGGCGTTCAACCCTCCGAAATTTAATCTGCGGCGCTCTCCTTTTCGCCACGATCATAAGCCAGCGCCGGCAGGCCGGTCATGACCGGCTGAACAAGGCGGCTGCCGCCCGGCCGCCGCCTTGTTTCGTGCCTTAGCGGATTGCGGTGCCTAGTCCATGCTCTCGGGCGTTGCGCACTGGATGTCGGAGCCCATGGCGGAGAGCGCCTTGGACTGCGAGGAATACGGCCCGCTGATTGCGGTCTCGCCGCTGGCCGCACCACGCGGCGCCACGAAGCAGGTCTGGCTATTCGAATCGGCCAGGACGCGCCATCCGGCGTCGCTGTCGTGCATCGTGCGCGCATAGGCCGCCGGGGCCGCGATGATCGCCGCGGCTGCGAGCACGGGGAAGATGATCTTCTTCATCGGTCTGCTCCTTCATGAGATCCGCGGTTCAAGGCCGTGGACCTCTCCTGTCGCCCGGCAGACACGCTAGGCAGGCGCGCGCCGGGCCGCGCTAACCTCGATTATGATGGAGAAGATTTAAGGTTGGCCGGCATCGCCGGTCATTGCGTCTCGTGCGTGCGCGCGGCGGCGACCAGCTGGGCTGCGGCGCGGCGCTGGGACGCTGTCGGCTTTTCCTTTCGCGATCCGATACGGCCGGCGGGCAACGCGCGGCGCACGAGCGAGGATGCAATCACCTCGTCGCGCTCGGCATAGGCCTCGTGGTTGCGCTCGATGGTGCGCGGATCATAGAGGTAGTTGACCATCAGCCCGTAGGACTGCTCGAGGCCCTTCGGCGACGTATCGCCGAGCATGTTGAGGCGCTCGAGGCGGGCGCCGTTGCCGAGGTGGAAGCGGGCGATCGGATCGGCAAGGCGGCCGTTTCCGTCGCGCGCGGCGAGGAAATAGGCGGACGCGGCAGCGAGAAGCGGAGCGCCGATCTCCTCGACCACAGCCGCATCGCTGTGCCAGTCGGGGCTGTCGAGGGCGACGAGCGCGGCGCGCGTCTCCGGGCCGAGCATGCCGTCCTCCTCGCTCGATTTGCGCTCGGCATCGAGCCAGCGGGCGAAACGCGGCGCCGGCGAGAGGGTGACGAAGGTGGTGAGGCCGGGGAATTCGTGGCGCAAATCCTCGACCACCTGCTTGATGAGGAAGTGGCCGAAGCTGACGCCGCCCAGCCCGCGCTGGGTGTTGGAGATGGAATAGAAGACGGCGGTGGTCGCCTCCTCGGGCGCGATCGGTTCGCGCGCCATATCCAGGATCGACGCGATGCTGCCCCGGTATCTCGCGGGTGAAGGCGACCTCGACGAAGATCAACGGATCGTCGGGCAGGCGCGGATGGAAAAAGCCGTAGCAGCGCCGGTCGGGCGGCCCCAGCCGGTTCTTGAGATCGTCCCAGCCGTGGATGGCATGCACCGCCTCGTAGCGGATCAGCTTCTCCAGCACGCTGGCCGGCGTATCCCAGTCGATGGGCCTGAGGATGAGGAAGCCGCGATTGAACCAGGACGAGAAGAGGTGGACGAAATCGGCATCCACCGGCGCCAGGCCCGGGATCGGCCTTGCAGGCATCCATCAGCACCTCGCGCATGCGGATGAGCGAGGCGGTGCCGCCGGGGGCGACGTTCATGCGGCGGATGAGTTCCAGCCGGCGGGGCTCGGTTGCCCGCTGCAGACGCGCCAGCGGCTTGGGCTCGGGGGCCGTGCGCCAGGCGTCGATGGCCGCTTCGAGGGCATCGCGGTCGGTGTCGAAATGGCTGGCGAGCGCGCGCAGGAAGGCGAGCCGCCCGTCGTCGTCGCTCGCCTCGAATTCGGCCAGCAGACGCTCGGCCAGCGCCATGCCGGACGCCTCGCCGCGACGCGACAGAAGCTGTTCGCCGAGCTCGATGAGGCCGGCGCCGCCATGCGCCCCGAAGAGGCCGGGCTCGCTGACCCGGAAGAGCGCCCGGCCGCGGGCGGAAATCGCATCCAGCAGTTCCGAGAGGAGCGCCGAGCGCCCGAACGACCGCGCCGCCTGCCGCTGTGTCTTCATCCTGGTTCGCCTCTGCAGGGCTTCTCACCCCACTATATGTGGATTGCCGGCGCGAAACGCCAAGCGGCGCGCGCGCATCTGTCCGCTTGACTACGGACGCCGCCCGAGCAACGTGGCGGCCAACCCCCCTCCCCCTCGCAGAATCGGCCTTCCGACCCATGCCCCTCAACAAAGCGACCGACTGGTGGCGCGGCGCCGTCATCTATCAGATCTATCCGCGCTCGTTTCAGGATTCGAACGGCGATGGTATCGGCGACCTCAACGGGATCACGCGCCGGCTCGGCTATGTCGCCGACCTCGGCGTCGATGCGGTGTGGATCTCGCCCTTCTTCGTCTCGCCGATGAAGGATTTCGGTTACGACGTTGCGGACTACACCGACGTCGATCCGATCTTCGGCACGCTTGCCGATTTCGATGCGCTCACCGGCGAAGCGCATCGCCTTGGCCTCAAGGTGATCATCGACCAGGTGCTGTCGCATACATCGGAAGAACATCCCTGGTTCAAGGAGAGCCGCGCCGACAGGACGAACGCGAAGGCCGGCTGGTATGTGTGGGCCGATCCGCAGCCGGATGGCTCGCCGCCCAACAACTGGCTGTCGATCTTCGGCGGCTCGGCATGGCAATGGGACACGCGGCGGCGGCAATACTACTTCCACAATTTCCTGACCGAGCAGCCCGACCTCAACCTGCATAACGGCGAAGTCCAGGACGCGCTTCTCGACACGGTCGAATTCTGGCTGAAGCGCGGGGTGGACGGCTTCCGTCTCGACACCGCCAACTTCTATTTCCATTCGCAGACGCTGAAATCGAACCCGCCGGCCGCGCCGGGCGCCAACCGGGATGTCTCTGCCGTCAATCCCTACGGCATGCAGGAGCACCTCTACGACAAGAGCCAGCCGGAGAACCTGGCGTTCCTGAAACGCTTCCGTGCGCTGCTCGACCGCTACGGTGCGACCACCTCGGTCGGCGAGGTTGCCGACGGGGACCGGGCGCTGAAGACGATGGCGGCCTATACGGCCGGCGGCGACAAGCTGCACATGTGCTACACGTTCGACTTCCTCGGGCCGATCTTCTCGGCGCGCTTCTTCCGTGAGCAGATCGAGGCGTTCGAGGCCGTGGTCAAGGACGGCTGGGCGTGCTGGGCCTTCTCCAATCACGACGTCATCCGCCATGTCAGCCGCTGGGGCGCGGGACGAGATCGCGATCAACTGGCGCGGCTGGCCATCGCCATCCTGCTGTCGCTGCGCGGGTCTGTCAGCCTCTACGAGGGCGAGGAACTGGGCCTTGGCGAAGCGGCGCTCCACTTCGAGGACCTTGTCGATCCCTACGGCATAACCTTCTGGCCCGAATTCAAGGGCCGCGACGGCTGCCGCACGCCCATGGTGTGGGAGGCGAGGGCGCCGAACGGCGGATTTTCAAGCGCCAAGCCGTGGCTGCCGGTGCCGGAAGAACATCTTGCGATGGCGGTCGGTGTGGAGAGCGACGACGAGACGTCGGTGCTGGCGCACTACAAGCGGCTGCTGGCCTTCCGCCGCGCCCATGAGGCGCTCGCGACCGGAACCATCCGCTTCGTCGATGCGCCGGAGGAGGTTCTGGCCTTCGTGCGCGCGGGCGGTGGCGAAGAGATCGCCTGCCTGTTCAACCTCAGCAAGCGGCAAGCCCGCGTGAGGCTACCTGCGGCACTGAGGCCGCTTGCCGGCTCCGGCTTCGCCGCCAGGCCGGAGGCGGACGGGCTGAGCGTGACGCTGGCGCCGGGCGAGGCCTTCTTCGGGCTGCTCGACACGGCCACCGGCAGCACTGCCGAGTCTTGATGCGCTGGCGATGGCGCAGGCGTAGACTCGGTGCCGGCGGAATGCCGTCTGTTTTGAGGAGATCAAAATGGCCGGTTCGACAGGTTTGCGTGGCGCGCCGCTGACGACGCTTTGCCGTGGGCTGACGGCAATTGCGCTCGCGGCGCTCGTCTGGGGGAGCGGCCCTGCCCTGGCAGCACCGCTGCCGCCGGTTCCGCCGCTCGACGTCTGCGGCGTCATCCAGTTTCACACATGGCTGCCGCCGCGGTCGTTGCCGCCGGTAGCGGGGATGTCGGGCAGTGCCAGCCGCCAGAGGCAATGGCCCGGCCGATTTGTCGTCGTCGTGGACACCGTTCGCGGCGGAAGCAGACAGGCATTGGCCGAGGTCAACGCCCTGTTGACGACCGCACACGACGGCGCCGGGATCGGCATCAAGCCCGGCCAACTGCTGCTGGTTCTCACCCACGACGATCCAACACGGCTGACCGGCATGAAGAGCCTGTGCGTGACAGGCTTCGTCGTCAGCGGCGACGAGGGCGGCACCTGGACGCGCCACGCGAAACTGACGACGTTTTCAAGCGACTATCCCGGGGAGGAGTGACCGCCGCGCGGCGGCGGCCACCTGCCGTCGCTCAGTTTCCCGTCGGCTTGAGGATGAGCACGTCGAATTCGCGTGTCGGGTAGAAGTCCTTCATCGTCATTTCGAACGTGGTCGGCCCGATCTTGCGGACATTGGTGCCGCAGAAGCTGACCAGATTGTCCGGACTGCCCTTGTCGACAGTGACACTGAACGAGCCGATCGAGCCGGCCCAGTTGTTGCCGGTGGTGAGCACATACGAGATGCGATTTTCGAAGAAGGGCGGATAGTCGTCTGCCGCGCCGGGCCATCGCTTTCCGCACGGCGCTCTCGAAGTCCTTGTCGAGGCAATAGCGCTGGCGATAGTCCTCGTAGGTCGGGCCGGCGAAGCGCCCGTCCATGAAGAAGTTGACGCCGACGGTGGCGCCGACGCTCGGCGCGTAGCGATGCTCGACCATGATCGAGCGGCCGGCGGGAAAGGTCATGCGCCACCAGTAGGTGGACTTGAGCACCCAGTAGGGTGTCGGATGATCCTGCATGCCCTTGCCGACATCGTAGCGGTCGTTGAAGACAATGCCGCGGCTCTGCCAATCCTGAAGCGTCTCCGGCGGGAGCGCCTTCAGCGCATCGAAGGCGGCTTCGCCGAAGGGAAAGAGGGGGACGCCGGCCGCCTTCAATGCGTCGGTGACGTCGAGCGTGCCGGCAAAGGCCCGCTGCTCGAGTTGAACGGCAACCGGCTGGCCCTCGACGGTGGCGCTGAAGCCGAGGAAATTGTCCGACTTGAGGTCGGGCAGTGCCGTATCGCCATAGGGGTTGTACTGGATGTCGGGCATGGGGAAGGCGACGATGGTGTCGACGTCCTCCTCGGTCCGGTTGCGGAAGCGGTAGGCGACCTGGATCTCGTCAAGCGAGATGAACAGCTGTTCGCCGTCCATGCTGATGGCGTCGGTTCGGGTGAGAACAAGCCCGCCGGTCTTGATCTCTGCAGTCGAATCGTTGGCAAGCGCCGGCGCGGAGGCAAGAAGCGCCAGGGCAAAGACGGTGGCCGATTTGAGCATCGTGTCGCCCTCCCGTGAGGACCACGGCGAGGATACAAGAAAAAGCCGCGGGCGTCTTGCTGACACCGGGACGCACGCGAACGCGGCGCCGGCCGGCGCCGCGACGTGTCCCTCTCCCGGATTGCCTAGATGTGGAGCTTCACCGGCTGGCCGGTCTTTCCGGCTTGCGTGGCGGCATCGGCGAGGCGCTGGGCCCTCAGCCCATCCTCGCCCGTCGGCGCAATCGGCTTGCCGTCGAGGACGGCGGCAATGAAGGCCTCAAGCTCGCGGCGGTAGGCCTCGGCATAGCGTTCGAGGAAGAAGGGCAGTGCCGGATCGGTGGCATAGCCATCGCCATTGGCGCGGGTAACGGTGGTGGCATGACGGTTGCCGGCGGCGAGCAGGCCCTTGCTGCCATGCACCTCGATGCGCTGGTCGTAGCCGTAGGTGGCGCGGCGCGAGCATGAGATCTGGGCGATCCTGCCCGACGCGGTCTTGAGCAGCACGGCGGCGGTATCGACGTCGCCGGCCTTGCCGATGGCCGGATCGACCAGATTGGAACCGACGGCATGGACCTCGACCGGCTCCTCGCCGAGCAGGAAGCGCGCCATGTCGAAATCGTGGATCATCATATCGCGATATAGACCGCCGGAGCGCTCGATATAGCTCACCGGCGGCGGACCGGGATCGCGCGACAGGATGGTGACCAGCTCGACGCTGCCGACCTCGCCGTCATCGATGCGGCGCCTGACATCGGCAAAGCTCGGATCGAAACGGCGGTTGAAGGCGATCATCAGCTTGCCCTTGGCCGCGGCCACGACCTCGAGGCAGGCTTCGATGCGCGCCGAATCGAGACTGACCGGCTTCTCGCAGAAGACGGCCTTGCCCGCCGTGACGGCGCGCTCGATGAGATCGGCGTGGGTGTCGGTCGGCGTGCAGATCGCGACCGCAGCGATCGCCTTGTCATCCATGATCGCGTCGATGGTCGCGACCTTCGCGCCGGTCGCCTCGGCCAGCGATTGGGCCGCCTTGGCATCGGCATCGGCGATTGCGACAAGCGTCGCGCGCGGGTTGGCAGCAATGTTGCGGCCGTGGATCTGGCCGATCCGCCCGGCCCCGAGAAGCGCCATCGTCAGCATGTGCCATGAACTCCGTCTCAAAACGCTGCCGCTCAGGCGGTCGGCTTCAGCATCCATTCGTGGGCCGGGTCGTTGTGGAACTTCCAGATACGGCGCGGCCCGGCCATGACGTTGAGATAATAAAGGTCGTAGCCATGCGGCGCGCCGCAGGGGTGATAGCCGCGCGGCACCATGGTCACGTCGCCGTCGTGTACCGCGATCGTCTCGTCGAGCGAACGGTCGTCGGTGTAGACCCGCTGGAAGGCGAAGCCCTGCGGCGGATTGAGGCGATGGTAGTAGGTCTCCTCAAGCGCCGACTCGTCTGGCAGCGCGTCGCGATCGTGCTTGTGCGGCGGATAGCTCGACCAATGGCCGCCCGGGGTGATGACTTCGACCACCAGCAGGCTCTCCGCCGTCGGGTCGGTCTCCGGCAGGATGTTGACGACGTGGCGTAGATTGGTGCCCTCGCCGCGATCGAGCACCGACAGTTCGTCGGGCGCGATGACGCGCACCGGCTTCCCGCCCTTGGCCGGCGCCGAGCAGACGGCGAACTCGCAAGGTCCATCGGCGGCGACGCGCCAATCCGAGCCGGCGGGCACATAGACCGATGCCGGCAAGCCCTCGAAGGGCGAGGCGCGGCCACCGTGCACACCGAGCGACTTGCCGCCGGCCTCGACGGCGCCCCTGCCCGAAAGAAAGACGAGGCAGACCTCGCGGCCTTCGGTCCTGGCGGCGGCGGACGCGCCGAAGCCCAGACGCCAGAGATCGAAGCCGACATAGGTCCAGCCGGCACTCTCGGGCGTGATGGCGATGAGGTGGCCGTCGGGGGCTTGCTGGTTCGGCCTGACGAGAAGCTGCGATGCGGTCATTGGTCCTGTCCGGTTCTTGGTCTTCAGGCGGCGATGAGGCCGGCTTGCGCGGCGAAGCGGCGGAGATTGGCGTAGCCCATTTGCGCGTATTGCAGCGGGTTGGCCTTCTTCGGGTCCTGCTCGGCCTCGACCACCAGCCAGCCGGAATAGCCCTTGAGCTCCTTCAGCACCGCGACGAAATCGATGCTGCCGTCGCCGGGCACCGTATAGACGCCCGCGACGACGGCCTTGAGGAACGGCCAGTCTTCGTCATTGGCGCGCGCCATGACGGCCGGGCGCACGTCCTTGGCATGGAAATGGCCGATGCGGTCGCGATAGCGCCGCGCCAGCGCCACCGGATCGGCGCCGCCCCAGGTGGCGTGGCCGGTGTCGAGCAGAAGATGGAAGGACGGGCCGGTCGCCGCCATCATGGCATGGATTTCGGCCTCCGACTGGACGACCGTTCCCATGTGATGATGGAAACAGAGGTGGACGCCCTCGGCCAGGGTCATGTCGGCCATCTCGGTCCAGCGCCTGCCGAGATCGGCCCATTGGCTCTCCCTCAGCACCGGGCGCTTGGACAGCGGCTGGTGATGATCGCAGTCGGTGGTCTCGGCGAAAACGAGGACATTGGCGCCCAGCGCCTTCAGGAGATCGAGATGCGGGCGCAGGCGCTCCATCTCCTCTCTCGGCGTGCGCCTGAGAAGCTCGGCCGAGTACCAGCCGGAGACGAGATCGAGGCCGTGCGGCGCAAGCGCGGCTTTGAGCGCCGCCGGCGCGCGCGGGAACTTGTTGCCCAGCTCCATGCCTTCGAAGCCGGCCCGTTTTGCCTCGCTCAGGCATTGCTCCAGCGGCGTGTCGCCACCGAGCTCGGGCATGTCGTCATTGGACCAGGCGATGGGGTTGGTGCCGAAGCGGATCGACATCTTGCTCTCCTAGTCCCCCACCCGCCGCTTGCCGAGGGCTTCCTCATAGGCGCTGCGCGCAGCCACGACCTCGGGCCGCGTCGAGACTTCGGGCACGACCACGTCCCACCAGTGGCCGCCAGCCTCGGTGGTGACGAAGGGGTCGGTATCGATGACGATCACGGTGGTGCGGTCGTTGCCCTTGGCGCGGGCAAGCGCGGCTTCCAGCTCGTCGACGGTGACGACCCTCTCGGCGATGGCGCCCAGCGACTCGGCATGGGCGCGGAAATCGATCGCCGGCAGCGCCGCATGGTTGGTGTCTTCGAACAGGTTGTTGAAGCGGGCGCCGCCGGTCGCCTGCTGCAGGCGGGTGATGCAGCCGAAACCGCGATTGTCGAGGACGACGACGGTGAGCTTCTGGCCGAGCAGGACTGAGGTGGCGAGCTCGGAATTCATCATCAGGTAGGAGCCGTCGCCGAGCATGACGACGACATCGCGGTCGGGCATGGCGAGCTTGACGCCGATACCGCCGGCGATCTCATAGCCCATGCAGGAATAGCCGTATTCCATGTGGTAGCCGCCAGGCCGCTCCGCCTGCCAGTGCTTGTGCAGTTCGCCCGGCAGACCGCCGGAGGCGTTGACGACGACCGTGTCGGGGGTGGCCATGCGCTGGACGGCGCCGATCACCTGCGCATCCGACGGCGGCACGGTATTGGTCGGGCCGGTGGCGCGGGCGGCTTCCTGGCCCCAAGTGGCGCGGCGGGTCGCAATCGCCTGCTGCCAGCCGGCATCGGTGCGCCAGCCGGCGAGCCCGGCCGACAGCTCCTCCAGGCCGGCACGGGCATCGGCGACCAGCGGCAGCGCGCGATGCTTGTGGGCATCGAAGGGCTGGACATTGAGGCCGACGATGCGGCGCCCGGGATTGCGGAACAGGTCCCACGAGCCGGTGGTGAAATCCTGCAGCCGTGTGCCGACGGCGAGGATCACGTCGGCCTCGGCGGCAAGGGCGTTGGCGGCGGAGGTGCCGGTGACACCGACGGAGCCGACGGCAAGCGGGTGGCTGGCAGGAATCGAGGACTTGCCGGCCTGGGTCTCGGCAACCGGGACGCCGTGGGTCTCGGCGAAGCTAACAAGATCGTCCATCGCCTCGCTGTAGAGAACGCCGCCACCGGCAATGACGAGCGGCTTCTTTGCCGTGCGCAGGACCTCCATCGCGGCGGCAAGCTCGCGCTCGTCGGGACGGTTGCGGCGCGGCAGCCACAGGCGCTCGGCAAAGAAGCTCTCAGGATAGTCGAAGGCCTCGGCCTGGACGTCCTGGCAGAAAGCGAGCGTCACCGGCCCGCAATCGGCCGGATCGGTGAGGACCGCCATGGCACGCTGAAGCGCCGGGATGAGCTGTTCGGGCCGGGTGATACGGTCGAAATAGCGCGACACCGGCCGGAAGCAGTCGTTGGCCGAGGCGGTGCCATCGCCGAAATCCTCGACCTGCTGCAATACCGGGTCGGGGATGCGCGTGGCAAAGACATCGCCGGGAACGAACAGCACCGGCAGGCGGTCGACATGGGCGACGGCGGCGGCGGTGACCATGTTGGTGGCACCTGGCCCGATGGACGAGGTGCACATCATCATGCGGCGGCGCCGACTTGCCTTGGCGAAGGCAATCGCCGCATGGCCCATCGCCTGTTCGTTGTTGCCGCGCCAGGTGGGCAGGCGTTCGCGCTCGGCGTAAAGCGCCTCGCCGATCGCCGCAACGTTGCCATGGCCGAAGATCGCCCAGACGCCGGCGAAGATCGGCAGCCTGACGCCATCGATCTCGGTCATCTGGGCGGCGAGGAAGCGGACGAGCGCCTGCGCGCCGGTCAAGCGAACCGTTTGCATCATTTTCCTCCCAACACTCAGGCAGCGCATGCCTTTTCGACCGCGCTTCGCCAGGCGACGACCAGATGCTGGAAGCGGGCCGCCATGTCGTCGACCGCCGTCTCATCGTCGATCCGGCCCGCCAGCCAGTCGGTGGCCGCCTCCGCGAAGATGGTGCGTCCGACGGCAAATCCCTTCACCCATTTGGCGCGCGCGGCAATCGCAAAGCTCTTGACCAGATATTCCTCCGGTGCATCGAGGCCGAGCATGACGACGCCACGGCATTTCGGATCGTGGGCCGAGATGGTGCGGTCGATCGCTTCCCAGGCGGCAGCGTTTGCCTGCGGCTCCAGCTTCCACCAGTCGGGCCTGATGCCGAGCCGGTACAGTCGCTCGAGCACCGATGCGACGGTATCCTCGGCGAGCGGACCGTTCTTGCCGGCGATGATCTCGATCATCAGCTCACGGCCGACGGTGCGGGCGGCATCATAGACCCGCAGTAGCTCACGTTCCTGCAGCGCCTTGAGGTCGTCGGCATCGTCCGGGTGATAGAAGCACAGGCACTTGACCGTCTGGATGACGGGCCATTCGGTGAGATGGGCGCCGAGATCGCCGCCGCCTTCGAAATCAAGCGGACGCGAGCCGGGCTGTTCGACCGGCCGGCCGATCCAGAAAGGATGGCC
Organism: uncultured Alphaproteobacteria bacterium; assembly: GCA_963750065.1. Classification (GTDB taxonomy): domain Bacteria; phylum Pseudomonadota; class Alphaproteobacteria; order Rhizobiales; family Kaistiaceae; genus CAVSRC01. Next base: position 55,454 of record CAVVPK010000011.1, read on the forward strand.
GGCGGCGGCGTAGAGCGCCTTCACGCCGTAGGTGCCGTCGATGAGCATGCCATAACCCGGCCTGCCGTCGGCGACGCGGGCGGTCGCCGCGACGGCCAGTTCCTTGAAGCGGCCGATACGCTCGCGTGGCGCGCCAAGGCGATCGGCGATCGCCTCAAGCTGGATACGGTGGTCGATGGCTAACGCCACCAGCGAATCGGGCTGCGGCCGGCGGGTCTCGACCCAGTGGACGTTGTTCAGCTCGACATCGTGGCGCAGCACGCGCGGCGTCGGCTTGCGGCCGATGAAGGCCTGCAGTTCCGCAAACGTCGGATATTCCGGCGAGCACAAGAGACGCGAGACGGCGATGGCGCCACAGGCATTGGCCCAGGCGCAGGTCGTCTCGATCGGCTCGCCCCTCAGCCAGCCGCGCAGGAAGCCGGCCATGAAGGCGTCGCCGGCACCGAGCGTATTGTAGACATCGACCGGGAAGCCTGGCCCACGAATGCCGTCCTCCAGCCGGTCGGGAATGGCATCGGGGAAGACGAGGCAGCCCATCGGCCCCTGCTTCAAGACGATGGTGGCGGCGGTCAGTGCGCGGATGCGCCTGACCGAATCCAGCATCGTCTCGCCGCCGCCCGCGATCATCAGCTCCTCCTCGGTGCCGACGATCAGGTCGACCTGGCTGACGACTGCATCGAGGCGCCGGGTCACCGCCGCGGAGCGGACATAGCGGTTGTCGCCGGCGCCGTGACCGGCCAGGCCCCAGAGATTGGGGCGATAATCGACATCGAAGATGACCTTGCGGCCAGCCGCCTTGGCGATGCGGATCGCCTTGTGGCTGGCGGCCTCGACGGTGGGCGTCGAGAAATGGGTGCCGCTGACCAGCACTGCCCCGGCCGAGGCGACATAGGCCTCGTCGATATGATCTTCGGTGAGCGCCATGTCGGCGCAATCGGACCGGTAGAAGATATGCGGCTGGGCCCGCTCGTCGCGCACGCCGAGCACGACCAGAGCGGTCAGCCGGGCCGGATCGGTGCTGACGCCATCGACGGCAACGCCCTCGCGCACGAGCTGCTCGCGGATGAAGCGCCCCATGTGCTCATCGCCGACGCGGGTGATGACCCCTGCCCTGAGGCCGAGGCGGGCGGCACCGATGGCCGTGTTGGTGGGGCTGCCGCCGACCGATTTGGCGAAGGACGCCATGTCCTCCAGCCGTCCGCCGATCTGCTGTCCGTAAAGATCCACGGACGACCGGCCGATGGTGATCACGTCGAGGCGGAGCGGTGCGGCCATGGGAGGACTTTCGTTGTCGCTACCGCCTTGTCATGCGATGCGGTGCTTCATGCGCATGATAAAACAAATCTTCCACACCTCCGTCAATATGGAACGTTCATTCTATTCTTCGTTGCGCCTGGCCGCAGTGGCGACGCCCAGCGCCATGGCCACGCAGAAGGTCGCGGCGAGCGAGCGGAAGCCGGCATAATCGGCCTCCGGGATCTCGAACTTGACGGCTGCTCTGGGCGACAGCGGCGAAAAGGCGCTGTCGGTGAGCGCGATGACCGGAACGCCGCGCTCGGCCAGCCTGTTGGTGAGGTCGACGGTCATGGGCGTATAGGGCGTGAAGCTGATGGCGATGAGCGCATCGCGCGGGCCAGCTTCGGTCAGCTGCTCCGGCCCGAGGCCGGCGACGTGATCGACCAGCACGGAGCGGATGCCCAGCTTGCCGAGCGCGTAGGCGAGATAGAGGGTGACCGGAAACGCGCGCCGCATGCCGAGCAGATAGATGACCTCGGCGCCTGCCAGGATCTCCGCGGCACGGCCGATATCCTCTTCAGAAGTCTGGGAAATCATCCTTTCCAGCGAGACCATTGAACTTTCCGCAAAGCCCGAGAGCAGCGGGTGCAGGCCGCCGGCCTCACGGGCGCGCTGAACGCGGGCGAGCCGTTCCCGATAGTCCGGCCAGTTCGACCTGAGCTCCGAGCGGAAGACATCCTGCAGATCGGAGAAGCCGGAATAGCCGAGCCGTTTGGCAAAGCGGATCAGCGTCGAGGGCTGCACCGAAGCCTGGGCGGCGATACTTGCCGCCGTGCCCAATGCCATCTCGTCGGGTTTCTCGAGCGCGAAGGCCGCAACCTGGATGAGCCGCGGTGGCAGGCTGTCGCGGCTGTCGAGCAACAACGCCTTCAGCGACTCGAAATCGCGCGGCGGCGGGGTCGCGACACTGGCGTGATCGTCCATGGTCATCGCCCCTTCTGCTCGCCTGTCGACGACGCACGACAGGATGGAACGATAATTCCATGATACGATACATGGGCAAAAATGTTTCGTCCAGCCCGGCTTGGCCAGGCGGGCCGCCTCGCCGGTGCGGGTCGCCGGGATCCCTGCCGGTCAGACGATCAGGCGGAGCGGGCTTTCGATGAACGCGCGGAAGCTCTCGATGAGCTCGGCGCCGAGCAGCCCATCGACGACGCGATGGTCGCAGGAGAGCGTTGCAGAGATGCGGCTGACGAAAGCGACGCCGCCGGCCTCGGCCTCGATCGCCTCGCGGCGCGCGGCGCCGATGGCCAGGATCGTCGACTGCGGCGGGTTGACGATCGCCGAGAATTCGCGGACGCCGTGCATGCCGAGATTGGAGATGGTGGTGACGCCGCCCTGGTATTCGTGCGGCTGGAGGCTGCGGTCGCGAGCCCTGGCGGCAAGCGCCTTCACCTCGCTGGAGATGGACGACAGCGACTTCTGTTCGGCGGCGGTTATGACCGGGGTTAGCAACCCGCCCTCGACGGCAACGGCAACGGCAATGTCGGAATGCCGGAAGGCGAGGATGCGGTCGCCGGCCCAGATGGCGTTGGCGCGCGGGACCGCCTGCAGGGCGAGCGCCATCGCCTTGATCATGAAATCGGTGAGCGACAGCCTGTAGGCGGGGTTGCCGGCGCCATCGCGGGGCGCGTCCGCGTTCACTTCCGCGCGCAGAGCGAAGAGCCGATCGACGGTCGCGTCGACCGAGAGATAGAAGTGCGGAACCGTGCTCTTGGCTTCGCTCAGGCGGCGGGCAATCGTGCGCCGCATGGTGTCGACCGGCACGACGTCGTGCGGGCGGGCAAGATGGGCCGCGCCGACGGGTTCGGCGACGGTCCCGTTGCGAGCGAACGCCGCTTGGTGGACGTCCTTGCCGGTGATGCGGCCATGGGCGCCGGAGCCGGCGACGCGCGTCAGATCGAGCGCCGCATCGGCGGCAAGCCGGCGGGCGAGTGGCGTCACGTGAACACCGTTCGGCAGGCGCGCCGGGCCGAAATTGCGTGGCGGCGTGACGACTTCCTCGAACGGATCGCGGTGGCGGCGTGTGGGAGCCGCTGCGGGACGGACGTCGACCACCGGTGCCGGCGCCGTCGATGGCGCCGAGAAATGCGCGGCACCGGCTGAACCGTAAGCCTCAGCCGCAGCGCTGTCCGACCCGCCGAGCACGGCGATGACGGCGCCGACCGGAACGACCGACCCTTCGTCGACATTGATCGCCTGGAGAACGCCGGCGGAGATCGCCGGCACTTCCACGGTCACCTTGTCGGTCTCGATCTCGCACAGATTGTCGCCGGCGGCGACATGATCGCCGACCGCCTTGAGCCACTTGATGATCTTGCCTTCCGCCACGGTCTCGCCGAGTTGCGGCATGAGGACGTCCATGACCGTCTCCGCTGCTGAGCGCCGGCGCTACCAGACCACCGACACGTATTGCGTCTCGAGGAATTCCATCAGGCCGACATGGGCGCCTTCGCGGCCAAGACCCGACTGCTTGGTGCCGCCGAAGGCCGCCGCCGGATCGGATACCAGGCCACGGTTGAGGCCGACCATGCCGAAGTCGAGCTTCTCCGACACGCGCAGGCCGCGGCTGAGGTCCTTGGTGTAGAGATAGGCGACCAGGCCGTATTCAGTGTCGTTGGCGCGCTTGATGACTTCGTCCTCGGTCCTGAATGTCTGGATCGCGGCGACCGGTCCGAATATCTCGTCGTCGTGCATGAGGCTGTCGTCGGAGACATGGGTGAGCACGGTTGCCGGGTAGAAGAAGCCGGGACCGTTCGGCAACGTGCCGCCAGTCAAGAGCTTGGCGCCCTTGGCGAGCGCATCGCCGACCAGCGCGACGACCTTGTCGCGGCCTTCGGCATTGACCAGCGGGCCGAGGGTAACGCCGTCGTCGAGGCCGTTGCCCATCTTGAGCGCGGCCATCCTGGCCGTCAGCTTCTCGGCGAATTCAGCTTCGACCGTCTCATGGACATAGAAACGATTGGCGGCAGTGCAGGCCTCGCCCATGTTGCGCATCTTGGCGACCATGGCGCCGTCGACGGCGGCATCGATATCGGCATCCTCGAAGACGATGAAGGGCGCATTGCCGCCGAGCTCCATGGCCGGATTGACGATGCAGTCGGCGGCCTCGTGCAGGAGTTTGCGGCCGACCTCGGTCGAGCCGGTGAAGGAGAGGACGCGCACGCGCGGGTCGTGCAGCATGGTGGAGACCACCTTGCCGGAGGCGCGCGAGGGAATGACGTTGACGACGCCGGCAGGCACGCCGGCCTCCTCCAGCACCGGCATCAGCGCCAGCATGGTGAGCGGCGTGTCGGACGCCGGCTTGAGGATCACCGGGCAGCCGGCGGCCAGCGCCGGGCCGATCTTGCGGGTCGCCATCGCCGCTGGGAAGTTCCATGGCGTCACCAGGACGGCAATGCCGGCCGGGCGGTGATGAACCAGGATACGGGCGCCGGAAGCGGGTGCGCGCGACACCTCGCCGATATTGCGCACCGCCTCTTCCGCGTACCAGCGGAAGAACTCGGCGGCATAGGCGACCTCGCCGCGCGCATCGGGCAGCGCCTTGCCGTTCTCGAGCGTGATCAGGCGGGCGAAGCGCTCGGCGTCGGCGATCATCAGCTCGAAGGCCTTGCGCAGCACCTCGGCGCGATCGCGGGGCGTGCGGGCCGCCCAGTCGGCGAAGGCAGCATCGGCGGCATCGAGCGCGGCGCGGGCGTCCTCGATCGTGGCACTGGCAACCGAGGTGATGGTGCGCTCGGTGGCCGGATCGATGACGTCGAAGCGGCCGTTGTCCGAGGCCTTGCGCCACGTCCCCCCGATCCACAGGTCGGTCGGAACGTTGGCGATGAGATTGTCGTACATGATTGAGGTTCCTCCACCCTTGCGAGGGAACGGGCGCACGCGCCGAGCCCGTTATGCCCGCTGCATGCCATTGCGAAACGGCTAGCTCGCCAGGGTCCGCCGAACCTTGTCGACGATGCGGGCGGCACTTGGGATTGCCATGTCTTCGAGCGCGTCGGAGGCGGGCAGCGGGATATGCGGCGTGGTGATCCTGACCGGCGGGCCGTCGAGATCGTAGAAGCCCTCGTCGGCGACGATCGACACGATCTCGGCCCCCCAGCCGCACAGGCGCGGGTTCTCCTCGACCGTGAACAGGCGTCCGGTCCTGGCCACCGAGGCGAGGATCGTCTGGGTGTCGAGCGGTACCAGCGAGCGCACGTCGATCACCTCGCAGTCGATGCCGTGCTCGCGCTTGAGCGCCTCGGCCGCTTCCAGCGCGCGCGGCACCATCAGCGCCAGCGCCAGGATGGTGGCGTCCTTGCCCGGCCGCAGGATCTTGGCGCTGCCCAGCGTATCGACGATCTCGCCGTCGGGAACCTCGCCCTTCACCGCATAGAGCGACTTGTGCTCGAGGAAGATCACCGGATCGGGATCGCGCACCGAAGCAGCCAGGAGCCCGATCACATCGACCGGCGAGGACGGCGCCACCACCTTCAGACCGGGGATCATCATGCACCAGTTCTCGACGCTCTGGCTGTGCTGGGCGCCGAAGCGCGAGCCGCCGCCATTGGCCGTGCGCACCACCAGCGGCACCTTGACCTGGCCGTTGGTCATGTAGCGGCTCTTGGGGAACTCGTTGGCGATGTAGTCGAAGCAGACCGCGAAGAAGTCCGAGAACATGATCTCGGCGATCGGCTTCAGCCCGGTCATCGCCGCCCCCATGGCAGCCCCCATGATCGCCTGCTCGGAGATCGGCGTGTCGCGCACCCGGAGCGGGCCGAACTGCTCGTAGAGGCCGACGGTCGCCTTGAACACGCCGCCGGCCTTGGCGATGTCCTCGCCCAGGAACACCACGTCCTCGTCGCGCTCCATCTCCTGCGCGATGCCGCGGATGACCGCGTCGCGATAGGTCAGTTCCGCCATGCCCAGCCTCCATCGGCATAAACGTCGGTGGTCAGGATGTCGGGCGAGGAGGTCGGCGCCGCCTTGCAGGCCTCGGTCGCCGCATCGACCTCTGCCTGCACCTCGGCCTCGATGGCCGCGATCGCCGCCTCGGCGACGCCGAACTGGGCCAGGCGCTGGCGGTAGATCTTGATCGGATCGCGCTCCTTCCACGCCTCCAGCTCGCCCTCGGGGCGGTACTTGGCCGGATCGGCGCGCGAATGGCCGCTGTGGCGATAGGTCAGGCACTCGATCAGCGACGGCCCGTTTCCGGCGCGCGCCTTGTCATAGGCGGCTAACGCCGTGCGGTAGACCGCATCGGCGTCGTTGCCGTCGATGACGATGCGCTCCAGCCCGTAGGCCGAGGCCCGGTCGGCGGCCGGATGGGCGACCGCGGTCACCTCGGCGATCGGGGTGTATTCCATATAGAGGTTGTTCTCGCACACGAAGACCACCGGCAGCTTCCAGATGGCGGCGAAGTTGAGCGCCTCGTGGAAGGCGCCGATATTGGTGGTGCCGTCGCCGAAGAAGCACACCGACACGTCGCCGTCGCCCCTGTACTGGGCCCGCCAGGCGGCGCCGCAGGCGATCGGCAGATGGGCGCCGATGATGGCATAGGAGCCCATGACGCCATGCTCGACCGAGGTCAGGTGCATGGAGCCGCCCTTGCCGCGCATCAACCCGTTGTCGCGCTGCATCAGCTCGCCCAGCACCTTCTCGACCGAGACGCCGCGGGCCAGCGTATGGGCATGGCCGCGATAGGTGCAGAACGACAGGTCGCCGGGCTTCATCGCCGTGGCAAAGCCGGCCGCCACCGCCTCCTGACCGAGCGACAAATGGCTCGTCCCCTTGACCAGGTTCTGCAGAAACAGGTCGTAGGCCCGCTGCTCCGCCTGGCGGATGACAAGCTGACTGCGATACAGCCCAAGCCGCATCTCCTCGCCGATGTCGTCATTGGCCAGACCCGGGGGCTTCTCCCTTGCCGGCTCTTCTTTTGCGCACTCGCCTTGCTCATCGTTCCACTCCCCTGCGGCGTACCGCAGTCACCATCGCTCACCGCGCCGTCGCTTAAGCGACACTCCTCACGATCGCATCACTGCAGGACTTGATGGCCGCCGGGGTGCACAGCGGCGACCGCCGCATTCATCGCGCCACTGGCGCCGGCGCCGAGATAGAGCCGGGCGACTTCGGGATCGTTGAGCAGGCCGGCTCCGGTGCCGGTCAGCGCAATGCGG
>CAVVPK010000012.1:0-453272 GCA_963750065.1 uncultured Alphaproteobacteria bacterium
CCTCGTTCGACGAGGAACTGGGCGAACTTTCCCGCAAGATCGCCGAGATGGGCGGTCTTGCCGAGCAGTACGTGGCCAATTCGGTCACCGCCCTGGTCAATCGCGACGCCGGGCTTGCCCAGAGCGTCATCAACGGCGACGCGCGCATCGACAAGCTGCAGCAGCAGGTCGAGGAAGCCGCCATCCAGATGATCGCCCGGCGCCAGCCGATGGCCCGCGACCTGCGCGAGATCATGGCGGCGATCCACATCGCCAACGATCTCGAGCGCGTCGGCGACCTGGCCAAGAACACCGCCAAGCGCGTCATCGCCATCGACACCAATTTCGGCCAGCAGCGGCTGGTCGCCGGCGTCGAGCACATCTCCGAGCTGGCGCTGGCCCAGCTCAAGGCGATCCTCGATGCCTTCGCCGCCCGCGATCTCTCCTCGGCGCTGTCCGTGTGGGAGCGCGACAACGAGATCGACGCCATGTACACCTCGTTGTTCCGCGAGCTCCTCACCTACATGATGGAGGACCCGCGCAACATCACCATGTGCACGCATCTTCTGTTTTGCGCCAAGAACCTCGAGCGCATCGGCGACCACGCCACCAATATCGCCGAGACGCTGCACTACCTGATCACCGGTGTCGTGCTGGCCGACGAACGTCCCAAGCAGGACACGTCGAGCCTCACCTCGGTTGAGTACAACGAGTCCTGAACCAGGTACTGAAGCAATCGGGAGCTGCGGCGATGACCCCCAAGGTAATGATCGTCGAGGATGAAGAACCGCTGTCGCTGATGCTCCGCTACAATCTCGAGGCGGAGGGCTACGCCGTCGACACCGTCGAGCGCGGCGACGACGCCGAGACACGGCTGCGCGAGACCGTCCCCGATCTGCTGCTGCTCGACTGGATGCTGCCCGGCATTTCGGGCATCGAGCTGTGCCGCCGCCTGCGCACCCGCGAATCCACGCGCGCGTTGCCGATCATCATGCTGACCGCGCGCGGCGAGGAACAGGAGCGCGTCCGCGGGCTGGCCACCGGCGCCGACGATTACGTCGTCAAGCCGTTCTCGGTTCCCGAGCTGATGGCGCGCGTGCGCGCCATCCTGCGCCGCTCCAAGCCCGAGCTGGTTGCCGCCGTTCTCAAGGGTGGCGATATCGAGCTCGACCGCGACACCCATCGCGTCCGCCGCAACGGCCACGAATTGCACCTCGGCCCGACCGAATTCCGCCTGCTCGAGTTCCTCATGCAGAGCCCGGGCCGGGTGTTCTCGCGCGCCCAGCTTCTCGACAGCGTCTGGGGCCGCGACGTCTTCGTCGACGAGCGTACCGTTGATGTCCATGTCGGCAGGCTGCGCAAGGCGCTCGGCCGCGGCCGCGACCCGATCCGCACCGTGCGCGGCTCTGGCTACTCCTTCGACGAGAGCTTCGTCGCCACCGCCTGACCGGCCGCCGCCTGGCCGGCTGCATTAATTCCGCTCAGGGCGTAAGCTTGCCGTTCACACCCTATTTGCTAGCCTGCTTATGACCGCTTGGGCGTTGCGAGTAGCGGAGGGCGAGATGAGGCGCGTTGTATTCAGTCTGCTGGCGGGGCTGGTTGTGACCGGTTTCGCGCTTCCCGCCGTCGCCGCCGATCCCTGGGTCGTCCCCGCCGATGCGGGGCTTGCCGCCCGCGATCCCGATCGTTTCGCCTGGGGCCTGTTCGTGGCCCTCACCTGGCCTGCCGACGAGGCCAGCCGCATGCCGGCCAGCGACCGGCCCTATGGCGACCCCGGCCCGGTCATGTTCGAGACCTGGGCTGAGGCCGGCCAGGTCTTCCTGGCCAAGGGCGCCGAGCCGCCGACCTGGGACAAGATCGACTGGTCCGGCGCCCGCGTGCTCGGCACCCGCTCCCTGCCGCGCCAGATCGCCATGTTCCGCGACGTCTCGTCGGTGAAGTCGGGCAGCATCAGCGACGAGCAGGAGGAGGTGTGGCTCAACCAGGCGACCTTCGACTACATCCGTGAAAACAGCCTCTATTCCATCGAGGGCCAGCAGTGGTTCTTCTACAACCGCCGGCCAATCGCCTTCCCCGCCGGCGCTATCCAGGTCCAGGCGGTGTGGCGGCCGATCGGCGAGGAGGACAAGGCGCGCTACCAGTGGGAGGAGTTCAGGGACGCCAAGAGCAAGCGCCGCTACCTCTATGGGCTGACCGCGCTGCACATCGCCTCGAAGGTCCTGCCGCACTGGCTATGGGCGACCTTCGAGCACGTCGACAATCCCTATCGCCCCGGCCTCTTCGACGAGGGCTGGCTCAATTCGTCGCGCGACAGCGCCGCCTGCCCGGCAACTCAGCTCGATTGCAATCGCGTCCCCAAAGGTTTCGGCCTCGAAGGCACGCGCTGGGAGAACTATCGCCTGCGCGGCACCCAGATCGACTACGTCGATGCCGACGGCAATCCCGTGATCCTGGCCAATTCGGAGCTGGAGACCGGCTTCCAGCAGTCGGCCTCCTGCATGTCGTGCCATGTGCGCTCGACCATCGGGCCCAATCGTAACCAGGCGGCAAGCTTCGTCTACAATTCCAACAACAAGGACCATGAGCCGTCACCGCCCACGGCCATGCGCCTGCCGGTGTTCAAGATCGATGCTCGAAGGGCGGGTGACCAGCTACAACGGAGTGCCGCAGCCGGGCGAATTCCTGCTTCCCGGCCAGGCCGAGGGCGGCCGCGAGCGGTACCTGGCGCTCGATTCCGTCTGGGCGCTGATCGAGGCCGAGAGCGTCAGCAACGGCGTCGGCGGCAAGAAGTAGCCGCAGCAGGCCTCATCCGAGGCGCCGGGGTCAGCCGGGCCACGAAGGGCGAGGCGCGCTTACGCTGGCACCTCACCACGACGCTTCGCGCACCCGCATTCTGCTTCGCTGCATGCGGGCTGCGCGTCCGGCTCCAGCCTGCCGTCGCCCCTAGTAGCTGCCGCCGCTGCTGCGCCGATCGCGGTCGCGCCGCCGGTCGACCGGCTGGTAGGCAAGCCGGCTGTGATATTCGCAATAGGGCAGGCCGTTCCAGTTGCGATGGCCGCAGAAGTGGAAGCCCTCGGTGCCGGGGTCGCCTTCCGGCCATTTGCACATGGTGTCGTTGAGCGCCAGCAGCGACACCTTGAGGCTGATCGGCACGACCACGTCCTCGAGCGCCATCGGCGACGGCAGCCGCCGCGGTGCCGGATTGGCGTGCGTCTTCAGCGCCGTGTTGCCCGACACGTAATGGCGCGGCGACCGAAGTTTGCGCGATCGACGTGCGCACCTTGCGCGGCCGCGGGTTCGACGAGGCAGGCTTGGCGCGCCCCGACAGCGACAGGCGATGCACCTTGCCGATCACCGCGTTGCGGGTCACACCGCCGAGCTGTGCGGCGATCTGGCTCGCGCTCAGCCCCTCACTCCATAGCTTCTTGAGCAACTCGACGCGTTCGTCTGTCCAGCTCATAACCGCATCATCCTGTTGCCTGCGGCTGACTCGGAATCCCTCGGCGCGCGCAACCCGCTCCGCTGGGCGACGCCAAACGCGTAACAAAGGATACTGAAATCCGCCGCAATGTCGTTTTGTCGTACTCGACAAAAGCCAAGGTACAATAGCCGTTGACTCGCTGACAAGAGTCCCGGCGAATCGTTCGGGGGATTACTTTTGTTTTCCCCAGGCCGGTGCCCGCCGCAGCGCCCGGGCGAAGCCGCAAGACCGCTTCCGGCTCTGGCATTGATTGACACTTCAACGGCTTGGGTCGATAAGGACGGCCAAGGATCAGGTGCTGCCCTCCGGCGGCACTTTTTAGTTTTGGCCTCTGGATAACGGACCGGGTCGCTTGTGCCCGAGGCGGCAGGAATGGACCGCTCACCCCTCTACAACACCTTTCGCCCGCGCGCCGATCGCCTTCGCGCGCGGCGAAGGCGCGTGGGTCGAGACGACCGACGGCAGGAAACTGCTCGATTTCGGCGGCGGCATCGCCGTCAATGCGCTCGGCCATGCCCATCCGGCGCTGGTCAAGGCATTGACCGAGCAGGCCGGCCGCCTGTGGCACGTGTCCAACCTCTATCGCATCCCGGAACAGGAGGCGCTGGCCGAGAAGCTCGTCGCGCTCTCCTTCGCCGACAAGGTCTTCTTCGGCAATTCCGGCGCCGAGGCCGTCGAATGCGCGATCAAGACCGCGCGCCGCTATCATTTCGTCGGCGGTCACCCTGAGAAGAACGAGATCGTCACCTTCGCCGGTGCCTTCCACGGCCGCACGCTGGCCACGCTCGCCGCCGCCGCCAACCCGAAATACCAGGAGGGTTATGCCCCGGCGCCCGGTGGCTTCGTGCAGGTTCCCCTCGGCGATCTCAAGGCCGTCGAGGCCGCGATCGGGCCCGCAACCGCGGCGATCATGATCGAGCCGATCCAGGGCGAGGGCGGCATCCGCCCCGTGCCGGCGCAGTTCCTGCGCGATCTCAGAGCGCTTTGCGACAAGCACGGCCTGCTTCTGATCTATGACGAGGTGCAGACCGGCATCGGCCGCACCGGCCGGCTGTTCGCCTACGAATGGTCGGGTGCCGTGCCGGACATCATGGCGCTTGCCAAGGGCCTCGGCGGCGGTTTCCCGGTCGGCGCCTGCCTGGCGACCGAAGACGCCGCCAGGGGCATGACGCCCGGCAGCCACGGCACCACCTTCGGCGGCAACCCGCTGGCCATGGCCGTCGGCAAGGCGGTCATGGATATCGTCGCCGAGCCGGCCTTCCTCGAGGAGGTGCGCCGCAAGGGCCTCTATTTCAAGCAGCGGCTGGCCGGTGTGGTCGACGGCCATCCCGATACCGTCGCCGAGATCCGCGGCGAGGGGCTGCTGGTCGGCCTGCGCTGCATCACGCCGGTGGTCGAGGTGGTCGCCGCGCTGCTGCGATCACGGACTGCTGGCGGTCGGTGCCGGCGACAACGTCGTGCGGCTGCTGCCGCCGCTCAATGTCAGCGACGCCGAGATCGACGGTGCCATCGAGCGTCTTGAGGCGGCGCTCACCGCATTGGCGCCGGCCAAGGCAGTCGCGGAGAGGGTAGGGGTGCGCCGATGGTCCGCCATTTCCTGGATCTTGCCGATTACGATACGGCAACGCTGAGAGCCATTCTCGAAGAGTCGAGCCGCCTGAAGGGCCTGCGCCGCACGCCGGCCCAGCCGAAGCCTTTTGTCGGCAAGACGCTGGCCATGATCTTCGACAAGCAGTCGACCCGCACCCGCGTCTCCTTCGATGTCGCCATGCGCGAGCTCGGCGGCGAGACGATCATGCTCACCGGCAAGGAGATGCAGCTCTCCCGCGAGGAGACCGTCGCCGATACCGCCCGCGTGCTGTCGCGTTATGTCGATGCCATCATGATCCGCACCCTCGACCACGCCTTGGTCGCCGAGCTGGCCGCCAATGCCGCCATTCCGGTGATCAACGGGCTCACCCGCCTGTCGCATCCCTGTCAGGTGATGGCCGACGTGATGACCTTCGAGGAGAAGAAGGGCCCGATCGCCGGCAGGAAAGTCGCCTGGCTCGGCGATGCCAACAATGTGCTGGCCTCGTGGGTCCATGCCGCCGCGCGCTTCGATTTCGAACTTCATGTCGCCTCGCCGCCGGAGCTTGCTCCCCGGCCCGAACTCGTCGAGTGGGCGAGCGGCAACGGCGCCAGGATCGCCACCACCACCGATCCGCACGAGGCGGTGGCGAACGTCGATTGCGTCGTCACCGACACCTGGGTGTCGATGGGCGACGAGGAGCGCGAGCGCCGCCACAATCTTCTCATGCCCTATCAGGTCAACGCCCGGCTGATGGCCGCGGCCGCGCCCGATGCCGTCTTCATGCATTGCCTTCCCGCCCATCGCGGCGAGGAGGTTACCGACGCGGTGATCGACGGCCCCGCCTCGGTGGTCTTCGACGAGGCGGAGAACCGCCTGCACGCGCAGAAGGGCATTCTCGCTTTCTGCCTCGGCGGGATGGACGCATGACGGTCAGGATCGAGAAGACCGGCGAGCCCATCGGCCCGGCGGGCGACGATGCCGTGCGCCCCTTCGAGGTCGCAGCCATCGACGTGCGCGGCCGCGTCATCCAGATGGGCCCGGTCATCGACGCCATCCTCGCCCGCCACACCTATCCGACCTCGGTCGCCCGCCTGCTCGCCGAGGCTACCGTGCTCGCCGTCCTGCTCGGTTCGTCGCTGAAGTTCGACGGCAAGTTCATCCTGCAGACCCGCACCGCCGGGCCGGTCGACATGCTGGTCGTCGACTACCGCACCGACGGCGGCATCCGCGCCTATGCCCGCTTCGACGGCGCCGCGGTTGCCGCGGCGGAAGCGGCCGGCGCGGCCGATCCCGGCGCGCTTCTCGGCCACGGCACGCTCGCCATGACCATCGACCAGGGCAACCACATGAACCGCTATCAGGGCGTGGTGCCGCTCGAGGGCGAGAGCCTGGAGGAGGTCGCCCATACCTATTTCCGCCAGTCCGAGCAGATCCCCACCCGCGTCCGTCTCGCCGCGGCGGAGATTCATGTGCGCGAGGGCGGCCGCATGCATCGCCGCTGGCGCGCCGGCGGCCTGCTGGTGCAGTTCCTGCCGCAAGCGCCGGAGCGCATGCGCCAGGCCGATCTGCCCGGCGGCGCCGAGGAGCCGGAGCCAGTCGAATTCGCCGAGGACGATGCCTGGACCGAGGCGCAGGTGCTGGTCGCCACCATCCAGGACGACGAGCTGACCGACCCGATGGTGCCGGTCGAAACCCTGCTCTTCCGCCTCTTCCACGAGCGCGGCGTGCGCGTTTATCGCGCCGCCGAGATCCGCGACGAATGCTCTTGCTCGCGCGAGCGCGTGGCCGGCCTGCTCACCACCTTCACGGCCGAGGAGATAACCGAGAGCACCGAGAACGGCGCCATCTCGGTCACCTGCGAATTCTGCGGCACCAAATACAGCTTCGACCCGGCGGATTTCGCCGCTACCGAGAAGCAGTAGGCGCGGTCAGGCCCTCTCTCCCCTCCGTCATCCTCCGGCGAGGCGAGAGCCGAGACCGGAGGATCGCCATCCGCAAGCACAGCCAGCGCGATGGTGCAGCAAGCCGATCCTCCGCTTTCGCGGAGGACGACGGTGGCGAGGGAACGGCGCAGGTCGCCCTCAGAACGCCATCTTCCCCGCCGCCAGCGCCCTGAGATTGGCCACGCTCCAGGCGAACAGCCGCGGATAGGGCGGCGCCGCATTCGTCGGGTCGGCCATCAGGATCGCCGCATAGGCGCGGTAGAAGCGGCCGGGAAGCAGGATCGCCTCGCCATGGCGGGCGATGACCAGCTGCCGTGCCAGCGCCACGTCGTCCGCGCTCGCTTGCGTGATCATCTCCAGAAACAGCGCCGCGGTGATGGCGTCGTAGAGCGGATCGCCGGCAAGCGTGAAGACGCTGAAATCGACCAGCCCGGTGAGCGTAAGGCCCTCGTCGAGGAGCACGTTGCCGGGGAAATAGTCGCCATGGGCAAGCCCCTTTGCCGGCTTCTCGGCGAGGCCGCCAAGCAGCGCCAGCGCGTTGGCGCTGACCCGCTCGACGCTCCCCGTAGCTTCGGCGATCGTTGCGCCGTTGACGGCAAGCCAGTGGTCGAGGCTCGCCCGAAAGAAGCCCGGCCATGTCTCGCCAGTGATCGGCGCCGGCGAGAGAATCTGGCCATAGGGGCGGTCCGGCAGCAGAAGCCTGCCGGTCGCCGCGGCCCCGGCAATGTAGGCGCCGATCGCCTTTTTCCGGTCGGCGCCGTGAAGCCGCGTCAGCAGGGTGAGCAGCGCGGTGCCCTTGAGCCGCCGCTCGATGGTGAAGCGGCCTTGCCCGTCGATGGCCTCGATCGCAGAGGTGGGAATGTCGAGCCGCCCGTCGATCTCGGCCAGGAACGCTTGGCTCCGTTCGAGCGCGTCGCGCTTGCCCGGCCGCTTCAGGATGCGCAGCACGCGGGTCTCGTCGAGCCCATAGACCCGGGACTGGCCGCCCGCGCCGATGAGGGCGTCGGGTCCGATGCCGAAGTCCGCGAGAATGGCGCCCGCCGCCGCGTCCGTCTCGGCAGCCTCGCCGTTATCAGCCGGCGTGCTCAGTGCACCACGCGCCCCATATTCGGCATGTCGAGCGAGAAGGCGGGAATGGCGATCGAGAAGGTCTCGCCATTCTCGTTCTGCATCTGATAGCTGCCCACCATGATGCCCGACGGCGTCGACAGCGGACAGCCGCTGGTATAGGCGAAGGTCTCGCCGGGCTTCAGCACCGGCTGCTTGCCGACCACGCCGGCGCCACGCACCTCCTCGGTCTTGCCGTTGGCGTCGGTGATCCGCCAGTGGCGCGCCCTGAGCCGCACCACTTCCTCGCCGAGATTGGAGATCTCGACCCGATAGGCCCAGAAATAGCGTCCGTTCTCCGGCGCGGATTCGTCGTCGACGAAACTCGGCTCGACGGTCACCTGAATGGCGCGGGTGGTTTCCCGGTACATGCAACGCAACTCCACAAGGCCCCACCGGCCTTGAATTATCCGGCGCGGCCCCGGCGCGTCAATCGCGGGCTGATCTGGGGCAGCGCGGCCTTCATCGCCGATGCCAAAACAATCCCCCCCTCTCCCTGGAAGGGAGAGGGCTTCGCGCCTTGGGAACGGAGCGAGTTAGGCGCGAAGGGTGAGGGTGACAGCGCTGAGGGAAGGCACGAAGCGGATGGCGCGGGCCGCGTCCGCGCAAACGCGGCCCCGACCATTTGCCGACGCATCAGGCTCTTGAAGCGGGAAGTCCTTAGGGTCCGCAACTCGCCTCAGACCCCGTCCAGCGCCCCGATCAGGTCCTCCGCCAGGTCCTCCACGTCCTCCAACCCGACCGAAAGCCTGAGCAGCCCCTGGGTGATGCCGAGCTCCAGCCGCGCCGCTTCGGAGAGCCGCTGGTGCGTGGTGGTCGAGGGGTGGGTGATCAGGCTCTTGGCGTCGCCGAGATTGTTGGAGATGCCGATCACCTGCAGCGCATTTTCGACCGCGAAGGCGCCCTTGCGCCCGCCCTTCACCTCGAAGGAGACCATGGTCGAGCCGCCGGTCATTTGGCGCCGGGCGATCTCGGCTTGTGGATGGTCGGCACGGCCGGGATAGAGCACGCGCGAAATCCGCTTGTGGCCGGAAAGCCGGTCGGCGAGTTCGGCGGCGTTCGCCGTCTGCCGCTCGACGCGCACCGGCAGCGTCTCCAGCCCCTTGAGCATCAGCCAGGCATTGAACGGGCTCAGCGACGGGCCGGTCTGGCGCAGGAAGGTGTGCAGGTGATCAGTGACGAACTGCTGGTCGGCGAGGATCACCCCGCCGAGGCAGCGCCCCTGGCCGTCGATGTGCTTGGTCGCCGAATAGACCACCACGTCGGCGCCGAGCGCGAACGGCTTCTGCAGGAGCGGCGTGGCGAAGACATTGTCCACCACGAGTCTTGCCCCCGCTTGATGGGCGATCTCGGCCACCGCCGCGATGTCGATGATATCGAGCGTCGGATTGGTCGGGCTTTCCAGGAAGAAGGCCCTGGTGGTCTTGCGCGCCGCCCGTTTCCATTGCTTGAGGTCGTTGCCGTCGACCAGCGTCGATTTGATGCCGTAGCGCGGCAAGAGGTCCTCGATGACGTAGCGGTTCGAACCGAACAGCGCCTTGGCGGCCACCACATGGTCGCCGGCCTTGAGCCAGGAGAGAAAGGTCGAGGTAACGGCGGCCATGCCGCTGGCGGTCGCCCGCGCGGCCTCGGCGCCTTCCATCAGGCGCATGCGCTCTTCGAACATGGCGACGGTCGGGTTGGCGTAACGCGAATAGATGAAGCCCGGCTCGTCGCCCTTGAAGCGCCGCTCGGCCTGCTCGGCGCTGTCGTAGACGTAGCTCTGGGTCATGAACAGCGCTTCCGAGTTCTCGCCGAATTGCGAGCGCAGCGTGCCGCCATGGACGAGCTGGGTTGCCTGCCTGAGGGCCCGCCGCCCGCTCTTCGTTTTCCCCGCCATCTTCGTCTCCTTCGTGAAGCACAACAAAAAACCCGGGCCGCGCATGTCGGACCGGGTTTCCTCTTTGCCCTTCCGACCTTTTAGCGACTTGTTTTACGTGGCTGCAAGCCGGCCGGCTCAAATGACCACGAACGACACGTTCATACGGTCCCGCGATCTTGGCGTCAATCGCGACATGCGCTAAGCCGGGTCGCCGCCGCGCGGGGCGGCAGGCGAGCGTGGGGTGTCATGGGCGAGGAGCTGAAGGTCGGAATCCTGCCGGCCCAGATCATCGAAAAGATGGTCGAGGCCGGCGCGATTTCGTCCAACAAGCGGCTCGATCCCGACCAGATCCAGCCGGCGAGCCTCGATCTCAGGCTCGGCGAGATAGCCTACCGCGTGCGCGCCAGCTTCCTGCCCGGTCCGCAGGCGCTGGTCAGCGACCGGCTCGCCAAGGTCAAGCTGCACGAATTCAGCCTGGTCGGCGGTGCCGTTCTGGAGACCGGCTGCGTCTACATCGTGCCGCTGATGGAGCACCTCAAGCTGCCGCGCGATGTCAGTGCCGCAGCCAACCCGAAGTCCTCCACCGGCCGGCTCGACATCTTCACCCGCATCATCAGCGACCATGCGCGCGAGTTCGACAAGATCCGCGCCGGCTATGCCGGGCCGCTCTATATCGAGGTCAGCCCGCGCACCTTCCCCATCCTGGCGCATGCCGGCTCGCGCCTGTCGCAGATGCGCTTCCGCACCGGCGATGCGCGGCTCAGCGACAAGGCGCTGCTGGCGCTCCATCGCACGGACACCCTTGTCGACAGCACCCCTCACGTCGACAACGGCCTCGCATTGTCCATCGATCTTGGCGGCAACATCGAGGGGATTGTGGGCTATCGCGCCAAGCACCACACCGCCGTCGTCGATCTCGACAAGCGCGACCAGTATAATGTGCTCGATTTCTGGGAGCCGATCCCGCGCCACTGGTCGTCGGAGCTGATCCTCGATCCCGACCAGTTCTATATCCTGGTGTCGCGCGAGGCGGTCCATGTGCCGCCGGATTATGCCGCCGAGATGGTGCCCTTCGATCCGCTGGTCGGCGAGTTCCGCGTTCATTATGCCGGCTTCTTCGATCCCGGCTTCGGCCACAAGGAGGCTGGCGGCGCCGGCAGCCACGCCGTGCTCGAAGTCAGGAGCCACGAGGTGCCCTTCATCCTCGAACACGGCCAGACCGTCGGCCGGCTGGTCTACGAGCCGATGACCGAGCGCCCGGTGAAGCTCTACGGCACCGACATGGCGTCGAACTACCAGGCCCAGGGCCTGAAGCTCTCCAAGCACTTCCGCCGCGGCTCGACGCCGCTGATGGACCGCTCCCCGCCCGCATGAAGCGGAGCGAAATGCGGAGAGTCGAAGCTGTAGGGTGCCATGCCTCTCCATCCACCGTCATCCTCTGGCGAGGCGTGAGCCGAGACCGGGGGATCGTTTTCAGAATGCACGGCGCGCAGTGCTTGGCTCAGGCCGATCCTCCGCCTTCGCGGAGGATGACGACGGACGGGGATGCCGCCGGGCTTCCTGCCCGCATCCTGGGATACCCGAAGGCGGGCCTCGAAGGATGAGATGAGGCCTCGCAGCGGCATTCACCCTTACTCCCTGACCATCTCCTCCAGCGTCTCCAGCCGGTCGGCCTCGCCCGGCGGCTTGTCCCATCTCAGCCGCGCGATGCGCGGAAAGCGCATGGCGATTCCGGAACGGTGGCGGGTGGAGCGTTGCAGCCCCTCGAAGGCGACCTCGAGCACCAGCCCCGTCTCTGCCGTGTGGGCCACCTCGCGTACCGGGCCGAAGCGGTTGGTGGTGTTGTTGCGCACGAAGCGGTCGATTTGGGCCAACTCCTCATCGGTGAAGCCGAAATAGGCCTTGCCCACCGGCACCAGTTCCTCGCCCGCCTCGCCCGCGCGCCAGACCCCGAATGTGTAGTCGGAATAATAGGACGAGCGCTTGCCGTGGCCGCGCTGGGCATACATCAGCACCGCATCCACCGTGTGCGGGTCGCGCTTCCACTTGAACCACGGCCCCTTCGGCCGCCCGGGCTCGTAGACCGAGTTCCCAGCGCTTCAGCATCACGCCCTCGATCACCGCCTCCGGCGGTGCCGCGCGCAGGGCTGCGAGCTCCTCGACGTTCGCGTAGGTCAAGAGCGGCGAGAGATCCATGCGCCCCGACAGCGAGCCCGCCACCAGCGCCTCCAGCCGCTTCCGCCTGTTGCGGAAGGGGAGCGCCCGGATGTCCTCGCTGCCATCCACCAGGCAGTCATAGACGCGGAGGTATGCCGGGTGGCTGGCGAGCAGCTTGGCGGTCACCGTCTTGCGGTTCAGCCGCTGTTGCAGGTCGGAGAAGCTGCGCACGACGAAGCCCTCCGCGTCGGGATGGCCGACCAGCAACTCGCCGTCGAGTGCCGCTTCCACGTCGAGCCCCGCGACGATGTCGGGAAACGTGTGCGAGATGTCGTCGCCGGTGCGCGTGTAGAGGCGCTTGACGCCGCCCTCGTTCACCGCCTGCACGCGGATGCCGTCCCACTTCCATTCCGCGGCATGGGTCTCCGGCGCGATCAGCTTGAGATCGTCGTCGGCGATCGCCTGCGCCAGCATCACCGGGCGGAACGGCGCCGTCACCGTCGATTGCGGCACTCCCCCGCGTCCTTCGAGCCAGGCGAAGAGGTCGGTGTAGGGCGGCTTGAGCCCGTGCCACACTTCCTCGATGTCGTTCACCGGCTTATCCGCGAGGTCGGCCACCGCCTGTTTTGCCAGCCGCGCCGAGACGCCGATGCGCAGGCCCCCGGTCGTGAGCTTGATCAGTGCCCACCGCCCGGAGGCGTCGAGCCGGTCGAGCCAGCCTTCCACCAGAAGCGGCCCCTCGCTCCGCGACGCCGCCTGTAGCCGCGTAACGATCTCGGCAAGGCGAAGCGGCTCGCCCCCATCCTTCGAGGCTCGCTCCAGCTCGCACCTCAGGATCAGGCTGGCCCACCGACGCCCCGTCTCCCCGCGGCCAGATCAGTGCGATCGTCTCGGCCAGATCGCCGACATAGTCGTAGGACGTCGCGAACAGCACGGCGTCCACCCGCTGGGTGACGAGCGCCCTCAGCATCGCCGGCTTGACGCTGGCAATGTCGAGGTCGCCGGTGAGCACGGCCAGCGCAAATCCGCGGTCCGGGTCCGGGGTCGCGCGGAAATAATCGGTCATCAGCCTGAGCTTGACGCTCCGTTGGGGCGTCAGCACGAGCCGGTCGAGAAGGGCGGCAAAGGCGCGCATGGCTGCAGGTTAGGCGCCGCCGGCCCGCCGGAAAAGCCGGCTCCGGCGCTCGCCCGCACCTGGGCCATTGCATCGCCGGCCACCAGCCCCTAAATCAGGCGCGCCCGGCGGGATTCGCCGGGTCTCGTTCTCAGGGCGGGGTGAAACTCCCCACCGGCGGTATGCGGACCATCTTTCCGCGAGCCCGCGAGCGCCCTGGCCGCCCGGCCAGGGGTCAGCAGATTCGGTGAGATGCCGAAGCCGACGGTCATAGTCCGGATGGAAGAGAACAGCGGCCGAGATGCCCCCGCGAGGCAATCCCCTCGTGCGGTTTCCTCTTGATCCCGCCTGCCCTGATTTCGTGTTGCCTCGTTTTGGAGACCAACATGGATCAGATCCTTGTATTGCCCCGTCATGCCGGGGGCCGGCCATGAGCAACGCCGCCCTCGCAGTTTCGCCGTCCCGCGCCCCCGTTTCCGGTGGCCTGTGGATGGTCGCCGCCGGCCTCGCCTTCGCCGCCGTCAACACGCTCGAGCAGATCGTCACCACCCGCGCCGGTCTGCCGGCGCCGACCGCCGCCTTCTTTCAGTATTTCGTCGCCCTGCTGGTGATCCTTCCCTGGTCCGGCCGCCGCGGCATCGCGGCGCTGAGGACCAGCCGTCCCGGGCTGCAGGCGATCCGCGTCGTCTTTGCCGCTCTCGGCGTCCAGTTCTGGGTCGCCGGGCTTGCCCATGGCGTGCCGATCGGCACGGCGGTGGCGCTGGTCATGACCTCGCCATTCTTCGTCACTCTGGGCGCCGGCATGGTGCTTGGCGAGCGGGTGACGGCAGAGCGCTGGCTGGCGGTCACTGCCGGCTTTGTCGGTGCCCTGGTCATCCTCGACCCGTTCTCCGGCCTGTTCACGCCGGCAAGCCTCCTGCCGGTCGCCGCCTCGCTGCTGTGGGCGGCCGCATCGCTGTGTCAGAAGCGGCTCCTGGCCGACGAGAGCCCGGAAACCAACACCGCCTGGCTTCTCTTCCTGCTCGCCCCGGTCAATCTGGCCTTGGCGCTTCCTTCGGGTATCGAGCTGCCCGTCGGCCACGCGCTCCTGATGATCGTTGCCGTCGGGGTTTTCACCGCGCTCGCACAGGGCTTCCTGGCGCTCGCTTATTCGCGCGCCGATGCCGCCTATGTGCAGCCCTTCGACCACGTCAAGCTGCCGCTCAACATCATCGCGAGTTGGATCGTCTTCGGCTGGCTCCCGCCCGGCACGCTCTGGCTCGGCGCCACCCTCATTGTCGGCGCCTCCCTGTTCCTGATGCTGCGCGAGAGCCGGGAAGCGTGACGTACCGTTAGCGCGTGGGGAAAATCAGCCCCAGCGTCCACGCAGCCGCCGGCCGATGTCGACGCGCGTGCCCGGCGCGCGCGCCCGCGGCGCGTCGGCCACGGCCGGCGGCCATAGCGTCGCGCGGAAATGGCAGAGGATCGCTTCGGGGATGAAGCGCGTGCGCTGGGCGAAGAGATGGCGGTCGCCGCCGCGGCGCTGCTGCAGCACGTAGCAGCGCTGCGGCACCATGATGTCCAACTCGTCCTTCGCCCGCGTCATGGCGACATAGAGCAGCCGCCGCTCCTCCTCGATCTCATCCGTTGTGCCCACCCCGAGATCGGAGGGGATGCAGCCGTCGATGCCGTTCAGCACGAATACCGATTTCCACTCCTGCCCCTTGGCCGAGTGGATGGTGGAGAGGATCAGATAGTCCTCGTCGAGAAACGGCGGCCCGGCCTCGTCGCTGGTGGCGTCCGGCGGGTCGAGGGTGAGTTCGGTCAGGAAGCGCTCGCGGCTTGGATAGCCGGCGGCGATCTGTTCGAGCTGGAGAAGGTCGTTGCGGCGGATGATGGCATCCTCGTGGATGCGCTCAAGATGCGGCTCGTACCACAGGCGCGCGCGCTCCATCTCCGCCGGCCAGCCGGCGCGGTCGCCGTTGAGGTCGGTGGCAAGTCCGGCAAAGCCCGGCCAGTCCGCCGCCGCCCGTGCCGGCGGCTGGTAGGTCGCCAGCACCGCACCCGCCGCATCGGATTGCGCCAGAAGGTCGAGCACGTCCGCCGCGCTCGACGGGCCGATGCCCGGCAGTAGCTGCAGCACGCGGAATCCCGACACCCGGTCGCGCGGGTTGCCGGCGAAGCGCAGGAGCGCCAGCACGTCCTTGACATGCGCCGCATCGAGAAACTTGAGCCCGCCATATTTGACGAAGGGGATGTTCCGCCGTGTCAGCTCGATTTCGAGCTGGCCTGAGTGATGCGCGGCGCGGAAGAGCACTGCCTGCTCTTTCAGCGCCATGCCGCCTTCGCGGTTGGCGAGCACCCGCTCCACCACATAGCGCGCCTGGTCGGCCTCGTCGGCGGTAACCACCAGCGCCGGTCTGTCGCCGCTGGCGCGTTCCGACCACAGCTCCTTGGCATAGCGTTCCTCGGCCAGGCCGATCACCGCATTGGAGGCGGCCAGGATCGCCTGCGTCGAGCGGTAGTTGCGCGACAGCGTCACCACCGCGGCCGGCGGGCTGAAGGCCTTGGGAAAGTCGAGGATGTTGCGCACGGTCGCCGCGCGGAAGGAATAGATCGACTGGGCGTCGTCGCCGACCACCACCAGCCCGTGCCCGTCCGGCCTCAGCGCCATGAGGATCGATGCCTGCAGCCGGTTGGTGTCCTGGTATTCGTCGACCAGGATATGGTCGAAGCGGGAGCCGATATCCGCGGCGATGTCCCGCTCCTCCAGCATTGCCGCGAGATAGAGCAGCAGGTCGTCGTAATCGAGCACGTTCTGGCTCTGCTTGGCCTCCACATAGGCGGCGAACAGCCGGGAGAGTTCCGCCTGCCAGCCGGCGCACCAGGGAAAAGACTGCTGCAGAACCGCGCCGAGTTCGGCCTCCTGGTTGACCGTGCGCGAATAGATCGCCAGGCACGTCGCCTTGGTGGGGAAGCGCTTCTCGGTGTGCGACAGCCCCAGTTCGTGGCGTACGAGATTCATCAGGTCCGCCGAATCCTCTCGGTCGTGGATGGTGAAGGCGGGGTCGAGGCCGATCGCGCCGGCATATTCGCGCAAGAGCCGCGCGCCGATGCCGTGGAACGTGCCGGACCAGCCAAGCGTCGGCGGTGCGCTGGTGGCGGGGAGTGCGCGCGCCACGATCCGCTCCACCCGCTTCGTCATCTCGTTCGCCGCCCGGCGCGAGAAGGTCATCAGCAGGATGCGGCCGGGATTGGCCCCGCCCACCACCAGATGCGCCACCCGGTGGGCCAGCGTGTTGGTCTTGCCCGAGCCGGCGCCGGCAATGATGAGCAGCGGCCCCGGCGCATTTTCGCCCGCGCCATGCACCACGGCGCGGCGTTGATCGGGGTTGAGCGTTTCGAGGGGAGCGGCGGACATCGCTTTGCGAATCAAACGGTTGCGTCGGACCGCCAGCAAATCCGATTCACGCTTTGTTCGCAATCGCCAAGGCCCGCCGAACGCCCTTCCGCCATCCATCTGTTAATCTTGCCGGCAGCTTATCCGCCATCATCAACACAAACGGTTAACCTTTGCGGCGAAAGTGCCTATAATCAGTGCTGTCGGGTGGGATGCGTACACATGCGTAATCAGAGTTTGTCCATGCGTATTCTGGTGCTGGCGGTCCTGCTGCCGACTGCTGCGGCTGTGTGCGTGTTTGCCCTCGTGGTGACCGGCACGCTCCATCCGAAAATCGTTCAGATGGTCGCCGCCGGCTGGGCCATTCTCATCGTTGCGGTGCTCGCCGCGGCCATCTCGGCTCTCGGCCCGAAATATCGCCCGACGCCGCTGCTGACGCCGCTTTTCGCCGGCATCTTTGCCGCGCTGCTGGCCACCACAGCGATCTACGCCGTCCGTGCCCACGTCGCGCCCAAGCGCACCGCCGTTGCCGTCGTCAAGACCGAGCCGGCAAGGCCGGCGCCCGTCATCGCCAATCCGTCGACCCCCCCCGCGCTTGCGGCCATGCCACAAGAGCCGGCCCAGCAACCGACCATGGCACCGACCATGGTGCCGAGCTTCGATACCGGCTCCAATCCGCCGCCGGCGGAAGACCAGAGTCCGCTCCAGGCCGACGTTCAGCCGCTGCCCGCCGATGCGGCGGACCGTGCGGCCATGGGTGGGCCGCTGGTCGATATGGCCAACGCCGTCGTGCCGCCGGCCCGGGCTGCGGAGACGCCCGCCACCGCCGCCACCACCGTCAGCGCGCCCAAGCCGCCCGTCGCCATGGCCAAAATTCCGACTCCCGCCGTGGCGCCGGCGAAGACGGTCAGGGCAAACACAGACGCGTCGGTCAACCTGACCGCCCGTTTCGACCCGTCGGGGCCGACCGAGCCTGTGGCCGCGGGACCGCCGATACCGCTCGATGTCGCCGACGTTGCGCCGGCCCACCACGCGGCTATTCCGCCTCTTCCTCGTATCCGACCATGTGGAGGGGCCGGGCCGGCGTGCCCCTGAGGGTACACCAGCGCACCAGCGCCTCTTCGCGACCGTGGGTGACCCACACCTCCGCTGGATCGAGTTCGGCGATCGTCGCGGTTAGTTCGTCCCAGTCGGCATGATCCGATAATATCAGCGGCAGCTCGACCCCGGCCTGTTTGGCGCGCTGGCGGATGCCCATCCAGCCGGAGGCGACGCAGGCGACCGGATCGGGAAAGCGCCGCGCCCAGCGTTCGGCGATCTCGCTTGGCGGGCAGATGACGATCGCCCCGGCAAAGTCGCCCTTCTTTCCGCTCGCCACCGTCGCCGGCTCGAGCGGCCCCAGCGCCACGCCGAAGTCTTCGTAGAGCCGGCAGAGCGTCTCCATGGCGCCGTGCAGGTAGATCGGGCGCTCGTAGCCTTGATCGCGCAGCATGCGGATCACGCGCTGCGCCTTGCCGAGCGAATAGGCGCCGACCAGGTGCGCCCGTTCGGGAAACTGCTTCACCGAAGCGATGAGCTTGGCGATCTCGCCTTCCGGCTCGGGATGGCGGAACACCGGCAGCGCGAAGGTCGCCTCGCTGATGAACACGTCGCAGGCGACCGGCTCGAAGGGGGCGCAGGTCGGGTCGGCCCGCCGCTTGTAGTCACCGGAGGCGACGATCCTTAAGGCCTTGCTTTCCACCGCGATCTGCGCCGAGCCCAGCACATGCCCCGCCGGATGGAAGGAGACGGTGACCCCGCCGAGCGTCAGCCTTTCGCCATAGGCGACCGCCTGGGTCGCGCCGGCGAAGCCCGCGCCGTAGCGCGCCGCCATGATCACCAGTGTCTCGGGCGTCGCCAGCACCTGGGCGTGGCCGGGGCGAGCATGGTCGGCATGGCCGTGGGTGATCAAGGCCCGCTCAACCGGCCGGGTGGGGTCGATGTGGAAATCGCCGTGCGGGCACCACAGGCCGGCAGGCGAGGGGGTGAGCAGCTCTTCCGGACGCATGGCGTGAGGATAGCCGCCCGCTCGTCTGGCGTCAGTGGATTGTGGGTGGCGTGGCATTGAAGGTTTCGGCAGCGAGCGTAATGTCGGGCTCATCCGCAGGAGGGGAGGCTTGTTCATGACATCCTTGATCATCTTCATCATCGTTGGCGTCGTCGCCGGCTGGATTGCCGGGCAGGTCGTGCGCGGCGGCGGTTACGGCCTGATTGGCGACCTGGTCGTCGGCGTCGTCGGCGCGTTGATCGCCGGATGGCTGTTTCCGGCGGTCGGCGTTAGCCTCGGCGGTGGCATAATCGGTGCGATCATCTCGTCGGCCATCGGTGCCATCATCCTGCTGTTCATCATCCGCTTGATTAAGCGCGCCTGACGCTCCCTCCGGGGCGCGGGCGATCGATGCTGCAACGTCCACTGGTGGGTCCCACAGATTGACCCACCCGAGAGCCCGATTCTGTCAGCAGGATCGCCCGCTTTCGTCCACGCGAATTCGCTTGCCTTTCCCGCGCCGCCCGCTATCACCGCGCGTCCCTCCGTCTTCGGCGCGTGCGAGACTGCGTGTCGTCCCCTCATTCGACTTCTTCCGGCGATCTCATCGCAGACCGGCGCTACAACCATGCGGTGGCGCTTGCCGCCGACGGCGATCTTGCGGCTGCCTCGGAGGTTCTTGAACAAGCGCTCGACCTTGCGCCGGGCTGGGCCGAAGGCTGGCTGACACTCGGCGAATGGCGCCAGCGCCGGGGCGACGGGCAGGCTGCCATCGCCGCCTATAGCCGCGTCGCGTCGCTGGACCCGTCCGGCCGCCTCGGTGCCGATCTGCATCTGGCGGCGCTTGCCACCCTGCCGGTGCCCGAGGCCATGCCGGCCGATTATGTCCGCACGCTTTTCGACGATTACGCCCCGCGCTTCGACCGCGCCCTGGTCGAGCGCTTGCGGTATGACGCGCCGGACCGTCTGGCATCCACGCTTGCCGCCCTCGGTGAGCGTCGCTTCGCCCATGCCCTCGATCTTGGCTGCGGCACCGGCCTCGTGGGTGCCGCCATCCGCAGCCGCGTCGACCGGCTGACGGGCTTCGATCTTTCCGAAGGCATGCTGAAGCGTGCCGCCGCCCGCGGCGTCTATGATCGCCTCGCTGCCGGCGATGTCGCCGCCCTCATGGCGGCCGAGCCGGAAAACGGCTTCGATCTCGTTCTGGCCGCCGACCTGCTGCCCTATATCGGTGCGCTTGCGCCGCTCTTCGGCGCCGTCGCGCGCGTGCTGTCGCCGGGCGGCGCCTTTGCCGTCTCCGCCGAGCGTCACGACGGCGACGGCTACATTCTGGGCGAGGCGCTGCGCTACCGCCACGCGCCGGCATTCGTTGCCGCGGCGGCCGAGTCCGTCGGCCTGACTGTGCTTGGTGTCGAGGCGGTCTCGCTGCGTCGCGAGCGCGGCGTGCCCGTCCCCGGCCTGATCGGGCTCATGGTGCGCCCGGCCGACATCGTGCCGCTCACCCCCCGGCCCGTCGACCCCGGCCCCGGCCGACTTCCCCGCGCCGCCTGATCAGACCCGCCGTCGCCGCGGCAAGGCCAGCGTCCCCAGGCCGGCGAAGATCAGCGCCATGCCGGCCAGCCTCAGCGGCCCGAAGCGTTCGCCCAGGATCAGCGCCGCCACTTCCCCGCCGCTGTGTCCGGGGGAACGAGTCCGCTGCGGGTTTCTCGCGCCTCCCCATTTCGCCCGCGCCTCGAACGGTGTTTACTTACCTGAGATGGATCAACGCCATTCCCGCAACCGCGCGGGTCGGACTTGCGCACAGGTCTTCGTTCCTATGCCTCGCCTTTATCTCCTGATTATTCTCACCGCGTTATCGGCGTTCAATTTTCTCGACCAGCAGCTGATGAGCATCCTGCTCGTGCCGGTGCGCCATGAATTCGATCTCACCGACATTGAGCTCGGACTACTCTCGGGCATCGCCTTCGCGGCGCTGTACACCCTGCTGAGCATTCCGGCGGGCATTTGGGCGGTCAACCATAGCCGCCGCAATCTGATCGCGCTGGCTGCGATCGTCTGGGGCCTGATGACGGCCGCCTGCGGCTTTGCCCAGTCATTCGTCCAATTGGTCTTCCTTCGCATCGGCGTCGGCGTCGGAGAAGCCGGCGGTCTGCCGCCGTCGCAGGCATGGCTTTCCGACCACTACAGATCCGGCAGGCGCGCGACGGCGCTGGCCGCCCTGGCCGCGGGCGGCAATCTGGGTGCGTTCCTCGCCTTCCTGGTCGGCGGCTATGTCGGGCATCGTTACGGCTGGCGCGTGGCCTTCCTGGTGGCCGGTCTGCCGCCGCTCATGCTGGCGCTGCTCTTGCGGTTCACGGTCAACGAGGCGCCGGTCGTCGCCGCCACGCCCGCACCGAACCGCGGATCGCTCGCTCTGGTCAGCACGACGCTGCGCGCCATGTGGGTCGACCCGGCTTTGCGCCAGGTGCTGATAGCCGCAATCCTCGCCATGACGGTCGGCTTCGGAGCGATCGCCTGGATCCCGTCCTTCCTCGTGCGCTCGCATCACCTCAACATCGCCCAGGCCGGCGCCTCCCTTGCCGTCCTCATCGGCTTGGGCGGCGCCGCCGGCAGCTGGTTCGGCGGTCACATCAGCGACCGTTTGCGCCTCACCGATGTGCGCTGGTCGCTGTGGTTCGTCGCGCTCGTCTTCGTCGTCGCGCGGCCTTTCGCGATGGCGTTCTATTGGGTCGACAACACCGCCCTTGCGCTTGCGCTGTTCGCCCTGCCGGCCGCGGTCGGCGCCATCCATATCGG
Source organism: uncultured Alphaproteobacteria bacterium (assembly GCA_963750065.1). Lineage (GTDB taxonomy): Bacteria > Pseudomonadota > Alphaproteobacteria > Rhizobiales > Kaistiaceae > CAVSRC01. Next base: position 21,417 of record CAVVPK010000012.1, read on the forward strand.
CCCATCGGTGGCGGTGCTGCACGAGCGTATCGACCCGTCGCTGCGCCCGCTGGCCTCGGCGCTGTTCATGATGATTCTCACGCTCGTCGGACTGGGGATCGGTCCGCTCGCGGTCGGCGGTTTGAGCGATCTTGTCTTCGCGCGTTTCGGTGAAGATTCGCTGCGCTACGCGCTGTTTGTCTGGCAGCTGCTCGGACTTTGGGCCGCCGTCCACTTCTACTTCGCGGGCAGGAACCTCCGCTCCGATGCCGCCGCGGCAGGCATGGCGGCCTGAGCGCGGAATTTATCGCGGTACGGCGTCGGCGATACGCCGAGCCGGCGCACGAAGAGCCGCTGCAGGGAGGTTGCCGATCCAAAACCGCAGCGCTTGGCAAGCGTCGCGACGCGGAGGTCGTCGCTCAGTTGCGACGTGTAGGTCCGGAAATGGCGCATTCCGGAAGCGCCTCTGCCGCGCCGCCTGATCAGACCCGCCGTCGCCACGGCAAGGCCAGCGCCCCCAGGCCGGCGAAGATCAGCACCATGCCGGCCAGCCTCAGCGGCCCGAAGCGTTCGCCCAGGATCAGCGCCGCCGACAGCGTGCCGGAGATCGGCACCAGCAGGGAGAAGGGGGCGACGACCGTTGCCGGATAGAGCTTCAGAAGGTGGCCCCAGGCGGCATAGGCGAAGATGGTCGAGATCACGACGATATAGGCGAGCGAACCGACCGCGAGCCAGGTCGCGCTCGCCAGGCCGGTGGCGATCCGGTCCGGCCCCTCGATGACCAGCGACAGGGCGAACAGCGGCACGATCGGCACCAGGCTCAGCCATGAGATCAGCGCCAGCATGTCGACCGGCCCCAGCCGGCGCAGCATCACATTGGCGCTTGCCCAGCAGGCGGCGGCGCCGACGAGCAGCAGAAAGCCGGCCGGCGTCACCCCGTTGGTGCCCACCGTGGCCGCAATCAGCATCAGCCCGCCAAAGGCCACCGCCGCGCCGGCGATCTGCCTCCCGTTTGGCCGTTCGCCCAGAAACGCTGCGGCAAGGCCAATGGTGATGAAGGCCTGCACCTGCAGGCCGATGGAGGCGAGCCCCGCCGGCATGCCGACCGCCATGGCCGGAAACAGCAGGCCGAACTGGCCGGCGAACAGCATGCCGCCGATGGCGGCAAGCGTGCCCCACGAAACCGGCGGCTTGGGCAGGACCAGGATGGGCAGGGCGGCCAGCGCGAAGCGCAGGGCGGCGAGCAGAAGCGGCGGAAAATCGGTCAGCGCCAGCTCGATGAAGACGAAATTCAGCCCCCAGACGAAGGCGATGGCAGCGGCCAGCGCGACGTGGCGCGGCTTCAAGCAGCAAACGGGCCGGCGAATCGCTCCGTCGGCCGCACCTCAGGACAAAAATAAAGGCGCTGTCTGCTAGCGCCTGTCGGTTGCCAAATGCTGCTCATAGGTTCTGGCCCGTTCGTCGCGGCGGTTGACCAGCTCCTCATAAGCCTTCTTGGCTTCTTCCGAGAGCGTGACCCGGCGCACCGGAGCAGTCTTTTTGGTTCGGTTTGACGGTTTCTTGTACGTATTGCTGTCGGTGTTCATCGGGTTCCCTGCGGCTGACTGGGCAGATGTATAGGGGAATGCGCAGAGAAGCGCGACTGTCCATGATGGACGGAATGCCGCGCCGGGGTTACCTGTGACCGGGTGACCGCGCTGGCCGAGATCGCCGACCCTGCCGGGCTCCTGCCCGCGCCCTTCGCCGCCTGGTTCGCCGCGCGCGGCTGGACCCCGCGGCCGCACCAGATGGCGCTGCTTGCCAGGGCCAAAGCCGGCCGCTCGACGCTGCTGATTGCCCCCACCGGCGCCGGCAAGACGCTCGCCGGCTTCCTGCCGTCGCTCGTGGCCTTGCACGAGCGCCCGCCGTCGAACGCACCCGCCGGCCGCGGCATTCACACCCTCTACGTCTCGCCGCTGAAGGCGCTGGCCGTCGATATCGCCCGCAACCTGGAGCTGCCGGTTGCCGAAATCGGGCTCGCCGTGCGGCTGGAGACCCGCACCGGCGACACCTCGCTGCACAAGCGCCGGCGCCAGAAGCTTGTCCCCCCCGATATCCTGCTCACCACGCCCGAGCAGGTGGCCCTCCTCCTCTCGGCGCCCGATGCCGACCGCTTCTTCGCCGATCTCGACACCGTCATCCTCGATGAGCTGCATGCGCTGGTCACCAACAAGCGTGGCGATCTGCTTTCCCTCGGCCTTGCCCGCCTGCGGTCGCTTGCGCCAGGCCTCAAGACCATCGGCCTCTCGGCCACCGTCGCCGATCCCGACGATCTGCGCGGTTATCTGGTCGGGCAGGGAAGTGACGTGCCGACCCTCGCCGATCTCGTCACCGTCGAGGGCGGCGCCCGGCCGGAGATCGCCATCCTGCAGTCGGACGAGCGCCTGCCCTGGTCCGGTCACTCGGCTCGTTACGCGCTCGCCGACATGGTTGCCGCCATCGGCGCCCACAAGATGACGCTGCTTTTCGTCAACACCCGCAGCCAGGCCGAGCTCGTCTTTCAGGAGCTGTGGCGCATCAACACCGAGGGCCTGGCCATCGCCCTCCACCACGGTTCGCTCGATGCCACCCAGCGCCGCAAGGTGGAAGCGGCGATGGCGGCGGGAAAACTCCGCGCCGTGGTCTGCACCTCGACGCTGGATCTCGGCATCGACTGGGGCGATGTCGATCTGGTCGTCCATATCGGTGCGCCGAAAGGGGCGAGCCGCCTGGCGCAGCGCATCGGCCGCGCCAACCACCGCATGGACGAGCCCTCCCATGCCCTGCTGGTGCCGGCCAACCGTTTCGAGGTGATGGAGTGCCGCGCGGCGCTCGATGCCAATTATCTCGGCGCCCAGGATACGCCCGCGATCCGCCCCGGCGCGCTTGACGTTCTCGCCCAGCATGTCCTCGGCATGGCCTGCTCGGCGCCCTTTTCCGCCGACGCGCTCTTCGCCGAGGCGACCTCCGCCTATCCCTATCGCGCTCTTGATCGCTTGACCTTCGACCGCGTCGTCGCGTTCGTCGCCACCGGCGGCTATGCGCTCAAGACCTATGAGCGCTTCGCCAAGATAAGACTTGGCACGGACGGCCTCTGGCGTGTCACCCATCCGCGCATCGCCCAGCAATATCGCCTGAATGTCGGCACCATCGTCGAGACGGCGCTCCTCAATGTCCGCGTCTCGCGCAATCGCGGCGCCGGCTTCGCCGGCCGCGGCGGCCGCGTACTGGGCAAGATCGAGGAGTATTTCATCGAGACGCTGTCGCCCGGCGATACCTTTCTTTTCGCCGGCCTCATCCTGCGCTTCGAAGGCATTCACGAGAACGAGGTGGTGGCCACCCGTACCGCCGACGATGCTCCGAAAATTCCCATCTATTCCGGCGGCAAGTTTCCACTCTCGACCTATCTGGCGGCCGGCGTCCGTGCCATCCTCGCCGACCCGGAGAAATGGAAAGCGCTGCCGACCCAAGTCGCCGACTGGCTGCGCATCCAGGAGACCAAGTCCGTTCTGCCGCGCACCGACCAGCTCCTCGTCGAGACCTTTCCGCGTCGGCACCGTTTCTACATGGTCGCCTATCCCTTCGAGGGGCGGCTCGCCCATCAGACGCTCGGCATGCTGCTCACTCGCCGCCTCGAGCGGGCGAAGTTGAGGCCGACCGGCTTCGTCGCCACCGATTATTCGATCGCGGTGTGGGGGCTCGGCGATCTCGGCCGCGCCTTCGCGCATGGCGAGCCCAGCCTCGCAGAACTCTTTGACGAGGACATGCTCGGCGACGATCTCGAAGCCTGGATGGCCGAGAGCTATCTGCTCAAGCGCCTGTTCCGCAATTGCGCCCTCATCTCCGGGCTGATCGAGAAGCGCCACCCCGGTAAGGAGAAGACCGGCCGCCAGGTCACCATTTCCACCGACCTCGTCTACGACGTGCTCCTCAAGCACGAGCCCGATCACGTGCTCATGCAGGCCGCCTGGGCCGATGCCGCCACCGGCCTGCTCGACATCGCTCGCCTCGGCGATATGCTCAAGCGAATCAAGGGCCGCATCGTCCATCAGCGCCTCGACCGCATTTCGCCGCTCGCCGTTCCGGTGATGCTTGAGATCGGCAGGGAGGCGGTGGCCGGCGGCGAAGCCGACGAGCACGTTCTGCGCGAGGCGGCCGAGGATCTGGTCAGGGATGCGATGGGTGATGTCGGCATTGGGCAATAGGCAGTCGGCAATCGGAGGCGGGCAGGCGACTGCCGACTGCCCACTGCCGACTGCGGCTCTTGTCGGCGTCATGGGCGTCGTGCTCGAAGCCTTTCTCGAAGGCGCCCTTTGGTGGGCGGACGAGCGCCTGCTTTGCGTCGCCGACCTGCATCTGGAAAAGGGCTCCTCCTTCGCCCGCCGCGGCCAGCTGCTGCCGCCTTACGACACCGGCGAGACGTTGGCGCGCCTGGCCACGTTGATCGACCGCCTGCGGCCGAAGACGGTGGTGGCGCTCGGCGACAGCTTCCATGACGACGACGGCGCCCATCGTCTCTCGGCCGCCGATCGCGCATCGCTCGGCCGCCTTCAGTCCGGCCGCGACTGGATCTGGATCGCCGGCAATCACGATCCGCATTTGCCCGAGGGGCTGGCTGGCGGGCGCCTCGACGAACTCTCCGTCGGCCCGCTTACCTTCCGCCACGAACCTGCCGAAGGCCTGGCCGACGGCGAGATCGCCGGCCATCTCCATCCCGCCGCCCGCGTCATCGGCCGCGGCCGGTCGGTGCGCCGCCGCTGCTTCGCTGGCGACGGCTATCGGCTGATCCTGCCGGCCTTCGGCGCCTATGCCGGCGGGCTGGATGTGCGCGATCCGGCCTTTGCCGGCCTCTTCCGGCGGAAAAGCTTCCGCGCCTTCGTGCTCGGCGACGCCGGCGTCTATCCCGTCGGCCCAAGGGCGCTGAGGGCGGGCTGAGCCCGACCGCCCCTACGCGGCATCCCGCTCGGCAAAGATCTCCTTGGCGGCGAACAGGCCGTTGAGTGCAGCCGGGAAACCGGCATAGACGGCCATCTGCATCATCACCTCGACGATCTCTTCGCGGCTGCAGCCGACATTGAGCGCGCCGTGGATATGCACCGCGAGCTGCGGCCTGGCGGTGCCCAGTGCCGTCAGCGCGGCGACGACCGCCAGTTCGCGTGCCTTAAGGTCGAGCCCGGGGCGCGAATAGATGTCGCCGAAGGCGAACTCGACCAGCAACGTGGCGAAATCCGGTGCGATGTCCTTGAGGCTCTCGATGACGCGCGCGCCTTGGGCGCCGTCGATCTCGTTGAGCTTGGCGAGGCCGCGCGCGAAGCGTTCACTGGTCATGGACAGCCTCCTTGCTCCGCACGCCGCGTTCCATGCGGCGATAGGTTTTGATCTTGTCTTCGATGGTCTTGAGATTGACCGTAAGCGCTGCGATCTCGGCGGCAACCGTCTGCCGATGCGCTTCGAGCAGCTCCCGGCGTGCGGCGAGCGTGCCGTTGCCGCGCGCCCGCAGGGCCGCATAGCGTTTCATGTCGCGGATGGGCATGCCGGTCCGGCGCAGCCGGTCGAGAAAGTCGATCCAGGTGAGGTCCGAAGGACCGTAGAGCCGATGGCCGCTGCGATTGCGCGCCAGCGGCGGGATCAGGCCGATCCTCTCGTAGTAGCGCAGGGTGTGTGCGCTGAGGCCGGACTGGCGGGCCATTTCGGCAATAGTGAGTGTTGTCATGCCGGCGACCCTACAAGTTCGAGCGCGCTCTAAGTCAAGGGCCCACAATACCGGCGCAAAAAGAAACTTATCCCCCCACCTCTGACTGCCCCCATATTGATCGACATCCCCGCCCGCGAAGGGGCGCGCTCATGAGGCGTTCTGTGCGTGGGGCGGGGTGCGGTGTCCCGTCCTTCCGTTTCGCAAACGGGGGACTGGAGCTCGGAAGCCCGTCGACGGAGGAGCCTTTGATTGTGCCTCCGTGCGCCAAAGCCCTGAAATGGTGCAGCGCTAAAGGCGGGCAGGGGTCAGCCACCGGTGAGACCGGCCCGGGAAACCGAGGCCCCGGCACCGTGGTGGTCGAGGGCGGCCTATGTGCCAGCCCTGCCTCTGCCAACCCAGGCGGGGCCTCGCTTAAATCCCGCGGCGGGCGTCTTGCCGACGCCCATTTCGGACTACCCGCAGGCGTTTGCAAGGCGCCCGCCACCCCCTCGTCGCGAGGGGAGAGGTCTTTGAAAGGTTCATGGCTCGGTGCTTTCGGCACGCGAGAACGAGATTGCTTGTTTTGCTTGTCGTCCTCGCGGAAGCGAGGACCCAGTAATCACTGACGCCTCGGCTCAATCACGCGCGCCTACGTGTACTGGGTGCCCGCTCGGGGGCGGGCACCACAGGGGCTTTGTGCAATGCGGTGCGACGAACGCGCAACCCTCCCTTTGCCGGAGGGTCAAAACCGCAAAGCGGTTTAGGGGAGGGGTTTGGGCATTGCCCTGCAGGCGCGAAAGGAAGAGGTCGTCAGTCCCGTCTGAAGATGACGCCGCCGACCCAGCCGATGGTGAGCGCCAGCGCCACGCAGATCAGCCCGTAGAGCAGCGCCTGGTTGCGGGCGAAGGAGGTCAGGGTGTCCTCGAGCCCGGTCTTGGTGACACGCAGGTGATCGTCGGCGCGGGCAATCAGCAGCCGGTCGGAGAACAGGTAGGCATCGGCCGTATAGGTGCCGACCGGGATATTCGCCGGCAGATAGAAGGTCGTGCGGAAGATCAGACTGCCGATGAAGCTGACCCCGACCCCCTGGTGATAGAGGCCGGCGCGGCCCTTCAGTCGGATGAAGGCTTCGCGGAAGCGGTCGGCGGCCGGATCGTTGGGGACGGCACGGCCGGCATAGCGGAAGGCGATGTTGTCGAAGCCGAGCTGCAGCCGGTCGAGAACGGGCGCGGTCGCCAGGTCCGCCACCTTCACCGACGTCGACAGAGCATAGAAGGACGGCGCCGCCTGGAAGGTCTCGGAGGCGGCGTTGGCCCAGATGCCCAGGATCCGCTCCTTGCGCCGCGCCACCATGGTCTCGCGCGGTCCGAGCAGCAGCACCGCGATATCGTAGCCGCCCACGCCGGAGACGGATTTGGCGTCGCGGTCGATGACGCCGAACACCGTCACCGCGGTGCCGGTGAAGTTGGAGTTGATCGTCACCTCCGGCGTCGACAGCGCCACGGTCAGCTTTTCCGCTTGCGCCGGCCCGGCCGCGGCAAGCACGAAGGCAACCGCCAGTGCCGCGATCCAGCTCATGGTCCCAACCCCACCAGCCGCGCCAGCGTGTAGGGCTCTACCGGCGTGGCCACCAGTCCGGCGAGAAAGCGCGCCGCAACCGCGATGACCAGCAGGCCAAGCAGGGCGCGCAGCTGGTCGCCGCGGATGTTCTGGCCGATGCGGGCGCCGAACTGTGCCCCGATGACGCCGCCGACCATCAGGATGATGGCGAGGAACAGATCGACCGACGCGTCCGAGACGGCGTGCAGGACCGTCGCCACCGCCATCGTCGCCAGGATCTGCACCAGCGACGTGCCGATGACGACATTGGTCGGCACGCGCAGGAGATAGATCAGCGCCGGCACCATGATGAAGCCGCCGCCGATGCCGAGCAGGGCGCCGAGGAAGCCGATGCCTGTGCCCAGAGCGATGATCGGGATGACGCTGACATAGAGCCGCGACTTCTTGAACCGCATCTTGAAGGGCAGGCCGTGCACCCAGTTGTGCTGGCCGGGGCGGCGCAGCGGCGTCGGGCGGCCGAGCCGGGCGTTGACCATCGCGCGGATGGATTCGCTCAGCATCAGGCCGCCGACCAGCCCGAGGAAGGTGACATAGGAGAGCGAGACGATAAGGTCGAGCTGGCCGCCGGCCCTCAGCGCATTGAACACCAGCACGCCGAGGCTGCTGCCCAGAATGCCGGCGAGCAGCAGCACCGTGGCCAGCTTGAAGTCGATCAGCCGCCGCCGCCAGTAGCTGAGCGCGGCCGAGGCCGAGGAGGCGACGATCTGCGGCGCCACGGTGGCCACCGAGACGACCGGCGGAATGCCGGAAAAGATGAGCAGCGGGGTCAGCAGGAAGCCGCCGCCAACGCCGAACATCCCGGACAGGAAGCCGACCGCGCCACCCATGCCGAGGACGATCAGCATGTTCACCGGCATCTCGGCTATGGGCAGATAGATCAGCACGGCGACAGTGGGGCGAGCGGAAGCGGATGCGCGGAAGAGCCGGCCGCACGGCGGTAGGGCGGATAAAGCGCCCGCGCTACGCACCTGTCAACGTGGTGGTGGCGGCAGCCGGCTGCACGCGGGTGGGACGCGGACGTGGGTCCGCGTCCCATGTCCGTCAGATGTGCTGGTCGGTCAACGCCGCCACCAGCGAGCCGTCGATCTGGCCGGTTTCGGCGATGCCGTTCTCGCGCTGGTAGGCCTTCACCGCGTCGCGCGTGCGGCCGCCGGCGACGCCGTCGGCCGGTCCGGGGTCGAAGCCCTGCTCGGCCAGCAGCGTCTGGATCTTCTTGACCAGCGCCGCGCGGTCGGTATCGCTGAGCGACTTGCCCGGCGAGTCCCAGCCGCCTTGCGGCGTGCTGACGCCGTTGGCGTCGGCCAGCGGCGGCTTGGGGTGCCAGGCTTGCACTTGCGCCCGGGCCTTGGCGAGATCGTTGCCGTTGAGCAGCTTGGCCACCTCGTCGCGGCGCGCCGCCGCGTCGCTGTCGCCCTGGGCGGCGGCGATCGCGAACCACTTGTACGAGGCGACGAGGTCCTGCTGCGTGCCCAGGCCGCGGGCATAGACGACGCCGAGATTGTACTGGCTGTCGCGCACGCCGTAGTCGGCGGCGGCCTGGAACCATTGCAGCGCCTTCTGCTGGTCGGGCGGCCCGTCGACGCCTTCGCTCATCAGGACGGCGAGGTTGTGCATGGCGTTGATGTTGCCCTGGTCGGCCGCCCGCTGATACCAGTCGACCGCCTTCACCAGGTTCTTGCTCACGCCCTGGCCGCGCTCGTACAGGCTGCCGAGACGGTATTGGGCAACGGCGATGCCGCCTTCGGCCGCGCGCTGGTACCATTCGGCCGCCTTGGCAAGGTCCTTGGCGACTTGGTCGCCGGCGGCGTAGCGCGCCGCCACTTCGAAGGCGGCCGCCGGATCGCCGGAGGCCGCGGCCTTGACCAGCTCTGGCGAACCGATTGCAGCGTCAGGCGCATTGCCGGCATGCCGCGGCGCCGGCGGGGCGGAGGCCGAGGTCAGCGAGACCGGCGCTGCGGCCGCGGCGGCAGGCGTCGTGCCGGCAGTCGCCGGCTGGGTCGTGAAACCGGAGGCCGGCGGCGCGGCATTGGCGGCGCCGAAACGGCTGTCCATGGCTCCCGGTGCGGAGAAGGTGATGTCGGCGTTGGGCGTTGCCGATGGTGCCACCATCGCTGCGGTATTGCCGCTGCCTGCCGGCACGGTGGCACCGGCCGCGGCAAGCACGTCGCCGGCCGTCGATTTCGGTGCATCGATGCTGGCCACCGGCTCAGGCGCGGCCACGTGCTGTGACGTGCCGTCGACCGTGCCGTAAACCTTGATCGCGCCGATGGCCAGAATGATCGCCGCGGCGGCCAGCAGCAGCGGCCGCTTGCGGTTACGGATCGCATGGCTGATGCGGGAGAAGGCGCCCGGCTTGTGCTCGCTCTGGTCGCCGGCGGCCTCGGCCGGCGACGCTTCGGCGCGATGCGCTTCGGCTGCGGCCGCCTGGGCCGCCCGGCGCGCTGCGGCGATGAAATCGGCCCGCCGGTCGCCGCTTGCCGCCTTTTGCGGCGCCACGACGGCTGGTGCGGCGCCTTCTGTTGGCATTGCACCGGGCACTGTCCCCGCGGCGGCCCCGTGCGTGCCGGTGGCGCGCTTTTCGACCACTGCCGCGCGCTCAAGCTGGTCGAGACGATCGACGACCTGGGTCAGCGTCTGATCGACCGCTTCCGGCTCCGCGTCGGCATGGGCAGAATGATCGTCGGTCGCCGCCCTGAGGTTCTCCAGATCCTGGCGCAGTGCCCGGATCAGATCGGAATTGATGCCCCTGTCGTCGAGCGAGGCCGACAGCTCGTTGACCGCGGCGCGTGCCTCGGCGCGGGCCGCCTCGATCGATTCCTTGTGGCTTTCGGAAAGGCGCGACTGCAGCTGTTCGAGGTTTTCTTCGACTTGGCGCAATACCGCGGCGCGCGGCTGGTCGTCTTCGAGCTGGCCGGCAAGCCGCGCCACCTGTGCTTCCAGCTCGGCCATGCCGGTGGCGTCGGAATCGGGACCGGTCGCCGTCTCCAGGCGGGCCGCCAGATCCCTGATCTGCGCTTCGAGGTGGTCGGTGTCGGCGGCGCCGCGTCCGGCGATCTCGCGGCGGATGGCGGCAATCTCCATCTTGATCTCGTCGAGCGCCGCCGCCGGCTCGCGCTGCGAGGCACTCAGGCCTTCGACCGATTCGACGAGGCTCTGCAGGCGGGCGTGCATGGTCGCGATGGACGCCACGGCCGGCGACCGGTCGAGCAGGTCGTCGATGCGCGCGGCGATCTCGTCGAGCCGTCCGACGATGGACGGCGCGCTGCGCTCGGAAAGCGTCGCCACGACGTTCTTGCTCAGCGCATCGAAGCGCTGTTCCAGACGCTCCACCGCCTCCTGCGAGGCCACCGCCGCGTTGCGGTTGGCAAGCGCCACCTTCAGCTCTTCGCCAAGCGTGGTCAGCTGCTCTTCCAGGCGCTCGACGGCGGGACTGACCGAGGGTTCCTTGCGGCCATTAAGCGCCGCCTCGACGCTGCGGGCGAGTTCGGCAACACGCATTTCGAGCCGCTGGATGGCACGCGGGCTGTCGTCGGCTTCGAGCGCACGCCTGAGTGCGGAGACTTCCTCGCCCAGCGCATCGAGACGGCTATGGTCGGGGCTCCTGCTGGCAAGCTCTTCCAGCCGGCTCGAGATCGCCTCGGTGCGCGCCTCGATCTGCTCCAGCGACGGCTGAACGGAATTGTGCTCCACCGCCCCGCGCAGCGAGGTGAGGTCGGCACGGATGGCGGTCAGCAGCGAACGGTCGATCGGCTTCTCGGTCGACAGCATTTCGATGCGGCGGGCGAGATCGAAGGTTGCCCCCTGATCCTGGGCACCGGACTGGGTGAGCGCGGCCACCTGTTCGCTCAAGCCGGCGAGGTCGGCGCGCAGCGCCGCCGTCACGTCGGAAAGCGCCTTCTGGTCGCGGCGCATGGTCGCCGTCTCGGCGCGCTCGTCGAGCATGCGCTGACGCGCCGATATTTCGGCGATGGCCGCTTCGATGTCGTTCCCCTTGCCGGTTTGCGGCGAGGTGGGGCGCGGTACCGCGCGCTCGCGGCCGGCAAGTCGGCTGCCGATGTCGCTGAGCCGCCGCTCGATGCGGGCGATCTGGTCGGCATCGCTGGCCGGACCGGTTGCCGCGTCGCGCGGCTGGATGAGGCGTGCCTTGGCTTCGTCGATACGCGACTCCAGCCCGCGCAGCGCGGCGTCGATGGTCGCCGCACGCTCGCTGGCGTCGTTCGTCCGCGGCTTTGGCCGCTCGGCGAGCAAGGCATTCAGCCGCGAGCCAATATCGTCCAGGGCCGGGTCGGTTTCCTCGCGTATCGGCGCCGCGCGCTCGCCCATTCTGGCGATGCGCCGGTCGAGGTCGCGGATCGCCTCGGTCACGCGCGCCACGTCGGCGGTCGGCGCCACCGGTCCGGCGGCGCGCTGCCCTTCAATCATCGTTCGGGCGCGTTCGTCGGCATCCTCGATGTCGCGGGCGAGTTTCTCGACCATTGCGGAGACTCCCTTCAGGGAGCCGTCGGTCCGCCCACCTTCAGACTGACGGGCAAGGCGCTGCTCGATTTCGTCGAGGCGCCTGATGAGGTTCGGAACCGTAGCGCGCGATCTGTCGTCCATGGAGCGCAGGCGCGCCGTCAGGCGGTCGAGTGCCGCCGCGATTGCCGAGGGATGGTCATGATCCGTGTCCGGTGCGCGGCCGAACTCCCCGTCGCCGACGGTGTTGTTCAGCCACTCGCTGACGGTGAGACCGGCGCGTCTTGCCGCCGTGTAGATCGCCTCGCGCGTTTCCTCGTCTACCCCCCGGAGGCTCCACGGCATGCCCGATTTCATCACTCGACCCCTCGCCGGGACGCAGGCGGTCAGCAAATCCCCGCCGGAAGCTGCCGGATGCGGACGCACCGAAAAGGAATCGGGCGTGCCTGCGCCTCCACCGAGAGTTCGTCGAACATGGTAAACAAGCCGTTAACCGCCGGCCGCCAACGGAATCTTCTGGTAACAAGCCTTAACGATTTATGCCTGCGACAATCGTGCACCAGGGGAGCCGGCGCCCGGCAACCGGCCTGCCGGGTCTGGACGGGGGCGCATTCAGGCGTTAAGACGGACAGGTATTTATTCCTGTCCCGAATCATCAGAGCCAAAGGCTCTAGGACACCCGGCGGCACGGAGGGGCTCGAAAAGTGCTGTCCCATGCCCGCATCTGGTCGGCAATTGACCGGCTTGCCGACCGCAAACGCTTGAGTGCTTCCGGGCTGGCGCGCCTTGCCGGGCTCGATCCGACCACTTTCAACAAGTCGAAACGGGTCGCGGCCGACGGACGCCCGCGCTGGCCGTCGACCGAAAGCATCGCCAAGATCCTGCAAGCGACCGGCACCGATATTGCCGGCTTCCTCGGGCTTGCCGCGCCTGCCGCCCGCCGCCAGGCGGTCAACCGTCAGGTGCCGCTTCTCGGCTTCGCTCAGGCCGGCGCCGGCGGTTTCTTCGACGATGCGGGGTTTCCCGCCGGCAGCGGCTGGGAAGAGGTCGATTTTCCGGCCAGCGCCCGTGACAACGTCTTTGCCCTTCAGGTCACCGGCGAGTCCATGATGCCGCTCTACCGTCACGGCGATCGCCTGATCGTGGCGCGCGACGCCGCCTGCCGCAAGGGCGACCGTGTCGTCGTCAAGACGACCGACGGCGAGGTGATGGCCAAGATCCTGCTGAAGAAGACGGCGCGGGCGGTCGAGCTCGCCTCGCTCAATCCCGCTCACCCCGGCCGCTCGTTCACCCTGCGCGACATCGAATGGATCGCGCGCATCATCTGGGCCAGCCAGTGAAGCGGCTCTGGCTTGTCGTCCTGCTCAGCCTGCTGGTCTCGTCTGCCTACGCCCAGGTCGTCATATTGCCACCCGTGCGCGACGTCACGCCGCCCGACATGACGCCCGGGCCCAAGGTCAGCGGGCCGCTCGAACGCGTCGCACCGCCGCCGGCCCCACCGGCGAAGGCACGCTGGTGGCGCTTCTTCCTGCCCGCGACGACCGACGCCGCCACCTTCACGACCGACGGCAAGACGATCCACGTCGCCGGCGTCGACCCGCCGCCGGTCGATGCCGCCTGTCCGCTGGCCGATGGCACCTCCTGGCCCTGCGGCCGCACCGCTCTCTATTCCCTGCGCATGTTCCTGCACGGCCGCGCCGTCGAGTGCTATTTCCCGGACAGCGGCGACGTCACCGAGATCACGGCGCCGTGCCGCGTGGGCACGAGCGACATCGGCCTGTGGCTGTTGTCGGCAGGGCTGGGCGCGGCCGAACGATCTTGCCACCGACGCCTATCGCAAGGCGGCGACAGATGCGCTCTGCGCCGGGCGCGGCATCTGGCGCGGTGAGACGCCGCCGGCAGACTGCCCGAAGAAGACGCCGGATCCGGGTTAGGTAACCAGCTCACCGGCGAGCGCGCGGCCGATAAGTGCCCGCGTCTCTTCGATGCCGTAGATCGAAACGAAGGAGCCGAAGCGTGGTCCGCGCTCCTGGCCGAGCAGGATCTGGTAAAGCGTCGAGAACCACGCCACCGACACGCCGGGCCCGCCGTCGGGGCCCTTGCGCTGCGGGTCCTGGTAGCGCGGAATCGCCCGCGCCACGTCGAGCACGGCGTGCTGGATCGCCTCTGCTTCCGCATCGGCGGCAAGCGTTGCCAGCTTGGCATCGAGCGCGGCGATCGCGGCGCGCTCGACGTCGTCCGGCTGGCGGAACACTTTCGTCGGCGCAACGAAGTCGTGGTAGTAGCGCACCGCATAGCCGACCAGCTCGTCGAGCTTGGGATGGCTTTCCGCCGTGACGCCCTTCACACGGCGCACGATGAATCCCCACAGCACGTCCTTGTCGTTGGCGTTGGAGGCGCTGGCCAGATTGAGCAGCATGGTGAAGGCGATCGGCATGTCGATCGTCGGTGGATTGCCGGAATGGATGTGCCACACCGGGTTGCCGAGCCGCTGGTCGTCCGCCTGGCGCGGATAGGCGCCGAGGAAGGAGAAATATTCGTCGACCGCCTTGGGGATGACGTCGAAATAGAGGCGCTTGGCCGCCCGCGGCTTCTGGAACATGAACAGCGACAGGCTCTCGGGCGAGGCATAGGCGAGCCAGTCGTCGATCGTCAGGCCGTTGCCCTTCGACTTGGAGATCTTCTGTCCCTGCTCGTCGAGGAAGAGCTCGTAGTTGAACCCGTCCGGCGGCTCGGCACCGAGCACTGAGCAGATGTGGCTCGACAGTCTGACCGAGTCGATCAGATCCTTGCCCGACATTTCGTAGTCGATGCCCAGCGCCGCCCAACGCAGCGCCCAGTCGGCCTTCCATTGGCATTTGACGTTGCCGCCGGTGACCGGGACCGCAGTCAGCTTGTCGCCATTGTCGGGGTCGCGGAAAAGGATCGTGCCGGCTTCCACATCGCGCTCGATGATCGGCACCTGCAGCACGGCGCCGCTCACCGGCGAGATCGGCAGGAAGGGCGAATAGGACTGTTGGCGCTCCTCGCGCAGCGACGGCAGCATGATCGCCATCACCTCGTCATAGGCTTCCAGCATCTTGAGCAGCATCGCGTCGAAGCGGCCGGCTTTGTAGGTGTCGGTCGAGCTGACGAACTCGTAGGCGAAGCCGAAGCGGTCGAGGAAGGCGCGCAGGCGGGCATTGTTGCCGGCGCCGAAGCTCGGATACTCGTTCGAAAACGGATCCGGCACGGACGTCAGCGGCTGGTTGAGATAGGCCCGCATCATCTCCTGGTTGGGGACGTTGCCGGGCACCTTCCTGAGCCCGTCCATGTCGTCGGAGAAACAGATGAGCCGAGTCGGCACCGTGTCCTCGGTCAGCAGGCGGAAGGCCGTGCGCACCATGGTGGTGCGGGCAACCTCGCCGAAAGTGCCGATATGGGGCAGGCCCGAGGGGCCGTAGCCGGTCTCGAAGATGACCTCGCGCGCCGGACCTCCCTGGCGCTTCAGCCGCTCCACCACCTTCTGCGCCTCCTCGAACGGCCACGCTTTCGACCGCCTTGCGGCGGCTACGAGATCGGCGGAAAGGGCGAGCGGCGGCGGGCTTGCGGTGGGCACGGATCGTTTCCTGGGTGGAGGTGCGGCGGACCCTAGAAAGGCCGGGCTCCGCCGTCAACAATCGTGCCTTGCAGATGGGGGCCCCAGGCCATACGTTCCGCCTCGCTAGGCACCCGAGCCAGGACGAAAACGCGATGAACAAGACGGCCAAGACGGTCAAGACAGTCTCCCATCAGGAGGCGCTGATCTACACCATGGTGACCCTGTCGGCCGCCGACCGCAGCATGACCGACGGCGAGCTGAAGAAGATCGGCGACATCGTCAGGACGCTGCCCATCTTCCGCGATTTCGACATCAACCAGCTGGTGCCGGTGGCCGAAGCGTGTGGAATGCTGCTGCAGGAGGAAGACGGCCTGGAGACGGTTCTGGCGGTCATCTCCACTTCGCTGCCGCAGCGCCTCTACGACACGGCCTATGCGGTTGCCGTCGAAGTGGCGGCCGTCGACCTGCATGTCGAGCAGGAAGAGTTGCGTTTCCTGCAGATCATGCGCGATGCGCTCAACCTCGATCCGCTGGTTGTCGCGGCAATAGAGCGCGGCGCCCGCGCCCGCTACCGCACGCCCTAGAAGAAGCCCACCGGGAAATAGCGCAGATAGAGCTCTGCATAGATGCCCTTCTCGTAGATCGCCTGGAGGGCGGCGTTGACCGCGTGCTTGAGGTCGGTCGCGCCCTTGGCGAAGGCGATGGCATAGCCTTGGCCGAAGAAGCGGGCTTCGAGATAGGGGCCTCCGGCGAAGACGCAGCAGTCGCTGGCCCCAGCGCTCGCCAGCCAGAACGAGAGCTGCAAGCCGTCGCCGAAATGGGCGTCCGCGGCGCCTGACTTGACGGCCTCGCGCGCGGCGTCCGCCGTCGGATAAAGCTTGCGGCCGATCTCAGGGAACATGGAGGCGAGATAGGCTTCATGCGCCGTGCCGGTGACCACGGCGAGCGTGTGGCCGCGCAGGCCTTCCGGCGAGATGTCGAGTTTTGCCTCGCTGCGCCGCACCACGAACCGCGCCGGCAAGCGCAAATAGACGTCGGAGAAATCGAGCGTCTTGCGGTTCTCGGCCGAAATGGCGATGCCGGCGATGACCGCGTCCGCGGTCTTGTCGGCAAGGTGGTTGGTGAGATCGTCCCACTGCCGTGCCTGGATCGTGCATGGCACGGCAAGCTCGGTGCAGATCGCCCGCGCCAGATCGACGTTGAATCCAGTCAGGTGGCCGTTGGCGTCGAGGAAGTTGAAGGGCGGGAAGTCGTCCGTGGTGATGAAGCGGATGGCCTGAACCGCACCGGCCGGCGGGCGCTCGACGCGCCGCTTCGGGTCCCAGAAATCGGGAACCACCGCATCGTGCCCGATCGCCGAAAACGGGCCGGCGGCAACCGGCGGCGGCGCCAATGGCCGGGCTGCGGCCGGTGGCGTTGCGGCAGGGGCCGCACCGGCGGCAGGCGGTCCGGCAGCCGTCGGCGGCCCGGCCGGCGGCAGCAATGCCTCCGAAGGCACAATCGAGATCGGCTGCTCCTGCGCCGCCGCCAAAGCGAGGCCAGCCACGACCGCAACCGAGAAGACCGCCGCAGCCAGGGCGGTTCGGCGCCAAACCGTAGAAAAAAACATGATTATCAGGGCTTCAACGGCAGATTGAGGCTTCACGAATTGCACAATTCCTGCTCACAATAGCACGGGTGAGATGCGGCGCACGCCCGCCTGTGAGCGGGTCGCCGGGGGGCAGATGGTGGCAGTCGAACCAGGCGGTCGCCGGGTCGCGTTGGCACATGCCGACGGCAATCCCGACGGTGCGTATGCCGAGCGCGCGCGACGCCTGGGCCTGCCCTTTGCGTCCGAGGTCAGGCTCGATGCCGGCGCGACGGTCGACATGGCAGCCATCCGGCAGGGCAGCTTTGCCAAGTCGCCGGGCATCGCCGGCATGGCCTTCGTGGCGCCCGAGGAAGAGACGCTGCCCGAGATCGCCCATTGGCTGGCGCGCTACCCGGTCGCCCGGCAACGCCTCTGCGTTGCCACCCCGACGGCGATCCGCTCGGCGCTCATCTGCGCCGGCGCCCAGCGCTTCGCCGTCAACGCCGTCAACCGGCTAGCCATCCTCCACCCGGATCTGTCGGCGCGCCGCGTCGTCACCGGTCGTCAGCTCGTCGCCGGTCTGGGGCTCGCCGCCGCTATTGCGCTCGCCCTGCGGCTCGCGCCGGTGCCGACCGTCATTGCACTCAATCTGATCGGCTCCTTCTTCTTCTTCGGCCTGTCGGTGCTGCGCTTCGTCGCCGCCGGCTTCGTCTCGGGACGAACGCTCGACGACGCAGAGGGGGAAGCGACAGCCGACGACGATGACCGGCCCGTCTACACCATTCTCGTGCCGCTGCTGCACGAGGCACATCTGGTCGCCGATCTTGTGACCGCGCTCCACCGCATCGACTGGCCGCGCGACCGTCTCGACATCAAGCTGATCGTCGAGGCCAACGACCCGGAAACGATCATGGCGGCCGAAGCCTGGGGGCAGGGGCCGCCCTTCGAGGTCATTGTCGTACCGCAAGGGCAGCCGCGCACCAAGCCGAAGGCGCTCTCCTTCGCCCTGCCGTTTGCGCGCGGCGAATTCGTCACCGTCTACGACGCCGAGGACCAGCCGCACCCGCAGCAATTGCGCGCGGCCTACGCGACCTTCCAGCGTTCGCCGCCCGAGATCGCCTGCCTGCAGGCGACGCTTGCCGTCGACAATGCCGATGCCAGCCTGCTCGCACGCTCGTTCGCAATCGAGTATTCGGCCCTGTTCGACGGCCTCCTGCCGACGCTCGCATCCCTCGACATGCCGCTGCCGCTTGGCGGCACCTCCAATATTTCCGCGGGATTAGGTAGCAGATGCACCAAAATTTGAAGTGTTGCTGCCCGAACACAGCCATGAACGGGTCGTTAATGCAAAGATGGCATTCAGGCCGTCCGATGCAGCCGTTCTAGGCGCCGCGCTATGTTCGTTTCGCACGACCGCGAAAAACTCATAAACGCTATCGTATATTTTTTGGCGCATACGCGGCATTGTCATACGCTTAAGCTTTTCAAGCTATTGAATTTTTCAGATTTTGAACATTTCCGCCAAGTAGGCCGCACGATTACTGGACTAGATTATCGCGCGCTCCCAAAGGGCCCAGTTCCTACTACACTATTTAATGAAATACAGGACGGTGGCGGCGCCGACTTGCGAAAGGCCGTCAGAATATTGGAAATCCGCGACCATATTACCAATGAGCTTGTCCGCCGTGATTTGAAAGCGGTCGCAGATTTCGATCCGCAAATGTTTAGCCGGCGTGAACTCCAGATTATTGAGCGCGTCGCGGAATTTTTCAGAGATTTGAAGGCCGAAGACATGAGTGAGTTTTCGCACGGCCTTAGGAAGCCGTGGCGTCAGGTCTTCGGTACAGGAGAGAGGGCAAGGCCGGCTTATTCCTCCGGAGCTTTCCTTCGATAGCGAAGCGCTGATCCATGACGCTCCGTCCATCGATCCAGAGGAATTGTCCTACCGTCAGGAGCTCCTGAAAGACATCGGATGACGGCGCCAACCATCTCTCCCGGCTGCATCCTTCATTGGGAAGGATTTAAGTTCGAGGACGGTGGCGAAGCCAATAAATTCCTGGTGATGGTCGGCGTCCATCCGGATCGGAATTACGCAGCAATCATCGCTACGTCGAAACGGCACAACAAGATCGCCAAACCTGGCGGCAATCCAGCCGGCGGCTACTACCACATTCCAGGTGGTGGCAAAGATTGGTTTAAGATCGATACCTGGCTGATGTTTGATCGCGTGATTGAACTTTCACCGGCGGAACTTGTGAAAGAAACGCTCGCTGGCCGCGTGACGATTAAGGGCAACCTTCGGCCCGACATCGCTAACGCGATCTGCAATGCCATGCGCAAGTGCGATGATGTTAGCGGTTATCACCGCGCGCTATTAGGGCCACCAGTCAAGCGCTGATTGCCGCCCACGCAATGTTCCCTCTGGGGTCTGTTGCGGATCGCACAACACCGTTGGCTTTTAGGGTGCGCAACGCCTTCGATACCCTTTTGGTCAAGTCAGAGAGATAGCGCCGATCCCGCGCGTCGTCGCCTTTGAGTGCGATGATGGATTGTGCGATCTCCCGACTGCGCATCGGCGCTGGTGCGTCTCTTAGTTCGTTCAGGATTGCCGTGGTCAATTCACCCCGGCCGAAGATCACGTCGCGCCTCTGGCGCGGCATGGCGGCATCCAGATCGCCCTTGTAGCCGAGAGTACCGAGTACGCGGTCGATGGCGCCCAGATCGTTCCTGATCTCTACCAGCCGGTCGCGAAGGCGGATGGCTTCGTTGAACAGATCGGCACGCTTGGAAAGCAGGCCGCTGATTGTGTGCTCAAAGGTGTCGGTGCGAGATCGCTTTATCGTGTCGGTCATTTCCAAGCCCTCTGCCAATAGCCGCACCAGTCGCGGCTCTTTGAATGAGCGAGCGCCAAGCCGGTCGCGCGATAGCACAGCGAGCCGTTGTCGAGGCGGCGATGATCCTCCAGCCACGCGGCATGTGCGGCGTACTGGTGGAGATACCTGGGGCTGACGTGATGGTGCTGCCCATCGATCATGCGGCGCAGCCGAGAGAAGAAGCTTTCGACCATATTGGTCGAAATGCCGTCCATCGAATACGCAAGCGAATGATTGATCCGTTGCGTCTTGTAGGAGGCTGGCAGGATATCCCAGTGCATCGCTTCGTCGGCAACGATGGTGCTGCCCTTCAACACGACACGGCGGGCGATCTCCACACCCTCTGGCTCACTCTTGCCGACGAAAGTGAGAGTGCGGCCCTTGCGCTGGCGGAGGGCGATTACGACGCGGCGCTTGCCGGTCTGGACTGGCGCACGGCGACGGTCAACGCGGTTCTCTTTGTGGTTTGCCGGCCGAATGGAACCGCCAACATACGCGCCGTCGATTTCGATTTCTCCGGAGAGTTTCGCGTCGGCCGTCTCGGAAGCCATCGCTTCGCGGATTTTGTGAGCGAAAACGAATGCCGTCTTGTGTTGGCAGTCGAGATCACGGGCGAGCTGCAGCGCAGAGATACCCTTCGCGCCGTTGGCGATGATGCACACGGCGGCGAGAAGGTCGGTGAAGCTCTTTTTGCGGCTGTGAAAGATCGTGCCGCTGGTGACTGAAAACTGGCGACCACAGGCCGCGCACTTGAACCGCCGGCGGGTGCTGATCTCGTATGCGTCGAGACAACCGCAGTGTGGGCAGATCGGGGAGCCGTCAGTCTCGGGCCAGCGAAGCTTACGGAAGGTGGCGTAGGCCGCGTCCTCGCCGTCAGCAAAGATCGAGCGGAGACTTAACGTCCGCGCCTTTGCCGAGAGAAGGAAATGTTGGGCCATGTCCACGCCAACGGTTATCGTTGACCTGATACATAAGTGTTGAAATGGGTGACGTCAACCTAAATCGTTGGCGTTGACAAAATTTATCGACGTGCCTAAACATGTGTTATGTCACCCGAACAATGCCGCGCCGCGCGTGGATGGCTGGACATATCGCAGACCGAACTAGCTGAAGAGGCTAGCGTTTCGCTATCGACTGTCAGGGATTTTGAAAAAGGGCGTCGTGTTCCTATCGCCAATAACCTGAACGCAATGCGATCCGCGTTAGAAAAGCGCGGCATCGAATTTACAGCCACAGGCATCGCCGGCCCTGCACTGTGACAAGGCCGGCGTTGACGGAATCCACGGATTCCTGTAGGAAATCGGTGGACGCGGGGGGAGTCGAACCCCAGGGGAGACGTTCCAAACCGTTCCCTGGCACCACGCCTTAACCGCGCCCCGAGCCGGTCCGAGCCATAGGCCCGGGCCGACCGCGATGACAGCCTAGGCTGTTGTCATGTGCCACCTCCTGGACCGGCTTCACGGCCCTGCTGTGGTGGTTGGTGATCTGAGGCCACTGGCTTGTCCCCCACGGACTTACCGCTAGTGGCCTCAATCTCTTTCGGATACCAGCCGCGCCCTCTTTTCACGACTGCCCCGTCCTTGTTCAACTGCCAGAGAGTGCCCCGCACGCTGTTGTGCTTGACGCCGCTCTCTTCCTCGATCTGCTTGATGGTGAGGCCAGGCGTGGCGCGCACGGCCCTCAAAATCCGTGGTTTTACGCTACCCGGAACTGCCCGACCGGACGACGTTAGGCGAAGACTACGAGCACGAGGAACGCTTTTCCGTACCGGCTGGGGGGGCGTCTTCGCCGGCCCAACGAGGTCGATAAGCTTGTTGACGATATCGCTGGAACCCTCGTTTCGGCCAAGCTCGCGGCCAGCGTCGAACGCCTCCCGCACCAGATGGCGGGTGCGCTCCACAAGCTCGGCAATGATGTTGTCAATATCGCGTGCCATTGGCCACCTCCAATTCTGTCACGGTTCTATCACGCCTGCGAATATCAACGCAACAGGGCGAGCCACCCGAAATCACGTTATGTTCTGTGAGAAATGAGGGCGCCTATATCGCGACCCATTTGTTTCACGTGGAATACGGAAATGCGTTTCATGTGAAATTATGTAGATAAAACAAATGGATAATGACAGAAATATCACCTAACAATGATTTTGGTGCATCTGCTACCTAATCCCGCATTTCCGCCGCGCAGCGCTGGTGGAGGTCGGTGGATGGGATCCATTCAACGTCACCGAGGACGCCGACCTCGGCCTGCGCCTGGCGCGCTTCGGCTACCGCTCGGCGACGCTCGACCTGCCGACGCTGGAAGAGGCGCCGGCCACGCTCGGGCCGTGGATGCGCCAGCGCACGCGCTGGTTCAAGGGCTGGATGCAGACCTGGCTGGTCCATACCCGCCAGCCGCTGCGCCTGTTGCATGAGCTCGGCTGGCGCCGCTTTCTCGGCTTCAACCTGATCGCCACCGGCCTCATCGTCTCGGCCCTGATCCACCCGGTCTATTTCGCCACTCTCGTCGTCATGGCGACCGATCCTCTGACCCTGTGGGGCGATGGCGGCGCCTTCGCGGCGATGGTGGTCGGCGTCAACCTTTTCAACCTCTTCGCCGGCTATACCGCGATGGCGGTGCTGGCAAAGCGAACGCTCGAACTGCGCGGGAACGGCCGTCAGGCCTGGGCGCTGGTGCTGCTGCCGATCTACTGGCTGCTGATGTCGGTGGCCAGCTACCGCGCCCTCATCCAGCTCGTCGCCCGGCCGCACAAATGGGAGAAGACGCCGCATCGCGGACGCGAGAGAACGGCGCGGCGCTGACCCGTCAGGTCCGCAGCCGGTCGTGCAGTTTGAGCAACGGGCGCGTCACCGTCGAGCGCAGCAACGCGGCCTGCCGTTTACCGTGTTGTGAACGGCCGCCGAGCGTTCCGCGTCACCCGCCGACCGGCTTGCGACGTCGAAGCGTCCGCCGTCCCAAGGCGGTACAGGCACAGGGTCCCGATCTTGCAGACCGGAGCGCCAAACGCCACCGGCGAACCAAACTCGTCCACGACCTGGCTGCAGACACGCACAATCATGCTGGCGATCTTAACCATAGTTGCATTCGGCGCCTGGTTTGCGCTGCTCTATCCGGTGCTGCGGCGCGCCCTTGAGCGGCATGCGGTGCCGCTGGATGTGTCGCCGATCGTACCTGCTCTGTTGCTGGCGGCCGACGCCTACGCGCAGCTGGTCTTCGTCGTCAACCGTGCCGACGGGACCGCACTTCTCGACCAGGGGCTGACGGCATCCAACAAGGTCATGATCGCCATTGCCGGCCTCGTCGGCTGTTACGTCCTGTGGCAGGTCGCCCGCGACAAACGCGTCCTGCGCCTGCCGTTCGCGATGCCGTATCTGCCATTCACCGTGATGATCCTGTTCGACGGGCTGAGCACCTTCTGGTCGATCGTGCCAAGCTACACGGCTTATCGCACGCTCGAGCTGGGCATCCTCTTCCTCGCCACCGTTCTCCTCTTCGACCGCAACAGCATCCAGCGGTCCCTGCCGGTCATGATGAGCGCGTTGATCGCCATCTGGCTCGTCGTCGTGGCGCCGGTCTATGCCGGCAACCTCGCGCACGGCGTCATCTTTTCGTCGGCGAAGAACAACATGACCCCGGCGCTCTGCGCCGCGCTGCTCGCCTACGCGATCTTCCTCGAACCGGTCGGTCGCACGCGCCTTTGGCAAATCGGGCTGGCGCTGGTCGGCTTGCTGATTGCCGGTTCGGCCGCCAGCACCGCGGCAATCATCGGCTTCATTCCTGCCGTCATGGTGGCTTCCCGGCGGCCGCTCGTTCGCTTTGCGGGGGCTGCGTTCGCCGTTCTGTGTATGGCCGCATTCATATTCTTGACCGTTGGCCTCGGTGAATTTCCGGGATTGTTGCATCTCGTTTCCATCGTATTGCAGAAACCGGCCGTCGAACTTGCCAGCGCAACCGGCAGGACCTCGTTCTGGCCGGCTCTGATTGATGCGACGCGCGACCAGTATTTCGGTTCCGGTTTCGCGGCGGCTGAACGGTTCCTGCAACTGCTCCTTCCCCCGGCGGCCTTTCGCAATCTCATCGGAGACACCGACCTCAACCTGGCATCGGCACACAACATGTACCTCAGTGCCTGGGTGGGAACCGGGCTTGTGGGAATCACCCTGGCATTGGCCGTTCTGGGAACGGCGGCAAATTGGGTTCTCAAGCTGCCAGTAGCCGGCAGGCGTTTCGGGCTGTCCGTGATCTTCTTCCTGGCACTCAACGGGCTGACCACGCCTGGCATCTTCAGTACCTGGAACGTGAACACGCTGGCGTTCGTGGCCGTCCTTGCCTATGCGCGCGTCGCCGTCGGCCGACAGTCGCAACGCAACACCGTTGGCGCGTTTCCGCCTGCCCGGTCGTCGCCGATAGCGGTTGCACCCGCCACCCGCACATCGTCTTGACCAGGGCGCGAGCCGACGTGCCCCACATTGCCCCGCTCCTCTGCTGGTCCGGGTCTTGAAGGGAACAAGCTGCAATCGCTGAGGTGCGCGCCGAATGTGCCGAAATGACACGATCCGGGCGCGCATCGACCGGCTGGAAAGGAAGAAGACGTCATGACCCTTATTCAGCGGGCTCCATCCGGCCCCGTCGACGCTGGCGGAGCCTTCGCGAGCGCCGGCGAACGGGAGCCGTGGGCCGACGACCTGCGCTACGCCTGGCAGAGCGTGCGGGCGCACTGGAAGGTCGTGCTCGCCATTCCTCTCGTCCTGGTTGCCGTTGTCATCGCCTGGCGGTTGCTTGTCCCGGCGCAATACACCGCCGTCACCCGCCTGATGATCGATCCCGGCGGGCTGCAGGTGGTCGCCAACGAGGTTAATTCGAAGGGGCAGATCAGCGATGCCAGCCTGCTGGTCATCGACAGCCAGATCAACGTCCTGACCTCCAACGAGGTGCTCGGTCGGGTAGTCGATCAGGAGCATCTGGCCGGAGATTCGGAATTCACCAGGCCGACCCCCATACAGGCCCTGATAGGAACGGTGGCTGCAGCCGTCGGCGCCACCGGCGTGGCGGTCGATGACCGGACGGTAGCGATCCGCAAGCTCAAGTCCATCGTCGGTGCCGATCGCGTCGACCGCAGCTTCGTCATCGAGGTGCGCGTTGCCACCGGCAACCGCAACAAGTCGGTCCGTCTCGCCAATGCCATCACCACGGCCTATCTGCAGGTCGACCAGGCAGCGCGCGCCAATTCTGCGCGTCGCGCATCGGCAACCATGGCCGCGCGGCTGGATGAGATGGGCCAGGCGGCCCGCAAGGCAGATGACGCCGTGCAGCAATTCAAGGCCGCGCACAATATCGTCGGCTCGAAGCAGGAACTGGTCAGCGACCAGCAGCTGGCCGAGATGACGACTGCCCTCGGCGGCGCCCACGCGCGCACGACCGAGCAGCGCGCCCGGCTGGATCAGATCCAGTCGATCGCACGCGGCGAGCGCGGACTCGACTCGATCGCCGAGGTCGTCCAGTCGCCCACCATTACGCAGCTCAGGGGCCAGCTCGCCGCCGCCGAGAGCCGACTCGACGGGTTGCTGACTCAGGGCGGCGATCGACTTCCCGCCGTGGTCGAGGCGCGAGCCCAGGTGACCGCGCTCCGCAAGCAGATGTCCGACGAGGTGCAGCGCATTGCCTCGGCAGTGCGCAACGACTACCAGCGCGCGCTCACGAACGAGGAAGCGCTGCAGGCGAGCCTCGACAGTCTGAAGAGCCAGGCCGTCCGCCTGAGCGAGGACTCGGTTCAGCTGCGCGAACTGGAGCGTCAGGCCGACGCCGCGCGCAACGTCTACGAAACCTTCCTGGTGCGCACGCGTGAACTCAACGAGCAGCAGGGGCTCTACACCTCGGCATCGCGGGTGATCTCTCCGCCCCTGGCGCCTGGCCGTCGTGACGGCGCGTCTTTGATTGTAGTTCTCGCAGCAGCGCTGTTCGCCGGGCTTGGGATAGGCGCCGGTGGCGTGCTCCTCGGCGAACAGGCAAGCACGCGCATCCGCTCGCGTCGCCGGCTCGAGCAGATCACCGGTCACACCGTGGTGGCCTCTCTGCCAACGCTGCCGGCATTGAACCTCGAAGGCAGCGAGTCCGTGCCCGTCAACGCACGCGAGATTGACCGCTCGGTAAGCCTGCTGCTGACGCGCCTGCGCCGCCGCGCCTATCGGCCGGGCGGCGCTCCGCTGGCCGTTCTGGTCACCAGCGGCGACGATGCGCACAACAAGTCGGCACTGTCCCTCTATCTTGCCCTGTGTGGTACGCTGGATCGTCAGAACGTTCTGCTGATTGACGCCGATCCGCGCGGCATTGTCACACAGGCGCTCTGTGGCGGACACCGTCCCAAATCCGATGGAGCCAGTGGGATGATCGGCGGACAGGTCGTCTCTCATGTCGACAGCTTCCCTGGATTGCGGGTCATCTCTCCGGTCGACGGAGCGACGGTCGAGCAGCTTGTGACCGCTCGTTTTCTTGAGGAGATCGAGGGCACTGATCTGATCGTCATCGACGCGCCGCTGCTCGCCACCGATCTGGTGGCCGAGCACCTGATCGCCGATAGCCGTATCGGGGCGATCGTCTTCACCGCCAGCGCCATGCGCAGCACGGCCGGCGCCGTCCGGCGGGCTATGGCACCGATCGAGCACGATCAGCGCCTGACGCCGGTGCTTTGCGACGAGGGGACCAACGCATAGACTAGATAATACGCAAAGTATTCAATCTTTGATTGCGAAGACGCGGTAGTTATACCCTGTCTATTGTCAAAAAACGGCTGTCTTTATTGCGCACAATGGTTAAGTTTAACCAATTTTTAGCTTTAACATTGCGACCGCTGCACGGCGGTCGTTAATTAAAGTCGGCTCCGGCACAGCTTTTCCGGTCCTTGATCGGAGCAGAAGACTGCGAATAAACATGGTCACCGCCTTCGACACTGCCGGCGAGGCGCGCACCTATCAGGCCAAGCCGATCATTCCGGCCCGCTTCGTCATTGCCGCTCTCGCCTGCGTCGAGTTTGTCACGCTGGCAGCGGCCGCAGCAGTGAGCGGCGGTGCCTACAACCTCGCCTATTACGGCACGTTTTCCGACATTGTCGTCGATCTCGAAAGAGGCGCCCTTGTCGGCCTGTTCTTCGTGCTGCACCAGGCACTCAGAGACCAGTATCGGCTGCGGCCCGACAACTCCTACCGGAAGAGCTTCGGCACCGGCTTCCTGAGCTGGAACATCGCGCTGGCCATGTTTCTGCTGGTGGCGTTCCTCACCAAGACCAGCGCGGATATTTCGCGCGGCTCGGAGATCACCTTCTACTTTCTCGGACTTGCCGCCGTGGCTGGCATCCGCCTGGCCTTCATAACGGCGGTGCGGCAAGGGCTCCGCAGCGGATGGCTGGTGCAGCATCGCGTTCTCGTCGTGGGGCTCGATTCGGAAGTGGCGAGCTTCGAACGCCGCTACGCGCCCTCTCGCTCCGGAATGCGCATCGCCGACGTGGTGAGGGTGCCTGAAACGGCAGAGACGGCAGCCGACGGCTTCGCAACAGTCGTGGCCGAAGCGGTGGAGCGGGCCCGCGCCCTCAACGTCGAGGACATCCTCCTGCTGCTCCCTTGGTCCTATCGCAAGACCATCGATCGTCTGGCGAAGGCGTTTCTCGCGGTGCCGGCGTCGATCCACCTCGGTCCCGAACATGATCTCGAGCGTTTCGCCGACATCGCCCTCTCCAGGCTCGCCAATGCCCCCTGCCTGCGGCTTGAGCGGGAACCACTCAGCCGCAGCAAGCGGCTCGCCAAGCGGCTGTTCGACGTCGTCGTGGCATCGACTGCGTTGATCCTGCTGGCTCCGTTCCTGCTGCTTGTCGCGATCCTGATCCGGCTCGACAGCCCGGGTCCCGCGCTGTTCTTCCAACGCCGCCTTGGCTTCAACAACCGGGTTTTCCGCATCGTCAAGTTCCGCACCATGACCACCATGGAAGACGACATGAGCCATCAGGCGACGGCGAACGATGTCCGGGTGACGCGGTTCGGGCGGTTCCTGCGCCGGTCGAACATCGATGAGCTGCCGCAGCTTCTGAACGTCCTGGCGGGCTCGATGTCGCTCGTCGGGCCGCGGCCGCACGCGCTGAAGATGGACGACGAGTACCAGCAGAAGATCGCGCTCTATGCGCGGCGCCACAACGTCAAGCCGGGCATTACGGGCTGGGCACAGATCAACGGGCTGCGCGGCCCGACCGACCGCAGCGAGAAAATGGAGGCACGGGTCGAACACGACCTGTTCTACATCGAGAACTGGTCGCTGTGGCTCGACATCTACATCACGCTTATGACGCTGGTCTCGCCGCGCGCCTACCGCAACGCGACGTGACGTCGGCGAACAGCTCATGAAGATCCTGATCGTCCACAATCGCTATCAGCAGCGTGGCGGCGAAGACTCCGTCGTCGAAGATGAGATCGCGCTGCTGCGCGCAGGCGGTCATGACGTCTCCACCGTCTTGGTCTCGAACGACGCCATCGCCACATTCGCCGACAAGGCGCGTGCCGCAATCAATGTTGCCGACAATTCGCTGGTCCGTAACCTCGTGCTTGACGCGGTCCGCCGACATGAACCGGACGTCGTCCACGTTCACAATTTCTTTCCGCTGATCTCGCCGGCAGTACACGCCCGCGTGCGCGCGCTCGGCCCGGCGACGGTGCAGACCCTGCACAATTTCCGGATTACCTGCGCCAATGCCACGCTGTTGCGTGAAGGCCGGCCATGCGAACTGTGCGTCGGCCGCTCGCCCCTCCCTGCGATTGTCAACCGCTGCTATCGCGGCTCGCTCGTCGGCTCGGCGGTACTGGCCCGCATGATTGCGATACACAGACGCGAGCGCACATGGCAACGCCACGTCGATCGCTTCGTCGTCTTGTCCGATTTCGCCCGCGAGATCTTCATACGGGCCGGCATTCCGGCCGACAGGATTGCCGTCAAGCCGAACGTCGTCGACGACCCGGCGCCTGCCGCTGCTGTGTCGCGCGCCGGCGTGCTCTATGTCGGCCGCCTCAGCCATGAAAAAGGGGCACAGGTGCTCGCCGCAGCGGCGCGCTTGACCGATGCGGTCATCACAGTGGTCGGCGATGGGCCGTTGGCAGCCACGCTGAAATCATCGGCACCCGGCAACGTCATTCTGCTCGGCGCGATGCCGCGCGAGGAAGCCCGCGCGCTGATGGCCCGTGCGGCTGCGATCGTCGTGCCGTCGATCTGCTACGAGAACTTTCCAATCACCGTGGCCGAGGCTTTCGCCGCCGGCACGCCGGTGATCGCGTCGCGCATCGGCGCCCTGGCCGAGATCATCGGAGACGGACAGACGGGCTGGCATGTGACGCCGGACAATCCGGCGGAACTGGCCGCGGCGATCGATCGGGTCGTCGCCGACCCCGCCGAAAGCGCACGGCGCGGCGCGGCGGCCCGAGAGGCTTACCATGCGCGCTACACCACCACGGCTGCCCTTGCGCGCCTCGAGGCCATTTATGTCGAGGCGATGGCGTCGCGTCGCGCCGCTGGTGCGCCGGGGGCGCATGACAAGGCGCTGTTCGCCCTTCACCGTGCACGGACAGGGGAGACCGCCGTCTGACCTGACCTTCTGACGACTTCAAAGCGAGCCTTGAAGACGCTTGGCCTAAGTTATTTGCGACCAAAGCCATGTATTTGGCGTCTTGTGCAACAGCTCTCGATCAACTCTGGCGCGAGTTGTTTCGGTTCGGTCCCTCTTGTTAAGCTTAATGGAAGCTTTACGCGCCGCCGACTGAAGGTAGATCGCCCTTCGATCCGCCTGCTTGCTATTAGTTAAACCATGGACGAAAGCGACAGGGGCCAGACATGACAACCGCATGGGTGATGGGCGTGGACATGCCACCGGCCGCGCCGAATCGATTTGCCCTGGGCGGCGTCAACCTCTCCTGCATTGATCGCCCGACGGCGGTCGAGGTCTTCATTGCGTTGGTGTCGGCGCGCTCCGGCGGCTACGTGACGATCACGGACGCCCATAGCATCGTGGCCGCGCAAGCCGATCCGAAATTGCGCGAGATCATCAACGGCGGACGCCTTGCTCTGCCGGACGGCATGCCAAGCGTGTGGCTCGGCAGACTGAAAGGCCACCCTGTCCGTCGCGTCGCCGGTGCAGACTTCCTCGCCGACGTGTTAGCTGACCCGCGCGCTCGGGGCATGCGCCATGCCTTCTATGGCGGCAATCCGGAATCGATCCGGCACATCGTCGCGCGCGCTGAACAGTGGCTCGGCCCGCGGGCGATCGCCGGTGGGCATGCGCCGCCGCTGCGTGAGACGGGCGCGCTCGAGGATGCGAGCGTCATCGACCAGATCGCCAGCAGCGCACCGGACGTCATCTGGGTCGGGCTGGGTGCGCCGAAGCAGGATTATTGGATGGCCAACCATACGAGGCATTTTCCCAACACCGTGCTGGTTGGCGCTGGCGCAGCGCTGGACTTCTTCGCGGATCTGCGAAGCCGCGCGCCGGTCTGGATGCAGTCGGCCGGGCTCGAATGGCTGTTCCGCCTCTCGCGCGAGCCGCAACGCCTGTGGCCTCGTTATCGCAAGATCGTTCCCGGCATGCTGCGCATCATGATCGCCGAGGCCATCCACCGTTGAGGGGAGCGATGCCAATGGACGGGAAGACGCCCGCAACCGGTGACTAGAGAAGAGGCAAAGGTCATGGACATCCACGCCTTCCATTCTCTGTTGCTGGCATCGATCCGGCAACTCGATCGTGGGCAGATGGAGGTGCTCTTTCCTGATGCCGAGATCATGGCCGGACGCGTTTTCGGCATGGCCAAATCATCAATAGCCGTGCGGCGATGAACCCAACCGCTGACTTTCCACAACCCGGCCGGCGGGATGACGGCAATCCGGATGGAAGCGTTCGGTTGATGAAGCGCGGCGCGCGCGCAAGGCGCCGGTCCGACGACAGGCTCGCGCGACGCGTCGCCCTCGCGGGGCTGTCGCTGGTGCGGGGCATTGGCCGTGCTCCCGCTGGCGTCTACACGCTCTGCTACCACCACATCCCGGCCCGCGATCGCGCCAATTTCGAGCGCCAGCTCGAGTATTTGGGGCGCAATGGCGTATTCGTGAGCGCCGACCAGGCGCGCCAGCTCGTCTGCTCGGGCGGCGCCGCAGAAGGCCGCTTCTTCCTGCTCAGCTTCGATGACGGCTATGCCGACCTCGTCGACGTTGCCCAGCCCGTGCTTGCCGAGCGCGGCATTTCGGCGATCGCCTTCGTCGTCACCTCCTGGTTGACATCTCCGCCCGACAAGACGGCATCGCGAGCGGACGGCTATATGACCCCCGCCGACCTCCTGCGCTGGCACGCTAGCGGTATGGACATTGGGTCGCACACGCACACCCATCGTCAACTCGTCACCCTCACCGAGCCAGAGGTCCGCGACGAACTTCGTCGCTCGTCGGCGGTTCTTGCCGAAATCACCGGCGAAAGACCGCATCACTTCGCCTGCCCGTGGGGTGTGCCGGAGCGGGACTTCAGGCTCGACGAAACGCCGCGACTGATGCGCGAGGAAGGCTATGTCTCGCTGTTCACCACGACACGTGGCGTGGCAACCGACGCACGCGATCTCGGGCTCATGCCACGCCATGTGCTGGAGCCGCATTGGCCGCTCTACCAGGTGAATGCCCTCCTGGGCCGCAGGGGCGCACGCCCGCACAGCGCCCGGCCGAAGGGATCGTGAGATGACTTCGGCCTGCTTCCTGACACCTGAACTGTCCCATTGCCGCTTAGCGTTTCACGCGGTTGTGGCAAGCCTTCTGAAGGCCGTCGGCCTCGATTCTCGCGCCACCTTGACCAGGGGGCTGAGCGATGGGAGCCGCGCGGCTCGGCCCGCCCGGGCAGAGGCGAATCTCGAACAGTACACCACCAAGAATATGAGCCGGCGGTTCGCCGACGGCATGATCAAGG
Organism: uncultured Alphaproteobacteria bacterium; assembly: GCA_963750065.1. Classification (GTDB taxonomy): domain Bacteria; phylum Pseudomonadota; class Alphaproteobacteria; order Rhizobiales; family Kaistiaceae; genus CAVSRC01. The sequence goes on from CAVVPK010000012.1 coordinate 53,151, forward strand.
CGTCGGCGACATGACGGAGTTCGCAGCGACTTTGGCCGGGTCCGCCGCCGCGCGAGAGACGGCGGAACGCGGCCACGGCTATGCCGTCGCCCGTACCGACGACCGGGCCGGCTGGGAGGTCCTGCTCGCGCGCCATCCGCGCCGTAACGTCTTCTGTTCGTGGGGGTGGGGAGACTATAAGGCGCGCCTCCGCTGGCAGACCGAGCGGTTCCTGATCGAGGACAAGACCGGCGCCTGCATCGGCCTGGCACAGGTGCAGACCCGCACCGTGGCCGGCCGGCGCCTTGTCTACATGCACGGCTGTCCGCTCTTCTTTGTCGACGACGACACCGTTGTCGAGCGCGCGCTGGCGGCTCTGATCGACCATCTCAAGCCGGGGCGCCTCGACCTGGTCGCGATCCGCTTCGAGCGGTTCGACCGGCCGGCGGAGGTGATCGCGCTGCTCGCCAATGGGTTCGATCCGGTGCTCAACCACGCCAATTACACGCTCGTTATCGACCTTGCAGAGGGCCTTGCGGCGGTGCGCGCCAAACTGCGCAGAAACCGCGCCCAGCAACTCAGGAAGGCGCTTGCCAATCCCAAACTGAATACGCGCTTCCTCACCGATCCCGACGAGCGGCGAACAGCGCTCGCCGCGTTTGCCGACATGCACACGGCAATTGCAGCGCGCAAGGGCTTTGCCGAAGCGGTCGATGTCGACGTCTTCCGGGAAACGCTGCTCGACGATCCGCGCTTCATCATGCTCGAGGTGCGCGAAGGCGAGCGCATCGCCGCCGTCAGGATCGCCACCACCAACGCGGATCGACTGAACGACCTATTCGCTGCCTCCGACGAAGGTGCTCTTGCCAACGGCGTCAATACGCTGGCGGTGTGGCGGATGATCGAGTACGCAGCCGAAAGCGGCCTGCGCTTCTTCGACGCCTGCGGCATCGATGCGCGGGCCAATCCCGGTGTCGTGCGCTTCAAACGCGGTCTGGGCGGCGATGTCGTCCAGTCCGGCCCGCTGTGGCTCTTCGGCCGATCGCGGTTGTTGCGGACCGCCGTCGGCGCATATCTGGCATTCCGATGACTGTCGGGGCCGCCGTCGTTTCCGACAGGCTCGGCGGCAGTGGGCGATTGCTGCTCCGTGGCTTTTGCAGGCAGCTGGTGCCGGTCATGTTGCTGGCCGACCGGGCGCTGGGCCGAGGCTTCAGCTTTGCCGTCGGCATCGCCACGGCCCGCGTCGTGACGCAGGTGGACACTCAGGGTCGAAAAAGAAACGAACAATGACGATCCTGCTCGTAACCGGTGCAATGGCGCCCTACACCCACCTGCTCTACAAGGCACTGGCGGCGGCAATCGACGAGCCGGTGCACGTTCTTGCCTGCGCCAAACGCGAGCCGGCGCGCATGTGGGACTTGCCGTCCGCCGACGGATACCACGTCGAGATCCTGCCGGGGCTGCGGCTGCACCGGGGAACGATCCGCAACTACTACTTCAATCCATCGGTCGCGCGGCGCATCCGCGAACTGGCGCCACGGCTGGTCATCATCAACGATTTCTCATTGACCAGCCTGGCCGCGGCCTTGGCAGCATGGCATCTGGACATTCCAATCGGCATCCGCACCGACGGCGTGATGTCCACGGATTTAAGCGCCCGCTCAATGATCCGAAGGGTGATCCGCCGCGCCATCATCAGGCGCAGCCGGTTTGCGATCGGGCCGAGCTTCGGCACGCTGCAGTTCTTTCATGCCTATGGCGTGCCGAGCGACCGGCTGTTCCTGGCGCCTCTGACCGCCGGCTGGATGCCCGTCCGCCAGTCGCCGCCCTTTGAACAACGGCCTTACGATGTCCTTTTTTGCGGCGGACTTGACGAGGAAGTGAAGGGGGCCCGCTTCTTCGCGGAGGTGGTCGAAGCCATGGCCGCACGCCAGCCCGGCCTGAATGTGCGTGTGGTGGGCGAGGGGCCCCTGCGCGGCGAGCTGGAAAAGCGGTTCAGTGCCGCCAACGTTGCGGCACGCTTCGATGGTTTCGTGCAGCAGCCTGCCCTGGAAGAAGCGTACAGCTCCGCCAAGGTGTTCATGTTCCCCAGTCGCGGCGACACCTGGGGCATCGTCGTCAGCGAAGCGGTACAGTGCGGCACGCCGGTGATTGCGTCGTTTCATGCCACCGCCGCGCTCGAGCTGGTGGCACCGGCCCAGGCTGGTGTCGTCCTGCCGCTGCGCCAGAGCGAATGGGTCGATGCGGCGCTGGCGCTCCTTAGCGACGCCGGCCGCTGGCAAAGCTTCCACGATCATGCGCTTGCCGTCGGCTCCGACAGGCCCCTCGACACGGCAGTCGCTGCCTACCGGAGTGTGATTGAAGGCTACGCCCGTTGACCGAGCATCCGTTGAGCGCGATTGATGTCAGTGTCGGTGGGATCGTGTCGGCGGCTAACCGGTCATGCGGGGCCTGGCTGAGCCGGGAGCGCCGTGCGGTGCTGTGGTCGTTCCTCGACCAGGCAATCCTCAGCGGTTTCGGCTTCATCACCGGCGTCGCGACCGGCCGGCTTGTCGGCATTTCCGAGTTCGGCAGGTTCGCTATCGCGATGGTATTCGTCACGCTGGCCAGTCTTCTGCACGAAACGGTCTTCGCGACGCCGATGATGACCCTGGCCGGACACCGGGAACGCTCGCGCAACTATTTCAGTGCCGTCGTCGCCTCGGCCATTGTCGGTGCTGTCGTACTCGGCCTGTTTGCGGCTGCGTTCTTCGCGGCTTACTACCTTGTCCAGGGCAGGCCGATTTTGCTCGGCCTGGTGGCGGCAACAGGACTGCTTGTCACCATCCAGTGCATTCAGGTCACTCTGCGCCGCGCCCTGTTCGCCAGGCGACAAGGCCAGCTCGCCGCAGTGATGGATCTCAGCCGCTATGTGCTGTTCGTGGTCATATTAGGTGGACTGCTGATCGCGGGAGGCACGGTCGATACGGAGCTGGTCCTGTGGAGCCTGGCGTCGTCCGGCGTCGTCGCTGCGGCTGTCTCCATTCCGATAACCGGGCTCTTGGGAGCCAGGCCCCGCTCTCGCGTCGTGCTGGCGGCAGCCCGCCAGCACTGGCAGATCGCGCGATGGCTCGTCGCCGTCGTTGTGCTCAGCTTCAGTCAGGACCAGCTGCTTTGGATCCTGGCCGCCCCCTTCCTTGGCGATGCATCGATCGGCGGGCTCAGGGCCACAATCTACCTGTTTGGCCCGAATCTGGTTCTGATGGGTGCAATGATGAACATTCTTCCCGTGCGCGCGGCCTCGGCCCTGGCGGTGGAGGGTATCGTTGGCCTGAAGTCGTTCCTCGTTCGCTTCGGCCTGCCGTTCGGCGCCATCAACGGGGCGTTCATTCTTGCTGCCGTCCTGCCGGGAGCCACGTGGCTGTCGTTGCTGTTCGGGCCGGTCTACGTCGATTACGTGCCGGTCCTCGAGATCATGGGCTTGGCAATCGGCTTCTCCGTCATCCGTGACTATACGGTGCAATATTTCAGGGCGATCCGCAGCACGGATGCGATCTTCTATTCGTTCCTCTGGGGCTTCGTGACCGCAATCGTGTTCGTCTATCCGCTGATCAAGTGGCTCGGAATCGAAGGCTTGGCGATTTGTACGGTCATCAGCGAATTTACGTCGATGACCTACCTGCTGGTGGCGGCCGGCCGTCACTACTCGAGCAACAAGCAGGCAGTCGACGCCGGTGGCGGAATCCGGGCGTGAACCGAGCGCACCGCGGCAATATCGGAAATGCGCGATCCGGCGCTTCGCGGTGGAGCGGGTGAAGGGAATCGAACCCTCGTATGCAGCTTGGGAAGCTGCCGTTCTACCATTGAACTACACCCGCGTGAGGCCCGAGAGATATAAGGCCAATCGGCGGACGAAGGCAATCAGTGCCGCCGCCGGGCATCGACCTTGCCCGGCGCATGGCTCCGCCCAACGAGGCCCTCTGAAATCGCCGAATTGCCGGCTTCGCGCCGCCCTTCGGGAAGGCTTGCCCGCGCCTGTCTGATGATTGAGAGTGGCCACGATTGCGGCGCGGTCTCGTGACGAGGATGGGGGACGGGATGTCCGATGCCGATCTGCTGGTTGAGGTCGAAGACGCCATCGATGCGGTCGCGCCACCGTCGGAGCTGCGCCGGCGCCTGGAGGCGCTTGCCCACCTTGCCGGCGCGTCGGGCGAAGACGGCGTCCGCTACCTGATCGCCCGCGGCATCGTCGAAAATCGCAGTGAACTGCCTCAGTCGGCGCTGGCCACGTTTCAGCGTGCCCGCGATGCGGCGTTGCACGACGGCGTCGTCGGGCAACTGGCGCGCGTCTCGCGCGAGATTGCCCGCGTGCATTCGTGGAGCGGCGATATCACCGGCGCTTCGTTGGAACTGCTGCGCTCGGTCGCCGAAATCGCGGAGTCGGAAGCCGCGCTCGCCCGCGAGCGGGCAGGCAGTGGTGGTGCGCCGGGCCAGCGGCCGGCGCACGACGACATCGCGCGCCGCGGGCGGCAGGAAGTCCGCATCCGTGCCGACCGGGCGGCAACCGTCGCCGAGATCGGGCGCCTCGACATTGAGGCCGGCCGCTACGAAGCCGCGATTGCGGCGCTCGACGAAGCGGCGCGACAGGCACCGGGCAACCTGCCGCCGAGGGAAGCCGGCCGCATCGCCTATAACCGCTGCGAATCCTGGTTTGGACTCGGCAGGACCGACCGTTGCCGCGCAATTATCGAGGAGACAGCATCGCTGTTCTCCGAGGCGTTCCCCCGCGATTTGTTCCGCGTTCGCCTGCTCAAGGCGCGCTGCCTGCTGCAGGACGGCGATTCCGTTGCAGCGGCCGAGGTCGCCCGCCAGGCCGCAGAGGCCAATCGCGGCGGCGACAATTCCTACGAGAAGAGCGCCGAATGGCAGCTCTTCGACGGCCTGCTGAAAGAACGCGACGACGCGGACGCGGCAATCGCCGCCCTGCGCCAGGCACTGTTGCGCTTCGCCGACGACAACCTGCCGCGTCACGAAGTCGAAGCGCGCATCCACCTTGCCCGCATCTTGGCGGCAAACGGCCGCATGCCGGAGGCGGAAACCACGATTGCCGACGCACTGAAGCGCGCCAGCGGCCTGCCGGCCTTGGCCGACCGGGTGCGCACGGCCGCCTACAAGTTCTGGGCGTCGGACAAGGTTGCCGATCTCGCCGGGGAGAATGCCATTGGCGCCAAGGCCCGCTTTCTGGTTCTCACGACGCTGGGCAGCGGCGGCTTCGGCACGGTTGAGCGCGCCATTGACATGGCAACCGGCGAACAGGTTGCCATCAAACGCCTGCGTCCCGACCGCAACCGCACCGGCGCCGCTCGTGAGGTGATGGACAAGACTGTACGACGCGAACTGGAAAGCGCCGAAAAGGTGCCGGCGCGCTTCGCCGCCCGTACACGTTACCTCAACGTCAATGAAGCCGGCGAACTGGTGCTGGTCCAGGACTTCGTCGACGGCCCGACACTGCGCAAGGTACTGTGCGACGGCGCTGCCGATCTCGCCATCCGCCTCGGCTACGCCGCCCACCTCACCCGCGGCGTCGCCGCGCTGCACCAGCACGAGGTTGCCCATCGCGACCTGAAGCCGGAAAACGTCATCCTGCGGGGCGGCAGCGAGCCGGTGCTCATCGACCTCGGGCTGGCGGCACTGATGGGAACTTCCGAGGTCTTCTCGGGCATGGGCACGCCGGGCTATGCGCCGCCCGAGCAGTGGCAGGTCGACACGCACCCGAAAGTCTTCGGCAGCGAGGACATCTACGCCCTCGGCCGCGTCATTGAGGAGCTGGGCGGCGCCGCGCCGCCCGACAGGAGCCTGTCGTCGCGGCTGAAGGCGCGCTTCGGCGGCGGCCGCGCGCCCGACCTTTTGGACGCCGTGCGCAAGCTTGTCGCGCGCATGACCGACGCAGACCCGGAAAAGCGCGCTGTCGATCTCGGCGAAGTCGCCGGTGCGCTCGACGAAGCCGCCGCGCGCGCCCGCGATGAGATCAACGCGAAGGCGGCGAAGTAGCCGCCACGGTCTTCTCCCCGGTGAGGGTGAAAAGGTCGTAGCTGATGCGGTGCTTGGCTTGGCCGAGCACCCGTTCGGCGAGGCACGGGTCTTGGGTAATTCGGCGACCTGACCGCCGGTCTTCTGCGCCAGTTCCGTCCGTGCCTCGGCGACGATCGTGTTCTCGTGCCCGTCGAAGAGCTTCAGCGCGTCTTCCCACTGCGCCTTCGCCGCGGCGAGGTCGAAGCTTGTCGGGTCGAGAACGCCGCGGATGAGGTCGGCGCGTTGCGCGTAGTTCAGCATCACGGCGCTTGTGCTCCGCACGCCATTGCGGATATCCACCGTGCCGCCGCTAAGGATTGCCACCACCCTGCCGCTGGCATCTACGATCGGGCTGCCGCTGGCGCCACCGATGGCCGGCAGGCTGTTCTCGACCAGTGGCGCGTTCGGCCTGTCCGTATGGAGCAGGAAATAATCCGACAGCGCCGTCACACGCCCGAACTGCAGCACCGGGTTGGGGCTGAGCTGGGCAAGCTTCTGTGCGCCAGTGCCCTCGATCGGGTGACCGGCAAAGGCAAGCGGCGCCCCGGCGGCCAACGCGCTCGGATCGTCGGCGACGGCGAGGTATTCGCCGAGGTCCGCGTTCGGGTCGACGTCGAGAACGGCTACGTCGTAAGCCGAGGGCATCGCCGCGCCCGCGGTCAGCAACTCGAAAGCCGTGCTGGCCGCAATCGCCACTGCGTAGCCGCAAACGAGACGGCCGGCCTCCGAGGAGACCGGCCGCGTTCATGCCGGATGATGCGGGACGAGGGTCAGTTCTGTGCCATCGTATCCTTGATCCACTGGGTGAACGGCGCGACGCGGCCGTAAACGCCGGGAAGCGTCGGATTGCCGCACTGGATGCCCCAACTCAACACGCCGACCTGAACAAAGCCCTTGCCGTCGCCGAGCGGTGCCACCAGCGGCCCGCCGCTGTCGCCATAACAGGAGTCCTTGGCGCCTTCCGGGGCGCCGGCGCAGATCTCGTTCTGGGTGATGGTGAGGTTGGCGTTGGTGGCCTGCCCGAAGGCGACATAAGAGGCCTTGCACTCGTCGTTGGTGATCACGCCGATGGTGACCTGGCGCAACTGGTTGGGGCTGAGGAGTTCGTTCTGGTTGAGGAGCTTGCGCGCCGAAACCATTTTCAGGTCGTTGTGAATGTACTTGGCGGCGTCAAAGCCCCGGAAATCCCACAGCGCACCCCAGCCGGTCACCGTCAGTTCGGCACTCGGCCCGGCCGCTTCCTTCTCCGTCGCGGGATCGGCAATCGCGATCGTCGTCACGTTCGCCAGCGGCTCCTTGAGCTTGATCAGGGCCAGGTCGCCCTTTCCGCGGTGCCGTATTCGGGGTTGGCGATATGAGCGCGCTGTCGACCATCGTCAGCTTGCTCTGGTAGACGCTGCCGTAACCGACGACCACGTGCTGGATCGGCTTGCCGAACTCGACGACGCAACGGGCGGCGGTCAGCACCCACTGGTTCGAGATCAGCGATCCGCCTCAGAGGCCGGATTGCGGATCGTGACTGTCGAACAGGCGCGCCTGCCAGGGAAATGCTCCGGGGTCCGCCACTGGCACGCCGCCGGCAATGAAGTTGCTGTCGATGCGCGCCTCAGCGGCGGTGGCCGTCAGCCCCATGACGACCACGGTGCCGATCGCAAGGCTCGAAAAGATCCGCATTGCTGTCTCCTGATCCAGGATGGACGCTGTCGCGCGCCAAAGCTTCGTTGCTCGCAATTACTTTGGCCGAACGAGACGTAGAAGCAAGTCGCGCGACTTCTCAGGCGGCCGGCAGGCAAACTCCCCATTGAATTTGTCCATTTGTTGATTGTTCTCGGGCGATGGCGCGGAATAACGGTGGCACCGGACGAGCGCAGGGCAACAAGGCGACGGTCGCCGGCATTTGCCGCCGGCACTTGGACGCTGCCGCCGGCTCGCCATATAACAGGCGAAACATACGATTCCGGCCGCGCCTCGGAGAGACCCATGAACAGCACATCGCTTGCCCGTTTCTTCGGCGGTTCGCCCGGCCGGGTCCTGGTTCAGCTGGCGGTAATGTCGTTCGTCCTCGGCGTCATCTTGAGCGCGCTCGGCCTGTCGCCCTTCGACATCGTCGACAGCGTGCGCCGGCTGGCGCTGCGCGTCTACAACATGGGCTTCGATGCGGTGGTGTGGGGCTTCCGCTATTTCGTGCTGGGCGCCGTGATCGTCATTCCGGTGTGGCTGGTGATGCGCCTGTTCAGGCTCGGGCGGCGCAACGGGCCGAGCTTCTAGAACACTTCCTGGCCAGGAGTCCTATCCGGCCTCGCGCGCCCAGCGGTCGGCTTGGCTGCCGACGATCTCGCCGATATTGGCGATCCGCTCGCGCTCGAGCCGCTGGCTGAGCCCGGTGACGATCTCTGCCGCCAGGCCGGGCCCTTCGTAGACCATGCCGGTATAGACCTGGATGAGATCGGCACCGGCGGCCATCTTCTCCCAGGCTGTCTCGGCCGAATCGATGCCGCCCACGCCGATCAGCACCAGTTTCCTGCCGGCGATCTTGCGCAGCCTGGCCAGGATGGCGGTCGAGCGGCGGAAGAGCGGTCGGCCGGAGAGCCCGCCAGCTTCTGCCGCGACCCGGCTGTCGCCGAGACCGTCGCGGGCAAGCGTCGTGTTGGTGACGATCACGCCTTCGATGCCGGCCTCGATGGCGGCCGCGGCGATCGTCTCCAGGCCGGCCTGGTCGAGATCGGGGGCAAGCTTGAGCAGGATCGGCACCGGCTTTTCGGCGCGTCCCCGCGCTTCCACGATCGCCGCTATCAGGCCGCTCACCGCCGGACCTTCCTGCAGGTCGCGCAAGCCCGGCGTGTTGGGCGAGGAGATGTTGACCGCGATGTAGTCGGCCAGCGGCGCGAAACGGGTGACGCCGGCGACGTAATCGGCCACGCGGTCGGCGCTGTCGCGATTGGCGCCAATATTGACGCCGACGATGCCGCGCGGGTTTCGCTTCTTCAGCCGCGGCACGGCTGCGTCGAAGCCTTGATTGTTGAAGCCCATGCGGTTGATGACCGCATAGTCGGCCGGCAGGCGGAAGACGCGCGGGCGCGGATTGCCGGCCTGCGGCTTCGGCGTCAGCGTGCCGACCTCGGTGAAGCCGAAGCCGGCGGCCAGCGTCGCGTCGATCACCGTGGCATTCTTGTCGAAGCCGGCGGCAAGCCCCACCGGATTGGGAAAGGTCAGCCCGAGCACACGGCAGGCCAGGCGCGGATCGGCCTGCGCCCTGTGCGGCATCAGCCCGGCCGCCGCCACCCCGCGTACGGCCAGCTTGTGCGCCATCTCCGGGTCGATGGCGAAGACGAACGGCCGCATCAGCCTGAAGGCGAGGCTCATGGCGGCAGGTCCGGGAAGAGGTGCCGGCCATTATCTGCCAGCGGCAGGGGTTTGACCCACAGCACCGCGGCAGGATCGAGCCGGCCGTAAAGATGGGGGAACAGCGCCCCGCCGCGCGACGGTTCGTAGCGCAGCTCAGGGCCCAGGGCGAGTTCGTCGAAGGCGACGAGCACGAGATCGGCGATGCCGGCGAAGTGGCGCTCGGCGGTCTCCTTCACCGTCGCGGACGTGGAGAAATGGATGAAGCCGTCGGCAAGGTCGACGCCGGCGCCGCGAAAGACTCCCTCGGCCTCGGCCTTGCGCCACAATTCAGCCGGGCAGATTTTGTAGACGGTGGTCATCGCGTTGCCGCGACAGTAGCGATGCCGGGGGGCACCGACAAGCGTCCCTGCGGACTTTCGCAAGGTTGTGCTAGGCTTTCGACAAGCGCGGCAACAACGACAGGGAGGTTCATGGTGAATATCCGCTCCCTCATTGCCCTAGTCACGATCGTTTCGGCGGCGGCAGTGCTGCCCGCGGCCGCTCAGGACGGTGCGCCGCCGGCCGGGCGCTTCCAGCTCGCACCGGGCAAGGACAGCAGCTTCGTGCGCCTCGACACCCGTACCGGGGCCGTCTCCCACTGCCGCCAGGACGACGGCGTGTGGCATTGTGTGCCGATCATGGATTCGGGTCTGGCGGACCGGCTCACGGCCCTGTCGGGCAAGGTCGATCACCTGGCGGCCGAACTCGATCATCTGTCGCTGCGCGTGGACGGACTGGCCGCCGACGCCGGCACGCCCCCACCCGTTACCGCGGCTGGCGACCCGACCGCGGGCAAGCCGACGGGACTTGCCCGGACGGCGGTCCACCGCTTGCTGGAGATGATCCGGGTGCTCAAGCATGGCCGCGCCGACACGACCTGACCGCGATAGCACCGGGAAACGCACGTCCGGCGGCGGAAAAACGGCGCCGATTCGGTTACAATCCGCGCACGACGACCGATATTGACGAGAGGAATCGACCCGCCGCCCGGGTTTTTTGAGGGCGGGGCAGTTCGAGCGGAGGCCATATGAACATCCTGATGGTCACCAATACCTTCGCGCCGAACGTCTCCGGTGTGGCGCGTTCGGTGACCATGTTCACCGAGGCCTATCGCAGCCGCGGCCATCGCGTTCTGGTCGTCGCGCCGGAATTCGACGGCGCCCCGGAGAACGAGGTCGATGTCGTCCGCATCGGCGCGCTACGCAATTTCGCCGGCACCGACTATTCCGTCGCCATCGGTCCGCCGCTCTATCTCGCCCGTGCCGTCGATGCGTTCGGCCCCGATATCGTCCACTCGCATGGGCCCTTCCTGCTCGGCACCACGGCTGCGCGACTCGCCCGCACGCGGCGCGTGCCGCTGGTCTTCACCCATCACACCCTCTACGAGCACTACACCCACTACCTGCCGGGCGATTCGGGTCTGGTGAAGAAGATCGCGCTCAACCGCGGCACCCGCTACGCCAATGCCAGCGACGCGGTGTTTGCGCCCTCGCGCAGCATCCGCGACCTGTTGCGCACGCGCGGCGTCACGGTGCCGATCTACGAGGTGCCAACCGGCGTGCCGCTGGCCATGTTCGGCAAGGGCGACGGCGCCGGCTTCCGGGCCCGTTTCGGAATTCCGTCCAGGGCGGTGGTGGTCGGCACTGTCGGCCGGTTGGCCGAGGAGAAGAACCTCGACTTCCTCAGCCGCGCGCTTGCCCGTTTTCTGGCAGCGACGCCTGAGGCCTACGCACTGATCGTCGGCGAGGGCCCGTCGCGCGAGCCGATGGCGGAAATCTTCGCCGCGGCCGGACTCGGCCACCGCGTCGTTTTCACCGGCGCGCTCAGGCCGCCGGCCCTGATCGACGCCTATCACGCCATGAACGTCTTCGCCTTCGCCTCACTCACCGAGACCCAAGGGCTGGTGCTGGCGGAAGCGATGGCGGCCGGCGTCGCCGTGGTTGCGGTCGAAGCGCCCGGTGCCCGCGAGATCGTGCAGGACGGCGTCAACGGACGCCTGCTCGGCAAGGCCGACGAAGCCACGTTTCATGCGGCGCTCGACTGGGTGATCCGGCAGGGCGGTGGTGTGGCGCGGTCGTTGAGCGCCGTCGCCAGGGATGCGGCGCGCGCTTTCTCGCTCGACGCGGTCGCCGAGCGGGCGCTGGCCGCCTATGACGAGGTCATCGGCGAGGCGGCGAAGCGGACGACACCGCGGATGACGCGGCCCGCCATCGTCTGGCCGTTCCCGCCGAAGGCGCCGGGCGACGCGCGGCAACCGATGCGCTGGCGCTCCGGCTCATGACGTCTGCGATTTGAAACCTTCCGTCGCAGTGACCAGCTCGTGGACGATGCCGGGCTCGGTCATCGCATGGCCGCTGTCGTCGACCACACGATAGGCCGCCCTCGGCCAGGCCTTGTGCAGCAACCAGGCCGACTCGATCGGCGTGCACAGATCGTAGCGGCCATGCACGATGATGCCGTCGATCTCCGAAAGCGTTCCGGCATTGGCCAGAATCTGGTCGTCGCGTTCGAAGAATCCGCGGTTCTGGAAGTAGTGGCTTTCGATGCGCGCGAAGGCCAGCGCGTAGTGTGGCTGGCCGAAGGCCGCCACGCGCGCCGGGTCTGGCAGCAGCGACAGGGACGCCCCTTCCCACATCGCCCAGGCCCGCGCGGCGGCAAGCTGAATCTCCTTGTCGGGCCCGGTCAACCGTTTGTAATAGGCGGCGATCATGTCGCCGCGCTCGGCTTCCGGAATCGGCCTGACATAATCCTCGAAGGCTTCCGGCAGAATGTATGACGCGCCCTCCTGATAGAACCACTGGATTTCGCGCCAGCGCAGCGTGAAGATGCCGCGCACGATCAGCTCGCTCACCCGCTCAGGATGGGTCTCGGCATAGGTGAGCGCCAGCGTCGAGCCCCACGAGCCGCCGAACACCTGCCAGCGCTCGATGCCGAGATGTTGGCGGATCGCCTCGATGTCGGCGACCAGATGCCAGGTCGTGTTCTCCTCCAGCTCGGCATAGGGCGTCGATCGCCCGCAGCCGCGCTGATCGAACAGGATCATGCGGTAGTGGGCGGGATCGTGGTAGCGCGACATGGTCGGGCTGATGCCGGCGCCGGGACCACCGTGGAGAACCACGACCGGCTTGCCGTGGGGATTGCCGTATTCGGCAACGTAGAGTTCGTGCAGCGCCGATACCTTCAGGCGGTGAGTGGCATAGGGCACGTTCGCGGGGAAGAGAGAGCGATGGGTTTCGGTCATTTTACGGGGGTGTAGGTTGGGGAAGGGAGGCGCCACTCTGCCAGCCGGCGACGACGGCTGCCAGTGGCTAAATAGCGAAACTAGACGTCGGCTGCGGCCAGCATGTTGCCGGGGCGGCGCATGGCGTCGACCGCCGCTTCCTGCGTCGGCGAGGGAGCACGCGTGGCAAGGCTGACGGCGATCGCCACCAGGAAGCCGACAGGTAGGCCGATGGTGGCGGCGATAAGCGGCGACAGGCCGCCGCCCTGCGCGTCGACCGGCAGCAGGCCCGGATAGCGCCCGCCAAGCACGATGGCCCCGGTGACTACGAAGCCGGCAATCATGCCGGCGATCGCCCCCGGCCCGTTGGCGCGCCGCCACCAGACGGCGAGGAAAAGCGCCGGGAAGAGGCCGCCGGCGGACAGCGACAGGGTGGCGGCCGCCAGCGGGAAGATGTCGCCGCCGTGCCGGGCACCGAGCCAGGTGGCCACCAGAACGGTTGCAACCAGCAGCAGGCGCGTGATGATCAGCCGGCGGCCGCCCGAAGCCTTCGGGTCGATGAGCGCACCGTAGAGGTCGTGGCCGAGCGCCTCGGCGATGGCTAGCGCAATGGCATTGGCCGCGGCAAGGGCGGCCGCCAGGGCGCCGACGGAGATCAGTGCGGTGACCACATAGGGCAGGTCGACGATATCGCCCCAGGAGAGCACGACGATGTCGCCGCTGACCGCAAGGTCGGGTGCGGCCACCGCGCCGGCCGTGCCGTGGAGCGCGGCGCAGGCCTGGGTCGCGCTTGCCGCCGAGGTGGCGTCGGCGCCGCACAGCGCCACCAGGCCCTGCCGGCCGAGCCCGAACAGCCAGGCGGGCAGTTCGGCGATCGCCGAGCCGGCCACGTCGCGCAGCAGTGCCAGCTTGGCGAAAGTGGCATAGGCAGGCGCCGTCAGCGCGACGACGAGGACGAAGACCAACGCCCAGCCGACCGAGCGGCGGGTGGCGGGGGCGTCGTCGACGGTGGCGCAGCGCATCAGCAGGTGCGGCAGTGCAGCAATCCCGGCGGCAAACCCCACCGTGACCGCGATGAGCTGGAAGCTGCCTGCCGGCACCAGCGGCAGGAAGCGGCTCGCCAGCGGCGCGGCAAGATCGCCCGAGGCGGCAAGCGCGGCGGCGTCGCGATAGGCGAGGCCAGCCGCGATCTGCGGAATGGGAAGCGAATAGGCGATGGTTGAGACGATCGCGATCGGCACCAGGAAGGCGATCGCCAGCACGATGTACTGGGCCAGAGCCGTCAGCGTCACCGCCCGCATGCCGCCGAGCACGGTGCCGGACAGGATCAGCAGCACGACGAGCGCGGCCGCCACATGCGGCGACAGGGCAAACAGCCGGGCGGTGACTAGCGTTCCGGTCGCAACCGCCGCGGCCAGCGCCGGAAGGAGGGTGAGGACGACGATGACGGCGGCGGTGAGCCGCACGCCGCGATTGGCGAAGCGGAAGGCGAGAAAATCGGCGGCGCCGAAGGCGCCCGACTTCCGCAGATAGGGCGCGATGAGGACGGCGAGCAGCAGGAAGCCGAGCGACCAGCCGAGCGTGATCGCGATGCCGGCGCGATAATCGGACAGCACCGCGGCGGCGAGCGCGAAAATTCCGCCTGCCGACAGAAAGGCAGCGGCTGTGGCAATGCCATTGGCCAGCGCCGGCAGGCCGCCGCCGGCGGTGTGGAAATCCGCCGCGTGCATGGTGCGTTCGCTGACCCCGGCGACGGCGAAGGCGATCACCACGCCGACGCCCAGTGTCGTGCTGAGCACCGTGTCGGGCAGGCCGTAATTGCCGAGCAGGGCTAGCACCACAAGCGCGCCGGCAAAGGCCACCGTAAACAGGCCCGACAGGCTGCGGAAGGTAGCGATCGACTTTCGCCCGGCCATGGCCTGCCGCCGTCTAGCTTTCCAGGCCGTCGAAGCGGCGATCGATTCGCTCCTGGCTCTTGGCGAACCAGAAGATCGTCACCGCAATCAGCGGCGGCACGACGATGCCGGCGAGGAAGTAGCAGGTCGGCAGGCCGAGCAGGGTCGACTGGTCGAACATCGACGCAAACATCACCGGCGCCAGCGCAATCAGCGCCGCCGCGGCAATGACGCCGACCGTCAAGGCCCAACTTGCCTGCCAGCGTGGCGTCTCGCTTCTGTCGGTCACGGGCGTTCCTCGGTTCGGCCCGAATCGGCCGATTGTTGAGCCTAAATTCGCATGGACGGCGCCATTGCGCACGCCGCTTGTCATACCGCTGGGCGACGGTCTTGTCGCGGCCGCGGCGTCTGGAGACGCGCTCCTTGGCCGGTGTGCCACGACACAATTGGTATGTCGGGCGATTGCTCTTGCGCTATCCTCCCACTGGCCATTTTTGACGAGGTGAGTCTCGGGGTGAGACGGAGGGAACAGGGATGCTCAAGGAATTCCGCGAATTCGCCCTCAAGGGCAACATGGTCGATCTCGCCATCGGCGTGATCATCGGCGCCGCCTTCGGCGGACTGGTGCAGTCGGTCGTCAACGACCTCCTGATGCCGATCATCGGGCTGATCACCGGAGGGCTCGATTTCTCGCAGATCTACTGGCAGTTGACCGGCGCGCCGGCCGCTACTCTCGATGAGGCCCGCAAGGCCGGTGCCACCGTCGCCTACGGCCATTTCATCACCCTGGCGATCAACTTCCTGATCGTCGCCTGGGTGCTGTTCATGGTGGTCAAGGCGATGAACCGGCTAAAGCGCAAGGAAGAGGAGAAGCCGGCTGCGCCGGCGACGGCGCCGCAGGATGTCGTGCTCCTCACCGAGATCCGCGACCTGCTCGCCAAGGGGTAGAACGCCGCGGCCAGTCGGGCTTGCCGATTGCCGCCTGACATGGGATCACGTGTCCGCCCGGCGGAGCCCTGCCGGGCGGACCACCGTGTTTCCGAAAGACGATTCCCGTGTCAGATGATCTTGTTGCCGCCCTGCGCCGCGAAGCCCGCGATGCACCGGAGAGCGGCATCGTTGAAGTGTTCAATTACGGCCGCGGACGGAAGGGGCTGATCCCGCTGTGGGTCGGCGAAGGCGATCTGCCCACGCCTGCCTTCATCACCGATGCGGCGGCGAAATCGCTGGCTGCCGGCGAGACCTTCTACACCCACCAGCGCGGTATTCCCGAGCTGCGCGCGGCGCTCGCCCGCTATCACCAGCGCACCTACGGCAAGCCGTTTCAGCCCGAGCGCTTCTTCGTCACCGTTGGCGGCATGCAGGCCATCCAGACTGCCATCCGCATGGTGTCGGGCGTCGGCGACGAGGTTCTGATCCCGCAGCCGGCCTGGCCCAACCTCACCGCCGCGATCGGAATCTCCGGCGCGACGCCGGTGCCCGTGCCGATGACGCTCGGCAATGCCGGCTGGACGCTCGACCTCGACCAGCTCTTCGCCAGCGTGACGGATCGCACCACCGCAATCGTCCTCAACTCGCCGACCAACCCGACCGGTTGGACCGCCACGCTGGAACAGCTTCGCGCCATCCTCGCCTTCGCGCGCGAACGCGGCTTGTGGATCGTCGCCGACGAGGTCTATCACCGCTTCTTCTATGCCGGTGAGCGCTCGCCCTCCTTCTACGACGTTGCCGAGCCGGACGAGCGCATCCTCTACGTCAACACCTTCTCCAAGAACTGGGCGATGACCGGCTGGCGCATCGGTTGGCTGGCGGCACCGCCTGCGCTCGGGGATGCGATCGAGAACCTCATCCAGTATTCGACCTCGGGCGTCGCCGTCTTCATGCAGCGCGCTGCGTGCGTGGCGCTCGACGAGGGCGACGACTTCCTCCGCTTCCAGGTGGAGCGGGCCCATGCCGGCCGCGACATCGTCTGTGAGGGGCTTGCCGCCACCGGCCGAGTGCGCTTCGCCGAGCCGGAGGGTTCGTTCTATCTGTTCTTCGCGGTGGAGGGCGAAAGCGACACGCGCAGCCTGGCACTGCGCCTGGTGGACGAGGCCAATGTCGGCGTGGCGCCGGGCCCGACCTTCGGCGATGCCGGCGCCGGCTTTATGCGCCTGTGCTTTGCCCGCGACGCCGCGCAGGTGCGCGAAGCGACCGACCGGCTGGCGACCTGGATCGCGCGGCAATGAGCGCCGCCGCGCGGGGACGCGGGCGCGGGCAGGGCGCCGGGTGATCGACCGGCAGCAGATCCGGCGCACATCCGTCACTCTCGCCGTCGGCGCGCTCGGCGGCTCAATCTTCGGACTTCTCGGTCTGCCCGCCGGCTGGCTCACCGGCGCCATGGTGGCGGTTGCGGTGGCCGCCGTCGCCGGGACCGAGGTCGAGGTTCCCAAGAGCCTGCGCAACGTCGCATTCGTCGTCGTCGGCTCGTTCCTCGGCTCCAGCATCTCGCCCGAGCTTGTCGGCGAGCTGCCGCGCTGGCCGATCAGCCTCGGCGTGCTGATCGTCAACCTCATGGTCCTGCAATGGGCGGCGCAGACCTTCCTGCATCGCGTCTGCCGCTGGGACCGCCAGACGGCATTCTTCGCCGCCATTCCGGGCCTGTTGAGCTACGTCATCGCGCTCGCCCTGCCGACGCGCGCCGACACGTCGCGCATTGCCGTGTCGCAGACCATCCGCGTCTTCCTGCTGGTCGTCTTCCTGCCCAAGGCGGTGGAGCTGATCGGCACTTCCGAGCCCGGTGCTGCGGCGCCGGTGGCAACGCTTGCCGCAATCGCCGTGACGCTGGCCGGCGGCACGCTCGGCGGCGCGGTCTTCTCCTTCGTCGGAATTCCCGCCGCACCGCTGCTCGGAGCCCTGTTGGTCAGCGGCATCCTGCACGGCACCGGCCTGGTCGCGGGCGGCCTGGCGCCGCCGCTCATGATCGCCGCCTATGTCGTGCTCGGCAGCCTGGTTGGCAGCCGTTTCGCCGGCACCACACTGAAGATGCTGTCGGCGATGGCCGGCGCCTCGCTCGGCGCCTTTGCCGTCGCCATGGGCGTCGCGGTTTTGGGCGCCATGGTCGCGGCCTGGCTGACCGATCAGCCGGTGAGCCAGATGATCCTCGCCTTCGCCCCCGGCGGCATCGACGTCATGACCATCATGGCCTTCGCGCTGCACCTCGACGCGGCCTTTGTCGCCGCCCACCAGCTGGCGCGATTCCTGATGATCGCGGTCTATGCCCCGCTGCTCATGAAGCGCGGCGCCGGCAAAGGAAGCAGCGAAGAACGAACCTAGCCGCCGGCCGGCGGGAACACCCCGACGCGGGCGTTGCCGGTGACCGTCGGCCGCGCGAGCGCCTGCCCATCCTGACCATCGTAGCGCGGCAGGTTCAGCTTCGTCCACACACTGACAAGCGCCACCGCCAGTTCGTTGATCAGGCGCTCGTCGTGGAAGGGCGTCGGCGTGATGCGCAGCCGCTCCTGTCCGCGCGGCACTGTCGGATAGTTGATCGGCTGGATGTAGATGCCGTGCTCGTGCAGCAGCAGATCGCTCGCCTGCTTGCAGCGCTCGGCATCGCCCACCATCACCGGCACGATGTGCGCCTCAGAGGGCATCACCGGCAGGCCGGCCGACAGCAACCGCGTCTTGGTCATCGCGGCGTTGCGCTGGTGCGCCTCGCGCTCGGCCGACGACGCCTTGAGATGGCGGATCGAGGTCAGCGCCGCGGTGGCGATCGCCGGCGGCAGCGCCGTGGTGAAGATGAATCCTGGCGCATAGGACCGCACCGCATCGATCACCGCCCGGCTGGCGGTGATGTAACCGCCGAGCGCACCGTAGGCCTTGGCCAGCGTGCCCTCGATCACGTCGACGCGATCCATGACGCCGTCGCGCTCGGCGATGCCGCCGCCGCGCGGTCCGTACATGCCGACCGCATGCACTTCGTCGAGATAGGTCAAGGCGCCGTATTTCTCGGCGAGGTCGGCGATGCGCCCGATCGGCGCGATGTCGCCGTCCATCGAATAGACCGACTCGAAGACGATCAGCTTGGGCCGCTCGGGCGCGGCTTCCTTGAGCAGGCTCTCCAGATGCTCGAGATCGTTGTGGCGGAAGATCAGCTTGTGCGCCCCGGAGCGCCTGATGCCCTCGATCATCGAGGCATGATTCAGCTCGTCGGAGAAGATGACGCAGTCTGGCAGCAGCTTGGCGATGGTCGAGATCGCCGCCTCGTTGGATATGAAGCCGGAGGTGAACACCAGACCGGCTTCCTTGCCGTGCAGGTCGGCGAGTTCCGCCTCGAGCTGGACCAGCGGATGGTTGGTGCCGGAAATGTTGCGCGTGCCGCCGGCGCCGGCGCCCATCTTACGCGCCGCCTCGACCATGGCGTCGACCACGGCCTGGTTCTGGCCCATGCCGAGATAGTCGTTGGAGCACCACACGACGATTTCTCGCGGGCCCGCCTCGGAGCGCCAGATGGCATAGGGAAAACGACCCGCGATCCGCTCCAGGTCGGCGAAGACACGGTAGCGGCTTTCGGCGTGAAGCGCAGAAATCGCTTCACCAAAGATCGATTGATAGTCCATCAGTCGCCTTGCTCTTTGGAACGGTGCAAAACTAATGGCGAAGCGCGTTTGAGTCCACTGGCACTTTGCCGCTCCCCCCGCCCTTCAGCCCTTGCATCACCCCAAATGCCACGGCGGGGCCCCGCTGTCCCTACGTAATGTCCCGGAGACCGGTTCAAAAAGACGGTTGCGAGGGACCGAAGAGCGCGGCGAATGCGCGCGTTTTGGCCCCTCCCGGCGGCCGAGGGTGTGGCCGGGATCACACCAGCCGGCGGCCGTCGGCATCGAAGGGGTGGAGGGCGGCAAGCTGCAGATGGGCCGTCACCTTTTCGCCCTCCCTGACGGACGGGCGCCCGCGCACGGCCGCGACCATGGGCTTGTCCTGCCAGATGAGGTGGACATGGCTCTCCGCGCCGATCGGCTCGATCAGGGTCACCTCCATGGGCAGCGGCAGCGAGGGGCCTTCCGGCGCCAGCGTCACCTGATCTGGCCGGATGCCGATGGTCTCGGTGCCGGGGGGCAGGCTGCCGTTGAGGGCGGTCTGATGGTCGGCGAGCGCTTGGCGCGTCATGAAATTCATCGGCGGCGAGCCGATGAAGCCGGCAACGAAGAGCGTCTGGGGCTTCTCGAACAGCTCTTCCGGCGTGCCGACCTGCTCGATCAGTCCGGCATTCATGACGACCAGCCGGTCGGCGAGGGTCATCGCCTCGAGCTGGTCGTGGGTGACGTAGACGCTGGTGGTCTTCAGCCGCCGCTGCAGCTGGCGGATCTCGACACGCATCTGCCCGCGCAGCTTGGCATCGAGGTTGGAAAGCGGCTCGTCGAACAGGAACGCCTTGGGCTCGCGCACGATCGCCCGCCCCATGGCAACTCGCTGGCGCTGGCCGCCGGAGAGCTGGCGCGGCTTGCGATCGAGGAACGGGGCGATTTCGAGGGTGTTGGCGGCCTCGGCAACGCGCGCCTCGATCTCGGCCTTGGGCGTCCTGCGGTTCCTGAGGCCATAGGCGAGGTTCTGGCGCACCGTCATGTGTGGATAGAGCGCGTAGTTCTGGAACACCATGGCGATGTCGCGCTCGGCCGGCTCGATGCCGTTGACCACCCGCTCGCCGATCTTGATCGTGCCCTCGGTGATGGTTTCGAGCCCGGCGATCATGCGCAGCATTGTCGATTTGCCGCAGCCGGACGGCCCGACCAGCACCAGGAATTCGCCGTCGTTGATGGCAAGGCTGATGTCCTTCACCGCCTCGTGCCCGCCGAAATAGACCTTGCGGATGCCGATCAGCTCGATGGACGCCATCGCCTACTTCTCCGTTTCCATCAAGCCTTTGACGAACAGCTTCTGCATGCCGATGACCACCAGCACCGGCGGCAGCAGCGCCATCACCGCGACCGCCATCACCGTATTCCAATGCGGCACGGTGTCGGCGACGTCGGCCATGCGCTTGATATCCATGACGATCGTATAATAGTGCGGGTCGGTCACCACCATCAGCGGCCACAGATACTGGTTCCAGCCGTAGATGAAGAGGATGACGAACAGCGCCGCCATATTGGTGCGGCTCATGGGCAGCAGGATGTCCCAGAAGAACTTGAGCGGCCCGGCGCCATCGACGCGCGCCGCCTCCATCAGTTCGTCGGGCACGGTCAGGAAGACCTGGCGAAACAGGAAGGTGGCCGTGGCCGAGGCGATCAGCGGGATCGACAGGCCGGCATAGCTGTTGAGCATCCCGAGGTCCGCGACGACCTTGAAGGTCGGCACGATACGCACCTCCACCGGCAGCATCAGCGTGATGAAGATCACCCAGAAGGCCGCCGCCCGGAAGGGAAAGCGGAAATAGACGATGGCATAGGCCGAGATGATCGAAATGGCGATTTTTCCGATGGCGATCGACAGCGCCATGATCAGCGAGTTCAACATCATCATGCCGATCGGCGGCACGCCCGAACTCGACATGCCGGTCGAGATCATCTCCCAGTAATTTGCAATCGCATGCGAGCCGGGGAGCAGCGGCACTACGCCCGACATGAAGTCGTTGGGGCCGTGGGTGGAGGCGATGATCGCGATATAGACGGGTATCGCGATCGCCACGACACCGAGCGTCAGCGTCAGGTGGCTGAGGAAGGCAAGCAGCGGGCGTTTCTCGACCATCTTGCCGCCCCCCCTAATAGGCCACGCGGCGCTCGATCCACTGGAACTGGATCACGGTGAGCGCGATGACGATGATCATCAGGATGACGGACTGGGCCGATGACGAGCCGAGGTTCAGCCCGATGAAACCGTCATTGTAGACCTTGAAGACGAGGATGTTGGTGGCGCGCCCCGGATTGCCGGCGGTGGTCGCGTGGATCACCGGGAAGGTGTTGAACATCGCATAGACGAGATTGACCACCATCAGGAAGAAGGTGGTCGGCGAAAGCAGCGGCAGCACGATGGTGAAGAAGCGCTTGACCGGCCCGGCGCCGTCGATAGCCGCCGCCTCGACCAGCGAACGCGGGATCGACTGCAGCCCGGCAAGGAAGAAGAGGAAATTGTAGGAGATCTGGTTCCAGCTCGCGGCAATGACCACCAGGATCATGGCATCGGTGGGATTGAGCGAATGGTTCCAGTTGTAGCCGACGAAACGCAGCAGATAGGGCAGGATGCCGATGGTCGGGTTGAACAGGAACCACCACATCACGCCGCCCACCGCCGGTGCCACGGCATAAGGCCAGACCAGCAGCGTCGTATAGGCGCGCGCGCCCTTGATGACCCGGTCGACCGCCACCGCGAAGAGCAGCCCAAGCCCGAGCGAAAGCACCAGCACGCCGATGGAGAACACCACCGTGACGCGGAGCGAATTGATGTAGTCGGGGTCGGCGAAAAGGTCGGTGTAGTTCTTCAGGCCGATGAAGGTCGTTTTCAGGCCGAAGGCGTCCTCGCGTTGGAACGACTGGATGAAGGCCTGGCCCGCCGGCCACAGAAAGAAGATCGCCGTCACCGCAAGCTGCGGCAAGAGCAGCCCGTAGGGCAGCAGCTTATTGGGGAAAATCGTGCGCTTGGTCTGCATGGAACGGATACGGGCGTTTCACGAGTCGCGGCTCAGGAGCCCAACGTACCGGGAAACGTCAGGGCCCGCGCGGCGAAAGATTCCTCCGCGCGGGCCCCGATGTCGTTCGGCCTCAGCCGCCGTTCGCCGCGACGAAGTCGGCGATCAGCTTGTTGCCGCGTTCCACCACTGAATCGAGCGCCTGCTGGGCGGTCTTCTTGCCCGACAGTAGGTTCTGCAGCTCCTCGTCGATCACGTCACGAATCTGGGTGTAGTTGCCGAAGCGCAACCCCTTCGAATTGGGAGTCGGCGGGTTGAGGTTGATCTCCTTGATGCCGACGTCGGCACCCGGGTTCTTGGCGTAGTAGCCCTGCTTGATGCCGAGCTCGTAGGCCGCCGTGGTGATCGGCAGGTAGCCGGAGAACTGATGCCAGTCGGCCTGCACCTCAGCCGAGCTCAGATAGTGGAAGAAATCGGCTACGCCCTTGTATTCCTCCGCCGGGTGACCCTGCAGCACCCACAGCGTGGCGCCGCCGATGATGGTGTTCTGCGGCGCACCCTTGACGTCGGCATAGTAGGGCAGCATGCCGTAGCCGACCGCGAAGTCCTTGGCGTTGGCATTGACGCCCGCGCGACCGGCCGAGGACTCCATGTACATCGCGCATTCCTGGCTATAGAACTTCGGCGGCGCATCGTTGCCGCCGACCGGTCCGCCATACTGGAAGATGCCCGAATCCTGCCACTTCTTGAGGTTCGCCCAGTGGCGGACCTGAAGTGGGCCGTTGACGGTCAGCTTCGAGTTCATGCTGCCGAAGCCGTTCTCATTGGTGCCGATCGGCACGTTGTGCCAGGCGGAGAAGTTCTCGAGCTGGATCCAGCCCGCCCAGCGTGTGGTGAAGCCGCACTTGGCCGCGCCCGAATCGATGATCTTCTTGGAGTAGGCCTCGAGGTCCTCCCAGGTCTTGGGCGGCGTCTCGGGATCGAGCCCGGCCTTCTTGAACACGTCCTTGTTGTAATAAAGGATCGGCGTCGACGAGTTGAACGGCATCGACAGCATGTTGCCGTCGGTGTCGGTGTAGTAGCCGACCACGGCCTGCAGGAACGCCGCGGGATCGAACGGCGTGCCGGTATCCTTCATCAGCTTGTAGACCGGATAGACCGCGCCCTTCGCCGCCATCATGGTGCCGGTGCCGACCTCGAACACCTGCACGATGTCGGGCTGCTGGTGAGCGCGGAAGGCGGCAATCGCTGCCGTCATCGTCTCGGCGTAGTTGCCCTTGTAGGATGCGGTGACGTGAAAGGCCGTCTGGCTGTCATTGTACTTGGCAACGATCTCGTCGAGCTTTTTGCCGAGTTCGCCGCCCATGGCGTGCCACCAGGTGATTTCGGTGGCGGCGTTTGCCACAGTGCCGTATGCGGCGATCAGTACCGCCGCGGCTATGGCCTTGAGCATGGTCTTCGTCATATTGGGTTCACTCCCCTGAAACGTTGCTGATTGTTTTTTGCCCCTATCAAGGGCACGCAACGGTCTTGTGACGGCCACAAAATGCTGTGGGTAAGTCATTGTTCGACGGCTAAGCCTAACCCGGCGCCCGGGCCAATCGCAACAGCGCTGATTGCGCGCAGTCGTTGCCGCAGTGGCCTCGGCCGGCGTACCATCGCCCCGGCTGACAAGAAGACGAGGGCGCGATGCGCGGAGTATCAATCAGGTTTGCGGCGCTTGCCGGCGCGCTGTTTCTGTTCGCCACCGGAACCGCCCTGGCCGCCCGATGCGGCGGCGACTTCGGCACCTGGCGCGCCGCCTTCGAAAGGCAGGCCCTGGCCGCCGGCATCTCGCAGGGGACGCTGAACCTCTCCCTGTCGGGCGTCACGCCGAGCGCGGCCATCCTCAAGCTCGATCGCAGGCAGGGCTACTTCAAGCAGAGCTTCGAGACATACCGGGCCAAGCGCGTCACCGCCGCCCATATCCGCATCGGCAAGGAGCACCTGAAGCGCAGCGCCGCCTTCTTCGCCAGGCTGGAAAAGCGCTTCGGCGTGCCGGCGCCCATCCTGGTGGCGATCTGGGGGCTGGAGACCGGCTTCGGCGGCGGCACCGGCAACACGCCGGCCATCCGGTCACTGGTCACGCTGGCGCATGATTGCCGGCGCTCGGCCTTCTTCACCAACGAACTGATGGCAGCGCTCGAGATCGTCCAGCGCGGCGACCTGAAACCGGCCGCCATGAAGGGCGGCTGGGCCGGCGAGCTTGGCCAGACCCAGTTCATGCCCTCGTCCTACGTGAAGTACGGCATCGATGGTGATGGCAATGGCCGCATCGACCTGATCCACTCCTCCTCCGATGCGCTCGCCTCGACCGCCAACTACCTCAAGGGCCATGGCTGGCAGGCAGGGGCGCCGTGGGGCGAAGGTAGCGCCAACTTCGACGTGCTCCACACGTGGAACAAGGCCGACGTCTATTGCCGGACGATCGTCTGGTTCGCCCAGCAGATCCGGTAGCGCCGGCGTCTCTCAGCGGGCCTGGTCGCCGGGCGTGAGATCGACGATCTCCGGCTCGTGGCCGGTGGCGCGGATGAAGGCCATGAGGTCGGCGCTTGCGAGACTCGACGTCGCCGTGTTTTCCAGCGGGTGAAAATTGACCGTCTCGGCGGCAACCAGGCGTTCGTCGAGGATCACACGGACGCTCGGCGGCTTGTCGTTGATCAGACCGAACGGCGTCACCGCGCCGGGTGTGACGCCGAGCTTGGCGAGGAGAAGCTCGGCCTGACCGAAGGAGAGCCGGCCGGAAGCGCCGATCCGGCCATGCAGCCGCTTGAGGTCGATCACCGCGTCCTCGCGCGCGACGACCAGGAACAGGGCGCCCTTCTTGTCCTTGAGGAACAGGTTCTTGCTATGGGCGCCGGCAATCGAGCCGCGCAGCGCCTGCGCCTCCTCGACGGTGAAGACCGGCGGATGATCCACCGTCCTTGCGGAGATGCCGAGGCTGTCGAGATAATGCGTCAGGTCTTGGCGGGTTGCCGGCATGTTGGTCTCGTCTGGTGCCTGTCGATGGCTCTTGCGTCGGGCGCGAAGCACCCGTCGCGTCAGGGCTCCCGGTTGCGGTCTGCCGGGTGTGGCGCGCAAGTCTAGCGGATGCGCTGGCCCTCGGAATCGAAAAGCAGGGTCGAAGCGGGGTCAAAATGCGCGGCGAACGTTTGGCCGGCCTTGAGATCGCGGCCCTCCTGCGTCGCGATCGTGATGACTTCGCCCTTTCCATGGCGGGCATAGACGAAGGTCTCGAGGCCGAGGTGCTCGATCATCTCGATTGTCAGGTCGATCTGTGCCGAACCGGTGGCATTGAAATGGCCGGGGCGCAGGCCGACCGTCACGCTCGTGCCGTCGGCGGGCGCCGAGGCGACGCCGGCAAGCGGGATTGCATGATCGCTGAATGACGGCAGGCGGACGGCTGTCCGCCCCTTGTCGATGATGCCGGGCAGGAAGTTCATCTTGGGCGAGCCGATGAAGCCGGCAACGAACAGGTTGTCCGGGTCGTCGTAGAGCTGAAGCGGCGTGCCGACCTGGGCGACGGCGCCATCGCGCAGCACCACGATCTTGTCGGCCAGCGTCATCGCCTCGACCTGGTCGTGCGTGACGTAGACGATCGTCGTCTTCAGTTCCTTGTGCAGGCGGGCGATCTCGATGCGCATGTGGACGCGGAGTTCCGCGTCGAGGTTGGATAGCGGCTCGTCGAACAGGAAGACTTTGGGATGGCGCACGATGGCGCGGCCGATCGCCGCGCGCTGGCGCTGGCCGCCGGAGAGTTCCTTCGGCCGCCGGTCGAGCAGCGGCTCCAGCTCCAGGATGCGCGCCGCTTCCGCCACCTGTCTGGCGATCTCGGCCTTGGGAACGCCGGCGAAGCGGAGCGCGAAGCCCATGTTCTCGCGCACCGTCATATGCGGGTAGAGGGCGTAGGTCTGGAACACCATGGCGATGCCGCGCTTGGACGGATCGACATCGTTCATCCTCTGGCCTTCGATCTCCAGCTCTCCTGCCGTGATCGATTCCAGCCCGGCGATCATTCGCAACAGCGTCGACTTGCCACTGCCCGAGGGACCGACGAAGACCACGAACTCGCGACTCTCGATGTCGAGGTCGACGCCCTTGATCACCTTGACGGCGCCGAAGGACTTGTGGATGCCGCGCAGCTTCAGTTCACTCATCGCCCCTTCCCTAATTGGCGCGCAGCGCGATCGACGTGGTGCCGAAAGGCGGGCTCGACACCGCGACGGTAATCGCACCGGCCGCGCCGGTCGACTCGACCCAGAAGCCGGCCGCTCCGCCATGCAGTGGCACGACATTCGGGCCGACCAGCCGGCCGGCACCGGACACGGCGATCGTAACCGGTTCGAACAGGAAGGGCAGCTTGTGCCCGGCCTGATCGAGGGCGCGGACCATCACCCGCACGCAGTCCTTCGCCGCCGCCGAGATCGTCTCGCGATCGGCGACCACCGCGAGCTTGGTGGCGACCGGATTGGCAGCATAGTGGACCTCGGCCACCGGCTTGCCGCCGATCAGGCCAACGATCGTGGCATCCTCCCACAGCATGCCCCACCGCCCAAGTTCGTCGTCGCTGAAATGGCGCCGCCCGAAGATGACCGGGGCATGCGGCAGATGGGGAAAGCGCTCGCGGTCCGGCCCCAGCCGCTGCGGCGCGTTGCCGCCGTAGGTGAGCTCGACCTCTTCGCAATTGGTCAGCACCATCAAGGGCAGCACGCCGCCGATATTGCGTTCCCCGCGCGCCCAAAAGGTCACCGGCTGGAGAACGACGGCTTCCTCCGGCTCGCACTGGCTGGCATAGGCGAAGGCCGCGAACTTCGGCTCGCGGAACATATCCATGACGCCGTGGTAGCAGATGCGGTCGCCGGAGCCGAAATCCTTGTGGGTGTTGTAGTCGAAGGCGCACCAGCCGATGGCACCGGCGATCTGAGGATCTCCGTAGACGGCATTGAGCACGTCCAGATGGCGCGTCACATGTTCGACCTGGCGCTGTTCCTGGTCGAAGCTCTTGGTCGGATACATGTGGCCGTTGAACTCGGTGACCATGTAGGGCACGGGCCGGTCGAGCCCGGTCATCTCGCCGCGCGGCCTCAGCGGTGTGCGCGGCCGGTTTCCGCCCAGCTCCTCATTGCCGAGGATGAAATCGTTGGTCGTATAGACGTCCTCCAGGAACTCGCTCTCGGTGATGACGCGAATGCCGCCCGTCTGGCGCGTCGTGTCGAGCGCGTGCGCGACCCGGTTGGTCTCCGTGTAGAAGTCGTGGTCGTCCTGCGACTCGTTGATACGCACGCCCCACAGGACGATGGAGGGGTGGTTCCAGTCGCGGGTGATCATGCGGCGGACGTTTTCGACCGCCTCCGCCTTCCAGGCCTCGCCACCGATGTGCTGCCAGCCGGGGATCTCCTCCAGCACCAGCAGCCCGAGCCGGTCGCAGGCGTCGAGAAACCAGGGCGACTGCGGATAGTGCGAAGTGCGCACGATGTTGAGGTGCAGCTCGCGCTTGAGAATCTCGGCGTCGCGCTCCTGCGCCGCCCGGCCGAGCGCGTATCCGGCGTAGGGGAAGGACTGGTGGCGGTTGAGACCGCGCAGCTTCAGCGGCCGCCCGTTGAGGCGAAATCCCTCGGTTGTGAACTCGGCCCCACGGAAGCCGAAGCTGTGCGTGACCGCGTCATCGCCGAGCGTCACCTCGAGCGTGTAGAGGACGGGATTGTCCAGGTCCCAGAGCGCGATGCCGTCGAGACCGTCCATTGTCAGCACGGCCTCGGCAGCGGCCGGTGCCGAAGCGGTTGCGATCTCCTTGCCGGCCGCGTCGCTGAGCACCGCCGTCAGCGTACCCTCCGCCGTCAGGCGCCGCGGATTGGCGAGATCGAGGCGCACGACCACCGATTTCTTTTCGGCGAGTACGTCCGGCGTTTCGATCTTGACCCTGCCGATCGAAACCGGCGGTACCACCTTCAGCCAGACATCGCGATAGATGCCGGCATAGGTGAGATAGTCTATACGCCCGCCGAAGGGCGGAATCTCCGGGTCCTCCGAGCCGTCGATCTTGATCGCCAGCAGGTTGTCGCCGGCCTTGAGCTTGCCTGTCAGGCGTGCCGCGAACGGCGTGTAGCCGTCCTTGTGCGCCGTCAGCTTCTCGCCGTTGAGCCACACCTCGGAATCCGCCATGGCGCCGTCGCAGATGAGCCACACCTCCTGGCCGTCCCAGGCCGGGTCGCGTTCGATCACCTTCTGGTAGGTGAAGGGCCGCCAAGTGCTCGTCTCGTCGAAATAGGAGAAGGGCAGCTCCACCGCTGTATGGGGCAAGGTGATCGGCGTGCCCTTGCCGAGAGTCCTGGTCAGATCGGGCGAGAATCCCTCGTTGAAGGTCCACCCCTCGTTGAGGGCAATCACGGTACGCATTTTCTAGAACCTCATTTCACGCCGCCGGTCAGGCCAGCGACGAACTGGCGTTGGAGCACGAAGAAGATGACGAGCGTGGGCAGCGTCGCCAGCACGGTCGCAAAAAGGGTTGCGCCATAATCGGGAACGTAGGCGGAGAGCAGCGCCGAGACGACCAGCGTCACCGTCTTCATGTCGTTGGTCTGCAGAACGATCAGCGGCCACAGATAGTTGTTCCAGTTGAGCATGAAGATGATGATGGTCGCCGCCGCATAGGTGGAGCGCATCACCGGCACGTAGATGAACAGGAAGATCTGCCATTCCTTGAGGCCGTCGACGCGCGCTGCGTCGCGCAACTCGCCGGGGAAGGCCTTGGTCGCCTGGCGGAAGTAGAAAATGATGAAAATCGAGGCGACCGTCGGCAGGATGACGGCGGCGAAGGTGTTGACCAGGTGCGCCCGCGCGATCATGGAGAAGAGCGGCACCATGATCGCGGCGAACGGAATGGTGAGCAGCAGCAGCAGGAAGGCAAAGAGGCGTTCGCGAATGCGCGAGCGGAAGATCTCGAAGCCGTAGCCCGCCGTCGACGCCACGGCCAGCGTCGCCACGGTCGCGATGACCGATATCTCGAGCGAATTCCAGAAGACGCGCGGCGCGTCAACAAGGTGGAAGAAGGCCTGCGCATTGGCGAACAGGTTGCCGCCAAAGCTCGCCTTGCCCCTGACGATCAGGTTGGTCTTGTTGGTGGCGCCGACGACCATCCAGTAGAACGGGAAGACCGAGATGAAGGCGGCAATGGACAGGCCCAGGTAGACCAGGCCGCGGCGGATGGCGCGCATGGTCATGTCTTCAGCCTCGGTCGGCGGTCGCGCGCGATCCAGAACTGCAGGAAGCTCAGGATCGCGACGATCACCACGATGACGTAGGAGACCGTCGCCGCGTAGCCGTAGTTGGGCATGAAGCGGAAGGTCAGGTTGTAGATGTAGAGCGACAGCGTCAGCGTGGCGTCGGACGGGCTGCCGTTGACAGTGATGTTGTTGACCTCGTCGAAGAGCTGCAGCGTGCCGATGGTCGAGATGACTGTGGTGAACAGGATCACCGGCTTCAGCATCGGAATCGTGATGTAGACGAAACGCGCCCACGGCGGCACGCCGTCGATGCGCGCGCTTTCGTAGATCGACCGGTCGATGTTCTGCAGCGCCGCCAGGTAGAAGACCATGTTGTAGCCAGTCCACCGCCAGGTGATGGCGAGGATGATGACGACCTTGGCCCAGGACGGTTCGGTCAGCCACGGAATCGGGGCGCCGATGATGTGGACGAACATCAACGCCTGATTGATGACGCCGTCGTTGGCGAACATCGACTTGAACAGCACCGAATAGGCGACCAGCGAGGTGACGCAGGGCAGGAAGATCGCCGTGCGGAAGATGCCGCGCAACTTGAGCGTCGAGTCGTTGAGTGCGACCGCGAACAGGAGCGCCAGCGTGATCATGATTGGCACCTGCACGAAGAAGAAGATGCAGGTGTTGGTGAGGGCGCGCAGGAAGACCGGATCGCGCGTCAGGCGCACGATGTTGGCGAAGCCGCCGAAATGGAAGTTCAGGCCTTTGCCGACCTGAAAGCTCATCCACAGCGACCACAGGATGGGATAGATCAGGAACAGCCCGAGCAGGACGAGTGCCGGCGCAATGAACAGCCAGCCGTTGAACTCGGCGTTGCGATCGAGCCTGACGTTTGCCACGGGCCGCTTTCCCACCTCGCGGGTCCGCCGGGGGCGCCGGGCCTCGCCACAGGAGGCCCGCCGTCCGGGACCGATTCAGCCCGGGTGGCCGCGCCGCACGGGAAACCCATGCGGACGCGGCCCTCGGGAGACAGGGGAACGGGATTGCTCCCGTTCCCGGCTACTGACTACTGAATCTGCGCCTGGGCCTGATCGTTGATCGCCTTGATGGCGTCATCGACCGAACCGCCCTGGGCGATCGTCGGAAGTTGGGCCGCTACCGCAGAGTCGACCTCGGCGGTGTAGGTGCCGTAGTCGATGCCCGGAATCTTCCCGATCCAGTCCGCGAAGTCCTGCCAGACCTGCTCTCCGCCGAAGAACGGATCCTTGAGCTGGTAGGCGCTGCCACCGCGCGCGGCAAGCAGCGTGCCGACAGCCCCCTGATCGACCAGGATCTTCTGGTAGAAGTCGATGTCGCTCGCCCAGACCGACTTCAGGAAATCAATGGCGACCTTTTTGTTGGGCGACTTTGCCAGGACGTACCAGCTCGATCCACCCCAGTTGGAGGCATGCACGGCGCCGGGAACGCCGGCAAGCAGCGGAATAGGCGCAACGGCCCACTTGCCCGACTGGTCGGCGTTGGCCTTGATCGTGCCCGTGATCCATACGCCGATCGGAACAGACGCCACCTCGCCGGAGGTGAAGCCGCCGGTGAAGTCGGACCAGCCGGACACCGGCTTGACGATCCCCGACTCCCACAACCTGGCATATTGCTCGAGCGCCGCCTTGAGCGCCTGGTTGTCGAGAATGTTGAGGGTGCCGTCTTTCTTGAAATACCACTGCCCGGTCGACTGCAGCATCATGTGGATTTGGCCACGCTCGCTGTAGTCCATGTCGAGCATCGGATGGCCGGTCTTGGCCAACACGTCTTTGCCGATCTTGATCAGGTCGTCCCAGGTGATGTCCTGGAGATCGGCGGCCTTGTAGCCGGCCTCGGCAAGATAGTCGGAACGGTAGAACAGACCGGCGACGCCGGAATCGAACGGCAGCGAGTAGGACTTGCCGTCATAGGTTGCCGCCGCCACCTTGTATTGGGCGAACTTCGACATATCGATGGCGTCGGAGAGCGGCTCGAAGGAGCCAGGGAACGACTGCAGGTATTTCTGCGCCACGTCGTCCTCGATCAGCACGATATCGGGAAGCCCGTCGGTGCTGCCTGAGAGAAGCTGCGCCTGCAGCTTGGTCCTGACGTCGTCCTGGGTGGTGGTGTCGATGACGTTGAGCGAAACGTCGGGATGGGTCTTGGCGTAGATAGCGCCAGCTTCCCGCATGGTGACGCCGTTGAAGTTGGGGTCCCAGCACCACACCGTAAGTGTCGTAGCGGCGGCTGCGGCCGTCGCAGTCAGCAAGCTGGCACCGACGGCCCCAAATACGAGCGCGCGGCGCCAGTTGGTGGCGAAGCGTTTCATCATGTTCCTCCCAAAAGTCGAGGCGGTCCTCCACGCCTCGTAGGATTATTTCTAGCGAGGCAATTCGGGGGACGCAAGATTTAGTAAATTATCGTGCGCGGACTGGACGCCCGGGTGATTGTGGGTGCTGCCGCGCCACTTGATTTCGTGGGCAATGATGATGCGTTGGGCCAGCCTCCGCCCGGCGACACGCTGCGACAGGAGGTCGACGGCCGTCTCGCCGATCTCCTCCGCCGGCAGGTGGACGGTCGTCAGGTATGGATTGAGGAATTGCGCCGCCGGAATGTCGTTGAAGCTCGCCACGGCGACATCGTCCGGGATGTGCAGGCCAAGTTCGCGCACGGCGCGATAGACGCCAATGGCGATGTTGTCGTTGCAGGCGACGATCGCGTCCGGCGGCCGTCTTTGCTTCAGGAGCCGCATGCCAAGCTGATAGCCGGTCTGCTCGGTGTTGCGCTCGACGCTGCGCTGCGTCAGGCAGATCTCGGGATCGAAACTGCCGTGGGTCTTGCTCCACGCGATGTAGCTTCGGCAGCGGATCTCGGCCAGGGGATCGTCGTTGCTCTCCTCCGCCCAGCCGGCGAAGCCGATCCGGCGGTAGCCGATTTTCGTTAATTCAGTCAACAGTTTACGTGTGGCGAGCGGCAGGTCACTTTGCACCGCATCGAATTCGTCGCTGGGTGGAATGAAGTCGGCGAAGACAAGACGGCGGCTATAGCGGCCGAGCCAGTCGACCTCCGCGTCGCTGTGCATGCCGATGGCGATCACGCCGTCGGCGCCCTGCAGCAGCATCGGCTCCGGCATGCTGTCGGTGTGGTAGAGCTTGACCGTCTCGCATTGCAGGGCCTGGCAGCGGCTTTCGATGCCAAGGCGCAACCCGACATAATAGGGGTCGATCAACTCCAGGTCGGGACGCAGGAAATGCACCAGCGCCACCTTGTGGAGGCCGTTCTGCCGGGCCCGGTTGCGCGCCCGCGGCGTGGCGTAGTTGAGGGCCTCAGCCGTTTCGATAATCGCCTGCCGCTTCGTTTCGGTGATCGAGAGCGCCGGATCGAAGTTGAGAACGCGCGATACCGTCGCGGTGGAAACCCCCACGGTGTTGGCGATTTGCTTGAGCGTGACCATGCACCTTCACTCGGCCGGCCCCTTCGTCGCCGACCGGCCCGGATGCGGCAGCGCGGGGAAGAGGCAATATTTACACAAAAGCAACGGCGGCGTTCAAACGTCAAGCCGCCGATGGTGCGTGCACAGGGGAAATTGGCACTGCGCCGGACGCAGCGCCTACGAAACGCCGGAGCCCGCGCGCCCGGATTGATGCAACCGGCCAGCCTTCGACGACCGGCGGCGAGCGCCGCGAGACGGCGCGCGCACGCGGGCAGCCGGTCAAGCGGCCGGCAGGACCTCGGCAGCGGCCAGACGCTTCGCGTCGGCCCCACTCAACGGCTTCGGCCGCGCAACCTCCGATTTGAGGGTGACGAACCTGCCCGCTGCCGCTGAGGCGAGCGTCGATTCCATTACCTCGAGAACGTGAGCCGCCAGACGCCCGGAACAGCGCGGCTCGCGCTTGCGGTGTGCCGCATCGACCAGGTCGGCGACACCGAGCATGCGATAGTTGGAACGCATCGGCGTGCCCGGCCGGCCCTGGTAGTTCTCGGCCCCGAAGGGCGCCAGCGCCGCATCGACCTGCACATAGTCGCCGCCGCGCTCCGAATAGGCGACTGTGCCGCCGAAGAAATTGGGATCGGGCACCAGCATGGAGCCCTCCGTGCCGTAAAGCTCGATCGGGTTGGCGTGACCGTGCTTCCACACGTCCCAGCTCGTGGCGATGGTCACCTCGGCGCCGGAGTGGAACGCCAGCATGGCGTTGATGGTCGTCGGCGTGGTCACCTTGACCTTCTTGCCCCGCATCGGCCCCTCGGCGGTCACCAGACGATGGGTGAAGCCCGAGGTGGCCATGGCGGCCACGGTCTTTACCGGCCCCAGCAGGTTGACCAGCGCGGTGACGTAATACGGTCCGAGATCGAGCATCGGCCCGGCGCCGGGCTGGAAGAAGAAGCCGGGATTGGGGTGCCAGTGCTCCATGCCGTGGCTAAGCACATGCGCCGTGCCGCTGACCACCTTGCCGATGGCGCCCTTGTCGAGCAACCGCCGCGCCGTCTGGCCGCCGCCGCCAAGGAATGTGTCGGGAGCGCAGCCGAGCTTAAGGCCGCGTCTATCCGCTTCCGCCACCAGCTTCTTCGTTTCCTTGGAGCTCAGCGCCAGCGGCTTTTCGGAATAGGCGTGCTTGCCCGCCGACAGGATCGATCTGGTCACGTCGTAATGCGCGGCCGGTACGGTGAGATTGATCACCACGTCGATCTCGTCGCTCTTCAGCATCTCGTCGACCGACATGGCGCGCACGCCGTATTGCTTCGCCCGCGCCGTGGCCACCGCCGGCACCATGTCGGCACAGGCCACGATCTTCAGGCCGCGGAACGACGGCGCCAGCCGGAAATAGGTCTCCGAAATGACGCCGCATCCAATGATGCCGATTGCCGCCTCGCGTGCCATGCTTCAGCCCTTCCTGCCGATCAGGCCGGCGACATACTTGTAGGAGTTGCGCGCGAAGGATTCCCAATTCGACGGCGCATCGTGCTCGAAGACCAGTAGGTCGGTGCCGGCACTTGCGATCGCCGGCCACAGCGCCTTGTAGTCGAGGATACCGGCGCCGATGTCGGTCCAGCCGTCGTCGACGGTGACGCCAGCCGGCGCCAGGTCTTTGATGTGGAAGGCAGCGAGCTTGCCCTTGAACGTCGCCAGTTCCGTTGCGATGTCGGAGCCGCTGCGAGCGACCCAGCCGAGATCCGCCTCCCATTTGACGTCGGCACCGGAGAGCAGGTGCTCGATCGGCCGCGAGCCGTCGGAGAGCGTGACATATTCGAAGGCGTGGTTGTGCCAAGCGAAATTGAGGCCCGCCGCCTTCACGGCCGCCGCATGCCCGGCGAGCTTGGCGCCGAGCGCCTTCCAGCCGGCCACGTCCTGGCTGCGCTGGTCTTGTGGCACGGCCGGCACGATCACCGTCTCCAGGCCGAGGATCTTGGCTGCGTCGATCACCGCCGCGCGGTCGGCATCGAGGTCGGCGAGCGGCATGTGGCAGGTGGGGATCGTCAGCCCCAACGCGTCGCATTTGTCGCGCAGCGCCTTGGGGTCCGCCTTATAGGCGCCGCCAAAGGGCTCGACCGCATCGAAGCCGATCGCGGCCAGCGTCTCCAGATGCTTCTCGATGGGGGGAAAATTGCGCGCACTATAGAGCTGGAAGGAAATCCGGTAGCTGGACATGAGGGTGCTTTCTTGGAGTGTCAGCCGTCAGAGACGGGCGCCGCTTTCTTCATCGAAAACGGACGCCATATTCGGCTGGAAATACACATCGACCTTTTCGCCGATGCGGTGGGTGTCGTCCGGGCCGACGCGGATGGACACCGATTCCTTGCCGATGCTGCCCCACAGTAGGCTGTCGGCGCCCATCGGTTCGACCAGGTTCAATTCGAGCGGGAGGACGGTGGAAGCCTCCAGCTTTTCCTCGATATGGATTTGTTCCGGCCGCACGCCGAGCACCGCCTTGCGGCCGCTGACCGGCGGTTTCGCAAAATTGTAGCCAGAGAGGTTGATGGCGACGCCGTCGCTGCACACCAGCATCGGATCGTTGTTCACCCGCAACTCCCCGCTGACGAAGTTCATCGCCGGCGAGCCGACGAAGCCGGCGACGAAGAGGTTGAGCGGCCGCTGATAGATTTCCTTGGGCGAGGCGAGCTGCTGGATGACGCCACCATGCATGACCGCCACGCGGTCGGCCAGCGTCAGGGCCTCGATCTGGTCGTGGGTGACGTAGATCATGGTCGAGCCGAGCTTCATGTGCAGTTTCTTGAGCTCGACGCGCAGTTCCGTCCTCAGCTTGGCATCGAGGTTGGACAGCGGTTCGTCGAACAGGAACACGTCCGCCTCGCGCACCAGCGCCCGCCCGATGGCGACGCGCTGACGCTGGCCGCCGGAAAGTTCCGACGGCTTGCGGTTGAGCAGTGGTTCGATCTGCAGGAGCGCCGCGACGCGCGCCACGCGCTTCTCGATCTCGTCTTTGGGCAGGCGTGCCACCTGCAGACCGAAGGTCAGGTTGCCCTTGACCGTCATGCGCGGATAGAGCGCATAGGACTGGAACACCATACCGATGCCGCGGTCCTTGGGCTCCTCCCAAGTGACGTTCTTGCCGTCGATCCACACCTGGCCGGCATTGATGTCGAGCAGGCCGGCAACGGCGTTGAGAAGCGTGGACTTGCCGCAGCCGGACGGCCCCAGCAGGACGACGAATTCGCCTTCCTCCACGTCGAGGTCGAGATCGCGCAGGACATCGAGATGGCCGAACGAGACGCCGAGCTTCTTGATCGAGACGCTGGTCATTGT
This sequence comes from uncultured Alphaproteobacteria bacterium, assembly GCA_963750065.1. Classification (GTDB taxonomy): domain Bacteria; phylum Pseudomonadota; class Alphaproteobacteria; order Rhizobiales; family Kaistiaceae; genus CAVSRC01. The sequence continues at coordinate 89,323 of CAVVPK010000012.1, forward strand.
CCTATCCCTTGACGGCGCCGGCCGCGATGCCGCGCACGAACCATCGTCCGGAGACGAAATAGACGATGAGCGGGACGGCCGCAGTCAGGATCGTGGCCGCCATGTTGACATTGTATTCCCGCACACCGGTGGTCGAGTTGACGATGTTGTTGAGCTGCACCGTCATCGGCCAGTTCTGGCGGCCGGCGAAGACCACGCCGAACAGGAAATCGTTCCAGATGCCGGTGACCTGGAGGATGACCGCCACCACGGTGATCGGCACTGACATCGGCACCATGATGCGGAAGAAGATCTGCCAGAAGCCCGCCCCGTCGACGCGCGCGGCCTTGAAAAGCTCGATCGGCACCGACGCATAGTAATTGCGGAACAGGATCGTCATGATCGGCATGCCGAAGATGGTATGGATGACGATGATACCCGGCAGCGTTGCGAACAGGTGAATCTCCCTGAGCGCGATGATCAGCGGATAGATCACCACCTGGTAGGGCACGAAGGCGCCGAAGACGAGCAGCAAGAAGAAGAGGTTGGAGAACTTGTAGCGCCAGAACGACAGCGCATAGCCGTTGATCGATGCAATGACGATCGACGCGATCACGCTCGGCACCGTGATCTTCACCGAATTCAAGAAGCCCGGAGAAAGCCCGTGGCAGGCCAGGCCGGTGCAGGCATGCAGCCACGCATCGATCCAAGGCTGGACAGTCCAAATCTGCGGCAGATGGAACAGGTGGCCGAGGCGGATCTCGGGCATGGTCTTCAACGACGTCACCACCATGACGTAGAGCGGAAAGAGGAAGAACAGCGCCGAGATGATCAGGAATCCGTAAACGCCGAAGCGCGCCGGCGACGCGCGCTGCGGCTTCGGGCCTTGGGCGATTTCGCTACCCGCGGGCAGGGCGGCTGTCGTGCTGGTCATGCGGTTGCAAGCTCCCTGCGAATGGCTGCGGCTTCTCTACGGCTGGCGATCCAGCGCCCGATGCCGATCACGGCGATCACCGCGACCACCGGCGCCAGCATCATCATCGCCGCGGCCATGCCGAGGCCGACATTCTGGCTGCTGGTGATCATTTGGATGACGTAGACAGCCGGCATGTTGGTCGCAATTCCGGGGCCGCCGCCGGTCATGGCCACCACCAGGTCGTAGACACGCACCACGCCGACGATCTGCAGGACGAAAGCAGTCGCAACCGAACCGCGGATCATGGGCAGCGCGATGAACAGGTAGACGCGCCAGGTGGGAATGCCGTCGACCTTGGCCGCCTTCCAGATTTCCGCGTCGATGCCACGTAGGCCGGCGAGCAGGATCGCCATGGTCACGCCCGAGCCCTGCCACATGCCGGCCACCACCAATCCGTAGATTGCCGTGTTCGAGTCGACCAGGGGCGAGAAGTGGAAGCTCGTCCAGCCGAAGCTGTGGATGGTGTTTTCGATGCCCAGATTGGGGTCCAGCATCCATTGCCAGATGAGGCCGGTGACGATCAGCGACATGGCGAAGGGATAGAGAAAGATCGAACGGAAGAGATCTTCCTGGCGGATGCGCTGGTCCATAAAGACAGCGAGCAGGTAGCCGAACACCAGAGAAAACGCGATCAACAATCCACCGAAGATCCAGATGTTCTGGACGGCTACTTCCCAGCGTGCGTCGTGCCACAGGCGAACATACTGGCTGAAGCCAACCAGATGGTTGTTGGGGAAGAGCCGGGAACTCGTGAACGACCAGTAGAAGGTGTAGCCAATGCCGATGACATAGACGCCGACCCCGACCACAATCATCGGCAAGGTGCCGATCACGGCGCTGATCTTCCAACGTCGCTTCCGCGCTTCCGCCATGCCCCTGTACCCCGCTCGAAGCCGGATCTTGTGTCCGTTCAGCGTCCTTTCGGGTGCGCTTGTCCGCTCACCCGCAACCGATAGGCAAAAGGATATCGGTCCACTATACGGCCTCGCGGCCGCTCAACCAGTCGTATTCCGATGCATCGGAGAAAAAAGGAGGCGCCGCCCTCTTGGCGAACGGCGCCTCCCGTGATTGTCGCCGATTAGGTGGCGTGGCTCAGAATCTCGACCCACTGCTTCTGGGCTTCTTCAGCCGACATGTTGTCGTCCGACCAGAACTGCGAGACCAGAGCATTCAGCTCGTTGTTGGTGTCTTCGGTGGTGAACCGCTGCACCGAGGTCGCGATCTCGTCCGGATGCTCGACCGCCTTGAGCGCCTTCTGCATGCACGGGTCGGCCGTCGCCATGTCGACGTCGCCACGCACCGGCATGGAGCCCTTGGCGTTGTTGAACGCGACCTGGACGGCCGGGCTGATGAGCAGATTGGCCAGACGCTTCTGCGCCGCTTCCACCGCCGGATCGCTCTGCTTCGGGAACACGATCACGTCACCGTCGGTGGTCACGATCGGATGGGCCTCGTTGAGACCGATCATGCAGCCGTAGTCCTTGACGCCGGTCATGCCGGCCGCCGAGAATTCACCACGCGCCCAGTCGCCCATGATCTGCAGGCCGGCCTTGCCGGTGATCACCATGTTGGTGGTGTCGTTCCAGTTGCGGTTGGCGTAGCCGTCGTCGGTGTACTGCTTGAGCGCCTTGAAGTTGGTCAGCGCCTTCAGCATGTCCGGGCCGCCGGCAATCTTGAGGTCCTTGTCGCGATACATGGCGTCGCGGCCCTCGATGCCGAGCGCGGCAAGCAGGATCTGGTCGAAGGCACCCTTGATTTGCCAGCCGTTGCCGTCGCCGCCGATTGCCAGCGGAATGTAGCCGGCCGCCTTCAGCTTCGGCGCGTCTGCTACGAACTCGTCGAAATTGGTCGGGTTGGGAAGGCCGGCCTTCTTGAACGGCTCGTATGAGTACCAGGCCCAATCCCACGAGTGGATGTTCACCGGCACGCAATACCAGTGACCATCGACCAGACAGGCGCTCTGGATCTTCTCAGGGCGGATGATCTTGGCCCAATTGCCGGCTGCTGCGAGGTCGTCGAGCTGCAGGAGCTGGCCATTCTTGATCAGCTCTTCGTATTCGCGGCCCGGGTTGAACTGCGCCGCGCCCGGAGGATCGCCACCGAGAATGCGCTGCATGATCGTCGAACGAGCCGTCTCGCCCAGTGCGATGGCACTGTCGACCCAATGATCGCCTTGGCCGTCATTGTCGAAAGCCTTGGCGAATTCGGCGACCGCGCGCGACTCGCCCTTCGACGTCCACCAGTGAATGACTTCCAGATTGGTGGCCGAAGCGATCGACGGCGCCGCCAAGGCGACGGCGACGATGCTCGCCCCCAACAGTTTCTTTGAGAAGTGCGACATACATTCCTCCCGTTTTCGCGCGCCAGAAGCGCGCACTCCCATGGAATCAACGGTCGGCCCAATGCGATAGGCCGGCCAACCTGCGTCAATCGGGGAATGGCGTGGTATGCGCCGGTCCCCTCCCTCAAAAAGCGCCGTGGCGCCTGTCGGTTTTTCGCGCCATTCAAAGTGCGGCGCGTTGCGATTACGGCTGGCCAGTACAACTCCCATTCGCCATGGCCATGTGTAATCGATTACATTACACTACAGGTAAACAGGGCGTGTTTGTCAATGCCAATTGTTGCGCATTGGCATGCGGAGGAAACGATCGATGGGCAGAAGAGGCGGGCATCGGCCGCCACCGGACAGAATCGGGCGACGGTCGGTGACCATCACCGATGTCGCGCGTCGCGCCGGTGTGTCGACGGCAACCGTCAGCCGCACGCTGGCGATGCCCGAGCGCGTCGCCGAAAAAACTCGGGGCGCGGTCTTCTCGGCGATTCAGGCGACCGGCTACATCCCCAATGCCTCCGCCCGCAGCCTGCGCGCGCGATCGACCAAGATGGTGCTGACGCTCTTGAACGGCATCGGCGATTCGTTCTTCACCGCCATCCTCAATTCCGTCGAGGAGGCATTGTTCGAAGCCGGCTACGGCATGGTGATGGGCGATACGCGCGGCGATACCGCGCGCGAAAGCCACTACGACCGGCTGGTGCGGTCCGGCCAGGTCGACGGTGTGCTGCTCTTTTCGGGTCGCCTGCCCGACGCCAGTTTCATCGACCTCGACACCAGCGTGCCGCTGACGCTGGTGTGCAACGACATTCCCGGCCTGTCGGTGCCGTTCGTCGAGAGCGCCAATCGCGATGCTGCCCGCACGTTGACCGAATACCTGATCAGCGTCGGCCACCGGCGCATCGCCCACATCACCGGACCGATGCGCGGTCCCGAATCGGAAGACCGTATCGCCGGCTACCGCGATGCGCTGGAAGCGGCCGGCATCGCCTTCGACGCCGATCTCGTCTGGCAAGGCAGCTACCGGGCCGAGACCAGCGCGGAAGTGGCGGTGACACATTTTCTGCCCATGACCGATCAGCCGACCGCCGTCTTCGCCGCCAACGACGAGAGCGCCATCGGCTTCATCAAGGCAGTGCGCGATGTCGGCCTGTCAGTGCCGGAAGACGTCTCGGTCGCCGGTTTCGACGATATCGGCTATGCGGCGCTGTTCGATCCCGGCCTGACCACAATGCGGCAGCCGCGCGCCGAACTCGGCCGCGTCGCGGCCGAGATTCTCGTCCGGCGTATGACCGGCACCGGCGGCCCACAGCCGCGGATCACGCGTCTGCCCTGCTCGCTGGTCGTGCGTGAGAGCGTCGCGCCGCTGTATGGCGCGACGGCTGTCGAGCCGGTCGTTTCCGGGACCTGGCGCCGCGGGACTGGCAACGATCCGGCCGCGCACAGGCGCAGCCGCACATAGGCGCGCTTCACAGCCGGGCGATTGTCAGTCCGCCATCGACGTTCACGACCGTCCCGGTGGAGAAGGCGATGTCGGCCTGAGCGAGCGCACGGACCGCGGCCGCAACGTCGGCGCCTTCGCCCCAACGCTTTGCCGGCACCAGTCCGTCCGCGATCAGCGCGTCGTACTTCGACGCCACCCCGGCAGTCATGTCGGTGCGGATGATCCCCGGGCGAACCTCGAAGACGGCGATGCCATCGGCAGCCAGCCGCGCGGCGAAGCCCTTGACCGCCATGGCAAGGCCGGCCTTCGACACGCAGTATTCGACCCGGTTGAGCGACACCATTTCGGCCGAGCAGGAGGAAACGAAGATCAGCGCCCGGCCTGCCTTCGGCCCTGCCGCCAGCATACGGCGGGCGACAGCCTGGGCGAGAAAGAAGGCGCCGCGCAGATTGACGGCCATGACCTTGTCGAAGTTCTCCGGCGTGGTCTCCATGAGATCCAGCCTCTGCGGCGGCGCAATGCCGGCATTGGAGACCAGCACGTCGACCGGCCCGAGCCCGACCTCGACCCGAGCAAGGACGCGGACATGGTCCTCGACCGCGTCGACATTGCCGGCGACATAGACTGCCCGGACGCCGTGTGCGGTCAGCCGGTCGAGCGCGGCGCGCGACACGTCGTCTTCGGCCGAGGTTCCGGTGATCGCCACGTCGAAGCCGTCGGCGGCAAGACCTTCGGCGACCGCAAGTCCGATGCCCCGCCGTCCGCCGGTGACCAGCGCCACGCGGCGCTTCTCAGAATCGGTCATGGGACGCACCTCTTCTCATATGGCAAAGAACGTCGGATAGGGTTCGTTCTTGGCAAGCCGCTGGACCAGGAGCGCCAGCTCTCGGCAGTGATAGTCGCCCCACATCGTCGCCTCGCCCGACGGATTGCGCCGGCCCGGCTGAATGGCGTCCCAGCCGTTGGGGCGGTGATACTGGCTGTGCAGCACCAGCCCCTGATGGCTGGGATCGCTCGAAAGATAAGCCGGGCCAAGCAGGGTCGAGAGCACCGTCAGGCCGGCCTGGCTGTAGGTCGCGCCGTCCGCATGGCCGTGCGCGGCCCGCCATCGTCCATAGCGGATAAGCCCCTGGGCGCCGATCGCCGCCGCCGAACTGTCGACCGGCTCGATGTCGTTGTCCGGCTCCGATGGGCGGGCATAGATGTCGCCGAGTTCCTTCAACCCCGGCGCGCCGGTGTCCCAATAGGGAATGCCGTCCGTCGCGGTATGGGCGATGTAGAAGTCTGAGGTCGCCGCCGCGGCACGATCGAACAGGCCGACGACCTCCGCCTTGCCGCCATAGGGTGCGAGCTCCACTTCATCGAGCGTGTCGAGGAACTCGAGCAGTTCGGCATAGCCGGTCATCGCCCAGGCGAGGCCGCGCATCCAGGTGGAGAAGCCGGAATAGCCCTGCTGGGCGTTGACGCAGCGGAAGGCGCCATTGGTGGCGTTGAAGATCGCCTCGTGCGCCGTGCGGCCGCGCTCGTCCCAGATGTCGCGGCCCTCGCCCCAGAAGAGATTGTACGTCGCCGTCGCCCGCGCATGGGCGATGAGCCGACCCAGCAGCGGGATGACGGCGTCGCCTTCGCCCTTCATCACGTGGCCGAGCTGGTGGCCCAGCGCCAGCACGCGCAGCGTGCGCATGGTGTCGATGAACAGCGAATGCGGGCCGTTGAAGGAGTGGATATAGCCGGTACCATTGCCAAGGTCGGTCCAGCGCCGCGCCTGCACCGAAGCCGAGCACTTCAGCGCCAGCTCGAAATACTCCCTCTGCCACTCATTTGCCGGGACGCGTCCCTCCGCCATCAGGCGCAGCAGGTTGCCGTAGGTCGAAACCTGATTGAAGCCGTGGTCGTGGACGCCGAAATGGGTGATGTGCGGCGGCATGTCGCTGCGCGTACGGGCAAGCCCGAGGTCGAGAAAACGCTCTTCGCCGGTGGCGTCGAACTGCAGGATCGCCGACCCGAACTCGAAGCCCTGCGTCCAGTCCGTCCAGCCGCGGGGCTGGTAGCGGCCGGCGACGGTATGGACCGACGCACCGGCGGAGCGGTCGAGCGTGGCATCGATGGACAGGATCTTGCCGGCCGAGAGCTGCCACATGCGCTCGATCGCCGGCAGAAGCTTCTGCGGTGTCAGGGTGTCATCGATCTTCATATGGCCTCTCTCCCAACGGCTTTGTTCCTGTAGCGCGCCGGCGCATCGGTGCAGCGGTGCCCGGAAATACCTGCGCCGGCCGGAATCCGTCGAAAATGGCGGGCCGCCGCCGTCCGGCCGCCGGCAGCCCTCTCCACCAGCGACGAAAGTAACTCGTTGGTTACGTGCTTTGCCACCAGTTTTCGGCGCTGCCGGCTGGCGCGTCCGAAACCAGACCCGTTCTCCAGGATCATCGGGGGGGAAGGATAGATGGTGCTGCCGGTCAGGATTGAACTGACGACCTCCCCCTTACCAAGGGGGTGCTCTACCACTGAGCTACGGCAGCCGGGCGCACCGGGCGCGGCGCTTAACTGCCATAGCGGCGGGGGCGGTTCAAGCGTCTGAAACGCTTTCGGCAACTCTGCCGCGGGGCTAATGATGCCGCCATGACGGACCGCAAGCCCTCCCGGGACGGAGCCAAGACGCGCGAACAGCGTCTTGGCGAGGCCCTGCGCGCCAATCTGCGCCGGCGCAAGGCAGCCTCCCGCGCCCGCCCGCAGGACGCCGCGGAGACGGGACGAGCGCCCGAATCGGTGGATTACCCTGGCAAATCGGGGCCTTCCGGCGAGCGATCTTGAGTCGGCCGCATTCGTCGGATAGACCCGCCCGCATAGCCGGAGCCGTCAGCCGCGCGCCGGATGTCTGAATTTCAAACGGGGGGCGGGACATGGATCGCATCCGTATCGTCGGCGGTAATCGCCTGAACGGCTCGATCGCCATTTCTGGCGCCAAGAACGCGGCCTTGCCCCTGATGATCGCCAGCCTCTTGACTGACGAAACGCTGACGCTGGAAAACGTTCCGCGCCTGGCCGACGTCGCCATGCTGAAGCGCATCCTCGGCAATCACGGCGTCGATTGCATGGTGCAGGGCAAACGTCCCGGCCAGAACGGTCACCAGGGCGAGACCCTGCAGCTCTCCGCCCACCAGATCGTCGACACCGTTGCGCCCTACGACCTCGTCTCGCGCATGCGGGCGAGCTTCTGGGTGATCGGCCCGCTGCTGGCGCGCATGGGCGAGGCGCGTGTCTCGCTGCCCGGCGGCTGCGCCATCGGCACCCGTCCGGTCGACCTGTTCATCGATGCCCTGAAGGCGCTCGGCGCCGATATCGATATCGACGGCGGCTATGTCGTCGCTCGCGCCCGCAAGGGGCTGACCGGCGCCCGCGTCAGCTTCCCCAAGGTCACCGTCGGCGCCACCCACGTCACCCTGATGGCGGCGGCGCTCGCCAGGGGCGAGACCGTCATCGAGAATGCCGCCTGCGAGCCGGAGATCGTCGATCTCGCCCAGTGCCTGACATCCATGGGCGCGCGGATTGCCGGCGCCGGCACCGCGACCATTCGCGTCCAGGGCGTCGACCGGCTCTCCGCCGCCCGCCATGCCGTCATGCCGGACCGCATCGAAACCGGCACCTATGCCTTCGCCGTGGCGATGACCGGCGGCGACGTGCTGCTCGAAGGCGCCAGCCGGTCGTTGCTCGAGATGCCGCTCACGGTGCTCTCCCAGATCGGGGCTGAGGTCACGGCGACCAATCAGGGCATCCGCGTCCGCCGCAATGGCAGCGGCCTGTCGCCCATCGACGTGACGACCGCGCCCTTCCCGGGCTTCCCCACCGACCTGCAGGCCCAGCTCATGGCGCTGGTCACCCGCGCCGACGGCACCTCGCGGATCACCGAGACGATCTTCGAGAACCGCTTCATGCACGTGCAGGAACTCGCCCGCCTCGGGGCCGACATTCATCTCGACGGGCAGGTGGCGACCGTCACCGGCGTCCCCCGCCTGACCGGCGCCCAGGTGATGGCGACCGATCTCAGAGCCTCGGTGTCCCTGGTCATCGCCGGCCTCGGCGCCGAAGGCGAGACCGTGGTCAATCGAGTCTACCACCTCGACCGCGGCTTCGAGCGCATCGAGGAGAAACTCGGCGCCTGCGGCGCCGCCATCGAGCGCCTGAGCGGCTGATCGGCAAGGCCGGGCCCGGTTGCGCGGCGGCCTGGCGCGCATTACCTGTGGCGGGAGACAAGGATTCCGCCCATGGATGACATCGCCACCCCCCTGAAACTGGCCGCTTTCGATGAGGAGGACCTCGCCGTCCTCTCCGCCCATGTCCAGGACGCCGTGCTCAAGGTCGGCGACATGGTTTTTCTGCCGCAGGAGGGGCGCTTCGCCATCGCCATGAACCGCTTCATCTGGGAGAAGGCGGCCGACGGCAAGCGCAAGGCCTTTGAGCGCCGCCGCTCCGCCCTGTCCTTCGATCGCGTACGGGCCGTCCGCTCCAGCCGGATCGACCGCGACCGCCCCGATGCCGTGGTGGAACTGCTTGCGGTATCCTTTGAAACGGCCGATACCCCTGCCGGCAAAGTGACGCTCGTTTTTGCCGGCGGCGGTGCCGTACAACTCGACGTCGAGGTCATCGAGGCGCGCCTGGCCGATCTCGGCGCCGCCTGGGCGACTTCGGCCAAGCCCGAGCACGACCTCGAAGGCGCGGCCAAATCCGGCAATTGATTCCGGCGTCACTGGAGAACCTGGGGACGCCAAAAGTGCCGATCAGACTCGCCCAATCCGATCCCGACTTCGAATCGCGCTTCCAGGCGCTTCTCAACGACAAGCGCGAGATGGCCACCGATGTCGATCGGGCGGCGCGCGAAATCATCGACAATGTGCGCCAGCGCGGCGACGCGGCACTGATCGAATATACGGAGAAGTACGACCGTCTGGCGCTGACCGCCGATCAGCTGCGCGTCTCCGATGAGGCCATGGACGCCGCCGAGGAGGCGGTGCCGGCCGACCAGCGCGCGGCGCTGCTGCTTGCCCGCGACCGCATTACCGCCCACCACCGCCGCCAGATGCCGGCCGACGACCGCTATACCGACGAAATCGGCGTCGAGCTGGGCATGCGCTGGACCGCGATCGAATCGGCCGGCCTTTACGTGCCGGGCGGCACCGCCGCCTATCCCTCGTCGGTGTTGATGAATGCCATTCCCGCCAAGGTCGCCGGCGTCGAGCGCATCGTCATGGCGGTGCCGACGCCGCCGGGTGTCACCAGCCCGCTGGTGCTCTATGCCGCCCGCATCGCCGGCGTCGACGAGATCTATCGCGTCGGCGGCGCCCAGGCCATTGCGGCCCTGGCCTACGGCACCGAGACGATCAGGCCGGTCGACAAGATTGTCGGCCCCGGCCGCGACTACGTCGCTGCAGCCAAACGCCTGGTCTTCGGCACCGTCGGCATCGACACGATCGCCGGGCCGTCCGAGGTGCTGGTCGTCGCCGATGGCGACAACGATCCCGACTGGCTGGCGGCCGATCTTCTCGCCCAGGCCGAGCACGACGCCGCGGCGCAATCGATCCTGATCACTGATTCGGCCGACCTGGCCGACCGCGCCGCCGCCGCCGTCGATCGCCAGCTCAAGGTCCTGCCGCGCGGCGAGATTGCCGGCGCGAGCTGGCGCGACCACGGCGCCATCATCGTGGTGAAATCGCTGGCCAAGGCGATGGAGCTGGCCAACCGCGTCGCGCCGGAACATCTGGAGCTTGCTGTCGCCGACCCGGAAGCCCTGCTTGTGCGCGTGCGCAATGCCGGCGCGGTCTTCCTCGGCCACCATACGCCGGAAGCCATCGGCGACTATCTCGCCGGAACCAATCATGTCCTGCCGACGGCGCGCTCGGCGCGCTACTCCTCCGGCCTCTCGGTGCATGATTTCATCAAGGCTTCGTCGCTTCTGAAGCTCGGCCCCGACCAGCTTCGCATCCTGGGAGACGCCGCCATCACGCTGGCCGAGGCCGAAGGCCTCGGCGCCCATGCCCGCTCCGTATCGATCCGGCTCAACCGGTGACCGGGGAGGGGACGCAGGCACCCATTGGCAGGCTGGTTGCCGTCGAGCTCGACAACTCGGCAATGCGGCGCAGCACGCCCTACATCGATCACGAGCGCAACGCCGCCATGCGCGATCTGCTCGCCGACAATGTGTTTGCGCCCGTCGGCCGGCGCGGCAGGGAGTTCCACCTGCACCTGTCGGTGGCCAATCGCCGGCTGGTCTTCGACATTCGCGACGATCACGACCGGCCGCTGGTCAGCCATATCCTGTCGATGTCGCCGCTGATGCGCGTCATGCGGGATTATTACGTCGTCTGCGAGGCCTACTACTCCGCCGTCGGCAGCGCCTCGCCGGCCCAGTTCGAGGCCATCGACATGGGCCGCCGCGGCCTGCACAACGAGGGCGCCGAACTGCTGCAGGAGCGACTGAAGGACAAGATCGAACTCGACCACACCACGGCCCGCTGCCTGTTCACCCTGGTCGCCGCCCTCTACTGGAAGGGCTAGAGCCCTTCATAGCCAGATAGAGCCAATTCCGTTTCTCGACCGGCGGAGCGATCCAGCGTCGAGACCGGCGAAGGGCGATGCCGGGCATCGGTCGAGCCGGGATCGGCGTCGGGCGCCCGCCGGTAGGAAACCCGAAGGGACGGGCGCTTTTGCGCCATTATCGTCGCCGCCGGTCTCGGCCGTACCCCGGGTACGCCTTTCGTCCGCCGGCTCAATTCTGATGCAAAATCGCTCCGTCGGAATGGGTCCATCTGGCGATGAAGGGCTCAGGCATGTTCACAATCTCCGCGATATCCGCTAGCTACGACCGGGTCGGGAGCCGCTTCGTCGGTCGTCTTCCAGTTGGCCGGGCGGCTTTCCCATCCACCTCCTGACGGAACCAGAATGGCCGGGCGCGTCAAACTCATCTTGGCTTCAGGCTCTCCGCGGCGGCTCGCTCTGCTCGCCCAGATCGGCGTCGAGCCGGACCGGGTGATGCCGGTCACCATCGACGAGACGCCGAAGAAGAGCGAACTGCCGCGCAATCTCGCCAAGCGGCTGGCCGAGGAGAAGGCGAACGCCGCCATCGCCATCGCCCGCACCGAGGCCGATCTTGCCGACGCCCTGATCGTGGCTGCCGACACGGTGGTCAGCGTCGGCCGCCGCATCTTCGGCAAGGCCGAGACCATCGAGGAGGCCGGCGCCTTCCTGCGTCTGCTCTCCGGCCGCGCCCATCGCGTCCACACCGGCGTCGTAATGGCCAACGCCAACGGCCAGTTGCGCCGCCGCCTGGTGGAGACGCGCGTGCGCTTCAAGCGCCTTTCGCGTGAGGATATCAATTCCTACCTGGCGTCGGGCGAATGGCGCGGCAAGGCCGGCGGCTACGCCGTGCAGGGCATCGCCGGCGCCTTCGTGGTCAAGCTTTCCGGCTCCTATTCCAACGTCGTCGGCCTGCCGCTCTACGAAACCATGTTGCTGCTCACCGGCGAGGGCTATCCCGTCCATTTCAACTGGCTGAGCTCGGGCTGAGGATGGCCGGACAGGACAAGCCGAGTGCCGAGATCGTGCCGCTAAGGCCGCGCGGCAAATGCCCCGTCTGCGGCAAGCCGTCGGACCGGACGCTGCATCCCTTCTGCTCGAAGCGCTGCGCCAACATCGACCTGAACCGCTGGCTGTCGGGTTCCTACGCCATTCCCGCGGTGGAAGAGGACGATCCCGGCGCAGACGAGGGGGAGGGCGGTGACGGGCGGGACTGATGCAGCCGAGCTGAGCTTCGCGGTGACGCCGGAGCGCTGCGTCTCCGGCTTGTTCCTGCTGCCGCCTGCCGCGCGTGCGCTCTATGTTCTGGCCCACGGCGCCGGTGCCGGTATGCGGCACCCGTTCCTGACCACCATGGCCACGGAACTGGCCGAGCGGGGCATCGCCACGCTGCGCTACCAGTTCCCCTACATGGAAGCCGGCAGCCGCCGGCCGGATTCGCCCGCTTTGGCCCATGCTGCCGTCCGTGCTGCGGTCGCCGAAGCGGCGCGCCGGGCGCCTGGCCTGCCGCTGATTGCTGGCGGCAAGTCATTCGGTGCCCGCATGACCTCGCAGGCTGAGGCGCTGGAGCCGCTGCCGGGCGTCGTCGGCCTCGCTTTTCTCGGCTTTCCGCTCCACCCGCCGGGCAAGCCCGGCGACGAGCGCGGCGACCACCTGAAAGACGTTCGCCTGCCCATGCTGTTCCTGCAGGGGACCCGCGACGAATTCGCTCACCTGGACCTGTTGGAGCCCTTCTGCCGCCAGCTCGGGCGCGGAGCCACCCTGCATCTGGTCGAGGCTGCCAACCACTCTTTCAAGGTGCCGGCGAAGAGCGGCCGCAAGGACACGGATGTCCGCACCGAGCTGACCGATAGGCTGGCCGCCTGGGCCGATGAAATCCTCGCCAATTAAGGCCGGATTCGGCTTCGCCGACGAACTGGACACCCCACCGTCGTTTCACTATAACCGCCCCGCGCCGCGGGCTTTGCTGGTCCGCGGCGCGTGTGTTGGCCCAGGTAGCTCAGTTGGTAGAGCAGCGGACTGAAAATCCGCGTGTCGGTGGTTCAAATCCGCCCCTGGGCACCATTATTTGCAAAGAGCCAAGCCAGACAATAAGTTAAGCGAAGTCAAAGCGTTGTGCCTTGCCGACTGTGTGACAAAGGTGAGGGACAATGCTGTATCGTCTGGTCCGTCCGATGCGACGCAAAGGCTCACAAAACGCCTACTTTGAGCAGCGCATTCCCGCCGACGTGAGAGAGCGTGCGTTGGGCGGAAAGCTCGACGTGCCGTGCGGCGACACCTCCGTCCCAATCACCATCACTGACAGCGGCAAGGTCCGCTTTTCGCTGCGAACCGCCGAACCGAGCGAGGTGAAGGTGAGGCAAGCGGAGGCGGCGGCCTACCTTGAGACGGTCTGGCGGGCGTTGCGAGAAGACCAGCCGGTGCCGCTGACCCAGAAGCAAGCGGCCGCTCTCTCGGGCGAGCTTTACCGCGCTTGGGTGCATGGCGAAGGCCGCGAACGCGTGACCGCCGTGGTGCAGAACCTTGAGACGGGCGAATGGGAGCGCGACCGGGAGCCCCACGAAGAAGAACGCCTTGCCGAATGGGAAGCGGCGGTGGCGGCCATCGAACGATTGGGCGAGAAGACGGGCGAAGCGAGCGAGCTTGAAGGGCCGCTTGGGCCGCTTGTCGATAGGCTCCTACTCGCGAAGGGCATCCACAGCGTTGACACCGGGACGCGGGCGGTCATCCTCACGCGAGTTCCGGCGGGCGCTGCTTGATGCTGTGAAGCTCAGGCAGCGGCAAGCAGAAGGCGACTACTCCCCTGACCCGAAGTCCGAGCGGTTCCCGGAGTGGCAGGCTCCCGGTGCTGGTCCAAAAGTTTCGCTCACGGGTCTGGTGGAGGACTGGTGGCAAGAGGCAAAGGCGACCGGCCTCGCTGTCAGCACATATGAGAGCTACCGGAACACCATGCGGCGGTTCGTGGCGTTCCTCGGGCACGATGATGCGAGGCGGGTGAAGCCGGAAGACGTGATTGCCCTCAAGGACCAGCGTCTCGGCGCAGGCATATCGCCGAAGACGATCAAGGATAGCGACATTGCGGGCCTGAAGTCGGTCTTTGGGTTCGCCGTCAACAACCGGCGCCTGCCGTCCAATCCTGCCGCCGGGATCACATTGAAGCTCGGCAAGAAGGTGCGCACGCGTGACAAGGGCTTCACGGCAAACGAGGCGAAGGCCATCTTGACGCTGGCGCTCCATCATCAGCGCGGGCGTGACCGGCCGAAGACGTGCGCAGCCAAGCGGTGGGTGCCGTGGTTGTGCGCATACACCGGGGCACGTGTTGGAGAGATGTGCCAGCTGAGAAAGCAGGACGTGCGGCGGGAAGGGGAGCATTGGGTCATCACCATCACACCCGAGGCGGGAACGGTGAAGACGAAGGAAATGCGCGAAGTGCCACTGCACGCGCACCTCATTGAGATTGGCTTTGTGTCCTTCGTTGAAGAAGCGGCGGACGGCTACCTGTTTGCCAATGTGAGCCCAGGGAAGAAGGCGTCGCGCGGGGGGGTTGCGAACCGCGTGCGTGAGTTCGTGAGGGCTGCCGCTCCTGATCCGAGAGTGGCACCGAACCATGCGTGGCGGCACCTCTTCATGACCATCGGCTTCGAGGTCAGTATCCAGGAGCGCGTGCTGGACGCGATCTGCGGACATGCGCCCCGCTACGTCGGGGGAACCTATGGCGATGTCACGATGAAGGCGAAGGCCGACGCAATCGAGCGGCTGCCGCGCTTCGAGGTCGAGTGACGAAGCCTGTACGGTCCACGCTCCATTGTCCACGCTCCATTGTCCACGCTCCGTTGTCCAAGCTCCGTTGTCCAAGCTCCACGAGCGTTTGCATCGGCGTAGGGGTAGCGAGGCACCTTGAGCCTGCCCCTTGCGCCTTGTCGGGTCCTTTTCCTCCTCCTCCCCTCCACCCTTGGCGCTTTGACCCTTCGTGCTTCGACGCTCGGCTTGTCGTCCTGAGGTGCGGGCGTTCGCGCTCCTCGGGATGTCTGTCACACCCTCACGCATGGACCCCGGGGGCAGCAAGAGGCATGCACCTTGCGCGGGCCAATGAGTGGGGGGGGGTGCTGGGCTTCAGGCATGCCACGTGGCGAGTGAGCCAAAGCAACCCTGCTGCCTACCAAGCGCTTTGAGGGGTTCTTTTCAACCACCACCACCACCTAACTCCACGAGCTATGGCGAGGAGTGAGTGGGGGGCTGGGCTTCAGGCATGCCACGTGGCGAGTGAGCCAAAGCAACCCTGCTGCCTACCAAGCGCTTTGAGGGGTTCTTTTCACCACCACCACCACCTCTACCCTGTGAGCTTGGACCCATTCCGCTGCTGCCCGAAATCCGCCCCTCAAGCTGGTGGCACGGCGGGAGGAGGACAGCGCAACGAGAGACACCAAAGACACACAACGCCCCCACCCAAGACCACACCTTAAGAGAGGCGCGTAAAGATGCCGAAAAGGGCTCATTTCCGCACAACCGGCAGCCGATGGCCGATGAGTTTCTGCGCCACATCGCCCATCACGCCGGCCGCTTGGTCGGCCTTCGAGACCGGCACCATGATCCCGTCGTGCATGGGCAGCGCGGTGATCCCGACGGCGTTCAAGCGCAGGAGGATGGCTACCAGCATTTGGCTTTCGGTGAACATCAGCGAGTAGCCAACGCCGGTCTCGAACGTGCCGGCCAACGCGGGATGAAGCGCGAGGATGGCAGCGCGGACGGTAGCGGCGATGGTGCCCGTGGGGAGAAGTTTCTTGGTGTCGCGCGGCGTCCGGGCAAGGAGCTTGTCGGCAAACAGCATTGCGGACAGGACCTTCTTGATCCCTTCGCGATGCTTCTTGAAGTCCGGCACAGCGTAGAGGTCATCGCCGGGTGAAGGCGGGGCGAGGCCCGCATGGTGATACGCGAGGCGGACGAAGAGGTTCTTGAAGTCGAGGTCTGCAACAGGCTCGCCGTTGATGCGGATGTGCTGGCGCTTGGGCTTCTTCAGGTTCTCCCACCAGCCTCCGAAGAGACGGCCGCCGAAGTCGAAGCGGATGATCCCGCGCGGAAGCCACGGCGGCAGGTTGAACGTGCGGATCAGCGTGCGGCTTGCAAAGTCGATGAGCGGGCCGCCATCCGCAGCGAAGGAAAGGTCCGCTGTGGCGAGGTGGTCGTTGATGCGCCGCATCTCTGCCCGGTAGCGCCGGGTCTGGGCGGTGTCGCGATAGTCGATCAACTCACGATGCTTCGTGCCAGCGGGATAGTCCCGTTCCGAGCGGCTGAGGCGGATGATCTCTTCGCCCTCCACCCGCTTGAAGTCGTCAAAGGTGATCTTGGCGTCACGCACGATCTGGCGCAGCCAGCGTGTGGGAGCGATGGTGCTCACCCGGCCGGGCTCTGTGGACTTCTTGAGGTCAAGAACACCGTCGCCGTGAAGCTCGCGGAGTGTGGTCGCAAGGAGCCCGAAGCCGGGGCGGTCGTAACGGCCAAGCTTCGCCTTCGCCTTGGACAACGGCACGGCGATGCGCTGGGGCCGATGCTTCGAAACGATGAGGTAGGACAAGTTGGCGATGATCGTGGTGACCAGCGCCTCGTGCCTCGCAAGGTCGTCGATCCTACGCCGCCGCCGACGCGGCTGGGCGTCGTCTTCGATGGCCGCGAGAGCTACGTGCGCCAGTGCCTCCAACCGCCCTTTCCCCGTCAGCCACCGGTCGAGGAACGGTTCGTCAGGAAGTTTCGGCGAGGCCGTTGATCGGGAAGCCGACGACTGATGGTGTCTCAAGCGAGAGGATGTCCGCATATTTGCAACCGGTCCTGTACCGCGTGGCTAGTATAGGTCCTATCGTCGGGCCGCTTCGTGTTCCTCGCTGTAGCCAGAACCGGCTCCGTTCCGCCTAGTGTGGTACCTAATATCCGCCCCAATAGCCGTGGCGCCTAGCCGGCCGCTGAGGGCCTGCCTGCTGAGTGGGTGCGGTTCCCTTTCCTCCGTTGGGGACAGCCGTCAGCGGCCTTCTCTGGGGCTCGCACGGGGCTACCGCCAGAAGTCCTTGAACCGGGTGGGCGCCAGTTCGGTGTAGCGCACTGTGTGCTGAATGTTCTTATGGCCGAGATAGGCTTGCAGAGCCCGCGTGTCGTGGCCCTTGTTGGCGAGCGCGAAGCCGCAGGCGTGGCGCAGCATGTGGGGATGGGCCTTGAAGCCGAGCCCGGCAGCCTCCCCGGCTCGCTGGATCATGCGGGCGAAGCCGGCGGTGGTGAACGGTGCATTCCGCTCTGAGGTAAACACGAAGGGCAACTTCGGGTCTTGCTCACGCTGAAGCCGGCGAAGGGCTCGCATCTCGTCACCTCGTATCGGGTGCGTGGCGGGCGTCCCCTGCTTGACCCGGCGGACATGAAGGTTGGCGGTGCTGAAGTCGATCTGATCCCAGCGCAGGTCCGTTAGCTCGCTGGCGCGGAGCCCGTGGCGAAAGGCGACCAAGATCATGGTGGCGTCACGGTGGCCGTAACGGTTGCCCCTGGCGGCGCCGATCAGCTTCTCGACTTCCGCCTCCGTCAGGTGCTCACGGGTCCGAAGCTCGCTGTTCGGCAAGCGCTTCGGCGGCACTGTTCGGTTTACGGTGCTTGGCGCGACCAGCTTGAGGTGCGATTTGGCCATGGCTTTCCTACTCCGTTTTGAGGGACTGTTCGGAGAATGGTCGCTCTTCGCACAGTTGTCGAGCGAAGCTCTTGCGATATGGTGAATGAAGCAATAGCGATGGAGCACTCAACCGGCAGGCAATCCGACGAGGCGGCACGGGGACTGGTTTACGGGGCTAAGTTCGGCGCTCATAGCGAGTGCTCAGGCGCCCGGGCCGGGGCAGTGGGGCGTCACCCCCACGGGGGGAAGCGCCGCGCCGCCGCCTTTGTGCACAGGTCTCGCGTGAGGGACCCTTCAGTATCTTCAGGGTTTCTGCACCACGATTAGTCGCCCGATCCCTCATTCTTCTCTGTCCTCTTTGACCGCCTGAACCGATACCTTCAAACGGCAGGAGGCTGCGTCACGCCCAATTCCAACACGACCCGCGACGGCACCCTACGCTAATAGCCGCTAACCGCGGTGACCACCCCAGCTCCACCATCGCCGGCAGCGGGAAAACCCACCACCGAATGCGCCGGAAACCACGCCACGTGCGCGGACGCTAACATCGACGCCGGAGGAGATCAGGTTATGGCGCGGAGAATCTAATCACCGGAGTGTCTTGATTCGGAAGGCCGAGGGTATGTAAAGGGCCGTCATGCGGGGCTTCTGTCGCCATCGTTCTGATTTCTTGGGCTGCGCCAATGCACAATGAGCGGGTTCTGCCGATCTGGGCGATCTATCGCCATCCAAACGATTGTCCGACCGGTTACATTTCCCGACCTTGGCCGTGTGGACCGCAGCCTGGGCCGGAATCGATCAAGGTCCCGTTGATAAGTCCGGAGATTGAAGGCCTGCGCAACGCCCTACTTGCTATGGGTTTGAAACGCCTGATGCGTCTGGAAAGTAGCGACCCGGCCGTCATGGAAATGTGGGCATGACAAACCCGGGCGATACCGAGTCCTCGTTATCACTAACCGAATTGGTCAGGGCATTGCAGCTGTTGACCGACCGATACGGCCGGGAACTGACACCAGGGGAATTGCTTCAGGCCGAAATCGACAGGCGCCATATCCGGCATGCGGATGTGGGTCATTCCTGCGGCGTGAGCCGCACGACCGTGTCGAACTGGTGCCGTGACCACCGAGGCATGTCGGAATTCGTCGCGCTCAAGCTGGAAAAGGCGCTCGGCATCCCGGCCGAGGTCTGGCTGTGGCTGCAACTTGCCGCAGACCTGCGAAATGCCCGCGCGGAGTTGTTGGAACACCCAGAATTGCCGCCACTTGCCAAACACACCCGGCGCCGAACCGGCGCTCTGTTTGCCCGACGTGTGGCGCGCAAGCCACAGGTCGATCCGAAATAGCACAGGAACCACTGTTCGCCGTTGCAGCGGCCACTAAATCAGTGGAAGTTCCGGCATGTCCAGTTTGGCTCAAGGGGTGAGCGCATCAGACGGGGCAACGACAAAGAGCCATGGTTTGGAGGTCAGGATATGAAGCTTAAGACATTACTTCTCAGCAGTGCGGCGGCGTTCGCGTTCGTCGGTGCTGCTCAGGCGGCCGATCTTTCGGTTGCCGAGCCCGTCGATTACGTCAAGGTTTGCGACGCTTTCGGCGCTGGTTACTGGTATATCCCGGGCACCGACACCTGCCTGAAGATCGGCGGCTTGGTGCAGTTCGACGTGAACTTCCACAGCAATTCCGCCCAGGATTGGACTTCAACTGAACCAGTACGATACTACATCGGCCACGTACATGGTGTGGCGATCAGCATTCGGCCGGGTGGGACATGAACACTGAGGCGCACGTCAACGTCACCGCCAAGTCGATGACCGAGTACGGCCCGCTCACCGCCTTCGTGGAACTCCGTGCGCTGTCGAACAACAACGACGCGTCCAACAACTTGATGGCGGTGACGGCACTCGGCGCAACCAGGCCTTATGCCACAGCAAGCGATAGCACCAGGAAGTACGCCTATCTCGACACTGCCTATCTCGAGCTCGGCATGCTCCTGGTTGGCCGCACAGAGTCGGTCTACCACTACTTCGGCAGCTATATGTTCGGCAATGGCGACTACGATGCCGGCGACCAGAACGTCGATCAGGTTCGTTTGACCTGGGCGATGAGCGGTTTCGGCATCCAGCTGGCCATCGAAGATCCGCGTGATCGTTGGGGCACCAACCTGTCGTCGAGCTACAGCATGCCCGACGTCGTCGGCGCTTTGACGTTCTCCGGCGGTCATTGGGATGCGAAGCTGTCCGGCGGCTTCGGCGAGACGAAGGCTGGCAGCGGCTTCGGCGCTCAGATCGGCACGACCATCAAGCTCGACTCGATCGCGCCTGGCGATAAACTGGCGTTGCAGGCGGCTTGGGCGCAGAGCGAAGTGGCTCTGTTCGGCTCTGGCGGCGGCACGGTCGCTAAGAGCGGCAGCGTGTGGAGCGGACTGGTGGGCTTCCAGCACTTCTGGGCCCCGAATCTGTCTTCGAGCGTCGACTTTGAGTACTAGAGCCAGAGTGGCGCTACTGCCGGCAACGGGCACGCGTGGGAGACTGGTGCCAATCTGGTGTGGGCGCCGGTCACCGGCTTCTCGGCTGGTGTCGAGGGCGACTACAAGAAGGTCGGCAGCACGGCGGGCGTGTGGACCGGCAAGATCCGCTTGGTGCGCAGCTGGTAGTCGAGCCTAAAGCTCAATCGATATCGGACCCGGCGGAGAAATCCGCCGGGTTCTTTTTTTGGGGGGCGGGGTCCTCCTGTTCCCCGATGCCGACACCCATGCGCCCCACCGAACTGAAACCTCAAGGTACCCTGACGACAGCCCTGGACGGCACGGACAACCTGCTCGCCTATGCGCTGCATCGCGAGGGTGCCCCGGCGCATCACCATGCGCACCCCCCACGCCCTGGCATGTAGTGTGATGCTGCATCACGTGCGGGCCCATGAAGGGAGCGGCCTCTAGCTGCTGGCGGGAATGTGGGTCATCGGGCACGGGAAGGGACCAGCCCCGCGCGCGCCATCCGGGCTTGTGAAGTGTGTGACAGGAGTGGTAGACATATTGCCGAAGGCGTGCTCGATTTCGCTGTAAAATCAAGGCATAAGGCACTTTGTCCAGCCAATCCGCCCCTGGGCACCATTCTCATCAACGATCTGATATTACTTCTCGTTCTTCCTAGGCGCATCCCGTTTCGAAAGAGCAGCGTGGTTCGCGGGCCCGTAAGCCCATGAAATCATTGAAATGCGCTTCCCCGTTCTGGAATCAAACGCCGCGCTCATGTCGTAGAGTGAGCGAGTCGATCAGCTAATCGCTTCTGCGCAAATATGTGCCGCCGCTCGTTCCAGTGGCTCAACCGGCTACCATCACTTAACGACGCCCCGGTTCTGGATCTCGCCGACTTCTCTCAGGAATTCGTCGACCGTCCGCTGACGGCAGTAGCCCTTGATGGCGCGAAGCGAATTCTCGTGGCGCTCCTTGGTGTAGGTGGCGCAGGCGTCGGTGATCAGCGTAACCAGATAGCCGAGGTCGCAGGCATCGCGCACCGCCCCCTCGACACATTGATCGGTGACGATACCGCTGATCACCAGGTACTTCGTGCCAAGATTGCGCAGCACGTAGTCGATGTTGGTCGAGACAAAGACGTTGGACGAGGTCTTCGGGATGACGATCTCATCCGAGAGCGGCTTGATCGCGTCGATCACCTCGCCGTCCCACGAGCCGGGCGGCACGTTGAAACCGGTGATCTTGTAGTCGAGGCTACGGTCGCGGCCGTCCTGGGTGAGGCTGCGGATGAGGGTGTACATAACCTCGATGCCGGTCGCGCGGCAGCCGGCTTGCAGGCGCCGCATGTTGGGGACGACACGGCCTTCCATTTCGGTGAAGAAGTAGCCGAGCTTCTCGTCGAAGTCGGCGCGCGACAGGTCCTTGAACTCGCCACCCTCGCGTATTGCGCAGAAATTCTGGACATCGATGTAGAGCAGTGTCGTCGCGCCGATTTCGACAGGCACGTCGCGGGTGGCGGGATGGCTGTATCGGCCGGCAGCAGCATCGGTCATCGTGGTTCTCGCAGTCAGCGTGAATTGAAGAGGCGGCGCGCTTCCGGCAGCAGCCGGGCGAAGCGCTCGCCCCAAGCGCGCTGGCCCGCCTCGGTTTCGATGAGGTCCTGGCGGATCTCGATCTCGACATGAGGAAGACCACGACGCTCGCCGTGGACCGGAATCGTATAGTCGGTCAGATCACTGACCTGATAGGGCTCGTTGTCGCCGACGATGATGTCGTCCTCGGCCTGAAGCAGGTCGAGCATGATCCCGGCGAGGCGGCGGTCGCGATTGTAGAGGACGCCGACGTGCCAAGGACGGGAATTTCCCTTGAACACCGGCGTGAAGCTGTGCATCGAGACCATAATGGTCTCATGGTCTCGGGCCTTTCGCCGGTCGAGCTCTTCGCCAATCCGGTTGTGGTAGGGCCAGAAGAGCTCCGCCTGGCGCGCTTCGCGTTCGGCCTCGCTCAGGCCCTTATTGCCGGCCACCTCCGTCGTCTCGCTGATCTCGGCGATCGAAGTGGGCACCGCAGGGTCGCGATTGCAGTCGATCACAAGGCGGGAATAGATTTGCGCGATGAAAAAAGCGTCGAGCGCTTCAGCGATGATGTGGCTCGTAGCGTCGATGCCGATGTCCCAGCCAATATGGCGGCGGATTTCGGCTTCCGGCAGGCCGAGCGTGCCGAGGCGTCGCGGGATCCGCCGGCCGGCATGGTCAGCGAGCAGAAAGAAGGGCGATGTGCTGTACTCCCGGATGATCCTGACAGGAGAGGGCTCGTCCTCGGCGAGCAGCGGTGAGGCGTCATTCATGCGAAGGCTTTCCTCGTTCGACCATCGGAAGTTGTTGGCAAATGAATAACGCTCTCGACAAATCGTCGGCCCCCGGCGGCAATCCGGATCTGACCCGCAATCGCCCCGTCGAGCCGGCAACCACGGCGCTGCTGATTGTCGACGTGCAGAACGGTACGTTCAACGAGGCTCAGCAAGCCATTCGGCCCGAGTTCTTTACGGCCGCGCGCGACGTGGTGATTCCCAATCTCCGACGCCTGATCGCGACCAGCCGTCGCGCTGGCGTTGAGGTGATCTACACCGTGATCGAGAACCTCACGCGCGACGGGCGCGACCGCAGCCTCGACTACAAGCTTTCCGGCTTCTCTTTCGGCAAGGGCTCGTGGGAAGCGAAAGTTCTCGACGCGATCGCACCGGGTGAGGACGAAATCGTCATTCCCAAGACATCGTCGAGCCTGTTCAACTCGACCAATGCTGACTACCTGCTGCGCAATATCGGCATCGCCGACCTGGTGGTGGCCGGCTTCCTCACAGATCAGTGCATCGACCACACGGTCAAGGATGGCGCAGATCGCGGCTACTACGTGACCTGCCTGACCGACGCCTGCATGGCCAACACGCACGCCCGGCACGCGGAGGCGCTCGCCATGTTCGCCGGCTATTGCCGCCAGATGACCAGCGTGGAATGGCTGGCCCTGGCCGAGACGGCCGCCTAGTAGCTCGCCGCGTATCGGCTGCATTGTTCGATCTCGTCGGCGTCGCCAAGCATGGCGATTTCGGCGCGCTTGTGGCGGAGATAGGCATCGAGATAGGTCGCCCCGAACCATTCCTTTGCCGGCGCCGAGGCAGCCAGCGCATCGAGGGCTTCATTGAGCGATTGGGGCAGGGGGCGAATGCCGGCTGACTGCCGCTCCGCATCGCTCATGGAAGCGACATCCTCGGTGACGACCAGCGGCAGCTTCCGACGAATGCCGTCGACGCCGGCATGGACCAGTGCCCCGAGCGCGAGATAGGGGCTTGCCGCTCCATCGGCAACACGGAACTCGGCATGGACCTGGCTGGCCTTGTCGGTGCCCGGGAGTGTGAGGACCGGGCAGATCCTGAGACTCGCCTCGCGGTCGCGATCGGCGACATAGGCAAGCGTCGGCGCCCATCGGTTCGGCCGGAGGCGGATATAGGAAACGGTGCTGGGCGCGGTCACAGCCGTGATCGCCGGCAGGTGTGCGAGCACGCCGGCCATGAAATGACGCGCCGTGCCTGCGAGGCCGTCGGCGTCGGCCGGATCGTGCATCACCGACTTTCCGGTGTTGTCGAGGAGACTGAAATGGATGTGGACGCCGTTGCCGGTGCCATTCGGATCGAGGATCGGGCTGAAGGTCGCCCGCTGGCCGAGCCGCTGGGCGGTCGCGCGCGCCATTTCGCGCACCTTGATCGCGTCGTCGGCCGCCTTGACGCCAATCGCCGGTGCCGTGGTGACCTCATATTGGCGTGCGCCGAATTCGGGCAGGAACGAGTCCGGCTCTATCCCGGCTTTGCGGATTGCAGCGACGAAGGCTTCGCCAAAACGGCCTTGTTGCCGCCATGCGTCGAGGCTGTAGGCCGATCCCGGCCTGT
The DNA here is from genome assembly GCA_963750065.1 of uncultured Alphaproteobacteria bacterium. Lineage (GTDB taxonomy): Bacteria > Pseudomonadota > Alphaproteobacteria > Rhizobiales > Kaistiaceae > CAVSRC01. The sequence goes on from CAVVPK010000012.1 coordinate 113,676, forward strand.
CCTCGATCCCGTCGAGCATGAATTCGTGCTCGAAGGCAGCGTAAAGGCGCAAGCCGGACACCTCCTCAAGGCTTGTCAGAGCCCGCCGCAGAAAGTCGCGCGGGCAGCATTCCCAAGGCGTGCCGTCAGTTAGGCGAATATCGCCGAGATACCAGCGTTCCGCGGCGCTGCCGTCCTCGAAATCGACATCCACCTCGGTTGCCGGATCTGGCACGAGGATGAGGTCGCCGGTGGCGCCGAATGGTGTGTCGCCGATCGGGCCAAAGCAGGAGATCATGGTATTGGTCGGTACCCAGCCGACCCCTTTCTTCATCCGTGAAGTGAGGTCGGTCGCCGGGAAACCCTTGCCGCGGACACGCCCGGCGATCCCGCAGGTGGCAACGAAGATAAGCGGCTCGAAAATCACTCTGTCCTGTCCTCTGTGGCCAGATGCGTTCGCAGAACTTCCAGCTTTTCCATGCGGCCCCGGCTCTCATGCCACCGCCGCTCGTGCACGCGCACGATCAGGGCCTCGACCAGTGCCGAGAGGGCTGCGAAGGATTCCCAGGTCGACGGCATGACCGTGCGCATGGCGAAGACGTGGGTTGCGCTGGCCGCGATCGGCGACATCCAGGTGTCGGTGAACAGCACGACGCGGGAATCTGCCGCTGCGGCCTCACGTGCAAAGCGCACCACGTCGTCCTGGAAGCGGCGGATGTCGAAGACGACCAGGACGTCGTTGCGGCCGACGTCGAGCAGGTGTTCGACCCAGGCGGCGGTCTGGCCACCGACAAATTCGACGCGCGGCCTGAGCTCGCGCAGGTGCAAATAGAGATGCCAGGCTAGGCTCGAGGTGAAACGGCCGCCAAGAACGAGGACGCGGCGTCGGCGGTCGGCAAGCAGGTCGGCCGCCGCCTCGAAATCCGCGCGTGAGACGTCGGCGATCGAGCGCTCGATATTCTCGACGATGGCGCCGGCATATTTCGCCAGGAAATCGCCCTCCTCCAGCCGACCGACGGGCGCGGGCACCTTGGCAAGCGGTGCCTGCGAACGCAGTTCCAACTCATCCCGCAGCCGCTGTTGCAGGTCGAGATAGCTCGGCAGGCCGAGCTTGGCGACCAGACGGAGCACGGTCGGACCGCTTACTCCGGCGCGCTTGGCGAACTGGGCGACGGTCTCCAATCCGGCGACGGGATAGTTGGCGAGCAGCGCCAGCGCCGGACGCCGCTCAGTCGGCGTCAGACGGCCAAGGCTGTTTCGGATCATCTCCGCCACCGTACGGTCAGTCCGGTCCGGGCTCTCTCGCATCGGATCAAAGCGCGCTTTTTGGCTGGATGCACATAATACAGACTAGATGCACATATTACAGATTTGACACGCTTGCTCCAGTATGGAATTTTTTGTTACAGGCCCAGAGACGGGGAAGTGGTCCGTGATATTCGATGCCTTCGATTATGGCCCGGTAGGGCTGTCGCGCCTTTGCGCGGCATCGGGGGTGCGTGGAGCACCGTCCGTCAGGGGACACCTTCCCTCAATACTTTCGCCGACTGAGCGCGGGTGAGCGATGGGCACATCCACCTCGCCCGATGCAGCGGTCCTTCTCGAGACACGCGACCTGACCAAGGCCTTTCGCGGTCTTGTTGCTTTGAACAGCCACGAGATCGTCGTGCGCGCTGGTGAGATCATCGGCGTCATCGGGCCGAACGGTTCGGGCAAGAGCACGCTCTTCAACGTCATCAGCGGCTTCCAGCGACCGAATGCCGGGACGGTTCGTTTTGACGGCGTCGCCATCGAGCGCAAATCCGCCGCCGATATCGTGCGCCTCGGAATTGCCCGCACATTCCAGGGCACGCGACTGTTCCAGCAGCTGACCGTTGCGGAAAATGTGCGCGCAGCCGCCCACCTGCGTCATCCGTCGGGCATGTTCGATGCCCTGTTCGGTACGCCGAAGCTAAACAAGACAAACCATGCGGTGGACGAGATCACGGACGGGCTTCTCGATCTCGTCGGCCTGCGCTCGCGGGCGGAGATGCGGGCCAGCGAGCTGCCCTACGGCGACCAGCGCCGGCTTGAGCTCGTGCGGGCGCTGGCGACGCAGCCGCGTCTGCTCATGCTCGACGAGCCGGTCGCCGGCATGGACGGGACCGAGACGCGCGGCATCCTCGACCTCGTCCAGCGTATCCGCGACCAATACGGCCTCGCCGTGATCGTGGTCGAACACGACATGGATCTGGTCATGAACCTGTGCGAGCGCATCCAGGTGCTTGCGCATGGCGAATGCATCTTCGAGGGGACGCCAGCCGAAGTTCAGGCTCATCCGCGGGTGCGGGAGGTCTATCTTGGCCACGCCTGACTCCGTCCTCGCCAAGCGGCCCGAAGCTTCCGGCACCGATGCCATCCTTTCGGTCGCCGGATTGCAGGTCAACTACGGTGCCGTCGTCGCCATCAGGGGGATCAGTCTTGAAGTGCGACCGGGCGAGGTGGTGGCGCTGCTCGGCGCCAACGGTGCCGGCAAGACGACGATGCTGCGCACCGTCTCCGGGCTCATCCGGCCGCGGGCCGGCACGATCACCTTTGCCGGCGAACGGATCGGGCGCATGTCGCCGGCGCGCGTCGTCCGGTTGGGCATCGCCCATAGCCCCGAGGGCCGCCGCGTGTTCGGCTCGCTGACCGTGGCGGAGAACCTTCGCCTCGGCGCGGCGGCGCGGCGCGAGCGGGAGACGGTCGCCGAAGATCGTGAGCGCATCTATGAGCTTTTTCCAAGGCTGCACGAGCGTATGCATCAGCCCGCCGGTACGCTATCGGGTGGTGAGCAGCAGATGTTGGCGCTGGGGCGGGCTCTGATGGCCAAGCCGAAGCTCCTGCTGCTCGACGAACCCTCGCTTGGCCTCGCGCCTCTGATTATTGTCGCGATCTTCAAGGCACTGGCCGGCCTCAAGGCGGCAGGCGTGACGATGCTGCTGGTCGAGCAGAACATCACGACGGCGCTTGAACTTGCGGACCGCGCTTATGTGCTGCGCACCGGTGAGATCGCTCTGTCCGGTCCGGCGCACGAACTCAGCGAGAATTACGAACAGGTCGCTGCGGCCTATCTGGGTGCGCGGCAATGAACGAAGGCCTCTACATCACTCAGCAGGTGATCAATGCCGTCAGCCTCGGCAGCCTCTACGCGCTGGTCGCGATCGGTCTGTCGATGGTGTTCGGCATCCTGCGCATGACCAACTTCGCCCATGGCGACATGATGATGGTCGGCGCCTTCGCCATGGTGGTCCTCAGCGCCGCCGGCATGCCCTTCCCGGTTGCTTTTATCGGCGGGATCGTCGGCGGCGCGCTGGCCGGTGTCATCGTTGAGCGCGTCGCCTATCGTCCGGTGCGCGGCTCGCCCGACGTGACGCTGCTGCTCACCAGCCTCGCGGTCACCTACATTTTGGAAAACCTCGGCATCCTGATCTTCACCTCAAGCCCGCGCAACTTCCCCATTCCTGACTGGATGAACCAGGCAATTCAGTTCTATGACGGCCAGATCACCTTCACCCAGATCAATGTTGCGACCATCGCGCTGACGGTGGTCTCGCTTGCCCTCCTCGGCTGGTTCGTGACCCGCACCGATGCCGGCCTGGGCATGCGCGCGGCGGCCGAGGATCTGGGGGCCGCGCAACTCGTCGGTCTTGACGTCAACAAGCTGATCGTCGTCGCCTTCGCCATTGCTTCAGCCTTCGCCGGGCTTGCCGGCATCCTGTGGGCGGCGCAGGCCGGGATCGTCGAGCCGTCGATGGGCTTCACACCGCTTCTCAAGGCTTTCGTCGCGGCGATCATCGGCGGCTTCGGCTCGATCGCTGGGGCTCTGCTCGGTGGCTATATCCTCGGGGCACTCGAGATTTTCATCATCGCCTTCCTGCCCTCGGAGATCTCGCCTTATCGCGACGCGATCGTGTTCGCGCTGCTGATTGCCTTCCTGCTGCTCCGCCCGAACGGCCTCCTCAATCGCACGCAGGAGGTCAAGCTGTGAGTCCCAGAGAGACGATCGTCGCCAGCCTGGTTGGCCTCATCCTCATCGTCCTTGCGGTGTGGGGCCTGCCGCAACTGGTCAACGACTACCTGACGCGCGTCGTCATCGTGCTGTGCATCAACGGCATTTTGGTCGTCTCGATGGGGGTGGCCAACGGCTTCACCGGCGTCTTCTCGCTCGGCCATGTCGGCTTCGTCGCTGTCGGCGCCTATGTTTCGGGCATCCTGTCGCTGTCGCTCGCCGCCAAGCATGCCTACCTTCCCGACCTGCCCCACTGGCTGGCGTCGATCACGCTGCCCTTCCTGCCGGCGACGATCATCGCCGGGCTTGCCTGCGTCGTGCTCGCTCTCATTGTCGGGGCGCCGCTGATGCGGCTGTCAGGCTATTTCGTGTCGGTGGCCACGCTCGGTTTTCTGATCATCGTCAACGTCGTGCTGATCAACGCGGTCGATTTCACCCGCGGCGCCCGCACCTTCACCGGCGTGCCGCTGGAGACGACCCTTGCCTGGGCAGCCGGCTGGCTGGTGGTGACCCTGGTGGTGCTCGCCCGCGTCGTCTACTCGCCCACCGGGCAGCGCTATCGTTCGGTGCGCGAGGATACGATCGCCGCCCGCGCTATTGGCATCAAGGTATTGCCGACGCGGCTGTCCGCTTTCACCATCGGTGCGTTCTTCGCCGGTGTCGGCGGCTCGCTTTACGGCCATTACCTCGGCTCCTTTTCTCCGGCGAGCTTCTACATGGCCTATACCTTTTCGCTGATCAGTATGTTGGTCATCGGCGGCATGCAGAGCCTGACCGGCGCCCTTGTCGGCGTCGTTATGGTTGGCGTGCTGAGCGAAGTGCTGCGCAATCTCGAGCGCGGCATCGACTTCGGCAATTTCTCCATCCCGCCCCTCTATGGGGCGAGCCAGATCGTCCTCGGGATCATCTTCATCTTGATCATGATCTTCCGCCCGAGCGGCCTCTTGGGCGATCGTGAACTGAGCCTCGGGCGGATCTTGAGGCGTCTGAAAAAGCAAACAGGGGAATAGTGCCATGAGACTTCATACAGCCTTCGCAGTGGGCCTTTCTCTGGCGGCCGGGCTTGCGACGTCCGCCGCTCTCGCCGCCGACACCATCAAGATCGGCGCACCCTTCAACATCACCGGAGCGCTCTCCTCACTCGACGCGCCGGCCTTGAACGGTGCCAAGTTGAAGGTGAAGGAAATCAACGATGCTGGCGGCGTGCTCGGCAAGAAGCTCGATCTGGTCGTCTACGACACCAAGACCGACCCGACGGTGATCGCCAGCGTTGCCAGCCAGCTGATCAATCAGGACAAGGTGGTGGTGGCGACCGGCTTCACCGATTCAGACTCGGTCCTCGCCCTCGGGCCGATCTTCCAGCAGGCCGGTGTTCCGTTCATCACGCCCGGTGCCACCTCGCCCAAGCTGCCCGAGCAGATCGGCAGCGAGATCTTCCTCGCCTGCTTCGGCGACAACGTGCAGGCCGCCGCCGGTGCCGAGTTCGTCTTGGGCAAGCTGAAGGGCAAGAACGTCTACCTGCTGCGCGACAACTCGACCGAGTACACGACGCTTCTCGCCAAGTACTTCGACGAAGCCTTCACCCATGACGGCGGCAAGATCGTCGGCCGGGATAACTACAAGAGCGGCGACAAGTCCTTCACCGCGCAGATCACCAAGATCAAGGCCGATGCCACCAAGCCGGACGTAATCTACGTCGCAGCCATGCCCGACGACATCGGTCTGATCGTCAAGCAGATGCGCCAGGCCGGCATCATGCAGCCGATCGTCGGCGGTGACGGCTATGACACGCCGCTGCTCATCCAGGTCGGTGGCAAGGCGGCCAACGACGTCTACTACTCGACCCATGCCTACATGGCGGCGGATTCGACCCCGGGCATCCAGAAGTTCTACAAGGACTACAAGGCGGCCTACGGCACCGATCCGGAGAACGCCTTTGCCGCGCTCGGCTACGATACGATCGGCCTGATTGCCGATGCGATCACCCGCGCCGGCTCCCCCGACCCGGCCAAGATCCGCGATGCAATTGCGGCCACCGACGGCTACGCCGGGATCACCGGTTCGATCAGCTTCCCGAAGGACGTGCGCGTGCCGGCCAAGACGGTGACCATGATCGGGGTGAAGGACGAGAAGCTTTACCTCGCCGGCGAGGTGAAGCCGACCTACATCGCGGCGCCGTAGTCACGACGCCTCACTTCGTGGTGGGAGCTGTGCCCGGCGCGGCTCCCATCGACGTTCTGCTCCGACCTTGGGTACCGGAATGGCTAAGAAGCCCGACAAGACGACGGCCTTCATGCAGGCGTTGAGGGAGAAGGATATCGAGTATGTGCGCTTCGAGATGTCCGACCTGCATGGCACCTCGCGCTCCAAGACGGTGCCGATCGACAAGGTCGAGTCCTATGCCCGTCACGGGCTGAATTTCTACGGTGGCGTGCTCGGTCTCGACACCTCGTCCAATGTCGTCCCGGCGAGCGGCCTGCACACCCAGCAGAACTACGCCGACCAGCTGCTGTTTCCCGATCCGGATTCGCTGCGCGTCGTGCCCTGGCTGGAAAGGACGGCGAGCGTCGCCTGCATCGGCTACTGGTACGACGGCGAGCCGCAGCGCGCCGGCCCGCGCTTCGTGCTGGCGGAACTCGTCCGCCGCGCCAACGAGCTCGGCTACGATGTCATCCTCGGCCACGAATACGAGTACTACCTGCTGTCGGCGGAGACCAAGCAGCGGCTCTTCGAGGGGATTCACATCTTCCATACGGTGCGCAACCACTATGCGCCCTTCCTCGACATGCTGGTGCCGACGCTGCGCGCCTATGGCATCGATGTGATCACCCACAATTGCGAATATGGCGGCGGGCAGTTCGAGACCAACTACGGCCCCGGCAAGAACCTTGAGGGCGTCGACAAGGCCTTCGCATTCAAGAATGGCGTCAAGGAGCTCGCGCACCGCAATGGTCTGATAGCGAGCTTCATGGCCAAGCCCTTCGCCGGCCATTCGGGCAGCGGCTGCCACCTCCACATCAGCCTGGCCGACCGCAAGACCGGACGCAACGTCTTCTTCGACGCCAAGGCCGAGAACGGCCTTTCTGCGGTCGGCGCTTCGTTTGTCGAAGGCATCCTGGCACATGGGGCGGGGATCATGCCGCTGATCAACCCGACGCCCAATTGCTACCACCGGGTCAAGCCTTACACGTTCGCGCCGTCCAATGTCAGTTGGGGCATCGAGGACCGCTCGGCGATGGTGCGCATCAAGGCGACCGGCGATGACCGCACCCATATCGAGATGCGCGGCGGTTCGGCGGTCGGTAATCCCTACCTGCTGGCCGCAGCCGTACTGGCGGCGGGGCTTGCCGGCGTCGAGACCAAGGCCAAGCTTCGCACTCAGGACCACGGGACGGCCAGTGAGGATAACCCGGCTCTGCAGAAATTCCCGCAGACGCTCGACGCCGCCCTCGATGCGCTGGAAGCGGATGGGGACCTGTGTGCGCGTCTCGGCGAGGAGTTCATCAAGGTGTTTGTTGCCGTCAAGCGTTTCGAGTTGGCTCGCTTCCACGCGCATGTCAGCGATTGGGAAGTGAACGAGTACCTTGAGCTGTACTAGAGATTGGACTGCTGCAAGGCGGATCGACGAGAATTCCGGCTCACCCACCTCAGAAAGCGGCTCGCCGGACTTGGGACGTCTCGATCCGTGAAGCAATCAGTTACGTGCATGAGCAGAGGTGTTGCGGCGGGGCACTTGCGGCAGAAAGCCTAATGAAACAATGGGAAGGTCGGGCGCCTCACCAATAACTAAGCTTCTGAATTCTCACGTGTCCGGCAACCCGTCCCTGAGCACCATGCCTTCCGCGCAAATATCTGAAAATTCCTGGCTTACGGTGTGGTGCGCTGTCCCTGTGCACGCCGGCCGCCTTGCGAGGGATGCGCAGGGCTGACGGCGCGGCTCGTGATTGGCCCGATTTGACCGCGTCGGAGCCTCATGGCCCTTGTCGGGACTCGAGCAATTGCGCAAGCTTGGTCTCCTGGCGATCGAGATGGAGGGACGAGCGTGCAAATCCGGGGATCAGCCGCTCTTGTAACCGGCGGCGCATCGGGCCTTGGCGCCGCCACGGCCCGCCTGTTGGCGCGCGAGGGCGCCGCCGTTGCCGTGCTCGACCGTAATGTTGCGGCCGGTGAAAGTCTTGCCGGGGAAATCGGCGGCGCCTTCTGTCCCTGCGACGTCACCGACCCGGCGCATGTGGAAGCCGCCCTGGCCCGAGCCGCGGCGGCGCACGGGCCGGCGCGCATCCTGGTCAACTGCGCCGGCATCGGCTCCGCGGCGCGCATCGTCGGGCGCGAAGGGCCGATGGCGCTCGAGGCCTTCGAGCGCGTCGTGAGGGTCAATCTGATCGGCACATTCAACGTCATGCGGCTCGCTGCCGCCGCCATGAGCACCCTGGAGGCGATCGAGACCGGCGAGCGCGGCGTCGTCATCTCCGCGGCGTCGGTCGCCGCCTATGACGGCCAGATCGGGCAGGCGGCCTATGCCGCATCGAAGGGCGGCATCGTTGCATTGACGCTTCCGGCCGCGCGCGAGTTCGCCCGTTTTGGCATCCGCGTCCTGGCGATCGCGCCCGGCCTCTTCCGCACACCGCTGCTGGAGGAACTGCCGCAGGAGACGAGAGATGCACTTGCCGCTTCGATCCCCTTTCCGGCGCGCTTCGGCGAGCCTGAAGAGTTCGCCGCGCTGGTCGCTTCGATGGTCGCCAACTCGTACCTCAACGGCGAGGTGGTGCGCCTCGACGGCGCACTGCGCATGGCGCCGAAGTGACGGTCAGCCGCCTTCCCTGAAGGCGATGACCCGCGGCGAGCCGGCGTAGATCTCCTCGACCAGATCGGGATGGTTGGCGATGACGGCGCGCTGGTTGAGCGAGCCCTTGTCGGTGATCTCACCCTTGTCGATCGATAGCATTCCGCCGAACAGCACGATCCGCCGGACGAGCGTCGACGAGCCGGTGCTCTCGCGGGCGAGCGCCGCCAAACGGACGCCGAAATCGGCGCGCACGCGATCGTCGTCGAGGATCTCGGCGAGCGGCGTCTTGTCCGTCGCGTTGGCGGCGAGCACGCGGCAGGCCGGCATGTCGGGGATGACGATGGCGCCGACGAAATCGCGGTCGAGGCCGGTGATCACCGCATCGCGCGCCAGTCCGCCGAGCGCGTCGATGAGCTGGGAGCGCAGCGCCCCGGCATTCACCCAGGTGCCGGTATTGAGCTTGAAGTTCTCGGCAATGCGCCCGTCGAAATAGAAGCCCTTCGACACGTCGTCCGGGTCGGCGAGGCGGAAGGCATCGCCCAGCCGATAGAAGCCCTCTTCATCGAAGGCTTCCGCCGTGCGCTCTGGATCGCGCCAGTAGCCGGGCGTGATGTTGGGGCCCTTGAGGCGCGCCTCCAGCTTGCCATCGACCGGCACCAGCTTCAGTGCCAGGCCGCGCGCCGGCAGGCCGATATTGCCGGCGATGCGCTGGTCGACCGTGCACATCATCGAGAAGGGGGCCGTCTCGGTGGAGCCGAGGCCGGTGACCAGAAGCACGCGCTCGCCGGTGGCCTGCACCGCCAGACGCTCCAGCGCGCTCCAGGTGTGCTGGCCAAGGCCGGCGCCAGCATACATCATCATGTTGAGGCGGCTGAAGAAGCGCTCTCGCAGTTCCGTGTCGTCTTCCAGATAGGGGATCAGCTCCTCGTAGCCCTTGGGTACGTTGAAATACCAGGTTGGCGCGACCTCGCGCAGATTGCGCACGGTCTTGCCGATGGCGGCCGGGGTCGGGCGGCCGTCGTCGATATAGAGGGTGCCCCCGTTGTAGAGCACCATGTTGAAGACCTTGTTGCCCCCGGCCGTGTGGTTCCATGGCGCCCAGTCGAGCACGATCGGCGGCTCCTCGACCAGGTAAGCGAAGCAGTCGCGCACCATCTCCTGATTGGCGGTCATCATGCGCTGGGTGTTGATGACCGCCTTGGGCGAGCCGGTCGAGCCCGAAGTGAACAGGAACTTGGCGACGGTATCCGGCCCGACCTTTTCGTGCGCCGCGTCGGCGGCGCCGGTGACGGTATGGATTTCGAGATCGGCGAAGGAAACGTTGCTGCGCGCGGGCAGGGGATTTTTCAGCGTGACGACCGGAATCTGTGCCGGCACCACCGCCTGGATCGCCGGAGCGAACGGCTTGCCGTCGGCGGCGAAGACCAGACCGGGCTGCAGCATGTCGACGATGCCACGCAGCTTGCTGTAGTCGGTGGAGACCAGCGAATAGGCCGGCGAGACGGCGGCATAGGGCACACCGACATATTGCGCGGCAAGCCCGAGCAGCGCGTGCTCGATGTCGTTACCGGACAGGATCAGCAGCGGATGGTCGAGCGACAGGTCGAATGCGATGAGCGCCTCGCCGATGCGGCGCACCCGTTCGAGCGCCTCAGCGTAGGTGACCGTGCGCCAGTCCTCGCCGCCATTGCGGTCGGCCAGGAACAGCGTATCGGGTGTGGCCCCGGCATAGTGCACCAGCCGGTCGGTGAGGCGCGGCGGGAAGGCCGGCAGGTCACCGGCCTGGCGCACCAGGATCGTCCCGTCAGACCGCCGGTCGACGAGAACCTCGGGCTCCCAGAAACGGACTTTGCGCAGCGGCGCCGCTTCGATGGCGGCGGCCTGCGGAACGGCAACAGTCAAAATGCGTGTCCTCCCCACGCGGCCGGGCCCGCCGGCACCGAGTCCCCGCCAGCTTCCCTCCGGCCGGCCGGGCAGCGCGCCTTGACCGCTCCATCTTGGCACGTCGGCCCGTATTTCGTCCACTAGGAAACAAATCTGGCCGGCGTGATGCACACGGCCGCTGGCCTGCGGCAGCATGATTTGCGTGCACGACGGCCGCTCGCGCGATAGACAGACGATAAGCCCGACAGGCGACAACAGGACAGGGCAATTGCCGTCAGCCTTCCGCCGTCACCCGGTTCTTGTCTCGGCGTTCGTCGTCTTCACGCTGCTGGCGCTGTTCTTCGCCGGTCGCTTCACTGCCCGAGCGATCTACTGGTCGACCCATCAGAACCAGCCCGTCGCCGCCTGGATGACGGTCGGCTACATCGCCCATAGCTGGAATCTGGATCCCCGCAACCTTGAGGCCGCGGCGCAATTGCCGCCGCCCGCCGGCCACCCCTTGACGCTGGGTGAAATTGCCAGTGAGCGCGGCGTGCCGGTAGATGAACTCATCGCCGCCGTCGAGGCCGCCATCGTCAAGCTCCAGGCCGACAAGCACGGACACAAGCCGCCGTGACCGACTGGCTTCTTGGGCTCGTGCCGCAGTACGGGATCTACCTTCTGGCGGCCGGAACATTCTCTTCGTGCCTGGCTCTGCCATTTCCCGCCTCGATTCTGATGATCGCTGCCGGCGGCTTCGTCGCCTCGGGAGACCTCGAGCTTGTGACGAGCGCCGCCGCCGCCCTAGGCGGAGCTCTGATCGGCGACCAGGTTGGCTATTTCGGCGGACGCTGGGGCGGATCGCGCCTCATCGAGCGGCTCAGCGCTCGCGCCGAGCCGCTTTCAAAGGCGACCGCCTTCCTCGCCACTCGCGGCGGCATCGCCGTCTTCCTGTCGCGCTGGCTCGCCGCCGCCCTCGGCCCCTATGTCAACCTCGCCGCGGGTGCGGCGGGGCTTCCCTGGCTGCGCTTCACTGTGTGGGGCGCACTCGGCGAGGCCGTCTGGGTCGCGGTCTATATCGGCGCCGGCTTCACCTTTTCCGGTAACCTCGCCGCCGCCTCCGGCATGGCCTTCGATATGCTGGGACTGCTGGCGGCCGGTGCCGTGGCCATCGGGCTTGGATACTGGCTCCTGGCGGTGTTGCGGGCCGAGCGCTGAGCGCGCGAACGGCAGCTGCAGCCGATTCGGCTTGACAGGTCAGTCGGTATTTCGTCCACTAGGAAACAAATATGGCCGGCGCGACGGCGCCCGAAAATCGGCTGAAACGCCGCCAGAACCCAGGAAATGGGCCAAGAGCGGTCATGGGAGGAAGCCGGACTGCGCATGTCCACCGAGCTGGTCACCTATGCCCTTGAGGGCGACATTGCGCTTATCGGCCTCAACCGGCCGGAGAAGCGCAATGCCATTTCGGACGCAGTGGTCGAGGCCCTGGCCGAAGCGGTCGAGCGTGCTTCCGGCGAGGCCAAGGCGGGCGTCATCCACGGCGTCGGGGCGCATTTCTGCGCCGGGCTCGATCTTGCCGAACACATCGACAAGACCCCGATCGAAGGCATTCACGGCTCGCGCCGCTGGCATCAGGTCTTCGACCACATCCAGCGCGGCACCATCCCCTTCGTGGCGGCGCTCACTGGCGCGGTCGTCGGGGGCGGTCTGGAACTGGCCGCTTCGGCCCACATCCGCGTTGCCGACACGACCGCCTTCTTCGCCCTGCCGGAAGGCCAGCGCGGCATCTTCGTTGGCGGCAGCGGCTCGGTAAGGGTGGCGCGCCTGATGACGGTGGCGCGCATGACCGATCTGATGCTGACCGGGCGGGTGCTCGGCGCTGAGGAAGGCGAACGCAGCAATCTGGTGCAGTATGTGGTCGAAGCCGGTATGGCGCTCGACAAGGCCCGGGAGCTGGCCCGTGTCGCCGCCAGCAATGCGGCCCTATCCAACTACGCCATCATCAACGCGCTGCCGCGCATCCAGGACATGGCCCAGGACGACGGCCTCTTCGTCGAATCGCTGGTCGCCGCCTTCACCCAGACGAGCCCCGAGGCGAGCCAGCGCCTGAAGGCATTCCTCGACAAGCGCGCGGCCAAAGTCGCCGCGCCGCGAGATGTGGTGAGCCGCAAGTGACGCGCCACGAGAAGATTGCCCTGCCGCTGTCCCCATCCGCCGCCGCGCCCGTGGTGCCCGACGAGGTCGAATTCGGCCCGCTGACCGGGCTTGCCGGCTTCATGCTGCGCCTGGCGCAGCTTCACCTCTTCGAATCCTTCTTCCGCGATTTCGGCGCGCGCGGCATCACGCCCGGCCAGATCGGCATTCTGGTCGCCATCGGCCGCAATCCCGGCGTCCGTCAGGGCGTGCTCGCCGATGCACTGCATATCAAATGGTCGAACATGGCCAAGATCATCCGCCTGTTCGAAGGACAGGGCCTGGTCGAGCGCCGGGTGCCGGCGAGCGACCGCCGCGCCGTCGAGCTGCACTTGACGGAGAAGGGGAGCATCGCCGTCGACGAGACCGTTCCACAACTGACCATCAGCGACCAGGCAGCGACCACCGCATTGACCGCACGCGAGCGCGACACGCTGCTCAGGCTTCTGGCGAAACTGGCTGAGCCGGCGAGGGCGCGATGACCATGAACCTCGACGACATCGTCGCCATCGACATCCACACCCATGCCGAGGAGCCCTGCGGCACCCATCCGGACGACGGCTACGACGACTTCCAGGCGGCGATGACGGCCTATTTCAAATCGCCCCATCCGCATCCGCCGACCGTGCCAGAGACGGCCGCCTATTATCGCGAGCGCAAGATCGCCTGTGTCATCTTCCCGGTCGATGCCGAACGCGAGACCGGCTTTCGCCGCTACGCCAACCAGGAGTTGGCGGAGCTTGCCAGCCGGTTCTCCGACGTCCTGATTCCCTTCGCCTCCATCGACCCGGCCAAGGGCAAGGCCGGCGCCCGCGAGGCGCGACGACTTGTCGCCGACTTCGGCATTCGCGGCTTCAAGTTCCACCCCACCATGCAAGGCTTCTATCCCAATGACCGCAGCGCCTATCCGCTCTACGAGGCGATCGCCGAGGCCGGCGTGCCGGCGCTCTTCCACACCGGCCAGACAGGGGTCGGCTCCGGCATGCGCGGCGGCATGGGCATGCGGCTGAAATATTCCAATCCGCTCTATCTGGACGACGTCGCGGCCGATTTCCCCGACATGCCGATCATCCTGGCCCACCCTTCCTTTCCGTGGCAGGAGGAAGCGCTCGCCGTCGCCCAGCACAAGCCCAACGTCTATATCGACCTGTCCGGCTGGTCGCCGAAATACTTTCCGCCGATCCTGGTGAAATACGCGAACTCAATTCTGAAGCACAAAGTACTGTTCGGTTCCGACTGGCCGGCGATCGCACCCGATCGCTGGCTGGCGGATTTTGCGAGCCTGGACATTAAGCCCGAGGTCCGGCCGCTGATCCTGAAAGAGAATGCTAGGAGCCTGCTTGGGCTTTAAAGGGAGGGAAATGACATGAGCCGCAAGTCGCAGTCCTGGACCGGCAGTGCCGGCCCGCGCATGACCCGCCGCACGTTTGCAGCGGGTGTCGGTGCCCTCGGCCTGGTCGCCGGGACCGCACCGTTCTCGATCGCCCGCGCCGCTGGCGGTGCGCTCAAGGTCGGCGTCATCCTGCCGCGTTCAGGCTACATGGCCGGCATCGGCCAGGATTGCCAGCGCGGCGTCGACATCGCCGCACCGATCCTCAAGGAACTCGGCTATCCCGCTCTCGAGATCATGAACGCCGATACCGAATCGAGCGTCGACACGGCGCGCTCGCGCGCCGAGCAGCTCATCGGCGACGGCGCCCAGCTCCTCGTCGGTGCCTTCGATTCGGGCGAGAGCGCGGCCATCGCCCAGGTCGCCGAACAGAAGGGCATCCCCTTCGTCATCAACATCGCCGGGGCGCCCGAGATCACCGAGCAGGGCTACAAGTACGTCTTCCGCAACTTCCCCGCTGCGCCGACGATCCTGGGCGATGCCTTCGCCAACCAGATGGAACTCTTCGGCATGACCGGCGCCTCGCCGAAAACGGCGGTGTTTCTGCACGTCAACGATACCTTCGGTACCGCCATGGCCAAGGGTGTCGGCATCGTCTCGTCCAAGTTCCCGCTGCCCTACAAGATCGTCCAGGAAATCGCCTACGATCCGGCGACCAAGGACCTCTCGGTCGAGGTCGCCAAGGCCAAGGCCGCCAAGGCCGACGTGCTCTTGGTCGTCAGCCGGCTCAACGACGCCATGCTGATGACCCGCGAGTTGATCAAGCAGCGCTGGACGCCGGAAGCCGTGCTCAGCATGGGACCGGGCTGGTACGAGGACCAGTATCTGAAGACGCTGGGCAAGTACGCCGACGGACCCATCAGCTTCGTGCCCTGGTACGATCCCAACAAGAAGCTGAGCCAGATCCTGGAAGCGGCGCTCGCCAAGGCCGATCCGGGCGTGAACCTGAACACCAACCACATCTTCACCTTCGAGGCGCTGATGGTTGCCGCCGACGCGTACAAGCGCGCCGGCTCGACCGATCCCAAGGCGCTGGTCGAGGCGATCCGCACCACCGACATCACCGACAATGCCAGCATCGGTCCCGGCATCAAGTTCGACGCCAAGGGCCAGAATGCCGGCGTCAAGGATGGCGCCATCCAGAACCGCGGCGGCAAGCTGGTGACTATCGCGCCCAAGGAAGCTGCCAATGCCAAGCCGGAATGGCCGATGAAGCCGTATAATCAGCGCTAGGACGCTCGAACGACGGAAACCACCTCCGGCCGCGACCTGCGGCCGGAGCCGGTTGTTCCAGGAGGGGGCGGGGTGCCCGCGGAAGTCTATCTCAACGTTGCCGTCAGCGGCGTGTTGACCGGTCTGGTCTACGGGCTGATGGCGCTCGGCCTGTCGGTCATCTTCGGCGTCGTACGCGTGGTCAACTTCGCCCACGGCGAGATGATGACGATCGCGATGTACATCGCCGTCACGCTGTTCGCGACGCTCGGCCTCGATCCGCTGATCATGCTGGTGCCGATCGCCGCGGTCCTCTTCGCCTTCGGCTACCTGTTGCAGCGACGTGTCATCAACGCCTTCATCACCCGGCCGGAGACCAGCCAGTTCCTGCTCATGATCGCCATTGCGATCGTTATTTCGAACGTACTTCTGATCATCTATGGGCCGGACGCCCAGGGGGTGCAGACCGCCTATTCCTATGACAGCTTCGCCGTCGGCACGCTGATCGTCGACGCCACCAAACTCTATGCCGCCGGTGTATCGATCGTCGTCGCCGCAGGTCTCTACGCCTTCTTCCGCTTCACAGCGGTGGGCACCGCCATCCGCGCCTGTGCCGACAACCATACCGGCGCCCTGGTGGTCGGCCTCAATGTCCAGCATCTCTATGCGTTGACCTTTGGCCTCGGCGCCGCCTGCGTTGGCGCGGCGGGCACCATGCTCGTGCTGCTCACCGATGTGACGCCGGCGCTGGGCCCCGCCTATACGCTGCTCGCCTTCGTCATCGTCATCACCGGCGGTCTTGGCTCGATGCCGGGTGCGCTTCTCGGCGGCATCCTCATCGGCCTCACCGAGGCGATGGCCGGCCTGCTGTTCACGCCCTCGGCCAAGAGCATGTTCGGCTTCGCCATCCTGGTTCTGGTGCTTCTCTTCCGCCCGCAGGGCATTCTCGGCCGGAAGGCCTGAGACGATGGAGCGCTTGCGCCTCGGCCTGTCGCCGCTGAGCCTGGTCCTGCTCGCCCTACTGCTGGCCGTGCTGATTGCCGCACCGTGGTTCGCCACCGACTATCTGGTCACCATCCTCATCCTCGTCTTCTATTTTGCCTACGTCGGCCAGGCGTGGAACGTGATGATGGGCTTCGCCGGCCAGCTCTCGCTCGGCCACGCCCTCTACGTCGGGCTCGCCGGCTACCTGGCTGCCGTACTGTTCAAGGATTTCGGTATCGGCCCCTGGTTCGGCTTTGTCGCCTCGCTCCCCGTCACCATGCTGGCCGGCGCCGTGATCGGCTTCCTGGCGCTGCGCTTCGGCGTCACGGGCGTCTATTTCGCCATCCTCACCATCGCCTTCGCCGAGTTCGCCCGCATCGGCTTCGATCATCTTTCGATCGTCAATGGCTCCGGCGGATTCTTTCTGCCGGTCGCTTCACAGGACCATGTCGATGCCTGGCTGCTGCGCGGCCCGCCGGTCATGTTCTATTACGTCATGCTGGCCGCCGCGGTCGCAGCGCTCATCGTCTGCCGCCTGCTGCTCAAGAGCCGCATCGGCTACTACTGGCTGGCGATCCGCGAGGACGAGGAAGCGGCCCGCGCCGTCGGCATCAACACGTTCGCCTACAAGATGGCGGCCGTCGTCATTTCCGCCGGCATGACGGCCTTCGGCGGGGTCTTCTATGCCTTCTATTACAACAACCTGTTCCCCGAGCAGGTCTTCAACATGTCGCGCTCCATCGAACTGATCGTTGGGCCGATCATCGGCGGGCTGGGCACGCTCTTCGGCCCCATTGTCGGCGCCTTCCTGCTCACCGGCCTGGCGGAAGGCCTGAACGGACTGCTCGCTGCCGTCGGCATCGACATTCCCGGTGCCAAGCAGGTGCTCTATGGCGTCTGCCTGTTCATCGTCATCGTCGCGCTCCCCGGCGGCGTCTGGCCGTGGCTGGCGCGTCGATTCGGCCTCACGGAGGACGGGCGGTGAGCGCGATTCTGTCGCTTGACAGCGTGACCAAGAGATTTCGCGGCCTGGTGGCCGTGGACGAGGTGTCGCTCGATGTCGAGGCCGGCGAGATCTGCGGCGTGATCGGACCGAACGGTGCCGGCAAGACGACGCTCTTCAACATGATCGCCGGCGTCTACGTGCCCGACGGCGGCGCCATCACCTTCGCCGGCAATCGCATCGACGGGCTTCCTGCCGACAAGGTGTGCCGGCGCGGCATCGGGCGTACCTTCCAGCTCGTTCGCCCCTTCCCGGGCCTGACCGTCGAGGACAACGTCATCGTCGGCGGCCTCCTGCACCGTACATCCGTTACGGCCGCACGTGAAAAGGCGCATGAGCTGCTCCGCCGCCTCGACCTTTACGACAAGTGCCATCAGCGCGCCTCGTCGCTGACGCTGCCCGACCGCAAGCGGCTCGAGGTGGCGCGCGCGCTCGCCACCGATCCGCAACTCCTTCTGCTCGACGAGGTGATGGCCGGTCTCAGGCCCACCGAAACCGACCGCATGGTCGCCGCGCTCAAGAGCCTCAACCAGGACACCGGGCTGACCATCGTGCTCATCGAGCATGTGATGCGCGCGGTGATGGCATTGGCCTCGCACATTGTGGTGCTGCATCACGGCGCACGCATCGCCGATGGTCGGCCCGAGTCGGTCGTACGCGACGCCGCCGTGATCGAATCCTATCTCGGCGTGGAGACGCCGGCATGATCCTGGCTGTCGAGGCCCTCGATCTCTTCTACGGCGACGCCCAGGCGCTGGATGACGTGTCGCTCACGATCGATGAGGGCACCATCGTCGCCATCGTCGGCGCCAACGGTGCCGGCAAGACCTCGCTCATCCGCACCATCGCCGGCATGCAGCGCCCGGCCCGCGGACGCATCCTCTACCGCGGCGAGGACATTGCCGGCTGGCCCAGCCACCGTGTCTGCGATCTCGGCATCGGCCAGGTCGCCGAGGGCCGCCAGGTGTTCCCGACCCTGTCGGTTGCCGAGAACCTCGCCATGGGCGCCATGCTGCCGCGTGCCCGCGGCGAGCGACAGCGTAATCTGGATCGCGTGCTGGCCATGTTCCCGCGGCTGGCGGAGCGCCGCCGCCAACCGGCCGGCACGCTGTCCGGCGGCGAGCAGCAGATGCTTGCCATCGGCCGCTGCCTGATGGGCTCGCCCGATCTCATCATGTTCGACGAACCCTCGCTGGGGCTGGCGCCGCTGGCGGTACAGTCCGTACTCAAGACGATTGGCGAACTCAACGCGACGGGCATGACCTGCGTACTGGTTGAGCAGAATGTCGCCGCCTCTCTCAAGCTGGCGGCCCATGCCTATGTCATCGAGAACGGCCGGGTGGCGCTGTCCGGCACCGGCGAGGCTCTCCTGAACGACGATCGGGTCCGGCAGGCCTATCTGGGTGCTTGACAATCGACGGCGCGCGCCTGCGGGCGACGGAATTTTATAACGACTTGATGTTACGAAGGTTTTGGCTGCGATCGGATCGCGGCCCGGCAAGCCGTCAATCTGCCGTCACGTTCCGCGGCCGCCAGCCTTCCGGCAGGCGGCTGAGGATGATGAGGCTGAGGATGTCGTCCTGGGTGACTTCGTCGATGGCATGCATGCCGACATTGGCGCCGTTCTTCATCACCATCACCCGGTCACACAGCTCGTATACGTCGTGAATGTCGTGGCTGATCAGGAAGATGCCGATGCCGTCATCGCGCAGCTTGCGCATCAGGTCGTCGACCATCTGCGTTTCCGAGGGACCAAGGGCGGCCGTCGGCTCGTCCATGATCAGGATGCGGGCGTTGAAATAGAGGGCACGCGCAATGGCGATGACCTGGCGCTGGCCGCCCGACATGTTGCGCACGATGTCGGTGATGTTCTTGAAGTTCGGATTGAGGCGCTGGAGCACCTGCCGGGCTTCTTCTTCCATGCGCTTCTTGTCGAGCGTGCCGAACTTGGTCTTGAGCTCGCGGCCCAGGAACAGATTGGCCGGGGCGTCGAGATGATCGGCGAGCGCCAGGGTCTGGTAGATGGTTTCGATACCGAGGTTCCGCGCCTCGATCGGGGTCGTGATCTCGGCCTTGTTGCCATCGACGAGGATTTCGCCGCTGGTGCAGTCCATGGCGCCCGAGAGAATGCGCATCAGGCAGGACTTGCCGGCGCCGTTGTGCCCGAGCACGCCGACGATCTCGCCGGGATAGAGGTCGATCGACACATCCTCGACGGCATGGACGCCGCCGAACTGCTTGAAGATGTGCTTCATCTCCACAAGAGGAGTCGAACCGTCCTTCATACCTGCTCCCCTATCGCGCGCTCGGAGATATCCGGCCGAGGCCGGCATCGAAATAGGCGGCAAGGACATTCGCAATGCGGCCAAGCGACAGGTCCTCGGGGCGATTGCTGGCCCCGGAGCGGACGCTCTCGTAGCACTCCGGCAGATATTGGCTGATCACCGCATCGGGCACGCCGCCGGAAAGATTGCCGAGAAGCCGCTTGTGCGCTTCAGCCACCCTGGGATGGCCGAGATAATAGCGGGCGCGGTCAGAATAGCTGAAGATCAGCTTGTAGGACACCGCCGCTGCGTTGCCGGCATAGTAGCTCTTCCAGTAGTCCGGCTCGGCCCGCATGGTCTCGGTGAGCACCGCCCGGAAGTTCGATGGCCGGGCAGGATTGGCTTCGCGCTCGGCTGCTTCCAACGCCAGAAGGCTCTCGCGCAGGGCGAAGGTCAGCCACGGCCCGACCTTGAGAATGTAGAAATGGTTCTCGACCAGCCGCCTGAGATTGGCTGGCGACTGGTAGTCGGTCGAATGGGCCTCGAAGACCATGCCATCGTGGCCGCGGATCACGTCCTTGAGCCCCTGGTCGCCGGGATAGTTTTCAACCGCGTCGTCCGAGAACTCGACCCCCGGCTGTACCACCAGCCCGACGACCCGCGACCAGGCATCCTTGAGCCCGGCGTCGAGGAAGGTGCTTTCGAAGACCTGCAGGGTGCGTTCGGCGTCGGCCGGCGAGGTGGGATGCATGCCCTCCTCCTCCACGGCGCCACCAGGCGTCGGCACCTCGGTCCCGATGATGTAGACGGGCGGCTTGGCCGAAATATGGGCTTCGCAGATCTTGGCCAGCCGGACGCAGCGGTTCGCCACCACCACGTCGGAAAGCGGCGCGATGTCGTCGGCGCACACGAAGCTGGCGTCGAGGTGAATCTTTTCATAGCCGGCATCGACATAGGCCGCCATGAGGGTTTCGGCCTCGCTCATGGCCTTTTCGGCCGGGCCTTTCTGCCAGCGATTGGGGCCGAGGTGATCGCCGCCGAGCAGAATCCGCTCCTTGGGGAAACCTTCCCTGTCGGCAAGGGAACGGACCATGGCAACGAAATCGGCCGGCTTCATGCCGGTATAGCCGCCATACTGATCGACCTGGTTCGAGGTCGATTCGACAAGGGCGAACTGGTCCCTGTCGCGGGCGGTGCGGAACAGCGCCCTGAGAACGTCGGGATGGGCCGAGCAGACCGAGACAGCGACGCCGGAACCGTCCGTCCGGTTCCGCTGGAGCGCAACCAGAAACTCTTCTTGCGCCGACATTGTTGAACTCACTCTGCTCATACAGGCCTCATGCGGTGTTCGGGGCGCCTCGGCAGAGGCGCCCCGAACGTTTTAACGCAGATTAGTAGAGGACGTTCTGCGCTTCCGGCTTGTCGATATTGTCCTTGGTGACAAGGATGACGCCGGTGTCGATCAACGGCGCGACGGTCTTGCCGGCAATGATTTCGCCGAGGGTCTTCACGCCGAGCTCGCCCATCTGATAGGAGCCTTGCACCGCGATGGCGTCGAGCGTGCCGTCCTTGATCATGGCCTGCTCTTCCTCGTTGCCGTCGAAGCCGACTGCCTCGATCTTGCCCGCCTTGCCGGCCTGCTGGATGGCGCGGCCCATGCCGACAGCGGTCGGCTCGTTGGCGCCGAAGATGCCAACGAGGTCAGGATTGGCGGCCAGAACGTCGGTGGTCTGGTTGAGGGCCTTGGCCATCTGGGCCTCGGAGTAGTAGGTGCCGACGATCTGAAGCTTCGAGTTGGTGGCGATATAGTCCTTGAAGCCGCCGACGCGACCGATTTCCGAACCCACGCCCGCGATATAGGACATGACGGCGATCTTGCCGGTGGTGCCGACCTTCTCGATCATCCGCTGGGCGCAGAGCTGACCGGCCTTGTTGTTGTCGGTGGTCAGGAACGACTGGTAGGTGTCCTTGGCGGCGTCGCTCAGGCCGGAGTCGATGATCACGACGGGAATGCCGGCTTCATGAGCTGCCTTCACGGCGGGCACCAGAGCGTCCGGATCCGAAGCCGCCAGCACGATGCCGGCAACGCCGCGGTTGACCGCGTTTTGGACCATGTTGACTTCCTCGGCGATCTGCGATTCAGCGGCAGGCCCCTGGAAGGTCATGGTGTAGCCCGGCAGCTCCTTGATGGCAGCCGAAGCGCCCTTGTTGACGTTCTGCCAGTAGTTGGAGTTCGTGGTCTTGACGATGACCGCAATCTCCTTCGACTGGGCCATTGCCGGTCCTGCGAGACCGGCAACCATGCCGATGGCCGCAAGACCAAGAACCAGTTTCTTCACATTATGCGTCATGACGATCTCCTCCCGTTGACGACGCTAAGTTATCGACCTGTCGCGCTATTTCCGGTTCCGCAAATAATCCACGTAGACGGTACCGATGACGACACAGCCGATGATGATCTGCTGAATGAACGACGAGACGCCGTTCATGTTCAGACCATTTCTGAGTATTCCGATGACGAAGGCACCGATCATGGTGCCCGATATGGTGCCGACGCCGCCCATCAGCGACGCACCGCCGATGACCGATGCCGCGATGGCGTCGAGCTCGTAGGCGACGCCCTCGTTCGGCTGAGCGGTGACCAGACGCGACATGAGCACAATGCCCGTGATCCCGGCCATCGTACCCGACAGCCCATAGGCAAACATCTTGGTGCGCTCGACATTGATGCCGGACAGGCGCGCGGCTTCCTCGTTGGAGCCGACGGCGTAAATGTGACGCCCGATCTGCAGGCTGCCGAGGACAAAGGCGACGACGAACGGCCACCGCCACCATCAGCACGACCGGGTATGGGAATACCCGGGAAAGATGATATGCGGAAGCCCGTTGGCGCCTTTTCCGAGCGTGCGGAAAAAGGAACCGTTACCAAGCACGCCGAATGCCTCGCCCAGCTTCGACACCGGCGCGGCGCCGGTCAATTGCAGGGCAGTACCGCGCGCGATCAGCATCATGCCGAGCGTGGCGATGAACGGCGCCAGCTTCATCCGGGTGACGATGAAGCCGTTCAGCAACCCGCAGCACGTGCCGATCAGCACGCCGGCGAGCATGGCGGCGGGTACCGGCCAACCTGCCTTGACCAGAAGGGCGGCTCCGGTGCCCGCCAGTGCCAGGACCGAGCCAACGCTCAGATCGATGCCACCGGTCACGATCACGACGGTCGCGCCGATGCCCAGAAAGGCAATCGACGTCGTCTGCAGCGACACCGACATGGCGTTGTTGATGGTGAAGAACGCGTTGGCGGTCGACGCCGAAAACGCGATCAACACGATCAGGCCGGCCAGCGCAGAGAACTTCTGCACCAGGTCCTTGCGCCGCTGACTGGTCAACCGCACCAGCTCGACGTTTTCGGCACTGACTGCGCTTGTGCTGCCGTCGCTCATCTCAGACCCTTGACCCTCGTCGGTGTGCTGCAGCGCGATGGTGCGATCGCGATCGGCCGCAGCGCGTGCTTGCTTATCCTGCCTGCGCTATGCCCGGCTGCCGGTAGCTCTTCAGATAAATGGCGCGCATATCCGTTTCGGTCGGCTTCACCGGATTGGCCGTGTGATCCGGAAACGCCATGGCGTGCTTCAGAACCGGATCGAGATCGTTCGGCGAAATCCCGAAATCGTCCATGAAGACCCTGAGATTGATGCGCTCCAGGAAGGCGCCGATGACGGATGAGAAGGACCGTGCGGCCTCTTCGTCGGTGCCGCTGCCGCCGAAGATCCGCGACACGGTGGCGAACTTCTCCACCGCGCCCTTCCAGGTGAAATCGGCGAAGGCCGGATAGATCAGCGCCAGGGATTCGCCGTGGCTGACCTGCGGATAATGGCCGCTGATCGGCTGGCCGGCGGCATGGGGCAGCGTGGTGCCGACATTGGCCAGGCAGATGCCGGCCAGCGTATCGGCCCAGGCAAGTTGCTCGCGCGCCTCGACATCCCTGAGATTGTCCATCACCCGCGGCAGGTAGGTTGCCACCCGCCGGATCGCATCGAGCGCGATCAGATCCACATAAGGCTGGGCGTTGTCGTTGATGTAGGATTCGAACGTGTGCGTGAAGACATCGAAGCCCGTGGCTGCGGTGACGCGCGCCGGCAGGCTCAGCATCAGTTCCGGATCGATGATCGCCGCGCGGCACAACAGGTTGTCGTTCCACATCGCGGACTTGTCCTTGTCCGCCGTGTTGGTGAACACCGAGACCTTCGAGGTCTGGGTTCCGGTGCCCGAGGTCGTGCTGATGGCGACGATCGGCAACGTCGCCGAGGTCGGCGCCTTCTTGTAGTAGAGATAGTCCCACGCCGTGCCGGGATGGGTCGCGGCCACGGCGATCGCCTTGGCGGTGTCGATGGCGCTGCCGCCACCCATGCCGAGGCAGCCGTTGACCCCCGACTCGCGCGCCTTCTGGGCCCCTTCCTGGATGGCCTCCAGCGTGGGATTGGGCGACACATTGTCGAATTCGACGAAGGCGACGCCGGCCCGCGTCAGCGACTCGCGCACGTCCTGAACCATGTCGGGAATGGCGGCTTTGAGGCCGGGATCGACGACGAACAGGATGTGGTCGGCGACGGACTTGACGATATCCCCGGTGGAATTGCGCGAGCCGTTCGCGAAATGCAGGCGCGTCGGCTGGTAGAAATTAAAGCTCTTCATAGTGTTACCTCAGACGGCGGCGTTGCGCTCAAGCTGGCGTTCCTAGGAATTTCTTCACGGCCGCCAAGGGGCGGTTGCCTTCCATCGGGCCGACCTCGGTGACCGACAGCGCTGCGGCGGCATTGGCCAGAGCCAAGGCCTCGCGCGGGGCGCTGCCCAGGGCGGTCAGGGCGACGAAGGTTGCACAGAAACAATCACCGGCGCCGGTCGCGTCGACGACGTCGACGACGTGCCCGGGGAGCGAGATGGACTCGCCGGGCGCGAAGTAGGCGCAGCCCGCACTGCCCTTCTTCATCGCGATACGACCGGCGCCGGCTTCGAACGCCCGCACTACGGTGTCAGCCTCGGAGGCGCCCGGAAACAGCGCCGACATGTCTTCACTGCTTGGGAGGAATAGGTCCGTGCCAGCGAGGACTCGGCTGACCATGGGAGCGTAGTCGGGGTTCGATGCGATTTCCTTGCGGACATTGGGGTCATAGGAGATCTTGCCGCCGCCGGCCCGCACGGCGTCGAACAGCGTCAGGATTACCGCGGCCATTTTCGGATCGCCGAGCGACGAACCGGAGACGTGGAACCAGGAGACGCCGCCATCGGCAATCAGCTTCAACAGACGCGGATCGACCGTGATGTTGGATGCGGCGGCGTTGGAAACGTTGAAGACGAAGGTTCGCGACCCATCCTCGTAGTAGGACACGAACGCGGAGCCGGTCGTCGTGCCGGCAAGCCGGGCGACGAAATCGGCGCCGACGCCGTCGCGCTTGAAGCGGTCGAGGATCACATCGCCGAAGGAATCCTCGGCCACGGCGCCGACCATCAGCACCTGGCATCCGGTCAGCGCCGCCTGGTCAGCGAAGATCCCGGGAGCGCCACTGGGGAACGGTCCGCGGAAATTCGTCGTCTTCCTGAGCCCGCAGCCCTTTTCGAGGGACACGAACTCCACCAGCAGCTCTCCGGCAGCGAGTATGGTGGGCAGGGTTGGCATGGATGTCTCCCAGCCTGGCCCGTCAGCTCATCCAGTTTCCGCCGTCGACGTTCAGCGTCTGCGCCACGACATATTCGGCATCGTCGGAGGCCAGGAACACCGCCGCCCCGCCGTAATCCGCGGGCAAGCCCATGCGGCCATAGGGAACGGCCAGTCCGACCGCCTTCTTCTTGTCGCCGACCTTGAGGTTCTCGTAGACGGCGAATCTGGCGTCGACCTCGTCCCACATCGGCGTGTCGACGACGCCCGGCGCGATGCCGTTGACGCGAATGCCGTCCTTGATCAGGCCGAGCGCGCAGGATTGCGTCAGGCTGATGACCGCGGCCTTGGAGGCGCAATAGATGCCGACAAGCGATTCGCCGCGCCGGCCCGCCTGGCTTGCCATGTTGATGATGCGGCCCTTGGTGCCCTTTTCGACCATCGACTTGGCCACCGTCTGCAGGGTGAACAGCAGTCCCTCGACATTGACGGCGAAGACCTTCTGATAGTCGGCGCGAGAGATTTCGAGGATCGGCGCCAGGGTGAAGACCGCGGCGTTATTGACCAGAATGTCGATCTTGCCGAACGCGGCATTGACCTTCTCGACCATGGCGTCGATCGACGCCTGCTTGGTCACGTCGAGATCGATGGCGATCGCGTCCTTGAGGCCGTCGGCCGTCTTCTGGGCTTCTTTGAAATTGATGTCGGCAACCGCGACCTTGGCGCCTTCTTCGGCGTAACGCCGGCTGATGGCCTGTCCGATGCCCTGGGCACCACCGGTGACGATGGCGACCTTACCTGCAAGCTTCATGCTCATGGCGAGCACAGCCTCCCGAGTTCGATTCCCCCACTCATTGCCCGGCGTGTTTTGTGCCGCCGTGGCAACCGCTGTGCGCAGCGCATCTGATCCATTGACGGACCCGTTTGGCGGCGCCCAAGCGTTGCCGCCCAATCTATCGAAGCTGCTCGCGCGGTCAAGCTAAATTGTATTAGCTAAACGTTTTAGCTCCCAGAATCCTTGCATTCGGCAAAAATCGCAATCCACGCCGTTTTGACGCCGGAAGAGCGGCGCGGGCGCCGAAGCGTCGCGGTCGGGCCGTGCAGATCAGGAGCGGGGATCGGACTCGATCAGCTCGTAGGGTGCGAAATGGATGCGGTCGTCGGTCGCATCCAGCCCCTTGAGGTAGAGCGAGAAGGCCATCGACATCATGGTCTCGGCGTTCTGGCGCACGCAGACATAGTCGAGATCGACCGCTTCCATGAACGGATGATAATCGAAGACCGCGTAGTTGACCGCGCGGCAGCGGTCCCGGTTTTCGCGGAAGTAGAGCAGCAGCCCTTCCATCACCGCCAGCGAGTTTACGAAGATGCCGGCGATATCGTCGTTGCGTTCGAACAGATTGGCGAAGACGTCGCGGACGAGGTTGGCGTTGAACGGGGTGGGAACGAAGCGTTTGTCGACATGGTCGCGGGCGTGCGCCGCCAGCGCGGCGCGAAACCCGTCGAGGCGCCTGCGGGTCACCGAGTGGTTGCGCATGCCGCCGACGAAATAGACCGCGCCGTCCTTGTGCGCCGCCTCGATGCGTTCGAGCAGGCGTTCGGTCAACTTCTTTGCCGCCGCGAAGCTGTCGGTGGTGACGACGTGACCGGCACCGCCATGGGCGTCGATGACGATCTGCTTGACCCGCGCGCGCTTGCACATCTCGCTCACTTCCGTGATCGCCGCGGTATTGGCGGTGAACACGCAATCGACGTTCTGCGAGATGAAATAGTCGATCGCGTCCAGTTCCTCGGTTCTGTCGTGGTGCGTGGCGATGATGAGGGGAAACAGCCCGTTGGTACGCGCCAGGCGCTCGAACGCCTCGGCCATGCCGCTGAAGAAGCGGTGGGTCAGGGTCGGCACCGTGATGGCGACGATGTTGGAGGTTCCCGATCTGAGATTACGTGCATGCAGATTGGGCTGGTACTTCATCTCCCGCGCCGTCTGCAGGATTTTCTCGCTGGTCTCGGCCGAGATGCGGAATTCCTCGGCGCGGCCGCTGAGGACCATGCTGACGGTGGTTACGGAACGGCCGGCCGCCTGTGAAATGGCCTTGATGGTTGGGCGATTGCCCGCCATGCGAAATCACCTTCTCATCATGCCGCCGTATGGCAGGTCGCCGCCGCAGCAACGGGTCCTATGCCCGCGGGCGCCGCCCGGTTTGACCCAACTGGGTCCGCACCGGCTGACACCACAATCTCCGGGGGATGACGACGGAGCGCAAGCTAAAACGTAGCAGCTGGCACAATTCATTGCCGATCTGTGATTTGTCCGGCGCTGCTCCGGTGCCGGTCGAGTACCAGGCGCGCCGTCTCGGCATCGGTGCCGATGCCGTTGACGATGCCGCTGTGCAGTAGTGCGTGGACCGCCTGCGCCTTTCTCTCGCCGAACGCTACGCCGAAGCGCACCGGTATCGAGCGCAGCAGCGGGATGGACGCGCTCAGCATCCGCTCGTCGAAGTCGGAGGAGATGTGGCGGCCGTCGCTGCCGAAGGCGCGGCCGCAAATCATGCCGATTGCGCCGAGCCGGCGCAGATGCGTCAGTTCGGCGACGCTCACCACGCCCTGCTGCAGGAGCGAGAGCGTTTCGTCCAGCGCGCCGACGCCGACCAGCGCCAGCGTGCAGCGCCCCATCGCGGCAAAAGCGTCGCGCACCGCCGGCGCGGCAACCAGCTCCGCCGCCGCAGCCGCGCTCGGCAGGACTGCGGGGACCGGCAGGTGGCGCACGCGCCCATCGATACGTCGCGCGATCTCGCGCGCGATCTCGGCCGGCTGCGCGGCGTGGTCGAGCTGACCGACGCCGCCGATGAGCGGCACGACCTCGGCATCGCTGAGCCACAGCCGCGGCATCGAGCGGGCGACCGCCGCGACGCTCTCGCCGTCGCCGACGCCGATGACCGAATCGTCGGCAAGGCGGAAGGCAATTTCCTCCGCCACCGCCTGGCCGACATGCTCGCCGGTCAGGCGCGGATTGCGTTCGGTTTCGACCACCACCACCCGTTCGACGGCAAAGGCGTCGCGCAGCCGACTTTCGAGCGCGGGATCGTGCCCCGGCGGCGGCTGCACCCGGATCTCGATCAGGTTGAGATCCATCGCCTCCTTCAGGGCCCGGCTGACCGCCGCCTCGGAGAGCCCGAGCTGGCGCGCGATATCGCGTTGCGCCCGGCGTTCCTCGTAGCGCATGCGCGCAATGCGCAGCGTCAACTCCAGGTTCCGCTTCTTACGCACGCTTCAGTCGTCCCGTGCTGGTTCCGATGCGCGGCGCACGTGCTTGACGATGCTCGCCGGGCTGACCTATGACTATATGCAAGAAATTCACGAATTGAAAGAAATTTCAATACCAAGTGGAGATCGGCCAGACTTGGCCGGCCGTCCCGGAGGTTTGGGAGAACGAAAAGAATGCCGAAGTCCCAACTCGTGGACCCGAACCTCACGCGGCAGGCCGGTACGCTGACCTTCGGCAAAGTGCCGGTGCACGCCTATGCCCGCAGCCTGGCCGAAGAGCGCCGGGCGCTCGGCGACCAGCTGCTCATCGACATCCTGCGCGACATGATGATCCTGCGCGAATTCGAGACCATGCTCGGCAGCTTCAAATCGCAGGGCGCCTATGCCGGCATCAAGTACATCTATCTCGGGCCGGCCCATCTCTCGGTCGGGCAGGAGGCTGCCGCGGTCGGTGCGGCACGTGCCCTGAAGCGCGCCGACCACGCCTTCGGCAGCCATCGCGGCCACGGCGAGTTTCTCGCCAAGGGGCTGGCGGCGATCGCCGAGATGGACGAGGACGATCTCCAGCGTACCATGCGCGACACTGGCAAGGGCGCGCTGCTTTCCGTGCTCGACAAACGCCTGCCGGCGCCAAGCGTTCGCGCGCGCGCCACCCAATTCCTCGTCTACGGGCTGCTGGCCGAGATCTTCATGCGCGACAACGGCTTCAATCGCGGCATGGGCGGCAGCATGCACGCCTTCTTTCCGCCCTTCGGCATCTTCCCCAACAATGCCATCGTCGGCGCCTCCGCCGGCATCGCCGCCGGCGCCGCTCTCCACAAGAAGCTGGCGCGCGAAGAGGGCATTGCACTTGCCAATATCGGCGATGGCGCCACTGGCTGCGGGCTGGTGTGGGAATCGATGAATTTCGCCGCCATGGCGCAGCTTCACCGGCTGTGGGCGGAGGATCGCCGCGGTGGGCTGCCGGTGCTTTTCCTGTTCAACAACAACTTCTACGCCATGGGCGGGCAGACCGCCGGCGAGACCATGAGCTGGGACCGCCTGTCGCGCATCGGCGCCGGGTTCAACCCGGAAGCGCTGCACGCCGAGACCGTCGACGGCACCAATCCTCTGGCGGTGCTGGACGCGGTCAGGCGCAAGCGCGCCCTGCTCGTGGACGGCCGGGGGCCGGCCCTGCTCGATGTCGAGTGCTACCGCTTTGTCGGCCATTCCACCACCGACGCCAATGCCTATCGCACCCGCGAGGAGATCGCCGCCTGGCGGAGCGTCGATCCCATCGCCTCCTATGTTGCGTCGCTGCAGGAAGCCGGCGTGCTCGACGCCAATGCCCACGCCGCCATGACGGCGGAGGTCGGCACGCTGATTGCCGAGATCACGCGGCTGGCGGTCGATCCCGAAGCCTCGCCGCCGGTCGACGTGAAGCGCGATCCGCTGGCAATTGGCCGCTTCATGTTTTCAAACATCGAACACGTACTGCCCGAGGAGCCTGAGGGCGAACTGGTGCAGGCGTGGGACTCGTCGAGCCGCGTGGTTCAGCTTGCCAAGCGCAGCCGTTCCGGTCTCGCCCCCGACGGCAAGAAGCTTTCGGCGATGCAGGCGATCACCATCCGCGACAGCCTCTTCGAGGCCGTCCTGCATCACCTTCGCTACGATGCCAAGCTCATCGCCTATGGCGAGGAGAACCGCGAATGGGGCGGCGCCTTCGGCGTCTATCGCGGCCTGTCGGAAATTCTGCCCTACCACCGCCTGTTCAATGCGCCGATATCGGAGGCGGCGACGGTTTCCAGCGCTGTCGGCTATGCGCTCGAAGGCGGTCGCGTCCTCATCGAGCTGATGTATGCCGATTTCATCGGCCGCGCCGGCGACGAGATCTTCAATCAGATGGCCAAGTGGCAAGCCATGTCGGGTGGCGTCTTCCGCATGCCGGTGGTGCTGCGCTGCTCGGTCGGCAGCAAGTACGGCGCCCAGCATTCGCAGGACTGGTCGGCGCTGATCGCCCATATTCCGGGCTTGAAGGTGGTCTATCCGGCCACCCCCTACGACGCCAAGGGCCTGATGGCATCGGCGCTTGCCGGCGACGATCCGGTCGTCGTTTTCGAGAGCCAGCGGCTCTACGACACCGTCGAACTGTTCCACGAGGGCGGCGTGCCCAGCGACTATTATCGCGTGCCTATCGGCGAGCCGGACGTCAAGCGCGCCGGCAGCGACGTGACGGTGCTCACCATCGGTCCGTCGCTCTACAGGGCGCTCGAGGCGGCGGATGCACTGGAGAAGGATTACGGCATCTCCTGTGAAATCATCGATGCGCGCTCCCTGGTGCCGTTCAACTACCGTCCGGTGCTGGAATCGGCGGCACGCACCGGGCGCGTGCTGCTGGTGTCGGAGGCCAACGAGCGCGGCAGCGTGCTGATGACCATGGCGACCACCATCCAGCGCCACGCCTTCTCTTCGCTCAAAGTGCCGGTGCGGGTGCTCGGATCGCCCAACTGGATCGTTCCCGGTGCCGACCTCGAAGCCTCCCATTTCCCGCAGGCCGCCGATATTGTCGACGTGATCTGCACCGAGCTGGTGCCAGAGAAGAAGATCGCGCGGGCACCGCGCCGTGCCGGAGACGATCTCGAACGCGCCCGTCAGGGCCTCTAGGACAATCACGGGAGACCGGTCATGGACACCGAATTCGTCATGCCGATGATCGGCGTCGAGATCGAGGAGGCCGAGATCCGCCAATGGCTGAAACAGGCCGGCGACACGGTCGCCGCCGGCGAACTGCTGGTTGCCATCGGCACGCCCAAGGTCGACATGGAGCTCGAGGCGCCCTTTGCCGGGGTGCTCAAGGCGATCCTGGTCGAGGCGGGGGAGATCGCCGCCGTCGGGGCGCCGCTCGCCATCATCGCCAAGTCGGATAGCTGATGGCCGTCCAGACGCGACGCGGCAGCCTCGATGTTGGCGGACGCTCGATCGCCTACAGCGCATCGGGGCCCGGCGAGGGCGCGGCCGTCTGCATCCACGGCTTCGGCAGCGACCGCAACGTCTGGTCGTTCAACGTGCCGGCACTGGTGACGGGGCGCACGGTCTACGCGCTCGACCTGCCGGGCCACGGCGAATCCGAGCCTGGCCTCGACTCGGGAAGCCTGGACGAGCTTGTCGCCATCGTCGCCGGCTTTTTCGACAGGCTCGGCCTGTCGCAGGTCCATGTCGTCGGTCATTCGCTGGGCAGCGCGATTGCCATCAGGCTCGCCGCCGATAGCCCCGATCTGGTGGCGGCGCTCATGCTGGTGGCGCCGGCGGGTATCGGCGCGCCGGTCGACGGCGCCTTCCTCGACGACTTTCTCGCCATGCCGACGCCCGAAGAGGCGCGGCGCGTGCTTGCCC
Source organism: uncultured Alphaproteobacteria bacterium (assembly GCA_963750065.1). Taxonomy (GTDB): domain Bacteria; phylum Pseudomonadota; class Alphaproteobacteria; order Rhizobiales; family Kaistiaceae; genus CAVSRC01. The sequence goes on from CAVVPK010000012.1 coordinate 145,672, forward strand.
GGCTGGTGGCCAAGCCCAGCCTGATCGGCCCGGAGACGGCCACCGCCGTCTGGCGCCACAATCAATTGCCGGGCGTGGCCGACACCCTGGCCGCGATCGCCGATCGCGCGATACGGCAGGACCTTAATCACGACGCCCTGCGCCAGACCCTGCTGGCGCTCGACTGCCCGGTCGAGATCCTGTGGGGCAGGGACGATGCGATCATCTCGCCTGCGGCGGCCGACGGCCTACCGGATTCACTTCCGGTTCATCATGTCGAAGGAACCGGCCACCTGGTGCAGATGGAAAAGCCCGCCCTCGCCAACCGCATCATGGCCGCCCAGGCGGCCCGTCTCGGCTGATCGCGTCCGCAGGGCCCGATTTCCGCAACGCTGCCCTGCACAATCCCACCTGCCACGACGGCCCCAAGGCGCTTATCTAGCGGGTGTAACAAGCGAGAAAGAGGGCACGACGATGAACGCAGATCGGATTGCCAAGGCCTATCGCACCTGGCGCAAGTACAACAAGGCCTACAATGAGCTGGCGCGGCTCTCGGACCGCGACCTCTGGGATATCGGCGTGACGCGCGGCGAAATTCCCGGGTTGGCCAAGGCCTATGCCCGCCAGTAGGACTGCCTGATTTTACCTCCCTGAACTCCTCCCCACCAGCGGGCGCTCCCCCAGCGCCCGCTCTTGGTTTTAGGGACGTGAAACGCGCCGCACCTTGTGCCCAGTGCCGGGTTTGATGTAGTCGGAGGCCGGCCGCTTGGGCCCCTCCTGTCTTTCCGCCGCACACGGCCGCAATCCCGACGATGACCATTCCGGAAGAAACCGCCCGCCGGCGTACCTTCGCGATCATCTCGCACCCGGACGCCGGCAAGACGACGCTGACCGAGAAGCTGCTGCTCTTCGGCGGCGCCATCCAGCTTGCCGGCGAGGTGCGCGCCAAGGCCAACCGCCGCCAGACCCGCTCCGACTGGATGGAGATGGAGCGCGAGCGCGGCATCTCGGTGGTCACCTCGGTGATGACCTTCGAATATGGCGATACCGTCTTCAACCTGCTCGACACGCCTGGCCACGAGGACTTCTCCGAGGACACCTACCGCACGCTGACCGCGGTCAATTCGGCCGTCATGGTCATCGACGCCGCCCGCGGCATCGAGGCGCGCACGCTGAAGCTTTTCGAGGTCTGCCGCCTGCGCGACATCCCCATCATCACCTTCATCAACAAGCTCGACCGCGAGGGGCGCCACCCCTTCGAGCTGCTCGAGGAGATCGAGAAGCGGCTGGCGCTCGACACCACGCCGCTGACCTGGCCGCTGGGCATGGGGAAGAGCTTCGCCGGCGTCTACGATCTGGAGAAGGACGCCATCCACCGCCTCGACGCCGACGGCAGCGCCCAGCCGGTTACCGAGCTGAATGCGGCGGCGCTGGCCGACTACCTGCCGGAACACGAACGCGAGACGGTGGCCGAGGAGATCGCGCTCACCAAGGCGGCCTCGCGTCCCTTCGACCTCACCTCGTTTCGCGAAGGCCACCTGACGCCGGTTCTGTTCGGCAGTGCGCTCAGGAACTTCGGCGTCCGCGACCTGATCGAACGCCTGGCGGCCTATGCGCCCTCGCCGCAGCCGCGCGGCGCCGAGGAGCGCACCGTCTCCCCTAACGAGACGGCGATGAGCGGCTTCGTGTTCAAGATCCAGGCGAACATGGACCCCAACCACCGCGACCGCATCGCGTTTCTGCGCGTCTGCTCGGGCAAGCTCAGCCGCGGCATGAAGGCGCGTCTCGGCCGCACCGGCAAGGTGATCGCGCTCAACGCACCGCAGTTCTTCTTCGCCCAGGAGCGCGCCATCGCCGACGAGGCCTATGCCGGCGATATCGTCGGCCTGCCCAATCACGGCACGCTCAGGATCGGCGATACCTTGACCGAGCGCGAGGCGCTGACCTTCCGCGGTGTGCCGTCTTTCGCGCCCGAAATTCTCAGGCGCGTGCGCGTCGCCGACGCCATGCGCGCCAAGAAGCTGCGCGAGGCGCTCACCCAGATGGCGGAGGAGGGCGTCGTTCAGGTCTTCATGCCGACCGACGGCTCGCCGCCCATCGTCGGCGTCGTCGGCGCCCTGCAGCTCGACGTCCTGCGCCAGCGCCTCAACGACGAATACAATCTGCCGATCGATTTCGAGACCTCGCGTTTCGATGTCTGCCGCTGGGTGAGCGCCGACAACCGCGCCGACCTCGATGCTTTCGTCAGTGCGCACCGCGCCGACATGGCCGAGGACCTCGACGGTTCGCCGGTCTTCATGGCGACCTCGGCCTTCATGCTCAATTACGAGATCGAGCGCGCGCCCAAGCTGACCTTTTCCGACATCAAGGACTACCAGCGCCAGGCCGTCAGCCAGTAGGGGCCGGCGCGCATCCCACGACGGCAAAGTTTCTATTCCCCAGAGTGCGAGTGTTTTTTTCCAGTCATCACCGGGCTTGTCCCGGCGATCCACGCCTTGCGGAACTGCCGAGAAGAAAGACGTGGATGGCCGGCACAAGGCCGGCCATGACGAGGCTGGGGCTTGGTCGCGAACACACCCACCCGTTCTCGCGAGCGGTTTGCTCCGAGCTATGAGCATTTCTTGCTTCCCTGTCGCGCCGCATTGTTCGATCCCGGTCGGGCCTGCGGCCCTCCTCGGTCTCTTGCGGCGCTCCTCTCCCCTCGCGACGAGGGGGTAGCGGGCGCCCGGCGAATGCCGTGCGGTTACTCCGCGAAACTGAGGCGCTCACCGAGCGCCCGCCGCGGCGATTTTATCCCGTCTCCCGGCGAGCTCTTCACCCCGAATTGGTACGATGGGGCTCAGGCCCTGAGGGCCAGCCGGTCGCAAGACCGACGATCCCGCCAGGAACGCCCCGAGGGGGAAAGGTCGGAAGCCTCTCCCGAGCGGGGGCACCGCTCCGCTCCCCCCACGACGTTCCGGTCGACACGGGACCCCTTTGCGGGAGCGGATGAGCAGATCATCTCATGGGGTCAGAGGTGGGGGGATAGATTTCTTTTCCTGTGTCCCGGTCCAGCCACGTTGTTCGATCCCGGTCGGGCCTTCGGCCCTCCTCGGTCTCTTGTTTGTTGTCCCCGGTCGGCAAAGCGGTGGGATAATCGGGCGCCGCAACGCCCCCCGTACCGCCTCTCCCACCAAACACGGGCTTGCCCGTGTTTGGAGTCATAAGTGCCAAAGTCGGAAACATCCGACTTTGGTTGGAGAGGTCGCGAGCGTGAGCCGAGCGGGTGAGGGGGGACTTGCCTCACGACGGTCCGTACGCCCTCACCCCACGCACCTAATTCCCCCCGATCAAATCGGGGGGGCATAAGGTGCGTGGCCCTCTCCCCTCGGGAGAGGAGGAACGCGCGTCGGGCATCGCGAGTGAAGGTGGCGGAATAGCTCCGCGATTCCGCCCTGCGGGTTACGATCACGCGATCCCGAGCAGTCCCGGCAGCTCGGCCAGCGTGTTCACCTCCGCGGTCGGGGCGCCCGGCAGCCGTTCGCGCCGCTGGCCAGTGCGGTTGCACCACACGACCGTCATGCCGAAGGCGGCGGCAGCATGGACATCCCAGCCATTGGACGACTGGAAGGAGATGGCCTCGGCCGGCACGCCGAGCCGATCGACGGCAAGCTGGTAGACCTGAGGCGCCGGCTTGAAGACGCCGACCGCTTCGACCGAAAGAACCTCGTCGAGCAGGTCCCCGAGATTGGCCGCCGAGACCAAAGCCGCCAGCATGTCGGGTGTGCCGTTGGAGAGGATTGCGGTCTTGAGGCCCGCTGCCTTCAGCCGCTTGAGAACCTCGGGCACCTCGGGAAAGGGCCTGAGGCTGAGATAAAGGTCCATCAGGCGCCGGCGGAGGCCGGGCCGGTCGACGGCAAGCGTCTCCAGCGCGAAATCGAGCGCATCGCCGGTCACCTGCCAGAAGTCGGCGTGCCGTCCCTGCGCGGCGCGCAGCCAGGTGTAGGCGAGCTGCTTGTCGCGCCACAGGGTGTTGAGCCGGTCCGCCTCGGGGCCGATCTCGCCGCGGGCCGCGTTCACCGCCGACGCGATGTCGAACAGCGTGCCATAGGCGTCGAAGACGCAGGCGCGGATGCCGGCAAGGGCAGGGGTTTCGGTCATTGTCTATTTCGCTCCGGCGAGGTCGGGGGCGATGACCGGCGCCTGCAGGGGAACACCGACACCGGGCAGGAAGACCGAGAAGGTGGCGCCCCGGCCCGGCGGCGAGCGCACCCAGATGCGCCCGCCGTGATGCTCGACGATGTGGCGCGATATGGTCAGGCCCAGCCCGCTGCCCGACGGCCGGCCGGTATTGCGGTCGCGCGCCTTGGCGAATTTCTCGAAGATGATCTGCTGGTCCTGCGGGCGCACGCCTTCGCCGTTATCGGTCACCTCGACCAGATAGCCGCCGCTGTCGTTGTGGCCGCTGACCCAGACGTGGCCGTGGACCGGGTCGGCGAACTTGGCCGCGTTGGACAAGAGGTTGATGAACACCTGCATCAGCCGGTCGCGGTCGGCATGGACCGGCCGCTCTGCCGGCTCGATGGTCACCTCGACGTCGCCATGGGCGCCGCGGAACAGCCCGCCGGTCGCCGCCGCAGCATCCTCCAGCGCTTGCGCCGGATCGACCTCGCCCATGCTCCAGTCGGCCTGGCCCTGTTCCAGCCGGGTGAGGTCGAGGATGGTGTCGAGCAGGCGGGTGAGCCGCTGCGTCTCGCTCTGGATGATGGCGAGGTAGCGCTCGGCCTGTTCGGGGGCGAGCCCTTCCGGCTCGCTGAGGATCTCGGAGAAGCTGCGGATCGAGGTCAGCGGCGTGCGCAGCTCGTGGCTGACGGTGGACAGGAAATCGTCCTTCAGCCGGTCGAGTTCCTTGAGCTGCTCGTTGGCATGGGTCAGCTCGCGCGCCGTCACCTCCAACTCGCGCGACTTCTGCTCCAGTTGGCGGCTGTAGGCGATGACCTGCTGGGTCTCCTCGAGGATCGCCATCATTTCGTCGAAGGAGAGCGTCTCGCCCTTGGCGATGGCCGCGACCATGGCGCGGGCCGAGGCCGCGCCGATGCTGCCGGCAAGCAGCCGCTCGACGAAGGCGATCAGCTGGGCGTCGGCTTCCAGCCGCTCGCCGATGTCGACCCCGCGCTTCTCGGCATAGTCGCTGAAGGCGCGCGCCGCGCGTTCCGGGCCGATGAAGCGCTGCAGAAGCGCGTAGAGCTCGTCGCGCGCCGCCGAACGGCGCCAGATTTCCGCCTCGCCCGGTGGCCGCCGGAAGACGTCGACGAAGGCGATCGCCTGGACGCGCTCGATCAAGTTCTGCTGCGAGAACAGCGATACCAGGATATAGCCGCCGATATTGGCGGCCATGCTCCAGAACAGCGCGTGGGTCAGCGGGTCCCAGCCGGTGAGGCCGAACAGCGCCTCGGGCCGCAGCGCCGCGATGTGCCACGGCCCGGCGAGGATCGCCTCCGACATGACGCCGCTGCGCGCCAAGAGCGGCACCAACATCGTATAGCCCCAGGTGAGGAAGCCGAGCGCCAGTCCGGTCGCCGCGCCGGGGCGCGTCGCATTGCGCCAGAACAGCCCGCCGACCAGGGCCGGCACGAATTGCGCAACCACGGCGAAGGAGACCAGGCCGATCTGGGCCAGCGGACCGGATTCGCCGGTCACCCGGTAATAGGCGTAGCCGAGCAGCAGGATGGCGAAGATGCCCGCCCGTCGGATGAACAGGAGAAGCTGGGTGAGGTCGCCGCGCGCATCGAGCTTGAGCCAGCGGATGCGCAACAGCACCGGCATCACCACGTCGTTGCACACCATGGTCGACAGCGCGATCGCCGCCACCACCACCATGGCGGTGGCCGATGACAGGCCGCCGATGAAGGCAAGCAACGCCAGCGCGTGCTGTCCTTGCGTGATCGGCACGGTGAGCACGTAGAAATCGGGATTGGCTTCCGCCGGCAGCAGCGTCAGCCCGGCGGCGGCGATCGGCAGGGCGAACAGGCTCATCATCAAGAGGTAGAGCGGGAACAGCCAGGCGGCGGTCGCCAGATGCCGCTCGTTGACGTTCTCGACGATGGTGATGTGGAACTGGCGCGGCAGGCAGATGATCGCCGCCATCGACAGGAAGGTCATGGTGATGAAGCGCGCCGCGTCGCCTTGCGGCAGCAGGACCAGATTGTCGAGCACCGGCTTGAGCTTCGCCTCGGCCGAACCGATGCCCGGGCCGAAGGCGATCACGACGTAAACGCCGACCGCCAGGAAGGCGAGAAACTTGACGCAGGATTCGAAGGCGATGGCCGCGACCATGCCCTCATGGTGCTCGTTGGCGTCGATATGGCGGGTGCCGAACAGGATGGCGAAGATCGCCATGCCGATGGCGGTCAGGAACGCCGCGTCGCCGAGGATCGAGGGCGGCTTTCCGGTGAGCGTGCCGTTGATGTCGGCGTAGAGCGTGTAGTTGACCAGCACCGCGAAGGAGGTCGACACCGCCTTCAGCTGCAACGCGATGTAGGGCATGGCGCCGACGGTCGCGATCACCGTGACCAGGACGCCGAGCAGCGCGCTCTTGCCGTAGCGCGAGGCGATGAAATCGGCGATCGAGGTGATGCGCTGCGATTTGGAGATGCGCGCGATCTTGCGCAGCAGGAACCACCAGCCGAGGAAGACGATGGTCGGTCCGGTGTAAATGGTGATGAACTCGACGCCGCGGCGGGCGGCCGTGCCGACGGCGCCGTAGAAGGTCCACGAGGTGCAGTAGACGCCGAGCGACAGCGTATAGACCAGCGGCGAATGGATAAGGCTGCGGCCGCTCTGCGCCCGCCGGTCGCCGTACCAGGCGATGGCGAACAAAAGCCCGAGATAGGCGAGCGCGACAATGACGACGGCGGTTGAGCTGGCCACCCCTCAACCCCGCTCGGCCGGCTCCGATCCGCTGTCCAGCTCGTCGCCGTCGGCGATCATGCGGCCTGCCAGCCAGCCGCCGCAGGCGATGGCGATGAGCCACACCGCGAAGCAGTAGACATGCAGAAGCGGTATGCCGAGGACCAGCACCGGGGCATTGAAGATGCCGAGGATCGGCGGCGTCAGCAGGAAGAAGGCCGCAACCGGCAGAACGAAGGCGCGGTCCGCCAGCCGCCCGCCGGTGCGCACCAGGGCCGGATCACGCTTCACGAGGCGCGTCCTCCTGCGCCAGCAGCGCGCGCACCCGTTCGACCACGTCGCGGTTGGAGAACGGCTTGGTGACATAGTCGTCGACGCCCAGCTCCACCGCCTTGCGGCGGTCCTTCTCGTGGCCCTTGGCGGTCAGCATGATGATGCGCGGCTGCCTTTCGCCGGCCTCGCTGCGGATGGCGGAGACGACCTCGAAGCCGTCGAAGCCGGGCAGCATGATGTCGAGCAGGACGAGATCGGGCTTGATCCGCCGGGTCAGTTCGACCGTCGACGGACCGTCATGGGTCACGCTGACCTCGTAGCCTGCCCGTCGCATCAGGAAGGACAGTGCCTCGACGAGATTGCGTTCATCCTCAGCAACGAGAACCGACTGGGCCACGGCCCCTCCCTCCGGTCAATTCGTGCCAACACCCCCACCTTGTTGCTGCCGGCCCGTTCGAGCTGAGAGCATATAGACCGGCAGAACTTATGTCACCGGCGCCGATGGCAGTCCGCCGGGCAGCGGCACCCGGTCGAAAGCGCGATGGACGCAGTCCTCGCGCGGGCATTGCCGGCAGGTGACGCCAATGGGAACGATCGTGCGCGATGCCGCCAGGTCGAGCCCGTCGGCATAGACGAAGCGATGGGCATGCTCGATGGCGCAGCCGATCATCACCGCATGGTGCCCGGCGGTGTCGCGGCCGCCCGGTTCGGCGACATCGGCGCGTGCCACGCACAGGAACGTCTCGCCGTCCGGCAGCCGGCCGACCTGGCTGACGACCCGCCCTGGCGATGCGAAGGCGTGGTGGACGATCCAGCGCGGACAGGCGCCGCCGTAGCGCGGCAGGCGCAGCCCCGAGGCGGAGAAACGCTTCGAGATGTTGCCGGCGACGTCGGTGCGCAGGAAATGCAGCGGCACGCCCTCGGCACCGGGCCGGCTGAGCGTGGTCAGCCGGTGGCACACCTGCTCGAAGCTGGCATCGAAGCGGTGCCCGATGCGCACGACGTCGAAGCGCAGTTCGTCGGCGGCGGCACGGAACGGGCGATAGGGCATCAGCACGGCGCCGGCGAAGTAGCTCGCCAGCGCCTTCTGCAGGCGAACGCTGGCCCCCGGCGCCGCCAGCCCGGCGCCGTCGACCAGTTCGCCGAGCAGTGCGTCGCAGGTCTGCACGCCGATCAGCCGGGCGAGCCGGAAACGGACGCTGGACCGCGCCAGTTCGTCCGACAGCAGGAAGACCGCCCCGTCGAGACGCTCGCCGGCCGGCGTGACCTCGGCCGCCGGCACGAAGCGGATGGAGATGCCGAGATCGCCCTCGAGATGGTCGCGCAGCGATTCCAGCGTCGATTGTCCGCCGGGAAGCATCGTCAGCGTGTCCTCGGCCGCTGCCTCCAGGCGCGGAAAGTGGTTGGCATGGTCGGAGACGAAGTCCTCGATCTCCTCGCGTGGCGCAGGGCGCGGCCGCCGGGCGCCGCGGCCGCTGAGGAAATCGAACATGTCGCCGGCGCGCGCCGCCAGCTCCTCGGCTTCCGCCACCAGCGTGTTGACGAAGCCGATCCGCTCGTCGTCCGACAGGTCGCCGTAGTCCTGCAGGATCTCCGAATAGGAGCGGATGGTGGTGATCAGCGCCAGGATCTGGTTGCTGACCTCGAACAGGAAGGTGTCCTCGCCGAGGCGCTCGCCGAGAAGGTCGGAGCGCAGGCGGGCTTCGCGATAGGCGCGGTAGAGACCGAGGATGGCGCGCGCCGCCCGTGGCGCATGGGCCACAAGCTCGGCCGCGTCGGCGGCGTTGAGGTCGACGCCGATGACGCCGGCGTCGGCGGCGACCTCTCCCAGTTCGGCGATGAGGCGCGCCTCCTCGGTGCCGGCCAGCGAGCGGCTGTCGAGGCCGACGGCGTCGGCGATGCGGTGCAGCAGCGCGCCGCCGATCGGCCGCTTGTTGTGCTCGATGAGGTTGAGATAGCTCGCCGATATGCCGACCTGGCTGGCCAGCCCCTGCTGCGACTTGCCAAGCTCCTGGCGTCGCTTGCGAATTCTGTGTCCGACAGGAGCCCGGGCCATGGGCAGCGCCTCCACCCTTGTAATATCTTTACAATCTTACGGTTGGCAATGCAACAAGTTGACAAATAACAACAATAAAATCAATCAGTTATTGATCGCTTGACAATCGCTGCTAGGTTGCGCGTGGGGAAGGACAGAAGACTCCCGAGGTTCGCTCCTCGGCCCCAACCGAAACGGAAACGACCGGAGGATCCATAATGACAGACCGCAAGTCGCGGCTGACACAGCCGTATTCGCGACGCGCCATCCTGAAGGGATCGCTCGCCACCACCGCAGGCCTTGGTGCTCTCAGCATTGGCGGCGTCGGGCCGCTGCAGTTCGTGAGCGGCGCCTGGGCCGCCGACCAGCCCGCAATCGGAACGTGGCCCGACGGCTCGTCCGGCTCTTCCGTCACCATCGGCGCGACTGTGCCGCGCACCGGCGCCTACGCCGTGCAGGGTGAAGACGAGCTCAAGGGCGTTCAGCTCGCCATCGAGCACATCAACCAGGGCCACGACCTGATCAAGCAGATCGCCCCCAAGGTCAGCAAGGGCCTGCTCGGCAAGGAAGTGAAGCTGGTGGTCGCCGACTCCGGCGCCAAGCCCGACAACGCGGTTCAGGAACAGCAGAAGTTCATCGCCGACGACAAGGTCGTCGCCATGTTCGGTGCGACCTCTTCGGCGGTCGCCGTTGCGCTGAACAAGTTCGCCCAGCGCGAGCACATCCTTTATCTCGTCGGCATCTCCGGTTCCAACGACACCACCGGCAAGGACTGCGCCCGTTACGGCTTCCGCCAGTGCTTCTACGGCGAGACGGCGGCCAACGCCATCGGCCCGCAGCTGCTCAAGCAGTACGGCAAGAACCGCAAGGCCGCGTTCATGACGCCCGACTACACCTACGGGCATACGGTGACGAAGTCGGTGAACGACTATCTGACCCAGAACGGCGGCTGGACGATGGTGACCAACCAGGTGTCGCCGCTGGGCACCCAGGACTTCAGCCAGTACCTGACCAACATCGCCAATTCGGGCGCCGAGTTCATCATCAACGTGAACTGGGGCCGTGACGCGGTGCTGTCGACCCAGCAGGCCAAGCAGTTCGGCCTGATCCCGCAGCCGATGACGCTGGTCATCCCGTACCAGATCCCGTTCCTGGCCAAGGAAACCACGGCCGAACTGACCCAGGGCGTGCTGGCGGCGACCGACTTCTGGTGGACGCTGGAGGACAAGTACCCGCTGGCCAAGATGTTCGTCGCGGAATTCAACAAGAAGTTCGGCTACTATCCCGAGTGGGGCGCCGAGAACGCCTACATGCAGTTTGCCGCCTGGGCGCGCATGGTCTCTGGCGCCGGCACCTTCTATCCGCCGGACGTGATCAAGGAGTACGAGAAGGGCGAGACCTTCCCGTCCATGGTCGGCGACGTCCACTTCCGTCCCGAGGATCATCAGCTGGTCCGTCCGGTCGTCATCGTCCGCGGCAAGAAGCCCGGCGACATGAAGAACGACCAGGATTTCTGGGAGGTCCTCGAGGTGGTGCCGGGCGAGCAGCTCATGCAGAAGCCCGACGCGTTCGGCTGCAAGCTGGGCGATTACACCTGAGGCATGCATGCCCTCTTCGCTGAGCGCAGCGGAGCGGGCATGATATATTCCTGTAGCCGGGCCAAACCCGACCCCACGCTCTCGCCTGCTGGCGGGAGCGTGGGGATCGTTACAAAGCCGGGCAACGGGGGCGACAGCTACACCAGGGGCAAGCGGACGACACAGTGCTCAATTGGGCGAACTTCATATCGCAATGCTTCAACGGGCTGGTCCTCGGCGCGCTGCTGGCGCTGATTTCGTCCGGCCTGACGATCATTTACGGCACGCTCGGTGTCCTCAACCTGGCGCACGGCGCCATGTTCATGCTCGGCGGCTACGCCGGCTGGTACGCCTATTCGCTCACCGGCTCCTTCATCGTCGCCATCATCGCCGGCTCCCTGTTCGGCATGCTGGTCGGCGTGGTGACCGAGCGGCTGATCATCCGCCACTTCTACAACCGGCCGCACGAGGACCAGCTGCTGGTCACCTTCGGCCTCGGCATCGTCTTCGTCGAGGCGGTGCGCTTCTTCTTCGGCAGCCTGTCGAAATCGGTGCCGCCGCCGTGGCCGTTCGTCGGCATCTACAATCTCGGCTTCATGTTCTACCCGACCTACCGCCTGGCGCTCCTCGGCATCGTGGCGGTGGCGCTGGTGGCGCTCTACGTCGTGCTCTACCGCACGCGCATCGGCCTGATCGTGCGCGCCGGAATCGAGGATTCCGTGACCGTCGGCACGCTCGGCATCGATGTCTACAAGGTGTTTTCACTGGTCTTCGGCATCGGCGCCATGGCGGCCGGCTTCGCCGGCATCGTCAACGCCCCGGTGGTTTCGGTGGCGCCGGACGTCGGCGAGGCGATCCTGGTGCAGACCTTCGTCGTCGTCGTCATCGGCGGCGTCGGATCGTTCCCCGGAGCCGTGCTCGGCGGCCTGATCGCCGGCGAGATCATCAGCATCACCTCGATGTTCAATCCCGGCTACGCCTACGTCATGCTGTTCGCGGCCATGGCCCTGGTGCTGGTGCTGCGCCCCTACGGCCTGCTCGGCACGGCCGGACGCGAATGAGCGCAGGTCCGTGATGCGCAATCAACGTCCCTTCGTCATCGAGGCGTTCACGGCCGCCGGTCTGATCGCGGCACCCTTCGTGCTGCCCTATATCGGGTTTGCGCCGACGACCATCGACCGCATCCTGATCTGGGGCCTGTTCGGCATCGGCTTCGACATCCTGTTCGGATTCACCGGCCTGCTCTCCTTCGGCCAGTCGGCGCTGTTCGGCACCGGCGGCATGATCGCCGCCTACCTGCTGGCCGTCAGCGGCTTCCCCTACGTGACGCTCGCCGTGTTCATCGGCATGATCGGCGCGGCGATCGTCGGCTACCTCGTCGGGCTGATCGCGCTCCGCCGCACCGGCATCTACTTCGCCATGATCACGGTGGCGATCGCCGAGGTGTTCTACTTCGTCGAGTTCAATCCGCTCTCCGCCTTCACCGGCGGCGAGAACGGCATACCCGGCGTGCCGACGCCGTCGCTCTTCATCGGCTTCACCACGCTGCAGTTCAACAGCGACTGGGGGCTCTACGGCTATATCGCGTTCTGGTTCTTCCTCGGCATCGTGATCGCGCTCAGGATCGTGCGCTCACCGGTCGGCATCATCCTCAGCGCCATCCGCGACAACCCGCTGCGCGCCGCCGCACTCGGCCACAACATCCACAGCTACAAGCTGACCGCCTTCGTCGTCGCGGCGGCCTTTGCCGGCTTCGCCGGCGGGCTGCTCGGCCTGATGCAGGGCTTCATGCCGCCCGACGCATTCACCTTCGCCACCTCCGGCCAGCTCGTCATGCAGGCCGCGATCGGCGGCATCGGCACGCTGTTCGGGCCGCTGGTCGGCGCCACGCTGTGGCTGTTCCTCAGCGACTTCCTGCAGACCACGCTGCATCTCGGCGCCAGCTGGAAGCTGGTGCTGGGCATCGTCTTCGTGCTGCTGGTCGCCTTCCTGCGCCGCGGCTTGGTCGGTGGCGCCGTCGACCTCGTCAACCTGATGACGCATCGCGCCAAGGCCGACGACGAGCCGGAGGGACAGCAGCCGGCAGCGCGGCCGGCGAGCCTCTCGGCGGCCAGCACCCACGACGCACCGGCCGCTGGCGACATGCCGATGCCGATGCGGCGGCGCGCCAGCGACCACAAGGGCCCGATGCTCGAGACCAGGGCGCTGACCAAGCAGTATGGCGGCCTGTCGGCCAACCGCGATGTCGACTTCTCGGTCGAGCACGGCGAGATCCGCGGCATTATCGGGCCGAACGGCGCCGGCAAGAGCACCTTCTTCAAGATGCTCACCTGCGAAATCCCGCCGACCTCCGGCCAGATCATTTTCGAGGGCCGCGACATCACCGGCCAGGACGTCAGCGACGTCTGCCAGCTCGGCCTGACCAAGAGCTACCAGGTCAACCAGCTCTTCACCCGCCTGACCGTGCGCGAGAACCTGACCATCGCCGTCCTCGCCATGATCCGCGGCAAGTTCCGGCTCGACCTGTTCCGCAGCCCTGCCAAGGTGCCCGGCCTCGCCGACCAGGTCGATCGCACGCTGGCGCTGATCCACCTGAGCGACCGCGCCGACGTGCGGGTCTCGGCACTCGCCTACGGCGAGAAGCGGCGGCTGGAGATCGGTCTGGCGCTCGCCACCTCGCCGAGCCTGCTGCTGCTCGACGAGCCGCTCGCCGGCATGAGCCCGAGCGAGCGCGTCGACACGGTCGCGCTGCTCAAGTCGATCGCCCGCGGCCGCACCATGATCGTCATCGACCACGACATGGATTCGCTGTTCGAGCTGGTCGAGCGGATCACGGTGCTGCAGGAAGGCCAGGTCCTGACCGAAGGCACGCCCGACCAGATCAAGGCCGACCCGGTGGTCCAGGAAGCCTATCTCGGCGGCGTCCATGAAGGGCTCGAACCATGAGTCTCCTCGAAGTCAACGGACTGCATAGCTACTACGGCGACTCGCACATCCTGTTCGACGTCTCCATGCACGTCGACAGCGGCGAGGTGGTCGCGCTGCTCGGCCGCAACGGGGCCGGCAAGACCACCACACTGAAGAGCCTGATGGGCGTGGTGACGCCGCGCCGCGGCTCGATCGTCTTCGACGGCGTCGAGATCGCCGGCCGCAAGAGCCACGTCATCGCCCAGGCCGGTATGCAGCTGGTGCCGGAGAACCGGGCCATCTTCGGCACGCTCAGCGTCGAGGAGAACCTGATCCTCGCCGGTCTGACGGCGCCGAACCGGTGGCCGCTGGAACGCGTCTACGAGAGTTTCCCCGGCTCGCCGAACGCCGCCGCCACGGGGCGACCAAGCTCTCCGGCGGCGAGCAGCAGATGCTGGCGATCGCGCGCGCCCTGATGCGCGACCCCAAGATCCTGCTGCTCGACGAGCCGTTCGAGGGTCTGGCGCCGATCATCGTGCGCGACCTGCTTGAAACCTGCCGCAAGCTCGCCGACGACGGCCAGACCATCGTGGTGGTGGAGCAGAACATCTCGGCAGCGCTCAGCCTCGCCCATCGGGTCTACATCATCAACAACGGCCATATCGTCGAGACCATGCCCAAGGCCGAGTTGCGGACCCGGCCGGAGGTTCTGCACCGCTATCTCGGCGTCTGATCGGGGCACGGGCCCCGGGGCCGTGAGCAAGCCGGACGCCGCAGCTGGTTACCGCAAAGTGCCTGCCTGACAAATCCGCCGGGCTACGTCATATCCTTGGCAATGTCCGACGATCCCGCCCCCCTCGACCTCGAGACCCGCACCGGCTGGCCGGACGAACTGCGCCTTTTCCTCGATCGTTTCCCGCGCGCCACCTGGCCGCCGCGCCACGAGATCGGTGCGGTGACGAAGTTCTGGCTCGACATTCATGACGGCTTCCGCGGTTTTGCCGGCAAGCTCGATGCGGCGACCGCCGAGCTCCGCGAGGGTCGGGTGACGCCGGCCCATTTCCGCACCTGGTTCGCTCCGCGGCTCGACATGTTCCTGTCGCACTTGAACGGCCATCACCAGATCGAGGACCACCAGTATTTTCCGCTCTTCGTGGCGGCCGAAGGCCGGCTGAAGCGCGGCTTCGCGATTCTCGAGAGCGACCACGCCGTCATCCACGCGGCGATGGACGGGCTGGTCGAGACGGCAAACGGATTCCTCGGCGCTGCCCCCGACGATGCCGACCGGCTGCGCTTCGCCGGCGATGCCTATGCGCAAGCCAGCGACCGGCTTCTGCGTCTGCTCGGCCGCCACCTCGACGACGAGGAGGATCTGATCGTGCCGGTGATCCTGGCGCGCGGCGAGCACGACCTCGGTCTCTAGCCGCCCCGGCGCCCGAAAAGGCCAAAATGCCGCCTGTAAGCATGGACCGGCGGCCCTATCTTTCATAGTGTCTCGCCCGCCGACGCCCAGCCTGAATTGCATGCCGCCGGCCTAAAACACTTGGTTCACAGAAAAAAAGGATAGCGCCATGGCGGATATCGGTCTCGTCGGTCTGGGAGTGATGGGCTCCAACCTCGCCCTCAACATGGCCGAGAAGGGCTACACCGTCGCCGTTCACAACCGCACGACCTCGAAGATCGACACCTTCATGGCCAATGCCGGGCCGCTCGCCGAGCGGCTGGTGCCCTGCAAGACGGTCGAGGAGCTGGCCGCTGCGATCACGCCGCCGCGCCCGGTGATCATCATGGTGCAGGCCGGGCCGCCGGTGGACCAGGAGGCGGAGAAGATCGGCAAGGTCCTTTCCAAGGGCGACATGCTGATCGACGCCGGCAACGCCAATTTCCGCGACACCCAGCGGCGGGTGAAGGAACTCACCGCCAAGGGCTTCGACTTCCTCGGCATCGGCGTCTCCGGCGGCGAGGTCGGCGCCCGCCACGGTCCCTCGATCATGATCGGCGGCACCGAGCAGGCGTGGCAGCGGGTCGAGAAGATCCTCCTCGACATTTCCGCCAAGTTCGACGGCGAGCCCTGCGCCGCGCGCATGGGACCGGACGGCGCTGGCCACTTCGTCAAGACCATCCACAACGGCATCGAATACGCCGACATGCAGATGATCGCCGAGGTCTACGGCGTCATGCGCGACGGGCTCGGCATGAGCCCGGCCGAGATGGCCGACGTCTTCGGCAAGTGGAACCAGGGGCGGCTGAAATCCTATCTCATCGAGATCACGGGCGAAGTGCTCGAAGCCAAGGACCCGGAGACCGGCAGGCCGATGGTCGAGATCATCCTCGACACCGCCGGCCAGAAGGGCACCGGCCGCTGGTCGGCCATGGAGGCTGAGGACCTCGGTGTGCCGGCGACCGTGATCGAAGCGGCGGTGGCCGCGCGCGGGCTTTCCGCCCAGCGCGATTTCCGCCTGGCCGGCGAAAAGCTCTTCGGCAAGGCCGATACGAAGCTCGGCGCCGGGGCAGGCGACCGCCAGCAGGTCCTCGACGCGCTCGAGCAGGCGCTGCTGGCCGGCAAGATCGCGGCTTACGCCCAGGGCTTCGTCGTGCTTCAGGCTGCCTCCGATCTGTGGAACTGGAACCTGCCGATGGGAACCATCGCCAAGATCTGGCGCGCCGGCTGCATCATCCGCTCGGTCTTCCTCGACGATATCGCGCGCGCCTTCTCGACCGGTGGCGACATCGCCAATCTGATGATGGTCGAGCCCTTCGCCGGCTGGCTGAAGCAGGGGCATGGCCACCTGCGCCACGTCGTTGCGACGGGCGTATCGAAGGGCATCCCCATGCCGGCGCTCTCCAACGCGCTCGCCTATTTCGACACGGTCCGAACGGGGCGCACCACCGCCAACCTGCTGCAGGGCCAGCGCGACTTCTTCGGCGCCCACGGCTTCGAGCGCACCGACAAGGACGGCAAGGGCTTCCACGGCCCCTGGGCGCAAGGGCCGGGATAGGGGGGCAGGCTCCCCGGATCGGCAGTGCAGCGCGCAGCGGTGCACTGCCGATCCGGGGCCAATCCGGGGCGTAGATCCCGGGTCTGCAGCGCGGCACGCTTTCTTTCAGTCCCTGTCGCTTCGCTCCTCGCCTCTTCGCGCACCGCGCTGCGCCCGGGACGCGGCGTTTCTTCTCTCCTCATACTCCGCGAAAGCGGAGGATCGCGTACCGCAAGCACGATGGGCCTTGTCTGCGGAAGCCGATCCTCCGGCCTCGGCTGCGCCTCGCCGAAGGATGACGGGAGAGGGAGGGGATTGGCGTTGGCAATCCCTCCGTTCACGCGCGCGGCGGCCGGTGTCCAAGCATGATAGAACCCCCATGGCAGCGCCATCGAAGGGGAGGACTCATGCTTGTCCTGGTGACCGGAGCGACCGGAAAGGTTGGCAGCAACTTCATCGCGCGGTTTCTCGGCGACGCCCGCTTCACCGGCGCCGGCGTGCGGGCGCTCTGCCATAACCGGCTGATCGACGAGAGCGAGCGCATCGAGGTGGTGCGCGGCTCGATTGCCGAGCGCACCGTCGCCGAGGCGGCGATTGCCGGCGTCAGCCATGTTGTCCATCTGGCGACCTGCAAGGAGACGCCGGACGACGTCATGGACGTGACCGTGAAGGGCCTCTTCTGGCTGCTCGAAGCGTTCCGCCAGAGCCCGGCGGCCAGGCAGTTCATCCTCATCGGCGGCGACGCCGGCGTCGGCCATTTCTTCTATCGCCGCGAAGCGCCAGTGACCGAATCCACGTCGCACGCCGCCTATCCCGGCTGCTACGCGCTCTCCAAGGTGCTGGAGGAGGTGATGCTCGAGCAGGTCGGCATCCAGTACGGCATCGACTGGTGCACCTTGCGCGCGCCGTGGATCATGGAGAAGGACGATTTCAGGTATACGCTCTCCTTCGGCGACGACATTTTCGGCGGACCGGACTGGAAGACGCTGGTGCCCAAGGCGGACGCCGAACGCTACGCCCGGGACGGAACGGTGCCGCTCTTGCGCGATGCCGATGGCAGGCCGCTCCGCCGCAACTTCGTCCATGTCGACGATCTGGTGAGCGCCATCCTGGCGGCGCTCGACAATCCGCGCGCCCGCCGAGAGCTTTTCAACATCTGCATGGACCGGCCGGTGGACTATGGCGAGGTGGCCGAGCATCTGAAGCGCACGCGCGGGCGCGCCGCGGTCGATATCCCGAGCCAGTACCACTCGACCTGGATGGACAACACCAAGGCGAAAGACCGGCTCGACTGGCAGCCGCATTACGACCTCGCCCGCCTGATCGATGCCGCCTACGACTACCGGCGCGGCGCCGACGACCCGCGGGTGGTCTGGTATCCGGGCTAGAGCGGGGAGAGAAACGCGCGGCGCAATAAGCCCGCCGCGTGTGACACCTGTCACTCCCCTGTCGTCAAGCCACCTGCTATGCAGCGCCCGCTGCGTTTCCGTCATCAAACCGCGGCATTTTGCGAGAATATCGGTAAGGTGACTGTCCGCCTTTACGCTGGCGACACGCCCCCATAAGATCGCGGCCATTCTCTGGAGCGGGGGCGTTGCGGAGGATTTCAGATGCGCGACGCATTTCGTCGGCTGTTCGCAGCCCTTTTCACTCTCCTGCTTCTTCTTCCCGCTGCTCTTTATTTCGCCGGTTCACCGGCGCTGGCCGCCGGCAAGCGGGTCATCGTCACGCCGAACGCCGATTATGCCGGCTTCGACATGAAGACCGTGAAGGATGTCGATCAGGCGGCCTGCCAGGCCGCCTGTCTTGGCGATAACGCCTGCCGCGCCTTCACCTTCAACACCAAGGCGAAGTGGTGCTTCCTCAAGTCCGATTTCGGTGCGCTTGCCGCCACGCCGGATGCGATCGCCGGCCGCGTCGTCGATGCCGTCGCGCTGTCGCCGTCGCTGGAGCGCCAGCGGCTGGCCGAACTGAACTTCCTGCCGGCAGGCTTCATCGATGAGGCGCGCACGCTCGTCGGCGCACTCAAGGACCGCTTCTCCACTGCCGGCGTCAGCTACGGCGCCCTCAGGACCGCAGGTGCCGCCGCCATGAGTGCCGGCAGATACGACGAGGCCGCGGTCGCCTTCGGCCAGGCACTTGCCATCGCCGGTGACGAAGCAGCCGCCTGGCTCGACTTCTCCCGTGCCAATCTCGCCCGCGCCCCCAAAGGCTATAGCGAGCGCCAGCAGGCGGCGAGCGACGCCAGCGCCGCGGCCATCGACGGCTATCTGCGCGCCGATACCTCCGCCGTGCGCGCCGTGGCGCTGGCGCTTGCCGGCAGCGGCCTGGCCAAGCGCGAGGAATGGAAACCGGCGATCCGCGCCTATCGCGCCAGCCTGGCTCTCGCCGAAGTCAGAAGCGTGCGCGCCGCCTATGACAAGCTCACCGCCGAGCACGGTTTCCGCATCGTCTCGCACGAGGTCCAGGCGGACAGCGCGACCCCACAGATCTGCGTCGTCTTTTCCGACAAGCTCGCCGTGTCGCGGCCGGACCTTGCCGATTTCGTCACGGTCGAAGGCGGCGACGGGCTTGCCGTCGAGCCGCAGGCGAGCCAGATCTGCATCAACGGCGTCAAGCACGGCAGCCGCTACGTCGTGCGTGTGCGCGCCGGCCTGCCGGCCGCCGACGGCGAGACGCTGGCCAGCCCGGTCGAGCTCAGCGTCTATGTGCGCGACCGCGCCCCCTGGGTCGGCTTTGCCGGCAACGCCTATGTTCTGCCCGCCGGCCCCGGCGCCTCGATTCCGTTGAGCTCGGTCAACACCGACAAGGCCAAGGCGACCATCTACAGGATCGGCGACCGCGGCATTGCCGCCGCCGTGCGCGACGGCCGTTTCCTCAGCGGCCTTGCCAGCTATTCGGCCCAGCAGATCGCCGACGAGACCGGCGAGGAAGTCTGGCACGGCACGATCGACATCGCCTCGAAGCTGAACCAGACCATGATCACGGCGGTTCCGGTCGCCGATGCGGTGCCTGAGATGAAGCCCGGCGCCTATGTCATCACCGCGGCGCCGGCGACCGGCAACCAGAACGAATGGGGGCCGCTCGCCACCCAGTGGTTCATCGTCTCCGATCTTGGCCTTACCGCGCTTTCCGGCCATGACGGCGTCCACGCTATCGTGCGCTCGCTTTCGACCGCCAAGCCGGTGGCCGGCGTCAAGCTGCAGCTGATCGCGGTCAACAACGAGATCCTTGGGGCAACGGTCACCGACGATGCCGGCTACGCCCATTTCGATCCCGGCCTGGCACGCGGCACCGGCGGCATGGCCCCGCAATTGGTCGTTGCCCAGACCGACAGCGACTATGCCTTCCTCGATCTCACCCGCGCCGCCTTCGACCTCACGGACCGCGGTGTTGCCGGACGGCCGGCACCGCAAGCGCTCGATGCCTTCCTGACCCCGGAGCGCGGCATCTATCGACCGGGCGAGACCGTTCATCTGACCGCGCTGGTGCGCGATCCGCGCGCCAATGCCGTTACCGATTTGCCGATGACCCTGGTGGTCGAGCGGCCGGACGGCGTCGAGTTCCTGCGCAAGACGCTCCGCGACGGCGGCCTCGGCGGCTATTCGGAAGACGTTGCGCTTGCCGCCGACGCCATGCGCGGCTCGTGGACGGCGAAGCTCTATGCCGATCCCAAGGGTTCGGCCGTTGCCGAAACCTCGGTCCTGGTCGAGGACTTCGAACCGGAGCGGCTGGCAATCGAACTCGACAGTGCCGCCAAGGCGCTTGACGCCAATGCGCCGGTCGCCATCGACCTGTCGGCGCGCTATCTCTACGGCGCACCGGCGCCGGACCTCCCGATCGCGGGCGACCTCGACGTCAAGGCGGTGAACAGCCTCGCCGCCTTCCCCGGCTACACCTTCGGGCTGAAGGACGACACGGTCGAGCCCTCGCGCCAGCCGCTCGAGATCGACGCGGCAACCGACAAGGACGGCAAGGCGAGCTTCGACGTTTCCCTGCCCGATCTGCCGGTCACCACCCATCCGCTGCAGGCCAATCTGGTGATCCGCGTCGCCGACACCAATGGCCGCGCGGTCGAGCGCACGCTCACCCGTCCGATCAAACCGACAGCGCCGATGATCGGCCTGAAGCCGCTGTTTTCCGGCGATCTCGATCAGGGCGCCAATGCCCGCTTCCAGGCGATCATGGTCGCCCCGGACGGCACGCGCATGGCCAAGACCGGCGTCACCTGGAAGCTGGAGCGCATCGAGAGCAATTATCAGTGGTACCGCACCGACAGCCGCTGGACCTATGAACTGATCACCAACGCCTCGCGCGTTGCCGGCGGTACGGTCGATTTCACCGCCGACCAGCCGGCGTCGATCGAGGCGCCGACCGACTGGGGTCAGTACCGCCTCACGATAGAAGACGACGGCGACAATCCGGCCGCGACCAGCGTCGAATTCTATGCCGGCTGGTATCGTGCGGTCTCCTCCTCCGACACGCCCGACACGCTCAAGGTGGCGCTCGACAAGCCCGCCTACCGCATCGGCGACACGGCCAAGCTGCGCCTCGATCCGCGCTTCCCCGGCGTCGCGCTCATCAGCGTCATCGACGACCGGTTGATCGAGATGAAGGCGGTCGAGGTGCCCGAAGGCGGCACCACCGTCGATCTGACCGTCACCGACAAGTGGGGCCCCGGCGCCTATGTCACCGCGACCCTCTATCGGCCGATGGACATCGCTGCCAAGCGCATGCCGGCACGCGCCCTCGGTCTCACCTGGGCCAAGGTCGATCCCGGCGACCGCGACTTGCACGTCGCCCTCGACCTGCCGGAGGAAATGCGCCCGCGTGGGCCGATGACGATTCCGGTTTCGATTGGTAATCTCAAGCCGGGCGAGGAAGCCTATGTCACCGTCGCCGCGGTCGATGTCGGCATCTTGAACCTCACCAGCTTCAAGGCGCCGGCACCGGACGACTGGTATTTCGGCCAGCGCAAGCTCGGCATGGAGATCCGCGACATCTACGGCCTCCTGATCGACCGCACGCAGGGCGTTCCCGGCGTCGTGCGCTCCGGCGGCGACGGCGGCATGACGCGCCTCAAGGCGCCACCGCCGACCCAGAAGCTGCTCGCCTTCTATTCCGGCATCCTCAAGGTCGATGACGCCGGTAAGGCTTCGGTGACCTTCGACGTGCCGGATTTCAACGGCACCGTCCGCGTCATGGCCATGGCGTGGTCGAAGGACGGCGTCGGTCATGCGAGCAAGGACGTCTTCGTCCGCGATCCGGTCGTGGTGACGGCGTCGATCCCGCGCTTCCTGGCCAAGGGCGACACCTCGCGCCTGCTGGTCGAGATCAACAACGTCTCCGGTGCGGCGGGTGACTATCATCTGTCGATCGCGACCGGCGAGGGCATCGACTTCCCGGCGGCGGATGCGGAGCGGACGGTGACGCTGGCCGAAAAGCAGCGCGTCTCCTACGTGATCCCCATCGACGCCAAGGCCATCGGCGATTTCGACGTCTCGGTCGACCTGAAGGCGCCCTCCGGCGAGGACTGGCCGAGCAGCCTCATGCTCGGAGTCCGCCCGCCCGGGTCGCCGGTTACCCGCCGCGATGTCATCGCGCTGGCGGCCGGCGGCACGCTGACCCTCGACGATGCGCTGACCTCCGGGTTCGTGCCCGGCACGGCCTCGGTGGCGGTGTCGCTCGGCGGCGCCGGGCCACTCGACGTGGCCGGCATCCTCGCCGCGCTCGACCGCTATCCCTATGGCTGCGTCGAGCAGCTCACCAGTCGCGCCATGCCGCTGGTCTATCTCGACGACGTCGCTGCTTCGGTCGGCATCGCCGCCGATACGAAGATCAGGGAGCGCGTGCAAAAGGCGATCCGCGGCGTGCTTGCCGACCAGGCGGCTTCGGGCGCCTTTGGCCTGTGGGGCCCGTACGATGCCGGTGGCGACCTGTGGCTCGATGCCTATGTCACCGACTTCCTCACCCGGGCGGCGGAGAAGGGCTACGACGTGCCCGACGTGGCGCGCACCATCGCCCTCGACAACCTGGCCAACGGCATCGCCTATGCCAACGACTTCGAGAAGGGCGGCGAGGGCATCGCCTATGCGCTCTATGTGCTGGCGCGCGCCGGCCGCGCGGCCATCGGCGACCTGCGCTACTACACCGACTCCAAGCTCGACGCCTTCTCCACGCCACTGGCCAAGGCCCAGCTCGGTGCGGCGATGGCGCTCTATGGCGACCGGGTGCGGGCGAGCCGAGCCTTCGCATCGGCCATGGCCGACCTCGACAAGGAGAATGCCAACAAGGGCTGGCGCAACGACTACGGCACCTCGCTTCGCGATGGCGCCGCGGTGCTCACCCTTGCCGCCGAGACCGAGATCGCTTCGGTCGACCTGCACAGCCTGGCGCTGCGCATAGCCGCTGAGGAACGCAACAAGAGGTACACCAGCACCCAGGAAGACTCCTGGATGCTGCTCGCCGCCGCTGCGCTCATCAAGGACTCGGCCAAGACCGACTTCTCGATCGACGGCGAGACCATCGCCGCACCGCTTTTCCGCCGCTACCTCGGCGAGGCGCTTTCGGCCAAGCCGGTCTCGATCACCAATCTCGGCGGTGAGCCGCTGGAGGCGGTGGTCAGCGCCACCGGCGTGCCGCTGACGCCCGATCCGGCCGGCGGCAACGGCTACACAATAGAGCGCGCCGTCTATACGCCCGAGGGCCAGCCGGTCGACATCGCCACCGTCGGCCAGAACGACCGCTTCGTCGTGGCGCTCACGGTCACCGCCGAGCACGATGCCGGCGGCCGCCTGCTGATCGTCGATCCGATCCCCGCCGGATTCGAGATCGAGAATCCCGACATCTCGGCCTCCGGCAGCACGGCGAGCCTCGACTGGCTCAAGACCGACACGGCCGACCACACCGAGGCGCTGACCGACCGCTTCGTCGCGGCCATCGACCGCCAGGACGGCGGCCCGACGCAGATGACCGTCGCCTATTCGGTGCGCGCCGTTTCGCCGGGCACGTTCACCTATCCGGCGGCGACGGTGGAGGACATGTACCGTCCCGAGTTCAGCGCCCGCACCGCCACCGCCACGGTCGAGGTGGTCGGCCCGACGCGGTAGGCCGGCGAGCGATGACGGACGAAGCGCATGCCACGGACTCTCTCTCCCCCCTTGCGGGGGAGAGAGCGACGCCCGATTTCGCGTCAGCGAATTCGTCGGCGGAGCCATATCGCCGCGTAGCATCCGAGAGCGCCCTCACCCTGTCCCTCTCCCCGCCGGGGAGAGGGGACGCAAGCGGCGCGCCCGGAGCTTCACATGCAGGTTCGCGGTCCGGGGAACGCACGACATCGGACAGTGACATCGCCCCATCGTCCCCTCGCCCCACTGGGGAGAGGGACAGGGTGAGGGGGAGCCGGCACCGACGATATGCCGTCATCGCCGCTACCGCGATTTTCGTCGTGGCCGCCACGCTCACCATCGCCGGCACGATCGTCTGGAACAACATCGAAGCCGCACTGCCGCCGCTGCCCGACCCCAAGGCGATCGCCACCTCGACCATCGTCGTCGATCGCGACGGCAAGCTGCTCCGCCCCTTCACCATCGCCGACGGGCGCTGGCGCCTGCCAGTCACCAAGGCCGATGTCGATCCGAAATTCTTGAAAATGCTCATCGGCTACGAGGATCAGCACTTCTATCAGCACGGTGGCGTCGACTTGCTCGCGCTGGTGCGCGCCGCCGGTCAGTTCGTGCTTGCCGGCGGCCACATCGTCTCCGGCGGTTCGACACTGACCATGCAGGTGGCGCGCCTGATCGACGGCGACAGCACGCGTTCGATTCTCGGCAAGCTCAGTCAGATCGCATTGGCCGAGAAGCTGGAGGCGCACTTCAGCAAGGACCAGATTCTCGATTTCTATCTCATGCTCGCGCCTTATGGCGGCAACATCGAAGGCGTGCGCGCCGCCGCACTCGCCTATTTCGGCAAGGAGCCGAAGCGCCTGACCACGGCCGAGGCCGCGCTGCTGGTGGCGCTCCCGCAATCGCCCGAGGCGCGCCGGCCGGACCGCGACGTCGCTGCGGCGCGAGCCGCGCGCAACCGCGTACTGGGCCGGCTGGTGGCGGAGGGCGTCATCGACAGGCAGGCGGCCGAGGCCGCGCTCGGCGAGCGTGTGCCGAGTGCACGCAAGCCTTTCCCGCTGCTCGCCCCACATCTTGCCCTGCAGGCGGTGGCGGCCGAGCCCGGGGAGCCCGTGCATCGCCTCACCATCGAGCGCGACCTGCAGGCCTCGCTGGAGCAGCTCGCCGCCGACCGTGTCATCGGCCTCGGACCCAAGCTCTCCATCGCCATCCTCGTCGCCGACGAGCGGAGCGGCGACATCCTAGCCTCGGTCGGCTCGGCCGGCCTGTTCGACGATCAGCGCGGCGGCCATGTCGACATGACCCGTGCCATCCGCTCGCCGGGCTCGACCCTGAAGCCGCTGATCTACGGTCTTGCCTTCGAGCAGGGGCTCGCGCTGCCTGAGACGCTGATCGAGGACCGGCCGACCGGCTTCCACGGCTATACGCCGTCGAACTTCGACGGCTTCCATCGCGGCACGGTGACCGTGCGCGAGGCGTTGCAGCAATCCCTGAATGTGCCGGCCATCGTGGCGCTGAATGCCGTCGGCCCGGCGCGGCTGGTGGCGCGGCTGAAGCGCGCTGCGGTTACTGCCGAACTGCCCGACAGTTCCGCGCCGGGGCTTGCCATCGGCCTCGGCGGCGTCGGCGTGACGCTCCGCGATCTCGTCTCGCTCTATGCCGCGATCGCCCGCGGCGGCACAGCGGTGGCGCTCACCGACGGCATCGGCGAGGAGGCAGCCGCGCTCTCCGGCGCACCGGTGCTTTCGCCCACCGCCGCCTGGTACGTCTCCGACATCCTCGAAGGCGTGCCGCCGCCGCTCAACGGTTCGCCTGGCCGCATCGCCTATAAGACCGGCACCTCCTATGGCTATCGCGACGCCTGGGCGGTGGGCTTCGACGGCGCCCATGTGGTCGGCGTCTGGGTCGGCCGGCCGGACGGCACGCCGGTGCCGGGCCTGTCGGGCTTCGTCAGCGCCGCACCGATCCTCTTCGAGGCCTTCGACCGCATCGGACCGAAGCGGGCGCCGCTGAGGCGGGCACCGCCCGGCGTGCTCACCGTGTCGTCCACCGCGGCGCTGCCCGCCCCGCTGCGCTTCTTCCGCGATCCCGGCCAGGCGACCTTCGAGCAGAAGCAGAACGATCCCGAGATCGCCTATCCGCTGGACGGCGTCGCGGTCGATCTCGGCATCGCCGAGGGCGATCCCGTGCCGCTGGTGATCAAGGTCAGGAACGGCGCGCCGCCCTTCACCTGGTTCGTCAATGGCTCGCCGATCGCGCAGACGCCGTTTGCCCGCTCCGAGACCTGGAAGCCGGACGGCCCCGGCTTCGTCACGCTGTCGGTCGTCGACCGCGACGGCAAGTCCGACCGGGTGACGGTGAGGGTGGAGTAGGGGGGCCGCCTCAGTGTTCGTCCAGCGCCTTGACCGCGGCGATGGCGGCCGAGGCGCGGTTCTCGACGCCAAGCTTCTGGTAGATCGTTTCCAGGTGCTTGTTCACCGTGCGTGGGGAGAGCCCCAGGATCTCGGCGATATCGCGGTTGGACTTGCCCTGCGCTACCCACAGAAGTACCTCCGCCTCGCGGCCGGTGACCGAGTATTGCCGGCGCAGGACCGCCGCCTGGGCGTCGGTGCCGTCGATGGAGATGCGGAACAGGATCTCGCTCTCGCTGGTGGCGCTCAAGAGCGAGAAGATCAGTCGTCGCGCCGCGTCGATGGCGATTGTCGGTGGCGCCGGCACGGTGCCCTGCGCCTTGGCGACGCCACGCAGCCATGAGCGCAGCGGCTCGGGCAGCGCGGCGCCGTCCCAGCCGGGCAGGACCTCCTCGATCAGCTTCACCGCCTGCGGCGTGCACCACAGGATCTCGCCGTCGCGGTCAGTGGCAAGCAGCGTCCGCCCGGCGGTGTCGAGGGCATGACGGGCGCTCTGCGTCGTGCGCGCATTGGCCAGATGAACGCGGATGCGGGCGAACAGCACGTCGAGCACGATCGGCTTGGTGACGTAGTCGACGCCGCCCGAATTCCAGCCCCTCGACGATGTTCTCGGTCTCGGAGAGGCCGGTCATGAAGATAACGGGGACGTGGGCAAGCGCGGCGTTGCGCTTCATGCGCCGCGTCGTCTCGAAACCGTCCATGCCCGGCATCACCGCATCCATGAGCACCACGTCCGGCGTGATGCGCTCGGCGATGGCGAGCGCCTGCGCGCCCTCGGTGGCGACCAGAACCGTGGCGCCGACCTTCTCCAGCGCATCGGTGAGGAAGCCCAGCGTCTCCGGCGAATCGTCGACCACCAGCACGATGTCGCGCGCCTTGACCGGCTCATTCATCGCCGATCTCCTCAAGGCGTTCCATGTAGCGGCGGAAGTCGAAGGCGCGCACATGCCGGCGCATTTCGCCAACGAAGGCACGGTTGGCCGCGTCGCCATCGAGCTGGTCGAGCTTGCCTTCGATGCCGCGCACATAGCCGATGCGGCCGAGGCGTTTGAGTTCGGCGACATGCTCCGGGCCGGGCGAGGTGAGGGCCGCCGGCGATGCGCCGTCGGCCTTGGCTGGCGGTGCCTCCTCCTGCCAGTCGATGCCGGTGAGATCGGCGATGCGGTCGAGCAGGTGCTGCACCTCGAACGGCTTCACCATTACCGCGTCGTGGGCGTCCTCTTCGGAAGGCGTCGGCTGGGTCTCGCCGACATTGGCCGAGAGCATGAGGATGGCGCCGCTCTGGTCCTTTTGGCGCAGCACCTTGGCCAGGTCCCAGCCGTTGATGCCGGGCATGGAGATGTCGAGGATGAACAGGTCCGGCTTGAGATCGGCGGTGAGCGCCATGCATTCGGCGCCGTTGCCGGTGGCCAGGACGGTGAAGCCGAGCGGTTCCAGGATCTGGCGGATGAGATCGTGCTGGTCGGGATCGTCGTCGACCACCAGCACCGTACGGCGAACGCCGGCATAGCCGGTGATGCGCCGGCTGGGCGCCGCCGAGGGGCGCCGCCGTGCGACCGTGGACAGCATCAGGCGGATGTCGAAGGTGCTGCCCTTGCCGGGCTCGCTGCTGACGGTGACGTCGCCGCCCATGAGGCTCACCAGCATCTTGACGATGGTCAGCCCCAGCCCGGTGCCGGGCACCAGCCGCGTGCGCTCGGCGGTGCCGCGCTCGAAGGGATCGAAAATCTTGGGCAGGTCCTCCGCCGCGATGCCCACGCCGGTATCCTC
This sequence comes from uncultured Alphaproteobacteria bacterium, assembly GCA_963750065.1. Taxonomy (GTDB): domain Bacteria; phylum Pseudomonadota; class Alphaproteobacteria; order Rhizobiales; family Kaistiaceae; genus CAVSRC01. Next base: position 173,614 of record CAVVPK010000012.1, read on the forward strand.
GATGGTCAGCGTCGCCACCTGGCTGCGCAACGAAACCGTCAGCGACACGTGGCCGCTCTCGGTGAACTTGATGGCGTTGGAGAACAGGTTGACCAGGATCTGGCGCAGCCGCTTGCCGTCGGTCGAGACCACCTCCGGCATGATATCGGGCCGGATGTAGTGGAAGGCGAGACCTTTGGCCTCGGCCTGCGGCCGGAACATCTCGACGATGTCGGTGAGGAACTCGTCGAGATGGATCTCGTTGCGCTGCAGCTGCAGGCGGCCGGTCTCGATCTTGGAGATTTCGAGAAGCCCGTCGATGAGCCCGGAGAGGTGCTCGGCGCTCCGCCTTATGATGTGGACGCGGCTCTTCTGCTCGGCCGGAATCGCGGCGTCGCGTTCCAGGATCTGAGTGTAGCCGAAGACCGAGTTGAGCGGCGTCCTGAGTTCGTGGCTGAGGCCGACGAGGTAGCGGCTCTTGGCCTGGTTGGCGGCCTCGGCCACTTCCTTGGCCTTCTGCAGCGCCGCGTCGGTGCGGCTATGGGCCTCGATCTCGCGCAGGAGCAGCGTGGTCTGGCGTGCCGATTCCTCTTGCGCCACGCGGCGGCTCTCATGCGCCAGCACCAGGAACCAGGCAAGAATGCCGGCGATGATCATGAGAATGAAGAAGGCCGCCCACAGCGAGCGGGCGACGGTATCGGCATAGGCTGGCGCCGCCGTGGTCACCTGGAAATTGACCAGCAGCAGGACGGTGCTGATCAGCGCCATGAACACCGTGAGCAGGCCGAAATACTGCACGATGCACGGGCTGATATGGGCCGTCAACGAAGCCGGCAGCAGCGCCGCAACGACCGCCGACGCCTGCGCCTGCAGGCGTGCCTTGGGCTTGCACAGATCGTTGCAACGGGCGTCGAGAGAGCAGCACAGCGAGCAGATCGGGCCCGAATAGGCCGGGCAGTAGGCGGTGTCTTCGGGCTCGAATGCGAGGTCGCAGACCGTGCAGCGGATTTCGCTCAGCGCCTGCCAATTCGCCCGCGGCTTGCGCGCCAGGTAGTACTTGCCCTTGGTCGCCCAGGCGATCGCCGGCGCGGCGATGAAGGGTACGGCAAGAGCGATGAAGACGGCGAGCGCCTGCGCCGTGGCGCCGAAGAGGCCGGTCGCCGAGATGAGCGCCAGCGTCGCCGAAATGCCCATGGCGCCGACGCCGACCGGATTGATGTCGTAGAGGTGGGCGCGCTTGAATTCGATGCCGGGCGGCGACAGGCCGAGCCGCTTGTTGATGGTGAGGTCGGCGACGATGGAGCCCAGCCAGGCGACCGCGACGATGGAGAACAGGGCGAGGATCTTCTCCAGCGCCGTATAGATGCCGAGCTCCATCAGCACCAGCGCGATCGACACGTTGAAGACCAGCCAGACGACGCGGCCGGGATGGCTGTGGGTCAGCCGCGAGAAGAAGTTCGACCACGCCAGCGACCCGGCATAGGCGTTCATGACGTTGATCTTGAGCTGCGATACGACCACGAAGGCGGCGGTCAAGAGCAGCACAAAATCCTGCCACGGAATGACGTAGCCGAAGGCAACCCGGTACATCTGGGCGGGCTCTGCGGCGTGCTCGGCCGGCACGGCGTGGCTGAGCGCCAGCACCGCCAGGAACGAGCCGAAGAGCAGCTTGGGTGCGCCCAGCACCACCCAGCCGGGGCCGGCCAGCAGCGTGCCGATCCAGCCGCGCTTGCTGCCGCCCACGGGCGTGAAGCGCAGCACGTCGACCTGTTCGCCGATCTGCGGCATCAGCGCCAGGATGACGGAGGCCGCGGCGCCGAACTTCAGCAAGTCGAAGCCGGCATCGGTCGCGCCGAGGCCGGGGAAGTTGCGCCAGATCTCGAAGCTGCCCCAGTCCTGCATGGCGATGAAGCCGACCGGCAGGATGTTGAGGCCGATCCACAGCGGCTGGGTGATGATCTGGAAGCGGCTGATCCGCGTCATGCCGTGGGTGACCAGCGGAATCACCGCCACCGCGCTGATGACATAGCCGATGGGCAGCGGAACGCCGAAGCACACCTGCAGCGCCGTCGACATGATCGAGGCTTCGATGGCGAACAGGATGAAGGTGAATGTGGCGTAGATCAGCGAGGTGACGGTCGAGCCGATATAGCCGAAACCGGCGCCGCGGGTGAGCAGATCGATATCGACGCCGTAGCGCGAGGCGTAGCGCGCTACCGGCACGCCGGTGAGGAACAGGAGGATGCCGGCAACGACCGTGGCGGCGATGGTGTTGGTGACGCCGTAGGAGAGCGTGATCGAGCCGCCGATGGCTTCCAGCGCCAGGAAGGAGATGGCGCCGATGGCGGTCTGGGCGACCCGCGGCGTCGACCAGCGCCGGGCGCTCTTGGCGGTGAAGCGCAGCGCGTAGTCTTCCAGCGTCTGGTTGGCGACCCAGCGGTTATATTCTCGACGGACCGGCAGGATTCTCTGTCGCCCCGCCATCGTTTCCCTCGCCCCCGCCCGATTTGGCTGCACGCAGCCGATTTCCGCTGCCGCTTTGCGATGCAAGATGCGGGCCGCTGGCGTCTGAAAAGGCAGGGCCTTGCCGGGTCCGCGAGGTAGCGCGCGGCCGGCCTACGTCAATCGACGTATATGCGCGCTCACACGAACTGTCCGAAGGTTCATGTGACGACCAAACGGCCGGCACTGGCATGCCGGGTGCATGTCGGGGTTCGAGCCAAGGGGCGGTCGTCACGCAACACGCCGAACCAACGCGCGTCCTGCCCTCCCGCAGGCGACGTCAAGAGGAGAGTTCACGCATGTTCAAATCGACGGGCCGGTTCCTCGGCTCACTGGCGATGGCGGCCGCGGTCGCGTTGCCGCTTGCCACGTCGGCCCGGGCTGCCGACGACACGATCAAGGTCGGCATCCTGCATTCGCTGTCGGGCACCATGGCGATTTCGGAGACCACTCTGAAAGACGTCATGCTGATGCTCATCGACGAGCAGAACAAGAAGGGCGGCTTGCTCGGCAAGAAGCTCGAGCCGGTCGTCGTCGACCCGGCGTCCAACTGGCCGCTCTTCGCCGAGAAGGCGCGTGAGCTGATCAGCCAGGACAAGGTGGCCGCGGTGTTCGGCTGCTGGACCTCGGTCAGCCGCAAGTCGGTGCTGCCGGTGTTCAAGGAGCTCAATTCGATCCTCTTCTATCCCGTCCAGTACGAGGGCGAGGAGAGCGAGCGCAACGTCTTCTATACCGGTGCGGCGCCGAACCAGCAGGCGATTCCGGCCGTCGACTATCTGATGAGCGCGGACGGCGGCTCGGTGAAGCGTTGGGTGCTGGAAGGCACCGACTACGTCTATCCGCGCACCACCAACAAGATCCTCGAGGCCTACCTCAAGGCCAAGGGCGTCGCGGCGGAAGACATCATGGTCAACTACACGCCCTTCGGCTTCTCCGACTGGCAGACCGAAGTGTCGAAGATCAAGGCCTTCGGCTCGGCCGGCAAGAAGACCGCGGTGGTCTCGACCATCAACGGCGACGCCAACGTTCCCTTCTACAAGGAGCTCGGCAACCAGGGCATCAAGGCGACCGACATTCCGGTGGTCGCCTTCTCGGTCGGCGAGGAAGAGCTGTCGGGCATGGACACCAAGCCGCTCGTCGGTCACCTGGCGGCGTGGAACTACTTCGAGAGCGTCGATACGCCCGCCAACGCGGCCTTCATCAAGGAATGGCACGCCTGGACGAAGAACGACAAGCGCACCACCAACGATCCGATGGAAGCCCACTACATCGGCTTCAACATGTGGGTGAAGGCGGTCGAGAAGGCCGGCACCACCGATCCCGACAAGGTTATTCCCGCGATGGTCGGCATCACCGTGCCCAACCTCACCGGCGGCTATGCCACCATGATGCCGAACCATCACATCACCAAGCCGGTGCTGGTCGGTGAGATCCAGGACAACGGCCAGTTCAACACCGTCTGGCAGTCGCCCGGCGAAGTGCCCGGTGACGCCTGGTCGGATTACCTGCCCGGGTCCAAGGACCTGATCTCCGATTGGCGTGCTCCGCTTTCCTGCGGCAACTTCAACGTCAAGACCGGAAAGTGCGGCGGCGAACAGACTGCCGCGAAATAGACCCGCGTGAAAACTGCCGGACGGGGCTTGGCCCCGTCCGGTCCTCCTGCCAGGACAACGGTCTTTTCTGCATGTCGATATTGCGCACGCCGATCCTGCTGCTCCTGTTCCTGATGGGCCTGACGCTCGGCGCCGGTGCCGCGCCGGCCGACGATCTCACCGCCGCGCTGCAGGGCCTCTCCAAGGACAGCTACACCGAGACCGTGAAGGCGGTGAACGCCGTCGCCGCCAGCGGCAGCGACCGCGCCGAAGTGATCCTCACGGCACTCAAGAACGGCCACCTCTATTTCGCCACCTCCGACAATCAGGCCTACATCAAGGATGACTCCGGCAATCTTGTCGTTGCCGTGACCGGAGAGCCGCACCAGGGCGACGTGCCGTTCGGGCTGAAGAAGGTCCGCGTCAACAATCTGGTCCGCGGTGCGCTGGACGCGGCCATGGGTTCGCTGCAGCTGATGGCGCACGACCCGGACAAGCGCCGCGCTTCCGCCGATGCCGTGTTCAAGTCGCGCGATGCCTCCGCCCTGCCAGCGCTGGAAAAGGCGATCGCTGCCGAGAAGGACCCGGACGTGAAGCGCGTCCAGCTTCAGGCCCGCGCCGCCGTCATCCTCGCCATGCCCGACGCCAGCCAGGCCGACATGCTCGATGCCGTCGCCGTCATCCGCGACCGCGGCGACCAGGACGCGCTCGGTCTGCTGGCGAGCCTGCCGGCGACCGCGCCCAAGCCGGTGCTCGCCGCGGCCGAGAAGGCGATCGGCGTCATCAAGGGCTCGCTGGCCCTGTGGGATGTCCTCCAGAACCTCTGGTACGGCCTGTCGCTGGGCTCGGTTCTGCTGCTTGCGGCCATCGGTCTGGCCATCACCTTCGGCGTGATGGGCGTCATCAACATGGCCCATGGCGAGATGGTGATGCTCGGCGCCTACACCACCTTCGTCGTGCAGGAGACCATCCGCACCCACGCGCCGTGGCTGTTCGACTGGTCGCTGGCCATCGCCCTGCCGCTCGCCTTCCTGGTCGCCGGCGCGGTCGGCGTCGCCATCGAGCGCGGCGTCATCCGCTTCCTCTACGGCCGCCCGCTGGAGACGCTGCTTGCCACCTGGGGCCTGTCGCTGATCCTGCAGCAGGCCGTGCGCACCATCTTCGGTCCCAACAACCGCCAGGTCGGCAATCCGAGCTGGATGTCCGGCGCCACCGAGATCGGCAACCTGTCGATCACCTACAACCGCTTCTGGATCATCGTCTTCGCCATCGGCGTGTTCGTGCTGCTGCTGATGGTGCTGCGCTTCACCACCTTCGGCCTGCAGATGCGCGCCGTCACCCAGAACCGCGCCATGGCCTCGGCCATGGGCATCCGCACGCCCTGGGTCGATGCGCTCACCTTCGGGCTCGGCTCGGGCATCGCCGGCATCGCCGGTGTCGCCCTGTCGCAGATCGACAATGTCAGCCCCAATCTCGGCCAGGGCTACATCATCGACAGTTTCATGGTCGTGGTCTTCGGCGGCGTCGGCAATCTGTGGGGGACGCTGGTCGGCGCCTTCTCGCTCGGCATCGCCAACAAGTTCCTCGAACCCTATGCCGGCGCGGTGCTCGGCAAGATCGCCATCCTGGTCTTCATCATCCTGTTCATCCAGCGGCGTCCGCGCGGCATGTTCGCGCTCAAGGGCCGGGCGGTGGAAGCATGATGGGCCGCTTTCTCTCAGGCGGCGTCGACCGCGCCGCGCTCATCGTCCTGGTGCTGATCGTCGGCTTCGGCGCGCTCATCCCGGCGCTCAATCTGTGGACGCCGGTGGGAAGTCCGTTGCATGTGCCCAACTATCTGGTGCCGCTTATCGGCAAGTACCTGACCTACGGCCTGCTGGCGCTCGCCGTCGGTCTGATCTGGGGCTATGCCGGCATCCTGTCGCTCGGCCACGGCGCCTTCTTCGCCCTCGGCGGCTACGCCATGGGCATGTACCTGATGCGCCAGATCGGCACGCGCGGCGTCTATGCCGATCCGGTCCTTCCCGACTTCATGGTCTTCCTCAACTGGAAGCACCTGCCCTGGTACTGGTACGGCTTCGACATGTTCTGGTTCGCGGCACTCATGGTGCTCGTCGTGCCCGGCCTGCTCGCGTATGTCTTCGGCTGGTTCGCCTTCAGGAGCCGCGTCACCGGCGTCTATCTGTCGATCATCACACAGGCGATGACCTATGCGCTGCTGCTCGCCTTCTTCCGCAACGACATGGGCTTCGGCGGCAATAACGGGCTGACCGACTTCAAGGACATCCTCGGCTTCAACATCCAGGCCGATTCGACCCGCGGCGCCCTGTTCTTCGCCTCGGCTCTGGCGCTAGCCATCGGCTATCTGGTCAGCCGCGCCGTTGTCGCCTCCAGATTCGGCAAGGTTCTGGTCGCCGTGCGCGACGCGGAGAGCCGCACCCGCTTCCTCGGCTACCGGGTAGAGAAGTACAAACTGGTGGTCTGGGTACTGTCGGCCTGCATGGCCGGCGTCGCCGGCGCCCTCTACGTGCCCCAGGTCGGCATCATCAATCCGAGCGAGTTCGCGCCCGCCAATTCGATCGAGGTGGTCATCTGGTGCGCCGTCGGCGGCCGCGGCACGCTGGTCGGCCCGATCGTCGGCGCGCTCATCGTCAACTTCGCCAAGACCTGGTTCACAACTGGCGTCTTTGCCCCCTACTGGCTGTTTGCGCTGGGCGGCCTCTTCGTCGCGGTCACCCTTTTCCTGCCAAAGGGCATTGTCGGCACGCTTGCGGGCTGGACCCGCCGGCGCCACGCACCCCCGCCGGCGGCCGAGGCGCCGGCGCCCAATTTACCGCCGACCGCCGACATGGTCGAAGACACCGTGACCAACCCGGCGGAGTGAGAGCGATGAACGACACGGCGAAGAATTCGCTGCTCTATCTCGACGGCGTCACCGTCTCCTTCGACGGCTTCAAGGCGCTGAACGAATTGTCGCTGATCATCGAGCCGGGCGAGATGCGCGCCATCATCGGCCCCAACGGCGCCGGCAAGACCACCATGATGGACGTGGTCACCGGCAAGACGCGGCCCGATGCCGGCGACATCTATTTCGATGGCGCGGTCGATCTGACAAGGCTTGACGAAGCGGCCATTGCCACGCTCGGCATCGGGCGCAAGTTCCAGAAGCCGACCGTCTTCGAGAGCCACACCGTATGGGACAATCTCGACCTGGCGCTGGCCGGCGCGCGCGGCCCCGGCGCGGCCCTCTTTCGCAAGCGGCCGCGGTCTGCCGCCGAACGCATCGAGGAAATCCTCGGCATCATCCGTCTGGCCGACCGGCGCGATGTGCTCGCCGCCTTCCTCAGCCACGGCCAGAAGCAATGGCTGGAAATCGGCATGCTGCTGGCGCAGGAACCCAAGCTGCTATTGGTCGACGAACCGGCCGCCGGCATGACCGACGCCGAGACCGAGACCACCGCCGAGCTTCTGCGCGAGATCGCCCGCGAGAAGTCGGTGATCGTGGTCGAGCACGACATGGTTTTCGTGCGCGCGCTGGGCGTCAAGGTGACGGTGCTGCACGAAGGCTCAGTGCTTTCCCAGGGCACGCTCGACGAGGTGTCGGCCGATCCGCGCGTCGTCGAGGTCTATTTGGGGAGATGACAAGAGGCGAGGAGGAGCGAAGCTCCGACCGGGAAAGAACAATGCCATGCTGAAGGCAACCAACGTCGATCTCTACTATGGCGCCGCCCAGGCGCTGCGCGGCGTGTCGTTCTCCGCCGAGACCGGCAAGGTCTCGGCGCTGATGGGCCGCAACGGCGTCGGCAAGACCTCGTTCCTGCGCGCCATCATGGGCGAGCAGCCGATCGCCGCCGGCGAGATCGCGCTCGACGGCAAGGCGCTCGGCCGCATGGCGCCGCACGACCGCGCCCGTCTCGGCATCGCCTACGTGCCGCAGGGCCGCGAGATCTTTCCGTTGCTGACCGTCGAGGAGAACCTCAAGACCGGCTATGCACAACTGCCCAACAGCCAGCGCTCGATTCCCGCCGACGTGTTCGATCTCTTCCCGGTGCTGGCCGATATGCTGCGCCGGCGCGGCGGCGACCTCTCCGGCGGCCAGCAGCAGCAGCTCGCCATCGGCCGGGCGCTGGTGACGCGGCCGAAGCTGCTGGTCCTTGATGAGCCGACCGAAGGCATCCAGCCCTCGATCATCAAGGACATCGGCCGCGCCATCGAGTGGCTCAGGACCAAGGGCGAAATGGCAATCCTGCTGGTCGAGCAGTATTTCGACTTCGTCCACCAGCTCGCCGACAGCTTCGCGGTCATGGACCGAGGCGAGATCATCCTCTCGGGCACGCGCGAGGAGATGGACCCGGACAAGGTCCGCCGGCATTTGACGGTGTAGGCGGACTACTTCTGCACCTTCGCCTCGAGGGCGGCGGCCATCGCCTTGTCCGGGTTGCCGAGGAGGCGGGTCTTGATCGCGCCGCCGGGACCGGACTCTTCCAGCAGGCCCCAGGCAGGATCGCCGCCATTGGCGAAGACGACATGGAGCGTGTTGCCCCAGCAGTCGTGCGGCTTGCACACGCTGGCATAGACGTCGAGCGCACCGTCGACGGTGATGTCCTCGCTGGGGGCGGCGACGCCGTTCATCGACTTGGCAAAGGTCTTCAGCCAGGCCGGCAGGGTCTTCTCTTGCGCCAGCAGAGCATGGAAGCCCTTGCTGTAGCCCTTGATCTCCAGGAGCTCGAACAGATAGGGGCCGGCGAAGGCCGGTGTCGCCAACGAGATGAGCAGCAGGGTCGCAAGGATACGTCGCATCGGTCTCTCTTTCTGTCGGTTGCCTGTCGGGCAGGTTAGCTGACGGCCAGATGCGATCAATGGTTGTTTTCGCCGGACGGCTCGTTTGCCAGCACCTTCTGGAAGACCACGGTCGGGTTCTTGGCGTAGCCGAGGTGCTCGTAGAAGCCGCGCACGGCCTCGTTTTCCGCGCGGATGAGGAGTTGCACCTTCCAGATGCCGCGTGCCGTGAGCCAGGCTTCCGCCGCCTGCATGATCGCCCGGCCGAGGCCGCTGAGCTGCCGCTCCGGCAGGGTGGCGAGGTAATAGACCCAGCCGCGGTGACCGTCCTCGCCGACCATCACGGCGGCGGCGATGCTGCCGCCGATCTCAGCCACCAGCACGGTCGAATGCGGCCCCCGGCGCGCAAAGGCGATGTCATGCGCGGGATCGTTCCACGGGCGGGTCACGCCGGCCGCGTGCCACAGCGCGATCACCGCGGCGACGTCGCCATCCGCGATCGGGCGGATGACGGGAGGCTCAGCCCGCGGCGTCATAGGCCGCCACCATTGCCTCAGCGCGCCGGCCGATCTGCTCGGCGCTCGATCCCGGCTTGTAGAGGTTCGAGCCGAGACCGAAGCCGGTCACGCCCGCCTTGCGGTAGGCCGCGATATTGGCCGCATCGACGCCGCCGACCGCGAGCAGCGGCATCGTCTTCGGCAGGACCACGCCGATCGCCTTGATGCCCTCGGGACCGAGCAGGTTGGCCGGGAAGAACTTGAGCCCGTCGGCGCATGCGGCTGTTGCCGCCAGCGCCTCGGTCGCGGTGAACACGCCGGGAAAGGAGCCGAGCCCCGCCGTCTTGGTCCGGCCGATGACCTCGCGGTCGATGTTGGGCGAGACGATGAATTGGCCGCCGGCCGCCGCGACCGCGTCCACCTCGCCGACGGTGAGCACGGTTCCCGCGCCGACCCAGGCGCGACCGTCGGCCGCTCGCGACATGATGCGGATGCTTGAGAGCGGATCGGGCGAATTGAGCGGCACCTCGATCAGCGTGATGCCGGCGGCGATCAGCGCCTCCAGCGCCGCCGCTGCATCCTTGGGTTCGATGCCGCGCAGGATGGCGATCAGCGGCCGCTGGCTGTGGAAGACGTCGCTCATGAAGCGCTCCGGAGGGCGGAAGGAAGGAAGGAAATCGATGGCGCGGGCAAGGTGGACGAGGCCGGCCAGCGCCATTGCGTCGCCGTCAAGCACGTGCGCCTCGTGGCCGGCGATGGCCAGCGCCTGCGCATAGGCGCGGCCGAGCGACGGCGAACCGACGATGCGGAGCGCCACTCCCGGGTTCAGCCGTCCGCTCGCCTCGGCGGCAGCGATCTCGCCGCCGATGATGAGGCCCGAGAGATAGGCGAGATTATCGTCCGGACGCACGTCGGCGATGAGCGCCCGCGCCCTGACCGAGAACAGCGCCGCCAGGAAGGGCAGGCCCTCGCCGACGGTGCGCCGCACCCCCAATGCGAAATCGGGCGAGGCGGTGAGATCGTCGCCGCCGCCTTGCGCCACCGAATGGCGCAGGAACGATTTGTGGGCGATGAGGTCGAACAGCTCGCCTGTCATCACGGTCTGGAAATCGTGGATGGTGCCGCCGGCGACGGTGACCCACTTGGAGTGCGTTCCGGGCATGACGGCGGTGCCGTCGAAATCCGCTTCGCCGTCGATGAGGCCGACGATCTGCGTTTCCTCGCCGCGCATCACGTCGCCGTCGCGCGATGGGCTTGTCAGCATGACGCCGGGCACGATGGCGATCGGCCGGCCGCTTGCCGAGGAGAAGCGCACGATTGCCTGGACAAGGGCATCGGTCGCCGCCGGGCAGGGGAGATAGGCGGCCTCGCGCCAGCCCTGCCGGCTGCCGATCATGCCGGCCATGATCGCCGGAACCTTGGGCCAACCCGCGGTGAGACGCGCGAAGGCAGGCTCGTGCTCGCCTTGCGTGAGCGTGGCGATGCCATCGTCGCTCCTGGCCTCGGCGAGCACGGCTCCGGCGCCGTCGGTGAGCCGGGCGCGCACATGGCTCGTTCCCCAGTCGACGGCGATCAACGCGCCGGCGGAAAAATCATCGCCCATGGGCGGCTGTGTCCCGCAAGCACCGTTTGGCGTCAAGACGGCGCCGGTCCGGTCGAGGCGCGGATCACCAGCTCGACCGGCCACAATTCATGCACCGTCTCCGGCGCCCGCCCACGGAGAAGATCGATCAGCATCTCGGCCACCCGCGTCCCCGCCGCCCGAATCGGCGAGCGCATCGTGGTCAGCGGCGGCACCATGCGGTCGGCGTTGAGGAACGGGAACACGTCGTCATGGGCGATCAGCGACACGTCCCGGCCAAGCGCCAGTCCGGCGGAGCGAATGACGCGCAGGCAGCCGAAGGCAAGCATCATCGACGACACGAGAAAGGCGGTCGGTCGCGGCTCTTCGGCGAAGAAGCGCTCGGCCAGGCGGTATCCGACCTCGTCGGTCATCGGCCCCTCGCCGATCAGCCGCTCGTCGGGCGTCAGTCCGCGCTCGGCCAGTGCCCTGCGGAAGCCCTGCTCGCGATGCACGGCGAAAGTGAAGCGCAAGCTGCCGTTGATGAGCGCGATTCGCCTGTGGCCGAGGTCGAGCAGGTGGTTGGTAGCCTGATAGAAGGCGCGCTCGTTGTCGATGTCGACCCAGGCATAGGGTGTGCGGCTTATGGTGCGTCCGTGGACCACGAAGGGATGGCCGAGTTCGCTCAAAAGGGCCACGCGCTCGTCTTCGACCAGCGGTCCCGACAGGATGAGCGCGTCGACCCGGTTGCCGGCGACGATCCGGCGATAGGTGGCGGTTTCGTCGCCGCCGCGCGACGGACTGAGCACAATGTCCATCTCGTCCTCGACCAGCCTTTCGCCGACCCCGGCCAGGAACTCGACGAAATGCGGATCGACAAGAAGGTTGCGGTCGGTGGGCAGCACCGCACCGATGGCGCCGGCGCGCCCGGTAGCCAGCCGGCGGGCACTGGGATTGGGCCGATAGTGGAAGCGCTGGGCGGCTTCGAGCACACGCTGCCGTGTCGCCGCGCTCACTTCCGGATACCCGTTGAGCGCCCGGCTGACAGTCGTCTGCGACAGGCCGAGGTGATCGGCCAGATCTTTGAGCCTCATATTTTGCATGCGCCTCCGGGGCGATTCAAAGCGCTTTCGGAAACGCGACGCAAGCCACAGCCCAAAAGTGCAGCGAGCCGGCGTTTTTCAGCCCTGCGATGGACAGGCAGCCGGCGGCAATGCGAAAATGCCGCGTCCGGTTCGCGGGCAGGCGGTATCCCGGCAGAATCGCGAAACCCGGCCCGGCCGATCGGGTCGCTTGACGGCTTCGACGCCATCGAACATGATGGTCCAAAGCGCTTTGGGCGCAGAGTTGATTTGCGTCAACCTGCAACCCGGGGCTTCATGGGAGGTAGTCTGTACGATGCAATGGCCGCAGGTGGCCTGCGCATCACCTGAGGCACATCACCCACTTCATCACCAAACTTGCTTCAAGGGAGGGTTCCTAAGATGAAACTACGCCATGCCTTGTTAGGCGCTGCTGCGTTCCTGGCACTGTCCGTCGGGTCAGCCGCTGCCGCCGATCTGGCTGTCCCGATCGACAGCAATCCGGCCTTCAACTGGAAGAGCTACCACGACTTCGCCGCCGCGCATCAGGATCTGAAGGGCCAGACCCTTTCGATCTTCAGCCCGTGGCTGACGGCCGACGAGGTCGGCTTCAAGAAGGTGCTCGCCTATTTCGAGGCGGCGACCGGCGCCACTATCCAGCACACCGGTTCCGATTCGTTCGAGCAGCAGATCGTCATCGATACCCAGGCCGGCAGCCCGGCCAACATTTCGGTGTTCCCGCAGCCCGGCCTAGCCGCCAACATCGCCGCGAAGGGCTATCTCAGCCCGCTTGGCGACGGCGTTAAGAGCTGGCTGCTGAAGAACTACGCGGCCGGCCAGTCCTGGGCCGACCTGTCGACCTACGCGGACCAGAACGGCAAGAAGCAGCTCTTCGCCTTCCCGTGGAAAGCAGACCTGAAGAGCCTCGTCTGGTACGTGCCGGCAAACTTCAAGGAAGCCGGCTACAAGATCCCCAAGACGATGGAAGAGCTGAAGGCGCTGACCGAGCAGATCGTCAAGGACGGCGGCACGCCATGGTGCATCGGCATCGGCTCGCAGGCGGCGACAGGCTGGCCGGCGACCGACTGGGTCGAGGACATCATGCTGCGCCAGAACCCGCCGGACGTCTATGACGGCTGGGTCAACAACACCGTCAAGTTCAACGACCCGCGCGTGATCAAGGCGATCGACGAGTTCGGCTGGTTCGCCAAGAACGACAAGTTCGTCGACGGCGGCGCAGCGGCAGTCTCTTCGACTGACTTCCGCGACGCCCCCAAGGGCCTCTTCACCTCGCCGCCGCGTTGCTACATGATGCACATGGCGTCGTTCATTCCGGCCTTCTTCCCGAAGGACGTCAAGCTCGGCACGGACGCGAACTTCTTCTACTTCCCGCCCTATGCCAGCGAGCCGAAGCTCGGCAACCCGGTCGAGGGTGCCGGCACACTGTTCGCCATCACCAAGGACTCGCCGGCGGCGCGCGCCTTCATCGACTTCCTGGAGACGCCAATCGCTTCCGAGATCGCGATGAACCAGTGGAACTTCTTCACCCCGTCCACGCTGGTCAACACGGATGTCTATCCGAACGACACGCTGAAGGGTGAGAACAAGATCATCCAGGACGCCACCACGTTCCGCTTCGACGCGTCGGACCTGATGCCCGGCAAGATCGGCGCCGGTTCGTTCTGGAAGGGCATGGTCAACTACGTGGGCGGCGAGTCCGCCAAGTCCGTGGCCGACCAGATCCAGAAGGACTGGGACGCGCTCAAGTAAGTGGTGCACCACGTTTTGCACTGACTTGATCAAGCAGCAGGTTCCGGGGTCATCCCCGGGACCTGCACGCAAAGGCGGATAGCGACGCGGGGTCGCGCTAGTTGTGCCGCCCGGACTTTGCCGGTAGCCTGACCACAACAACAACTGGCGCCGCGCCATCCTCGGCGGGGGGGGAACAGAATGGGGCAGCTGTTTAGCGCACTCATCACGGTCGTTATCGGCGCCGGGCTTGCGGCAGCCTACTTCTACGCCGCCAACAAGATTCTCGATCTCATCTGGCCGCCGCGCGGCCCTGCCAAACAGGCGGCGCACAACCAGAAGATCTCGGCCACCATTCGGCCCTGGCTGTTCCTCGGTCCGGCAATCTTCTTCCTCGGCCTCTATCTCGTCTATCCGGCCATAAACTCGTTGCGGCTGAGCCTGTTCGGCCGCAGCGGCGTGCAATTCGTTGGCCTTAGCAACTACGTCTGGGCCATCAACGACCAGCAGTTCCAACAGTCGGTCGTCAACAACATCCAGTGGCTGATCGTGGTGCCGGCCGCGAGCACCTTTATCGGTTTGGTGATTGCCTATCTCACCGACCGCATCTGGTGGGGCAACATCGCCAAGAGCATGGTCTTCATGCCGATGGCGATCTCGTTCGTCGGCGCCAGCGTGATCTGGAAGTTCATTTACGAATATCGCGGCGCCGACCAGCCCCAGATCGGCCTGCTCAACGCCGCCATGAAGCTGTTCGGACTGGCGCCTGAGCCGTGGATCACGCTTCCGTTCTGGAACAACTTCTTCCTGATGGTGATTCTGGTGTGGATCCAGACCGGCTTCGCCATGGTCATTCTCTCCGCTGCGCTGCGCGGCGTTCCGGAGGAGACGATCGAAGCGGCGACGATCGACGGTGCCAAGGGCTGGCACATCTTCTTCTACATCATGGTGCCGCAGATCTGGAGCTCGATCGCGGTGGTGTGGACGACCATCACCATCACCGTGCTCAAGGTCTTCGACATCGTGCTCGCCATGACCAACGGCCAGTGGAACACCGATGTGCTCGCCAACCTGATGTACGACTGGATGTTCCGCGGTGGCGGCGACTTCGGTCGTGGCGCTACCATTGCCGTCGTCATCATGATTGCGGTGATACCGATCATGATCTGGAACATCCGGCGTATCAATGCCGAACAGGCGGAGCACTGACATGGCCAGGGTTGGGCACCGCAGGGGAAAGTGGGGCAAGTATATTGTTCACGCGTCGGTCGTCCTGATCGTCATCATCTGGACGATCCCGACCGTCGGCATCCTGGTCACCTCGTTCCGCAACAAGGACGCGATTGCCGTATCCGGCTGGTGGACGGCGCTGACGACCAGCCGGCAGAACTTCATCACGGAATCCGCCGATCCCAAGACCCAGGTGCAGGAGAACGGCAAATACGTGATCAAGGGCAATGTACTCGCCGGCGCCTCCGGCAACGTCGTTGCCTTCGGCACCAAGATCGTGAAGCCCGAGGAATTCAAGGCGGGGGCGACGGCGCCGCTGCCCGACGGCGGCTCGCTGACCATCAACAAGGACGGCAGTTACCTGTTCGTTTCGGATACGCCGTTTGCCGCCGATTCCGCCCGCAGGCTCTACTACACGGCCTTGAAGCCGCCAACCTTCACGCTCAGCAATTACAAGACAGTGCTGACCGCCTCGGGGCTCGGCCAGTCCTTCATCAATTCACTGACGGTCACCATTCCGTCGACGGTCATCCCGATCCTCATCGCGGCTTACGCGGCCTATGCGCTCGCCTGGATGCGCTTCCCCGGCCGGGCGTTGCTGCTTTCGATCGTCGTCGGGTTGCTCGTGGTGCCGCTACAGATGTCGCTGATTCCGCTGCTCAGATTCTACAACGAGGTGGGCCATGTGTTCGGCGTGCCGGCCAAGACCTATCTCGGCATATGGCTGGCGCATACCGGCTTCGGCCTGCCGCTCGCCATCTATCTGTTGCGCAACTACATAGCCGGCCTGCCCAACGAGATCATGGAATCGGCGCGCGTCGACGGCGCCACCGATTTCGAGATCTTCGTACGCATCATCTTGCCGCTGTCGGTCCCGGCGCTGGCGTCCTTCGCCATCTTCCAGTTCCTGTGGGTGTGGAACGACCTGCTGGTGGCGATCGTGTTCCTGGGCCAGCAGGACGATCAGATGGTTCTGACCGGGCGTCTGCGGGCGCTGCTCGGTTCGCGCGGCGGCGACTGGGAGATTCTGACCACGTCCGCCTTCGTGTCGATCATGGTTCCGCTGGCGGTGTTCTTCTCGCTGCAGCGTTATCTGGTGCGCGGCCTGTTGGCCGGCTCCGTGAAGGGCGGGTAGGCGCGATGGACGAGAAAGGGAAGCATTAGGATGGGCGAGCTGCGGCTGCGTGATATCAAGAAGTCCTTCGGCCACGTCGAAGTGATCAAGGGCGTCAATCTCGAAGTCAAATCAGGCGAGTTCGTCGTGTTTGTCGGCCCCTCGGGCTGCGGCAAGTCCACGCTCTTGCGCCTGATCGCCGGCCTTGAGGAGATTACCTCCGGCACGATCGAGTTCGACGGCGAGGAGGTCAACGAACTGCCGCCAGCGCTACGCGGCATCGCCATGGTGTTCCAGTCATACGCGCTTTATCCGCATATGACCGTCTATAACAACATGGCCTTCGGCATGAAGCTGGCGAAGGCGAGCAAGGAAGAGATCGACAAGCAGGTCCGCAAGTCCGCGGAGACCCTCCAGCTCACCGAGTATCTCGACCGCCTGCCCAAGCAGCTTTCCGGCGGCCAGCGCCAGCGTGTCGCCATCGGCCGCGCCATCGTGCGCAATCCGCGCGTCTTCCTCTTCGACGAACCGCTGTCCAACCTCGACGCGGCGCTGCGCGTCACCATGCGCATCGAGATTGCCAAGCTGCACGAGCGCATGAACGAAGTGACCATGGTCTACGTCACCCACGATCAGGTCGAGGCGATGACGCTCGCCGACCGCATCGTGGTGCTACGCGCCGGCATCATCGAGCAGGTCGGCACGCCGATGGAACTCTATAATCGACCGGACAACCTGTTCGTCGCCGGCTTCATCGGCTCGCCCGCCATGAACATCGTGCCCTGCACCATCGAAGCGGGCGACGGCGAGGCGCGTGTGCGGCCCGAGAAGCACGAGCCGGTGGCGGTGACCGCGAAGATTCCGGCAAGCGCCGTGGGCATGAAGGGACGGCTTGGCGTGCGCCCCGAGGATCTGTCGCTCGCCAGTGGCAGCGACACGCCGATCTTCCACGGCCGTCTCGACATCATCGAGCATCTCGGCGAACTGAGCCTGCTCTATGTCGATTGCGGCCATGAGGAGCCGATCGTCGCCAAGCTCGATGGCAACGTTCAACTTGAGCGAGACAGCGATGTCGCGCTGTCGGCGCCGGCCGAGGTGCTGCACGTCTTCGACGACAAGGGCCACGCCTTCCCGCGGGCCTGAGCTTACGGGAACATCGCCGGTTTCTTGCGCCGCCATGGCGGCGGCCGGAAACATTTTCCCCGCTGCTTGCCGAGATTGGAACCGGCATCGTCGTCGCTTGCCGGGGCACTCCTTAAGTTTTGCGCGATCGATCCGCTCCGCCCGTGAGGTGCCGGGTCGGCGTCTCATGGAGGTCGCGCAATGTCCGACAAGGCCCGCAAGCTGGCGGTATTTCCGGCCTTTCACAAGGTCGCCGGGCGCCGCGTGGTCATCGTCGGCGGCGGTCCGGAAGCCGCCGCCAAGATCCGGCTTCTGTCTGAGACCCACGCCGAGATCGTCGTCTTTGCCACCACGCTCGACCGCGAGACCGGCGCCGACCTGATCGCCGCCCACGGCGACTGGCGCGGAGCGTTTCCGGCGCGCGCCGATCTTGCCGGCGCGGCGCTGGTCTTCGCCGCAACCGGCTCCGAAGAGAGCGACCGTGCGGTCGCGGCCCTGGCACGCGAAGCCGGCGTGCCGGTCAACGCGGTCGACCGCCCCGAACTCTGCGACTTCTACACGCCAGCCCTGGTCAACCGGGCGCCGCTTGCGGTCGCCATCGGCAGCGAGGGCGTGGCGCCGGTGCTCACCCGCCATGTGCGCGCCCGTATCGAGGCGATGCTGGCGCCGCAGCTCGGCGATCTCGCCACGCTCGCCGAAAAGCTGCGCGGCCGCGTTTCCGCGGCGCTCACCTCGTTCGCCGACCGGCGGCGCTACTGGGCGCGCTTCTTTACCGGCTCCGTCGCCGAGAAGGTCTTTGCCGGGCGCTTGGGCGCGGCCGAGGCCGAGGCGCTGCGGGCGCTGGAGATCGATCCCGGCGCGTCCGGCCATGTCTCGCTGGTCGGCGCCGGGCCGGGGGCGGAGGACCTGCTGACGCTACGCGCCCAGCGCGCCCTGCAGGAGGCCGACGTCATCGTCCATGACCGGCTGGTGCCAGAGGCGATCGTCGCCCAAGGCCGCCGCGATGCCCGCCGCATCCCGGTCGGCAAGGCCAAAGGCGCGCATTCGGTCAGCCAGGACGAGATCAACCGGCTGATCGTCAGCGAAGCGCTCGCCGGTCGCCGCGTGGTGCGGCTGAAGTCCGGCGACCCGCTGATCTTCGGCCGCGCCGGCGAGGAGATCGCGGCGCTGCGCGTCGCCGGCGTCTCCTTTGACATCGTGCCCGGCATCACCGCCGCCTTCGCCGCAGCGGCGGAGGCGGAAATCCCGCTGACATTGAGAGAGACATCCTCGTCGCTTGTCTTCGCCACTGGCCACACCGCCGACGGCGAGACGCTTCCCGACTGGGCAGGCCTGGCGCTGCGTGGCGCGACCGTGGCGGTCTATATGGGCCGCACCGTTGCGACGCAGGTCGCCTCCCGGCTGATCGCGGCCGGCTTGAGCGCCGCCACGCCGGTGGCGGTGATCGAGAACGCCTCGCGTGCCAACGCCCAAGCCTATGCCGGTCGGCTGGACGAGCTGGCCGCGCTCGCCGGCCGCCCGGAGATCGCCGGGCCGGTGCTGATCATCGTCGGCGAGGTGGTGGCAGCCGGCGCCATTGCCGGCGCGCCCACGGCGCTCACCGAACTGGCGGCTTAACAAGAGGCGTGGAGCGCCGCAGGCCCGACCGCGAAGGCAAACAAGAGGCGTGGAGCGCCGCAGGCCCGACCGGGAAGGCAAACAAGAGGCGCGGAGGGCCGCAGGCCCGACCGGGAAGGCAGACAAGAGGCGCGGAGGGCCGCAGGCGCGACCGGGAAGGCAAACAAGAGGCGTGGAGCGCGGAACGCGCGACAGGGATCGAAAAAATGTTCAAGGCAGCCAAGGAAGGCCCCGCCAAGGTCATCACCGCTAACGACCTGCGAAGCGGCCTCGTCGTCTTTGTCGACGGCGAGGGCGGCTGGACGGTCGACATCGCCGGGGCGCAGGTTGTGGAGGACGGGCCCGACCTCGACGGTGCGATAGCCTTCGCCAAGGCCGAGACCGAGGCGCAGGTCGTTCTCGAAGCCTATCCGATCGATGTGGTGGTGACCGGCGGCGTGCCGGTTCCGGTACGCCTGCGCGAACGCATCCGCGCCGAGCGTGGACCGACGGTCGTCTATGGCGAGGCCGAGCGCACCAAGCTGAACCAAGAGGCGTGGAGCGCCGCAGGCGCGACAGGGACGTGAACAAGAGGCGAGGACGGCCGAAGGCCGGACAGGGAAGCCAATAATGTACCGGTATGACGAATTTGACCGGGACTTCGTCCGCGAGCGCGTGGCGCAGTTCCGCGGCCAGGTGACGCGGCGGCTGTCGGGCGAACTGACCGAGGAGCAGTTCAAGCCGCTCCGCCTGATGAACGGCGTCTACCTGCAGCTTCACGCCTACATGCTGCGCATCGCCATTCCCTATGGCACGCTCAGCGCGGCACAGCTGCGCACGCTAGCATTGGTCGCGCGCACATACGACCGCGGCTACGGCCACTTCACAACGCGCCAGAACCTGCAATTCCACTGGCCGGCGCTGAAGCACATTCCGGACATCCTCGACCGACTGGCCGAGGTCGAGATGCACGCCATCCAGACCTCGGGCAATTGCATCCGCAACGTCACTGCCGATCATTTCGCCGGTGCCGCCGCCGACGAGATCGTCGATCCGCGCCCCTATGCGGAAATTCTCAGGCAATGGTCGTCGCTGCATCCGGAATTCATCTTCCTGCCACGCAAGTTCAAGATCGCGGTCACCGGCGCGCCGCACGATCGCGCCGCCATCCAGGTGCATGACATCGGGCTGCATGCGAAGCGCGATGCCGAGGGCCGGCTGGGTTTCGCCGTCTTCGTCGGCGGCGGCCTCGGCCGTACGCCGATGATTGGCCACCGGATCCGCGACTTCCTGCCCGAGGAGGACCTGCTCTCCTATGTCGAGGCGGTGCTGCGCGTCTACAACCTCTTCGGCCGTCGCGACAATAAGTACAAGGCGCGCATCAAGATCCTCGTTCACGAGGCCGGCGCCGAGGAGATCCGCCGCCAGGTGGAGGAGGAATGGCAGCGCATCCGCGCCGGCGCGTTGCGCCTGCCGGAAGCGGAGGTCAGCCGCATCGCGGCCTATTTCGCGCTGCCCGACCTGACGCCACGCCCGGCCACAAGCGTGGTTCTGGAGCGCGCCCAAGCCGGCAATCCCGCACTGGCCGCCTGGGTGGCGCAGAACACGGCGCCCCATCGCGTCAGCGGCCACGCCATCGTCACCGTCTCGCTGAAGCCCATCGGCGGTACGCCCGGCGACGCCACCGCCGACCAGATGGAGCTGATCGCCGACCTCGCCGAACGCTATAGCGCCAGCGAGGTGCGCGTCAGCCACGAGCAGAACCTGATCCTGCCGCATGTGGCGCTGGACGACCTGCCGGCGCTCCATGAAGCGCTCGCCGCCGCGGGGCTCGCCACCGCCAATGCGGGGCTGGTCACCGATATCATCGCCTGCCCGGGGCTCGACTATTGTGCGCTTGCCAATGCCCGCTCGATTCCCATCGCCCAGCGCATCTCGGAACGCTTCGCCGACCCGGCGCGCCAGCGCGCGATCGGCGAGCTCAAGATCAAGATCTCCGGCTGCATCAATGCCTGCGGCCACCATCACGTCGGTGCCATCGGCATCCTCGGCGTCGAGAAGAAGGGCGAGGAGTTCTACCAGTTGACGCTGGGCGGCTCCGGCGGCGAGGCGACGGCGATCGGCGAGATCATCGGTAAGGGCTTCTCCTCCGGCGAGGTAATCGATGCCGTGGAGACGCTGGTCGACACCTATCTCAAGGTGCGCGAGGACGCGGCCGAGACCTTCCTCGCCACCTATCGCCGCCTCGGCCAGGCACCGTTCCATGAGGCGCTCTATGGGAGTGCTTGACGCCGTGGCGCTCGCCGTCGATCCGGAGGAGGGCGCGCAAGCCGAGGCCATGGCGCTCAACGCGCGCTATGGCGGACTCGACGCTGAGGACGCGATATCGATCGCGGTGAACGAGCTCTATCCCGGCCGCGTGGCGCTGGTGTCGAGCTTCGGCGCCGAATCGGCGGTACTCCTGCATCTCCTGTCGGAGGTCGACCGCGGCGTGGCGGTGATCTTTCTCGATACCGGCCGGCTTTTTGCCGAAACGCTGGAATACCGGACCAAGCTGGTCGCCCATCTCGGCTTCACCGACGTGCGCAGCGTGACGCCCGAGCCGGAACGTGTCCTGGCCAGTGACCCGCATCGCGCCCTGTGGATGACCGACCCGGACCTTTGCTGCCGCATCCGCAAGACCGAACCGCTGGCCCGTGCTCTGCAGGGCTTCGACGCCTGGTTCACCGGGCGCAAGCGCTTCCAGAATGCGGCGCGCGCCGCCTTACGCCTGTTCGAGGCGGACGGCGAACGCATCAAGATTAACCCCTTGGCGAACTGGGGCGCTGGCGAGCTGAGGGCCTATATGCAGCGGCACGACCTGCCGCCGCATCCGCTGGTCGCGCGCGGTTATCCCTCCATCGGCTGCGTGCCCTGCACCACCCGCGTGGCGCTGGGCGAGGACCCGCGCGCCGGCCGCTGGCGTGGCGTCGAAAAGACCGAATGCGGCATTCACACCGGCCTCGAAGCCGACGGCAGCGGGATCTAGACATGCCCCTGTGGAAGAACGGACGCTTCACCGAAGACGACTGGACGATCGTTGCGGACGGAGAACCGGTGCTTGACGGCGGCAAGGCGATCGTCGGCCTCAAGCGCTGGCGCGAAGAGCGTGCCACGCTCGGTGAGCGCGATGCACCGCTCGGCCTTCTGATCGAGCCGGGAAACGACTGGACGGACACCGTGCCCGACCTTTCGCGCTTTGCCGTCATCGTGCTGACCATTCCCAAATATGCCGATGGCCGCGCCTTCTCCGTGGCGCGGCTGCTGCGCGAACGCGACGGCTACGACGGCGAGATCCGCGCTACAGGGTGTTACATCATCGACCAGGTGCCGCTGATGGCGCGCGTCGGCATCGATGCCTTCCTCACCGACGATGCGATCCTCATCGCCGCGCTGTCGGCGGGCGCCTGGCCGGAAGTGGCGCATTATCTTCAGCCGGCGTTCGACTACGGCAACGAGGTGCCAGCCGGCACGCGCTCCTGGGCGCGTCGGCGCGCGTGAACGCTGCTGTTTGGCTCGATCATCCCGTTCCCGTCCGACTCTCCCCCTCACCCGGCTCGGCCTGCGGCCTCGCCACCCTCTCCCGCCAGGGGAGGGGGTGGTGCGCGAGAGCGCACCGGGTGAGGAGGCGTCGTTCGTCCGGAAATCTCGTTGCTCTTTGCGCGTCCCGCCGGGACAATCCCGGACGCGTCTGCGCATGAAACAGACGCCGATTGCGCACGAGAGGCGCGCGCCCTAGACAGGCGCCATGGAACCCCCGCCCGCACAGGAGATCGCCACCGTCGCCCTCGTCGTGCGCGATTACGACGAGGCGCTCGACTGGTACTTGCGTGTTCTCGGCTTCGTTTGCCTGGAAGATACCGAACTCGGCGGTGGCAAACGCTGGGTCGTGGTCGCCCCGGCGGGCGGCAGGGGCGCCCGGCTTCTGCTCGCCAGGGCGACGTCGCCGGAACAGCTAGCGCGCATCGGCGACCAGACCGGCGGGCGCGTTGTCCTGTTTCTGGAGACGGACGATTTCGCCAGAGATTTCAAGGCGATGACGGAGCGCGGCGTGGCCTTCACCGAGGCTCCGCGCGAGGAAGCCTACGGCACGGTGGCGGTGTTCGCGGACCTGTACGGCAATCGCTGGGACCTTATCCAGCCGAAGCGCGGAGCGGTGCGGTGAGCCACGATCTCCTGTGGATCGTCGCCGGCGGGCTCCTCGGCGGATTCGTCAACGGTCTCAGTGGGTTTGGCCTGGCGATGGCGGCCATTCCGCTGTGGCTGCTGGCGCTCTCGCCGGCCAATACCGCCTCTCTTGCCGCCATCTGCGCGGTCGCCGCCCACCTCCAGTCCGTGTCGCTGATCGTGCATGCCATCGACACGCGACGGCTGGCCCCCTTCATCGTCGGCGGACTGATCGGCATTCCCTTCGGCACCTGGCTGCTCACCGGCATCGACGTCGCCACGTTCCGCTTCTGGGTCGGCACGCTGATCGTCGTCTACAGCCTGGTGATGCTGTCGGGGCGCGTGAAACTGAAGGTTCCGGAGAACGCTGCCGCCGACGGCGTCGTCGGTTTCATCGGCGGCATCCTCGGCGCGCTCGCCGGCCTCTCCGGCGCCCTGCCGGCGATCTGGAGCGGCCTGCGCGACTGGGGCAAGGATGCGCGCCGCGCCGTGCTGCAGCCGTTCAACATGGCGATCCTCGCCGTGTCGGTGGTCGCCCATGCGGTCGCCGGCCTGTTCACCGTCGACCTGTTTCGCGCGCTTGCCTTCGCTGTGCCGGCCACACTGGTCGGCGCCTATGCCGGCAAGGGTCTCTACCGGCGCCTCGGCGACCGCCATTTCGACCGCGTCGTGCTGGCGATCCTGCTCACTGCCGGCGCGCTGGTCGTCGGCTCGAACGTCCTGGCGGGCTGAGCCAGGGTTGGCACCGCGGACGCGCTCCGTATAGTAGGCGGCGACCCAGCCACCTCGGAGAGCGACATGCAGACCTCGGCGCCTGCCATCACGACGTCACCGCAGCCCTACGCCCGCACGGCCGGCGTCCTCTATCTGGTGATCATCGTCTTCGGCCTGTGGAGCGAGGTCTTCGCCCGCGGCACCCTGATCGTTGCCGGCGATGCCGAGACGACGGCTGCCAATATCCTTGCTTCGCAGGGGCTGTTCCGCGCGAGCTTCGCCGCCGATTCGGTGATGGTGCTCTGCGATGTCGCGCTCGCCATGCTGCTCTACGTGCTGCTCAGGCCGGTGAACGCGACGCTGGCGCTCACCGCCGCCGCCCTCAGGCTGATCCAGACGGCGGTCATCGCGGCGAGCCTGCTCAACCAGTATGCCGCGCTGCTGCTGCTCAGCGGTGCCGGCCATGCGGCGGCTTTCGAACCGGCCCAGCTCCATGCGCTGGTGTGCATGGCCGTCGACATGCACGGTCACGGCTACGATCTCGGCCTCATCTTCTTCGGCACGAGCTGCCTCGTCCTCGGCTTCCTTGTTAAGCGCTCCGGCTACCTGCCCAAGGCGCTGGGCTGGCTGGTGATGGCCGCCGGCGTCGTCTATCTCGTCGGCAGCTATACGCTCTTCCTCTTCCCCGACCAGGCGGAGGCGGTGACAGCCGCTCTATGTCGTGCCGGTCGTCTCCGAGGTCGCACTCTGCCTGTGGCTGCTCATCCGCGGCGTCAATGTCGAGGCGTGGCAGGCAAGCGCGTGGCGGCGCCGGCATAGGCCAAGGCACACGCCGACGCGACCGGAGGGAAGCGTCGGCGTGGCCACGGCACAGGCGCCCGGCAGGGTGCCTAGCGCAATCCTTCGAGATTCGGGTCCGGGCGGGCAGCGATGGCCGGTCCGCGCCGCGCCAGAGAAAGGTCGATGCCGGCATCGCGCAATTGGCGGTCACTCAGCCCGGCCAGCGTCCGGTCGTGCGTCCTTCGCCTGAACGCGGCCACGACCCTGGCAACGAAGGCTTGCCACGGTGCGGCTGGCGTTGAGATTTCGTTAAGCAACAAGGCAGCGTCGCCGCCCACGGGCACTTGCGAGATTCGCGTTTGCATGGCCTTCCCCCACGGATCGGCGTCCGCGCAAGTATTGTGCGAATTGTTGCGCAATTATTTGACTGGCACGCCGCCAAGATCGGGCACCGCTCCCAGGCACGAAATTCGTCGCTATCGATGATGACCTAGGTTAGGCTGACTTTTCCTGGCGAAGACAGAAGACGAAGGCAGAGGGGGCCATGCCTGAATCCATTCGCTATGCCGACATGGCTTTTGATCCGGAATTTCTTTTCGCCATCGATTCGGCCGGCCGGGAAATCCGTTTCAGCCGGGCTGAACGCAGCCTGTTGGCGAAATTCGCCGCCAACCCCAAGACCGTGCTCTCGCGCGACCGGCTGCTCGACGCGATCTCCGGTCCGGGCTCGGATGCCTCCGACCGCAATATCGATTTCGTCATCAACCGCCTGCGCCGCAAGCTCGGCGATTGGCGCGCCGGCCGGTGTTCATCGCCACCCAGTACGGCGAAGGCTATGTGTGGATCGCCGAGCGTGCTGCGCAGTCGGCGCTTCTGGCCGGCGCCTTTCTCGTCATCGGTCCGTTTCGCGGGCTTGGCCATGTCGGCGGCCTCGCCGATCGGGCGCGCGGCCTGGGCGCAGGAGCTGCGCCGCCGCCTGGCCCGGCAGCTGGACGGCAACAAACGGGTGGAGTTGGACGAGACCTGCCCGTCCGCGCAGGACTTCGTCGGCGACAAGCCGCAATTCGCTCTCGATCTGACCTTCGTCGTCGTCGACGGGCGGCTCGATTGCGCGGTCACGCTCAAGGACTTCGCCAGCGGACAGGTCGTTCACGTCTCGCGCCAGGCCGTCGCCGCGGGTGAAGCACCGGTCGATCACGAGGCGATCGAGGGTCTTGGCGGGGACATCATATCGGCGATCTGGGATCGACTCGCCTATCGGGCGAGCACCTCGCAGGCACCGGCCGACCCGCCACTGGCGCTGCGCATGCACGCCGCCACCCAGCTGCTCGGCAATGTCGAAAGCTGGGTCGAATCCGAGAAGCGGATGCGGGCGCGCCTCGCCGAGAACCCGGAAGACCATCAGGCGCAACTCCTGCTGGCCGTGGCGCTGCATAGCAAATACGTGCAGACGTTCATGATCACGCCCGGCAACGATACGCGCGCCGCCGACGAGGACGAGATGGAGTGGCTGGTTCTCGTCCGCCCTGCCGCATCTCCAGGACAATCCGGTCTTCGTCATGACCGTGGGCAAGCTGCTCTATTTCCTCGACCGCTGGCTACCGGCCGCTGGCGCTCGATCTCGTCGAGCAGGCCTTCCGGCAACCACGGCGCTGGCGACGTCCTTCGCCATCCTCGGTCAGATCCGCATGTTCCAGGGCCGGTTCGCCGAGGCGCTGTCGCTCTACGATCAGGGCATCGAGCAATCCGAGGACGGCTCGGAATTCCACATCTATCTTCTGGTGATGAAGTGCCAGGCGCTGACCGCCGCCGGCGATCGCGAAAGCCTCGACCGGGTGACGGCGGAACTCTACGCCAAGAAGGAGGGACGCCCGCGAGACACTCTCCATCTTCTTCACCTCTGCCGCGCCTGCCGGGGCCGCCCCCGAGGCGCGCATGATGGCGGCCATGATCAGCGAGGAGCAGGCGCGCGGTCTGCTGGTCTATGCCAACTACATCGGCGCCCGGCTGTTCGATCATGTCGAACACCGGGAGAATATCCTGCGGGCGCCGGCGGCCATCCTGGTCGAACGCTTCGGCGAAGGCGTGATTCCCGACGAGGTGCGCGCGGTCGCGCCCGGTCTCTTCGGCGGCGAAGAGGTCCTCGCGGCAGAGTAGGACGCTGGGCGCGCGAAATCGCCCAGTACGCCAGCCAACGCCCCACCGCGCCCCCGCTCCCTTCCAGCCTGAGCCTCCTGCGCGGCAAAGGAGGGGGGAGGGAATTGCAGACACTGAGAGCGGCGCAAACGCCGCCTACAGCACCCCGGCGCCCAGCTCCGCCGGCTGGGCGTTCCGACGGAACATGCGGAACAGCTCGCGGCCGTTGCCGTGCTGATTGGCCGAAAGGTCCGGCGCCAGCGGCGCGCGGGCGGCAAGGTCGGCGGCATTGGCGATGACGGCCAGCGTCCCGGTGCGCGGGTCGATGCGGATGACGTCGCCGTCGCGGATGCGCGCCAGCGTGCCGCCCTCGGCCGCCTCCGGCGTCACGTGGATGGCCGCCGGCACCTTGCCCGAGGCGCCCGACATGCGCCCGTCGGTGACCAGCGCCACCTTGAGGCCGCGGTCCTGCAACAGGCCCAGCGTCGGCGTCAGCTGGTGCAGTTCCGGCATGCCGTTGGCGCGCGGCCCCTGGAAGCGGATGACGGCGACGAAATCCTTTGTCAGCCGCCCGGCCTTGAAGGCCTCGGCGAGATCCTCCTGCGAGTTGAAGACCATGGCCGGCGCCTCGACCACCTGGTTTTCCGGGTCGACGGCGGAGACCTTCATCACGGCGCGGCCGAGATTGCCGGTCAAGAGCTTCAGCCCGCCCTCGGGCGAGAACGGCCTGGCGACGGTCGAAATGATCCTGTCGTTGCCACTTGTCTTGGCGCTCTCGTGCCAGGCGACGCCGCCGTCGGCGGAAAGCTCCGGCGTCTTGAGATAGCCGGAAAGGCCGGTGCCCCACACCGTGCGCACGTTCTCATGCAGCAGGCCTGCGCCGATCAGCTCGCGCATCAGCACCTGCATGCCGCCCGCCTTGTGGAAGTCGTTCACGTCCGCCGCGCCGTTTGGATAGACGCGGGCGATGAGCGGCACCACCTCCGACAGGTCGGCAAAATCGTCCCAGGTCAAGTGGATGCCGGCCGCCCGCGCGATGGCGATGAGATGCAGCGTGTGGTTGGTCGAGCCGCCGGTGGCGTGTAGCCCGACGACGCCGTTGACGATGGTGCGCTCGTCGACGATCTCGCCGATGGGCGTATAGGCGTTGCCGAGTGCGGTGATGGCCAGCGCCCGCTTCGCGGCCTCGCGCGTGAGCGCATCGCGCAGCGGCGTGTCCGGATTGACGAAGGTGGCACCGGGCAGGTGCAGGCCCATGATCTCCATCAGCATCTGGTTGGAATTGGCGGTGCCGTAGAAGGTGCAGGTGCCCGGCGCGTGATAGGACCTTGCTTCGACATCGAGCAGCGCCGCACGGTCGATCTTGCGCTCGGCATAGAGCTGGCGCGCCTTGGAGCGTTCGAGATTGGGCATGCCGGTCGGCATCGGCCCGGCGGGAACGAACACCGCCGGAATGTGGCCGAAGGTCAGCGATGCGATCATCAGACCCGGCACGATCTTGTCGCAGATGCCGAGGAAGACGGCGGCGTCGAACATGTCGTGCGACAGGGCGACGGCAGCCGACATGGCAATCGTGTCGCGCGAGAACAGCGACAGCTCCATGCCGGTCTGCCCCTGGGTGACGCCGTCGCACATGGCCGGCACGCCGCCGGCGACCTGCGCCGTGCCGCCGGCCGCTTCGGCCGCCTGCTTGATCAGGTCCGGGAAGCGGCCATAGGGTTGATGCGCCGACAGCATGTCGTTGTAGGCGGTGACGATGCCGAGATTGGGCGTCTCGCCACCGGCAAGCTTCGCCTTGTCGGCAACCGCGCAGGCGGCAAAGCCGTGGGCAAGGTTCGAGCACGAGAGCTTGCCGCGCCTGACCCGGGTCTCGGCGGCCTTGCGGGTACGCTCCAGATACTGCTCGCGCCCCGATTGGCTGCGCCGGGCGATGCGTTCGGTAACCTCGCCGATGCGGGAATGAAGGCTCATGGCGGACTCCTGAGATGGCCTCGGCCGGACGTGCTCATGGGTTCGGGGCCTGATCTAGCGGCCCAAGCTGAAAGTTCGATGGCGGCCTAGCAAGGAGCGGGCCGCCGGGAGAGTGGCTCAGGACGGCGCTCCGGCCCTCGGCTTGGCGCCGGAGGCGGCCCTCCGCGCAGCCTTGCGGCGACGCAGGACTGCGAACAGCACGAACGGCACGGCCAGCACCGCCCAGATCGCCACCAGCATCCCCGCCATCGCCCAGAGCATCGGCCGGGTCGCCTCAAGCCTCGTCGTCGTGCCAGGTCCGGCCGTCGCGTTCGATCAGCGAAATGGCGGTGGTCGGCCCCCAGGTGCCGGCGGGATAGGGCCTCGGCCCCTCGCTGGCCATTGCCCAGGCGTCGATGATCGGATCGATCCACGCCCACGCCGCCTCGACCTCGCCGCGGTGCATGAACAGGGTCTGGTCGCCGCGGATGACGTCGAGAATCAGCCGTTCATAGGCATTCGGGCTCCTGACGCCGAAGGCCTCGGCGAAGCTCATGTCGAGCGGCACGTAGCGCAGGCGCATGCCGCCGGGGCCGGGGTCCTTGATCATCAGCCACAGCTTGACGCCTTCGTCGGGCTGGATGCGCAGCACCAGCCGGTTGCACTCGATGGCGCCGACGGTCTCTGCGAAGATCGAGTGGGGAATGTTGCGGAAGGTGAGCACGATCTCGGACGTACGCACCGGCAGGCGCTTGCCGGTCCTGAGATAGAACGGCACGCCCGCCCAGCGCCAGTTCTCGATCTCGACCTTCAGTGCCACGAAGGTCTCGGTCGTGCTGTCCGGGTTGCCGATGTCCTCGGTGTAGCTGGCCATCGGTCCCTGAGAGCCGACACCGGGGCGGTATTGCCCGCGCACGACGAGCTGGGCGATGTTGCTGCTGTCGATCGGCTTGAGCGCCCGGAGCACCTTGATCTTCTCGTCGCGCACCGCATCCGCGTCCATGCGCGTCGGCGGCTCCATCGCCATCAGCGTGAGGAGCTGCATCATGTGGTTCTGCACCATGTCGCGCAGCGCGCCGGCCTGGTCGTAATAGCCCTCGCGGCCGCCGACCCCGATGCTCTCCGCCGCGGTGATCTGGACGTGGTCGATATGGGCCGAGTTCCACAAGGGCTCGAACAGCGCGTTGCCGAATCTGAGCGCCATCAGGTTCTGCACGGTCTCTTTGCCGAGATAATGGTCGATGCGGTAGATCTGGCCCTCGTCGAACTCCTTGCCGACGAAGTCGTTGACGGCGCGGGCCAATTCGAGGTCGTGGCCGATGGGCTTCTCGATGATCACGCGCGTGCGCGGCGTCACCAGGCCCTTGCTGCCGATCTTGGCGCAGATGGTGCCGAACAGCTCCGGCGCCACGGCGAGGTAGAAGGCGCGGATGCGCTCCTGGCCGTCCTTGAGAACGTTGCACAGATCGTCCCAGCCCGCATCCGCGGTGGCATCGACCGGCACGAAGTGCAGCCGGTTGAGGAAGGTGTGCAGCACCACCTCGTCGCCGGTGCCGTCAGGCGCGTGCTCGTCGAGCGCCCGGCGCGTCGCCTCGCGGTAGTCGTCGTCGCTCATGTGCCGGCGCGACACGCCGATGATGCGGGTGACCGTCGGGATCTGCCCATCGCGATGGCGTTCGTAGAGGGCGGGCAGCAGCTTGCGGTAGGCGAGGTCGCCGGCGCCGCCGAAGATGACGAAGTCGAACGGCTCGACGGCAATGATGCGGCTGGTCATGGCGGCAGAAACTCCGAAGGCTGCAGATGGGAGGGTACCGGTCCCCGACCGCTTTCGGGGTCCGGTCGCTGCGGTCTACACTGACAGACAGCTATTTGGCAGAGGATTCGCCGCACGACCAGTGCCCAGGCGGCTTCAGGGGGTAACATGCGTTCACCACTATGTGTGGTTCCGTCCGGCGACGGAACGGGCGAGGGGGCCGTCTGGCACACCCTGCACAAGGCCGTCTACTGGGTCGACATCAACCGCTTCCTCATCCATCGCTTCGAGCCGGAAACCGGCAATGTCAGGAACTGGTTCTTCTCCGAGCCGGTGACAACCCTCGGCCTCACCGACCGCCCGGATACCCTCATTGTTGCGCTCGCCTCCCACCTGATCCTGTGGCAGCCGGCAAACGACGCCCGCGCCGATTTCGCCAATCCCGAGCGTGGCCGCGCCGGCGTGCGCCTGAACGACGGCCGTCCCGACCCGGCGGGCAATTTCTGGGTCGGCTCCATGCCCAACAATGTCGGCCGCGGCGGCGAGGACCTGGGGCTCGAGCGAAATGACATGGGCAAGCTGTTCCGCGTCAGTCCTGACGGGCCGTGCACGACCGAGAAGAGCGGCATCGGCATCAGCAACACCTTCTGCTGGAGCCCGGACAGCAGCCGTTTCTACTCTGGCGATACGCTCGCCAACGCGATTTTCCTGTGGGACTACGATCTGAGGAGCGGCCGCATCGCCAAGGAGCGCCCGTTCTTCACCGATTTCGACCGCGGCCAGCCGGACGGCTCGGCGATCGACCGAGACGGCTACCTTTGGAATGCGCGCTATGGCGGCGGCTGTGTCGTGCGCATCGCCCCCACCGGCGAGATCGACCGCATCGTCGAGATGCCGGTGACCAACATCACCACCTGCACGTTCGGCGGCCCGCAGCTGAAGACGCTGTTCATCACCACCGCGCGGCGGCCCGACGAACGCCTGTCGGGCGGCCTTTATGCGCTTGCCGTCGACGTGCCCGGCCTGCCCGAGAACCGCTTTCATCTGGCCGGATGACCGGCGCCGCGATCTCGCCATGCTTGTCGGGCTTGAAACGGCCGCAGGCTTTGGCGCAAATGACCGTATAGAGGGTGGGCAGGACCTTCGTGGGGAGAACAGGATGCCCCGTTTTATTGAGATCTTGGCGGCCGGCACGGTCGCCGTCGTGCTGTTGGCCGGCGTTGCCCATGCCGACAGCCGTCTGTTCAGTGCGCGCAGCGACCAGAGCGGCGTTACGGTTACCGCTGCCAGCCTGAACGGCAAGGCGTTGCCCGTCGCCGGACAGGGCGGCGGCGTGACCTTCTTCCGTGTCGACAATCCCGGCGGACCGGTTCCGTGCGCCGAGCGCATCGCCTTTACCGGCTCCAACGGCAAGGTGGCGACGATCGACACCGACATCTGCGCCAGCGGCGCCCAGGTCACCGTGCCGTTCTCGACCGCCGCCGTGTCTCCGCCGCCCCAACCGCCAGAACCGGCGGCGCCCGCAGCGCCGGCCGGCTTCCAGCCGGTCACCATCAGCGTCGACGATCCGACCGTCACCATCGACGGCGTGTTCATGGCCGGCAAGCCGGTCGCCATCAACCGCCGCATCGGCAATGCGGTCGAGGTGCTGGTCGCGCCGGGGGCGGACGGCATCGCCTGCCCGCGCGACCTCGGCCTGGTGCTCTCCGACGGACGGCGCATCGCGCGCGCCGTCGATATCTGCGCCAATGACTGGAACGTGAGCGTGACGCTGCTTGCCTCCGGCGGCACGACACCGACGCCGCCACCGCCGCCGCCACCCGCGGCGGCCGGCGAACCGGCGCCGATTGCCGGCGATGCGGTGTGGATGTTCACCTCCACCAAGGACAATGGCAGCCTCGCCTTCGCCGTGCCCAATTCCGACAACAGCGAGTTCACCGCGATCTGCTCGCCGGGCTCGAACAAGGCGACCCTTGCGCTGGGCAGGAGCGCCCCGGACGTGCGGCCGGGCGCGGCTGTGGGCGTTGGCTTCTCCGCCGGCACCTTTGCCCAGACCTATCAGGCGACCGGCTCCGACGTGTCGCAGATGAGCGGCCTGTCCAATCCGCTGATCGCGCTCAAGATCGACGATCCGCTGTGGCAGGCGATCATCCGCGAAAGCGCCCTCACCATCCGCATCGGCTCGGCGGCGCCCTATACCCTGTCGCTGCAGGGCAGCGCCACCAAGACGCGCCAGTTCCTGAGCTTCTGCAGTCCGGCGCCGCCGGTCACCGCCCAGCCGCCAATGCCCGCGCCGGACTCCGGCGCCATCCCGTTTGCCTGTGACGACGGCAGCTTCATCAGCGTCGTCTTCGACGACGCCAATGCCCGGGTGATCGTCACCGAAGCAGGCGGCGGCGTGCCGGAGTCCCTCCGCCGTGTGGCGTCGCGCAACGGCGCCCGCTACGTCGGCCGCGGCGACGAACTGGTTGGCTATGCCGAGACCATCACCTGGTCGCGCGGCGGCAGCTATCCGGCCACCTGCCGGCCGCGATAGGCCGGACCGGGCGGGGGCGTGACCTGAATCGCACAGCGGCCGCGTCCTCGCGGCCGCGAGGGGTGGCGAATCCGCGGGGCCGGAGCTAGAAGCTCGCTCCATGACCGTCATGGCAGCCAAGGCGCCGCCCTCACGCGGGGCGTGGGGCGCGGAAATCTCCGCTACGCTTGCGCTGGCCTGGCCGATCGTCCTGACCAACGTTGCCCAGGTCGGCCTGGCGACGACCGATGTGGTCATGATGGGTTGGCTGGGACCGAATGCGCTTGCCGCCGGCGCGCTGGCGGTCAACCTGAACTTCTTCTTCCTCATCTTCGCCATCGGCGTGGTCACGGCGACAGCACCGCTGGTGGCGATCGAGCTCGGCCGTAACCGCCATTCGGTGCGCGACGTGCGCCGCACCGTGCGCCAGGGCTTCTGGACGGCGATCGTCATTGCCCTGCCGATCTGGGCGGTGCTCTGGCACGCCGAGGCGATCTTCCTGTTGCTCGGCCAGCAACCGGCGATCGCCGCCAAGGCGGCCTCCTATCTGCACACCTTCCAGTGGCAATTCCTGCCCTTCCTGTTCTACGCGATCCTGCGCAATTTCGTTTCGGCGCTGGAGCGCCCGCTGATGGCACTGTGGATCGGCGGCAGCGCGCTCATCGTCAATGCGGTCCTCGTGTGGACGCTGATGTTCGGCCATTTCGGCCTGCCGGCTCTGGGGCTGCCCGGCGCCGGCATCGCCACCACGCTCACCAATATCTACATGGCCGGCGGTCTGGCGCTGCTCATCAGCCGCGACCGGCGCTTCCGCCGTTACCACCTGTTCGGGCGCTTCTGGCGGCCCGACTGGTCGCGCTTCCGTGCCATTTGGAAGGTCGGCGTGCCGATCGGCGTGACGCTCGCCTTCGAATCCTCGACCTTCAACGCGGCGACCTTCCTCATGGGTCTGATCAGCGCCTCGGCGCTCGCCGCCCACGCCATCGCCATCCAGATCCCGTCGCTGACCTTCATGGTGCCGCTCGGCCTCGCCACCGCCGCGACCGTGCGCGTCGGCCGCGCCTACGGTGCCCGCGACGTCGAAGGCATCGCCCGCGCGGGATGGTCTGCCTACGGCACGGCGCTGGTCTATGCCTGCGGCACCGCCACCCTGATCCTCGCCTTCCGCCACCAGCTCGTCGGCCTCTTCCTCGACTGGTCCAGCCCGACCGATGCCGCCGTCGCCGGCCTTGCCGCCTCCTATCTGGTCTGGGCCGGCATCTTCCAGATCGTCGACGGCGCCCAGGTGACCGGCGCCGGCATGCTGCGCGGCCTCGGCGATACGCGCGTGCCGATGTGGCTCGCCGGCCTCGGCTATTGGGGAGTCGGCCTGCCCGTCGCTCTCCTGCTCGGCTTCTGGATGCATCTCGCCGGCATCGGCATCTGGATCGGTCTGTCCTCCGGCCTCGCCGCGGCCGCAACGCTGATGACCACGCGCTGGATCATGCGCGAGCGCCTCGGCCTGACCCGGCGGGCGCCGCCGGATGAAGGCACGGCCAGGGCGGCGGCCGCATCCACCTGAAACACACTGTTACAATCGAGCCGCAGTCGCGAAATACTGGGCTTACACGGCGATGGTGATCTCCGCGCCATCGCATGGGGGAGCAAGTGC
Source organism: uncultured Alphaproteobacteria bacterium (assembly GCA_963750065.1). Taxonomy (GTDB): domain Bacteria; phylum Pseudomonadota; class Alphaproteobacteria; order Rhizobiales; family Kaistiaceae; genus CAVSRC01. The sequence goes on from CAVVPK010000012.1 coordinate 208,122, forward strand.
GTCATGCCTTGCACCGCGCGACACCCCGCTTCGGCGTTGGCCGGCGGGGGTCAACCTTTAACCGGAGACTACCCAATGCTTCGCAAGATCGTCGCCGCCGCCGCGCTCACCACCGTCCTCGTCGCGCCGGCCTTCGCCGCCACGACCTACTACGTCGAGCAGAGCGCCAAGACCCACAAGTGCTCGGTGACCAGCCACAAGCCGAATGGCAAGACCTTCACGATGGTCGGCACGAGCACCTACAAGAGCAAGTCGGCCGCGACCGCGGCGATGAAGACCGACGCCGCCTGCAAGGCGTAAGGCCGATCTGACGTTGCGTCACGCGCCGACTGCCTCTGCCGGCGCGTGATGCGGCTGCCCGAATTTCGCCGCGATCCGGGCCGAGCAGAATCGGCCTCCGGGCGCCGGCAATTCCTGACGGCATCACGTCCTCTTCCCGGGCGGGCATCACGGTGGGCGCCACGCCACAGCTTCTGATCGTCGACGACGACCGCGAAATCAGGGACCTGGTCTCACGCTTCTTCGTCAAGCACGGCTACCAGGTTGCCAGCGCCTCCGACGCGCGGACGATGGAGGCGGCGCTGGCGGCTGGCGGCATCGATCTCGTGATCCTCGACCTCATGCTGCCGGGCAAGAGCGGCCTGGAACTCTGCCGCGACCTGCGCGCCCACTCATCCGTTCCAATCCTGATGCTGACCGCCATGGGCGACGAGACCGACCGCATCGTCGGCCTCGAGATGGGCGCCGACGACTATATCGCCAAGCCCTTCAATCCACGTGAGCTTCTGGCGCGGGTGCGCGCCATCCTGCGCCGCACCAGCGCCGCCGCCACCATCGGCAAGCCGGCCGGCGCGCCCAAGCGCATGCGCTTTGCCGGCTGGTCGCTCGACCTCGGCCGCCGCCGGCTGGAGGCGCCCGACGGGCTCATCGTCGATCTCACCACCGGCGAATACGAGCTGCTTATCGCCTTTGCCGAGCGCCCGCAGCGCGTGCTCACCCGCAACCAGCTTCTCGACCTCGCCCGCGGCCGCGACGCCACCCCCTTCGACCGCTCGATCGACGTTCAGGTCAGCCGCATCCGCCGGAAGATCGAGGCCGACCCGAAGGCGCCGGAGATGATCGTGACCGTGCGCGGCGACGGCTACATGTTCACCCCGGAGGTCGAGCTGGCGTGAGACGGTTCCTGCCCGACAGCCTTGCCGCCTGGGCCCTGCTCATCGTCATCGGCGGGCTGGTCATCGCCGAGGTCGCCACGGTCGGCGTCATCCTGCAGAACCGTGCCCTCAACGCCCGCATGAACGTCTTCTTCCATCTGGCGGAGCGGGTGTCGTCGCTCTCTCGCGCGATCGCTTCCGAGCCGGTGCAAAGCCGCGCCGACCTCGCCGATGCCCTGTCGACGCCGACCTTGCAGGTCACCGTCGGCGTCAAGCCGATTGCCACCAGCAAGGGCGCGAGCGACGACGAGATTGCCGAACTTGAGGACGTGCTGCAGACGCGGCTCGGCGATTCCGGCGTCACCGAGGTCGATGTCGGACGCGGCCCGGTGGTCACCGATCCGGGCGCGGTTGCCGACCTGCCCGGCGACGACGCCGGGCCGGTGGAACGTTTCCTCTCCGATATCGAGGAGCGCTACGCCTTCGACGACGCCTATCTGGTCTCCGTGCAACTCGGCAACGGAAGTTGGGCCAATTTCACCGTGCCGGTGGCGCCCTCGCCGCGCCTGTGGTCGGACAACGCCATGCTGGCGACGATGGCGGTCATCGCTCTGGTGCTCGCCGGCTCGATCTGGGCATTGCGCCGCCTGACCGCCCCCTATGCGCTGCTCGCCAATGCGGCGGAGCGGCTCGGCCGCGACATCAACGCCGAATCGCTGCCCGAAAAGGGCCCACGCGAAGTGCGCGCCGCCGCCCACGCCTTCAACCTCATGCAAGCGCGGCTGCGCCGCTTCATCGGCGACCGCGACCAGTTGGTGGCCGCCATCTCGCACGACCTCAGGACGCCGGTCACCCGGCTGCGGCTGAGGGCCGAGTTCGTCGAGGACGCCGATCAGCGCGCCCGCATGCTCGCCGATCTCGACGACATCGAGGCGATGACCCGCTCGGTGCTCGCCTTCGCCAGCGACACCGCCCAGCCCGAGGCGCGCGAATCGATCGACCTGATCTCGCTCACCGAATCGCTGTGCAGCGACATGCCGCATGTCACCTTGACGCTTCCACCCGCCTTGCCGCCGCGCCTGAAGTGCCTGGCCGGGCCGGTCGGCTTGCGCCGCGCAATCGCCAACCTGATCGACAATGCGGTGAAATACGGCAGCGTGGCCCGCGTTTCGCTCGTTGCCGACCCCGCCGCGATCCATATCGCGGTCGACGACGACGGCCCGGGCATCCCGCAGGAGGATGTGGAGGTTGTCTTCCGGCCGTTTTACCGGCTGGAGGCCTCGCGCAACCGCGAGACCGGCGGCGCTGGACTCGGCCTCACCATCGCCCGCTCCGTGGCCCGCGCCCACGGCGGCGACGTCATCCTCACCAACCGCCCGGGCGGCGGGCTGACCGCCGAGATCGTCCTGCCCGTCGCAGTGCCGGCGGACGTGCCGGCAATTTCCGAACCTTGACCGTGACCTCGGTCACAGCTTGCCGCATCGCCCGGGTCTAGCGTCCGCTGCTCGCACGGCCGAATGGCCGTGCCTTTGCAAGGAGGGGAAGAAGATGCGTCTGTCACTTCTGTTGGCAGTTGCGTGCCTGTCGGCAGTTCCGCTGGCCGCCCAGGCTGCGTCCGGCGATATTTCGGTGGAGCGCGGCCGTCAGGTGTCGATCATCGGCGGCTGCAACGACTGCCACACCGCCGGCTACAACAAATCACAGGGCCAGATCGACCCGGCCAAGGCGCTGAAAGGGACGGCGATCGGCTGGATGGGGCCATGGGGCACGACCTACCCGGCCAATATCCGGCTCAAGCTGAAGGACATGAGCGAGGACGATTTTGTCAAATACGCCCAGACCTTCACCGCGCGGCCGCCGATGCCCTACTACAACGTCCATGCCATGGACGAGAGCGACCTGCGCTCGCTCTATCGCTACGTCAAATCGCTGGGCGACCCCGGCGAGGCGATGCCGGACTATGTCCCGCCCGGCCAGGAGCCCAAGACGCCCTATTATGTGGCGGCTCCGCCCACCATGCCGAAGTAGGCGCACGCGCGCTGAAAGAAAGGCTCTCGAGCCCGGCCCGACGGCCGGGCTTTTAATTCAGGTCAGCCGGTTGCGGAACATCCACGCCGCGATCGGCAGCGTCACCACCGCGATGACCACCATCGGCCACAGATCGCCGACAAGCTGGGCCAGTCCGGTGCCCTCCAGATAGACCCGGCGCGTGATGTCGAGGGCATAGCGCAGCGGGTCGATCAGCGTGATCCACTGGAACGCGTCCGGCATGTTGGCGATCGGCGTCGCCAGGCCGGAGAGCAGGATGAAGGGCATCAGCAGGACGAAGGAGAACAGCATCGCCTGCTGCATGTTGGCCACCAGCGAGGAGACGAAGAGCCCGATGCCGACCGCGGCGATGACGAACAGGACGAGGCCGCTGTAAAGCGTGATCAGCGATCCGGCGAAGGGAATCTGGAACCACAGCTCCGCCACCAGGAAGATGATGGTCGCCTGGATCAGGCCGACCACGGTCGAGGGCAGGGCCTTGCCGAGCATGATCTCGGACGGACGGATGGGGGTGACCAGCAACTGGTCGAAGGTGCCGTCCTCGCGTTCGCGCGCCACCGATAACGCCGTCAGCATCAGCACCTGCAGCAGCGTGATGGTGCCGATCAGGCCGGGGATCATGTTCCAGCTCGTCTCGAGATTGCCGTTGTACCAGGCGCGTACGCTCACCTTGAGCGGCGGATCGGTGAGGCCGTGCGCCGCCCGCCAGTCGGCGTTGAAGCTGTCGACGATGCTGTTGACGTAACCGACGGCCGTGCCGCCGGTGTTGGAATTGCGCCCGTCGACGATGATCTGGACATCGGCCGACTGGCCGGCGGCGAGACGGCGCTGGAAATCGGGACCAATGCGCACGACCAGCAGCGCGTCGCGATTGTCGATCAGCCGGGCGATGTCCGCCGCGCGGTCGATCGTGGCGATGCGCTGGAACACGCCGGAGCCATCGAAACGCGCCAGGAGGTCGCTCGCGGCAGCGCCGTGATCCTCGTCATAGACCGCATAGGGGGCGTGATTGAGGTCGAAGGTGGCGGCATAGCCGAACAGGAACGACTGCAACAGCGGCGGCAGGATGAGGATGATGCGGCTGCGCGGGTCGCGCAGCAGTGCCAGCACTTCCTTGCGGATGAGGCTCACGATGCGCAGCAGGCTGTCTTTCATGGCGTGACCTCAGGCGAGTTTCTTGCGCGTCGCGCGATGGGTGGCGGCAAGCAGGATGAACGCCATCAACGCCAGCACCGCCGCGTTGGGCAGGATGACGCCCCAGATATCGCCGGCCAGGAAGATCGTCTGCAGCAGGGTGACGAAGTAGCGGGCCGGCAGGATGTAGGTGAAGATCTGCAAGGCAACCGGCATGGAGCGGATGTCGAACAGGAAGCCGGAGAGCAGCATCGCCGGCAGGAAAGAGGCGATCAGCGCCACCTGCGAGGCAACGAACTGGCTCTTGGTGACCGAGGAAATGAACAGGCCGAAGCCGACCGAAACCAGCATGTAGATCATGGACACGCCGGTCAGCACGATGAGCGAGCCGCGCAACGGCACGCGGAACAGGACCTCGGCCGCCACCACGCAGAGCGTGAAGCCAATCATGCCGAGGCCGAAATAGGGCACGATCTTGCCAAGCAGGATCTCGTTGACATGCACCGGCGTGACGAAGATCGCCTCCAACGTTCCCCGTTCCCATTCGCGCGCCATGACCAGCGCTGTAAGAAAGGCGCCGACCAGGGTCATGATCAGCACGATCAGGCCGGGAACCAGGAAATAGTGGCTGTCGCCGTTCTGGTTGTACCAGATGCGGCTGTTGAGCATGACCGGGCCATTGCCGGCGACCGGGTTGCCTTCCGCCTTGAGCCGCTGCGCGGCCATGCCGATGGCGCCCAGCGTGTAGGCCTGGATGATGCGTGCGGTGTTGGCGTCGGTGCCGTGCAGCAGCACCTGCACATCGGCGCTGCCGGCGGAAACGTTGCGGGCGAAGTTGTCGCGGAGATGCACGATGCCGTCCACTTCATGGGCGCGCATCAGCTTTTCCGCCTCAGCCATGGAGGTCACCGTCTGCGCGTCGAAATAGGGCGACAGGCGGAAGCCGGCGGCGACCTCGTTGGCCATCGCCGAGGGCTGCTCGATCACCAGGGCCATCGGCGCATTCCTGACGTCGAGCGACAGCGCATAGCCGAACAGCAGGATGAGGATCACCGGCATGACGATGCCAAGCGCGATCGAACTCGGGTCGCGCATAATCTGGCGGCTTTCCTTGACGACCAAGGCGCGCACGCGCCGCGCCGCCCCGGCACGGTGGGTGGCCGCACGGGTAGCGGCCTCGGATGGGGAAGCCGAGAGGGCCGCGTCGCTCATGCCGCGCTCCTCTCGCCGGGGCGGCCGTGCTCGCGGCGCGCCTCCTCGACGATGGCGATGAAGGCATCCTCCATGGAAGGCTCGCGATCCTCTTCGGCCGGCGCGCGGGCGCGGATTTCGGCCGGCGTGCCGCGGGCGAGCACCTGGCCGGCATCGAGGATGACGACGCGGTCGCAGTATTCGGCCTCTTCCATGAAATGGGTGGTGACGATGACGGTGACGCCTTCCGCGGCCAGCGCGGTGATGCGCCGCCAGAACTCGCGCCGGGCAAGCGGGTCGGCGCCGCTGGTCGGCTCGTCGAGGAACAGGATCTCCGGCTCGTGAATGAGGGCTGCGGCCATGGCCAGGCGCTGCTTGTAGCCGCCCGGCAATTGCCCGCTGGCGAGCTTCGCCAGTGGCAAGAGTTCGAACTGCTCCATCGCCCAGGCGATGCGCTCCGCCCGGCGCTTGCCGGAAAGGCCATAAGCGCCCGCGAAGAACTCCAAATTCTGGGTCACCGAGAGCTGGCCGTAGAGGGAGAACTTCTGCGCCACATAGCCGATGCGCTGGCGGGCCGACGCCCGCGCCGTCCTCAGATCGACGCCGGCGACGCGGAGCGCGCCGCTGGAAGCCGGCAAGAGGCCGCACAGCATGCGGAAGGTGGTGGTCTTGCCGGCGCCGTTGGGGCCTAGCAGGCCGAAGATCTCGCCGGTCTTGACGGCGAAACTGATGTGGTCGACGGCGGTGAACTTGCCGAACTGGCGCACGAGATCGCTGACTTCGACGACGGTTTCGCCGTCATGCCGCTCGGCCGGATGGCCGAGCGTCAGCGAGGCTGCCTTGCCGGCCTGCACGGCCTTGTGCAGCAGCACCATGAAGCCGTCCTCGTAGCGCGGCTTGACGGCGGTCGCGTCGACACCGGCAAGGTCGCCGCTGTCCGCCTTGACCAGTCGCACGCGGCCGCCCTGCGGCACCGCGTCGGTGACATTGGGGTCGTCGAGGAGGCGCGCCTGCAGCAGCCGCGCAGGCTCGCCCTCCGGCGGCGTGGCGAGGAAGGAGCGACCCGCCGCGACCTCGGTGATCGCGTTGGGCGGCCCTTGCGCCAGCACCGTGCCGTCATGCATGACCACCGTGTGCTTGCAGCGCTCCGCCTCGTCCAGATAGGAGGTGCTGATCAGCACAGTCAGGCCCTGGTCGTTGACCAGATGCAGGATGATCTCCCACAGCTCGCGGCGCGACAGCGGATCGACGCCGACCGTGGGTTCGTCGAGGAGGAGGAGGTCGGGCGCACGCACCAGCGTACAGGCGAGGCCGAGCTTCTGCTTCATGCCGCCGGAGAGACGCCCGGCCAGCCGCTTGCTGAACGGCCCGAGCGCGGTCATCTCCATGAGCTGCGGATAGACCGTGCGGCGCTCTTTGGCTGTGACGCCGTGGAGATCGGCGTAAAGGTCGAGATTCTCCTGAACGCTGAGGTCCTCGTAGAGCCCGAACTTCTGGGGCATGTAGCCGAGCCGATCCTGGACCGCCTGCGGGTCGTGGGCGATGTCGATGCCAAGCACATGCAGGTCGCCTTTGTCCGCCGTCATCAAACCGGCGATCAGCCGGATGAGCGTCGTCTTGCCGGCGCCGTCGGGTCCGACCAGCGCCGTCAGCCCGCCATGCTCGACCGTGAGCGCGACATCGTCGAGCGCGGTGACAATCTCGCCGCCGGCGCGCTTGAACAGCTTGCGGATGCCGCGGCCTTCTATGACGGGGGCGGGGGCGGTCATTTCTGCGCCGGTTCGTCGGCCAGACGAACCGTCGCCGGCATGCCGAGACGCAACACGTCGTTCGGATCGTCGACCAGAATACGCACCTCGTAGACCAGGCTGGTGCGCAGCTCCGCGGTCTGGATGGCGTGCGGCGTGAACTCCGCCACCGGCGAGATGAAGCCGATATGGCCGCTGAAGCTCTGCGTGTCGCCATCGACCGTGACGGTCGCGGCGGCGCCCGGCGCGACCTTCGGCAGGTCCGGCTCGGAGACATAGGCGCGCACCCATTTCGGGGTGACGATGGCGATCGAAAAGACCGGTTTGGCCGCCGAGGCGATCTCTCCGGGTTCGAGCAGGCGCGAGCGGATGACGCCGTCGGCCGGTGCCTTGAGGTCGGCGTCCGTCAACTGCTGGCGCAGCAAATCGAGTTGCGCCTGCACTCCCTTGAGCTGGGCTTCCGCCTGGGCAATGTCCTCCTTGCGCGGCCCGGCCTTGGCGAGGATCAGCGCTTGGCTTGCGACCTCGAGCTGGGCGTCGGCGGAATCCATGGACGCCTTGGCGGAGTCGATCTGGCTCTGTGTCACCGACGGGCTGCCGCTGGGACTGTCCTTCAGGGCGATGAAGCGCTGGTAGGTCAAGGCGGCATTGTGGGCGCTAGCCCTGGCAGCGTCGACGTTGGCCTGAGCCTGGGCGATGTCTTCGGGGCGATTGCCGTTGTGGAGCTTGTCCACCGCCGCCTGCCTGCGCCGCGACTTGTGCCTCGGCTTGCGCGACTTGCGGCGCGATGCGGCTGGTGTCGAGGCGGGCGAGCACTTCGCCCTTTTTCACCTTGCTGCCCTCGTCGACCTGAACCGCGGCGATCCGCCCGCTGTCGATGAAGGCGAGATCGACCTGGCGCAGGTCGACATTGCCGTAGAGCACCAGCGGGCCGTTGCCGTCGCCGTTGTGGCCGAACCACCACCAGGCGAAGCCGCCACCGGCGGCAATGACGAGGATCAGGAGGATGATTATCCGCCGCCTCATGATTTGGCTCCTTCGAGAATGGCATCCACGTTCCGCAGGACGACTTGTTTGATCGTGTCGCGCTCGCGCTCGCCGATGGCGGTCCATTCCATGCGCCGCAGCACCAGCGTCTGCGCCACGCGGAAGACCAGGACCTGCCCAAGCAGAGTGAAGACCAGCAGGCGCACGCGTTCGCCGTCGGGCACCCCGAGAATGGTCGAGACCATCCGCGCAGTCGTGGCGGTTGAGGCGCCCATGAAGCGGTAAATCACCTCGAAGGCGGCGGTCGGCTGCAGCTGTTCGCGTACCAGAAAGCGCGCCCAGCGGGTTGCTTCCGCCGAGCCGAGCAGCACCTCGACCATCGTTTCGATCAGTCGGTGCAATGTCGCGCGCGCAGCTGTCGGCGTCGCATTGGCGCTGGGTTCATTGGCAATCGCCAGCGCCGGTCCGATCTTGGCCAAGATGCTGGCGACGACGTGTTCGGCGACCGCGATGTGCAGCGCCTCCTTGCCGCCGAAGTGATAGACGATCGCCGCCAGGTTGGCGTTGGCCGCCTTGGCGATCTCGCGCGTGCTGGCGCCCTCGTAGCCGAGCCGGCCGAAGACATCGAGCGCCGCCTCGATGAGCTGCGCACGCGTCTCGGCGCCGCGGTCACGCCGGGCGCGCCGGTAGTGCGGCGAGCCCGAGCGCGGTGCGTCACCGGACTCGCTTGCAGGCTTTCCGCTGGGCTTTACGTGTTCCATTCCAGGTCTCGGTTTCGATCGGGATTGAGCCATCCCGCAGGCCACGGGTCGTCGTTCGGCCGTTGTCATACAGTCGAGTGATTGAAAAAGTCAATCGTTCGTATGATTAAATTTGTGTTAGCTATCGCACGAGCCGCGCCGGGCCGGCGGCAGCGGGCCGGCGGCAGCAGGCCGGACAGAGCGAAATTCGACGATTCGGCGGGGCTACCGACCGCAATCAGGCCCTATGCCCCGATGCCGGCACCACGCAGCCCATGCCGGAGCCGGTCGTCGCGGCAACGGTCTGGGACACGGCGGCGAACCGGAACCGCCCGCCGCCTCACAGGCTGTCGCGCAGCTTGTACCAGGTCATGGCGGCGACCAGCGCCGGGAAGCGCAACAACGGCCCTCCCGGGAAGGCGGAGACGGGGAGGGCGGCAAAGGTGTCGAGCTTGCCGGGATTTCCGGCAATCGCTTCGGCGAGGATCTTCCCCGCGAAAGGCGCGATGGCGACGCCCTGGCCGGAATAGCCGGCGGCGGCATAGACGCCCGGCCGCACGCGCCGGATATAGGGCAAGCGCTCCAGCGTGATCGCCAGCGTGCCGCCCCAGGCATAGGCGAGCGGCGCATCGGAAAGCTGCGGGTAGATGCGGGCCAGGTGCCCGCGCACGAGCCGGGTGACATCGGCGTGACTATGGTTGCCGTAGGTCTCGCCGCCGCCGAAGACAAGGCGGCCGTCGGCGCTCGGGCGGAAGTAATAGACGACGAAGCGCGTGTCGGAGACCGCCTCGCCATTGGCGATAAGGCCGCCCGGGCGGCCGGCGCCGATCGGTCGGGTGGCGACGATATAGTTGTCGATCGGCATGACCCGCGCCTCGACCGCCGCATCGACGCCCGAGAGATAGCCGTTGCCGGCGAGGATCACTGTGTCAGCGGCAACGACGCCCAGCGGCGTCGCGAGGCGAAAGCCGGTCGTGGTCGAGCCACTGAGCGCGGTCGCCCGCGTACCTTCGAAAATGCGGGCGCCGGCCTTGCTCGCAGCGCCGGCCAGCCCTTGCGCGAATTTCAGGGGATCGAGGTGCCCGGCGCCGGCATCGCGCCGCCCGCCGAAATAGACCTCGGTGCCGATCGCCTCGGCGAGCGCGGTGCGATCGAGCCACGTGACCTTGTCATAGGCGTAGGCGTCGTGAAGCCTGTCGACATAGGCGATCTCGTCGGCGGTGAGCCGCTGTCTGTGCACTGCCTCGATCAGGCCCGGTCGCCAGTCACAGGCGATGCCGTGCTTTTCGATCAGGCCGAGCGTGGTGGATTTTGCCTCTTCGGCGAGCGTCCACAGGCGGCGGGCCGCATCCATACCAAGACGCGCCTCCAGCCAGTCCTGGTCGCGCCGTTGACCGGTGTGGAGCTGGCCGCCATTGCGCCCCGACGCCCCCCAGCCGACACGGTTCTCCTCCACCAGCACCACGTCGACGCCGGCTTCCGCCAGGTGCAGCGCCGCCGACAGGCCGGTATATCCGCCGCCGACGACGGCGACGTCGGCGGTGACGGGCTCGGCGAGCGGCGGGAAGGCCAGCGCGTCATCGGCCGTTGCGGCATAGAGGGACGGGGCGTGAGCGCCTGTCACCCGCTTCTGCGCTCCTGCTTCGGATAGGGCGTGCCGTCCTTGTGGACGTAGGCGCCGTCGGGCGTCGTCTTCATGTCGATGTCGGAATAGACGGCGATATCGTCCTCAAACCGCGAGCCGATCTCGAGCAGGACCACGTCGCTGTCGGAGCGGTTCTGGAAACTGTGGCCGTCTTCCTCGCCAGCCTTGAAGCCGGCCGCATCGCCAGCGCGAAGAATCTCCTCACCGTCGTCGGTGACCAGCGTCACCACGCCGGAAACGACATAGATCAGCTCGTCTTCGCGTGAGTGCCAGTGACGCTGGCTCGACCAGGCACCGGGCGGCAGCGTGCATAAATTGACGCCGAACTGGGTCAGGCCTGCGACGTCGCCGAGCCTGATGCGGTGGCGGGCGCGGCAGGGTTCGTCGAAGGGCGGCGGATAGAGCGTGCCGGCACTGACCGGCGCGGCTTGGTGAGGTCGATCTTCCTGGGCATGGGTGCCTTCCGTAGGGTGTCGATGAGCCGCAGCAACCCTATCGTTCCCGCACGGCCTGAACGAGAGCCGCCGCGGCCATGACTTCCGTGCCGGCAAGACCGACCGAGCAGAAGAGCGTGATCGCCTTGTCGTTCTGGCGTCCCGGCAGCCGGCCGGCCACGATCTCGGAGAGGTCGACCAGACGGGCCATCGCCGGCGTGCCCTGCAGGAAGAACGGATCTGCATAAGCCGCCACCTGCTCGGGCGAATCGGTGGCGATCACGGCGGCGCGTTCTGCCACATCGAGCCCGAGTTCGTGCTCCCGGCTGCTCTTTGGGCCGACCGTGGTGACGTGGGCACCGGGCTTCAGCCAACTCGCCCGGATGACCGGGATCGGGCTGACGGTGGCAAGCACCACGATGTCGGCATTGGTCACGGCCTCCTCGGCAGAAGTAACCGGGGTCACGCGAATTCCGAGGCGTGCGGCATGGTCGGCGGCAAAGGCAACGCGCCTGTCTTCCGATCGGCTGAAGACCTTCACGAGATCGAGGGAACGGACCGCCGCCATGGCGGCGAGCTGGGTCTCCGCTTGTCGGCCGGTGCCGACGACCGCCCCGACCCGTGCGTCCGCCCGGGCAAGTGTCTTGATCGCGATGCCGCCGATCGCGCCGGTGCGAATGGCGCCGAGCCGATTGCCAAGAACGATGGCGTCGAGCCGCCCGGTCGCCAGGTTCCACAGGGCGACGATCTGGTCGGAGTCAGTGTGGCCGGCAGTGAAGGTATCGTACACACGGAACCCGGCGAACGGCAGCTCTTCCGTTGCGCCGCCGATCGTGAAGGTCAGAGCGCCGTGTCCCGGAAAGTTCACCTGGTGGCGCGGCGGCGACACAAACGCCCCCGCCGAACGGGCGTGCATGGCGCGCTCGATCGCTGGAATCACCAGCCCCATGGCGGCCAGTTCAGCGACATCCTCGTCGTTGAGAACCAGCGGGGCGGACGACGATGCGTGCGGCACGCGCGCTCCTCCCTCTCACACGTTGAGCAGCAGGTACTCCCGCTCCCACGGGCTGATGACCTGCATGAAGGTCTCGAACTCGGCCTGCTTGATGGCGCGGTAGGTGGTGACGAAGCGCTTGCCGAAGATCTCGACCAGTTCCTCGCATTCCTCGAACAGCGCGACCGCTTCGAGCAGGCCGCGTGGCAGCGCGATCGCCGACTCGTTGGCCGATCCGGCGACCGGCTCGGAGACCATCAGCCCCTCGGTCATGCCGAGATAGCCGCAGGCGAGCGACGCAGCGATCGCCAGATACGGGTTGGCGTCAGATGAGGGGATGCGGTTCTCGATACGCCGCGCGCCAGGCGTCGAATAGGGCACGCGCAGGCCGACCGTGCGGTTGTCGTAGCCCCACATGGTATTGACCGGCGCCGAGCCCGAGCGCACCAGCCGCCGGTAGGAATTGACGTAAGGCGCCATGATGCAGGTCACCGCCGGCAGGTACTTCTGCGAGCCGCCGATGAAGGCGAAGAACTCCGGCGTCGGGTCGCCCGCCGTGTCGGAGAAGATGTTGGCGCCGGTCTTGATGTCGGTTACCGACTGGTGGATGTGCATGGCCGAGCCGGGCTCGTGGCTCATCGGCTTGGCCATGAACGTGGCGTACATGTCGTGGCGCAGCGCCGCCTCGCGGATCGTGCGCTTGAACTGGAACACCTGATCGGCCAGTACCAGCGGATCGCCGTGGCGCAGGTTGATCTCCATCTGCGCCGCGCCTTCCTCGTGGATCAGCGTGTCGATCTCCAGTTCCTGCTGCTCGGAGAAGTCGTAGATGTCGTCAAACAGCTCGTCGAACTCGTTGACGGCGGCGATCGAATACGACTGACGCGCCGATTCCGGCCGCCCCGAGCGCCCTGTCGGCGGCTCCAGCGGATAGTCCGGGTCCTTGTTCGGCTTGACCAGATAGAACTCGATCTCCGGCGCCACCACCGGCACCCAGTTGCGATTGCGGTAGAGTTCGATCACCCGGCGCAGCACCTGCCGCGGGGCGATCTCCACCGGCCTCCCGTCGGCGTGATAGGCGTCGTGGATCACCTGCGCCGTCGGGTCGCTTTCCCACGGCACCACTGACAGGGTCGAGAAGTCGGGCTCCAGATGGATGTCCTGGTCGGCGCTGTCGTTCTGGAAGGTCTCGTCGTCATGCGGCCAGTCGCCGGCAATCGTCTGCGTGAAGATCGACACCGGCATCGCCATCGTCGGCCCGGCGAGGAACTTCTGCACCGGCATCATCTTGCCGCGCGCCACTCCGGCCTGATCGGGAACGATGCACTCGATATCCTCGATGTCGCGCGCGGCGATCCAGGCCTTTGCCTCTGCCAGCGATGCGACGCCCCGGGGTGATTCGGAAGCGGATGGGGCCTTCTTCTTGCGTGCCACGGTTCACCTAAAGTTGTTGCCGGACCGCCGGCAATGCTGAGAGCCCGGCGGCTGCGGCGGAGAGAAAAGGCGCGCTCCGGCGATCTTGCGCAGAATCGCGAATGTCGGCAACCGGAGGGCGTCCGGCCCGTTTCTAGCATGACGGCGCCACGATGCGGTTGTCGCCGTTCGCGATCAACCTTAACGTGGGGTGGAATCCGGCCGGAACCGGCGCCGTCAGGCGTTATTGGTCCCGGCCATTCGCCCGAAGGAGACCGCTATGCTCGCCCGTTCCGCTTTCCTGCTCGCCACCGCTGCCCTTTTCGTTGCCACCGCTGCCTCGGCCGAGGACAAGGTGGTCAACGTCTATAATTGGTCGGACTATATCGCCGACGACACCCTTGCCAATTTCACCAAGGAGACCGGTATCAAGGTCACCTACGACGTCTACGATTCCATGGAGACGCTGGAGGCCAAGGTCTATGCCGGCGCGTCCGGCTACGACGTCGTCGTGCCGACCAATCCCAACCTGCAACGCATGATCCAGGCCGGCGTACTGCAGCCGCTCGACAAGTCGAAGCTGCCCAACGACACGCACCAGTGGAAGTTCATTTCCGACCGCCTTGCCGCCTACGATCCCGGCAACAAGTACGCCGAGGACTACATGTGGGGGACGACTGGCATCGGCTACAACATCGACAAGATCAAGGCCATCATGCCCGATGCGCCGCTCGACTCCTGGGCGATGGTCTTCGACCCCAAGATCATTTCGAAGTTCAAGAACTGCGGTGTCTATTTCCTCGATTCGCCGGATGACGTGATTCCCTCGGCGCTCGCCTATCTCGGCCTCGACCCGAATTCCAAGAAGCCGGACGATCTCAACAAGGCGGCCGACGCACTCAAGGCGGTCACGCCCTTTGTGCAGAAGTTCCACTCGTCGGAATACATCGATGCGCTCGCCAACGGCGACATCTGCATGGCCATCGGCTATTCCGGCGACGTTTTTCAGGCCCGCGACCGTGCCGACCAGGCCAAGAACGGCGTCCACCTCGCCTATTCGATCCCCAAGGAAGGCGCGCTGATGTGGTTCGACTCGATGGCGATCCTCAAGGATGCGCCGCATCCGGAAAACGCGCTCGCCTTCATCAACTACATGATGGATCCGAAGGTCGCCGCGGCGAATTCCAACTACGTCTACTACGCCAACGGCAACAAGGATTCGCAGAGCCTGCTGAGCAAGGACGTCATCGACGACCCCGCCATCTACCCGCCTCAGGCGGTCCTCGACAAGACGTTCACCACCACGCCTCCCGGCCAGAACGTTCAACGTCTCTGGACGCGACTGTGGACGTCGATCAAGACGGGGCAGTGATCGGTTGATGGGACGGCGGCGCCTCAAGGGCGTCGCCGCCGACCTCAGGGGGCAGGATGGCCAAGCAGGCTCTCGGACCGGTTCGGCGTAAGTTCGCTCCGTGGAACGACCCGGCCGCGAAACCCTTCATCGAGTTTCACAACGTCACCAAACGCTTCGGCGATTTCACCGCCGTCGACGACATCTCGCTGGCCATCTACGAGCGCGAGTTCTTCGCCTTGCTCGGACCGTCGGGCTGCGGCAAGACCACCATGATGCGCATGATCGCCGGCTTCGACGACCCGACGGTCGGCGATATCACGCTCGACGGCAGGAACCTCGCCGGCGTGCCGCCCTACCGGCGCCCGAGCAACATGATGTTCCAGTCCTACGCCCTGTTTCCACACATGACGGTGGAAGGTAACGTCGCCTTTGGCCTCAAGCAGGCGGGGATGCCGGCGTCCGACATCAACATGCGCGTCGCCGAGATGCTGAAGCTGGTCAAGCTGGAGGCGTTTGCCAAGCGCAAGCCGCACCAGCTCTCCGGCGGCCAGCGCCAGCGCGTCGCGCTTGCCCGCTCGCTCGCCAAGAAACCCAAGGTGCTGCTGCTCGACGAGCCGCTGGGGGCGCTCGACAGGAAGCTGCGCGAGGAGACCCAGTTCGAGCTCTCCGACCTGCAGGTCGATCTCGGCATGACCTTCATCATCGTCACCCACGACCAGGAAGAGGCGATGACGCTGGCCGACCGCATCGCCGTGATGGAACACGGCAAGATCGTCCAGATCGGCACGCCGTCCGAAATCTACGAGCAGCCTAACTCGCGCTATGTCGCCGACTTCGTCGGCAATATCAATCTGCTGGAAGGCAAGGTCGTTGCCGCCGATGGCGGCGTCATCCGCCTGGAGTGCGGTGGCACCGGCGCTGTCGTCGAGGTCGACCGGCAGGACGTCCAGGCACGTGTCGGCGACACCGCCTGGTTTGCCGTCAGGCCGGAGAAGGTCGGCGTCTCGCTCGCCGCGCCCGCCGATCCGTCGGTCAACGCGATTCCCGGCGAGGTCTGGGACATCGGTTATCTCGGCGACATCTCCATCTACCACGTGCGGCTGGCGACCGGCGCCACGCTCAAGGCAACCGTCGCCAACGCGACCCGCCTGGTCGAGCGGCCGATTACCTGGGAGGACAAGGTCTGGCTCACCTGGTCGCGCGACGGCGGCGTGGTGCTGGCGAAATGACGGCCGTGACTGAACCTACCGACAGCGCGACACCTACGCCCCCCTCCAGGCGGCGCGGCTGGCGCTGGCTGGTCCTGGCGATTCCCTACGTCTGGCTGCTGGCCCTCTTCTTCGTCCCCTTCCTGATCGTGGTGAAGATCTCCTTCTCCACCTCGATCCTTGCCCAGCCGCCGTATTTCCCGACCTTCCATATCGGCGCCGGCTTCGCCGCACTGTGGGACGAGGCGAAGAAGTTCACCATCGACAACTACACCTTCCTGACCACCGACGCGCTCTACTGGAAGGCCTACCTGTCGAGCCTGTGGATCGCCATCGCCTCCACCGTGCTTGTTCTCCTCATCGGCTATCCGCTCGCCTACGGCATGGCGCGCGCCCCGCGGCGCTGGCAGCCGACCCTGCTGATGCTGGTCATTCTGCCGTTCTGGACGTCGTTCCTGATCCGCGTCTACGCCTGGATCGGCATTCTCAAGAAGGAGGGGCTGCTCAATCAGCTTCTCCTCTGGCTCGGCGTCATCCACCACCCGCTGACCATCCTCAACACCAACTGGGCGGTCTATATCGGCATCGTCTATTCCTATCTGCCCTTCATGGTGCTGCCACTCTATGCGGCGCTCGAGAAGATGGACGAGTCGCTATTGGAAGCGGCGGCCGACCTCGGCTGCACGCGATTGAAGGCGTTCTGGAAGATCACCTTTCCGCTGTCGCTGCCCGGCGTCATTGCCGGCTGCTTCCTGGTCTTCATCCCGGTCACCGGCGAATTCGTCATTCCGGATCTCCTTGGCGGCAACGGCACGCTGATGATCGGCAAGACGCTGTGGGACGAGTTCTTCTCCAACCGCGACTGGCCGCTGGCCTCCGCCGTCGCCGTCATCCTGCTGCTCATCCTGGTGGTGCCGATCGTGCTGTTCCAGAACCAGGAGCAGATCCGCGCGGAGAGGGAAGGATGAAGACCTTCTCCCGCTTCAACTTGACCGCGATCACGCTCGGCCTGGCGTTCCTCTATGCGCCGATCGTCCTCCTGGTCATCTATTCGTTCAACGCCTCCAAGCTGGTCACGGTATGGGGCGGCTGGTCGGCCAAGTGGTACGGCGAACTTCTGCACGACCAGGCCCTGCTCGACGCTGCATGGGTGACGCTCAGGGTCGCCCTGCTTTCGGCGACGGTGGCCACCGTTCTCGGCACCATGGCCGCCGTGGCGCTGGTCCGCTTCGGCCGCTTCAAGGGGCGCTCGCTGTTCTCCGGCATGATCTACGCCCCGCTGGTCATGCCCGACGTCATTACCGGCCTGTCGCTGCTGCTGTTGTTCGTTTCCCTCAACCTTGCGCGCGGCTTCTGGACCATCACCCTTGCCCACATCACCTTCTCGATGTGCTACGTGGCGGTGGTCATCCAGTCGCGGCTGGTCACCTTCGACCGCAGCCTGGAGGAGGCGGCGCTCGACCTCGGCTGTCCGCCGCTCAAGACGTTCTTCGTCATCACGCTGCCGATCATCCTGCCAGCGGTGGTTGCCGGCTGGATGCTGGGCTTCACGCTATCACTCGACGATCTGGTCATCGCCAGCTTCACCACCGGCCCCGGCGCCACCACGCTGCCGATGAAGATCTACAGCCAGGTCCGTCTTGGCGTGACGCCGGAGATCAATGCGGTGTGCACGATTCTGATCGGCATCGTCACGACGGGGGTGATCATTGCCTCGATCGCTTCCAAGCGCGCCGAAGTCGAGCGCCAGCGCACCGAGCGTCTGGTAGCGGCCGCGCTCTAGGGGAAGGGCCCGCGCGGCTGCCTGATCCGCGCCCTGACGTCCGGCGGGGCGTTGGCGATGGCATCGGCGACGATGGTCTGGCCGATCGCCTGCACCTCGTTGGTCGTCGACCGCACCTCGGCAAAAGCCTCATCGAGGGCGGCGCGGTTGAACGGGTCGGCGCGCATCGCCGCGAACATGCGCTGGCGCGAATTCCGCACGGCGTCGAGCCCGGCGCGGAACTGGCTGCGATGGGCGCGCGTCTGATTCATGATGTCGCCCTGGATCTCCGGCGGGAAGGCGCGGATGCCGAGCGAAACGATCCGATCGATCTCGCCGGGGCCGCCCGGCCTGAAGTCGGCTACGCGCGAAACGACGAAGCCGGCTATCATCACATTCGCGGCCAGTGAGACGAACAACACCACGAGCAGCGTGACCGCGAAGGGGCCACGGACGGTCATAACACGCTCCCGGAATCGACGCTGTATGTGCTCCCGCTCGAGCCGAACATCAGCCCGGCCAGCGTGTCTTCGCCCTGATTGACCGGAATCGCCACGCCGGCCGCGAAGCCGGCGACCAGGAAGACGGCCATGGCCGCGCTCGCCCAGGCGAACAGCCGTCGCGTCGGCTGCAGCGTCAGGTCGCGGTGCCGGTGGTGGTCGATGCCGCCCATGATCCGGCCCATCGCCGCAGAGTCCATGGCGATCGGCGTCATGGCTGCGCCGATGAGGGCGTCGAGCGCGACCGTCTGGCGGTGGAGCGTCGCTGCTTTCGGCTCGGCCGCGATCAGCGCCTCTGCTTCGGCGCGTTCGGCTGCCGGCCACCGTGTCAGGTTGCCGCCCAGCCGGCTCAAGGTTTCTTCAAATCGTTCGAGGTTCATGTTTCCAGTCCCCCTTGCGCCTCGCGCTCGGCGAGTCGCATTCGCAGTGTTCGCCGCGCCCTGACCAGAAGCTGTTCGACTGCCCCGACAGACAGTCCCATCGCTTCGGCAATCTCGGCATTGGATCGTTCTCCGTCCGCCGTCAGCAGAATGGCCGCTCGCTGCCGCGCGGGCAATGCGTGGATATCGCGGGCGACCGCCTTGAGCGCGCCGCTGGCCATCAGCTTCTCGTCGGCCGGCGGGTCCGGGTCGGCGGCATCCTCGACCACGTCCAGCCCGAAGAAACGCCGGGTCTTCTTCTTGCGCTCACCGTCGATGGCGCGGTTGATCGTCATCCGGGTGAGATAGGCGGCAAAGGGCGGGCCGCCCGGCTGCCAGCGGCCGGCGTTGCGCCACAGGCTCCAGAAGGTCTCCTGCACGATATCGTCGGCATCCGTCGCTCCGCCGCTGAATCTGAGCGCCAGTGCCTTCAGCCGGCCACCGTGTCGGCGCACGATCTCGGCGAAGGCACGCTGATCGCCAGCGGCGATCTCCGCCACCAGCGCCTCATCGGTCGTGCCGGCATTCGTTTCCAACGAGCGTCGCCCCCCGGTGGCCTCGATCTTACCGGCAGAAGCCGGTTCCCGTCGCCTCTTTTGCGAGGTGGCCACCGGGGCGAGCGTCATGAGCCATTCCATCGGACTCCCTCAGCTCGCCCCAAGTGCGCGCTTTCTCTACCGCCGCGGGCCGAAGCCGAAGCCCTGGCCGGGAACCGGCATGCCGGCCTTGAACTCGTCCTGCGAGATCGTGCCGTCGTGATTGGTGTCGAGGTCGGCGAAGCTCGGCGGGCCGCCCTGCGGGCCGTTGCCGGGGCCACGTACACCGGGACCGCCATTGAAGGCCATCCGGCCCATCATGCCCGGTCCGCGCCGATCGCCCATGCGGCCCTGGCCCCAGCCGCCGCGACCGTCGCGGTCCTGCCAGTTCTTGCCGCCGGGACCCATGCCGGGCCCGCCACGGCCGCCGCGCTGACCGAGCATCTGGCCGAAGCGGGCGCCGAGTTCATCCGCCGTCAGCTTGCCGTCGTGGTTGGTGTCGAGCGACTCGAAGGTTGCGTTCGAAAGAGCCGCGAATTCGTCCTTGTCGACGGCGCCGTCGTGGTTGGTGTCGAGCAGGTTGAACATGATCGTGGGGCGCGGAGGCTGGTTCTGCGTCGCAGCCGGAGGCGGGTTGCCGTTCGGGCCGGTGCCGTCGCCGCCGGCCGCAAAAGCCGGGACAGTCAGAGCGGTGGAAGCCGCAAGCATCGCGGTCGCGATGATCAAGGTCTTGGCGGACATATCGATTTTCCTCTTGCGGGCATCGCCCATTCGACGCCCTTCACCGCCAACACGGCCCGAAAACGGGTGCCCTACGTCCGCTAACGTTAAATATCGGTCATCCGCGCGGCTGGCCGGCGCCATCGCCCTGAAGTGTGAGCTGGCGCGGGCCGATCAGTGGCGCCCGCCAGGTGCCCATGACGGCTAGCGGTATGGTCTTGCCCGGGTCCGCCGTCATCGCCAGCGTGGCGTTCGCCTCGACCGAGCCGGTGATCAGCGAGCCGCGTCCGTTGAGCGCGACCGTATAGTCCTGTCCTTCCAGCGTCAGGTCGCCGGTGGACAGAATGCCGTTGGCGATCGCCAGCGTCGCGGCGAGCTTGCCGAACGGCGCCGAGCCGCCCCCCGGCGCCATCGGTTCGGCCAGCGGGTCGACCATGCGCGCGGCGACCGCCTTCATGTCGATCCCGGTGAGCGTGCCGTCGGCGATCGCGATCGACGCGTCGCCGGCAACCGAATGCACCAGCGCCCCCCAGGTAGCACCGCCGGCGCTGACGTTGATGCTGGCATTCGCCTTGCCGGACAGCGCGCCGATGTCGACCAGGTCCTTGAGCGGCGCCTGCGCCAGGGCGCCGTCGAGCGCCGCCTTGACGTGACCGACGAGCGTGTCGCCGTCCATTCTGGCGGAAATGGTGGCACCGAGCTTGCCGCCATAGACCTGCGCCTGGCCGATATTCACCGTGGCCGCGCCGTCCTTGATGGTGGCGGTCGCCCCGAAGCCGGTCATACGCACGCCGCCGATCAGCACCTCGCTTGCCGAAAGCCTGAGGTCGCAATTGACGAGATCGGCAATCGGCAGCCGCGTTGCCGCGAACGGCCACGGTCCGTTGGCGCTCGCGTCGGCGCGCACGGCCTCGAAATAGGGCGAGAGGTCCAGCTTGGCGGCGGCGAAGGTGCCCTGCACGGCAGGGCGCGCCCCACCGAAGTCGATCGACACCACGCCCTGGGCGTCGTTGCCGTCGAGACTGAACGAAGCTTTCGAGAACGAGAGTCCCGATCCATGCCAGGCAAGCCTGCCCTCAATCGAGGCCGGACCGAGAATCGGGCCGTTGCCGAGCGGCGTGCCCAGCCATGCCACCACCTTGCGCAGTGACGGCGTGCTCACCGAGGCGTCGCCCTCGAGGTTGGCGCCGTCGACGCCGAGCGCCTTGCCGTTGAAGGAGATGCGCAGCGGCGTCGATGCGACGGCGAAGCGGACCGGCGATCCCTGGCCGCCGAGGAGATCGATAGGATTGGTAACCGAGCCGTTGAACTCGATCGTTTCGCCCCGCCACTGCAGCTTGCCGCTGCCGCTGGCAACCGACTGCGCCGTGGCCCAGGTGATGTCGAGGTTGACCTCGTTCACCTCTTCGTGGCGCTTGCCGGCAAGATCGTCATAGACGACGGTACCGTTGTCGATCCGCAGCCGGCCGAGGGCGAGATCGGCGATCGTCGGCCCGCCCTTGGCATCGCTGGCGGCCATCAGCCAGTTCGCGCGGCCATCGCCGTCGCTGATCAGGTGGACGCGCGGCCGCACCAGTTCGAAGGCGTCGAGTTCCATCCGCCCGGTCAAGAGCGGCAACAGGCGCAGCCGTGTCGTCACCTCGTCCGCCACCAGGAAAGGATCGTCGCCCATGCCCTCGGGGTTGGCGATGGTCAGGTGATCGATGGTGACGGCAAGATGCGGATAGATCGACAGGTTCGGCTCGCCGGCAAGCGTCACCTGCCGCCCGGTGGCGGCGGATATCCGCTCGGCGATGCGCTGCTTGATGAGGTCGGGCGAGACCAGCAGCGGTACCGCCAGTGCGGCAAGTCCCGCCAATCCGACGGCAATAACGGCCAGGATGGCTATGCGTTTCATGCGATCGGAGTTTCCCTTGAATGGGTGCCTCTGGGTAGGAAGAAATGCCGCGAACCGCAAGGAATTTCTGGTCGCGGCCGGTCCTGGCGCGCCTGCCGGCACAGCGACGATGACAGAGATCGGCCGCAAGGCTATCGATAACGTCGGGCGATCGGGGAAGGAGTGTGACGATGACGGGCGCAGCGCCGCTATGGCGGCCGGGCCGCGAGGCAGTGGCCGCCCATCCGCTGACCCACTTCGCCGCCGAGGCGGGGGCACGGGCCGGGCGGCACTTTGCCGATTACCGCGCGCTGCACGCCTGGTCGGTCGACGACCGCGCCGCTTTCTGGGACCTGGTCTGGGACTTCTGCGACGTCATCGGCGACAAGGGCGAACGCCGTCTCACCGACGGCGATCGCATGCCCGGCGCGCGCTTCTTTCCCGATGCGCGGCTGAATTATGCCGAGAACCTGCTCAGGCGCCAGGATGACGGCGACGCCGTCGTTTTTCGCGGCGAGGATGGCGCCACCCGTCGCCTCACCTGGCGCCAATTGAACGAGCTTGTGTCGCGGCTTCAGCAGGCGCTCAAGGCCGCCGGTGTCGGCGTTGGCGATCATGTCGCCGGCCTGCTCCCCAACACGCCCGAGGCGATCGCGGCAATGCTTGCCGCCGCGTCGCTGGGCGCGGTGTGGTCGTCGGCCTCGCCCGATTTCGGCGCCAACGCCGTTGTCGACCGCTTCGGCCAGATCGCGCCCAAGGTGTTCTTCGCCGCCGACGGCTATCGCTATGCCGGCAAAGAGATTCGTCTCGGCGAAAAGCTGGCCGCGGTCATCCCTGAGCTCGCAGGTCTGGAACGGACCGTCGTCGTGCCCTTCCTCGGCGAAGCCGGTGCCGTGGCCGCGTCCCTGCCCAATGCGATCGCGCTCGACGCGGCGCTGGCCCCCTTCGCCGCCAAGCCTGTCGCCTGTGAGCGCGTGCCCTTCGCCCACCCGCTCACCATCCTGTTCTCGTCCGGCACGACCGGCGCGCCGAAATGCATCGTCCATTCGGTCGGCGGCACGCTGCTGCAGCACCTGAAGGAGCACCGCCTGCATTCCGGCATCGGGGACGGCGACCGTGTCTTCTATTTCACCACGCTCGGCTGGATGATGTGGAACTGGCTGGTTTCGGGGCTCGCCTCGGGCGCGACGCTGCTCCTGTTCGACGGCTCGCCCTTCGATCCCTCGCCGGCGACCCTCTTCGCCTATGCCGAGGAAGAGCGTGCCACCTTTTTCGGCACGTCGGCCAAGTTCATCGATGCGGTGAAGAAGGCCGACTACCGGCCGGCCGACCATCACGACCTGTCGCGCTTGCGGACCATCGCCTCAACCGGCTCGCCGCTGGCGCCGGAGAGCTTCGATTTCGTCTATGACGCCATCAAGCGCGAGGTGCATCTCGCCTCGATCTCCGGCGGCACCGACATCGTCTCCTGCTTCGTGCTCGGCGTGCCGACCGAGCCGGTGTGGCGCGGCGAGATCCAGGGCCCCGGCCTCGGCATGGCGGTGGATGTCTATGGCGAGGACGGCCGGTCGCTAGCCACCGGCAAGGGCGAACTGGTGTGCACCAGGGCCTTCCCCTCCATGCCCATCGGCTTCTGGAACGACCCCGACGGCGCCAAATACCGCGCCGCCTATTTCGAGCGCTTCCCCGGAATCTGGTGCCACGGCGATTTCGCCGAGTGGACGGCCCATGGCGGCCTCGTCATTCACGGCCGCTCCGACGCCACCCTCAATCCCGGCGGCGTGCGCATCGGCACCGGCGAGATCTATCGCCAGGTGGAACAGATTCCCGAGGTGGTGGAAGCGCTGTGCATCGGCCAGGACTGGCAGGGCGACGTGCGCATCGTCCTTTTCGTTCGCCTGCAGGAGGGCGTCGTGCTGGACGAGGGGCTGGTCGCCCGCATCAAGACGACGATCCGCGCCGGCGCCAGCCCGCGCCATGTCCCCGCCCGTGTCGTCGCCGTCGCCGATATCCCGCGCACCAAGTCCGGCAAGATCGTCGAGCTGGCCGTGCGCGATGTGGTCCACGGCCGCCCGGTCAGGAATGCCGGCGCTCTCGCTAATCCTGAGGCGCTGGAGAATTTCCGCGATCTCGATGTTCTGAGGAGTTGAGGGGCCGCCGCGGGCTCCCATCTCCCTCCTCGCGGGGGAGGATGGCGCAGCCCGATTTTCGCCGAAGGCGGAAATCGTTGGCGCAGCCAAGAGGAGGGTCGTGCCTTGGCGCGGCCCGCGTCTACCCCGCCAGCACCCGCGTCGTCGGGAAGGTGATCTTGACCAGCGTGCCCTGATCGACGGCGCTGTCGATGGCGAAGCTCGCCCGGTTAGCCTCGACCAGCGCCTTGGTCAGCGGCAGGCCGAGGCCGGTGCCGCGCTGGTCGGTGCTCTTGGTCGTGGCGAGCTGGCGGAAGGGCTTGAGCGCAGTTTCCACGTCCTTCTCCGACATGCCCACCCCGGTGTCGCGAATGCGCACCACCACCTCGCCGCTGGCTTCCATCGCGCTCGACACGATCACCTGGCCCCCGGCGCGGGTGAACTTCACCGCATTGGACAAGAGGTTGAGCAGGATCTGGCGCAGCGACCGTGAATCGGCGACGACGTTGGGCACGTCGCCGGACAGTGATGTGCGGATGATGATATGCGCGCGGTTGGCTTGCGGCTGCATCAGCGCCACGCATTCCTGGATCGTCGAATTGACCGCCACCGCCTCGAAGGACAGGTCGAGCTTGCCCGCCTCGATCTTCGACAGGTCGAGCAGGTCGTTGATCAGGCTCATCAGGTGCTGGCCTGAGACGTGAATGTCCTTGAGATAGGCACGGTAGCGTTCGTTGCCGATGGCGCCGAAGCGCTCCTCCATCATGACTTCGGAGAAGCCGATGATGGCATTGAGCGGTGTGCGGATCTCGTGGCTGATCTTGGCAAGGAAATCGGACTTCTGCGCATTGGCGGTCTCGGCCGCACGGCGCGCGGCGACCAGTTCCTCCTCGACGTTCTTCCAGTGGGTGATGTCGCGCAGCACGGCGCAGAACTTCTCGCCCTCGCCGATGTGCCCCATGGTCATGAACAGCGGGATCAGCCCGCCCTGCGGCACGCGGCCGATGACCTCGCGCCCGTCATTGAGGACGCTCGCCACCCCGTTGGCGGCCAGCCCGTCGAGATAGTCGAGCGCCGGGCGGTGGCTTTCGTCGGCAAGCAGATCGGTGAACGGGCGGCCGACATATTCGCTGGCGTCAATCCCGAACAGGGCTTCGCCCGCCCGGTTCATGCTGCCGATACGGCCCGTCCGGTCGGTCACGATCACGCCGTCGGTCGCCGTGTCGAGGATCGCCGCCAGCTCTTCGCTGCGCGCTTCCGCCGCGGCGAGCGCCGCAACCAGCGTCTCCTCGTCCTCGGCGTCTTCTGCATGGCTTGGCGAGATCGTCAGCATCAGGGCAGTCATCTCGCCCCAGGTGACGGCGTTGAGCCGTGCTTCCACGGCCGTCGGCTCGCCATCGGCGCGCTGCACGGTCAGCGGCCCGCCGCCGACCGCTGTGCCGTTTGCCCAGCCCTCGGCGCCGTTCGGGAAGATGGCGTCGACACCGCCGGCCTCGACGAAGGCGGCAAGCGTCTCGTAGCCGGAAAGCTCGAGCAGGGCGCGGTTGGCAAACAGCGTGCGGTGATCGCGAAACACCACCAGCCCGACCGGCAGGCGATCGAGCAGGCGCGTATCGGTCTCGACCGCAGGGGCCCTGGTCGGCGCCGGATGGGCCGCATCGGCATCGGGCGACGCGGCTCGCGCCTCCGACTGGGCCTGCTCCTCGGCCTGGCGCACGCCCAGCGTTTCGGCGATGCGCTCGAAGGCATCGCGTTCGATGCCGGAAAGCCGCGGCGGCGGCCGCGACGCTGCACCGGGCAGACGTACGATGTTGGTCGGCGGTTCGGCGTCGTCGTGCCGGTTGGATGCGACCAGCCGCTGCGGCGGCTGTCTGCTGCCCTCTTCGACGATCTTGCGCGCAACATCGTCGAGATCGTCGCTGATGCGCATGACCGGCCGGCGCGGGGCCGGTGGCGGCGCCTCGGGCTGCGGCGGGGCGGCTTCCGGCTCTGCCTCGGCAGCAGGCGGTTGCGGGGCAGGGGGCGCGGCCGCGTGCGGCGAAGCCTCGTCAGGTTCGGCCTCGGACGGCGCGGGCTCTTCCGGTTCGGCCGCGACGGCGTCCGGCGTGACGATTTCGGCGATCTCGGCCAGCGACCGGCGCTCCGAGCGCGCGTCCGGCCGGCGGTCGTCGAGATGGCAAAGGCCGAAGCCATGGAAGCCGTGCCCGTCCGCAGTCGGCACAGGGAAAGCCGACAGATCCACGGCCATGGTCTCCGCGCCGCCGGTCGGCCAGCGCACGTGGGTCGACCACGTCCGCGCCGCCGGCAGAGCGGCGCCGGCCACGCCCTCGGGATCGAGGTCGAGGACTTCGGCCACCGCCTCCCACGACTTGCCCAGGAGAGCCGCCTGTTCGGCACCGACGGCTTCCGCCAGTTCGGGCGAAACGAAGTTGAAGCGACGGTCGCGATCGAGCGCGAAGGCAAAACGAACGATGTTTTCCAACACGGGCTGAGGTGGCGTGGGCACCTCGGCGACCGGCTCCGGTTGGGGTGCCGGTTGCTCAGGCTCCACCTCCGGCTCCGGCTGCGCTACCGGCACCGCCGGCTCGGCCACTGGCTCGTACGCGGCCACCTGCGCGCTCTCGGCCGGGCCGACAATGAGCAGGAAGCACGCCCGCCCGCCCGCATCGAAGCGCGCCACGCCGGCCGGCCGCTCGCTGCGGCCGATGGCAATGGTCTGCTTGGCAAGCCCGTCGCGGGCTCCCGCCGCTGTGGTAACCAGCGCGTCGATGGCGCTTTCCGCCGGGGCCAGCGCATCGTAGCCGCCGGACGCGCCCAGCACCTTGCCGTCTTCGGTAAGCACCGCCGCCAGGCAGTCGTCCTCGGCGATCGTATCGGCGAGCCGTTCGGCCCGTGTGGTGAGCGACTCCGTGCTGCCGCCAGCCGCCGCGACGACAAGGACCGCGCTCGTGCGGTCGGAGAGATTGAGCCGGCGGCAGGCCGCGGCCATGGTCGTGAAGGTGACGCCCTGTCCGATGCGCAGGATTTCCAGGCGGCTCGCCGCGCTCGGCAACAGCCGCGCCAAGCGCGCGATCTGGGCCTTCAGCGGGTTCAGTCCGGAAAGCTGCCGGTCGAGCAGATCGGCCATGTGGCGCTCATCGAACAGCACCACCCCGGCCGCATTGGCCCACAGGATGTGCGTGCCGTCGCCCGAGAACACCAGCGCCGGGCGCGCGTCGAGGAGCGTCGCGCCGACCGGCGCGAGCGCAACCAGGTCGAGATAGGGATAGGTCTTGCCGTTCATCCGCTCGGCCCGTCCTCGCGCTCCCTGCGCGCCGTCTCGAAGCTTAACAATATGTTAATACAGCCGGATTTGGGCGCGGTCCACGCGCCTGCAGCCTTTCGCCCGCACCATTTGCGATCGCGGTTAACCGGCGCATCGCGCCCGCCGACGATCCGGCCGAGCATGGCCGTGATCGAAACGTCGGCGCAAGGGGGCATCGCGAAGCACTAGCGAGCGCCATATAGGCCCGATCTTGTGCGGTGCAATAATTTTATTGCAACGCACAAACTCCTGCCTATATTCGTCTACCAGATCGTCAAATCGGCCGGACTCGGAAGTGTCCTTCCGACCATTCGGCCCGGCACCTTCGAGGACCATGCTTATGACCACCGCCACCCGCAAGACCAGCAAGACGGCGAAATCGACCGCCACCCCGTTCGATGCGTTCAGCTTCCCGACGCCGGGCTTCGAGATTCCCGCCGTTTACCGTGAATTCGCCGAGAAGTCAGTGACCCAGGCGCGCGACACCTATGCCAGGCTGAAGAGCGCCAGCGAGGAGGCTTCGGGTGTCTTCGAGGAGACCTTCGAGAATGCCCGCGACGGCGCTCTGGCCATCAGCGTCAAGGCCATCGATGCCGCCAAGACCAACAGCGATGCGTCCTTTGCACTTGCCCGCGACATGTTTGGAGCCAAAACCATGTCCGATCTGATCGAGCTTCAGTCGGCCTTCGCCCGCAAGCAGTTCGAAGCGATGACCGAGCAGATGAAGGAACTGCAGGCACTCGGTGAGAAGTACATCACCACGACCACCAAGCCGGTGTCCGAGAAGGTCGAGAAGACCTTCAACGACCTGAAGGTTGCCTGACGGCCGTCTTCTCGCAGTCTCCCGAAATGGCCCGGACCGGAAGCGGCTCCGGGCCATTTCACGTCCGCTGGCCGCCAGGCGGCTTTCTCCTTGAACCGCCCCGGCAATGATTCTAGGTTCCCGCCGGCCTGACGTGCAGCTGTAGCTCAGTTGGTAGAGCGGCGGATTGTGGATCCGTAGGTCGCTGGTTCGAGCCCAGCCAGCTGTACCAGCCAGATCAGTCGCTTATTGCGAATGTCGGAACTCGATCAGGGTTTCGGGGACCAACGAGGTAACCGCCGGGCCACATTTCTTTCGTCGCGGCCGTGCTGGCTCGACGACATTTGGCGCCCGCTCCTGACGCCCGCGGGACGGCCGGATACTCGATCGTGATCGTGAATCGCTCTGGTATCGATAAGCTCCGGGGGCAACGGTGAATCCGAGCGTTGCATAAAGTCTGACTCGAAACTCATGCAGATCGGGCCGGCCATCGCCTGAGCAGCATGACCGAGGCGGCGCAGAGGAAGGCTTCGGCCGAGACCACGGTGGCTTCGGAGTTTTTGGCCAGAAGCTAGGGCCTCAATGCGGCGTGTCCCGCAACGTCGACAGCGTTACTCTGGGTTGCCGGGCCGTAACTCATGTTCTTTATCTGCTGGATGACGCGCGCCATCTCGTCGCCGGATAGGATCGGCGGTTCGCCCAGGGGCAACACCTGAACATAAAGGCGCGCGAGTGTCTCCACCTCCACGGCGAGCGCCAGCGCCGCCGCGGGTGTCTTGCCCAGCGCTATCTGGCCATGCTGGCCAAGAAGGCAGGCGAACCGATCATCCAGGGCTGCGATTGCCGCGTCGGATAGAGCCTGCGTGCCGAAGGTGGCATAGGGAGCGCAGCGGATCGTCGTGCCGCCGGCAAGTCCGATCATGTAATGGAAGGCGGGAATCTTCTTGTGATGAATGGCCACCGTCGTCGCATAGATCGAGTGGCAATGCAGGATGCTGTCGATGTCCGTCCGTGTCTGGAGGATGTCGCGATGGAAGCGCCATTCGGACGATGGCCGGTGCGCGCCCTCGTAGGTGCCGTCGAAATACATCTGCACCATGTCTTCGGGCTGCATCACGTCATAAGCCAGCGACGTCGGCGTGAGCAGGAAGCCGACTGCGTTGCGGGCGGAGAGATTTCCCGAAGTGCCTTGGTTCATCCCCGTATCGTTCATTCGGCGGCAGGTTGCCACCATCTCGCGCCGAAGCGCGGCATCGTCATAGGTTGTCACGAGGTATGTGCTCCATTTCTAGGGCGGGCGCGTGCCAATGCACGCGGTGATCGGAAAGAATGAAGGCCGGGGACATCGGGCGTCTTGGTCACCAGTGGCACGAGCTTCGGGCGCGTTTCGTGCGCGGCGAAAGCGGCAGCACGGGCGGTAGCGCCTGAGGGCGCGCGAGTGACGAGGCCCGTTCGGCCGACAATGGCGTGACGGTCACACCTGCGATGAAGGCAACCGCATGCGGGCGGGCGGAGGTCATCGGTACGCCGAAGACGGTCGATGCCGGCATTCGCAAGTGTTTCGTGCACACCCAAAACCGCCCGTCAGGCTGCTGCTGATGCCGTCGATGAGCGGCTTACCACGACCCGGGCCGGCAGAACGGCCAGCGTCACACGTCTTCGCCCGAAAGTGCATCTGCCATGGCCCGGATGATGATGACCGCCGACGCGGCGCCTGGGTCCATGTGCCCCAGCGAGCGTCCGCCCACCCGCGCAGCACGCCCCTTTGCCGCCACCATCGAACGGGTGCCATCGGCACCATGTTCGGCGGCAGCGACGACCTCCCGCCAGAAGGTGCGCTTGTCGACACCATTGGCGAGTGCCAGTGCCGCGGCCTCGGACGCCGGCAGCCAAGCGTCCAGCATCGTCTTGTCGCCCCTCTGTGCCTTGCCCCGTTCGCGGATGCCCGCCGGGAGCGCTTGCAGCATGGCTGTCGCCGCTGCCTGATCGAGCTTGTCGATTCCCTCCAGGCTCTGCGCTGCCCGGCGGAGGCCGGTAGCGTAGAGCGGACCAGTTGACGCACCAACAGCATTGAGAAAGGCGGTCGCCGCGGCATTCATCACTGCGGATGGGCTCGACAGCTCAGAGCGCGCCGCTTGCAGGGCAGTGTTCACGGCGTGAAATCCAAGGACCATGGTGATCCCGTGATCGGCATCACCTATGGCGCCGTCGAGTTCAGAGAGCTGATCGCGGGCGTCGTCGATTGCCCTGGAGATCCCCTCGAACATGCTTACAAGCTGCCCAATCGCACTAACGGACATAACGTTCTCCCATCGTGCCGACTTGCTCCTCGGCTTCGAGAGCGTGAAGGGTCATTTCATTTGCGATCCAACGACGACGACTGCTCCGGATTCCATGGCACGAGATGAAGCGCTGATGCCGGCCGGCTGGTTGTGGGCGGGATGCCCCTACAAGACCTTGAACGACGCTGCATCGCACGGTCGGCTCAGCAGCCTCGACAATTCGTTGTCGAGATGCATGACAGTGATCGATGCCCCCACCATATCGAGAGATGTGCAATAGGGGCCGATCCAATTGGCTTCCACGATGATGCCTCGCGCCGATAATCTCTGCTCCACCCGGCGGTAGAGAATGTAAAGTTCCATCATCGGCGTCGCGCCGAAAGAGTTCACCAGAACGGCGACCCGTTCGTTCGGCTTGGCATCCATCTCCTTGAGGATGGCATCCATGGCGGTGTCGACGATGGCATCGGCCGGCTTCAGGCGCTCTCGCGCGACGCCCGGCTCGCCATGAATACCGATCCCCACCTCCATGTCGTCGGGTCCGAGTTCGAAAGTCGGCCGTCGGATCTGTGGCAGTGAACAAGGTTCAAGGGCCACGCCAATGGTGTAGGTTCTGGCATTCGCCTTGCGCGCCACCGCTTCGCATGCGTCAAGCGGCAGGCCTAGATCACAGGCCGCGCCGGCGACCTTGAAGATCAGAACGTTTCCGGCGACGCCCCGCCGTCCGTCCCGGTCTTCTGCCGATGAGGAGGCGATGTCGTCGGTGGTCAGCACGGTTCTGACCTTGATGCCGCGCTCTTCGGCAAGTTCCGCGCCCATTTCAAAATTCATGACGTCGCCGGCGTAGTTGCCGTATACGAACAAAACTCCTGTCTGTCCCGAGGCCGCTTCCGCGCAAAGCGCGATTGGGACGGGGGGCGGCGACGAGAAGACGTTGCCGATGGCGACGGCGTCGGCGAGGCCGCGGCCGACATAGCCGAGAAAACACGGCTCATGACCGGACCCGCCGCCGATGACCAATCCAACCTTGCCGGGGCGCGGCCCCTCACGCGCAACCAGGGCTCGATGCGAGCCGGCAATCGGCACAAGATAGCGGCTATGGGCCTTGACGGCTCCTTCCAGCATTTCGTCGACGGCATCGTCGGGCTGGTTGAGGAACTTCTTGATCTGGGTGCGCACGATCGCCGGCGTTTGCGCCCGTGTCTCCTTGCGATGACGAACGGTCGTCACGCCTTCGGCATTGAGAATGCCACGCCCCGTTGCCGCATCCGTGATGAGCATGCTGGCATAGCCACCGCGCAACAGGGCCAGCAATGCCGGCACCTTGTCGAACCCGCCGGCGACGGCAATGCGTGACTTGATGGTGGTCAGGAGATCGAGCGGAATGCCGATGGTCTGGGCCTCCAGCGGCCCTTCCACAATGGCGCCGTGTTCGTCGATGAAGCGTCCGGCGAGAACCCCGATGGCCCCGCGCGCCAAATAATGCTGCAGCGACACCCGTTCGAAGAAGCCGCTGGCGTGAATGGTGGAGTTCGGCCTCAGTGAGGAAATGCCGAAGATGATGCGATTGACCCGTGCGAGGGCGGCGAGTTCATCGGCGATGAGCGGCTCGCCCATCAGGGAGCGAGCCAACTCGGGAGAGCCGACTATGGCTGGAGCACTGATGTTGACCGACTTCGCCGAGAGCGCCTTGGCAAAGGCCGAGGTGCACAGGTCGGGCGTGTAGGGGAAAGTCGCCTGTGTCGAGCCGGTCGCCTGAACGACGGTCAGATCCTGCAAAGGCGGAACCTTCAGGTGCTCGGCCACCGCCATCACGGTGCGGCCCCAGACCACGCCCAGCGAGTCACCGGACTTCAAGATACTTTGAAGGGCGATCGCTCCGGCCCGACCCAGCCGCTCGATCAGTGGCTGCGTTTCCTCGCTGGGTACCACGAGGCAACTGTCCAGACCGAAATGCCGTTTGATCTCGTCGGCGACGGTCAGAGAAGCCAGCCGGGCAGGCTCGATGGAAATGTTGACGATTCCCCTGTCGCGCGCTTCCGACAGGTAGGCGTTCACGGTTGCCCGGGAGACGCCCATGGCATCGGCGATCTGGCCTTGGGTCAGACGGTCCTGATAGTAGAGCCAGCAAGCCCAGACATAAGGATCGTCCCCAAACCGCAGCGGAATGGGGTCCACAGTATCGCCCACGGAACGCCCTGCGCTGACTTTGCGCGGCTGTGAGGACACTCGAACGGACATTTCGCCGATGTCTCGCCTTCAATTGACGACGGAGAATGGCGGCTTTCGCCATTCGTTACAACCAACCGCCCAACGTCCCGGATTGGCAGCCGTGGAAGCTGAGTGCCGCCCGTCCGCGAACCGAGCGCGCAGCCTATCAGTCGGAGGCCGCACTTGTCATCATAGGTCAGGCGCGCGCCGACATATGTCGATTCCGCGAATGCAATGCCCGATGGCATGGCCGCTGTCGTCCGCACGCTCCCGCAACAACGCCACTGAACGATAGAACATGGGATGTTACATACATGTTATTAAAACAACAGATGCATGTTGTTTCCTCTTGGATCGATGTAGCGATTGTGGTATCTCCCGATCGCCAGCTTGGCCAATCCTCGTTCAGGTCTGCTCCTGACCCGTCGGGCAGCGAGCACTGGGGAGAGGCGGCCGGACGCTATGAAGGGAAAGATTGAAGAAGATGGACGACAAGCTCTCCGCACTCTCTCGGTATACGATCATCGTCGCCGACACCGGCGACATCGCCCAGATCAAGGCCGTCGGGGCCCAGGACTGCACGACGAATCCGAGCCTGATCCTCAAGGCGGCCAGCAAGCCGGAATACGCGGCGCTGATGGACGACGCGGTCGCCTATGCGGTCGCCCACGAACAGGAACCCGAGGCACGCGTCGAACTGGCACTCGACAAGCTGGCGGTCAATTTCGGCACGGAACTGACGCGGATCGTGCCCGGCTATGTGTCGACGGAAGTCGATGCGCGTCTGTCGTTCGATACGGCTGCCACCATACGTCGCGCCGAGCGGGTGATCGCCCTCTACCGGGAAGCGGGCGTCGATCCCAAGCGCATCCTGATCAAGATCGCCGCGACATGGGAAGGCGTGAAGGCGGCGGCTGCGCTCAAGGAGCAGGGCGTTGCCTGTAATCTGACGCTGATCTTCAGCAAGGCGCAGGCGGCGCTCTGTGGCTCGGTGGGCGTCTTCCTGATCTCGCCCTTCGTCGGTCGGATCACCGACTGGTACAAGGCCCACGGCGCCGTCGTTACCTCGGCCGAAGACGACCCGGGCGTCCGTTCGGTCCGCGAGATCTACGACTATTTCCGGGCCTTCGACTACAAGACCGTCGTCATGGGGGCTTCGTTCCGCAATACCGACCAGATTCTCGGATTGGCCGGCTGCGACCGGCTGACCATCAGCCCCAACCTTCTTGAGGAACTTCGCGGCATGAAGGGCGACGTGGTTCGCCAGCTCGGGGCGGCGCCCGCGACCGGTGAGATCAAGCCGCTGGCGCTCGACGAGCCCAGTTTCCGCTGGCAGCTCAACCAGGACGCCATGGCCACCGAGAAGCTCGCCGAGGGCATCCGCAGCTTCGCCAAGGATACGGAGACCCTGTGCGGTCTGCTCCGCGACAAGCTGGCGGCCGTGTTGGAGCCGGCGCAGTGACATCGGTCGCCGGCCCGCTCGCTTGAGCGGCGGACCGGCAGGCAGCAAACGGCCGGAAAGTGCGTCGCGCTTTCCGGCCTTGTCATGTCGATCGGCCGGCCGGCGGTAAAACCCACCGGCCGCAAACACACCTCAGCCCCCGTCAAGGAGCGCCCGCGCACGGGCGACGATGGCTTCTTGGGTGATGCCGAATTCGGAATAGAGGCGTTCGGCCGGGGCCGAAGCGCCAAAGCTGTCGAGACCGATAACATCGTCCTCGCTGTCGACGTAGCGCGTCCAGCCGAACTTGCCGGCCGCCTCGACCGCGATTCGCGGCGCCGTGCCCAGCACGCTCTGGCGATAGGCAAGCGACTGCTCCTCGAACAGCTCCCAGCACGGCATGGAAATCACGGCAACCGAAAGCCCCTGGCCATGGAGATCCTCCGCCGCCGATATGGCCAGGGACACTTCGGTCCCGGTCGCCAGAAGCGTCAGGTCGCGCTCGCCGCCGAAGGAGCGCACGAGATAGGCGCCCTGGGCCGTGATGTTGTCGCCGGTGCTCTCGCCGCTGCCATCGCGCAGTTGCGGCACCGCCTGGCGCGACAGCGCGAGCAACGATGGCCGGGTGCGATTGCGGAGCGCGACGTCCCAGCACTCGAGCGTTTCGACGACATCCGCCGGCCGAAAGACCAGCAGGTTCGGGATCGCCCGCAGCGATGCCAGATGCTCGATCGGCTGATGGGTCGGACCGTCCTCGCCGAGACCGATCGAATCGTGGGTCATGACGTAGATGGTGCCGATGCCCATCAGCGCTGACAGGCGGATCGCGCCGCGCGCATAGTCGGAGAACACCAGGAAAGTGCCGCCGTAAGGGATCAGGCCGCCATGAACGGACATGCCGTTCATGGCCGCGCTCATGGCGAATTCGCGGACGCCATAGCCGATGTAGCGTCCGGAATTCGCTCGGGTGAACTGGCTGTCGACGGCGGCGACGCGCGTGAGGTTGGATCCGGTGAGGTCGGCCGAGCCACCGACCATCTCCGGCACGGCGACGGTGATCGCCTCGAGCGCAATCTGGCTCGCCTTGCGGGTCGCCACCTTGAGCGGCTTCCGGTACAGCTGGGCCTTGAGGGCCGCGACGGCGTCGCTATAGCCCGACGGCAGTTCCCCGGCCATGCGGCGCACGAATTCGCTCCGTGCGGCTGCCGGTGCGGCAGCCAGCCTTTCTTCCCAAGCTCTGCGGGCGGCCGCGCCGCGGGCGCCAATGGCCCGCCACTGCTCCAGCAGGTCGGCCGGGATTTCGAAAGGGGCGCCCTCCCAGCCGAGCGCCGCCTTGGTCGCGGCGGCTTCCTCAGTGCCGAGCGGCGCGCCGTGGCTCGATTCCCTGCCGGCCTTGTTGGGCGAACCGAAGCCGATCACCGTCTTCATCGCGATCAGGGAAGGGCGTGCGGTCTCAGCCTTGGCAGCGGCGATGGCGGCGTCAAGCGCCTCTGCATCGTGGCCGTTGCAGGACTGGACATGCCAGCCGCAGGCGGCGAAACGCGCCGGCACGTCTTCGGAGAAACTGATGCTGGTCGCGCCATCGATGGTGATGCCGTTGTCGTCGTAGAGGAGCACCAGCTTGCCGAGGCCGAGGTGGCCGGCCAGCGAAATCGCTTCCTGGCCGATGCCCTCTTCAAGGCAGCCATCGCCGGTGAAGACATAGGTATGGTGGTCGACGAGGTCGGCACCGAACTCGTCGGCCAGCCGCCGCTCGGCGATCGCCATGCCGACGGCGCCGGCAAGGCCCTGGCCGAGCGGCCCGGTGGTGGTCTCAATGCCCCTTGCATGGCCGTATTCGGGATGGCCGGCGGCGCGCGACCCCCACTGGCGGAAGGCCTTGAGCTGGTCGAGGGGCATGTCCTGGTAGCCGGTCAGATAAAGCAGTGCGTAGAGCAGCATGGAAGCGTGGCCGTTGGACAGCACAAGCCGGTCGCGGTCGGGCCAATCCGGGCGGCTGGCGTCGAACTTCAGATGCCTGGAAAACAGCACGGTGGCGGCATCCGCCATGCCGAGCGGCGCGCCCGGATGGCCGGATTTGGCCGCCTCGACCCCATCGATGGCCAAGGCACGGATGCAATTGGCGAGGTGGAACGTGTCGGGCGCCGCCGCCCTTTCCCGGACCAAGGTGTCAACGTTCATTCCTGATCTCCTCTTGCGACGCCCCGGGGCAAAATCACAAAAATCTCACATAACAACATCATCATAACATAATTCTGTTGTTTTGCAGGAGAATTATGTTATATCTCTCTCGAACGCTGGTTGGGCGTCGCAATCCGCAACCCTCTTGTGACGATTGCGACAGCGGGGCGGTTTTGTGCTTACCCGCGTTGCGCCGGGTGATACCGTCTGCGGCACGACGCAAAGGACCGGCGCCAGGTAAGGAGGACATCCATGAAGGTGGCAGTTGCGGGCGACAGCGCTGGCGAAGGCTTGGCGCACACTCTCGCCGAGTATCTCAAGGCGCGTTTCGACGTTTCAGAGGTGTCACATACCGAGAAGGGCCCCGATCCGTTCTATGCCAACACGGCCGATCGCGTGGCTTCTGCGGTGATGGCCGGGACCTACGACCGGGCAATTCTCGTCTGTGGCACTGGCATCGGAATGTGTATCAGCGCCAACAAGGTGCCAGGCATTCGCGCAGCCCTCACCCATGACGCCTATTCCGCCCAGCGTGCCGCGCTTTCGAACAATGCCCAGGTCATCACGATGGGCTCTCGGGTTGTGGGCGTCGAGCATGCCAAGGTGATTGCAGACAATTTTCTTGCAAATACTGAGAACTTTGATTCGAATGGACCTTCAGCCAACAATGTTAAGGCGATTAGCGCGGTCGATTCTAAATACTCCAAACGCTAGTCCGATTTTGTAGTCTTCGAATCAGCCAACATAAGCAGGGCGCACGAAGTATATATCCGCCAAGGTAGCCGCATTCATTGCGACTGCCTTGGCGTCAACCCGTATTGAACGCCGATCCAGCTTGCAGATCGTTCCCGGGCTGGGGCGGGCCACCGCGCGAATCTAGTGCCCGGCGAAGGTTTGCCGAACGCGCCGACCCTGCCGGGTGCAGCGCGGCCAGATCGCGCCGATTTGGTGCCCGCATGCGCGGGGGAAAACGCCGGAATTCCATCTGCACCGCACCCACTCAACGACCGCGTTGCGCCACCGCCGCAGGGCTCCATCCGGTGCTCCAACGCGCGCATGAAGCCGTGTGAACGTTGGTCGGTGGCGCAAGAAGCGAGCCGGCGCAGCGTGTCCCGGCCGGCGGATTTCGCCGGATTTGGGCCGGCATGCTGCGTCTTTTTGGCCGGGTGAAGAGTTGGCATTGACAAATGTCGACATCAGGGCGAACGTTGTCAAAATTCGTGGCGTATGGAAAATGCGCCGACCAAATAGACGCCCCGGCGGACTGACGTCAGGGGTGCCTGGGAGGAAGCCAATGGGATCGCTTCGCGCGACTGGGGGACCACAGCCGTCCTTTGGCGGCGACGCGGCCGTGTCCGATAGCGGCGGACTTCAGGTCCACGATGGCCGGCTAATCATCTGATCTGAGGAAATGGAAAGACGCTATGCAGCGTTTCATCAACGACGCGGATGAGGTTGTCGAGGATACCCTCAAGGGCTTCGTCAAAGCCCATGCCGATATCGTCCGCCTCTCCGGCAAGAATGCGCGTGTCATCGTCGCCAGAGAGGCCCCGATCGACGGCAAGGTCGGCGTGATCACCGGCGGCGGTTCCGGGCACGAGCCGGCATTCCTGGGTTACACCGGCCGCAACCTGCTCGACGCGGTCGCTGTCGGCGAGCTGTTTTCCTCCCCCACCGCAAAAAGCTTCCTCGACGCTGCGCGCGAAGCCAACGCCGGCAAGGGCGTCGTCTGTCTCTACGGCAACTACGCCGGCGACAACATGAACGTCAAAATGGCGATCAAGCTTGCCGCCAAAGAAGGCATTGAAATTGCCACTGTCGTCGCCAATGACGACGTCTGTTCGGCCTCTCCCGAGGAGCGCGAGAAGCGTCGCGGCGTCGCCGGCGAAATCTTCATGTGGAAGTGCGGCGGCGCCAAAGCCGCCGAGGGCGCGAGCCTCGACGACGTTCGTGCCACCGCCCAGAAGGCGATCGACAGCTGCCGCTCGATCGGCGTCGGCCTTGGACCCTGCACGCTTCCGTCCGTCGGCCACCCGAACTTCGTGATCGAGCCCGGCACGATGGAGGTCGGCATTGGCCATCACGGCGAGCCCGGCGTTCGCGTCGAATCGCTGAAGACGGCGGCCGAAGTCGGCAGGCAGATGGCCGACATCGTGCTTGACGACCACAATCTCGCGGCCGGCACGGAGGTCGCCGTCCTGATCTCCGGTCTCGGGGCCACGCCGCTCGACGAGCTCTACATCCTCAACGACACGATTGAGACAACGATCAGCGGACGCGGGCTCATGATCCACAAGACCTATGTCGGCAACTACTTCACGTCGCTCGACATGATCGGTGCGACGTTGACGGTCATGGCCCTCGACGACGAGCTCAAGCGCCTTCTGGACGTCGATGTCGAGTGTCCGGCGGCGCTGTTGCGATAGCAGGCAGAGACAGATGCAGTCGTTCCACAACACCTCCGCTGGCGACATCGTCCTCAATCTCGTCGATGAGATCGTCAAGAACCGGGCCTATCTCAGCGAGATCGACGGCAAGATCGGCGACGGCGACCACGGCGTGAACATGGCCAAAGGCTTCAGCCTCGCCGCCGAGCGCATTCGTGGCAAGGACACGTCGCTCGCATCGGCCCTCGATACGCTCGGCACCGTGCTGATAACCGAGATCGGCGGATCGATGGGGCCGCTCTATGGCGTGATGTTCACGCAGTTCGCCGAAGCGATCGAAGACAAGCCCGAGATCGACGCCCAGGCCTTTGGCGCCATGCTGGCGAACGGCCTCGACGGCATCCAGGCCATCGGTTCGGCCAAGGTCGGCGACAAGACACTGCTCGATGCCCTCGTTCCCGCGATCGCTGCCTTCAACGGAGCATTGGCCGCAGGCAAATCGTTCGACAAGGCGCTCGATGCACTCATCGTCGCTGCCGAAAAGGGCCGCGACAGCACCAGGGAGATGACCGCCAAGGTCGGTCGGGCGAGTCGCCTCGGCGAACGGTCGATCGGTGTGCTGGATGCCGGCGCGACCTCCTGCGCGCTGATCCTCAAGACCCTGGCGCTCGGCGCCGAAGAGAAGCTCGCGGCCGCAAAGGGGGAGCTGATCCAGTGACGCCAGATCGTGAGCAACGCGTGGGACGTCGAATACCGGCAGGTTTGGGACGATCGGCGCACTGGCCGGTGCGATCGCCAAATCTCATCTGGCGCGCGACGGCGTGCCGGACGACCGGGTGAGGGAGGGCCAGATGGATCGCCAGTTGAATTTTCTTGTCGCGGTGAACGTGTTGGTGCTGGTCGCCGCCGTGGCGATCGCCGGCACCACCTTCGTCAACATCTACAATCTTCAGTCAATGGCGGTGCAGATTCCCGAACTGGGTCTGCTGGCGATTGGCGTGACCCTGGCGATGATCTCCGGCAATGGCGGGATCGACTTGTCGGGCATTGCGGTGGCCAACCTGTCGGGCATCACCGGCGCCCTCGTGGTACCGCTTGTGGTTTCGCCCGATGACTTTCCTCTGACCTACGTCTTCGTGTTCGCTGCGGTATGCCTCAGCGTTGGTCTGGTCAGCGGCCTCATCAACGGCTTCCTCGTGTCGCGTGCCAGCTTGACGCCAATCATCGCCACGCTGGGCACGTCGCTCGCTTTCACCGGCGTCAGCGTCGTTCTGACCAACGGTTCAGGCGTGCGCCTCGGCTATATCGAGCCGCTCGACAACTTCGGCCACATGCCGGTCTTCGGCGTGCCGATCTGCTTCGCCGTGTTCATCGCGATCGCGTTGGCGATTGGCGGGGTCCTTCGTTTCACCCCCTTCGGCATGCGCCTCTACATGTTGGGCAGCAATGCCAGGGCGGCACGCTTCGCTGGCTTCAATCAGAAGCGGCTGTTGATGGTGGCCTACACATTATCGAGCGTTCTGGCATCGATTGCCGGCTTCATCATCGCTGCCCGCATCTCCAGCGTGAAGTGGGACTACGGCTCGTCCTACGTGCTCATCGCCATCCTCATCGTCGTCATGGCCGGTGTGCGGCCAAGCGGCGGATACGGAAAGATAACCTGCGTGGTGTTGTCGGCAGCTGCCCTGCAGATGCTGTCGAGCATGTTCAACTTCCTCAACATCTCGAATTTCTTCCGAGATTTTGCCTGGGGGTTGTTGCTGCTGATGTTCCTCGCGGTTTCGAGAATTGACCTTCGAGCCTGGCTTTCACCGCAGCACTGATCCGGTTGTCAGCCAGGCTCAGCGCGATCGCCCTCTCGTGCGCATTAAGACAAAGAGGGTTCTTAGGAGAGGAAGGAGAACTGACGTGGCCTTATGGAACAAAGTCGCTCTTGGTGCCCTAATGCTTGGCACCTTCATCGGCACTAGCAGCATTGCCACCGCCGGCGATCAAACGATCGTCACGGTCGTCAAGCTCGCCGGTGAGACCTGGTTCACCCGCATGGACCAAGGTGTCAAGGAATACGGGGAAAAGACGGCCGGCGTGGCGACCAGCGAAATCGGCCCGGGCAAAGCCGACGCCGCTCAGCAGGAACGCCTCATCGAAGACCTCATCGCCAAGAAGGTCGATGCCATCGCCGTGGTCCCGTTCGATCCGCCGATGCTTGAGGGCGTTCTCAAGCGCGCCATGGATCGTGGCATCAAGGTGATGACGCACGAAGCGGACAACCTCAAGAACACCCAAGTGGACATGGAGGCGTTCGATAACGCCGCCTTCGGTGCCCACTTCAACGACCAGCTCGCCAAATGCATGGGCGAGAAGGGCACCTGGACCAGCTTCGTCGGTTCGCTCGGCAGCCTGACCCACGTCCAGTGGGCCGATGCCTCGGCGGCGAATGCCGCGGAGAAGTACCCGGACATGAAGCTCGTTTCGGCCAAGAACGAGTCCTTCAACGACGCCAACACGGCCTACAACAAGACCAAGGAACTGCTGAAGAAGTATCCTGACATCAAGGGTATCGAAGGCGGCTCGGCGGTCGACGTGATCGGCATCGGTCGCGCTCTCGAGGAAGCCGGACTGGTCGGCAAGATCTGCGTCTACGGCATCGGCATGCCCAACGACACCAGCCGCTACCTGAAGAGCGGCGCGGTCACCGGCATCAGCCTGTGGGATCCCAAGGACGCCGGCTTTGTCATGAACAAGATCGCCGACATGCTCGTCAAAGGCGAGGAGTTCAAGGACGGCATGGACCTCGGCGTGCCGGGCTACACCAACATGCATCTGACGCAGGGCAAGGGTAAGGGCATTATCCTGACCGGTCAGGCCTGGATCGATGTCAACAAGGACAACCTCGATAAGTACAACTTCTGAGTCACGCTTTCGACCCGAAGGCGACCGCCGCGCATCGACGCGGCGGTCGTTTCCCGGACCGGAACAGCCGCCGGCCTGTCTGTTCGGTCGGCGTCGCTCAGCAAGGCGTCTTGTCAAATCTCGCGGAGCCTTGGCTCCGCACGCAAATCGCCTGGTTCATCGTCGGCTGACGGTTGGCGACGAACTGCCAAATTGAACCTCTCGGAGCCGGATTTCCCGGGCATTTGGAAATGGATAGCAGCAGCGGATCGCCCCAACCCGTTCCAACGGCTGTCCTGCCGGCTGCGGGCGTTACCCCGTTTCTGGAGCTTCGCAACATCCACAAGCGCTTCGCAGGCGTCCATGCCCTGCGCGGCGTCAGCACCACGATCGAAGCCGGCCAGATCTACCATCTGATGGGTGAGAACGGCAGCGGCAAGAGCACGCTGATCAAGGTCATTTCCGGAGCGCAGCCCGCCGATGAGGGCAGCATCGTCATCGCAGGCAAGGAGGTCGTCTCGCTGACGCCACTTGGCGCGCTGTCGGCCGGTATCGAGACGGTCTACCAGGATCTGTCGTTGCTGCCCAACCTTACCGTCGCGGAGAACATCTCGCTCTCGCAGCAGTTGGTGGAGTCGAACGGCCGACTCTCCTGGCGCGTCGACAGAAGCCGGCTGATCTCAACCGCGGTAAAGGCGCTCGAGGCGGTTCATCTGCCGACCGAGCCGCGCTTCTGGTCGCTTCCGATCGAAGAACTTCCCATCGCGACACGCCAACTCGTCGCCATCGCCCGTGCTATCGCCGCAGAGGCCCGCCTGGTCATTATGGACGAGCCGACCTCGGCGCTGACCAAGCGCGAGGTGGACAACCTCATCGGCGTCGTCAATCGCCTGCGCGAAAATGGCGTCGCCGTGTTGTTCGTCACCCACAAGCTCGACGAATCCAAGTCGATTGGCGGCCGCTTCATCGTCATGCGCGACGGCGAGAAGGTGAAGGAAGGCGACATCAAGGATACCGCCAAGAGCGAACTCAGCTTCTGGATGACCGGCAAGACGCTCGACTCCTCGCGCTATCGCCGCGCCGAGAAGGGCAAGGCCGGCCTGCTCGAGGTCGACAAGCTCAAGCGGACGCGGGCCTTTTCCGATGTCTCCTTCTCGCTTGCCCATGGCGAGATTCTCGGGATCACCGGCCTGCTCGATTCCGGTCGCAACGAACTCGCCCGCGCGCTTGCCGGCGTGACGCCGGCCGAGGGCGGCGAGATCCGCGTCGACGGCAAACCCGTCCGTCTGAAGCGTCCGATCGACGCCATCAACGCCGGCATCGGCTACGTCCCGGAGGATCGCCTGTCGGAAGGCCTTTTCCTCGAGAAGCCGATCAATTCCAACATCGTCGTCGAGATTCTCGACCGTATCAGAAATCGTTTTGGTGTCATCGACGCCAAGGTCAGCCAGGCCAAGGCGAAGGAGATCGCCGAGTCTCTACAGATCGTCGCTGCCAATCTCGAAAATCCAGTCCAGTCGCTGTCCGGCGGCAATCAGCAGCGTGTGCTCATCGGTCGGGGCCTGATGATCAAGCCGAAGCTCTTCGTGCTGCACGGGCCCACGGTCGGCGTCGATGTCGGCTCGAAGGACACCATCTTCCGCATCATCCAGGATCTCGCCGGCGACGGCATGGGTGTCGTTATCGTCAGCGACGATCTTCCAGAACTTCTGCAGAACTGCGATCGCATCATGGTGATGCGCAAGGGGACGATTGCCGAGGTGTT
This sequence comes from uncultured Alphaproteobacteria bacterium, assembly GCA_963750065.1. GTDB lineage: Bacteria > Pseudomonadota > Alphaproteobacteria > Rhizobiales > Kaistiaceae > CAVSRC01. Next base: position 251,380 of record CAVVPK010000012.1, read on the forward strand.
CGATGCAGAGCATGTCGACGAAGACATGCTTTATCGCGCGCTTGTCAGCGAGCAATCATCAAGGACACAGCCATGAGCGATTTCGTCTGGACCAACTCCAACGCCGCGAGTTCGACGTCGCTGACGCGGATTGTGAACTGGCTCATTCGGCATCCGCCGGTGTTCACGCTGCTGCTGATCGTGCTTGTCAGCGTGATTATCGGGGCGATCTCGCCGGAATTCTGGCAGATCTCGAACATCTTCGACATGGCGCGCGCCTCGGTGGTCACCGGCATGTTCGGCCTCGGTTTCCTGGTCGTCCTGGCGGCCGGCGGCATCGACATGTCGTTCACGGCGATCGCGGCGCTGATGATGTACTGGATCACCACGGCGGTTGCGACCTATGCGCCCTGGATGCCCATGCCGGTCATCCTGCTTGCGGCGGCCCTCGGCGGCATGCTGCTCGGCGTCTGCAACGGCCTGCTGGTCCATTATCTCAGGGCACCGGCGCTGATCGTCACCATCGGCACCCAATATGTGATCCGCGGCTTCCTGCTGACCTTCATCGGCACCGAGCTGTTCGTGAACATCCCGTTTCCCATCGAGCACTTCGGCAAGTATGAGCTGTGGCGGGCCCAGACCGACAATGGATCGATTACCATCCTGCCGGCTTATGTGCTGGTGCTGGTGGCGGCCGCTATCGTAACCTGGTGGATCCTCAACCGGACTTTGATGGGCCGCGCCATCTTCGCCATCGGCGGCAACTCAGCGATTGCCGAGCGCCTGGGCTACGACGCGCGCAAGGTGCAGGTCTTCGTCTTCGCCTATGCCGGCCTCTTGGCGGGCATCGCCGGCATGCTGCACGTGTCGAGCAATCGGCTTGCCAATCCCTTCGATCTGTCGGGAACCGAGTTGGGAGTGATCGCCGCCGTCGTTCTGGGCGGTGCGCGCATCACTGGCGGCGGTGGCAGCGTGATCGGCACCATTCTCGGCGTGATTCTGGTGACGCTGGTCAACAACGTCCTGATCCTCGCCGGCATTCCGAGCACCTGGCAGACCTTCGTCGTCGGCTGCTTCATCGTGCTTGCCGGCGCCGTGTTCGCCACCCGTCAGTCTGCATGAGGATGCGCGCAACCGAGAGCGCGAACTGCCAGCAGCAGAAAGAGCGTCCACAGACGATGAAACCGGGAAGAACAAACAACATGCGTCCGGGCGCTCTCTTCGCGCTGCACGCAATTGCTTTGGAGAAGGAATGATGGCTTTCGATGTCAGCGTCGTCGGGCTCTACATTCTCGACGTTCTGGGCCGACCGGTCGACGGCATCCCGCCTGGCGGAGAACTGCGCTTCATCGACGAAATCCGCCTGACCGTCGCCGGCACTGCCGGTGGCACTGCGGTCGATTGCGCCAAGCTCGGCCTCAAGACGAAGGCGGTCGGCGCTGTCGGCGAAGACGAGAAGGCCGACTTTGTCCTGCATACGCTCGAGGTCTTCGGCGTCGACGTCGGTTCGATGCGCCGCCTCGCCGGCGTTCCGACCTCCGCAACCATTCTCAATGTCCGCCCGAACGGCGACCGACCGGCGCTGCATCGCCGGGGTGCCTCCGACAAGTTCGCTTTGGCGGAGACCGATTACGCCGGCGTTCTGGATGCTTCGTTCGTCCACGTCGGTGGCATGCCGCTTCTCGCCGCGTTCGACGGCGCGCCGACCTCTGCCTTCCTCAAGGCAGCCAAGGCAGCCGGACGCACCACCACATTCGACCTCCTGTCGGCGACGCCGGAGACCACGGACGTGCTGCGTCCATCTCTGCCCTATGTCGACTATTTCGTTCCGAGCATCGAGGACGCTTCGGCGATGAGCGGCCGCAGCGATCCGGGGGATGCTGCGAAGTTCTTCCGCGATCTCGGTGCCCGCAACTGCCTGCTCACCCGGGGAGGCGACGGCTGCATAGTGATGACGGCCGACACGGTGTTTCGGCTGCCGGCTTTCGAGATTGACGTCAAGGACACGACAGGTTGCGGCGATGCCTTCTCCGCCGGCCTCATCGCTGGCCTTGCCCACGGCTGGGATATCGAGAAGTCGGCCCGCTTTGCTTCGGCATGTGGTGCCCTCGTGGCGACCGGCCTCGGCTCCGACGCGGGCATCGTCAGTTTTGAAGAGACCGAGACATTCATGAACACGGCCCCCACGCGGCCGCTGGCCATCTGACGGCGATCGAAGCGTCCGCTTCGAATGCGGGAGAAGACGCGCCGCTCCGCTCTGCCTGCTTGACCAGATTGGGAGCATCACGATCCGTCAGGCCCCATAGAGCAGAGCCCCGGCCACTGTCTCGTCGCTGACGATGCGGTTGACACAAAAGCAGGCCCATCGGCAGCATGGATACGGTCGCTCCGCTGTCGTCGGCAATGGTCTGGGCCGAGAGGGTCAATACATGGTCGGCGGCTTCGGAGTAGAGGCCGTCGGGTTGTACGGTGACTTAAGCGCGGACGCCCCCGCATTTGAGGCGGTCTTCATCAGTGCTGCGACGATGGTCGCGACGGCCTCGTCGACCTGCCGGTCGTCCATGCGGTCGAACACCGCCGACAGGTCGTCGAGCGCGTGTCGGCAAAATATCGCCGTGAGTATTCCCTCCTGTACCGGCCGGCGGCTGCGCCTTCGGTCCGGTTGCCTGTTTGCTGCGTCGCGACGCGATTGCCAGCGGAACAGTCGTGAATGTCAAATTACATCTGTAACTCCAGCGCCGGCGTATCAACCGAAGTGCGCCTCTCGGTGGCCCTGAACGCGTCTGTCAGCGCTGCATAGCCCGGTTCGCTTGCTGCCTTCAGATGAAGAGGGACGCAGTTCTGCGCCTTCACCGCGGCGGTCGAAGCGATGACACCAACGTCAGAGCCTTGACACAAACATCACAGAATGAGCGCATAATGGTACGCAAGTGTAATAATGCTAACGCATATGCATCAATTTTCACGGCAATCCGGGGCCAAACCGCGGCCCGATTGCCGGCGCGTGCGCTCGGCAGCGCATCGAGAGCACCACCGGGATTGCAGCCTCCAGGGCGCGCGACAATTCAGGCTGTCGAAAAAATAGATTATTTCAATGAGTTAGGATGATGCTTGCCGATATGGTTGCATGGGGATGCGCCTTGCATTCGTGCTAGAGGGGGCGCGGAAAACGAAAATGTTACATTCGTAGCTTTGTGTTATGTTCGGCGCCGAAGGCGTGTTGAGCATGCGCCTGAGACGACTTGAAAGGGCTAGGTGTGGATAGAGACGCCCAGGAGCGCGACATCAAGGTGTCGAGCGGGCGGTCGCGGGACCGCCGGCGTGCGCTGGTCGATTACCTGCTTCCGGTCGGTTCGGCGCAGATTGACGAACTGGCGACGCACTTCGGCGTGAGCCGGATGACGGTGCATCGCGATCTCAGGATTCTCGAAGATCAGGGCATCGTGCGGCGAGTTCATGGCGGCGTCACGGTGCGCTCGTCCAATCTCGTCGAAAGCAATTTCCTTTATCGCTCGCGCCTTGCCGATGCCGAGAAGGATGCCATCGCGCGCGCTGCGGTGGAGACCATAGAACCCGGACAGGCGGTCATCCTGGACGATTCGACGACGGCGGCCCATCTGGCGTCGCTGCTGGTCGGTCGCCAGCCGCTGACGGTCATCACCAATAACCTGACCGCGATTTCGGCATTGAAGGATGCCCGCGGCATCGAGACCATCAGCCTCGGCGGCCACTACAATCCGCGTTTCAACGCCTTCTTCGGCTATGTCTGCGAGCAGGCTATCGCCTCGCTGCGCGCCAACGTGTTGTTCATGTCGACGTCAACCATCTTCGGCGTCGCCGCCTATCACCAACAGGAAGAGGTGGTGAAGACCAAACGCGCGCTGATGAACATCGTCGACCGCCGCATTCTGCTGGCCGACAGCTCCAAGTTCGGCATCACCGCGCTGGTCAAGCTCGCCAACCTCACCGAATTCGATCTCGTGATCACCGATTCCGGCCTCGCGGCCTCCGATGCCGAGACGCTGCGCCAGAATGGGATCAATCTGCAGATCGTGCCGGCGCGGGCAGGGGAGGCGGGGGCCTCCGACAATCGACCGCTGCGGCCCGACGACGGGACGAAGACGCCCGATCAGCCTGATTGAAACGAGGACATGATGAAGGATTTCTGGATCGGCACCGGCTGGAAGATGAACAAGACGGCCGCTGAAGCGCGCAGCTACATTGCCACCCTGTTACCACTGCTGCCGGACTTGCCTGCCGACGTATCGGTTTTCGTGGTGCCGCCGTTTACCGCACTGGCGGCCGCACGCGAAGCCGCCGGCTCCGGTCCGCTGCTGGTTGGCGCGCAGAACATGCATTGGGCGGAACAGGGCTCTTTCACCGGCGAGATCTCGGTGACCATGCTGAAGGAATCCGCCGTTGATCTGGTGGAGCTCGGCCACAGCGAGCGCCGCCAGATGTTCGCGGAGACCGACGAGGCCATCAACCGCAAGGTCAAGCTCGCTCTGTCCCATGGACTGACGCCGCTCGTCTGTGTTGGCGACAGTGCCGCCGAGCGCGATGCCAGCGCATCCGCCGAGGCCATCATCCGTCAGGTGAAGCTGGCTTTCGCCGGTCTGTCGCCCGCTGATATCGGGCGTTGCCTGGTTGCCTACGAACCGATTTGGGCAATTGGCGAGGCCGGCGTGCCGGCAACGCCGGAACACGTGCGGGTCGCGCAAGGCCGGCTCCAGGACGCGCTTGCCGAACTCACCCATGCCAAGGTCCCGGTGCTCTACGGCGGCAGCGTCAACCTCGACAATGCGGCGGCGCTGGCCGCCGAGCCGGCTGTCGATGGCCTGTTCATTGGCCGTGCGGCCTGGAAGGCAGAGGGCTTTGCCGCCCTCATCAAGGCGGCGTTGTCCGCCCGGGCGATACGCTCCGCCGCCTGAAGCGGTTTTGAAAAGAAGCCATCGGCAAGTCCCGGGCACCGCGAGCGCCCGGGATTCGTCCGTCCGTGAGCGCCTCCCCGAAATTCGGACAGTGACGGAAGCTACGATGTGACGTCTGCTTGTCTCCAAGGACAGGGAGATCACGACATGCCGAAACGCAGGAACCATGAGGCGGGCTTCAAGGCTCGCGTGGCGCTGGAAGCCGTGAAGGGCGAGCGCACAGTATCGGAACTGGCGGCCGACAAGCGTGCATCCGACGATGATCCATCAATGGAGTTTGGAGGATAAGAAAACGAACCAGTGAATCGTTTTCCCGACAAACGCGCTGCTCGAAGGGGCGGCAGACATCTTCGAGCGCGGCGGGAAGAAGAAGGCGGCCGAGGTCGACGAGGAGACAGTTTGGGAACTGCACGCCAAGCTCGGGGAGCTGGCAGTCGTCAACGATCTTTTGTCACGAAAGCTCAAGCCTTGGACCGGCAAGTGAGGCGGCAGATGATCGAACGCCATCAACCGACGCTGTCGATCGGGGCGCGGTGCCGCCTGCTGTCGATCTCTCGGTCGTCGTTCTATTACGAGCCGCGTGGCGAGACGGAGATGGACCTCGCCCTGATGCAGCTCATCGACCGACAGTTCCTGGAGCCCCCGTTCTACGGCGTCCGACGATGACCGGGCACCTGCAGAACGAGGGCTACGCGGTGAACCCCAAGCGCATCCGGCGACTGATGCGGCTCACGCGCCTGATGCCGACCTATCAGAAGCCCAACGCCAGCAAGCCGGCCAAGGGGCACAAGACCTATCCCTGCCTGCTGGGCGGGCTGCGGGTGGAGCGGCCCAACCAGGTCTGGTGCGCCGACATCACCTACCTGCCGATGCGCCGGGGGTTCCTCTATCTGGTCGCCATCATGGGCTGGTTCACCCGTAAAGTGCTGGCCTGGCGCATCTCCAACACGCTCGAGGCCGACTTCTGCATCGAAGCGCTGAACAAGGCGATCCACCGCTTCGGTCCGCCCGAGATCGTGAACACGGATCAGGGGTCGCAGTTCACGTCCATTGCCTGGACCGACCCGCTGAAACGGGTCGGCACCCGGATCTCGATGGACGGCAAGGGGCGCTGCCTCGACAACATCTTCATCGAGCGCCTGTGGAGATCATTGAAATATGAGTGCATCTATCTGCACGCTTGGGAGACCGGCACGCAGGCCAAGGCGGGCGTTGGCCGGTGGATCACCTTTTACAACCACCAGCGGCCTCATGCCGCCCATCGCAGACAACTGCCCGCCGTGGTCCACTTCAACTGGATCGAAACCGACCAGAAGGGGCAGAGAGCAGCTTAAATCCCCAAAAAACTGTCGAACGATCGGGAAGCAGCTCGGTCGCCCGACGGCGCTGTTCGTAACCAGCGGGCTTCATGCGACGGGCGCCTATCAGGCGGTCATGGAACTTGGAATTCGGGTTCCACAAGATATTTCGTTTATATCGTTCGACACGAGCGAGTGGGTGACCTTGGTGTCTCCACAAATCACCACGATTGAGCAGGACAGCTTCAACATTGGAAGAAGCGCGACGCGCAAGCTGCTAGCTCTACTCGGAGGCGCTGTCGAAGAGGACGACGATCTCCCGAATAGGTTGCTGCCGGTATTGCGGAGACGCGGATCCGTCGCCAAAATCTAGAAGCTGAGTCAAAAAGTACGTTTTGCATTTTGAGCGGCCCGACCTGACTGCTCCGAGTTGAAACAATCGCCTGCGCGCGGATCGAGGATTTCGAAATTGCTGTCCCGCGCCGGGCCGCGTGTGTCAGTCTCGCCACGGATTGTGGATCCGTTGGTCGCTGGTTCGAGCCCAGCCACCTGTGCCAACCGCCTCTATCGCCCTCGGTCTTCTGACACCCCGCCGCCATAGGCATCCAGCAGGGCGATCACTTGCCCATCGCTGATCTGCCGGAAGTCATCGTAGAAGGCGCCGATGGCGCCGAAGATCGCGGGACTTTCCAGGCAGACGATGTCGTCGGCTTCGCGTCCCATGTCCGCCAGCGTGTCGCTTGGTGCCACCGGCACTGCCATCACCAGGCGCTTGGGCGCACGCATCCTCAGCGCACGCAGCGCCGCCTTCATGGTCGCCCCCGTCGCCAAGCCGTCATCGGCGACGATTGTCGTGCGGCCCGTGACCGCCAGCGGCGGCCGCTCGCCGACATAGGCGTGCCGCCGCCGCTCGATTTCGGCCAGCTCCACCGCACACACCGCCTGGAACTCCTCCTCCGAAACGTCGGCCATGGCGATCACGTCCCAATTGCGCACGATGGTCGGCTGGCCGCCGTCGACGACTGCACCCATGGCGAGCTCCCTTTGAAAGGGAACGCCGATCTTGCGGACGAGGATGAGATCGAGCGGCGCGGCAAGAGCCGTGGCGATCTCCGCTGCGACCGGCACCCCGCCGCGCGGCAGGGCAAGGACCACCGGGCGCTCCGCCTTGTAGCGGGCCAGTGCAGCCGCCAGACGCGCTCCAGCGTCCTTGCGGTTACGGAACGGCATGGCCGTAGTCCCTCCTGGGCGCGATTCAGGCATAGCGCAAGCTCCAGGCATTGACCGCGATCAACCGGCGTGCGTGTCCGCCGTAGCCTTGTCGTAGCGCGCCAGCATCCGGCGGAACGTTGTCGTCACCGCCGCCTCGATGTCCGGTCGCTTTTCCATGCGGCTGAGCACCAGGCCCGCCGCTTCGAGGGTCGACAGGCCCTCGCGACGCGCCTCGCGCCGACGCCTGCCATAGAGCGACGGCCGCGGGGGTCTCAGCGCGATGCGCTTGCCCTTGAGGAGCCACGCATTGCGCCACCACAGCGTCTTGGCCTGGCTCCACGTTCCGTCGAGCAGGATGACCCCTTCGATACCGGCTAACGCGCCCGCCTGATCGTCAAGTGCCTTGCCGGTGCGATCGAACGCGGCAACGTCGCGCCCGGGCGGAAAGTCGGCGGCCCGGGTCGCGCCGAGAAAGAGCGTCGCCCACCGTTTCGGATCGGCGGGGTGGCCGAGCACCTTGGTGAGGCTCGGCCACGACAGGCCGACGCGCAGCGTTGCGTCGCTGAACTGCTGCGCCGCGATCCGCGCGGTGCCGAGCAGACGATCCTGTTCCTGCGGATGCTGAAGGATGACAAGGGCGATGCGGTTGGCGATCGGCTGAATCTCGTCGCACACGCACAGTGGCAGCGGTTTCGCGCAGCGCGGACACACCGGCACCTCCGCATCGAACACCGGTTCCAATTTTCCAGCCATTCCATCGTCCCCGAAGCGCCCCGCCGCCACCTTGGTGCCGCTGTGCGGGGTACACATCTGCTCGCAGTGACTCTCTGGTTAGCCCTGTGAAGTGCTGCGGTCAAAGCACCACCAGTGGCACCGATCCCGTCAACGGCCTCAGCGAGCGGCAGGAACTCGTCGACCCTGGTTGCCTGAGGCGGCGACCGCCGCTTACGACCCGTAACCGTTCTGGTCGAGGAACAGCTTCAGGCGATCGGGAAACTTCAGGACCTTGATCTGGCCCTTGGGGCAGGCGTCGAGATCGGCGCCGGTCAGGCAGGTTTCCTCGCCCGCGTCATGGGCGTAGTCCCAATGCGCCTTCAACTGCCGCCACGCATCCGCACCCTCGCCGACGCGCACCTTGGCGGCGACCCAGCCGGCGAGGAAGCCGGGCGAGGTCCAGCGATCGGACGGCTCGACGGTGTCTTCGAGCTGCGCCAGCCAGTCGCGGTGGGCGGGCAGGTAGCGCGGGTCCTTGGAGACGTCGACCACGGCGCCGTTGCGCACGGTATCGATGACCAGCGGCGCCGCGCTGCAGGCGTAGCAATCGAAGGTGTAGAGGAAGCGGTTGTCGACGGTGACGATCTCCGCCAGCCCGTCATGGTCGATATCCTGAAGATAGTCGCCGCCACCGTCGAACTCGCCGACGTCGACCGTCACCCAGCCCTGCGGCTGCTCTTCCGCGACCATCACCTTGGTGCAGCAATGCGCCCCGCCGGTATAGGCGGCGAAATAGACTTCCGGGCGGCGGTTGCCGGGGTCGATTTGGGCGATGCTTGCCTCGGCCTCGGGCACGTCGAAACCGGCATCCGGCGCCGACGCCTCGGCGACCGGCAGGATGCCGACCTTGACCTGCAGCCACACCTTGTCCGTGTCGGGGTCAGGCTTGGCGCCGCGGTTCAGGCGCACCGTCGCGGTCACGTCGCCGACCGTGACCGAGGCGCTGTGGGCGCCATCGGCGAATACGGTGGTGGGAAATTCCGGGGTGTCGATAGCGTCTTCGGCATGGGCGCCAGCGGTTGCCGTCACCAGTGCAGCGGCCATGACGGCCGTCGGCAATCTCCATTTCCCGCGTGCCACGGGCGTCCTCCCTGCTCGACAGGAATAGTCTACAGATCGGTGCCGGTCAGGGGAATTGCCGGCTGGTCGCGGGCAGCGCCGCTCTGTAGGCTCCCGATTCATCGTGTTACCACCGGGAGGCAGAAATGCCAGAGAGTGGCCTCAAGACGATCCGGCTTAACCTCGCCCGCACCCCAGAATTCCCCGACGGCAGCGACCGTCACTATTACCGCTTCACCGCGCCGCTCGACGCCGACGGTCATCTCGATCCGGACGGCTGGCGCAAGCACCGGGAGCGCTGCCGCGTCGTGCGCAACTGGGCTGGCGAAGAGGAAGACATCGGCCACCTGGTCCATCGGCCGGGCGGCAGCTGGGGCTTCCACTACGACATCGACGGCGACGAAGGCGACGAATCCGGCTTCAAGCTGGCCACGCGCCGCTTCGTGCCGGGCGAATATGTTTCGATCCGCGACGAGGAGGGCGACATGCACACCTTCCGCATCGTCACAATTACGGACGTGTGATAGAGCGCCGCCGGCGGTGGCGGCTTTGTACGCGGATTTTCCATCCTGATATGGTGCGCCCCACGGGTGAAACGCCGGAGGGTGAGTGATGGCGGACGGCATTGAGAACCGGCCGACGGCAGCGCGGCTGATCGTCGAGGCGCTGGAGAGCAACGGTGTCGAGCGCGTCTTCTGCGTGCCCGGCGAGAGCTATCTGGCCCTCCTCGACGCCCTCTACAATTCGCCGATTGCCGTGACACTGTGTCGCCAGGAGGGCGGCGCAGCCATGGCGGCCGAGGCCTGGGGCAAGCTCACCGGCCGGCCCGGCATCCTCATGGTGACGCGCGGACCGGGCGCCACCAATGCGTCGGCCGGCATTCATGTCGGCCGCCAGGATTCGACCCCGATGATCGTCTTCATCGGCCAGGTCGGGCGCACCATGCGCGGGCGCGAGGCGTTTCAGGAGATCGATTTCCGCCGCATGTTCGGCCAGATGGCGAAGTGGATCGAGGAGATCGACGGCGCCGACCGCGTGCCCGAAGCCGTCAGCCGCGCCTTCTACGAGGCGACCTCGGGTCGTCCCGGCCCGGTGGTCCTGTCGCTGCCCGAGGACGTTCTGCGCCAGACGACGGACAGGGCCAACGCGCGCGCCTGGGTCCAGGTCGAGACCTTTCCCGGCCTCACCCAGATGGCCGAACTGCAGAAGATGCTGTGGCGCGCCACGCGCCCCCTGGTCATCGCCGGCGGCTCGCGCTGGTCTGAAGCGGCGGTCGCCGCATTGCAGCGTTTTGCCGAACGTTTTCAGCTCCCCGTCGGCTGCTCGTGGCGCCGTCAGGGCCTCTTTGATCACGCGCATCCGAATTATGCCGGCGATGTCGGCGTCGGCATCAATCCCGCCCTGGCGCAGCGGGTGAGGGAGGCGGACCTGCTCATCCTCATCGGCGGGCGCATGAGCGAACAGCAGTCCTCCGGCTATGCGCTGATCGACATCCCCGAGCCCCGGCAGACGCTGGTCCATGTTCATCCAGGCGCCGAGGAGCTCGGCCGGCTCTACCGGCCGACGCTGGCCATCAATGCCAGCCCGACCGCCTTTGCCGCCGCGCTCGAGGGCCTGCAACCGCCGAACGAGATCCCGTGGGCGGGCAGCGCCGAGGAAGCCAATGCGGCCTACCGTGCCTGGTCGGCGCCGATTACCAATCCGGGGCCCGTCCAGCTCAGCCACATCGTCGCCTGGCTCGGCGAGCGCCTGCCCGACGACGCCGTCGTCGCCAGCGCCGCCGGCAATTACTCCGTCTGGGTGCATCGCTTCTTCCGCCATCGCCGCTACGGCACCCAGCTCGCGCCCGGTTCGGGCTCAATGGGTTACGGCCTGCCGGCGGGGCTTGCCGCCAAGCTCAAATATCCGGAGCGCATGGTGGTCGTCTTTGCCGGCGACGGCGACTTCCAGATGACCATGCAGGAATTCGTCACTGCCGTGCAGGCCGGCGCCAATGTCGTGGTCGTGGTGGTCAATAACGGTATTCACGGCACCATCCGCATGCATCAGGAGCGCGCCTATCCGAACCGTCCCGTCGCCACCGACATCGCCAACCCGGATTTCGCCGCCTACGCCCGCGCCTGTGGCGGCCACGGCGAGACGGTGGCCAAGACCGAGGACTTCGCCGCCGCCTTCGAGCGCTGCGTTGCCGTGGAGAAGCCGGCGATCATCGACCTCGCCTTCGATCCGGAAGCGATCACCCCGTCGCGCACCCTTTCCGAAATCCGCGGCACAGGCAGGCGATGAGGGCGATTTCCGCGGTCCTGGCGGCCACCACCTTTCTGGCGTTCACTCCGGCGCTGGCCGAGGAGCGGGGCGAGGCCGAGCGCGGCCTCGCCTATGCTGAGGCCAATTGCGCCGAGTGTCACGAAGTCCGCGCCGGCCACTTCGACAGCCCGGTGCTCGAGGCGCCGCCCTTCCAGGACATCGCCAAGGCCGACGGCATGAGTGAGATCGCGCTCTACGCCTTCTTCCGCACGTCGCACGCCAACATGCCGAATCTGGTCGTCCCGCCCGACGACATCGCCGATCTCACCGCCTATCTGCTCAGCATGCGTCGACGTCAGTAGGCTGCCGGAAACGGGTGGCGCCGGTTCCGACGGCACGGCATCCTGCCGGCATGTCCGATGCTCCGTCCCAATCCGGCGGCGTCGCCTTCCGCCCGGTGACCGCCGCCAACGCCGATGCCTTCGCGCGCTTCTTTTCGGCGCCCGGCGCGCCCAAGCATTGCTGGTGCATGGTCTGGCGGCGCACCGCCGCGGAAGCCAAACTGCAGGCGGGAGCCGAGCGCAAGCGCATGATGATGGAGCGCATCGATGCCGGCACGCCGGTCGGGCTTCTTGCCTATGACGGTGAAGAAGCGGTCGGCTGGGTGTCGATCGCGCCGCGCGAGACCCATCGTTCGCTTGGCGGCCCGCCGGCCGAGCCCGGCGACGTGATTTGGTCGCTCACCTGCTTCTACGTGCCGCGACGTCTGCGTGGCGATGGGCTGGTGCGCAAGCTCATATCCGGTGCCGTCGATCATGCCCGCGAGAACGGCGCGACGGTGGTCGAGGCCTATCCGGTTGGTCCCGATTCGCCGAGTTTCCGCTTCATGGGCTTCGTCCCGGTCTTCGCCGAAGCCGGCTTCCGCGACCTCGGCATGACCGGCGCGCGGCGCCACGTCATGCGGCTGGAACTCAAGCGGCAGTCGGCAATCGGCAATCGGCAGTCGTGACGAAGCGGCCTTCCCGATGATGCCGATTGCCTACAGCAGACTCCCCTGCGAGCCGCCGCCGGCCGGCTTGCGCCGCTTCGGCTTGGTCGCGGTCGCGCCGCCGGAAACGGCGCGTACATGGCCGTCGTGGAACTCGATATCGAGTGCCGCGCCGTCGCCGACGGCGGCCGCCGAGCGGATCGGCTGGCGCGTGTCGGGATCGCTGACCAGCGCGAAGCCGCGTTCGAGGATCGAACGATAGCTGACCACATCCAGGAGGCGTGCTGCTTCGCCGAAGCGCGATCTCAGCCGCTCGATGCGGCGTGTGAAGAAAAGCGCCCTGCGTTCGCCAAGCGCCGTCAGCCGTTCGCGCGCCCGCTCGACCACGCGGTCGAGCCCGGCCGGCGACAGGCGCACCGCCACCCGGTCGTAGCGGGCGCGGTGGGCGCTGGTATTGGCGGTCAGCGCCCGGCCGATGCGGCTCGCCAACTCGTCGAACATGCGCCGCGGCATGGCGAAGAGGTCTTCGGCGCGCGGCAGGGCGCGGGCGGCGGCGCGGAGCTCCCGCCGGTTCGTCTCGATGTGCCTCAGCGCCGCACCGGCGAGCCGGCTGCCGAGGTCGCCGACCGTCTCGATCAGCTCGGAGCGCACCGGCACCGCCATCTCGGCGGCGGCCGTCGGCGTCGGCGCCCGCACATCGGCGGCATAGTCGATCAGCGTGTAGTCGGTCTCGTGGCCGACCGCCGAGATCAACGGAATGGCAGAACCTGCCGCGGCGCGCACCACGATCTCCTCGTTGAAGCTCCACAGGTCTTCGAGGCTCCCGCCGCCGCGCGCCACGATCAGCAGGTCGGGCCGCGGAATCGCGCTGCCGTCCGGCAGCGCATTGAAGCCCGCGATTGCCGCCGCCACTTCCGCCGCGCTGGTCTCACCCTGGACCCGCACCGGCCAGACCAGCACGCGCGTCGGGAAGCGGTCGGCTAGGCGATGCAGGATATCGCGGATGACAGCGCCGGTCGGCGAGGTCACCACGCCGATGACCCGCGGCAGATAGGGCAGGGGGCGCTTGCGCGCCTCGTCGAACAGGCCCTCGGCGGCCAGCGCCTTGCGGCGCGCTTCCAAGAGCGCCATCAGCGCGCCGACGCCGGCCGGCTCCAGCGCCTCGATGACGAGCTGGTACTTCGACTGGCCGGCGAAGGTGGTGAGCTTGCCGGTGGCGACCACTTCGACGCCTTCCTCCGGCTTGAACTTCAGCTTTGAGGCCGTCCCGCGCCAGACGACGGCTTCCAGCCGCGCCTTGTCGTCCTTGAGCGAGAAATAGCTGTGGCCGGAGGAATGCGGGCCGCGGAAGCCGGAAATCTCGCCGCGCACGCGCACATAGCCGTAGGTATCCTCGACGGTGCGCTTCAGCGCCGCCGAAATCTCGGAGACGGAGTACTCGGTGACGTTGGCGGTGGATTCGCTCATGGTGTCATGGGTGCCGCCGGATGCGGCCGGGGTCAAGGGCGGGTGATATTTCCCTGGCCGGTCCGTGGTAGAAGGCGAACCATGACCACGCACGATTTCACCGCCATCCGCCTGTTCCTGCGCTCGACCCGCTTCATCGCCGGCTCGACGGTCGTGCTCGACCGCAACCAGGCCAACTACCTGGTCAACGTCCTGCGTCTGTCGGACGGCGCCAGCATTGTCGTCTTTAACGGCCGCGACGGCGAATGGCGGGCGATCTTGCGCGGCGGCGGGCGCAAGTCGTGGAGCCTCGAGATCGGCGAGCCGTTGCGCGCCCAGCCGGCCCATCCCGACCTGCACTACATCTTCGCGCCGCTCAAGCAGGCGCGCCTCGACTACATGGTCCAGAAGGCGGTGGAAATGGGGGCGGGGCGGCTGCGCCCGGTGCTTACCCAGCACGGCCAGGTGAGCAAGGTGAACCTGGAACGCATGGAATCGAACGCCATCGAGGCGGCCGAACAGTGCGGCATCCTCACCATTCCGGCGATCGACGAGCCGATCGCGCTGCGCCACCTGCTCGAAACCTGGCCGGGACGCGAGGACGGCCGCCGGCTGATCTTCTGCGACGAGGGCGAGGAGCGCGCCGATCCCCTGTCAATTCTGTCAGGGATGGCACCAGCGCCGCTGGCCGTCCTGATCGGCCCGGAGGGCGGCTTCTCGGTCGAGGAACGGCAATTGTTGCGCTCGCGGCCGTTTGTCATTGCCCTCCCGCTGGGACCCCGGATCCTGAGGGCGGACACAGCCGCCGTGGCCGCGCTGGCGCTCGTCCAGGCGGCGCTGGGGGACTGGCGGAGCGCGCCGCCCACCCCACATTGAGCGGGCTTGCGCCCGGCCGGGACTCCTCTAATCTGCCGCCCCCGTCTCCCTCTAGCGCTCGGAAAGCCCGTCTCTAATGGCACGCGACGTCTCTGACGCGACGCCGATCGAATCCCGCGACCAACTCGTCGCCACGCTCGAATCGGGCTCGAAGCCGAGGTCCGAATGGCGGGTTGGCACCGAGCACGAGAAGTTCGGCTTCTACCTCGCTGACCTCACGCCGGTGCCTTATGAGGGACCGCGCGGCATCCGCCGCCTCCTGGAGGCGATGGAAGGGCTGCTCGGCTGGCATCCGATCGAAGACGAAGGCCGCATTATCGGCCTCACCGACCCGCTCGATCTCGGCGCCATATCGCTGGAGCCCGGCGGCCAGCTGGAACTTTCAGGTGCGCCGCTCAAGACTATCCACCAGACCTGCCGCGAGGTGAACGCCCACCTTGCCCAGGTGCGCGAATGCGCCACGCCGCTCGGCATCGGCTTCCTCGGCTCCGGCTTCTCGCCCAAATGGTCGCTCGGCGAGACGCCGGTGATGCCCAAGCAGCGCTACGACATCATGCGCGGCTACATGCCCAAGGTCGGCAGCCACGGCCTCGACATGATGCTGAGGACCTGCACCATCCAGGCCAACCTCGATTTTTCCGACGAGGCCGACATGGTGAGCAAGATGCGGGTGGCTCTCTCCTTGCAGCCGGTGGTCACCGCGCTCTTCGCCAATTCGCCCTTCGCCGACGGCAAGCCCAACGGCTTCCAATCCTATCGCGCCGAGATGTGGCGCGACACCGATCGGGCGCGCACCGGCATGTTGCCGTTCGCCTTCGAGGACGGTTTCGGCTTCGAGCGTTATGTCGACTGGGCGCTCGACGTGCCGATGTATTTCGTCAAGCGCGGCGACCGCTATTTCGACGTCACTGGCACCACCTTCCGCAGCTACCTCGCCGGCAGCCTCGACAACAGCCTGCCCGACGCCCAGCCGACCATGGCGGACTGGAAGAACCATCTCTCCACGCTGTTCCCCGAGGTGCGCCTCAAGAACTACCTCGAGATGCGCGGCGCCGACGGCGGCCCGGGCCGGCGCATCTGTGCCGTGCCGGCGCTGTGGGTCGGGCTGCTCTACGATCCGGCCTCCCTCGACGGCGCCTGGCAGATCGTCAAGGACTGGTCCGGCGCCGATCGCGAAGCTCTGCGCGACGCCGTGCCGAGAGACGGGCTGAAGGCGACCGTGCATGGCCGCACCGTCCGTGATATCGGCCGCGACATCGTGGCGCTCGCACGTGCAGGACTCGCCCGGCGCTCCTATCTCAATGGTGAGGGTATCGACGAGACGATCTTCCTGTCGTCCATCGAGGAGGTTCTGGCCAGCGGAATGACCCCGGCGGACCAGATCATGCGCGAATATGAGCGCGACTGGCATGGCAACATCGACAAGATCTTCGAGGCTTATGCCTACTAGAGCCGTTTATAGCCAGATAGAACCAATTCCGTTTCTCGACCGGCGGAGCGATCCGGCGTCGAGACCGGCGAAGGGCGATGTGGGGCATCGGGCAAGCCGGGATCGGCGTCGGGCGCCCGCCGCTCGGAAACCCCGAGGGACGGGCGCTTTTGCGTCGTTATCGTCGCCGTCGGTCTCGGCCGGACCCCGGGTACGCCCTTCGACCGCCGGCTTGATCCTGTCGCAAAATCGCTCCGTCGGAATGGTTCTATCTGGCTATAAAGGGCTCTCAGGAATCGAGCCGCTTTGGCAAAGAGTGGTTTGATCCCGGTCAAGGTGGCCGACGCCGCCCGACCCGATGCTGGCCGGCGAAGGGATTAGGTGGAGGGGGAATACAATGAATAATACGGTCAATACTATCAATGACATGCATGTCGTCGTCGATCTCAGCGGTGCCCGCCGCCCGACGGTGATCGCGGCCGATCTTGCGCGCCTGCTCGATGCGCATCTGACCGGCGTCGCGCTCGCCTTCGAGCCGGTGGTGCCCGTCTATACGATGACCACGCCGCTGCCGACCGACCTCATCGTCGCCGCCCACGAGCAGGCCGTGAACGATGCCAAGGCGGCTGCCGCCGCCTTCGTAAAGGTCGCCGAAGCTGCCGGTGTGCGCTACGAGTCGCGCACCACCGAATTGGTGGGCGGCGACGGGCTGGAAGGCGTGACGCGTAGTCTGGCATTGAGCGACCTGCTGGTCGTCGGCCAGCAGAACCCTGATGCACCCGAGCCGATGCGCGAGGCGCTGATCGAGGCGATGCTCTTCCAGTCGGGTGCCCCGATCCTCATCGTCCCCTATGCCGGGGTCGAGGCGTTCACGCCCGGCCGCGCTATCGTCGCGTGGGACGGCAGCGCCGCGGCGGCGCACGCCGTGCGTGCCTCCCTGCCGCTCCTCCATCTCGCCAGGGAGGTGGTGGTTGTCATCGTCAAGGAGCACATCAAGCGCTCGACCGAACTCGCCGGCGCCGATATCGCCACCCATCTCGCCCGCCACGACCTGCATGTCGAGGTGCGTGAGATCACCAATGCCACCGGCGATATCGGCCAGACCATCCTCAGCTTCGCCGCCGATGAAGCGGCCGACTGGATGGTGATGGGCGGTTACGGCCACAGCCGCATGCGCGAGTTCTTCCTCGGCGGGGCGACGCGCGGCATCCTGGAATCGATGACCCTGCCGGTACTGATGGCGCATTAGGCGCCGCCCGAACGAAAAAGGCCCGCCGAGTGAACGGCGGGCCAGGTTGCCGGAGCTTCCAAGGGACCAGCAGCTCCGCTGAATCTATGTGCCCGGGCAATCGCTCTGCCGGCCGGCGGCCGGGAGCAGGCAGCCCCGTTTCATCACCGGCGCCGGAGATAGCCCTGCCGCGCCAGCCGTTCGTGGGCCTCGGCGCGGGAGGCAGTGCGTCGCTCAAGCGAAAAGGCCCCGAGGCGATAGGACGGGTCGTCGCCAATCGGCGAGGCCAGGGCGGCGTGGACGTCACCCGGTGTCAGCCCGATGTCGCGCAGCATGTGCGCGTCCCACTCCACCAGCCGGGCGACCGCACGGCGGTTTCGCGCCGCGCGCCAGAGGGTGACGAGGCGGGCAAGACCGGCTCCGACAAGCTGCCACAGCTTTTCGCCGGCGCCGGCCGACGTGCTCTGGGAAAGTTCGGTGGTGGCCATTCTCGTGCTCCTTCGGGTCGTCCAAGGCCCCTCTGCGGCCCATCCGTGGGCAGGGTTAGGAGTCTCGGTGTTGCGGCGACACCCGGTTTATGCAGGAGCGATATTGATCATTCCAACGAATGTTTCTAATATCTGCCATCGCTTTGGTTGATGAACTTTCGGAGGCAGAAATGGCCGCCACGCTCGATCTCGATCAGTTGCGCACCTTCATCGCCATCGTCGAAACCGGCAGCTTCACGAAGGCGGCGGACGTGGTCTTCAAGACCCAGTCGGCGGTGTCGATGCAGATGCGCCGGCTGGAGGAGCGCATCGGCAAGCCGATCTTCGAGCGCGACGGACGCGCCTCCCGGCTGACCGAAGAGGGCGAGCGGCTGCTCGGCTTCGCCCGCCGCATGATGCGGCTGAACGACGAGACCGTCTCCGCCTTCGACGATACCGAGCTCTCCGGTTCCGTGCGCCTGGGCACCCCGGACGATTACGCCGACCGCTTCCTGCCCGAGGTACTGGCGCGCTTCGCCCGCTCCAACCCGCGCGTCGAGGTGTCGGTGGTCTGCGACCAGTCTTCCGAGCTGATCCGCCAGGCCCGTGCCGGAGACATCGACCTCGGCATCGTCACCCGTTGCGGCGAGGATAATGTCGAGGTGATCCGCCAGGAGCCGCTGCTCTGGGTCACCTCGGCCCACCATATGGCTGAGGAAGAGGAGGTGTTGCCGCTGGCGCTGTCGAAACCGCCCTGCATGTGGCGTGCGGCGGCCATCGAGGCGCTGACCGCCGCCGGCCGCAAATACCGCGTGCTCTACCAGAGCTCCAATGCCACCGCGACGGCGGCGGCGGTTCTTGCTGGTCTGGCCGTCAGCGTGCTTGCCGAATCGGCATTGCGGCCGGGCATGCGGGTGCTCGGAGAGACCGAGGATTTTCCGCGCCTGCCGGTCTGCCAGATCGGTCTGGTGCGCTCATGGAAGCGGCCGGCCTCGCCGATCGTCGATGCGCTGGCCGAGCACATCGTGTCGTCCCTCGACAACCTGTCGGTGCCGGCTGTCGCTGCCTGATCCCTGCCGGCAAGAATGGAAATGCGCCGGCGGCGCCATCCGCCGAACGCCTTTCCCCGTCAGCCCGAGCGCGGCGAAAAGCCTCGCTTGAAGCCATGGGGGGCGGCGCCTTACATGCCGGTCAGGAATTTGGAACAGGAGTAGTTATAATGGCACTGCGCATTGGCGACATCGCACCGGATTTCGAGGCCGAAACCACCGAGGGCAAGATTCGCTTTCATCAGTGGCTGGGTGATAGCTGGGGCATCCTTTTCTCCCACCCGAAGGACTTCACGCCCATCTGCACCACCGAGCTCGGCACCGCCGCCAAGCTCAAGCCGGACTTCGACAGGCGCAACGTCAAGCTGATCGGCCTCAGCGCCGACCCGGTCGACAGCCACGGCAAATGGGCCAAGGACATCGAGGAGACCCAGGGGGCGGCGCTCAATTTCCCCATGATCGGCGACGCCGACCTCACGGTCTCAAAGCTCTATGACATGCTTCCGGCCGCCGCCGACCCGTCCGGCCCGCGCACCGCCGCCGACAACCAGACCGTGCGCACGGTCTACGTCATTGGCCCCGACAAGAAGATCAAGCTTATGATGGCCTATCCCATGTCGACCGGGCGCAACTTCGACGAGATCCTGCGCGCCGTCGATTCCATTCAGCTCACCGCCAAGTTCAAGGTGGCGACGCCTGCCAACTGGAAGCCGGGCGAGGATGTCGTCATCGGCGGATCGCTCAGCAATGACGAGGCCAGGAAGATCTGGCCGGCCGGCTGGAAGGAGCCGAAGCCCTATATCCGCATCGTGCCGCAGCCGAAGTAACCGGCGCCACGGCAACAGAAAGACCTCGACGGCGCGGCTTCGGCCGCGCCGTTTTCATTTGCGTCACAGAAATCGGTACTCCGTCCCCTCCAGCACCAGGCAGGTGAGGGTGCCGCCGTAGACCGCGCCGGTGTCGATGCCAATGCGGTTGGGCAGCACCTCGGGTGCGGTGACCGGCGTGTGGCCATGGACCACGACGACGCCGTGGTCGCTGCCGTCCCAAAGGAAGTCCTCACGGATCCACATCAGGTCCTGCGGGTCCTGGTCCGCCAGCGGCACGCCCGGCCTTATGCCGGCATGGACGAACAGATAGTCGCCGAAGCGCGCGGTGAGCGGCAGGCTCTCGAGGAAGGCGCGGTGTGCCGCCGGCACGGCCTCGGCAAGGAGCTGCGACAGGCGGCGGTAATCGAAGCGGCCGAACAGCGAACGGCTCGGCGTGACGCCATAGGAGCGCAGAGTCGCGTCGCCGCCATTGTCGAGCCAGATCGGCCCACGAAGCTCGGGTTCGGTGAAGAAGCCGGCGAACAGCGCATCGTGGTTGCCCTTGAGGCAGATCACCTGGCGATCGGTAGCCGTCATCTCTGCCAGCCGTGCGATGACGCCGGCCGAATCGTCGCCGCGGTCGGTGTAGTCGCCGATGTGGATGATGCGGTGGTCGTTGATCGGGCGGGTGGCCAGGTCGGCGGCGATGGCCGCATGTGCCGCCGCCAGCATGGCGTCGCATCCATGTACGTCGCCGATGGCATAGAGCCGCAGGCCCTCAGGGGTGCGAGATTGGCCCAGGCGCATCCGTTCCGTCCTCTGCTTTACCGCGCTCGTTTCGCCGCCGTGACCATGCTACCAAGTCTCAGCTGTGGATTGCGACGATGCGTGCACTGATCATCGAAAACTATACCGGGACGACGCTCGGCCAGGTCGGCACCGCGCTGGCCGAAGCCGGCATCGAGACCGACCTGCGCCGCGTCTGGAACGGGACGGCGCTGCCCCGCGGCCCGAATGGCTACGACGCTCTGGTGGTGCTCGGCGGCGAGCAGAGCGCCATCGACGACGCCGAGCATCCCTACCTGCCGAAGGTCGCGGCGCTGACCCGCGCTTTCGGCGAAGCTGACAAGGCTGTGCTCGGCATCTGCCTGGGAGCCCAGCTCGTCGCCCGCGGCCACGGCGCCGAGAATATCCTCGGCCGCCCCATCGAATTCGGCTGGCGAGAGGTGAAGCCGACCGAAGCCGGACGCAGCGATCCAGTGCTCTCGGCGCTGGGCGAGGGGGCGCCGCTGTTCCACTGGCACCTCGACACCTTCAGCCTGCCGCCAGGCGCGGCGCATCTGGCGTCGAGCGCCATGACCGAGAACCAAGCCTTCCGTATCGGCCGAGCCGTCTACGGCATCCAGTTCCATTTCGAGGCGGACCGGAAGCTGGTCGAGAGCTGGAACCAGGATTTCGCCGACGTGATCGCCGAGGAGACGCCCGACTGGCCTGAGCGCCACCGACGCGAGGCCGCACGCCATGGCGAGGCGGCCGATACCGCCGGCTTGGCACTCGCCCGCGCCTGGGTGAAGCTCATCGGGTGAGAAAGCCGTTTTCAAAGGCGGAGGGAGGGTAATAGACCCCCTCGGCCTTCCCTCCGGAGGCGGGTAGAATGCCCGCTCCACCGGGATCTTCAGGGGATACGTCCATGAAATCATTCGTCATTCTTGCTGCGGCGCTAGCCGCGACCGTGGCCGTCGCGCATGCCGATTCGCTGCCCGACCTCAAGGGCCGAACCGTGATCGCGGTGACCGAGAACGCCTACACGCCGCTCAACTTCGCCGACCCCAAGACCGGACAGGGCATCGGCTGGGAGTACGACGCGGTCAACGAGATCGCCAAGCGTCTAAACTTCAAGGTCGACTGGAAGCTGTCGAGCTGGGACACCATGATCCAGGGCGTCCAGCAGGGCCTCTATGACATGGGCATGGACGGCATCAGCATTACCGCCGACCGCGCAAAGCAGGTCGACTTCTCCATTCCCTACATGCTGTCGCAGCAGTTCATGCTGGTGCGTCCCGACGAGACGCGCTTCACCGACGCCAAGTCGCTCGGCGCTGGCGATTTCCTCATCGGCGCCCAGGCGGGCACGACCAACTTCTACACCGCGCTTGACGTGACCGGCACCGATGACAAGAACCCGAGCCCGCGCATCAAGCTGTTCGACACCTTCGGTGCGACGGTGCAGGCGCTGAAGGCCGGCGATGTCGATGCCGTGTTCATGGATAACGCTTCGGCCGCCGGCTACATGGGCGCCTCGCCCAAATCGTTCAAGGTCGCCGGCGACCCGGTCGGCCACGACGAATTCGGCTTCATCTTCAAGAAGGGCTCGGACCTCGTGCAGCCGGTCGATGCGGCCATCAAGTCGATGAAGGACGACGGCACGCTCGACGCGCTCAACAAGAAGTGGTTCTTCGACTACAACAACCAGCAGTGACGCAGGCGGCATCGTCCCCGGCGCGCGCGCCGGGCGGGAACGCAGATCGCCGCGAGTTTCCGTTCTGGTTGCTCGCGGCGGTCCTCATCGGCCTGCTGCTCTGCTGGTTGTTCGTCGTCAACGGCAACTACCACACGATTTTTGGCGCCCTCAGTCGCGGCGTCTTCACCACGGCCTGGGTATCGGTCGTCGCCTATGTCGCCGCCGCGATTGTCGGCCTCGTGATCGCGCTTGGGCGCGGCTCGCGCTCGCGCGTCGTCCGCGAAGTTACGACCTTCTACGTCGAGATCGTGCGCGGCGTGCCGGTTCTGGTGCTGCTGTTCTATGTTGCCTTCGTCGGCGCGCCGGCTCTGGTGGCGGCGTGGAACTGGCTCGCCGCCTGGCCGATCACGTGGGGTCTCCTGCCGGGCTTGACGATGCGCGGCTTCGACATGACCGCGCGGGCGATCTTCGCGCTCACCGTCAGCTATTCGGCCTTCCTGTCGGAAATCTTCCGCGCCGGCATCGAATCGGTGCCGAGGACGCAGGTCGAGGGTGCCTACGCGCTCGGGCTGTCGCGCATGGCAACCTTCCGCTTTGTCATCTTCCCGCAGGCCTTCCGTACCGTGCTGCCGCCGCTCGGCAACGATTTCGTCGCCATGATCAAGGATTCGGCGCTGGTCTCCTCGCTCGGCGTCCAGGACATCACGCAGATCGGCAAGGTCTATTCGGCCTCCACCTTCCTGTTCTTCCAGACCTACAACGTCGTCGCCTTCCTCTATCTGGTGATGACCATGAGCCTGTCGCTCATGGTCCGCGGACTGGAGCGGTATCTCAAGCAGCACGGCTGGGCGGGGACGGGAGAGGGGCGCGACGGCTAGCCGGAAACATCACAAGGGGACACAAGCACAAAGGTCGAGCAATGCTTGCCGGCTAAGCCGCCTGTATGCGCCGGCGATCAGTGCCCTTCGCCCGCCGCGTTGGTGATGCTTAGTAGCGGACCGTCTCCTCCGATCGTCACGGTCACGAATGGTCCCATTTCCTCGGGCGTGTAGTCACGCTCGATCGTGAACGGATGAATGACGACGTTCTTGAACTGGACGAACTCCTCATGAGGAAAGGCGACGTTCACCGCAATAGCCTTTCCCCGTGTGTCCATTACAGCTTCGAACACATGACTGTAGAGCGAATGACCTGAGCCATCCAAGATATCGAGCAGGGCTCCCAGATGATGCCTGCCATCTTCGCCCTGCAGGGCCAGGTGCCCGAAGTACGCCTGCGCACCCGATGTGCCGTCCGTGAATTCGAATCGGATCCAGCCCTTGCCGGTTGCCGGGTCGATATTGGGCTCGTAGTACCAGAAAAGCTTGTCTGCGAACGTTCCCCGGTCGGCGCCGTACTTCCCCGCCGGGTTGCCTTGCGCGACGAATTTTTCGACGTGCGGCTTGAAGGCGAAATTCGGCGCGGCCTGAGCGTTGGAGGCCGTCAGGCCGGCAGAGGCAACAAGTATTGTCAAGGGAACGAGAACATCGCGAAGCATCGAAAATCTCCATCGCGCATGTCGCCCATATATCATCATAGACACACGCAAAGCGCGAAGTAAACGGCAAGAAGAACTCGCGGTTAGGTCGCATTCGGACGATGGGTGGACCTTTCGGCGACGGATCGTGTCGAAAGCCGCCGGCTCAGCCCACCACGATGATATGCAGGCTGCGCGGCCCGTGGGCGCCGAGCAGCAGCGTCTGTTCGATGTCGGCCGAGCGCGACGGACCGGTGATGAGATCGACCGTCTGTGGCAGCAGGCCTTCGCCGCCCGGCGGCAGCAGGCGGTCCCACACCGTCTCGTAATCGCCGGCGATATCGGCGGCATCGAGCACGGCGATGGCCGTCTCCGGCAGGAAGTTGAGCGTCGTCGGATTGTCCGCGCCGGAGGTCATCACCAGCGTGCCGGATTCGGCGATCGCGGCGAAGGCATGGCCGACCGAGACCGCGTCGCTGCCGTCGGAAGGGCCGTGCTGCACCGCGATCTGCGTCTCACCCCAGGGCATGGCGGCAAGACGCTTGTCGTCGCCCATGCGCACCGCCGCCGGCAGGTTGCGCTGGCGCAGGAACGTGCCGACCGCAGCCGGCACGTCTTGCGGCCTCCCGACGCGCGCCACGCTCGCCGATGCCGCCTCGGCCAGCCTCGTGAACAGCGCCAGACGCTCGCCCACCGGAAGCTGCCCGCGTGCCGGCACGACGCCACGCGGCCGCGTGCGCAGGCGATTGTCGACGGCGGCATTTCGGGCGGGCTCGCTGCCAGTGACGCCGAGCGAGCGGCGAATCTTGGCCAGGACCGCGTCGCGCGCGCTCATCCCGTCTTCCTCCGCTCGGCCCACATCTCCTGGAATGTCTGTCCCTCGGGCGCCGGCAGGTCGCGATGGCTCGTCCACCCGCCGGCCAGCGGCAGCCGGGAGAAGCGGCCGCGGCGCTGGCCGAGATTGCCGAGCACCCGCATCGCCAGTCTGGTGCCGAAGTGATAGAGGCGCGGGTGGCGTGCCAGCCACGCCCACACGCTGAGGCCCCAGCGCCAGGTCGTCGGCGACAGGTGGCGCTCGAACGCGCGCTCGCGCCAGTGGCGCATCATGCCGGGCAGCGGGATCTTCATCGGACAGATCGCCTCGCAGCGTCCGCAGAAGGTCGAGGCATTGGGCAGGTGGCCCGCCTGCTCGATCCCGATCAGGGTGGGCGTCAGCACCGCGCCCATCGGCCCCGGATAGACCCAGCCGTAGGCGTGGCCGCCGACCTCCTGATAGACCGGGCAATGATTGATGCAGGCGCCACAGCGGATGCAGCGCAGCATGTCCTGGAACGGACTGCCGAGCATTTCCGAGCGGCCGTTGTCGAGCAGGACGACGTGGTATTCCTCCGGACCGTCGGGGTCGCCCGGTCGCCGCGGGCCGGTGGCAAACGACGTGTAGACCGCCATGTCCTGCCCGGTCGCCGAGCGCGAGAGCAGGCGCATGATCTGGCTGACGTCGTTGAGCGTCGGCGTGATCTTCTCGAGCGTGGTGAGAACGATGTACACCCGCGGCAGGATCTGCGTCAGGTCGCCATTGCCTTCGTTGGTGACGATCACCGACGTGCCGGTCTCGGCGACCAGGAAGTTGGCGCCGGTGATGCCGACATCGGCGGCAAGGAAACGGTCACGCAGGATACTGCGCGCTTCGGCAAGCAGCGTCGACGGTTCGGAAAGGTCGCGGTCGGGCGCGAGCTCGGTATGCACGCGGCGGAAGTCGTCGGCGACCTGCTCCTTGGTCAGATGCACCGCCGGCGCGATGATGTGGCTCGGGGGCTCGTGGCGGATCTGGATGATGTACTCGCCGAGATCGGTCTCCACCGGCTGGATTCCGTTGGCTTCGAGATGCTCGTTGAGGGCGATCTCCTCGCCGATCATCGTCTTGCCCTTGGTCACCGTCCTGGCGCCGGCCCTGCGGCAGATGTCGAGAATGATGTCGCGGGCTTCAGCCCCGGTCTCGGCATAGTGCACGACGCCGCCGGCTTCGGTGACCTTCTCCTCATAGGCCTCGAGGTAGAGGTCGAGATGGGCGAGCGTATGGTTCTTGATGTCGCGCGCCTCATCGCGCAGCGCCTCGAACTCCGGCAGCGCGTCGACCGCATTCAGACGTTTTTGGATGAAGTTGCCGCGCACAAAGCCCAGCGTCTTCTGCAACTGTGCGTCGCCGAGCGCGCGCCGGGCATTGGCCTTGAAGGCGGGGGAGGTGGTCTGCATCAACTCTTGGCCTCGCCGATCGGCGGCGTGTCGGTCATGCAGGCCAGCACCTCGGCGACGTGACGGACGGCCACCGGCCGGCCCTGGCGCTGGAGCTTGCCGGCCATGTTCATCAGGCAGCCGAGATCGCCGGCCAGCAGCATGCCGGCGCCGGATTCGGCGATCGCCGCCGTCTTCTTCTCGACGATGCCGTTGGAGACGTCGGGATACTTCACGCAGAAGGTGCCGCCGAAGCCGCAGCAGGCATCCGCATCCCTGAGATCCTTCATGGTCAGTCCGGCGACCGAGGCGAGCAGCTTGCGCGGCTGGTCGTGGACGCCGAGTTCGCGCAGACCGGCGCAGGAATCGTGATAGGTCGCCGTGCCATCAAAGGATGCGTCGACACTGTCCATGCCGCGCACATCGACCAGGAAGCTGACAAGCTCGAATACTTTTTCCGAGAAAGCCTTGGCCCGTTTCTCCCAGGCGGCGTCGCCAGCGAACAACGTCGGGTAGTGGACCTTGAGCATGCCGGCGCAGGAGCCCGATGGCGCCACCACGTAGTCGTAGGCCTCGAAGACGGCGATCACCTGTTCGGCAATGGCGCGGGTGTCCTTGCGGTCGCCGGAATTATAGGCCGGTTGGCCGCAGCAGGTCTGCGCCGCCGGCACCTCGATCGTGCAGCCGGCCGCTTCCAGGAGCGTCACGGCGGCAAACCCGACGGTCGGGCGAAAGAGATCGACCAGGCAGGTGACGAACAGACCAACGCGCGGGGCGCTTGCTTCTTCTGGCATCGGATTTCCTCGCGCGGAATGCGGCGCGAACGAACCGATAGCAGGCTGGGCGGATCCTTATCAACACACCCCGCGTGCGCGCGACGTGCCAGCAGATCGCGAAACGACGGCAGCGCCCGTCAAACACCCTAAGTGGGCGGCGGCGGCGGTGGTGGCGGCGGCGGCGGCGGTTGCGCCGTATGGTGGGTGTAGATCGGGTCCGACTCGTTGAACGTCCACCACCGCGGCAGGTTCGAGACCTTGCACACCCAGACATGGGCGACGACCGGCAGGTGTGTCTCGATCCTGTGGCAGTTCTGCGAGACGACCGGGCGGACGACGTCAGCGTTTGCCGCGCGCGGGCTCGCAATCTCGGCCGCCGCTGCGAGCGCAAAGACGGAACAGGCGATCAAGAGTATTTTCATGGCGATGACTCCGGCGAATAACGTTGCTCGCCCCCGCTTCATAATCCCTGGAGGCAGAAAATAAGAACCGGAGGAAGAAAACAACTTACAACGAGGAGGCCGGTTAATAATTACTTCTAGTCGTACTTTGAGAATGCCGCTGTAAATGGCGAGTGCTGGTTTGAATAAAAAGATACGTCTATTTTTATTGTTTCAGACCTTCTGCCGGCGCTTGTGGAGAAAGAAGGCGCGGAACAGCACAGGCACCAGCCCGATCGGCACGGTCGACGTCGTGCGCTGTGACATCCGCCGCTGCCGCCGGCTATGATGGAGCATGTCCGCATGCCACAGGAAATGCTCATGACCGCCATCGCCACGCCTGAGGTTGACGCGGGGATTCTCGCCCGCCGCGAGGCCATCGTCGCCGGGCTGGCGGACATCGTCGGCGTCGATGCGCTGGTCACCGAGGAGGACGAGCGCCGCGCCTATGAGACCGATGCGCTGACCGCCTACCGGGCAGTGCCGCTGGCCGTCGTCCTGCCGGCATCCACGAGCCAAGTGGCGGCGGTGCTGAAGTTCCTCGGCAACGCGGGCGTCAAGGTCGTCGCCCGCGGCGCCGGCACCTCGCTCTCGGGCGGCGCGCTGCCTTCGCCGGATGCGGTGGTCCTGGGTCTCGCGCGCATGAACCGGATTCTCGCCGTCGACTATGACAACCGCGTGGCGACGGTCGAGGCCGGCGTCACCAACATCAACATCTCCAATGCGGTCGCTCACAAGGGCTTCTTCTACGCTCCCGATCCCTCCAGCCAGCTTGCCTGCACCATCGCCGGCAACGTTGCCATGAACTCCGGCGGCGCCCACTGCCTGAAATACGGCGTCACCACCAACAATGTGCTGGGCGTCAAGATGGCGCTGATCGACGGCACCGTGATCGAGATCGGCGGTGCCCATCTCGATGCGCCGGGCTATGACCTGCTCGGCCTTGTCGTCGGCTCGGAAGGCCAGCTCGGCGTCGTCACCGAAGTGACGGTGCGCATCCTGCGCGCCGCCGAAGGCGCCCGGCCGATGCTGATGGGATTTGCCAGCGCCGAGGCTGCCGGCGGCTGTGTTGCCGCCATCATTGGTTCGGGCATCGTTCCGGTGGCGATCGAATACATGGACGGTCCGGCGATCAAGGCCTGCGAGGCCTTCGCCCATGCCGGCTATCCGCTCGATGTCGAGGCGCTACTCATCGTCGAGGTCGAGGGCTCGGAGGCCGAGATCGCCGACCAGATCGCCCGCATCACCAAGGTCGCCGAGGCCTTCGCGCCGCAAGTCTTGCGCGTTTCGCAATCGGAGGCGGAGAGCGCCGCCATCTGGAAGGGGCGCAAGGCCGCCTTCGGCGCCATGGGCCGGATCGCCGATTATCTGTGCATGGACGGCGTCATCCCCACCGGGCGCCTGCCGGAGGTGCTCACCCGCGTCGGCGAGATCTGCGCTGGCTATGGGCTTGCCGTCACCAACATCTTCCATGCCGGCGATGGCAACCTGCACCCGCTGATCCTCTACGACGCCAACAAGCCGGGCGATATCGAGAAGGCCGAAGCTGCCGGTGCCGACGTGCTGAGGCTCTGCGTCGAGGTCGGCGGCTGCCTCACCGGCGAGCACGGGGTGGGCATCGAGAAGCGCGACCTGATGACGGTGCAGTTCTCGGCCGTAGACCTCGCCCAGCAGATGCGGGTGAAGAGCGTCTTCGATCCCGCCTGGCTGCTCAATCCAGCCAAGGTGTTCCCGCTGGAAGGTCGGCCGGAGCGGGCTGCGCCGGCCACCTGAGCGTCACCACAAGTTCTTGCCGTCGACCTCCTTGTGTTCCACGGCCTTCAGGTCGAAATCGTCGAACAGGCGGGCGTTGACGCCGATCCGAATATTGTCGAAGTCGGGCTTGCCGGACGACCAGTCCGGCGATTCCGAATAGGTGGTAGAGCCGCAGATCGGGCAGAAGTGATGCTGCACCGTGTAGCTGTTCCACTGATAGGTGGCGACGCGGTCGCGCGCCGTCGTCAGGCGGAATTCTTTCGGCGTGTAATACGCCCACAGCGCCCCGCGCTTGGAGCAGTACGAGCACGTGCAGGCAGTGACGCTTTCCGGTGCCGCACTCACCTCGAATTGCGTCGCCTTGCAGTGGCAGCTTCCCTTGATGACCATGGTCGCGTTCTCCTGTCGCGGTTCGACGTGACGCACCCTAACCGACGCCTCCTGACACCCTTTTGTCAGCAGGTGGAAGCATGCCAGATTTGAGCGGCGTCAAGGCGTCGCTCGACAGGCCGCAGATGCTGCCGGCGAACAGGGGGATGCGCTGCACATGAACAAGATCCGCGTCGAACAGCACTCATGCCTCGGCCTCATCTGGGCGGCCGGCTGGCTTTTCTCGATCGGCTTCCTCAAGCTCGGCTTCTGGAAGGGCGTCTTCGCCATCATCGTCTGGCCCTACTACATCGGCACCTGGGTGGCGACGCTCGCGGGCTAGAGGCGTCGGCAGACTTTCCTCGCGTGTTCCCGGCGGCTATTGCTTAGGGGCCGGAGCGAGCGAAAGCTCCCCTGCCGACAAACGGCACCGGCGAGGGACCCTGAGGGCGTGAGCGAACCGCTTCTGCCGATCGACGAGACCGAGGTTGCCGACATCGTCGCCGTGGCCGCCGGCCGGCAGACGCCATTGGCGGCGTTTGGCGGCGGCACGCGCTCCGGGCTCGGCCGCCCCGTGCAGGCCGCCGCGGCACTCTCCACCGCCGAAATGCGCGGCATCACCCTCTACGAGCCGTCCGAACTGGTCATCTCCGCCCGCGCCGGCACGCCGCTCTCCGAAGTCGAGGCGCTGCTTGCCGAAAACGGCCAGCGTCTCACCTTCGAGCCGCCTGACTATCGCGGGCTCTACGGCTCCACCGGCGAGCCGACCATCGGCGCCGTCGCCGCCGCCAATCTCTCCGGCCCGCGCCGCATCTCGGGCGGCGCCGCCCGTGATGGCCTGATCGGCGTGCGCGCCGTCACCGGCCGCGGCGACGTGGTGAAATCCGGCGGGCGCGTGATGAAGAACGTCGCCGGCTACGATCTGGTGAAGTTCCTCGCCGGCTCCTACGGCACGCTTGCCGTGCTCTCGGAGGTGACCTTCAAGGTTCTGCCGGCCCCGGAGACCGAATCCACGCTGGTGATCGAGGGCCTCGACGATGCCGCGGCGGTTGCCGCGCTTTCGGTAGCGCTGGGATCCCCGTTCTCGGTGACCGGTGCGGCGCACATGCCGTTCACCAGCAAGGCGCCGGGGCGCACCTGCATCCGGCTGGAAGGCTTCGCCGCTTCGGTGATCGACCGGGCGGAGCGCCTGCGGACGATGCCGGGGCCGTTTTCCGGCGCGACCACGCTCGACGAGGCCCAGTCGGTTGCCCTGTGGCGCGCGATCCGCGATCTCGATGCGCTGGGCGCACCCGACAAGGCGCCGGTGTGGCGCCTGTCGCTGAAGCCCGGCGATGCACCGGCACTGGTCGAGACCCTGCACCGCACCTTCGAGTGCCGCGCGCTCTACGACTGGGGCGGCGGGCTGGTGTGGATTGCCGGTGGCGATGGGCCGGACGTAGGCGCCGAGGCAATCCGTGCCGCGGTCGCCGCCGTCGGCGGCCACGCGACCCTGGTGCGCGCCCCCGACGACGTGCGCAACGCCGTCGAGGTCTTCCAGCCGCTGCCCGCGCCGCTGATGGACCTCACCCGCAAGCTGAAAGAGACGTTCGACCCTGCCGGCATCCTCAACCCCGGCCGCATCTACGCTGGCGTGTGAGACCATGCAGACCAGCTTCACGCTCGCCCAGCTTGCCGATCCGGAGGTCGCCAATTCGGAGAAGATCCTCCGCTCCTGCGTCCATTGCGGCTTCTGCACGGCGACCTGCCCGACCTATCTCATTCTCGGCGACGAGCTCGACAGCCCGCGCGGGCGCATCTACCTGATCAAGGACATGCTGGAAGGCGGCAAGCCCGCCAATGAGCAGGTGGTCCGCCATATCGACCGCTGCCTGTCGTGCCTGGCCTGCATGACCACCTGCCCTTCGGGGGTCGACTACATGCATCTGGTCGATCATGCCCGCGCCCATATCGCCAAGACTTACCGCCGGCCCTTTGCCGACCGCGCGCTGCGTTCGCTGCTGGCTTTCGTACTGCCTTATCCCAGGCGCTTCCGCGCCGCGCTGGGTGCGGCAAGGATCGGCCGGCCGTTTTCCGGTCTTGTTGCGAAGCTGCCGAGCGGCGATCGCCTGGCCGCGATGCTGAGGCTGGCGCCGAAGCGCCTGCCGCCACGCTCGCCGGCAAGCCGGCCTGGCATCTTTCGCGCCACCGGCGAACGGAAGCGGCGCGTGGCGCTGCTGCGCGGCTGCGCCCAATCGGTCCTCGACCCGGGCATCAACGCTGCCACCATCCGCCTGCTCAATCGCCTCGGCGTCGAAGTGGTACAGGCGCCGGACGAAGTCTGCTGCGGCGCGCTCACCCACCACATGGGCCGCGCCGAGGACGCGCACCGCAACGCCAGGCGCAACGTCGATGCCTGGACCAAGGAGATCGAGGCCGGCGGGCTCGACGCCGTCATCGTCACCACGTCGGGCTGCGGCACCACGGTGAAGGACTACGGCTTCATGCTGCGCCTCGACCCCGCCTATGCCGACAAGGCCAGGCGGGTCTCCGCGCTGGCCAAGGACATTTCCGAATATCTCGAGACCCTCGACCTCGGCACGCCGCAGAACGGCAAGGGCATCAGCGTTGCCTATCATGCCGCCTGCTCGCTGCAGCACGGCCAGCAGGTGATGGCGGCGCCCAAGGTCCTGCTCGCCCGCGCCGGCTTCGACGTGCGCGAGGTGCCAGAAGGGCACATCTGCTGCGGCTCGGCCGGCACCTACAACATGCTCCAGCCGGAGATTTCCGGCCGCCTGCGCGAGCGCAAGGTTGCGAACATCGAAGCGACCGGTGCCGGCGTCGTTGCCGCCGGCAATATCGGCTGCATCACCCAGATCGCCGGCGGTAGCGACCTTCCCGTTCTCCATACCATCGAGCTCATCGACTGGGCCTATGGCGGACCGAGGCCGGCAGGGCTGAAGCAGACGGCTTGATTTCCATAAGCAAGCGCTTATTAAATAAGCCAGTGCTTATGGAAGTTATGTCATGCAGACCGCTGCCCTCGACACGTTGTTCAAGGCGCTTGCCGATCCCACCCGCCGAGCCGTCTTCGAGCGGCTGACCCGCGACGGCGAGACGAGCGTTGTCGAGCTGACCAAAGGTGCCGGGGTTTCGCAGCCGGCGGTGTCGCAGCATCTGGCAGCGCTGCGCTCCGCCGGTCTGGTGGCGGAGCGCCGCGCCGGCCGCCGCACCTTCTATCGCGCTGAGGCGAAGAGCCTCTCGCCGTTGATCGATTGGGTTGCCCATCAGGATGACTTCTGGCGCGACCGGCTTCGCCGGCTCGCCGGACTTCTCAAGGAGCTGGATGAATGAGCGATATGTCGTCCGCTGGAAGCAGGCGCGCCATCCGCATCGACTACGATTTTCCCTTCCCACCGGAGAAGGTCTGGCGCTGTCTCACCGAGAGCGAGCTGCTCGCGCGCTGGCTGATGCCCAACGATTTCCGCGCCGTGGTTGGGCATCGCTTCACCTTCCGGACGCAACCGATGCCGGCCGCCGGTTTCGACGGCATCGTCCATTGCGAAGTGCTGGCTGTCGATCCGCTGAAACAGCTCAGCTATTCCTGGCGCGGCGGCGCCATCGATACAGTGCTCACCTGGACGCTCGAGAAGACACCGTCGGGTACGCTGCTCCATCTCGTACATGACGGTTTCGGTCCTGCCGACGCCATGGCTTTCGATGGTCTCGGCCAGGGCTGGCAGAAGATGAAGACCGGTCGCATCCTGGAGGTCCTCGCAAGCCTGTGATTCCACGGGCCTTGCATCCCCTGTCACAATTCCCTAGCCTTCCTTCGTCTCAACGGGGTGCCCGTCCGGGCTGAGAGGCGTCCGCCAACCCGTCGAACCTGATCCGGATCATGCCGGCGGAGGGATTGAGGATGTGCCAGCCAGATAGACGCCATCAGCCGCCCGCCGCGCAACCGCAGCCTGGAGGGCGCTGAGCCATGACCAATTTCGACAGTCCCGCGGTCGGCGCGGCGCTCGACGACCTGCGCGCCGCGCGACCGCTCGTCCACAACATCACCAACTATGTTGCCATGGACATCGCCGCCAATGTCCTGCTGGCGCTCGGCGCCTCGCCGGCCATGGTCCACGCCCGCGAGGAAGTCGAGGATTTCGTCGCGATTTCGAGCGCGCTTGCCGTCAACATCGGCACCCTGTCGCCGCCCTGGGTCGAGGCCATGAAGCTTGCCGCGGCAAAGGCCGTGGAACTCGGCAAGCCATGGGTGCTCGACCCGGTTGGCTGCGGCGCGACGCCCTACCGCACGAAAACGTCGGCGGACCTTGCAGCGATGAAGCCGACAATCATCCGCGGTAATGCCGGCGAGATCATGAGCCTTGCCGGCGAAGCCGGCGGCAGCGTCAAGGGCGTCGATTCGATCGCCGGGTCCGATGCCGCTGTCGAAGCGGCACGGGCTCTCGCCAACACGACCGGCGCCATCGTCGCGGTCACCGGCGAGACCGACTACGCCACCGATGGTGCCACCATCATCGCCGTCGACGGTGGCCATGCGCTGATGCCGCTCTCCACGGCGCTGGGCTGCGCGCTCACGGCTACCGTCGCCGCCTTCGCCGCGGTGCGCCCGCCCTTCGAAGCGACGGTTGCTGCCCTTGCCGTCTATGCCGCGGCGGGTGCGGAAGCTGCCGGCCGCTGCCGCGGTCCCGGCCATCTGCCGGCTGAATTGTGCGACGCTTTGTACATGATGGACACGACGCTGTTGGCCCGGCGGGCGAAGATCGCGATGGTCTGATGCCTGATCGCCATCCATTCGATCTCTCGGTCTATCTGGTCACCGACCAGGCGCTCAGCGGTGCGCGCGGCGTGGTTGAGACCGTGCGCCAGGCGATTGCCGCCGGGGCGACCATGGTGCAGCTGCGCGATCCCGCCGCCAAGACAAGGGCGCTGGTCGAAGAGGCGCGAGCGCTTGGCCGCCTGCTGCGGCCGGCCGGCATCCCCTTCATCGTCAACGATCGTGTCGACGTGGCGCTGGCCGCGGGCGCCGACGGCGCCCATCTCGGCCAGTCGGACATGAGTGTTTCCGATGCCCGCGCTCTGATCGGGCCTGGGCCGCTCCTCGGCCTGTCGATCACCTCAATCGCCGATCTCGGTGCGTCGGACCTGACGCAAGTCGATTATCTCGGCGTCGGCCCGGTCTTCGCCACCGCCACCAAGGCCGATGCGGCGCCGGCGATGGGCCTTGCCGGGCTTGCCGCCGTGCGCGCTGCCTGCGACCTGCCCATCGTCGCCATCGGCGGCATCAGTGCGGACAACGCCACGGCGGTCATCGCGGCGGGAGCGGATGGCGTCGCCGTCGTGTCGGCGATCTGCGCGGCACCGGATGCTGCAGACGCGACGCGCAGGTTCGCCGACATTGTCGCCCGGGCTAAGCGCTCAACCCCGCCTCAGGTCCTCAGCCGGTAGCCGGTGCGGAAGATCCAGGCGATGACGGCGAGGCACGCGGCCAGGAAGACGAAGGTCATGCCCAGGCTGACGAATACGTTGACGTCGGCCAGGCCGTAAAAGCTCCAGCGGAAGCCGCTGACCAGATAGACCACCGGGTTGAACAGCGTCACCGTCTGCCAGAACGGCGGCAGCATCTTGATCGAGTAGAAGCTGCCGCCGAGGAAGGTCAGCGGCGTGATGATCAGGAGCGGCACGATCTGCAGCTTCTCGAAGCCGTCCGCCCAGATGCCGATGATGAAGCCGAATAGCGAGAAGGTGAGCGCGGTGAGCACAAGGAAGAGGATCATCACCAGCGGGTGCTCGACATGCAGCGGCACGAAGAATCCGGCCGTCGCCAGGATGATGAGGCCGAGCATCGCCGATTTCGTCGCCGCCGCGCCGACATAGCTGATGACGATCTCGAGATAGGAGATTGGCGCCGACAGGATCTCGAAGATGGTGCCGATGAACTTGGGGAAATAGATACCGATCGAGGCGTTCGAAATGCTCTGGGTCAAGAGCGACAGCATGATCAGGCCGGGGACGATGAAGGCGCCGTAGCTGACGCCCTCGACACTGGTGATGCGCGAGCCGATCGCCGCGCCGAAGACGATGAAGTAGAGCGAGGTCGACAGCACCGGCGAGATGATGCTCTGCATGATGGTGCGGAAGGTGCGCGCCATCTCCCAGCTGTAGATCGCCCAGATTGCCCTGCTGTTCATCGCCGCTCGCTCACCAGGTTGACGAAGATGTCCTCAAGCGAGCTTTCCTCGGTCTTGAGGTCCCTGAGGTGGAGACCGGCGCCGCGGAAGGAGCTGAGCAGCGCCGTGATGCCGGTATGCTCGGCCTGGGTGTCGTAGGTATAGGTCAGCTCCAGGCCGCCATTGTTGAGCTCGAGATTGTAGCCGGCGAGCGCTTCGGGGATTGCGGCAAGCGGACTTTGAAGCTCCAGCGTCAGCTGTTTCCTGCCGAGCTTGCGCATCAGCTCAGCCGTCTCCTCGACCAGGATCAGCTCGCCGCGATTAATGACGCCGATGCGGTCGGCCATTTCCTCGGCTTCCTCGATGTAGTGGGTGGTCAGGATGATGGTGACGCCGGACTCGCTCAAGCCCCGGACGACCGCCCACATGTCCTTGCGCAACTCGACATCGACGCCGGCGGTGGGCTCGTCGAGGAAGAGCACGCTCGGCTCATGCGCCAGTGCCTTGGCGATCAACACCCGGCGCTTCATGCCGCCCGACAGCGTCATGATCTTGGCGTCCTTCCTGTCCCACAGCGACAGATCCCTCAGCACCTTTTCGAGGTAGCCGGGATCGGGACGCTTGCCGAACAGGCCGCGGCTGAAGCTGATCGTCTGCCAGACGGTGGCGAAGGCATCGGTGGTCAGTTCCTGCGGCACCAGGCCGATCATCGACCTTGTGTGGCGGAAGTCGCGCACGATGTCGTGGCCGTCGACCGTGATCGTACCGGGGCCGGGATTGACGATGCCGCAGATGATGCCGATGAGCGTCGTCTTGCCGGCGCCGTTGGGGCCGAGCAGGCCGAAGATCTCGCCGCGGCGGATCTCGAGATCGATGCCCTTCAGGGCCTGGAAGCCCGAGGCATAGGTCTTGGAAAGCCCGGAAATTGCGATGATCGGCTGCGTCAAAGCGTTTGCGGCGGCCATGAATGAGGGGTCTCCCGCGGCGGGCGACACATATGGGCAAGATGTCGCAGGGTTGCAAGGCACGCGGTCGCGGCTCCTGAAATCCCCTGCCAATCGGGTTCTTTCGGGCCCAAGGCTGTGCCATAGAAGGGGCCGCAGAAGTGGGGAGAAGAGCCAGAAATGTCGGTCGTCGAGCAGAAGTCCAGGGTGCCGGGCGTTGAAATCCGGGGCGCATGGGGCCCGCGCTATGAGGAAATCCTGAGCGAGGCGGCGCTCGCCTTCCTCGCCGGCCTGCACCGCAAGTTCAACGCCTCGCGCCTGCGTCTCTTGAGCCTGCGCGAGGAGCGCCAGGCCCGGCTCGATGCCGGCGCCCTGCCGGATTTCCTGCCCGAGACGGCCCATGTGCGCGACGGCGACTGGGCCGTGGCGCCGATCCCCGCCGACCTCCTCGACCGGCGGGTCGAGATCACTGGGCCGACCGACCGCAAGATGGTGATCAATGCGCTGAATTCCGGCGCCAAGGTCTTCATGGCCGATTTCGAGGACGCCAACGCGCCAACCTGGGCCAACCAGATCGAGGGCCAGATCAACCTCAAGGACCGCTGGGCCGACAAGATCGATTTCACCGACCCGGTGAGCGGCAAGGAATACAAGCTCTCCGCCAAGCCCGCCGTTCTGCTGGTGCGCCCGCGCGGCTGGCACCTGCCGGAGGACCATTTCGTCGTCGACGGCCAGTCCATGTCCGGCGGCCTGTTCGATTTCGGCCTCTATGTCTTCGTCAACATGAAGACGCTGCTTGCCCGCGGCACCGGCCCCTATTTCTACCTGCCCAAGCTGGAGAGCTATCTCGAGGCACGCCTGTGGAACGAGGTCTTCACCTGGGCCGAACAGACGCTGGGCGTGCCCGTCGGCACCATCAAGGCGACGGTGCTGATCGAGACGCTGCCCGCCGCCTTCGAGATGGACGAGATCATCTACGAACTGCGCGACCACATGGCCGGCCTCAACTGCGGCCGCTGGGACTACATCTTCTCCTTCATCAAGACGCTCCGCAACAAGCCGGAATACCTGCTGCCCGACCGCGGCCAGGTGGACATGGGCAGGGCCTTCCTCAAGGCCTATTCGGAACTGCTCATCAAGACCTGCCATCGCCGCGGCGCCTTCGCCATGGGCGGCATGGCGGCGCAGATCCCCGACCGGCGCAACCAGGAGATCAACCGCGTCGCCTTCGACAAGGTGCGCGCCGACAAGGAGCGCGAGGCCAGGGCCGGCCACGATGGCACCTGGGTCGCCCATCCCGACCTGGTGCCGGTAGCGGCGGAGGTGTTCGACCGGGTGATGCCGCAGCCGAACCAGCTCGACAAGCTGCGCCAGGACGTCGCCGTCGGCCAGAAGGAGCTGCTCCAGGTGCACGAGGGCACGCGCACAGAGGAGGGCGTGCGCCTGAACATCCGCGTCGGCGTGCAGTATATCGAGGCGTGGCTGAGGGGCCGCGGCGCGGTGCCGCTCTACAATCTCATGGAGGATGCCGCCACCGCCGAGATCAGCCGCTCGCAGCTCTGGCAGCAGCTCCATTTCAACGCCACGTTGGAAGACGGCCAGAAGGTGACGCCGGAACTCTTCGACAAGCTTCTTGGCGAGGAGATGGAACGGGTGAAGGGCGAGATTGGCGCCGACAACTATGCCGCCGGGCGCTTCCCCGAGGCCATCGAGCTCTTCCGCAACCTGTCGATCGCCGACACGCTGTCACCCTTCCTGACGCTGCCGGCCTATCGCCTGATCGTGTAGCGTTCCACAACGGAAATTTCCCTAGCGGTGCGGTCGAAACCCGAGCGCGCCGTTCGTCGTCATGTCATTGGCGATGACGGCCATGGGAGCGGGATATGACGCAGACCGGGGAGAAACTGGCCATAATCAGGGGCGGGTGCACCTGTGGCGCCATCGGTTATGTAGTTGAGGATGCATTCCTCTACGCGGCCAACTGCCATTGCTCGCTGTGTCGCAAGGCGACCGGATCGGCCTTCAAGGCGTTCGCGGGAATAACGCGCGACAAACTTGAGGTGGTTGCCGGCGAGGACAACCTGATGATCGTCGGCGGCCCCGATGCCTTCGACCTGCGCTGCGCGCGGTGCGGCGCCTTCCTCGTCTCGGTCATCGGCGAGCGGGTCCATGTCGCCATGGGCAGCCTGATCGACGCACCGTCGATCCGCCCCTCGCATCACATATTCGTCGGCTCGAAGGCGCCGTGGCACACGATCACCGACGATCTTCCGCAGTATCCGGAATTTGCCCCTTGAGCCTCGCGCGCCGCCGGGCCGCGCTCTTCAGATTCCCGCGCGGCCCTTTAGCGGCTTCTCTTCCATCGCCAGGAAGCAGGCAAGCCCGATTGCCAGCGTGATCGAGGCGGCGGCGAAGATCATGGTGAACACCGGCCCGATTGGCGTGCCGTTCCTGGCCGCCATGGCAACCAGCCTTTCCAGCGAGCCGACCGCGCGGCCGCCGATGCCGAGCCCGCCGAGGAAGATGGTGCCGAAGGCGGCGACCAGAATGGCGCTGCCCAGCGAACGGAAGAAGTTAAAGGTCGCGGTCGCGGTGCCGAGCTGATGCGGCTCGACGGCGTTCTGGATCGCCACCGTGGTCACCGGAAAGATGGTGCCCATGCCCATGCCGGTGACGGCGAGCAGCACCTCGATCTGCCAAAGCGGCAGCGCGCTCGCGCGCCAGGCCAGCAGCGCCGTGCCGATCACCGCCACCACCAGCCCGCCGGCAGGCCCGCGCTTGTAGTGCTCCGACCACGCCATGATGCGCCCGGCGATCTGTGCCCCGGTGACCGTGCCGCCCATCAGCGCGATCAGCGCCAGACCGGACTGGCTGGCCGTCAGCCCGACCACCGCCTCGAAATAGATCGGCACGAAGATGGTCAGCCCGACCATGGTGCCGACCACGAAGAAGTTGGCGGCCGTGCCGGTGCCGACCACAGGATTGAACATGACGGAAAGCGGCACGAAAGGCTCTGCCGCCGTTAACAAGCGCGCCGCGAACAGGACCCAGGCCACGACCGTGGCGGCGATGAGGCCGAGCACCTCGACCGAGGTCCAGGGATAGGTGCTGCCGCCCCATGACAGCGCCAGGAGCAGGGTGGTGGCGGCAAAGGCCATCAGCAGCGCGCCGACGACGTCGAGCTTGTGCGGCCGCTCGTGCCGCGGCAGGCGCTTGAGCACGCCATAGACCATCGCCAAAGCGGCGGCGCCGAGCGGCAGGTTGATCCAGAAGATGAACGACCAGTGCAGGTCCTGGGCGAAGAAGCCGCCGACCACCGGGCCGACGACGCTGGAGGTGACGAAGACGCTGGCGAAATAGGCCTGGTAGCGCATGCGCTCGCGCGGCGAGACCACGTCGGCGACGATGGTCTGGGCGAGCGCGATCAGACCGCCGCCGCCGAGCCCCTGGACGAAGCGCGCGCCGATGAGCACGCTCATCGTCGGCGCCAGCGCGCAGGCGAGCGACCCGACGACGAACATCGAGATGGCGATGAGCAGCATCTTGCGGCGGCCGTATATGTCGGAGAGCTTGCCGTAGAGCGGCGTCACCGCGGTGGCGGAGAGCAGATAGGCTGTCACCACCCATTGCAGGTGTTCGAGGTCGTGCAGCTCCGAGCCGATGGTCGGCAGCGCCGTCGCCACGATGGTCTGGTCGAGCGCCGACAGCATCATCGCCAGCAGGATGCCGATGATGATTTGCCGGATGGCGGCCTTGTCGAGTTCCGGCGGGTGGGAGGAAGGCGTGGCGTCGTTCATCGCAGCGTCGACACGGGGGG
The DNA here is from genome assembly GCA_963750065.1 of uncultured Alphaproteobacteria bacterium. Taxonomy (GTDB): domain Bacteria; phylum Pseudomonadota; class Alphaproteobacteria; order Rhizobiales; family Kaistiaceae; genus CAVSRC01. The sequence goes on from CAVVPK010000012.1 coordinate 291,646, forward strand.
GAAGCCAAATCAGGAGGGCAGGCGGGTATCTTGTGGCCTGCCGGCGCGAAAAGAAAGGGCGCCCGCGAGGGGCGCCCCGAAATGCCGCCATGCGGTCAGGGAATGGCGGCGCTAGAGAACGATGACCTTGGCGCCCACCCGGGCGCGATTGAAGAGATCGATGACATCCGGATTAACCAGGCGAATGCAGCCCGACGAGACGTTGAGGCCGATGGTCCACGGTTCGCTGGTGCCGTGGATGCGGAAGCCGGTGTCGCCGCCCTTGCCGTAGAGGTAGAGCGCACGGGCGCCAAGCGGATTGCCGGGGCCGCCCTTCATGTAGGCCGGCAGCTTGTGGCCGCGCTTGGCCTCGCGGACGATCATCTCCCTGGGCGGCGTCCAGCCCGGCCACTGCGCCTTGCGGCCGACACGCACGATACCGTGCCAGCCGAAGCCGGTGCGGCCGACGCCAATACCGTAGCGGATCGCCTGGCCGTTGCCGAGCACGTAGTAGAGGAAGTGCCAGCGCGGATCGATGACGATCGTGCCCGGCCTCTCGGAGCTGTTGTAGCCGACGACGGTGCGCCTGAACTGAGCCGGCACCTGGCGATAGGGCGACACCTGCTCGGGGTAGATCGCCGGCCCGCCGTCGCCGGAAAAGATCTGACCGAGGCCGTTGAACAGCGCGTCGATCGGGTTGTCCTCGGCGCTGGCCGCACCGGCGCTGGCGAGTGCCAAGCCGAGAACCGCCGCCCAAATCAGCTTCCTGAACACAATCTCAATCCCCCGAGTATAGCTCCGGCATTGCCGGATCCAGCCGCCGCCAAGTTTCATGACGATACAGAATTCGCCCGGGCTCCGGCAACCGCATCGCGGTCACGACCTGGTGAGGCGAGGGCCGTCCGCCGGACGAAGAACGGACGGCCTCTCTCCAAGCGACCGGAAACCCGGCCGCTCCCCTACTTGACGACGACCTTGGTGCCGACCTTGACGCGATCGTAGAGGTCGACGACGTCCTGGTTGCGCATGCGGATGCAGCCCGATGAGACGGCGTGTCCGATCGTCCACGGCTGGTTGGAGCCATGGATGCGATAGAGCGTCGAGCCGAGGTAGAGCGCGCGCGCGCCGAGCGGATTGTCGACGCCACCGGCCATGTGGACCGGCAGGTTCGGCACCCGCTGGCGCATCTCTTCCGGCGGCGTCCATCCCGGCCACTCGGCCTTGCGCGTGACGTGGTGAACGCCTGCCCATTCGAAGCCCGGGCGGCCGACGCCGACGCCGTAGCGCTTCGCCATACCGTCGCCGAGGATCAGGTAGAGGTAGCGCGCTTCGGTGTCGATGATGATGGTGCCCTTGGGCTGGTCGGTCTGGAAAGCGATCTCGCGCGGCAGGAAGGCCGGGTCGATGGGCCGTCCGTAGCGCGGGTCGTAACCAGGCTGCTGGCGCTGCGGCGCCATGATCGCCGGCGAGAAGGAAACCCGCTGCGGCGCCGGCCTGGCGACGCCGAGACGGTGCGGCGCCATGAGCTGCAGCAGAAGCGGGCCGTCGGCGAAGGTGACCGGTTCGGCGGCAGCCTGACCGCTGTGGACGACGCCGAAGGCAAAGGCGGCAAGCGCGATCGTGGGGAAGAAACGGTTAAACATCGGCGTACTCGATTACATTGCGCGGCTGTTGCGGTTGCCCGCGGGGCGGAATTGACCGGCCTGACGCCGATATTTTTTCGTTGGGCCGCTTCCGTGACAGACGGTAGTGGGTGGCCAACGAGGAAATGGTAAATGAAGTATCGCCGCATTCGGCGATGGTGAACGAACGGTTACGACGGGGAAGCCAGGTGGCGGACAAACCGGAACTGGTGAAGGGCGAGGACGGCAAGACGCGCTGCGCCTGGGGCGCCAGCACGCCCGACTACATCCCCTATCACGACCACGAATGGGGGCGGCCGGTCACCAGCGATGTCCGCCTGTTCGAGAAGATCTGCCTGGAGGGCTTCCAGTCGGGCCTGTCCTGGCTGACGATCCTGAGAAAGCGCGAGACCTTCCGCAAGGCCTTCGCTGGCTTCGACGTCCATAAGGTTGCTCGCTTCGGGGAGAACGACGTCGCGCGCCTGCTTGCCGATGCCGGCATCATCCGCCATCGCGGCAAGATCGAAGCGACCATCAACAATGCGCAGCGTGCCGTCGAACTGGAACGCGAAATGGGGTCGCTTGCCGCCTATTTCTGGACCTTCGAGCCGCAGGCGGAGAAGCGGGAGGTCTTCGCCGTCCCGGCGCAGACCGCGCAGTCGGTCGCGCTGTCGAAGGATCTCAGGAAGCGCGGTTGGAAGTTCGTCGGGCCGACCACCTGCTATGCCTTCATGCAGGCCATGGGCCTGGTCAACGATCACCACCCGGGATGTTGGTGCCACCGGGAAGTGGATACGGAAAGGGCGGCTTTCCGCCGCCCTCTCTAGAAACTCAAGCGTCTCGCTGGCCGCTCAGCGCACACGCATTGCATCGCAGGGGCGGCGGTAGACGATCTCGCGGGCGCGACCGACATCGGCCAGATGACGGTCGCTCGCCTGGTTCGCTGCCTGTTGGTAGCGGGGTGCAAACCTGCTCATCGGTCTTCTCCTTCTGGCCTCGCCGTGGCGAGCCTCAGCGCATCTGCGCCAGTTCGAGCGCGCGCAGCGAGATGTTCTCGCGGGTGAGGCCGATATCGGCCAGCTGACGGTCGCTCAAGCTGCTCAGGGCTTCGTGATATCGGGCGGTCAGGAACCTCTCGGCAACGCCAGCGGTGGCGCGTCTGAACCTGTTCATCGGTATTCTCCTTCAGGAGCCGGCTGGCTCAGCGCTTCTGCGCCAGTTCGAGCGCGCGCAATGAGATGTTTCCGCGGCTGAGGCCAATGTCGGCCAGTTGGCGGTCGCTCAGGTGGCTCAGCGCGTACCTGGTGCGGGCGGCAATAAAGCCCTCTGCGAAGCGGGCGGCGGTGCGGGTGAACGTGTTCATCGGTGTTCTCCTTCCAATCTCTGCCCGGAAGATAAGCACTGTAGAAACTGGAGGCAGGGGGTTTGCTGCATCGCAGCACTGCACTTTGCGCATGGCCCTTGCCGGAGCATGGCCAAATTAGGGCAGCTTCTTGACCAAGCTGTCCGCAGCGCGGCCCTTCAGGCCAAATCGCCCGATGAGGGCGGCAAATGTCCGGCGCCCCGCGGCGTCCCACGGCGCCACTAGGCTGGCCACCAGATGCGCTTCCGACTTCAGGATTACGCCGTCGGAGAGAATTCTTGAGGCCGTTTGCTTTGAGCGTCGTGCCGGTGGTGGTGATGTCGACGATGAGATCGGCCGCGCCGGAGGCCGGCGCACCCTCCGTGGCGCCCAGGCTCTCGACGATGCGGTAGTCGGCAATGCCATGGCCGGCGAAGAAGCGGCGGGTGAGGGTGATGTATTTGGTGGCGACCGTCAGCCGGCGGCCGTGGCGCGGGCGGAAATCGGCGGCCACGTCGTCGAGGTCGGCCATGGTGTCGACGTCGATCCACGCCTCGGGCACGGCAACCACCACCTCGCACTGGCCGAAGCCAAGCGGCGCCACGAAGGCGGCGCGCGCCTGCCAGTCGGGAACCGTCTCTTCCACCTGGTCGCGGCCGGTGACGCCGAGATGGACGGCGCCGGCGCCGATCTCGCGGGCAATCTCCGGCGCCGACAGATAGGCGACCTCGGCACCGGCAACACCGGCGATGCGCCCGCGATAGTGCCGCGCCGCACCCGAGCGCACCAGTTCGAGGCCCGCCTTGGTGAAGGCTTCCAGCGTGTTCTCCTGCAGGCGGCCCTTGGAGGGGACCGCGACCACCAGCGACGCGCTCATGGTCGGCCTCCGATGCGGTCGAGCCAGATCGAGAAGCCGACCGCCGGCACCGCCGCCCCGGCGGAGATCAGCGCCATCATACGATCGTAGCGGCCGCCGCCGACGATCTGGCCGCTGTCCGGACGGTTCGCGTCGTGAACCTCGAAGACGAAGCCGGTGTAGTAGTCGAGCCGGCGGCCGAAATCGGCGGCGAAGGTGAGGCGCTTGAGGTCGATGCCGCGACGGCGAAGCGCTTGCGCGCGCGCCTCGAAATGATCGAGCGCCTTGTCGATGGCAAGTTTCTCGGTGCGCGCCAGGTTGCGCATGGCCGTGAGCGCCCGCGCCGGCGTGCCGGCAATGGCGAGGTAGCGCGACAGCACCTTGGCCGGCCGGTCGCCGATGCCGGCGGCGATCACCGCCTTCTCGATCGTGCGGTCGGCGATCTCATCGGCGGTGCGCCCGTCGAGTGTTGCCAGGCCGGCCGCCTCCAGCGCTTCCGCCGCGCGGCGGCGGGCGCTGGCGCGCTGGCTCTGGCCGATCGCTGCGGCATCGGCCCGGGCGCCGCCATTGGCGCGGGCGATCAGCACCGCCACACGCTCGCGATTGCCGAAGTTGCGCGCCAGGCGCCGCTTCCACGGCGGGCTCAGCTCAAGCGCGTCGAGCACGGCGCCGAAGATCGCCGAATCGCCGATGCGCACATTGATCTCGGCGACGCCGATGAGATCGAGCGCGTCGAAGGCCAGCTTCAGCGCGTCGGCATCGGCGGCACCGCGATCCATGCGGCCGAGCGATTCGATGCCGGCCTGCAGGAACTCGCCGGGCTCGTCCCTGCGGTGACGGAACACCGGTCCGAGATAGGCGTAGCCCGCCTTGCGCTTGGCGGCGCCGGTGGCGAGGTGGTGCAGGCAGACGGGGATCGTGTAGTCGGGTCTGAGTGCCAGCTCGGTGCCGTCGGCGGCACTGGTCAGATACAGACGACGGCGCAGATCCTCGCCGGCAAGCTCGACGAAGACGCTCGCCGGGTGAACGATCGGCGGTTCGACGAAAGCGTAGCCGGCTTCTGAGAAAAGCCGGCGCAGCGCTTCATACGACTCGGTCATCGGGTCAGGGGCGCCGCTCGCCGCGGCCGAGCAGGCGGTTGACCGCCTCCACCAGATCGGCGACCGCGACTTCCTCCTGGCCAGGCCGCTCCTCGCGCCATTGGGCGTTGTCTTCGATCTTCGCGGACAGCGTCTTGCCGAGTTCGAGGTCCTTGATCTGCACCACGCCACGCGCCTTCTCGTCGCCGCCCTGGATGATGGCGAGCGGAGCGTTACGCCGGTCGGCATATTTCATCTGCGCCTTCATGCCGGCAGCGCCGAGATAAAGTTCGGCGGCAATGTCGGCGCGTCTGAGTTCGGCGACCATCTGCTGGTATTCGCCCATGCGCTCGCGATCGAGCACCAGCACCACGACCGGGCCGGCGGTGTCGTCGGTCTCGCCTTTGTTGAGCGCCGACAGGGCCGATTGCAGGCGCGACACGCCGATCGAGAAACCGGTTGCCGGAATAGGCTCCGCGGTGAAGCGGCCGACCAGCCCGTCATAGCGTCCGCCACCGCCGACCGAGCCGAAGCGGGCGGGCTCGCCCTTTTCATTGACGGTCTCGAACAGGAGCTCGGCCTCGTAGACGGGGCCGGTATAATATTCGAGGCCGCGCACCACCGAGGCATCGATGCGGATGCGGTCGGTGCCGTAACCGGCAGCGGCGACCTGGTCTGCGATGTTGTCGAGTTCGGCGCTGCCCTCGCGGCCGATGGTGGTTCGGCCCGGATGCGGGCGCCCCTGTTCGCCGGCTTCGAGCGACGTCAGAGCCGTCGCCACCTGGTGCGGGTCGAGTCCGGCGCCCTTCGTGAAGTCGCCGCTCTCGTCGCGCCGGCCAGGTCCCAAGAGGTCGCGCACGCCTTCGAAGCCGAGGCGGTCGAGCTTGTCGATGGCGCGCAGTACGGCGAGCTTCTGACGTTCGTCGATAACGCCGATCTCCTCCATGACGCCGTCGAGCACCTTGCGGTTATTGACGCGGATGACGTACTGCCCGCGTGGGATTCCGAGCTCCTCCAGCGTATCGGCGGCCATCATGCACATCTCCGCATCGGCGGCGACCGAAGCGGCGCCGACCGTGTCGGCGTCGAACTGCATGAACTGGCGGAAGCGGCCCGGCCCCGGCTTTTCATTGCGGAACACCCAGCCCGCCCGGTAGCTGCGATAGGGCTTGGGCAGGCGCTCGTAATTCTCGGCCACGTAGCGGGCGAGCGGTGCCGTCAGGTCGTAGCGTAGCGACAGCCACTGCTCGTCGTCGTCGAGGAACGAGAACACACCCTCGTTCGGCCGGTCCTGGTCGGGCAGGAACTTGCCCAGCGCATCGGTATATTCGATCAGCGGGGTTTCGACCGGCTCGAAGCCATAGCGCTCGTAGACGCGGCGGATGCGCGCCATCATGCGCTCGGTGGCGCGGATGTCCGCCGTCGAGCGGTCGACGAGCCCACGCGGCAGCCGAGCTTTCGGTTTCTGGTCGCTGTTTGCCATTGCGCGCGGTTCCTAGCCCATCGCCGTGAGAGCGGCAAGGTTGCCAAAGCCTTTCCGGCCCTGATCGCCGGTTAACCCTGAAGCAAGAACGGTCGCCCGGCGCCAGCTTTCGTTAAGCCTGACAGTGGCAGTGGTCTTGGTGCCCGTGTCAGGTGTGGAGCCAAAGCCATGAGCGACCTCAGAATTCGATGTCGATCTGACCGTCGGCGCAGAGCGCAGAACCGTCAGCTTCGCCGACGGCGGGGTTGTCTTCGTCAAGGGCGACCGAGGCGAATTCGCCTATCTGGTCCGTTCCGGCGAGGTCGAAATCCGCGGTGCCGGCCAGGCCTTCGAGGTCGTCGGACCCGGCGGGCTGTTCGGCGAGATGGCGCTCATCGACGGGGCGCCGCGCAGCGCCTCGGCAGTGGCCCGCAAGGCCACCGAACTGGTCGTCATCGACGGGCCGACATTTGCCAGGCTGACCAGCGAAGTGCCTGATTTCGCCTTCAAGGTGATGCGGCTGCTTAGTGCGCGCCTGCGTGCCGCCAACAGCCATACCGCGCCCGAAATGCAGCTGCCGATCCGCCGCGCCCCGCGCCGCTCGGCGTGAACTCTTTGTAATCTTGTGGGTCGGCCGCCGGAATCCTCCGCTTAGCCCTTGGCATCCGCGGTCTGCGGGCCATTTTCACCCGTCAAATCGCGATTGCGCCCGCGCGTCCCGTTCTCCATTCTGCGCTGCGGTCACGAAACCCGCCTTGAACCAGCGACCGCCGACCGGCGGCGCGCGAAGGAAAAACCCGCATGTTCGCTTCGTTCTTCCCCAAGCCGCGTCTGCTCTTCGGCTCGGCGCTCGTATGGATCGCTGTCTGTATGGCCCTCTGGTATCTGTTCGCCCGCAACCTGGGACCGCACCTCAGCCTCGGCTCGCTCTTCGGGATTCATTATCCGCCGCCGCCGGTGGCGGGTGGTGCCGATACGGCGCGCACCACCTTTGCCTCCGCCAACGATATTGCGGTCGATGCGTGGCTCTACCAGTACATGTTCGTCGGCGGCGCCATCTTCGCTCTGGCCTGGAGGCAGTTTTCGCCCCATCCATGGTTCCGCTGGTCGGTGGTCGCCTCGTCGGTGATCCTGTTCATCGTCTGGTTCCAGGTTCAGCTCGACGTGCTGATCAACAACTGGTTCGGTTCGTTCTACGACCTCATCCAGAAGTCGCTGGGCTCGCCCAACGCCGTCACCAGCGCCGCCTATTTCAGTCAACTTGCGACGTTCCTTACGATTGCGATGGTCTATATATTCGTCGCCGTCTTCAATGCGTTCCTGGTCAGCCACTACATCTTCCGCTGGCGCACGGCGATGAACAACTACTATGTCGAAAACTGGCAGAAGCTGCGCCTGATCGAAGGCGCTTCCCAGCGTGTCCAGGAAGACACCATGCGCTTCGCTTCCACCGTGGAGGACCTCGGCGTCAGCCTGGTCGGCTCGGTGATGACGCTGATCGCCTTCTTGCCGATTCTGTGGGGCCTGTCGTCCTTCGTGAAGGAGTTGCCGATCGTCGGCGCCGTGCCCCAGGCGCTGGTCATCATCGCCGTCATCTGGGCGATCTTCGGCACCGGGCTTCTGGCGCTCGCCGGCATCCGCTTGCCCGGGCTGCAGTTCCGTAACCAGCGCGTCGAGGCGGCCTATCGCAAGGAGCTGGTGATCGGCGAGGACAGCGCCGAGCGTGCTCAGCCGCCGACCCTCATCGATCTGTTCACCAATGTCCGTCGCAACTATTTCCGCATCTATCTCAACTACTTGTATTTCAATGTCGCCCGCTACGGCTACCTCCAGGCGGGCGTCCTGGTGCCCTATGTCGCGCTCGCGCCGACCATCGTTGCCGCCGGCTTCACGCTGGGCGTCATGCAGCAGATCCTGCGCGCCTTCGGCCAGGTGGAATCGTCCTTCCAGTATCTCGTCAATTCCTGGTCGACGATCGTCGAGCTGATGTCGATCCATAAGCGCCTGCGCGCCTTCGAGGCCAAGCTGCTGGACGCGCCGCTGTCGGCGATCGAGCGCGAAACCCCTGCGGTTGACGCCGCCTGACGCAAGGGATGCGCTAAATGAAAGCAATTTGAACGGTGGCCTACGCCGTTTCTTAAAGCCCCGGGGTCGACACTCCCCGCCGTCCGAAGGACCCCGGGGAGACCCCATGAACGGAACCATCTTCGACGTTGACGTTATCGCGTCCAGCGGCAGCGCCGTCCTTATTTTCATCGATGGCGTTGCCATCCATCACCGCGGCGACGCGGGGCGTTGCGCCTATATCGTCAAGCGCGGCAGCGTCGAACTGCGCCAAAGAGGTCGCTCGGTGGAGACCATCGGCCCCGGCGAGATCTTCGGCGAAGCGAGCCTGATCACCGGCGCACCGCAACTCGATACCGCCATCGCGGTCGGCGACGTGGAGCTGTTGCCGATCGACCGGAACTTCTTCGACGTGCTCGTCCGCGACGACGAGGATTTTGCCCGTACCGTGATGCGGCTCCTGGCGCGCCGGGTACGTGCGACAGCCGAAGTCTTCGAGCGCTACGTCGACGACCCGCCGGCGACCGGCGAGGCGGCCATATCGGCAGGCGCCGGCGCCTGAGACCTGCCGGCCGAAGAGAACCGCAAAAGAAAAGGCCGCCCCGAGAGGCGGCCTTTCCATATCTCTTGCTGGGTGCGCGGACTTAGAAGTCCATGCCGCCCATTCCGCCGCCGGCCGGCATGGCGGGCGCCGATTCCTTCTTCGGAAGCTCGGCGACCATCGCTTCGGTGGTCACCAGCAGGCCGGCGATCGAAGCGGCGTCCTGCAGGGCGGTACGCACGACCTTGGTCGGGTCGACGATACCGGCGGCAACCAGGTCGCCATAGGTCTCGTTCTGGGCGTCGAAGCCGAACGTGTCGGACTTCAACTCGAGCACCTTGGCCACGACGATCGAGCCTTCGACGCCGGCGTTCTCGACGATCTGGCGGATCGGCTGCTCAAGCGCGCGCAGCACGATCTTGATGCCCGCCTCGACGTCGGCATTGTCGGAGGACAGCTTCTCGACGGCCTTGCGGGCACGCAGCAGTGCGACGCCGCCGCCCGGAACGATGCCTTCCTCGACCGCCGCGCGGGTGGCGTTGAGGGCGTCGTCGACGCGGTCCTTGCGCTCCTTGACCTCGACCTCGGTCGCACCGCCGACGCGGATCACCGCGACGCCGCCGGCGAGCTTGGCCAGCCGCTCCTGCAGCTTCTCGCGGTCGTAGTCGGAGGTGGTCTCCTCGATCTGCGCCTTGATCTGGCCGATGCGGCCGTCGATTTCCTTCTTCTTGCCGGCGCCGTCGACGATGGTCGTGTTCTCCTTGGAGATCGACACCTTCTTGGCGCGGCCGAGCATCTGCAGGTTGACGTTCTCGAGCTTGATGCCGAGGTCTTCGGAGATGACCTGGCCGCCGGTGAGGATGGCGATGTCCTCAAGCATGGCCTTGCGGCGATCGCCGAAGCCCGGCGCCTTCACCGCCGCGACCTTGAGGCCGCCGCGCAGCTTGTTGACCACCAGGGTCGCCAGAGCCTCGCCCTCGACGTCCTCGGCCACGATCAGCAGCGGCTTGCCCGACTGAACGACGGACTCCAGAACCGGAAGCATCGCCTGCAGGTTGGAGAGCTTCTTCTCGTGGAGCAGGATGTAGGGGTCCTCGAGTTCGGTCACCATCTTCTCGGCATTGGTGATGAAGTACGGCGACAGGTAGCCGCGGTCGAACTGCATGCCCTCGACCACCTCGAGCTCAGTCTCGAGCGCCTTGGCCTCCTCGACCGTGATGACGCCCTCGTTGCCGACCTTCTGCATGGCGCTGGCGATCATCTCACCGACGTCTTTCTCGCCATTGGCCGAAATCGTGCCGACCTGGGCGATCTCTTCCGAGGTCTTGATCTTCTTCGAGCGGCGCTTCAGGTCGCTGACCGCCTCGGCCACGGCCATGTCGATGCCGCGCTTGAGGTCCATCGGGTTCATGCCGGCGGCCACCGCCTTGCCACCTTCCTTGACGATCGAGTGGGCAAGAACCGTGGCGGTCGTGGTGCCGTCGCCGGCGACGTCGTTGGTCTTCGACGCGACCTCGCGCACCATCTGGGCGCCCATGTTCTCGAACTTGTCCTCAAGCTCGATTTCCTTGGCGACGGTGACGCCGTCCTTGGTGATGCGCGGAGCGCCGAACGACTTGTCGAGAATGACGTTGCGGCCCTTCGGACCGAGCGTCACCTTGACCGCATTGGCGAGGATATCGACGCCGCGCAGCATCTTGTCGCGCGCCTCGGTGGAGAACTTTACGTCTTTGGCAGCCATTGCTGTTGTTCCTTTGAAATCTGAAAAAGGGGCTCGGGGCGGCTGGCGCCTTTAGGCAGCCTTGCGGCTCGATGCCTTGCCTTCGAGGATGCCCATGACGTCGGACTCCTTCATGATGAGGAGGTCCTCGGTGCCGATCTTCACTTCGGTGCCGGACCACTTGCCGAACAGGATGCGGTCGCCGACCTTGACGTCGAGCGGGATGAGCTTGCCGGACTCGTCGCGGGCGCCCGGGCCGACGGCGATGATCTCGCCTTCCTGGGGCTTCTCCTTGGCGGTGTCCGGAATGATGATGCCGCCGGTGGTCTTCTCTTCGGATTCGACCCGGCGTACGACCACGCGGTCGTGGAGGGGACGGAATTTCATGATATCGGTTCCTCTCTGAGCGGTGCGATCCGTTAGCGGATCAGCCTGCAAATGGGGACCTGTTAGCACTCACACACCGGGAGTGCTAACAGCCGCGCCGCATTTAGGGAGGCGATTGATGCAAGTCAAGGCCCGGCGGCTGACAGCGTCACACCGGGGGCGAACATGAGCAATAATGCTGCAATCGGGCCTGCCGGTCAAAGGGGCGACAGGCGAGCCACATTGATTATCAAATAGTTAACGAAAGATTCTGTTAACCAACATGAAGCCGCGCGCAAAGCGGCCGCGGCGCGCGACAGGGAATCCGACAAAGCCGCCTACTCAACGATTGCGAAGGGCAGGGTGACCGAGGCCTGCTTGGCGCTGGCGGCGTCCGTCACCATCACCAGCAGCTTGTAGCTGCCGGGCTTCAGCACCGGCAAGGTGACGTTGACGACCGCCGGAACGGCGTAGTTCTTGGTGCGTCCCTGCCATTCCAGGCGCCCGAAATTGTCCGCCTTGGCCAGCAGGATGCCGCCGGCCGTCTGGATCTCGATGCCGGTCGTGAAGGCGACCGTGTAGGCCGAAATCGGCGGACGTGAATCCGTAGCCGACCGGCTCGAGATAGACGGTGGCCGTGTCGCCGGAACGGAAGCTGGCGTCGGCCAGCGGCTCATATTGGCCGAATCCTTTCACCGCGGAGGCGAACGTGGCGACACGGAACTGCAGCGGCGATGCCGCCCAAAAGGCATCGGCGGTCCTGTCGAAGGCGGCGAGCGCCTCCGCCGGCTTGCCCTGCTGAAGCAGGTTATCCGCATCGGTGGCGTAATTCGCAATCGCGCCGGCCGTCGCGGTTGTCGACAGGCCGCCGGCGACCAAGAGCGCCAGCCCTGCTGCCGCAACAATGCTACGCCGGCAAATGCCCATGCCCATGATCTATCCCCTGGCTTCGGCGCCGCAGCGCCTATGATCCGACCCTCGGCCTCGTCATGCAAGCGGCGGACCGCCTCAGGCTGATGAGGGCAGGGTCAGGCGCTGTCCGCCCTGCGCTCCAGCCACGACTGGCGCTTGCGATAGAGGGTCGAGGGAGAGAGTTCAAGCGCTGCAGCAGCGCGGGCGATATTGCCGTCAAAGGCGTTGAGCGCCGCCTCGATGATGCGCCGCTCCTGGCGCCAGTACGGCTCGACCGCCGCAGAAGACACCGGGTCGGGCGCGCCAGAGTGTGCTGGCGCGGCCATGGCCGGCGGCGGCGCATCGGGAATGTCGGCATGGCCGCCGAGCACCACCATGCGGCGAATCACGCTGGCCAGTTCGCGCACATTTCCGGGCCAATCGTGGGCGGCAAGTGCGGCGAGCGCAGCCCCGTCGAGCGTCACCAGGTCGCAGCCTTCTTCTGCCGCGTAGCGGGCCAGGAAGTGGGCGGCGAGCAGCGGAATGTCCTCCCGCCGCGCGCTGAGCGGAGGCAGATCGATCGGCAGGACATGCAGCCGGTAGAACAGGTCGGCGCGGAAGCGCCCGGCCGTCACCTCCTCGATCGGGTCGCGGTTGGTCGCCGAGATGATGCGCACGCTCACTTGTTTCTGCTCGGTGCCGCCGACCCGCCTCAGCGTCCCCGACTGGACGAAGCGCAGGAGCTTGGCCTGCAGCCGCGTGTCCATCTCGGCGATCTCGTCGAGGAACAGTGTGCCGCCATCGGCCAGTTCCGCCGCACCCGCCCGATGCTCGGTGGCGCCGGTGAAGGCGCCGCGCACATGGCCGAAGATCTCGCTTTCCATCAGCTCGCGCGGGATGGCGCTGCAGTTGATGGCCACGAACGGCCGCCCCTCCGCCCCGGCATAGGCGTGGATGGCTTCCGCCGCCAGCTCCTTGCCGGTGCCGCTGGCGCCGGTGAGGAAGACCGGCGCCTGGGACGGCGCCATCCGCCGGATCTTGTCGTAGACCGCACGCATCGCCGGCGAGCGGCCAACGAAACCGGCAAAATCGCCTTCCCCGGTCGGGTGCGGAAGAGGTGCCGGCGGCGTCGCCGGCTCCGGCTGGATCGGGCGCCAGGCGGCAACCGCGGCATTCAGCCGCTCGATCAGTGCGCGGGCGCCGATCGGCTTGGGCAGGAAGTCGATGGCGCCGGCCTTCACCGCCGCAACCGCGGTACTGAGCGAGCCGGTGTCGCTGGTCGCGATCAGAGTGGAGCCGTTGCGCGCGAATTCCGGTACACCGGCCGGGCCGCCGATGGTGGCGAGGTCGGCGATGAGGATGGCGTCCCGGCGCGTCGCCGCGGCGGCAACGGCCTCCTCGTAGCTGGCGCAGGTGGTTGCGGTGAAGCGTCCGCCGGTGCGCTCCGTGATCAGACCGGCAAGCAGACGGCGCTGGCCGGCATCGGCGTCCACGACAAAGACGCCGACTGGCTGCGATAGCTCATGAACCAGTGCCATGACCCCGGCGACCCGTCACCCCGACCTTCAACAAGCGACTGTCGGCCAACACGGTAAACAAACGGTATGCTTTGCCGCAGCCGGGCCCGCCGAAATGGCGCGCGCCCCCTCTTGACCCTGACACGGCAAGCCCATAGGCGGTGCGCGTGACGAACAATGCGACGCCCGCCTTCGTGACCGGCCTTTCCGAACTCGCTCCCGCCTACCGGGCGTTGCTCTGCGACGTCTGGGGCGTCGTGCACGACGGCGTGCATGTCTATCCGGATGCAATCGATGCGCTCGCCCGCTATCGCGCCCTTGGCGGCATCGTGCTGCTCATCACCAACGCCCCGCGCCGCAAGGCCGGCATCCTGGCGATGTTCGACAGGATGAGCGTACCGCCTGACGTCTATGACGACATCCTGTCTTCCGGCGACGCCACCCGCGACTACCTCGCCAAGAGGATCGGCACACGCATCTACCATCTCGGTCCCGAGCGCGATCTTGCGATCTATGACGGTCTGCCGCACGTCTTCGGCGACGAGAACGACTGCGAGGTCGTTTGCTGCACCGGCTATTTTGACGACGAGACGGAGAGTCCCGACGACTACCAGGAGCGCCTCGTCGCATGGCGGGCGCGCGACGTGCCCATGATCTGCGCCAATCCCGATATCGTCGTCGAGCGCGGTGGCCGGATGGTGTGGTGCGCCGGCGCGATGGCCCAGCGCTATCGCGAACTGGGCGGCGAGACGGTCATGATCGGCAAGCCGCATGCGCTGGTCTATGAAGCGGCGCTGCAGCGGATCTCCGCCATTGCCGGCGAAGCGGTCCCGCCGCAATCGGTGCTTGCCATTGGCGATGCCGTGGCGACCGACGTCCGCGGCGCGATCGGGCAGGGGCTCGACCTGCTTTTCATCACCGGCGGCATCCATGCCAATGAATTTGGCGACCGCGATGCCCCCGACCTTGCCAAGGTGCATGAGCGACTGGCGACGGACAGCCTCGCTGCTCGCGCGGTCATGCCGCGCCTGGCCTGGGGAAACGGGCGAAGACGTTGAAGCCGGCGCTCGAGCCCTTTGCGGTCGACCGCATTCCCGACTCGCTGAAGGGCGGGGTGGTGGCTGTCGGCAATTTCGACGGCGTGCATCGCGGCCACGCCACCCTGTTCGCGCGCGCCCGCGCCGACGCCGACCGCCTTGGTGTGCCGGCCGTGGCGCTGACCTTCGAGCCGCATCCGCGAACCTATTTCCGTCCCGACACCCCGGTGTTCCGCCTGACGGCGGTCGACGCCAAGGCGCGCCTGCTGGCCGCGCTGGGCATCGACGGCCTGATCGTCGCGACCTTCGACAAGGCGTTCGCGTCGCAGCCGGCGGAGGAATTCGTCAGCGCCATCCTGCGCCACCGCTTTGCGCTCAAATCGGCCGTCGTCGGCCACGACTTCCATTTCGGCAAGGGCCGTTTGGGGACGCCTGCGGTGCTCAGCGAGGCCGGCGAGCGGCTTGGCTTTTCGGTTGATGTCGTGAAGCCGGTCGGCGATGCCGATGGGACCCTGCTTGCGTCGACCGATATCCGCGCGGCTCTGGTCGAGGGCGATATTGCCCGCGCCAACCGCCTCCTCGGCTATCGCTGGTTCACCATCGCCACGGTCGTCGTCGGTGACCGGCGCGGCCGCGACCTCGGCTTTCCGACCGCCAACCTTCACCTGGCGCCCGATTGCGGGCTCGCCCACGGTATCTACGCCGTGCGCGTGCGCACCCCCGATGGCGGCGGGTACGATGGCGTTGCCAGCTTCGGCAGACGGCCGACCTTCGACAACGGACCGCCGCTGCTCGAGGTCCATCTGTTCGACTTTGCCGGCGACCTCTATGGCAAGACATTGGTGGTGAGCTTCCTTGCCTGGCTCAGACCGGAGAAGAAGTTCGCCTCTGCCGACGCCCTGATCGCCGCAATGCAAGACGATTCGGCCGCCGCGAAGGCAATCCAGGCCGTCGCCGGCTCGGGCAGCGATCTCGACCGGGCGCTCGCTGAAGTAGGCGTTTGACCGCGTGAGTTGTCCCGAATGGCCAATTCGGCTAGGACAGATGCCGGATCGGCCGGATTTTTGCCCCTATTCGCCGCCATCAAGATGGATGCCGGTACAGCGGGCAAGCCGGCCACGGATAACGAGTGTGATGACGGCTTCGATTCGGTCCATTTGCATTGGCGCGGCAATCGCGGGGCTGGCCCTCGGTCTGGCGGCTTGCAACCAGACAACCTATGGCACCGGCACGCCGCCCGGAATGCAGACGCTTGAGGACCTTGCCGGCATCGCCGATTTTGGCGGGTCCAGCAAGGAGCCGATCAAGTATTCCGCCAGGCCTGGTGTGGTGGCGCCGCCGCCCGGCACGCCTCTGCCGCCGCCCGGCAGCGACCAGCAGCAGGCGGTCGCTTCCAATTGGCCGACCGACCCCGACGCTCAGGCGGCGCGCTTCAAGCAGGACGTTGCCGCCCGCGAGAAGTTCTGCGCCGTGGAGCAGAACAAGCTTCTGCCGGAATGCCGCGACCCCGGCTTCCGTGTCGCGCCGTCTCAGCAGGTGAACGCTTCGCGCGAACCCAGCCCGACGCTCCTCAACATGAACATCGATCCCGGCGAGCGGGCGCACAGCTCCGCGGCGCAGAACGAGCGCGCAACGAAGCTGTTCGCTGACGCCCGCGGCCAGGTTGCCGTCGACGCAAACGGCAATCCGGTCCGCCGCTTTCTCACCGATCCGCCCAGCACGTATCGCCAGCCGGACCCGACCGCTCCGGTCGAGATCGATGCCAAGCCCGCCACCAAGAAGAAGTGGAAGTGGCCCTGGGAGTGAGCCGCCGGCTCTAGCGTCTTTCTCTGAAGAAGTCCCGAAGCAGCGCGGCGGCCTCATCCTCGGCCATGCCGCCATAGACGTCCGGCACGTGATGGCAGGTCGGATCGGCGAAGAAGCGCACGCCGCTTTCCACCGCGCCGCTTTTCGGGTCGCTGGCGCCGAAATAGAGCCGCCGGATACGCGCGAAGGAAATGGCCGCCGCGCACATGGCACATGGCTCCAGCGTCACGTAGAGGTCGGCACCGTTGAGCCGCTGCGAGCCGGCACCTTCGGCGGCTTCGCGGATCGCCAGCATCTCGGCATGGGCGGTCGGGTTGTCGCGTTCGATGGTGCGGTTTCCCGCCCGCGCCAGCACCACGCCATCGCGCATGATGACGGCGCCGATCGGCACCTCGCCACGTGCTGCCGCGGCGCGGGCTTCCTCAAGCGCCATCTCCATCGGGCTTGTTTCGCTCGCCACCGAATTATGCCTCCACTCGCTTCGCCCCGGCCGCTCTGCTAATCACCGGCACCATGAACGCACCCAAGAAAGCCAACGACGCCGTCACCGGCGAGCGCATCGCCAAGGTAATGGCGCGCGCCGGCCTGTGCTCGCGCCGCGACGCCGAACGCTGGATCGCCGACGGCCGTGTCGCCGTCAACGGTCGCGTGCTCACCTCGCCCGCCGTCAATGTCGGCCCGGCGGACCGGATTGCCGTTGACGGCGTCGCGCTGCCGGCGCGCGAGCGCACCCGGCTGTGGCTCTATCACAAGCCGAAAGGCCTGGTCACCACGGCGCGCGACCCGGAAGGCCGGCCGACCGTGTTCGCTGCCTTGCCGCCGGACATCCCGCGCGTCGTCGCGGTCGGCCGCCTCGACATCAACACCGAGGGCCTGCTGCTGCTGACCAATGACGGCGGGCTCAAGCGCCTGCTCGAACTGCCGTCGACCGGCTGGCTCAGGCGCTACCGCGTGCGCGCCTTTGGCGACGTGCCGAAGGATACCGTCGACCAGCTCGCCAAGGGCGTTACCGTCGACGGCATCGTCTATGGTCCGGTCGAAGCCACCCTCGACCGCAGCCAGGGCCAGAACCACTGGCTGACGCTGGGCCTGCGCGAAGGCAAGAACCGCGAGGTCAAGCGCCTGCTCGCCCATCTCGGGCTGACCACCACACGGCTGATCCGCATTTCCTACGGTCCATTCCAACTCGGCGAGCTGACGCCAGGCGCGGTCGTCGAGATCCGCGGGCGCGTGCTGCGCGACCAGTTGGGTGCCAAGCTCGCCTCCGCGGCGAACGCCGATTTCACCGCGCCGCTGCGCCCGCCGCCAAAGCCTGAACCGGCGCCGGAGCCGGCGGGGCCGAAACGCCGCAAGCCAGGCCAGCGCCACAAGCCGGGGGCAGCGGCCCGTGCGTATCGTCGGCGGTGAGTTTCGTGGCCGCGCGCTGGTTGCGCCGTCCGGTCGCGAGACGCGCCCAACGGCCGACCGGCTGCGCCAGACGATTTTCGACATCCTCGCCCACGGCCATGGCGATGTGTTGAAGGGAGCCCGCGTGCTCGACCTCTTTGCTGGCACCGGGGCGCTCGGCCTCGAGGCGCTGTCGCGCGGCGCCGGCTTTGCCCTCTTCGTCGAGGAGGCCGTGGCGGCACGCGGCGCCATCCGCGCCAATATTGAGGCGCTGGGCCTGACCGGCCGCACCCGTGTCTTCCGCCGCGATGCCACAAGGCTGGGGCCGGCCGGGACGGTTCAGCCGTTTGGTCTCGTCTTCGCCGACCCGCCCTATGGCAAGGGCCTTTGCGAGCAGGCGCTGGCCGGCGCGCTTTCCGGCGGCTGGCTCCTGTCCGGCACCCTCATCGTGCTGGAGGAGGCGGCCTCCGCCGAGATCGCGCCGGTCTCCGGCTTCGAGCCGATCGACACGCGCCGGGCAGGGGACACGCAGATCGTCTTTCTGCGGGTGACTGGTTAGGCCACATTTGGCCGCTATATGTCCCCCGACGGAGTGCCGCCGCGATCCTCGTGGCATGGAGAAGCGATTGACCCACCTCCCCATGAAACGTGCCGCGGCCGGTGCTTTGACGGCGCTTCTGCTGGTTGTCAGCGCAACGGTCGCGCTCGCCGCCGAGGCGCCGAAATTCGCCGCCAACGCCGTGAGCTTCACGCTCGCCAACGGGCTTGAGGTCGTGGTCATCCCCGACCATCGCGCCCCGGTCGTCACCCACATGGTCTGGTACAAGGCCGGCGCCGCCGACGATCCGCCCGGCAAGTCGGGCATCGCCCATTTCCTCGAACACCTGATGTTCAAGGGCACCAAAGCCCATCCCGAGGGCGAATTCTCGGCCCGGGTCGCGGCCGTCGGCGGCGACGACAATGCCTTCACCGCCGAGGACTACACCGCCTATCACCAGACGGTCGCCAAACAGCATCTCAAGCTGATGATGCAGTTCGAGGCCGACCGCATGGCCAACCTTCAGATCACCGACGCCGCGCTGTTGCCCGAACGCCAGGTGATTCTGGAAGAGCGCGGCATGCGCATCGACAACCGCCCCGGTGCTCGTCTCGGCGTGGCGATGGACGCGTCGCTTTACGTGAACAGCCATTACCGCATCCCGACCATCGGCTGGGCCCATGAGATGAAGACGCTGGACCGCACCGATGCACTTCGCTTCTATAATCGCTACTACACGCCCAACAACGCCATCGTGGTGGTCGCCGGCGACGTCACCGAGGCCGAAGTGAAAACGCTCGCCGAGGAAACCTACGGCAAGGTCGCCCGCCGTGCCGATCCGCCGCCGCGGGTGCGCCTGCGCGATCCGCAGCCGGACGCCGCCCGGCTTGTGACGCTCACCGATCCGCGCGTCACCCAGCCGAGCTTCCGCCGCCTCTACCTCGCGCCGTCCGAGCACACCGGCAAACCGGGCGAGGCGGAGGCGCTGAATGTGCTCGCCGCTATCCTGGGCGGCGGCACCACCAGCCGGCTCTACCGCCAGCTCGTGGTCGAGCAGGGTATCGCCAATGACGTCGGCGCCGGCTACGACGCCGGCCCCATCGGCGATTCGGCCTTCAGCCTCTACGGCACGCCGCGTGGCAGCACGACGGTTGAGCAGCTCGCTGCGGCCTTCGATCGTGTGATCGCGGAGGTGATCGACAAGGGCATCACCGATCAGGAACTTGCCCGTGCCAGGGAGCGGGTGCGCGCCAGCGTGATCTATTCCGAGGACAGTCCGCGGACGCTCGCCAATGCGGTCGGCGCGGCGCTCGCCACCGGCGACACGTTGGCCGAGGTCCAGTCCTGGCCGGACCGCATCGCTGCGGTCACCGCCGCCGACGTGCAGGCGGTCGCCCGCCGCTATCTCGGCACCCGCAATTCGGTCAGTGGCTATCTGCTTTCGGCGCCGACGGAGAACCGCTCGTGATCGCCTGGCGCAGCGCAGTCCCGCGCGTGGCCGCGATTGCCGGCCTTGCGCTCGCGGCAATCGTCTGGAGCGCCTCCGCTGAGGCCATCGATATCCAGAAGGTCGTGAGCCCCGGCGGCATTACGGCCTGGCTGGTCGAGGACGATTCGATCCCCCTGATTTCCATGTCCTATGCTTTCGCCGGCGGAGCGGCCCAGGACCCTGCTGACAAGCCGGGCGTCGCCAACATGCTTTCCGGCCTGCTCGACGAAGGCGCCGGCAATCTCGACAGCCAGGCGTTCCAGGCGCGTCTCGACGCCCTGTCCATCGGCATGAACTTCGATGCCAGCCGCGATGTCTTCGACGGTTCGCTGCGCACGCTGGCTGCCAATCGCGACCAGGCGGCGCAGCTGTTGAAGCTGGCTCTCTCCGAGCCGCGTTTCGATTCCGAGCCGGTCGGGCGCATCCGCGCCCAGATCCTGACCTCGATCAAGCGCGCCGAACGCAGTCCCAACCAGCTCGCGGCGCAGGCGATGCGCAAGGCGATCTTTCCGGATCATCCCTATGGCCGGCCGGTGGAAGGCACCGCCAAGAGCGTCGCGGCGATCACCGTCGACGACCTCAAGGCGTTTCGTCACAAGACCTTTGCCCGCGACACCCTCAAGGTCGCCATCGTCGGCGCCATCGACGCCAAGGCGGCGGGCACCATGCTCGACGAGATATTCGGCGACCTGCCGGCGAAAGCCGACCTGACCGCCGTTCCCGACGTGACGGCGAAGGTCGCCGGGCGCATCAATGTCACCTTGCCGGTGCCGCAGGCGGTCATCCAGATTAGTGCGCCGGGCATCACGCGCAGCGATCCGGAGCTGATTCCGGCCGTCGTCGCCACCTACATCCTCGGCGGCGGCTCCGATTCGCGCCTGTACCAGGTGGTGCGCGAACAGCGCGGTCTGGCCTATTCGGTCGGCCTCGGGCTCGATCCGCTCCAGCATTCCGGCATCGTCAGCGGCGCCACCCAGACGCGCAGCGATCAGGCCGAGGCGGTCATTACGCTGATCAGGCAGGAGATCGCCCGCTTCGCCAAGGACGGTCCGACTGCGGAGGAGCTCGCCAATGCCAAGAACTACCTGATCGGCAGCTATCCGCTGCGCTTCGTCACCTCCGGCGGCATCGCCGATCAGCTCCTCGGCCTTCAGATCGACGGCAAGGGCATCGACTATGTCGATCGCCGCAACGGCCTCATCGCCGCCGTCACCATCGATGATGTCCGCCGGGCGGCCCGCCGCCTGTTTGCCGCCAACGACCTGACCGTGGTGCGCGTCGGTCCACCGGAATCATAGATCGCCTTGCCGCAGCTTGTTGGCGGCGGCAAATGCACCTAGATCAGGGCCCGAACCCGCCTGTACGAACTGGATCCCCAAGGAACGCCATGACCGAGATACTCGACCAGACCGACCTCACCGAGCGCGCCGAACGCCTGGTCGCCGCGGCGCAGAAGGCGGGGGCCGATGCGGCCGATGCGGTCTGCGTGCGCGGCGTCTCGCTGTCGGTGGATGTGCGTCTCGGCAAGGTCGAGGAGACCCGCCGCGCCGAGGGCGACGACTTCACTCTGCGGGCCTTCGTCGGCCGGCGTTCGGCGACCGTCTCCGCCAATGTGTTGACCGACCCAGCCGAGCTCGCCGAGCGCGCGGTGGCGATGGCCAAGGTCGCGCCCGAAGACCGCTTCGCCGGGTTGGCCGAGCCGCAGACGCTGGCCACCAGCTTTCCCGACCTCGATCTGCTCGACGCCACCATTCCCTCGGCCAACGCGCTCACCGAAGCCGCGCTGGCCGCCGAGGACGCCGCCCGTGCCGTGCCCGGCGTCACCAATTCCGGCGGCGCCAGCGCCGATTGGGGGCTTGGCGGTCTGGTGCTTGCCACCTCGGGCGGATTCGCCGGCTCCTATCTCGGCTCGCGCTTCGGCCTCGGCGCCTCGGCGATCGCTGGCTCGGGCACGGCGATGGAGCGCGACTACGACGGCGAGAGCAAGGTCTATCGCGCCGACCTCGCCGACCCGGAAACGATCGGCCGCAATGCCGGCGAGCGCGCCGTGCGCCGGCTGAGCCCGCGCCAGATAGCGACGGGACGGGTGACGGTGGTCTACGACCCGCGCGTCGCCATTGGCCTTGTCGGACACCTGGCGGGTGCCGTGAACGCCGCGGCAATAGCCCGCAAGACCAGCTTCCTGCGCGACCGGCTCGGCAAGCCGCTCTTCGCCGCCGACATCCGCATCACCGACGACCCGCTCAGGCCCCGCGGTCTGGGCTCGCGTCCCTTCGACGGCGAGGGCGTTTCCGGCGCGGCGCTGGATGTCATCGCCGACGGCGTGCTCAAGACCTGGCTGCTCGACAGCGCCACCGCGCGCGAGCTGGGCCTTGCCACCAATGGTCGAGCGTCGCGGCGCGGCGGCAATCCTTCGCCGGGGTCCACCAACCTGACCCTGCTTCCCGGCAGCCAGACGCCGGGGGAGATGATCGCCGCGATCGACCACGGTCTCTATGTGACCGAGCTGATCGGCCACGGCGTCAACATGAACAACGGCGACTACAGCCGCGGCGCCGCCGGCTTCGTGATCGAGAAGGGCGAACTCGGTCATCCGGTGAGCGAAGTCACCATCGCCGGCAACCTGATCGACATGTTCGGCATCCTCACCGCCGCCAACGATCTTGTTTATCGCTACGCGACCAACGCTCCGACGGTGGCGATCGAGGGCATGACGGTCGCCGGAAACTAGGCGTTTCCGCGCCTCGCGGCTGCCTCGCCGCGCGGGGCGCCGCACCGGCTGTCGCTGGAGAGACTTGCGGAACTCCGCCTTTTGATGCACCAAACCGCCCGGATCATCACTTTCGTCGCACCGGCGTCAAACGGGCCCGGTGCCGGGTACGCATGGACGGGGACCAGAGATGAGCCAGCCGACAGCCGGACAGAACGACCAGCTTCTGCATTTGGTCTTCGGCGGGGAACTTGAGAAGGTCGAGGCGACCCGCTTCACCGATCTCCACAAGCTCGACATCGTCGGCATCTATCCGAACTACCGCACCGCCTATGACGCTTGGCGCGCGAAGGCCCACGCCACCGTCGACAGCGCCCACATGCGCTACTTCATCGTTCACCTGCACCGTCTGCTCGATCCCGAGATCGAGGAGAAGAGGAGCACCGGCGGCCGATGACGCGATAACGGCCAGCCAGATCGCACCATGGACGAACGTCCCGACACCTCGCTCATGCAACCGCGCCCCACGCGCGGCTGGGCCAGTTCCTGGCGGCGGCGCGTCGTGCGCTCGGACTTCGCCTACAGCCTTTTGTCGACTGTCGCGGTTGCCTATCTGCGCATGGTCCGGTCAACCAGCCGCCTGATCGTCGAAGGCGACTCGCTGGAGTCGCAATATGCGCGGTCGCAGCCGCTGATCGCCACTGCCTGGCACGGCAAGTCGTTTCTCCTGCCGGTTCTGCGTCCACCAACTCGCTCGGTCGACATCATGGTATCGCGCGCCCAAGACGGCGACGTCTTCAGCCGCGCCCTGCGCAAATTCGGCTTCGGCGTCGTCCGCGGTTCCGGTGCCAGCGATCGGTCGCGTATGTACGAGAAGGGGTCGGTCGCCGCCTTCCGTGGCCTGCTGGCGTCCCTTAATCAGGGGCGCAACGTGTTCCTGACGGCGGATTTCGATGCTGCGACCCGCGGTACCGTCAGTCCGGGGGTGATTGCGCTCGCGCGCCTCAGCCAGCGGCCGATCATTCCGGTGGTTGCCGTTACCTCGCGTCGCACGCGTCTCGGCTCGTGGGATCGCACCGCCCTCGCTCTTCCCTTCGGCCGCATCGTCTTCGTCAACGCCGATCCGATTCTGGTCCCCCGCCGCGCGGCGGAAAGCGAACTCGAGGATAAGCGTCTCGAAGTCGAACGCGCGCTCACTGCGATCACCGCACGCGCTTATGCCGTCGCGGACAAGCGCCGTGACTGACGTCGTGGCCGGCGCCATCGCCGGGGGCTACCGGTTCTTGGGGCTGCTGCTGCGCCCCGTGGTGCCGTTCCTCCTTTCCAGCCGTGTCGCCCGGGGCAAGGAGGATTCCCAGCGTCTCGGCGAACGCTATGGCCGCGCCTCGCTGCCGCGCCCGCCCGGGCGCGTGGTCTGGGTCCATGCGGCAAGCGTCGGCGAGACCAACGCCATCCTGCCGCTCATCGAGCGGCTGACCGGCATCGGTCTGGCGGTCGTCTTCACCACGACCACGGTCACCTCGGCCGTCATCGCTGCCAAGCGCCTGCCGCGCGGCGCCGTGCATCAGTTCGCGCCGCTCGATCTGGCCCCCTTCGTCGCCGCCTTTCTTGCGCACTGGCGGCCGAACCTAGCCATCTTCGTCGAGTCCGAGATGTGGCCGACCATGGTGCGCAAGCTCGCCGAGGCCGACATTCCGCTGGTCGTCGCCAACGCCCGCCTGTCGGAAAAGTCCTATCGTGGCTGGCGGCGTTTCGCCGGCTTTGCCACCAGGGTCTTCCCGCGCATCACGCTCTGTCTCGCCCAGGCGGAGGGCGACGCCGCGCGGTTTGCCGAGCTCGGCGCACCTAATGTGCGCACCGTCGGCAACCTGAAATTCGACGTTCCGCCGCTCGCCGCCGACAGCGGTGCTCTGGCCCGCGTGAAGGCGGCCATCGACGGGCGGCCGGTGTGGATCGCTGCCGCCACCCATGAGGGCGAGGAGGAGATCGTCGCCGAGGCCCACAAGCTCATCCGTCAGCGCCACGGCCAAGTGCTCACCATCGTCGTGCCGCGCCATCCCGAACGCGGCGATGCGGTGCGCGCCATGCTCGCCGGCAAAGGGCTTACCGTCGCCCAGCGCAGCCGCGGCAATCCGCTGCTCCACGAGATCGACGTCTACCTCGCCGATACACTCGGCGAACTCGGCCTGTTCTATCGCCTGGCGCCCATCGCCTTTCTCGGCGGCTCGCTGATCCCCCACGGCGGCCAGAACCCGATCGAGCCGACACGCCTCGACGGCGCCGTGCTGCACGGACCGCACGTCCACAATTTCACCGACACCTATGCCGCCCTCGACGCCGCCGTGCCGGCTCCCCCGATTTCGGATGCCGCGAGTCTCGCCGATGCGGTCGCCGCGCTGATGGACGACCCCGCCGCCGTCGCCGTCCGTGCCGCCGCCGGCAAGGCCGGCCTTGCCCGCTTCACCGGGGCGCTGGAGGCCACCATGACCGCCATCAAGCCCTTTCTTGCCGGTCGGCCGGAGGCGCCATGACATACAAGGCGCCGGCCTTCTGGTGGCGGGAGGGGGGCAGTCTGGCGACGTTGGCGCTGTGGCCGGCTGCCCAGGTGTGGGGCGCGGCCTCGGCCTGGCGTATGCAGCGCCCGCCCCGTTACCGCCCGCCGGTGCCGGTCATCTGCATCGGCAATTTCGTCGTCGGCGGCGCCGGCAAGACCCCGACGGCGATCGCCCTTGCCCGCATCGCGCGCGGCCGCGGGCTGAAGCCTGGCCTGCTTGCTTCCGGCTATGGCGGCCGCGAGGTGGGGCCGCTGCTGGTCGATCCCGACAGCCACGATGCCGAGCGCGTGGGCGACGAGTCTCTGCTGCTCGCCGCCGCCGGACCGACGGTGGTCGCCAGCGAGCGCGCCGCCGGTGCCCGGCGCCTGGTGGAAGAAGGCGTCGATCTCATCATCATGGATGACGGCTTCCAGAACCCATCTATCGCCAAGGACCTGTCTCTGGTCGTGGTCGATGCGTTGGTGGGCATCGGCAATGGCCGCGTCGTGCCCGCTGGCCCGCTCAGGGCGCCGCTTCAGCTTCAGCTTCGGCGCGCCGACATGCTGCTCGTCGTCGGCAACGGCACGGCGGCCGAACCGCTGGTGCGCGCCGCCGCCCGTTCCGGGCGCGGCACGTTGCGTGGACATCTGCGGCCCACCAAGGTGCGCGAGTGGCGCAAGCAGCCGATCCTCGCCTTTGCCGGCATCGGTCGGCCGGAGAAATTCTTCGCCACTCTGGCCGAGGCGCATGCCCCGGTTGCCCGCACTATCAGCTTTCCCGATCACCATCGCTATAGCGACGCCGAGGCTGCCGAACTGCTCGCCGCGGCGGCGGCCGGCAATCTCAGGCTGGTGACGACGGAAAAAGACCTCGTCCGCCTCGCTGGCCGCAACGACATGGCCGGCAAGCTGCACGAAAAGGCAGAAGCACTACAGGTGATGCTGGAATTCGAGAATCTGACGGCGATCGGCGAGACCATCGACGCGGCGGTACGTGCTGCGGCGCGCGATCGGTAGATCCTAGATTCGCCCGGTCTCCTGGAAGCGCTTCAGCGCCGCATTGGCGTCGACATAGGCTTCCTGCCGCGGCACGCTCCAGTACTTCACCTCGTCGAGCGGGATTTCGAGGCCGGTCACCGCGCAACGAACGAAGCCGCCGGGAATGAGTACCTGATAGTCGCCGTCGAGATAGCGCAACCGCGCTTCGCCCCCGCGTCCCGATCGATCCATGCGATTCATCATGTTATGCCTATGGACGCCCGGCCGCGGGCGCACCCTTAACATAAGCCCTCGACGGGCCTCGTCTACTGGCCTTTCTGCGGCACGAGCTGGGGGATCAGCAGTTGCAGCGGATTTGCCGGCTGCTGCTGATCGGCTGGCGGCGTGCCGCTGTCCTGCGGCTGGTTGGCCCCGGGTGTGATCGGCTGCGGGGCACCGGCATCGACAGGCGGCGCCGTCTGCTGTTGCTGTGCGGCCGGAGCCTGGCTGGCACCGCTCTTTCCGTTGCCGAAGACCGAATTCAGCAGGCCGCTGCCGACGTCCTTGAGCTGCTTGACGGTCTGGTTGGGGTTCGAGAGCAGATCGCCGAACTCGGGGACATAGCGGGGATTGTCCCACGAGCCCTCGATGCGGAAGGGCAGGGAGAGCCCCTTCGCATCGCCGCTGGCCCCCTGTCCCTGCAGCGTGCCGACGATCTTCGGATCGAGCCGGTAGTTGAAGGTGCGGTTGCCGATATCGACTGTGCCGGCGCCGCTGGCGCGCACCAGCGGGCCGATGAGCACCAGGTCGCTGTTGGTCAGCACGCCGCCCGCAATCGTGTAGCTGCCGGCAAGGCGGCTGAACTCGGTGCTGTCGGTGGTGCCGAGCTGCCCACCGAGCACGCTCTGCAGCGACAGGCCCTTGAGCGAGGCGAGGTTGAAGCCGCGGATGGCACCGTCGCGGAACTCGGTGGCGCCCTTGCCCTTGAGGCTCTTCATGAGGGCCGCCTGGCTGGTACCCGTGGCCGAGAGGTCGAAGGAGAAGGCGCCGGTGCCCTCGATCTTGTCGAAGCCGATGGCGTCGGTCAGGAAGGGCTGGGCGGAGAGGCCGCTGAGCTGGAACGACGCCGAAACCGCCGGCGTCGACGCTGCGCCGTCGACGGAGAGCATCCCGCTGCCCTTGCCCTGATAGAGGCTCATGTCGGTGAGATCGGCCGCAAGTTTGCCGCCGGAGAGCGTCACCGTCATCGCCGTCGCGCCGATCTTGATCTTGTTTGCGACGATCTCGTCGGCCTTGAGGTTGAGGGAGGCATCGGCCGCCTTGAGGCCGTCGAAGGCGATCGGCTGCGTGCTCCAGCCGCCGCTGCCGCCACCGCCACCACCACCGCCGGTTCCTCCGCCGCCCGTGGGCGCACCGGACGCGGCGATATAGGGCGTCACGTCGAGCATCTTCATCGACAAACCGGCGCTCACCGACGGGCGCTTGCCGAAGGTCACGGTGCCGGTGCCGAGCCCGCTCGACTTGTCGAGCGTGAAGGCGGCGCGGTCGAAGGTGAAGGTATCCTTGGCGAGCGCCACGGCGCCCTTGATGGCGAAGTTCTGCAGGCCGCCACCGCCGCCGATCGGCCGGCCGATCCAGGCGAGCAGGTTGCGCAGCGACGGCGTCGCCAGACTGACCTCGCCCTTGCCGAGGCCACCCACGCCGGCTTCGCCGCTGAACCCCATGCTGACCGTCTTCGAACTCGCCTGCAGGGCAACCGCCGTCGTCTTGCCGGCGATGAGGGCGCGCACATCGGCATTGGCAGAGACGTCGAAGCGCACCTTGCGCCAGGTAAACGCGCCCTTGGCCGAGATCGGTGAGTTGAGCGACTTGAACGCCGCGGTGATGTCGATGGCGTCGATCTCGTTGGCCGCTTTGTCGCCGCCGACCTGGTCGGCGAGGTTGAGGCCGGTGACCTTGCCGTTGTTGAGCGACAGCGAACCGCTGCCGTCGAAATTGGCGGCAAGTGCCGACGTCGTCGCGCCGCTGGTCTTGAAGGCAACATCGACGCTGCCGCTGCCGGAGACCGGCGCCGACACCCGCGCCAGCGCCAGCACGCCGGCGACATCGAGGCCGGTCATCTTCACCGCGCCGGAGATCTGGGGCGTGCCGCCCTTCGCCGCCACGGTGATGTTGCCCGAGCCGGGCGCGCCGTT
This sequence comes from uncultured Alphaproteobacteria bacterium, assembly GCA_963750065.1. Taxonomy (GTDB): domain Bacteria; phylum Pseudomonadota; class Alphaproteobacteria; order Rhizobiales; family Kaistiaceae; genus CAVSRC01. The sequence goes on from CAVVPK010000012.1 coordinate 319,757, forward strand.
GACCGTCACCTTGCTGATCGTCGCCTGAAGCGTGCCGTCCACCAGCTTGGCGTCGAGGCCGAGATCTTTGAGCGCCACCGAGCCGACCTTCACCGCCTGCGCCGTGAAGGCGACATTGGCGTCGACGGCGCCGAGCGCTGAAAGGTCGATCGGCGTCACGGCCGCCGCCCCACCCTTGCCGCCGCTGCTCTTGGTCACACCGCCGGCACCGGCCGGGGCGACGAAGGCGTCGGCGTCGATCGACCCGGCCGCGAGCCTGAGGCCGATACCCGGCCGCGGCCGGTTGGTCGCGATCACCGCCTGGCCGTCGAACGCGGCACCGCCGAGCGTGACGGCGAAATGGTCGAGGGTGGTCCGCGCACTGGTCGCCGCGAGCGTCGCCGACAGGTCGAAGGCGCCGTAGGCCGGGGCCGCGGGCAGGGTGGCACCGAAACGGCCGGCAAGATTGGCCAGCGAGCCACCATTGGCCGTGACGGTTCCGGTGAACAGGGTGTCGCCGTCGAGCGCCGTGCCCTTGGCCGTGATCGTGGCGAGGTCGTCGGAGAGCGAGAGATCGACGGGCAGCGCCGCAAGCTTGGTCGGATCGGGATGGGCACCGAGCTTGAGCGCGATCTTCTCCTGTTTGCCGCCCCAGGTGAAGGAGCCGTCGAGCGAAGCACCGCGCTTGAGGTCCGGCGCGGCAAGCGTCAGGTTCATCGCCGTGACCCTCTCAACGCTGCCGCTGCGCAGGTCGCGATAGGTGAACGTGCCGTCGCTAATCGTCAACTTGCCGATGCCGATGCGGTCCAGCGTCGCCAGCGTCTCCTGCGTCGCCGCCTGCTGCGCCTCGGAGGAAGCGATCAGGTCTTCCATCGACTTGGGCTGCGTACCGGCGGCCGTCTGCGCGGCCGGCTCGGCCGCGGCCTGCCAGTTGCTGTGGCCATTCTTGTCGATCTCGAAGACGAGTTCGGGCTTGGCGATGGTGACCGAGTTGATCGCCACGCGACCGGAGATCAGCGGCAGCAGGTCGACGCCGAAGGAGACCGAACCGACCTTGAGCGCCTCGCCGCTGCCGGCGACGCCGGCAAGGCCGATGCCGCCGGCCGAGACATGCACGGTGGGAATGAGGCTGATCGAAATCGGCCCGTCGATGCGCGCCTGACGTCCGGTCGCCTGTTCGATGCGGGCGATAAGTTCGCTGCGCACCGTGCCGGTGGGGATGAACACGGGCACGATCAAGGCCGCGACGATGACCAGCGCGATCAGCCCCACGATGCCGATAATGAGCCGTCTCAGGACAGGACCTCCCACGTGATTCGCCTGGATCAGGAGAGGATTGTACCGGAAACCGGCCGATTTCGGGGCGGGCGTCTCGGCGGCTGACTTCAGCGCCGCCCGAACAGCCGTTCGATATCGGCAAGCTTCAGTTCGATGAAGGTCGGCCTTCCGTGATTGCAGGTGCCCGAATTGGGCGTCGCCTCCATCTCGCGCAGGAGCGCGTCCATCTCCGCCGGCTTCAGCCGCCTGCCGGCGCGCACCGAGCCGTGGCAGGCCATGGTCGAAGCGACCCGGTCGAGCTTGTCCTTGAGGCCTGCCGTGCGTTCCCAAGCGGCGACCTCGTCGGCAAGGTCGCGGATGAGCGCCGGGGCGTCGACGGTGCCGAGCAGCGCCGGCGTCTCGCGCACGATGACCGCGCCGGCACCGAAGCGGTCGATGGCGAGGCCAAGCTCCGCCAGCTCTTCCGCACGCTCGGCCAGCCGGTCGACATCCTCGGCCGGCAGGTCGACCACTTCCGGGATGAGGAGGATCTGGCTCGGCACGCCGGTCTCGGCGAGCGCCTGCTTGATGCGCTCATAGACCAGCCGCTCATGTGCCGCGTGCTGGTCGACGATGACCAACCCGTCCTCGGTCTGGGCAACGATATAGGTCTCGTGGATCTGCGCCCGCGCCGCGCCGAGCGGGCGGGACGTGAGCGCCGGATCGGGCTCGGCGACATGGGCCTCGGCCGAGGGCTCTACGCCGGCGAAGGCGGCCTGTGCGGCTTCCGCGAAGCCGGGCGCGAGCGCCGCATTGCCGGCGGCGGGCGAGGGGCGCCAGGACGGCATCACCGGCCGCTGCGGCCGTGTGAAGCCGCCGGCCGGGCGGAAGGCGGCGATGGTGGCGCCGGCCGCTTGGCTCGATGAGCGCAGCTCAGTCCGCCCCAGCGCTTCGCGCAAGGCTCCGACGATGAGACCGCGGATAAGGCCGGAATCGCGGAAGCGCACCTCGGCCTTGGTCGGGTGGACGTTGACGTCGACCAACGCCGGATCGAGGGCGATGTCGAGCACGGCGACCGGATGGCGGTCGCGTTTCATGACGTCCGAATAGGCGGCCCTGAGCGCGCCGAGAAGCTGGCGGTCGCGCACCGGCCGGCCGTTGACGAAGAAATACTGTGCCAGCCCGTTGCCGCGGCTGAAGGTCGGCAGACCGGCATAGCCGGTGAGCCGCACGCCCTCGCGTGATGCGTCGATGGCCAGCGCATTGGCGCCGAAGTCGGGGCCGAGCACCGCGGCGATGCGTGCCGCCAGACCGTCAGCGCCCGGCGCTGCCGGATAGTCGATCTCGCTGCGGTCGCTGCCGGCAAGCGTGAAACGCACGGCCGGATGGGCGAGCGCCAGACGCTTGACCACGTCGGTGACGGCGCTGGCTTCGGCCCGCTCGGACTTGAGGAACTTGAGCCGCGCCGGTGTGGCGAAGAAGAGGTCGCGCACTGCGACCTGCGTGCCTTTCGCCAGTGCCGCCGGCTTGAGCGGCCGGGTGACGCCGCCTTCCACCGAGACCTCCCAGGCCTCGCTGGCGCTCGCTTCACGCGAGGCGACGGTGAGCCGCGCCGCCGCGCCGATTGCCGCCAGCGCCTCGCCGCGGAAGCCGAGGCTCGCAATATGGTCGAGGCCCCCATTTGGACTTTCAGTGTCGAGCTTCGAGGTGCAGTGGCGTTCGACCGCCAGCGCCAGTTCCTCGTGGCCGATGCCGCCGCCGTCGTCGCTGACCCGGATGAGCGATACGCCGCCGGCCGCCGTCACCACCTCGATGCGGGTGGCGCCGGCGTCGAGAGCGTTTTCGACAAGTTCCTTGACCACACTCGCCGGCCGTTCGACCACCTCGCCTGCGGCGATGCGGTTGACCATGTCCTCGCTGAGACGGCGGATCGGCATGGCCCGGAGTCTGGCGGATTCGAGCCGGCGGGGAAAGGCTGGAAGTGGCTAATTCTCCGTGAACATCAGGTTTCGACCGGCGGAGCGGCGACGCTTGGCGCGGTGAAGCCGTAGGCTTCCTCGGCATATTGGCCGAGCATGCGGTTGCCGCTGAACTGCCAGGCCGACGTCGCGATCGCCTGCTTCATCACCGAGCACCAGCCGCTGCGGTCGGTGTGAAAGAGCGGCAGAATGGTGCTTTCGAGCTTCTCGTAGAAGGCGACGGCATGGGCGGCGTCGGAGCCGTCGCCGCCATCGCTGCCGATCGCCCAGCCGTTGATGCCTTCCTGGCAGCCTTCCACCCACCAGCCGTCGAGCACGCTGAAATTGGGCACGCCGTTGAGGGCCGCCTTCATGCCGCTGGTGCCCGAGGCTTCGAGCGGCGGCACCGGCGTGTTGGTCCACACATCGACGCCGGCGACGATCGCCTTGGCCACCTTCATATTGTAGGCCGGCACGAAGGCGACGCGCAGCCGGCCGGCGAGGTGGCCGGCATTCTCGAGGATGCGCTGGATGGCCTCGTGGCCGCCGTGGTCGCGCGGATGCGCCTTGCCGGAAATCACGATCTGGAACGGCTTGTATTGCGCAATCGCGGCCAGGCGCTCGATATCGCTGAACATCAGCAGTGGCCGCTTGTAGGGCGTCATGCGCCGGGCATAGCCGAGGATCGGCTTGTCCAGATCGAGCGCGATGCCGGTGCGCCCGAAGACCAGCTCGGCGAGCTGCGCCTTGGCCTTCTGGTGAGCCCTCCAGATGGCGTCGGGCGGCACTGACGCGATGGCGGACAGCGCCTTCGGATCGAGACGCCACGTCGGCACATATTCGTCGAAGAGCGCCGCCATCTCGTCATGGGCCCAGCTCGGCGTATGAATGCCGTTGGTGACGGCATGAATCTCTTGGCCGGGGAACATGTGCCGCGTCGTTTCCGCGTGCCGCTTGGCCACGGCGTTGGAATAGCCCGACAGGTTGAGCGCCAGTCGTGTCATGTTGAGCTCGTCTTGGCCGACAAGGTCCTTGACCGTGTCGAGGGGAACCAGCTGGGGCGCAACTCCCGAATAGAGGTCGTAGGGAAAGCGATCCTGCCCGGCGGCCACCGGCGTATGCGTGGTGAACACGCACTGCTTGCGCGTCTGCGCCAGCCCGTCGCCGCCGGCTGCCCGCGCTTCGGCGAGGCGGTCAAGCGTCAGCAGGGCCGCATGGCCCTCGTTCATGTGAAAGGTTTCGATGTTGAAGCCGAGCGCCCTGAGCACCCGCGCGCCGCCGATGCCGAGAATGATCTCCTGCTTGAGGCGATAGGCGGCATCCCCGCCATAAAGGTGATGCGTGAGGGTGCGGTCGATGGCGCTGTTTTCTTCCAGGTCGGTGTCGAGCAGCAGGATCGGAACCTTGTGTCCGCTCACCCCGGTCTGCACGTAGAGCCAGGGGCGGATAGCCACCGGCCGCCCTTCGATCTCGACGGTCGCCGTCGTCTCGAGCGGCGTGCACCAGTCGGCCGGCTCCCACCAGTTGGGCTGTTCCACCTGCCAGCGATCGTGGTTGATGATCTGGCGGAAATAGCCGGCGCGGCTGACCAGCAGCACGAAGACCATCGGCATGCCGAGGTCGGCGGCGGTGCGCGCGATATCGCCCGCCAGAACGCCGAGGCCACCGGAATAGGTGTGGATCTCGTAGCGGATCGCCAACTCCATGGTGAAGTAGGCGACGCGGGTCTTGGGAAGGAAAGGCGTGATCGCTGATGTCATTGGAATCCTATCTGCTGACTGCCCGCCAGCCGATGTCCGTGCGGCAGAAGCCGCCCGGCCAGTCGATGGCGGCAACTGCCGCATAAGCACGTTTCTGAGCCTCGGCGATTGTCGCACCGAGTGCCGTGATGCCGAGCACACGCCCGCCGGCGGCGGTGAGCCGACCGTTTTTCATGGCTGTGCCGGCATGGAAGACCTTGACTCCGGTGAGCCTCTCGGCCGCGTCGATGCCGCCGATCGGCTCGCCCGGTGTGGTGGCGCCAGGATAGCCGCGCGCGGCAAGCACGACGCAGAGCGCCGCCTCGGCACGCCATACCGGCCTGGCATCGGCCAGCCGGCCCTCGGCCGTCGCCAGCATGAGATCGAGGAGGTCGCCGTCGAAGCGCGGCATCAGCGTCTGGCATTCCGGGTCGCCGAAGCGGACGTTGTATTCGATCAGCTTCGGTCCGTCCGCGGTCAGCATCAGGCCGACGAAAAGGACGCCGCGAAACGGCGTGCCGCGCGCCGCCATCAGGGCGAGCGTCGGGGTGACGATCTCGTCCATGACGCGCGTCACCATGGCCTCGTCCATGATCGGGGCCGGCGAATAGGCGCCCATGCCGCCGGTATTGGGGCCGGTGTCGCCGTCGCCGACGCGCTTGTGGTCCTGCGCCGTGCCGAAAGGAAGGGCAGTCGTGCCGTCGGAAAGGACAAAGAAACTGGCTTCCTCGCCGGTCAGGCATTCCTCGATGACGATCTCGGCACCAGGTGAGGCGAAACAGGCGGCAACCGCGGCGAGTGCTTCCTCCACCGTCGCCGCCACGGTCACGCCCTTGCCGGCGGCAAGCCCGTCCGCCTTGACCACGATCGGCGCGCCGCACTGACGCACATAGGCGGCGGCCTCGCCCGCATCGCTGAAGGCGCGCCACGCGGCGGTCGGAACATGCGCTTCGGCGCATACCGTCTTGGTGAAGCTCTTGGAGCCTTCCAGCCGCGCCGCGGCGCTTGTCGGCCCGAACGCCTTGATGCCGGCCGCCGCGAGCCTGTCGACGAGCCCGGCGACCAGAGGGGCCTCCGGGCCGACGACGGTGAGGTCGATCGCCTGGGCCCGGCAGAAGGCGACGACTGCGTCATGATCGGCCGGGTTGAGCGCGACGAGCTCGGCAACCTCGGCAATACCGGGATTGCCCGGCGCGGCGTAGAGCCGGCCAAGTCGCGGCGATTGGGCGAGTTTCCACGCCAGCGCGTGTTCGCGCCCGCCCGAGCCGATGAGCAGCACCTTCATGGGAGGATCAGTGCCTTGCGCCCCGTTTCATACCAGCGCGCTTAGCAACCGGCGTGCCGAAAGTCCAATCGCTCGCTTCCCGCCGCGGACCGAACGCCTTATGACCGTGATCATGGCGCCAGACAAGCACATCGTTGCCGATGCCGTGCGTGGCCACTGGGCCGACCGCTTTCTGCCAGTGGCCCTGCGACCCTATGCCCGCCTCGCCCGGCTCGAACGGCCGATCGGCTGGTGGCTGCTGATGTGGCCGTGCTGGTGGTCGTCGGCATTGGCCACCGATGCCGCCGGCGGGCGCTTTCCCAATGTCTGGCACCTGGTTCTGTTCCTGATCGGCGCGGTCGCCATGCGCGGGGCAGGGTGCACCTACAACGACATTGTCGACCGCGACCTCGACGCACAGGTGGCGCGCACCCGCTCGCGCCCCATCCCCAGCGGGCAGGTGACCGTGCGCCAGGCGGCGGCCTTCCTTGTCCTGCAGGCGCTGGTCGGGCTCGCCGTGCTGCTTCAGTTCAACTGGTTCACCGTTGCGCTGGGCGTGCTCTCGCTGGCCACGGTTGCGGTCTATCCCTTCATGAAGCGCATCACCTGGTGGCCGCAGGTCGGGCTCGGCCTCGCCTTTTCCTGGGGCGCGCTGATGGGCTGGCCGGCGATCTTCGGCCGGCTCGATTGGGCGCCGGTGCTGCTCTATCTCGGCGGCATCGCCTGGACGATCGCCTACGACACCATCTACGCCCATCAGGACAAGGAGGACGACGCGCTGATCGGCGTGCGCTCCACGGCGCGCCTGTTCGCCACGCGCACGCGCCCAATGCTCATTCTGTTCTACGGCGTTGCGACGCTGCTCTTCGCCGCCGCCTTCTGGTCCGCCGGCGTCGGGCCGCTGGCCTATCTCGGACTGGCGTTGGGCGCCGTCCATCTCGGCTGGCAGGTGAAGGTGATCGTCACCGACGACCCCGACAATTGTCTGATGCTGTTCCGCTCCAACCGCGATTACGGCTGGATCGTCTTCGCCGGACTGGTCGCCGATACGGTCGTGCGCAACTGGGGTGCTTAGTTCCGGGCGATGATCTCGCGAAAGGCGAGCCGTTCGGTCGGGTGCGCATGGCCCGTCTTGCGCCTTGTGAGAAAGCGCGGCCGACGGCCGGCAAAGAAGGAGTAGCGCCGGCGCGGGCGCGGCGGTCCGGTAATGACTCCGCCAAGATCGCCGAGCGGTGCGCTCACCGAACCGTCCTGGCCGATGACCAGCAGCGGCAGGTTGAGGGCGCGCCCCCAGGCTTGCCAGTCGGCTGCCACGTCCTCCGGCTCGTCGCCGACGATGAGCGGCAGGGTGAGGGTGGAATCCGTGTGCAGAAGCTCGACGAAGACGCGGACGTGGCCGGCCGCGCCGGCCGCCTCCATGCGCACCGACACGCCGCGATAGCTGGAAAGCGGCACCGTCGTCGTGGACGGCGGGCCGGCTCGGCGCTGGCGCTGCACGATTGCGCGTTCGCGGTCGAGGATGAATGCCATATGCGCTGCGCCGCCATCTCGGGCGGAACCACGCACGGGCAGGATGTGCGGGTCGAGCCGGAATCCCCAGCTCGACCCGGCGGTCGCTTCGCCGGCCACTTTGACGCCTCTTAACGCTCCCGAAGCGGGCCCGGTTTTTTCGGGTCCTCGCTTGTTGGAGAGCACCATGCCACAGCAGGCTTGGCGTCGGCTTAACCGGTTGGGTTAAATTTGAGTGATTTTGGAGAGGGTTAGCAGGGTCTCACCGGACTGGGTTCACAGAACCTTGCCGGGATTGAGAATCCCGTCGGGATCGAAGGCCCGTTTCACCCGCTGCATCAGGTCGATTTCGAGCGGGCTCTTGACCCGCTTGAGCATGTCGCGCTTGAGCACGCCGATGCCGTGCTCGGCCGAGATCGTGCCGCCGAGTTCGCCGACGATGCCGTGGACGAGGTCGTTGACCTCGTCCCAGCGGGCGAGGAAAGCGTCCTTGTCCATGCCGATGGGCTGGCTGAAATTGAGGTGGATGTTGCCGTCGCCCATATGGCCGAAGGGGCAGGGCCGCACGCCGGGGATCGTCGCCGCCACCGCGGCCGAGGCCCGTTCGATCAGCTCCGGCACACGGGCCAGCGGCACGGCGACATCGTGCTTGATCGAGCCGCCTTCCAGTTTCTGCACCTCCGACATGGTCTCGCGCAGGTGCCAGAAGGCCGCCGCCTGTTCCAGCGATTGGGCGAGCGCGCCATCCTCCACCAGCTCCTCTTCGAGGGCGGCGGCGAAGATCGCCTCGGCCGCCGCGTCGGCATCGTCCTGGCCCTGGGCGGAGGAATACTCCATCAGCACGTACCACGGGTGCGGCGAAGCCAGCGGATCGCGCGTGCCCGAGCCGTGGCGGATTGCGAATTCGAGTCCGACCCGGGGCATGATCTCGAAGGCCGTAAGGCTTCGTCCGGCCCGTTCGCGGGCCAGATGGAACAGCTTGAGTGCGGTCGCCGGATCGGCGAGCCCGATGAAGGCGACGGCCATGCCGCGCGGCTTTGGCATCAGCGCCAGCACTGCGGCGGTGACCACGCCGAGCGTGCCTTCCGCGCCGATGAACAGGTGCTTGAGGTCGTAGCCGGTATTGTCCTTGCGCAGCGTCCTCAGACCGTCCCACACCTCGCCGGTGGGCAGCACGACTTCCACGCCGAGCACCAGTTCGCGCATGTTGCCATAGGCCAGCACCTCGGTGCCGCCGGCATTGGTGGAGACGTTGCCGCCGATGTCGCACGAGCCGCCTGAAGCCAGCTTGAGCGGGAACAGGCGATCCACCGCATCCGCCGCGGCGCGCGCCTCGTCCAGCGTGACGCCGGCTTCGGCGATCATTGTGTTGCTCTCTGGATCGACGGCGCGCACCCGGTTGAGGCGCGTGAGCGACAGCACGATCTCGTTGCCCGCCGCCGACGGCATCTGGCCGCCGACCAGCCCGGTATTGCCGCCCTGCGGTACGATCGGCGTCAGCGTCTCACTGGCGAGCTTCAGGATGGCCGAGATCTCGGCGACGCTGCCGGGCCTGAGCACCAGGGGAGTCGCCCCATGGAACTTGTCGCGCGGCTCGATGAGGTAGGGCTGGACGTCCTGCGGGTCGCGCACGGCATAGGCCGGGCCGACGATGGCCGCGAAGCGGTCGAGGAGAGGCTGGGAGGGAGCATTCATGGCGGCGGCGAGTTTAGGCAAGTCGCGCGCCCGCGAATAGGGCCCGCCCAGCCGCCGGGCCGGCGGCGCCGAACCGCGCCGCCGGAGAGGTGGATGGGCTACATACCTTCCTTGACGACGCTCCACAGAGCGCCGAACCCCTTGGATCCCTCGCCGACGACGTCGCCGGGCTTCTTGTCCTTGACGAAGGTGTAGAGCGGCATGCCGTCATAGGCCCACATCTTCTCGGCCTTGCCGGTCTTGTCGGTGACGTTGACGGTCGTCCACTTGCCCATTGCCTGGGCGCCCGCCGGGGCGACGAAGGGCGGCCACACGCCAATGCAGCCGCCAGTGCAAGCCGATGTGGTTTCACCTGGCTTGTCTTTGGCCCAGGTGTAGAGGGTCATGCCGGCGGGATCGACGAGGATCTTGCCGAGCGAGCTATCGGCGAACTTGGCAGGGTCCATGGCATAGGCAGAACTGGCCACCGCCACCGCCGCGAAGAGGCCTGCCGCGAGGCCCAGAATCAGTCGCTTCATCGAGAAAACCTCCTTGGTTTTGACGCCGGGCGGCCGAAACGGCCAACGCCCGACCTGGATAACACCCATCCCCTGGAATTATTCTAGGGCAGGTTTCCGATCCGGCACTGCCGGCTTGCTTGAAGCGCCCGGGGGGCTGTGCGATAGGAACGCCGCCGGATAAATCGCGGGAAACAGAGAAAATGGCGGGTACTGAAGGATTGATGGCTGGAAAGCGGGGCCTGATTCTGGGTGTCGCCAACCGCCATTCGATCGCCTGGGGCATAACCCGGGCCTGCCACATGGCGGGCGCGTCGCTGGCGATGACCTATCAGGGCGACCAGCTCAAGAAGCGGGTCGAGCCGCTGGCGGCCGAAGTCGGCGCCGCGGTCGTCGGTCATTGCGACGTTACCGACATGACGACTGTCGATGCCGTGTTCGACCGCGTCAATGAGCTGTGGGGCGGGCTCGACTTCGTCGTCCACGCCATCGCCTTCTCCGACCGCGAGCAGCTGACCGGCCACTATGTCGACACCACTGCCGACAACTTCTCCAAGACGATGCTCATCTCCTGCTACTCGCTGACCGCCATCGCTCAGCGGGCGCAGAAGCTGATGGTGAATGGCGGCTCGATCGTCACGCTGACCTATTACGGCGCCGAGAAGGTGATGCCGCACTACAACGTCATGGGCGTTGCCAAGGCGGCACTCGAGGCGAGCGTGCGCTACCTTGCAGCCGACCTCGGCAAGCAGGGCATCCGCGTCAACGCCATCTCGTCGGGCCCGATCAAGACGCTCGCCGCCGCTGGCGGCATCGGCGATTTCCGCTACATCCTGAAGTGGAACGAATACAACGCGCCGCTTCACAAGTCCGTCACCACCGAGGAAGTCGGCGACGCTGCGCTTTATCTCCTCTCCGACCTGTCGCGCGCCGTGACCGGCGAAATCCACCACGTCGATTCCGGCTATCACGTCGTCGGCATGAAGGCGGTGGATGCTCCGGACATCGCTTCCGTCTGAGGCCAGCCAACCGTCCCCCTGGCCGCTACCCCGTCCATATCGATGTCCGCAACCCCTACGCTTGTCTTCCTGCGCCACGGCGAGACCGACTGGAACGTCGAGGGACGCCTGCAGGGCCAGCACGACGTGCCGATCAACGCTAAGGGCCGCGGCCAGGCGCGGCACAACGGTGAGGTCGTCCTCCGCGAAGTCCCCGAGGCGGTGACCTTCGATTTCGTCGCCAGCCCGCTCGGCCGCGCCCGCGAGACCATGGAGATCGCGCGCACGGCGATGGGGCTCGATCCTCTCGCCTATCGTGTCGACGAGCGGCTGAAGGAGCTCACCTTCGGCGAGTGGGAAGGCTTCACCTACGAGGATATCGCGCGCGTCCATCCTGGCTGGGTCGCCCAGCGCCTGGCCGACAAATGGCTGTTCCAGCCGCCGGGCGGCGAGAGCTACCAGATGCTGTCGGTGCGCATCGTCGGCTGGCTGAAGACGGTCGCGGGGCCGACGGTCGTGGTCTCCCACGGCGGCGTCGGCCGCGTGCTGCGCGCCCACCTGCTCGACCTCGATCCGCTGCAGTCGGTCGTCGAGGACTTCCCCCACGACCGCGTGTTCCTCTGGCGCGACGGCGAGGGGCGCTGGCTGTAGAGTCCTGGCGCCCGCGGCGTTTTGCTTTGACGCCTCGGCCCCGCCCGCCTAGAAAATGCGGCGCCGGCTAACGTACAACCGCTGGAATCCCCATGTCGTACAACACCTTCGGCCATCTTTTCCGGGTCACCACCTGGGGCGAGAGCCATGGGGTGGCGATTGGCGCCGTGGTCGACGGCTGCCCGCCGCTGATTCCCATCTCCGAGGCCGAAATCCAGCACGAGATGGACAGGCGCCGGCCGGGGCAGTCGCGCTTCACCACCCAGCGGCGCGAGCCGGACACGGTGAAGATCCTCTCCGGCGTGTTCGAGGATGAAGCCAGCGGCCAATTGCTGACCACCGGCACGCCAATCTCGCTGTTGATCGAGAATGTCGATCAGCGCTCCAAGGACTACGGCGACATCAAGGACAAGTATCGGCCCGGCCACGCCGATTTCACCTATCAGATGAAATACGGCATCCGCGACTGGCGCGGCTCGGGCCGCGCTTCGGCGCGCGAGACGGCCAGCCGCGTCGCCGCCGGCGCCATTGCGCGCAAGGTCGTGCCGGGTATGAGCGTGCGCGGTGCGCTGGTACAGGTAGGCCCGCACGCCATCGACCGCTCGCGCTGGGACTGGGCGGAGGTCGAGCGCAACCCGTTCTTCTCACCGGACGCCAAGGCCGCCGAATTGTGGGCCGATTACCTCGACGGCGTCCGCAAGGCCGGTTCGTCTGTCGGCGCGGTGATCGAGGTCGTGGCCGAGGGCGTGCCGCCCGGGCTCGGTGCGCCAATCTACGGCAAGCTCGATCAGGACATCGCTTCGGCGCTGATGTCGATCAACGCCGTCAAGGGCGTCGAGATCGGCGCCGGCTTCGCGGCTGCCGCGCTCTCCGGCGAAGAGAACGCCGACGAGATGCGCATGGGAAATAGCGGGCAACCGCAATTCCTGTCCAACCATGCCGGCGGCATTCTCGGCGGCATCTCCACCGGACAGCCGGTCGTCGCCCGCTTCGCCGTCAAGCCGACCTCATCGATCCTCAGCCCGCGCCGCACGGTCAACCAGACCGGCGAGGAGGTCGACGTCTCCACCAAGGGGCGTCACGACCCCTGCGTCGGCATCCGTGCGGTTCCCATCGGCGAGGCGATGCTGGCGATCGTGCTTGCCGATCACTATCTCAGGCATCGCGGCCAGGTTGGCTGACCGGCCAGGCGTTGGGACAAATCTAGATGACCATGCAAACCGACCCGGTGGCTCAAGCCATTGAGGCTTTCAAGCGCGGAGAGATCGTCGTCGTCACCGACGATGCCGAGCGCGAGAACGAGGGCGACCTGATCGTCGCCGCCGTCCATGCGACGCCCGAGAAGATCGGCTTCATCGTCCGCCACACCACCGGTATCGTCTGCGCGCCCATGCCGCGCGACAGCGCCCGCCGGCTGCATTTGCAGCCGATGGTGGCCGACAACGACGCGCCGCTCGGCACCGCCTTCACCGTCTCGGTCGATTTCCGTCACGGCATGACCACCGGCATCTCGGCGGAGGAGCGCTGCAACACCATCCGGGCGCTCGCCAATGCCAATGCCGGCGCCGCCGATTTCGTCCGCCCCGGCCACGTCTTTCCGCTCATCGCCCGCGACGGCGGCGTGCTCATGCGCTCCGGCCACACCGAGGCGGCGGTCGATCTCTGCCGGCTGGCCGGTCTGGAGCCGGTCGGCGTGCTCGCCGAACTGGTCAATGACGACGGCACGGTCAAGCGCGGCGCCGACGTGGTGCACTTTTCCGAGGAACACGGCCTGCGTCTGGTGTCGGTTGCCGATCTGATTGCTTGGCGCCAGCGCAGCGAAAAGCTGGTCGAGCGCGTCGCTGATTTTGCCGTCAGCACCGATGCCGGCCCGGCGCACGCCTACACCTATCATCTGCCCTACGACACCACCCAGCATCTGGCGCTGGTCTTCGGCGATATCGGCGACGGCCACGGCGTGCCGGTGCGCCTTCACCGCGAATCGGTGATCGAGGATGTCTTCGGCGCCGACAGCGTGCTCAACCGGGTCGTCCACCAGTTGGCCAGGGGCGGACGCGGGATCATCGTCTATCTGCGCGAGGGCTCGGTTGGCGTGGCCAAGGAAGGCGGGCGCACACGCGACGCCGCCAGTCCGCCGGAGGCAGCGCCGACGCGCGACGAGGAATGGCGCGAGGTCGGCCTCGGCGCCCAGATCCTGCGCGACCTCGGGGTCAAGTCGATCCGCCTGATCGCCAGCCGCGAGCGCCACTATGTCGGCCTCGACGGCTTCGGCATCGAGATCGAGGCGACCGAGATCATCGACCGTTAGGGATTGCGACGAGATTCGTCTCCCTCGCCAGAAAGGGGAGGGGTCAACACGGGTGCGCCCTCATCCCTTCTCGAAAGTCGCCACCACCTCGATTTCCGCCGACCACAGGAACTGGTCCACCGGCAGTACGCGGGTGAGGCGGTAGCCGCCGTCGACAAGGATGCGCGCGTCGCGGCCGAGCGTCGCTGGATTGCACGACACGGCCACCACTTTGGCGACACGGGCGCGCGCGATCGCTTCGGCCTGCGCCTTGGCGCCGGCAGCGGGCGGATCGAAGACGACCGCGCCGAACCGGTCGAGTTCTCCCGCGACAAGCGGATTGGCGAAGAGATCGCGGCGGAGCACCGTCACTGGCTTCATGCCGCTGCCATGGCGCACTGCCTGTTCCAGTGCCGCGAGCAGAACCGGGTCGCCCTCGACCGCCGTTACCGCCGCTCGGCGCGCCAGCCTGAGCGTGAACGTACCGATGCCCGAGAAGAGATCGGCGACCGGCGCCGCGTCGCCGATATGCGCGGTAACCGCCTCCGCCAGCGCGGCTTCGGCATGGGCGGACGCCTGCACGAAGCCGCCCGGGGAGGGAAGCAACGCCGCGCCACCGGCATCGATCTCCGGGCGGCGGTTCACGAAGATTTCGCTGCCGTCGACCGTCAGGCGGGCGATCGTCTGCTCGCGGGCGAATTCGCCGAGCGCCTCCTCGGCGCTGCGGTCGAGCTTGCCGCCGCCCTCGATGGCGATATCGAGGCCGTTGCCGGCGGTGACCGTGATGCGTGCCTGACGACGCTTGCGCATCGCGCGCGTGGCAATCGCGCGGATGAGCGGCAGCGCCGCGACGATGTCGCCGGAAAGCACCGGGCATTCCTCAATCGGCGACGATCTCGTGCGTGGCGCGGCGGTGGAAGCCGACGATCAGGCGGTCGCTGGCGTGGACGGCAGAGAAGACGGCGCGCCGGCGCATGCCGGGCGGCGTGGCGATCACGGGGTCGACGTCTGCGTCGATATGGTGCAGCAGCGAAGGAGCGCCGCACGATCTCCCGCTTCCATGCGAGATAGGCGGCTCTCATCCATATGCTGCAGCGCGCAGCCGCCGCAGGTGCCGAAATGCCGGCAGGCAGGCCGCACCCGGTCGGCACTCGGCGCGATCACATCGACGAGATGCGCCCGCGCCCCTTGGCCCTCGATGGAAACCGTCTCGCCCGGCAGGGTGAAGGGCACGAAGATGCGGTGGCCCCCGATTTCGGCAATGCCGTCGCCGGCGTGGCCGAGTTCGGCAATTCTCACGATCTCAGTCACGACAGGCGCCGAGAAGGAACTCGCGGTTGCCGTCACCGCCTTCGATCGGTGACAGGATGATGCCGTCGGCCCGCCAGGCCATCTCGCTTTCGAGCCAGCCGGCAATCTCCGCCGCCGCCCGCTCGGCAAGCCCGGCGTCGCGCACGATACCGCCCTTGCCCAGCGCCTGGCGGCCGACCTCGAACTGCGGTTTGACCAGGAAGATGCCCCAGGCACCCGGACCGGCAAGTGCCAGCACCGGCGGCAGCACTATTCTGAGCGAGATGAAGCTCACATCGGCGACGATGGCCCCGGCGACCTCGCCAATGTCGTCGGGCTTGAGGTCACGCGCATTGACGCCCTCGCGTGAGACGACCCGTGGATCGGCGGCCAGCTCCGGATCGAGCTGTCCGTGGCCAACGTCGATGGCATAGACCTTGGCCGCGCCGCGTTCGAGCAGCACCTGGGTGAAGCCGCCGGTCGAGGCGCCGATATCGAGCGCCACCCGGGCCTTGGGCGAATAGCCGAAGCGGTCGAGCGCGGCGATCATCTTGAGGCTGCCGCGCGAGACGTAGCCGCTGGCCGGATCGTCGAGCGCGATGGCCGCGTCCGGCTCGACGGTGGTCGCAGGCCGCGCCACCAGCCTGCCGTCGACGGTAACGTGGCCGCGCAGGATCGCGTCGCGGGCGCGGGCCCGCGTGCGCACCAGCCCGCGCTCCACCAGTGCCAGATCGAGCCGTTTGGTCATGGGTGAGATATGCCCGATGCCGGCCTTACAGGAAACAGCCGGCGAAGGAGGCCGCGATCACATCGAAATAGACGAGATTGCCGAAACGCAGCCACAGGAACCCGCCCAGCGCTATCGCCGCGAGGCCGGCAAACGACAAAGCGAGTTTCGACGTCAGGCTCATGGGGCGCCAGCATAACGCCGGCGCCCCAATTGGTCACGATGCCCCGATGAGGCGCTTGAGCTTGGCCAGCGCCTTGTCCGTCTTCTCCTGGTAATCGATGGTCGACACCAGCTCGGCCTTGGAATCGAGCAGGAACACGGTCGCCGTGTGGTCCATCGTGTAGCTGCCGTCCGCGCCCGGCACCTTGTGCGCATAGATGTGGTACGCCTTGACGATCTTGTCGATCTCGGGCCGCGTACCGGTGAGCGCGGTGAAGCGCGGGTCGAAGGCCTGCATGTACGACGCCATCGCCGCTTGCGTATCGCGCTCGGGGTCGACGGTGATGAAGTAGACCTTCAGCTTGTTCGCGTCGGCGCCGAGGTCGCTCATCCACTGGGTCAAGTCGGCCAGCGTCGTCGGACAGACGTCCGGACAATAGGTGTAGCCGAAGTACATCACCGAGGGGTGCCCCTGCAGCGCCGCCTCGGTGACCGTATTGCCGTTCTGGTCGGTGAGCGTGAACGGCCCGCCGATCTGAGACGCGACGATGCCGGGAACGGAACCACGCTGGCTGGCGAAATAGATCCAGCCGACGGTGCCGACGAGCGCGACGACCGCCACCCAGACGAGGATGCGAATGGCACGCATGCCGGTCATTTGCCCGTGCCCATCTGTCCGCCCTTCATGTCCATGTTCGTGGCGCCACCGGCTCCGGCGGGTCCCATCGATCCGACCGGCATGATATGCAGGAAAGTATCGACCTTGCCTGCTTTCTCGAAGGTCAGGGTCACCGGCAACTGCTCGCCCTGCTTCAGGTCATGCTTCAGTTTGATGAACATGAGGTGGTATCCGCCGGGGGCAAGGGTGACGGTCCCGCCGGCCGGGATTTTGATGCCGCCCGCGACCGGATGCATGGTCATGATGCCGTTCTTGACCTCCATGATATGCAGTTCGCTGGTCTCGGCGACGGGTGTTGCGACGGCGGTCAGCGTGTCTTGCTCATTGCCCTTGTTGGTGATGGTCAGATAGCCGGCGCCAGTGGGGGCCTTGGGCGGCGTCGCCCGCGCCCACAGATTGGTGATCTCCAGCGACCCGACTTTGACTTCGTGAGCGAAAGCCGGGGCGGCAAAGGCGACGACCGCGACGAGGGCGCCGACAGCGGCGTGCTTCAGGAAATGCGACATGGGTGAAAATGTCCTCGACAGAATGGCGGAGCCACGCATCGGGAGGCGGCCGCCGATTGATCGGATCGGTGAAGAGAAGATCGGGATCAGACGAGGCGAGGGGGACCGCGCGGACTGGCCGGACCGTCGAGGGGATCGGGCGCGCCATGGCCGGCCGGCAAGGCGATGAATGCCGGCAGCGCGATCGCCGGCGGCTGATCGGCGATGGCCGGCGAGGACGGCGGAACGACGCTGGAGGCGGCGCTGATCGTGCCAACGATATCGTAGGCGCGGTGATCGACGTCGTTGGCCGGGTGAGCGGGATCGCTGTTGCCGCCGATAGAAGTGCAGACGGTCGGCGTGTCGGTCGTTGCCGCATAGGCCAAGGCCCCGCCATGAAGCCCGGCGAGCATGACATTGGTGAGGACGATCACCGCCAGGCTCAGCGCCAGCGAGCGGCCATCGGGTCCACGGAAGAGGGCGAGCAAACGGCGCCGCAACATCCCGCACTTGTAGAGATTATTTCTGCAGGATGGAACTATTCTGAACTGGATAATTCGTCACAGGCCGGCTGAGCCGCCGGACCGATCAGGCAAGGCGCGGATGGACGGCGGCCGGCGTGTCGCGGCCGAGGGCCGCAAAAACTGCCGTCACGATGCCGGCCGCGTCGAGGCCGGCGTCGGCGTACATCGCCTCCGGCTTGCCTTGGTCGACGAAGCGGTCGGGCATGGTGAGCGTGCGCACCTTGATGCCGCGGTCGAGCGCGCCGCTCTTTTCGAGATAGGCCAGAACATGGCTGGCGAAGCCGCCGACCGCGCCTTCCTCGATGGTGATCAGCACCTCGTGTTCGCGCACCAGCCGATCGATGAGATCGGTGTCGAGCGGCTTGGCGAAGCGGGCATCGGCGACCGTCGTCGGCAGGCCGTAGGAATCGAGGTCTTCGGCCGCCTTTCGGCATTCATTGAGGCGCGCACCGAAGGACAGCAAGGCGATCTTGCCGCCTTCGCGCACGATGCGGCCGCGGCCGATCTCGAGCGGCACGCCCTGTTCGGGCATGTCGACGCCGATGCCGTCGCCGCGCGGATAGCGGAAGGATGACGGGCGGTCGTCGATCGCCGCCGCCGTCGCCACCATATGGACGAGCTCGGCCTCGTCCGCCGCCGCCATCACCACGAAGCCCGGCAGGCAGGCGAGATAGGCGGTGTCGAAGGCGCCGGCATGGGTCTGCCCGTCGGCACCGACGAAACCGGCGCGGTCGATGGCGAAGCGCACGGGCAGGCTCTGGATGGCGACGTCGTGGACCACCTGGTCGTAGGCGCGCTGCAGGAAGGTCGAATAGATCGCGGTGAAGGGCTTGAAGCCCTGGGTGGCGAGCCCCGCGGCGAAGGTCACCGCGTGCTGCTCGGCAATGCCGACATCGAAGGTGCGCCGCGGGAACTTCTCGCCGAAGAGGTCGAGGCCGGTGCCGGCTGGCATCGCTGCGGTGACGGCGACGATGCGCTCGTCCTTCTCCGCTTCCTTGATGAGGCTGTCGGCGAACACCTTGGTATAGCCCGGCGCGTTGGAGCGGCTCTTGGCCTGCGCCCCGGTGATGACGTCGAACTTGCTGACGCCGTGATACTTGTCGGGCGCCGCTTCTGCCGGCGCGTAGCCCTTGCCCTTCTTGGTGCGCACATGCACGAGCACCGGGCCGTTCTGCATGGTGGCGACGTTTCTCAGCACCGGCAGCAGGTGGTCGAGATTGTGCCCGTCGATTGGGCCGACATAGTAGAAGCCCAGCTCCTCGAACAGCGTGCCGCCGGTCCAGAAGCTGCGGGTGAATTCTTCCGCCAGCCGCGCTCGCTCGCGGAAATAGCGCGGCAGGTATTCGGCGATGCGCTTGGCCAGGCGCCTGAGGCCGCGATAGGTAGGCCCCGACACCAGCTTGGCCAGATGCGCCGACAGCGCGCCCACCGGCGGCGCGATCGACATGTCGTTGTCGTTGAGGATGACGATCAGGCGCGATTTCAGGTGGCCGGCATTGTTCATCGCCTCGTAGGCCATGCCGGCCGACATGGCGCCGTCGCCGATGATCGCGACGACGTTCTCGGTTCCACCCTTGAGGTCGCGGGCGACCGCCATGCCGAGCGCGGCGGAGATCGAGGTCGAGGAATGGGCGGTGCCGAAGGAGTCGTATTCGCTCTCGGCGCGCTTGGTGAAGCCGCTGAGCCCCCCGGGCTGACGCAGGGTGCGGATGCGGTCGCGGCGGCCGGTGAGAATCTTGTGCGGATAGGCCTGGTGGCCGACGTCCCAGATCAGCTTGTCGCGTGGCGTGTCGAAGACGTAGTGCAGCGCCACCGTCAGCTCGACCACGCCCAGTCCGGCGCCGAGATGGCCGCCGGTGACCGACACGGCCGAAATGGTCTCTTGGCGCAATTCGTCCGCCAGCTGCTTGAGATCGGACTCGGGCAGTTTGCGCAGATCCTCGGGCGTCTTGACGCGGTCGAGGAGGGGAGTGGCTGGCGAAGAATTCAAGGGATCCGCCTGACAAAAATGAGCCCTGCGACTATTCGCACGCCGACCCGACCGGCGCAATGCTTACGGAAAGCGCCGGTTCAGGCCTGGGAATCGCCGTCGAGCGGCTCGGCTCCTGCCGGCTTGCCGTCGGCGCCGACGCGGATCTTCTCCACCCGCGCCTCGGCCTGGCGCAGCAGCGCGTCGCAGTGCTTTCTGAGCGCGTCGCCGCGCTCGTAGATGACGATCAACTCGGCCAGCGGCACCTCGCCGCGCTCGAGCCGGCTGACGATCTGTTCGAGCTCCTTGAGCGCGGCCTCGAAAGTCATGCCTTCGACGGGCTGGGGGTCCTGATCGGCCATACGGTCTCCTCGTTCCTCAGGCTTTCATCAGCGTCGCTACGTGCATGGCGACCGATCCGGCAAGCCCGGCAAGATCATACCCACCTTCCAGCAGGCTGACGATCCGTCCGCCGCAATGGCGCTCGGCCGCCTCCATCAGCGTCAGGGTCGCATGGACGAAGTCTTCCTCATTGAGATTGATCTCGGCCAGCGGGTCGCGCCAGTGGGCGTCGAAGCCGGCGGAGATGATGATGAGGTCGGGGGCGAAGGCGTCGAGCGCCGGCACGATTCTGTCGGCGAAGGCCATCTCGAACTCGGTGCTGCCGGCACCCGCCTTGAGCGGCACATTGACGATATTGCCGCAGCCGGTCTCCGACGCGGCGCCGGTGCCGGGATAAAGCGGCATCTGATGGGTCGAGCAGTAGAGGATGCTGGCATCGTCCCACACGATCGCCTGCGTGCCGTTGCCGTGATGGACGTCCCAGTCGACGATGGCGACCCGTTCGGCGCCGTGTTTGCGCTGCGCCTGGCGGGCGGCGATGGCCGCATTGTTGAACAGGCAGAAGCCCATCGGGTGGTCGGGCTCGGCATGGTGGCCCGGCGGCCGGATGGCGCAGAAGGCGTTTGTCGCGCTGCCGCTCATGACCTCGTCCACCGCCAGGCAGGCGGCGGCCGCCGCCCGCGCGGCGATCTCGTAGCTCTGCGGTGAGAGGTAGGTGTCGGCCTCGATCGAGACGATGCCCTCGTCGGGAACGGCGGCGCGGATTTCGGCGACGTACTGCTCCGTGTGAGCGGTGGCGAGCAGCTCCGGCGTCGCTGCCGGTGGCGCCGCGGCACGGACGAGATCGGCGAAGGGCGGTGCGGACAGCGCCTTGTCAATGGCGCGGATGCGGTCGGGCCGCTCGGGGTGCCCGTTCGGTGCGATGTGATCGAGGAAGACCGGGTCCTGAATGAGGAAGGTGGGCAAGAAAGCTCCCGTCAAGAGTTGCGTTCAGCGGTTGGCGTCAATATAGGCCTGCAGGGCATCACGTGCCGCAGGCGAGCGCAAGAGATCGGCGAAGCTGGTCGCTTCCAGATCGATGCGCTGCATGATGTTGAGCCGGTCGCCGCGCATCAGCCGGCGGTGCATGCGCACCGCCTCCGGCGGCTTGTCGGCGAGGACGCGTGCCGCTTCCTGGCCGGCCGCCTCGACCGCATCGGCAGGCACGACCTTGTTGACCAGGCCGGCAGCCATCGCCTGCTGGGCATCGAACTGGTCGCCCATCACAAGCAGGCCGAAGGCGCGGTGATAGCCCATCAGCGCCGGGGCCAGGATGCTGGCGGCGCCTTCCGGCGGCATACCCGTTTCGGCTGAAGCCGCGGAGAAGATCGACCATTCGCTGGCGACGACATAGTCGCAGAGGATGAGCAGGATCGTGCCGAGGCCGAAGGAGGGTCCGTCGACCGCGGCGATCACCGGCTTGTCGATCGAGGCGATCGTCTTCAGGAGGCGGATGACGCTCTCGCCCATGCCGCCGGCGGTGAGGAAGCCCTGTAGATCGTTGGCATCGTGGCCGGTAGTGAACATGCCCGGTGCACCGGTCACAAGCACGGCGCGCACCCGCGAGCTGCTCTCGCCGAACGCGAGCGAATCGGCCACGCGCTCGCACATCTCGGCGGTCAGCCGGTTTTCCGCATCCATCCGCTCGATGCGGATCGTCTGCACGCCTGCGACGATCTCGCTGATCACCTGTTCGCTCATCCGCTCCCTCCGGGCCTCCCGCGGGCAACAGCTTTCACGACGCTAGCCGGGCGATGTCGAAGGCGCGCGCGGCCTGTTGCAGGCCTTCGGTCCCCTCGATCACCGTCGCCGCCAGTGATGCCGCCTCGCCGAGCAGCGATTCTCCGTGGAACCGTGCCAGCGCGATCGCACGATCGCGATTTGCCTCGTCCGCCCCAAGGGCGCCCTTTGCCAGAAGCGCACCGCCTAACGCAAGGCCGAAAAGCCTGAGATAGGGCGTTGCCCCCGCCAGTGCCGGCTGCAGGTTGCCGCCGGCCAGGGCCTTGGCCAGATAGGCGGTCGCCGAAGCGAGATGCTTGCCGGCCTCGGCGAGCCGGGGGCCGGTTTGACCGAATTCCGGCAGGTTCGCCTCGGTCACCGCAACCGCGGTCTCGGCGATCTGGTTGATGAGAGCCGCCACCGGCGTGCCGCCGCTGAGCTTCACCTTGCGGGTCGCCAGATCGATCGCCTGGATACCATTGGTGCCCTCGTAAATGGCGAAGATGCGGGCATCGCGGAAGAGCTGCGCGGCGCCGGTCTCCTCGATATAGCCGGCCCCGCCATGCACCTGGATACCGGCCGAGGTGACGGCGTTGACCGCATCGGTGGCGAACGCCTTGGCAAGCGGCGTCAGCAGGCTCGCCCGGTCGGCCCAGCTGCGGCGCTCGTCTTCCGGCGCCGCCAGGCTCATGTCGATCGCCTCGGCGCAGGCGTAGCAGATCGCCCGCGACGCGGCGGTGAGCGCGGTCATCCGCATGAGATGACGCTGGATATCGGGATGTTCGCCGATCGGGCTCATCTGGTCGCGCGGGGCGCCCAGCGCGTGCCCCTGGCGGCGTTCGGCGGCAAAGGCCAGCGCCAGCTGCAGCGCCCGCTGGGCCACGCCCACGCCCTGCGCACCGACGCTGAGGCGGGCGTGGTTCATCATGGTGAACATGCAGATGAGGCCGCGATTCTCCTTGCCGACCAGCCAGCCGGTCGCGCCGCGGCCGGCCTCGCCGTAGACCAAGGTGCAGGTCGGCGAGGCATGCAGGCCGAGCTTGTGTTCGTTGGCGGTTGCCACCAGGTCGTTGCGGCTGCCATCGTCGAGAATCTTCGGCACCAGGAACATGGAAATTCCGGCGGTGCCGTGCGCCGCATCGGCGATGCGGGCAAGCACGAGGTGGACGATGTTGTCGGAGAGGTCGTGCTCGCCATAGGTGATGAAGGTCTTCTGGCCGAAGAGCCGGAAGGTTCCGTCCTCGGCGCGCTCCGCCTTGGTGGTGATCGCACCGAGCTCTGAGCCTGCCTGCGGCTCGGTCAGGTCCATAGTCACCATCCATTCGCCGGAGACCACCTTGGGCAGGTAGCGCTTCTGCAGGTCTTCGGTAGCGTGGGTGAGGAGCGCATGGACGGCGCCGCCGTTCATCATCGGGCCGACGGCGAAGGCGGCATTGGCCCCGTTCCAGATCTCTTGCAGCGCCATCTGCAGCAGCATCGGCAGGCCCTGTCCGCCCCATTCGGGCGGGCTGCCGATCCCGTTCCAGCCGGCCTCGCGCCAGAGCCGATAGGTCTCCTTCCAGCCGGGCGGCATGGTGACGACGCCGTCGGCCAGCGTGACGCCGGTGCTGTCGCCGGACTGGTTCAGGGGAGCAAGCTGATCTTCAGCGAAACGGCTGGCTTCCTCGATGATCGCGTCGGCCGTTTCCCCGTCGAGATCGGGGAAGGCGCCGGTGGCGACCAGGCGTTCGAGCCCGCCATGGGCCCGCAGTGCAAACGCAATTTCGGACAACGGTGTCATGCGGCTCATCAATCAATCTCCGGCAGCCGCTTGACGCGGCTCGTTACTAGGCGCGAGAACGCGGCTCGCTCGGACGGCCGACACTCTCACCAATGACACAGGCTAGCGCAAATCCGCCCAGCATTTTCAACATGAAGGTCGCAGCCGCCGAGGGCATTGCTGCGGCCGCGGCTGCGCTCGATCGCGCCGAACTGGTGGCGATGCCGACCGAGACGGTCTACGGCCTCGCCGCCGACGCCGGCAATCCGGCCGCCGTCGGGCGCATATTCCTCGCCAAGGGCCGGCCGCGCTTCAATCCGCTGATCATCCATGTCGGCTCGGCGGCTGAGGCCATGCGCCATGTCCGTTTCAGCGCCGACGCCGAAAAGCTGGCCGAAGCCTTCTGGCCGGGGCCGCTGACGATGGTGCTGCCGCTGCGCGCCGATGCCGGCATCGCCGATCTGGTGACCGCCGGTCTCGACACGCTGGCCGTGCGCGTCCCGGCGCATGCCATCGCCCAGGCACTGCTTGCCGCCTGCGCCCGGCCGCTGGCCGCGCCGAGCGCCAACCGGTCCGGCCATGTCAGCCCGACCACCGCCAACCATGTCTTCGACGACCTTGGGCCTCATGTCAGCGTCATCCTTGATGCCGGGCCGACGCCGGTCGGCCTGGAATCGACCATCGTCGGCCTTGCCGGCGATACGCCCATGCTGCTCCGCGCTGGCGGACTGGCGCGCGCCGATATCGAGGCGGTCCTCGCCCGGCCACTGGCGATCGCCGGGCCGGCCGGCGACGCGCCGGTGGCGCCCGGCATGCTTGCCTCGCACTATGCGCCGGCGGCTGCGGTGCGGCTGGATGCGACGGACGTGCGCGAGGGGGAGGGGCTGCTGGCCTTCGGGCAGCATCTGCCGGACGGCTCAGAACAGGCGGCCGCCACGATCAATCTCAGCCCGTCCGGCGACCTGGCGGAGGCCGCCGCCGGTTTCTTCGCAGCGCTCAGGACGCTCGACCGGCAGGTGCGGGCGATTGCCGTGGCGCCGATCCCCGATGACGGGCTGGGTGAGGCGATCAACGACCGCCTGCGGCGCGCCGCCGCGCCGCGCGGTTAAGGCGTCAGGCTTCGGTTTCGTCGCGGGCGGTGTAGCGCTTCGTCTCGCGCCACTTCTTCATCAGCGCTTCGAGCTCGCCATCGCCGCCTTCCGGCAGAACGATCTTGAGTGTCACCAGGAGGTCGCCCCGCCCGCCGCCGGAACGCGGCAGGCCCTTGCCCTTGAGGCGCAGCGCCCGGCCGCCGCTCGACTTTGGCGGCACCGACAGCGTCACCGGACCGTCGAGCGTCGGCACGCGCACCTTGGCGCCGAGCACCGCCTCGTCGAGCGTCACCGAGATCTCGCGGCGCAGCGTGTCGCCGTCGACGCGGAACAGCGGATGCGGCACGAATTCGATGGAGACCAGGGCGTCGCCGGGCTGGCCGCCGAACTGGCCCGGCTGGCCCTGGCCCTTGAGCCGGATGGCCTGGCCGGGGCGCGTGCCCAGCGGCACCGAGACCTCGACCGTGCGGCCGGTGGGCAGGTCGACACGCACCTTTTCGCCGTGGACGATCTGCTCCAGTGTCACCGCCGCGGTGGCAGTCACGTCCTGGCCGCGCTGCGGGTGATGGCGCGCGCCGCCGCGCGTTCCCCCGCCGCCACGGCCGAAGCCGCCGAGAATATCGCTCAGGATGTCGTCGGCCGAGAACTCGCCGCCGCCGGCACCGGCGCCGCCGGGACCGCCGCCCGACCAGCGGAAGGTGCGGCCGCCGGCACCCGGATGGGAGCCGCGGGTGAAGCCCTCGAAGCCCTGGAAGCGCGGCTTGCCGTCGGCGCCGATCTCGCCGCGGTCGAACTGCCGGCGCTTGTCCTTGTCGCCGACGATCTCATAGGCCGCATTGGCCTCGGCGAAGCGCTCCTTCGCCTGAGGTTCCTTGCTCTGGTCCGGGTGGTGCCGCTTGGCGAGCTTGCGGAACGCCGCCTTGATTTCGGCTTCGCTGGCCGTCCGGCTGACGCCGAGCACCTCATAAGGATCGCGCATGGTCGAATGATCAGCAGATTGGCCGTCGGCCGGGAGAATCGCCGACCACCGTCAATATGGTCATTCTGTCAGCAATTGCCAGCGCTTGCCGCGGCCCGCCATCAGGAGAGCTGGGCGTCGTCGGCCACCATGCCGTAAAGCTGCCAGCGGCCGTCGCTGCGCTGGCAGGCTTCGCCGCGATAGCGGCGCACACCGCGCTGATCGTTGACCGTGGTGGCAAAGGTGCGGCATTGCAGCTTGCCGCGCGGTTGTGCGGCGCCGAGGCCGGAAATGGTGCCGGCCGAGCCGGTATCGGGGTTGCGCCAGGCGAGGCTGTCGGCTCTGGTGCCGGCGGGGACGGCGGCGACGGCGCGCCGGATCGCCTCCCAATCGGAGGCATCGACACCGTCGACGACATTGGCGCTGACCAGCGTCGGCCTGATGCTGCCGGTGGTGATCGAGGTATCGACGGCCGCCGTCTCGGCGCCGAATGGGAGGCCGAGGCCGGCACAGCCGCCCAGCGACAGGGCCAAAGCGACGGCCGCAACTCCGCGACCGGCGCGCAGCAATTGGCGCGGCTTCGACGCGGGACTATACGAATGCCTGCGCGCGGGCATGCTGTTACTCCATTGGCACTAAGCGCAAGCATCGGGATATTTCGTTAATGAACAGTGACTTCACAGCAACAGCAGATCCAAATCCGCTTTTCGCCGAATGGCTTCGCGAGGCCGAGACGTCCGAGCCCAACGATCCGAACGCCCTCTCGCTGGCCACCGTCGACAGCGATGGCATGCCCAATGTGCGCATGGTGCTGCTCAAGGGGCACGATGCCGAGGGCTTCGTCTTCTACACCAATTTCGAGAGCGCCAAGGGCCGGGAACTGGCCGCCAATCCGAGGGCGGCGCTGCTCTTCCACTGGAAGAGCCTGAAGCGGCAAGTGCGCGTGCGCGGCACCATTTCCGTGGTCAGCGACGCCGAGGCCGACGCCTATTTCGCCAGCCGGGCGCGCACCAGTCGCCTCGGCGCCTGGGCGAGCCAGCAGTCGCGCCCGCTGGAATCGCGCTTCGCGCTGGAGAAGGCAGTCGCCGTCTATGCCGCCAAATATCCGATCGGCACGGTGCCGCGGCCGCCCTACTGGTCGGGCTATCGCCTGACGCCGGTGGAATGGGAGTTCTGGAAGGACATGCCCTTCCGCCTGCACAACCGTGTCCAATACCGCCGTGCGGGAGATCACTGGGAGACGACGCGGCTCTATCCGTGAACGGTGAATGGTGAATGGAACAGCCTCATCCGCCATTCACCACTGCCTACTCGCCTTCTTCCCTGCCCGCCGCCACCACCGCCGTCTCCTCGCTGAGCGGACGGCCTTTGTGCTTGGGCGGGATGAGCGGCGTTGGCGTCGGCACGTTGTGCCGCATCAGATCGCGGCCAGCGGTGATGCCGTCGACCATCTGCAGCTCCAGCCGCGCGGCGTCGCGCTTGCGCACGCCTTCCACCACGTCCGCCGCTTCTGTCTCGGGCACGCCCAGCGCCAGCAGCGCCGCTTCGCCGAAGGCCATGGCGGATTCGAAGGTCTCGCGGACCTGATAGTCGACGCCGGCTGCGATCAGGTCGAGCGTGTGGCCGCGGTCGTAGGAGCGCACAAGCACCTTGGCGACCGGGCACGCCGACTTCAGGAGTTCAACGATGCGGTCGGCATCGCCGCGCTTGTCGATGCAGACGGCAACGATCTTGGCACTGGCGGCGCCGGCGGCGCGCAGCACGTCGAGGCGCGTACCGTCGCCGTAATAGATCTTGAAGCCGAAATTGCCGGCGACGCGGATCATCTCCGTGTCGGAATCGATGATCGTCACATCGATGCCGCGCGCCAGCAGCGCTTGGCTGACAACCTGGCCGAAGCGGCCGAAGCCGATCACCAGCGCGCTGCCGGTCAGCCCGTCCGGTACCTCGATGCCGTCAAGCGATTGGGGCTTCTCCGGCAGCAGTGCACGAAGCGCGATCGGCGCCAGCGGCGTCAGCGCCATCGAGACGATGACGGCGGCGGTGAGCAGGGCGGAAGCGTTGGGATCGAGCAGGCCGAGCCCCTGCGCCGTGGTGAAAAGCACGAAGGCGAACTCGCCGCCCTGGGCTAGCAGAAAGGCGAGGCGCAGCGAATCGCCATGGCCGTTGCGGAACAGGCGGGCGACACCGTAGATGCCGGCGATCTTGACCACGGTGAAGATCGCCACTGCCGCCAGCACCAGCGGCCACTGCCGCGCGATCAGCGCCAGGTCGATGGACATGCCGACGGCGAGGAAGAAGAGGCCGAGCAGCAGGCCGCGAAACGGCTCGATGTCGGCTTCCAACTGGTGGCGGAAGCTCGATTCCGACAGCAGCACGCCGGCGATGAAGGCGCCCATCGCCATCGACAGGCCGCCGGCCTGCATGGCCAGCGCCGCGCCGAGCACCACCAGCAGCGCCGCTGCCGCCATGATCTCGCGCGCTTGCGCTCCGGCCAAGAGCTGGAACAGCGGGTTGAGAAGGTAGCGTCCGACGGCGATCAGCCCGGCGATGGCGCCGATTGCGATGGCAATCTGAGTGAGGCGCGAGGAGCCGCCGTCGACATGTTGCGGTGCGATCACCGCCAGAGCCGCCAAAAGCGGCACGATGGCGAGGTCCTGCAGCAGCAGGATGGCGAAGGTCTTTTGGCCGTGCGTCTCGGTCAACTCGCCGCGCTCTTCCAGAACCTGCATGACGATGGCCGTGGAAGAGAGTGCTACGCCCGCCGCCGCCACGAAGGCGACGGCCGGTGCCAGGCCGGCGAGCACACCGGCGCCAGTGAGAAGCGCGCCGCAGACGATCACCTGCGCCGCGCCGAGCCCGAAGATATCGGCCCGTAGCGCCCACAACCGCGACGGCTTCAGCTCCAGCCCGATGACGAAGAGCAGCAGGACAACGCCGAATTCTGCGACGCCGAGGATCTGGTCGGGCTCGCGGAAAAGCTTCAGCCCGAACGGGCCGATGGCAATGCCGGCGACCAGATAGCCGACGATCGAGCCCAGCCCGATGCGCTTGAAGAGCGGCACGGCAACGACGGCGGCGCCGAGCAGCGCCACGGCGGCTACCAGTTCACTGCTGCTGGAATCGACGGCCATCGGGCGATTCTCTCGTGGATCAGCGACAATACCGTGTCGTCATGCCGGCGAAAGCCGGGGCCGGCGCCATTCTGCCGGACGTCTGATGCACGGCGCGTGCCGCCGGAAGCGCCTCAGTCGGAAACCATTGGTTTACTTTTAGCGAAACCTAAAGTTGCAAATACGGCTTTTTCGTCCTTTCCTCGCCGGCAGGCACGGAGCCGAACATGGGAAAGCGCGGTATCTCTTTTCCGGTCCAGGTGGCAATTGCGGCCGCTATCGGGTTCGGCGCTCCGCTAGCCGTCGGTCGAACGCACGTCGCGCTGCCTGACCTTCAGTCGTTTGTCTCGGATTCAAGCGGCAGCACCGCCTGCAACATCAAGGGCAACATCAGCATCAACACGCGCGAGCGCATCTACCACGTGCCCGGCCAGGAGCATTACGACGAGACGATCATCAGCCCGCAATATGGAGAGCGCTGGTTCTGCAGCGAGGCGGAGGCGCGCGCCGCCGGCTGGCGCAAGGCGCGCCGATAGCGGGCCGGATGTGCCTTAGGTCGCGGTGCCGCCGACGGTGAGCCGGTCGATCCTCAGCGTCGGCTGACCGACGCCAACCGGAACGCCCTGGCCGTTCTTGCCGCAGGTGCCGATGCCGGGGTCGAGCTGCATGTCGCTGCCGATCATCTTCACCCGGGTGAGCGCATCCGGGCCGTTGCCGATCAGCATCGCGCCCTTGATCGCCGCGCCGATGACGCCGTTCTGGATGCGATAGGCCTCGGTGCAGGAGAAGACGAACTTGCCCGAGGTGATGTCCACCTGGCCACCGCCAAAGGAGACGGCATAGATGCCGTCCTTGATCGAGGCGAGGATCTCCTTGGGGTCGTCCTTGCCGGCAAGCATGATGGTGTTGGTCATGCGCGGCATGGGGACATGGGCATAGGACTGGCGGCGGCCGTTGCCGGTTGGCTGCATGCCCATCAGGCGGGCGTTCTGCCGGTCCTGCATGTAGCCGACCAGAATGCCGTCCTCGATCAGCGTGGTCGACTGGGTCGGCGTGCCCTCGTCGTCGACGCTGAGCGAGCCGCGCCGGTTGGCAATCGTGCCGTCGTCGATGACGGTGACGCCGGGGGACGCCACGCGCTGGCCCATCAGTCCGGCAAAGGCGCTCTCGCCCTTGCGGTTGAAATCGCCTTCCAGCCCGTGGCCGACCGCCTCGTGCAGCAGGATGCCCGGCCAGCCGGGGCCGAGCACCACGTCGAAGGTTCCGGCCGGGGCGGGAACCGCGTTGAGGTTGACCAGCGCCTGGCGCAGCGCCTCGTCAACCGCAAACTGCCACCGGTCGGTGGCGATGAAGGCGCCGAAGCCTTCGCGCCCGCCCATGCCGTGGGAACCGGATTCCTGCTTGTCGCCTTCGCCCACCACCACCGAGACATTGACCCTGACCATGGGCCTGACGTCGCGCACGAAGCTGCCGTCGGCACGCAGGATCTCGATCTCCTGATAGGAACCGGCAAGCGAGGCGGTCACCTGGCGTACGCGCGTGTCCTTGTCGCGCGCATAGGCGTCGATGGTCTCGAGGAGCTTGACCTTCTCGGCGAAGGTCGGGCTGCCGAGCGGGCTCTCATCGCCGTAAAGCGCCCGGTTGGTGCCGCGCGGCGCCTCGGCATAAGTGCCCTTGTGGCCGGCCTTGACCGCCTGCACCGCGTCGCCGGCCCGCCGGATCGCGCCTTCCGAAATCTCGCCGGAATGGGCGAAGCCCGCCGCTTCCCCGGCCACCGCGCGCAGGCCGAAGCCCTGATTGGTGTCGAAGCTCGCCGCCTTCAGCCTTCCATTGTCGAACAGCAGGCTCTCGGCCTCGGCGAACTCGAGATAGAGCTCGCCGTCATCGGCGCCGGCAAGCGCGTCGGCGACAGCCTTGCGGGCGATCTCGCGGTCGAGCCCGGCGCGGTCGAGGATGCTTTGCTTCTGGTCGGTCATGGCGGCGAATCCTGGGGATGAGCGGGGGAGGGCGCTGGCCCTACAGATAGGGCCTTCAGCGCCATCCGCCAATCGTCAGGCCGCTCTGCCTAGGGCAGCGCCTTGAAGCCTTCGCCGAAGCCGTTGAGCGAGATCGGGATGCCGATGCCCTCTTCCGGCGTCTGGAAGATGATGAAGGTCGCCGTCTTGCCGGTCTCGAGCTGGTTGAGCAGCTTGTCTTCGAGGATCACCTCGGCGACGCAGCCATTGGGCAGGCAGCGCACGAAGCCGGCGCGGCCGAGATCGGCATCGTCGATCTTGAGCCCCAGCCCCGAGGGCAGGAGCACGCCGAGCGGGGCCAGCACGCGCATGATTCGGGACTTCTTGTCGGCCGTCTTGAGCACGATCACGGTCAGGCCGACATTCTCGCGGTCCTCGGCCGTGACGAACTGCATGAGCACACATTGCTCGCTCTTGGCGCCCGGCGGCGTGTCGCAGCGCACCTGCCAATCGCCGTGGGTGGAGCGAATCGGCGGCTCGCCCTGGACCGGCGGCGCCACCGAGACGGATGCCTTGGGCACGTCGGTCTCGGCGGCCGGCTGCAGCTCAGCACCAGGCGCGGCCGGGGCGCTGGTAGCCGGCGGCGGCGCCGAAGTGGCGACCGTCGAGGTCCCGCGGCTGAAGAATCCCATAGCGAAAAGCACCACCACCACGCCAACGGCAATGGCAAGAGCCCCGGCGACAACGGCCAGAATCGGGACGAGCGGGCTTCTTCGCGGCTCTACGTCGTAGTCTTCGTCTTCGTACATCCTGCCGTCGATACATCAGCCTGGCAGCGCACAGGCAAGCAAAAAACCACCGAATCGCCGGCGGACCCGAACGATCTTGCAATAAACGCCCGCCCGAAGGAATCACAGCGGGCTGCTGTCCCCTGCCCATACAGCCCCACAATGCCGGCAAATCGAAGGCGATAGGCGCAATTTGCCGCATGGACGGCGAGTTAAGGACGTTGCGGGAATGCCCGGCTTGTGGTTTTTCTTTGGCATAGTTCCAATCACCATGCCGGGCCGGCGTGTCGCCGGGCAGGGTGGTTGTCTTTATATCGGCGGCGGGAAGCCGCCAAAATTCGGCGGCCGGGGGGCCGCTGTGGCAAGGGGCCGAGCGGGGAAGCTCGGGTTGGGAAGGAGCGAATCGGTGAGAACGGCACTGAAGCGGGCAACGCTGGGCATGGCGCTGGCCGGTGGCGGGCTGATGGCGCTTGGCGGCCCGGCTTGGGCCAATGCCTATCCTTGGGAAATGAATCTGCAGCCGGCGGTGACGCCGATCATGGGGATGATCCACCGTTTCAACAACGGCCTGCTGATCGTCGTGACGCTGATCGTGCTCTTGGTGCTGGCGCTGCTCGTCTACGTCATGGTGCGCTTCAACGCCAAGGCCAACCCGGTGCCGTCGAAGACCTCGCACAACACGCTGATTGAGGTGATCTGGACGGTGGTGCCAATCCTCATCCTGGTCGGCATCGCGGTTCCCTCCTTCGCACTGCTGTTCGCCGAGCACGATCCGGCGCGCGCCATCGCCGGCTTCGATCCCGCCAAGGACAAGGAGCTCACCATCAAGGCGACCGGCAGCCAGTGGTACTGGTCCTACGAGTATCCCGACAACGGCGATATCTCGTTCGAACTCGCTGCTGCTGCGCGATGCCAACGGCAACCCGACCGGCACGCCGCGCCTCCTGGCGGTCGACAACAAGATGGTCGTGCCGGTGGGCGTGGTTGTGCGCATGCAGGTCATCGGCGCCGACGTCATCCACTCCTTCGCCGTGCCGTCGTTCGGCATCAAGATC
Source organism: uncultured Alphaproteobacteria bacterium (assembly GCA_963750065.1). GTDB lineage: Bacteria > Pseudomonadota > Alphaproteobacteria > Rhizobiales > Kaistiaceae > CAVSRC01. Next base: position 352,246 of record CAVVPK010000012.1, read on the forward strand.
GACGCCATCCCCGGCCGCCTGAACGAGACCTGGTTCAGGGTCGACAAGCCGGGCGTCTATTACGGCCAGTGCTCGGAGCTCTGCGGCCGCGACCATGCCTTCATGCCGATCGCGGTCGAGGCGGTAAGCCAGGACAAGTTCGACGCCTGGGCGAAGACCGCCGTGAAGGATCTCGACGCTGCCAATAAGCAGCTCGCCGCAGCCATTGGAACATCGCCCGCGACCAAGGTCGCGGCCGCACAGAACTAGAGCCGGCCCCGCCGCAGCAACCGGTAAGGCTCGATCAAAGGAGAGAGGTATGGCGACGAGCGCAGGTTATCAGGCGCATAGCGAAGCGCACGCGCATGCACATCCTACGGGATGGCGTCGGTGGGTCTATTCCACCAACCATAAGGACATCGGCACGATGTACCTTATCTTCGCCATCTGCACCGGGATCATCGGCGGTGCCCTGTCGGTCGCCATGCGCATGGAGCTGATGGAGCCGGGCCTGCAGATCTTCGGCGATCCTGAGGTGTTCAACGTCTTCGTCACGGCGCACGGTCTGATCATGATCTTCTTCATGGTCATGCCGGCGATGATCGGCGGCTTCGGCAACTGGTTCGTGCCGATCATGATCGGCGCGCCGGACATGGCCTTCCCGCGCATGAACAACATCTCGTTCTGGCTGCTGCCGCCGGCCTTCGCGCTGCTGGTCATCTCGCTGTTCATGCCCAGCGCCCCCGGCGCCCACGGCGTTGGTGGCGGCTGGACCATCTACCCGCCGCTGTCGACCGTCGGCCAGCCCGGCCCGGCGATGGATTTCGCCATCCTTTCGCTGCATCTGGCCGGCGCCTCGTCGATCCTCGGCGCGATCAACTTCATCACCACCATCTTCAACATGCGCGCCCCGGGCATGACGCTGCACAAGATGCCGCTGTTCGTGTGGTCGATCCTGGTGACGACGTTCCTGCTGCTGCTCGCCCTGCCGGTGCTGGCGGGCGCGATCACGATGCTGTTGACCGACCGCAACTTCGGCACCGCCTTCTTCAAGCCCGACCAGGGCGGCGACCCGGTGCTCTTCCAGCACCTGTTCTGGTTCTTCGGTCACCCCGAGGTGTACATCCTCATCCTGCCCGGCTTCGGCATGATCAGCCAGATCATCTCGACCTTCTCCAAGAAGCCCGTCTTCGGCTACATGGGCATGGCCTACGCCATGGTCGCCATCGGCTTCATCGGCTTCGTGGTCTGGGCCCACCACATGTACACCGTCGGCCTGTCGCTCGACCTGCAGGCCTATTTCGTCGCCGCCACCATGGTCATCGCGGTGCCCACCGGCGTGAAGGTGTTCTCGTGGATCGCCACCATGTGGGGCGGCTCGATCGAGTTCCGCACGCCGATGCTGTGGGCGATAGGCTTCATCTTCCTGTTCACCGTCGGCGGCGTCACTGGCGTGATGCTGGCCAATGCCGGCCTCGACTACGTGCTGCAGGACACCTATTTCGTCGTCGCCCACTTCCACTACGTGCTGTCGCTGGGCGCCGTCTTCACCATCTTCGCGGGCTGGTACTACTGGTTCCCGAAGATGAGCGGCTACATGTACAACGAGAAGCTGGCCAACGTGCACTTCTGGGTGACGTTCGTCGGCGTCAACCTGGTCTTCTTCCCGCAGCATTTCCTCGGCCTGGCCGGCATGCCGCGCCGCTATGCCGACTATCCTGATGCCTTCGCAGGGTGGAACTTCGTCTCCTCGATCGGCTCCTACATCGCGGCCGCCGGCGTGGTGATCTTCCTCTACACGATGTGGGAGGCCTTCGCGAAGAAGCGGCCTGCCGGCGACAATCCGTGGGGCGAGGGGGCGACCACGCTGGAGTGGATGCTGTCGTCGCCGCCGCCCTTCCACCAGTGGGAGACGCTGCCGCGCATCCGCTAGGCAACAAGCGGCGAGGCGGGCCCTAGGCCGGACCGGGAAGCAAGCAAGAGGCGAGGCGGGCCCTCGGCCCGGCCGGGAAGCAAGCAAGAGCCGGGGCGCGCCGCAGGCGCGACCGGGACCTGAACAAGAGGCAAGGCGCGCCGCAGGCGCGACAGGGAAGCAAACAAAGTGGCGTACTCGGATAGCCGTGAAGCGGACACCGCGCTGAGCACCGAACTGGTGCTCGGCGGTAGCGTCGGCGACTACATCGCCCTTCTCAAGCCGCGGGTGATGTCGTTGGTGGTGTTCACCGCCTTCGTCGGCATGGCCGTCGCCCCGGTGGGCCTCAACCCGCTGATCGGCTTCGAGGCGCTGCTGGCCATCGCGATCGGCGCCGGTGCCTCGGGTGCCCTCAACATGTGGTACGACGCCGACATCGACGCCGTGATGCGCCGCACGATGAAGCGTCCGGTTCCGGCCGGCCGTCTGGCGGCCGGCGAGGCGCTGGCCTTCGGCCTGCCGCTGGCCATCGGTTCTGTCGTCTTCCTCGGGCTGGCGACCAACGTGGTTGCCGCCGGGCTGCTGGCCTTCACCATCGCCTTCTACGTCATCGTCTATACGATGTGGCTCAAGCGCTCGACGCCGCAGAATATCGTCATCGGCGGCGTTGCCGGCGCGTTGCCGCCGGTGGTCGGCTGGGCGGCGGTGACCGGCGGGGTCGGGCTGGAGAGCCTCAGCCTGTTCCTGATCATCTTCCTGTGGACGCCGCCGCATTTCTGGGCGTTGTCGCTCTACAAGCGCGAAGACTACGCGAAGGCCGGCATTCCGATGCTGCCCGTGGTTGCCGGCGAGGCCGCGACCAAGCGGCACATCCTTGCCTACGCCGTCATCCTCTCGGTGGCCGCAGCCGTGCTGCCGCCGCTTGCCGGCGTCACCTCCTGGTCCTATGCGGTGATCGCCGGGGGCTTGGGCGCCGTCTTCGTCTGGCTCGCCTGGGCCGTGTTCCGCATGCCGGCCGACGATGCCGCCAAGCTGCCGGCACGCCGGCTGTTCGCCTTCTCGCTCCTGTATCTGTTCCTGCTCTTCGCTGTTATCCTGGCGGAGAAGGGCCTCACCGGGTTGGTGGCATGACGGTGATGACGGTGGATGGCGACGACGGCCTGCGCCTGACCGAGGCGCAACAGAAGCGGCGGCGCGGCCGCGCGATCGCGACTGCGATTGCGCTCGCCGTTCTGGTGGTCCTGTTCTTCCTTCTGACCCTCGTGCGGCTTGGTCAGAACGCGCTGACGCCGCCGATGTGACCATGACGGGCGCAGTCAACCCAAAGCCGCGCCGGCGCATCAACCTCGGTCTCACCGCCGCGGTGCTCGCCGTGTTCGCGGCCGGCATGGTCGGCATGTCGTTTGCCGCCGTGCCGCTCTACCGCATCTTCTGTCAGGTGACCGGCTATGGCGGCACCACGCGCGTGGCGCAGGCGGCGCCGAAGAAGATCGTCGATCGCGTCGTCACCGTGCGCTTCGACAGCAACATCAGCAACGGCCTCGGCTGGAGCTTCCGCCCGCTGAAGCGCTCGGTGCAGGTCAAGCTCGGCGAGGTCGGCACGGTTTCCTTCCAGGCCGAGAACCGGACGACCAGGACCGAGACCGGCACCGCCGCGTTCAACGTCTCGCCCGATGTTGCCGGCGCCTATTTCAACAAGATCGCCTGCTTCTGCTTCACCGACCAGACGCTCAAGCCCGGCGAGAAGTCGGATCTCGGCGTCACCTTCTTTGTCGATCCGGCCTATGCCGACGACCCCAACCTGCAGAACATCACGACCATCACGTTATCGTACAGTTTCTATCCGGCTAAGCCGAAACCCGTCGCCTCGGTGGTGACGACATCGGGGGAACGCCCGCTTTGACGCCCGTTAATTCCGCCGGGCGGCGGGGGACGATCTGGGAGCACTGGAATCATGGCTGAGGCGCACGCGAAGCAGCATCCCTACCACCTGGTCGACCCGAGCCCGTGGCCGATCCTGGGTGCCATCTCGGCCTTCGTCATGGCGGTGGGCACGATCTCGTACATGCACGGCGCCAGCATCTGGCTGATCGCACCCGGCATCATCGGCGTGCTCTACACCATGCTGGTATGGTGGCGGGACGTCATCAAGGAGGCGCACGAGGGCTTCCACACCAGCGTTGTGGCGCTTGGCCTGCGCTATGGCATGATCCTGTTCATCGCCTCCGAGGTGATGTTCTTCGTCGCCTGGTTCTGGGCCTTCTTCGATTCAAGCCTGTCGGCCGACAGCACCATCCAGATCGTCAAGTCGGCGTTCACCGGCGGTCACTGGCCGCCGAAGGGCATCGAGGTCTTCGACCCCTGGCACCTGCCGCTGCTTAACACCCTCATCCTGCTCACCTCGGGCACTACCGTCACCTGGGCGCACCATTCGCTGCTCCATGACGATCGCAAGGGGCTCATCTGGGGGTTGATCCTGACGGTCGTCCTCGGCCTCACCTTCACCTCGGTGCAGGCCTATGAATATGCCCACGCGCCGTTCTCCTTTGCCGGTAACATCTTCGGCGCCACCTTCTTCATGGCCACCGGCTTCCACGGCTTCCACGTCATCGTCGGCACCATCTTCCTGACCGTCTGCCTCATCCGCGCGGCGAAGGGCGACTTCTCGTCGAAGCAGCATTTCGGCTTCGAGGCCGCCGCCTGGTACTGGCATTTTGTTGACGTGGTGTGGCTTTTCCTGTTCTTCTGCATCTACATCTGGGGTGGCTGGGGCGCGCCGATCCATCACGGCTAAAGGCGCCTTTGGCGACAGGCAATGAATGCTGAGGACAAGGCTCTCTATCCGCCACAGCCGGTCTCGGTCGGCATGCACGGGCGTTGCCCGCGCTGTGGCGAGGGGCGACTGTTCGAGGGCTTCCTGACCGTTGCACCGCACTGCCAGAATTGCGGCCTAGAATTCGACTTCGCCGATGCCGGTGACGGCCCGGCGGTCTTCATCATGATGATCGTCGGATTCATCGTCGTCGGCCTGGCGCTGGTCATCGAGTTCAGCTTCAACCCGCCCTATTGGCTGATGGCCGTCATCCTCGTTCCGCTGGTGCTCGGCCTGTCGATCGGCCTCCTGCGCCCGCTGAAGGGCCTGATGATCGCGCAGCAATATCGTCACAGGGCGGAACTCGGCCGCATCTCCGACAGCTGAGCCGGGGTATGGCACAGGCACAAGCAAAACCCGCCGGCAAGGGCGGCGGCCTGTTGTGGCAGTCCGCAGCCGCTCTGGTCGCGCTCATCATTCTCTGCGGCCTTGGCACCTGGCAGGTGCAGCGCCTGCACTGGAAGGAGGCGCTGATCGCCCGTGTCAGCGCCGGGCTCAAGGCCGAACCGGTGCCGGCGCCCGGGCCGCGGGATTGGCCGACGCTCGATCTGGGCAAAAGTGAATACCAGCCGGTCACGGTCACCGGCCGCTTCGACAACAGCCACGAGATCCACGTCCTCTATACGCTCAGCGAGCCGAAAGGTCCGGTCGGCGGCCCCGGCTTCTTCGTCATGACGCCCCTGGAGACAGCCGACGGCTGGATCGTCTATGTCAACCGCGGCTTCGTGCCTGCGGCCAAGGTCGATCCGGCGACGCGCCCGGAGGGCCAGGTCGAGGGCCAGACGACCGTCGTCGGCCCGCTGCGCCAGCCGGGGCGCCGGTCGTGGTTCATGCCTGCCGACAACGCCACCAAGAACCAGTGGTTCTCGCGCGATCCCGCGCTCTATGCCGTCGCACAGAACCTGCCGGCGGCAGAGGTCGCGCCCTACATCATCGACCAACGCTTCGATCCGGCGCGCCCCGGCGGCCTGCCGCAGGGCGGCGAGACCGTGGTCATCTTCCCCAACAACCACCTCGGCTACATCATCACCTGGTACGGCTTGGCCCTCAGCCTGGCGCTGGTCTACCTGCCTTATCTGTGGAAGCGTCTTGGCGAGAGGCGGGCGGGGAAACGGGCTCAGGCGTGACCGGCTTCGCCAGAAAGTCGCGCCACGTCGACGCCGATCAGCGCCAGTGCATGGTCGTATTTGCCTTCCAGGTCGGGGTCGAAGATGACGTCCGAGCGGGCCGGGCAGTGCAGCCAGCCATTGGCCTGGATCTCGCTTTCCAGTTGGCCCGGCGCCCAGCCGGCATAGCCCAGCGCCAAGAGCGCGTTCTCCGGCCCGTTGCCGGCGGCGATCGCCTTCAGAATCTCCAGCGTGGCGGTCAACGAGATGGTCTCGCTGATCGGCAGCGTTGAGTTCTCGGCATAGTAGTCGGCGCTATGCAGCACGAATCCGCGGCCCGTCTCCACCGGTCCTCCGCGATGGACGCGCATGTGGCGCGCCGGCGGCGGCAGCCTGATCTCGGGACCTTCCGGGATGATGTCGAGTTGCACCAGCAGGTCCTGGAAGGTCACTTCCGGTGCCGGCTGGTTGATGGTGATGCCCATGGCGCCGTCCGGGGAATGGGCACAGATGAACACCACCGTGCGGGCAAAACGGCTGTCCTGCATCGTCGGCATGGCGATGAGGAACTGACCGTCGAGATAGCCCCGGCCTTTGGAAGCGCTGTGCGGAAATGTGGCCATGATGGGCACGAGCGTAGAGCCTTTCCCGACCGGATGGAACCATGCCGGCGGCGGGATTTTGCATGTGCGCAGCGATCATGGCGCTGGGACAACAACGGCCGCCGGAGGGCTGCGACAAGATGCGCCTCACGAACAAATGAAACCGCCGCCAGCCCGTGTTGATCGGCCGTTGATGGTCCGCGCACTATGTTCCGCTCCATGAAGACCGTCAGGAAAACGTCCCACACAATGCGCTCGAAGACACTCCTCTGGTTTCTGCCCGCCGCCCTGGTGCTGGTGCTTGCTGCGCCCGCCACCGCCGCAACCGGCGATTGGGCACTGGGTCAGAAGACGCGGATCCGGCTGGTCGCTTCCGGAACCGACGCCGACGGCATTATCCGCGGCGCCATCGAGATCGCGCTGCCGCCTGGCTGGAAGACCTACTGGCGCAATCCCGGCACGGCCGGAATCGCGCCCATGTTCGATTTCTCCGCATCGCACAACATCGACCAGCCCGCCATCTCCTTCCCGGTGCCCAAGGTCGTCGATGACGGCTACAGCGTCACCAACGTCTATGTCGGCGGCGTGGTCTTGCCGTTCCGCGCCAAAGTGACCGACCCGAAGATGCCGGTGGCGCTTGCCCTCACCGTGCAGCTCGGCGTGTGCGATGAGGTCTGCGTGCCGGACGAGGTCACCGCGCATCTGACCGTGCCGCCGGGCGAGAACGACCCCGCGACCGAGGCCATCCTGGTGACGGCGCGTGCCGGCCTGCCGGGTCCGCCCCAGCCCGGCGTCTTTGCAGTCGACAGCATCGCCCGCCAGGGCGGTACCGAGGCCCGTCCGGTGTTCCGCGTCGCCGCGACCGTGCCGCCCGGTGCCGAGCCGGAACTTCTGGTCGAGGGGCCAGAGGACTGGGCGCCCTATGCGCCGGCCTTCGTCGGCCGCGACGGCGGCAAGGCGGTCTTCGACGTGAAGTTCAGCCGGCTGGGTGCCAAGACGCCGATCGCCGGCGCCACGATCCGCATCACCATGGCCGCTGGCGGCCGCGCCGTCGAACAGACGCTCGCCCTCGACGCAGGCCATGCGGTGAAGTAAATCTGCCTTCGGCGGCTTCACTGCCACTCAATCGGAGACGGACATGATCAAGGTGGGCGATCGCCTTCCCGCGGGTGCGTTCCGCGTCAAGAAGGGCGAAGGCGAAATCAACGAGGTGACGGTCGACGACCTGTTCAAGGGCCAAAAAGCGATTCTTGTCGGCGTTCCCGGCGCTTTCACCTCGGTCTGCCATTACGCCCACGTTCCGCAATTCATCGCCAACGCCGCCACGTTTCATGACAACGGCATCGACCGCATCGTGGTGATGGCGGTCAACAACTCCCACGTCATGAAGGCCTGGGGCGAGGCGCTGAACGCCGAGGACAAGCTCGATTTTGTCGCCGACGGCAACGCCGACTACGCCCGGGCGCTCGGCCTGGACATCGATCTCTCCCCCGTCGGCCTGGGCACGCGCGTCAAGCGCTTCTCCATGCTGGTCGAGGACGGCGTGGTGAAGACGCTCAATTTCGAGCCGGAAGGCGGCAAAGGCATCCAGATGACCGGCGCCGCGACCATGCTGAACCAGATCTCGAGCTGATCCGGCTAAGCCGGCAGCGTGGGCGTTACCCGGCCTCGGCGGTCGGTTTCTTGTTCTTTTTCTTTTTCGGCTTGAACGGGGCCATGCCCTCGCGGGCCAGCTGGTCGGCGCGCTCGTTGCCTTGCGTGCCGGCATGGCCCTTGACCCAGTGCCATTCGACCTCGTGCTTGTGGCGAAGCTCGTCCAGCCTCTGCCACAGGTCGACATTCTTCACCGGCTTGCGGTCGGCGGTCTTCCAGCCATTCTTCTGCCAGCCGGCGATCCAGCCCATGACGCCGCCGCGCAGATACTGCGAGTCGGTATAGAAATCGACCGCGCTCGGCTTTTTCAGCGCCGAGAGCGCCTCGATGGCCGCGGTCAACTCCATGCGATTGTTGGTGGTCTCCGCTTCGCCGCCCTTCAGCTCCCTCTCGTGCCCGTTCCAGATGAGCACTGCGCCCCAGCCGCCGGGGCCGGGGTTACCCGAGCAGGCGCCGTCGCTCCAGATCGCGATCCGCTTGCCCGTCACCGGCTGAGCCCGTAGGCGGAAGCGTCGCTGACGCTGCGGTGGAAGCGCAGCTTGCGGTAATATTCCAGCGGGTCCTTCGGCACCACCAGCGCGCCAGCCGGCACCGTCAGCCAGTCGTAGAGCCGCGTCAGCAGGAAGCGCAGCGCCGCCCCGCGGGCGAGCATCGGCAGCGCTGCGATCTCGGCATCGCCGAACGGGCGCACGGCGCTGTAGCCGGCGAGCAGCGCCCGCGCCTTGGTGACGTTGAGCGAGCCGTCCACCTCGAAGCACCAGGCGTTGATGCAAACCGCAACGTCATAGGCCAGCATGTCGTTGCAGGCGAAGTAGAAGTCGATGAGGCCCGACAGCCGGTTGCCGAGGAAGAAGACGTTGTCCGGAAACAGATCGGCGTGGATGACGCCTTGCGGCAGATCGCTCGGCCAGGCCCGATCGGCTTCGTCCAGTTCGTCCTCGATGATGGCCGCAAGCCCCGGCGCAACCGTGTCGGCACGCCCCTCGCACTGCGCGTAGAGCGGCCGCCAGCCGTCGACAGTGAGCGCGTTCCGGCGCTGAATCGCAAAATCGGTCCCGGCAAGATGCAGCCGCGCCAATGCTCCGCCGACCGCGGCGCAATGCTCGGCCTGCGGCCGCCGCACCCACATGCCGGAGAGGAAGGTCACCATCGCCGCCGGGCGGCCGGCGAGCCGCTTGAGCGCCTTGCCCTCGCGGTCGTGGACCGGCGTCGGGCAGGTGATGCCCTTGGCCGCCAGATGCTCCATCAGCCCCAGGAAGAAGGGCAGGTCGGCCGCCGAGACGCGCTTCTCGAACAGCGTCAGGATGAACTGGCCGGCCTCCGCGACGATGAGAAAATTAGAGTTTTCAATGCCTTCGGCGATGCCCTTGCAGGAAAGCACGACCCCGAGATCGTAGCTCTTCATGAAGGCGTCGAATTCGTCGTCGGGGATTTCGGTGTAAACAGCCATGAGTCGCTAATCGCTGATCATTGACCGCTTGATCACACGAGCGCCCGCGCGAAGCAACGGGTTCAGCCCGCTCAGGCCATTTCGCGCAGCGCCCGCGGCAGGTTGAAGACCACCGCTTCTTCCGCCGCGGTCACCACTTCGACCGTAACCGCGAAGCGCGCGGCGAAGGCGTCGATCACCTCCTCGACCAGCACCTCCGGCGCCGAGGCGCCGGCGGTGATGCCGACGCGGCGGACGCTGCCAAGGCGCTGCCAGTCGAGATCGCTGGCGCGCTGGACGAGAAGCGAGAGCGGGCAGCCGGCGCGTGTCGCCACTTCGCGCAGGCGCTGCGAATTGGATGAGTTGGGTGCGCCGATGACGATCATGGCGTCGATTTCCTGCGCGATGCGCTTCACCGCTTCCTGCCGGTTGGTGGTGGCGTAGCAGATGTCTTCCTTGTGCGGCGCCGTCATCGCCGGGAAGCGCTCGATCAGGATCGCCACGATCGCGGCGGTATCGTCCACCGACAGCGTCGTCTGGGTGATGTAGGCGAGTTTCTCCGGCGCCTGTGGCTGGAAGGCGCGCGCGTCTGCCTCGGTCTCGATCAGCGTGATGGCGCCCGGCGGAAGCTGGCCCATGGTGCCCACCACCTCCGGATGGCCGGCATGGCCGATGAGCACGATCTCGCGGCCCTTGCGATAATGAATCTCGGCCTCGCGATGCACCTTGGTGACCAGCGGGCAGGTGGCGTCGAGCTGGAACAGGTTCTTCAGCCGCGCTGCCTCGGGCACCGCCTTGGCGACGCCATGGGCCGAGAACACCACCGGCTGGCCGGTATCGGGAATCTCGTCGAGGTCCTCGACGAACACCGCGCCTTTGGCCTTGAGCCCATCGACCACATAGCGGTTATGGACGATCTCGTGGCGCACGTAGACCGGGGCCCCGAATTTCTTCAGTGCCAGTTCGACGATCTGGATGGCGCGGTCGACGCCGGCACAGAAGCCGCGCGGGCTGCACAGCAGGATGTCGAGGGGCGGCTTGGCGACGGTCATGGGGCTGGACTTGGGGGAGGGGGCTCGCCCGTGTCAAGGCACGGCATCTGCAAAGGCTGAATCAGGACCTCAGGCCAAGGGATTTAACTGACTGACAAAAAACGAAAATCAGGCCAGTTCTTCCTCTTCGTCCTCGTCCGCGGTACGGAAGATCAGTTTGCTCGCCTCTGCCGCTGTCATCGGCTGGCCGTAGAGGAAGCCCTGCACATAATCCGCCCCGAGTTCGTTGAGCTCGATCGCATCGCCCTCCAACTCCGCCCCCTCGGCGACCACTTCCATGTTGAGGTCGTGGGCGAGCGAGATGATCGAGCGCAGGATCACGCGCCGGTCGCCGACGCCGCTGCCGCGCACGAAGGTCTGGTCGATCTTGATGGTGTCGAAGGGGAAGCGCTGCAGGTAGGAGAGCGACGAATAGCCGGTGCCGAAATCGTCGAGCGACAGGCCGGCGCCCAGTTCGCGCACGCGGGTCAGCACCTGCGCGGCGTATTCCGGGTTCTCCATCACCAGGCTCTCGGTCACTTCCAGTTTCAGCGAGCCGTGCGCCAGGTTGGAGCGCACCAGCACCGACTTCACGTCGTTGATCAGGTCGTGGCGCAGAAGCTGCCGGCTCGAGACGTTGACGCTGACGAAGAGGGAGGCGTGGCGGCCGAGCTCCTCCTGCCATTCGGCAAGCTGGCGCCCGGCGCGATCGAGAACGAACAGGCCGAGCGGAATGATCAGGCCCGTGCGTTCGGCCAGTGGCACGAAGTCGCTCGGCGGGATGCGGCCGAGCTTGGGATGGTCCCAGCGCACCAGCGCCTCGAAGCCGGCGATGGTCTTGTCCTCCAGCCGCACCACCGGCTGGTAGAGCACCTTTATCTCTTCGCGGCCGAGTGCCCGGCGCAGGTCCAATTCCAGCGTCGCCAGGTCGCTGCCATGCTGGCGCAGCGCCGGCCGGAACGCCTCGATGCGGTCGCCGCCCAGCCGCTTGGCATGGAAGGTGCCCATCTCGGCATCCTTGATCAGGTCCTCGGCCTCCACCTGCTGCTTGCCGTCGTACATGGCGATACCGATCGAGCCGGTGAGGAATATCTCCTTCTCGCCGAGCGTGATCGGCGCGCGCAGCGTGCGGCGCACCGATTCGGCGAAGCCGGCGATGCGCTCCGGCTGGTTCTCGGAGATGAGCAGGAAGGCGAACTGGTCGCCGGCCAGCCGCGCCAGGGTGTCCTGCGGCTTGAGCAGGCGGGCCAGACGCCGCGCGATGGTGAGCAGGATCGAGTCGCCGACGGCGACGCCGAAGCCGTCGTTGATCTGCTTGAAGCGGTCGATGTCGAGCACAAACACCGACGGCCGCGCCGCGCCTTCGGTGGTGGTGCGGGTGATCGCCGCGCGCAGGCGGTCGATGAAAAGCTCCCGGTTGGGCAGGCCCGTCAGGTTGTCGTGGACCGCATCGTGCAACAGGCGCTCCTCCGAGGTGCGCTCCTCGGTCACGTCGAGCAGCGTGCCGACGCAGCGCAGCACCTCGCCATCGCTTCCCAGAACCGGACGCGCCCTCAGGTGGAAGAAGCGGTAGTGGCCGTCCTCGGCGCGCAGACGGAAATCCTGATGGATGCGCCCGCGCCTGAGTTCCACCGCCGTGTCCAGCGTCGTGCGAAAGCGGTCGCGGTCGCCGGGATGCAGGATTTCCAGCCAGTCGCGGGCCGGGCCTTCCAGCGTGCCGCGCGCCAGGCCGAGCAGGTCCTCCGCCTCCGGTCCGGTATAGATACGGTCGCGGATAACGTCCCAGTCCCACACGATGTCGCCGGCGCCGGTCAGCGCCAGCGCCTTGCGCTCGGTGTCGCCGAGCGGCCCCTGCATGACCACGCCGCCGGCAAAGGCGTGCTGCATCACCGTGAAGCCGATGAGCAGCACGATCAGCACCAGCCCGCCGGCCAGTGCCGGCTGAACCACGTCGTTGACCAGATTGCCGGTCACCGTCAGCCATGCCGCGAAGGTCCACACCAAGAGCAGCACCCATGTCGGGATCAGCATGATGGCGCGGTCGTAGCTGTGGGTGGCGAGATAGACGATGATGCCGAAGCCGGCGATGGCGGTGAAGCCGATCGAGAAGCGCGCGATTCCGGCCGCCACCGACGGCTCGATCACCGATACGCCGAGCAGGATGCCGAGGCCGATCAGCCAGCCGATGGTCAGATGGCTGTAGCGCACGTGCCATCGGTTGAGGTTGAGATAGGTGTAGGTGAAGATGACCAGCGAGGCGGCAAGGAACACTTCCGAACCGGCGCGCCACACCTGGTCGCTCCCCGGCGAGACGTTGATCACCCGGTTCCAGAAGCCGAAGTCGATGCACAGATAGACCAGCACCGACCAGGCCAGCGCCGCCGTGGCCGGGAACATGGCCGTGCCCTTGACGACGAAGACGATGGTCATGAACAGCGCCAGCAGGCCGGAGATGCCGAGCACGATGCCGCGATAGAGAGTGTAGCTGTTGACCGAGTCCTTGTAGGCGTCGCTGTCCCACAGATAGAGCTGCGGCAGGTCGAGCGTCCTCAGCTCGGCCACGAAGGTGACCACCGAACCGGGGTCGAGGGTGATGCGGAAGACGTCCGCCTCCTGGCTCGGCTGGCGGTCGGGGGCGAAGCCCTGGCTGGGCGTGATCGAGGCGATGCGCGAGGCGCCGAGATCGGGCCAGAACAGGCCGGAGCCGGCCAGCCGGAAATGCGGCGCCACCAGCAGGCGGTCGATCTGCTCGTCGCCGTTGTTGGCGAGCGCAAACACCGCCCAGAACGAGGTGCCGCCGTTGGCCTCGCGTGCCTTGACCTCGATGCGCCGGACGATGCCGTCGGCGCCAGGCGCGGTCGAAACCTGGATGCGGTCGTCCTGCTGGCGGTAGAGCTGGATGGCGCGGGTCAGGTCGAGGGTCCGACCGTCGAGCGGCACTGACACGGCCTCCAGCGCGTCGGCGGGTACCGACACGGCAGACAAGCTCAGCAGCGTGAGAACGAGGACCGCGATACGACGCGCGAACTGCAACCGATCCTCCAGGGCCTGAAGCAACGCGTTGACTACTAAGTTGATCCCGCCGGTCGGGCAAGCGGAACCTGCCCCCCAAGTCCGGTCCCACCCCGGCCCCGGCTAAGGCCGGCGGTCGTCACGAACCATGCCGAAAAGCAGGTGGTCCTGCCAACGGCCGTCGATGCACAGATACTTGCGCGCGTAACCCTCGCGGGCGAATCCGACCTTTTCGAGGAGGCGGATCGAGGCGGCGTTGTGGGGCAGGCAGGCGGCCTCGATCCGGTTGAGGTGCAGCGTGTCGAAGACGAACTGGCTGACGGCCTTGACGGCGCTGGTCATCAGCCCCTTGCCGGCATGGGTTTCGCCCATCCAATAGCCGAGCACCACCGACTGGGTGACGCCGCGCTGGACCTGGGAAAGGGTGAGCCCGCCGAGAAGGGTGTCGCCGTCGGGCGAAAACACGAAAAACGGGTAGCCGGTGCCGTTGCGGATTTCGCGCTGGTAGCGTCTCAGGCGCCGGCGGAAGGCCAACTTGGTGAGATCGTCGGCCGGCCAGATCGGCTCCCACGGGGCAAGGAAGGCGCGGCTCTCCTCGCGCAGCTTGGCCCATTGTGGGTAGTCGCCGAGGACCGGCGTGCGCATCATGACCCGGTCCCCGCGCAGGACCGGCGGCACGTTATTGGTCGATATCGAGCGCAGGAATGCCATTTGCCGCCGCCTCACGCACTCAAACGCGCACCGAAATGCTCTGCAACCTTCTCGGCGCTCATCAACCCGTCGAGCGGACCCACCGCAGCCAGCGTCGGCCGGCTGCCGGTAAGGATGTCCCCGGTCAGCTTGCGAATGTCTTCGACCGTGATCGCGTCGATGCGCTTCGCCAGTTCGGCGACCGGGATGTGGCGGCCGAAGAGGAGAATCTGGCGGGCCAGCTGGCCGGCGCGCGCCGCCGGATTTTCCAGCGTCATCAGCAGCCCCGCGCGCAGCTGCGCCTTGGCGCGCATGAGTTCGGTCTCGCCGATGTCGTGCGCAGCGCGTTCCAGTTCGCCCAGGATCACCGGCATCAGCTCGCCGACGTCGCTCGGGCCGGCGGCCGCGTGAACGCCCAGCATGCCGGAGTCGGAGAAGCTCCAGTGGAAGGCATAGATCGAGTAGCAGAGCCCACGCCGCTCGCGCACTTCCTGGAAGAGGCGCGACGACATTCCGCCGCCGAGCACGGCGGAAAGCACCTGCGCGGCGTAGAAGCCCTCCGAGGTGTAGGGACGGCCCTCGAAGCCGACGATGATCTGCGTCTCCATCAGGTCGCGGGATTGGCGCAGATCGCCGCCCTTGTAGACCGCCGGCACCGGAGCCGGACCGGGATCGCGGCCGAGCGGTGCGAAGTGTTCGCCGGCAAGCTCGACCAGCCTGTCGTGGTCCAGCGCGCCCGCCGCGGCCAGCACCATGCCCGGTCCGCGATAGTGGCGGCCGAGATAGGCATCGAGCATCGGCGAGCCGGCGGCGCGCACCGTCTCGGGCGTACCGAGGATGGTGCGCCCGATCGGCTGGGAGGGGTAGGCGGCTTCGGTGAACAGGTCGAAGACGCGGTCGTCGGGCGTATCCAGCGCGGCGCCGATCTCCTGCACGATGACGTGCTGTTCGCGCGCCAGCTCCTTCTGATCGAAGGCCGAGTTCTGCAGGATGTCGGCCAGGATATCGAGGGCCAGCGGCACGTCGTTCTTGAGGATGCGGGCGTAGTAGGAGGTGGTTTCGACGCTGGTGGCGGCGTTCACCTCGCCGCCGACCGCTTCGATCTCCTCGGCGATGTCGAGCGCCGAGCGCTTTCGCGTGCCCTTGAACGCCATGTGCTCGAGTAGATGGGAGAGGCCGTGCTCATGCTCCTCCTCGGAGCGCGAGCCGGCGCCGACCCAGACGCCGAGCGCAGCGCTCTCAAGCTCGTCCATGGGGTGACTGATGACCGTGAGGCCGGACTCGAGACGCGACTGGCGAACGGTCATAGTGTCAAACTCTCTTGAGAAGTGGCCCGGCTGCGGGCTGCGATGTAGTCCTCGATCGCCCGGGCGTCGTCGGCGAGTGTCGCGTAGCGCTCAGGCTTGCCGAGGATGCCGCTCAGCGCATCCGGTAAAGCGGGGTGGACACCGGTCGCCGCGGCAACGGCGTCGGGAAACTTGGCCGGGTGGGCGGTGGCCAGCGTCACCATCGGCACCGCCGGATCGACGAAGCGGCGGCTGACGGCAAGTGCGATTGCGGTATGCGGATCGGGCAGTCTGTCGGTCGCCGTGTGGATCTCGCGCATGATCGCGGCGCCCTCGGCCTCGTCGGCACGGCCGGCGGAGAAGTCGGCACGGATGCGTTCCAGCGGCTCTGGCTGAATGTCGAAGGCGCGGCTCTGCGCCAGCCGCTGCATCAGCCCCTCGACTTCCGCCGCATCCCGTCCATAGGCCTCGAACAGCAGCCGCTCGAAATTGGATGAGACCTGGATGTCCATCGACGGCGATGTGGTCGCATGAACCTCACGCACCTCGTAGCGGCCGCTGGCGAGTGTCCGCGCCAGGATGTCGTTGACATTGGTGGCGATCACCAGCCGCTCGATCGGCAGCCCCATGCGCTTGGCGGCGTAGCCGGCGAAGATGTCGCCGAAATTGCCGGTGGGCACGGTGAAGGCCACCGGCCGCGCCGGCCCGCCGAGCGCCACCGAAGCGGTGAAGTAATAGACGATCTGGCCGAGAATGCGCGCCCAGTTGATCGAGTTGATGCCGGCAAGCGCCAGCCGCTGGCGCAGCTTGGCGTTGCCGAACAGCCCCTTCACCAGCGCCTGGCAGTCGTCGAAAGTGCCCTTGACCGCGATGGCGTGGATATTGTCCGCCGCAACCGTGGTCATCTGCCGCTGCTGAATCGGCGACACCCGTCCCTCGGGAAAGAGAATGAAGACGTCGGCATTGTCGCGGCCGCGGAACGCCTCGATCGCCGCCGCGCCGGTATCGCCGGAGGTGGCGCCGATGATGGTCACCCGGCTGCCGCGCTCTGCGAGCACGTGATCCATCAGCCGCGCCAGGAGCTGCATGGCGACGTCCTTGAAGGCAAGCGTCGGCCCGTGAAACAGCTCAAGCATCCACTCGCCGGGGCCGACCTGGGTGAGCGGCACCACCGCCGGATGGCGGAAGGTGGCATAGGCCGACACGCACATGGCCCTGAGCGTCTCGTCGGCGATCTCGCCGCCGACGAACGGGCGGATCACCCGGAAAGCGACCTCGGCATAGGGTTGCCCAGCCAGCGCCGCGATGTCCGCGGGCGCCAGCACCGGCCAGGTTTCGGGCACAAACAGACCGCCGTCGCCGGCAAGGCCTGCCAGCAGAACGTCGGAGAAACCAGATGCTGGGGCTCGTCCCCGCGTACTCACATATTTCATCGCCGGGCTGCGTCTTCAGCCATGTTCAGGGTAGGGCGGGTCGGTATATCTCATCGGGCGAAGGTAACGACCGGGGGCTGGCGCGGCAAGGGAAAGGCTGGCAGGCCCCGGACCAGTCGCCAAGGCCGTGCCCCACTGCTATAGAAACGCCGCATTCAGTTGTGAGGAAGTGCCGATGCGGCCTCAAATTTCTGCGTTTGCCGGGGGGCACATGCCTCGTTTTCTGGGAATTGTCGCCACGATCGCCGCTTCGCTTCTGCTTGCCGCCTGTGCCAGCAGCGGCGGCAGCTCGGGCGGTGGCGGCGGATTTGCCGGTCTCTTCGGCGGCAGCAATCCCAATGCCGGCGTAGCCACGGTGCAGAGCAACAAGTACGACCCCAACTTCTTCCTTAAATCCGGCTATTGTCCGCCGGTACAGGTGCTGCCCGGCACGGAATCGCTGATCATTTACGAGCGCGGCCACGACGGCGATGCCGCCTTCGTCCAGGTGCAGGGCTCGATCACCAAGACGGCGCGCGAATGCCACACGCTCGATGCCACCACGCTGTCCATCAAGGTGGGGGTTGCCGGGCGGATTCTGGCCGGGCCGAAAGGCGGCGCCGGCACGGTCACCATGCCGATACGCATCGCCGTGGCGCGGCAGCACGACAACACCGTGCTGTTTTCGAAGGCGTATCCGATCAAGGTCTCGCTCACGGCGCCGGAGTTCTCGGTCGATTACAGCCAGGTCTTCGACCAGGTGACGGCCAAGGTCGCCCCGGACGATCGCGATCTGATCGTCTATGTCGGTTTCGACGACGGAAAGAACAAAGGCAAAGCCGGCACCTGATTGACTCGGCGGCCTGTCGCCTTAGGATGACTCTAGCTGGGATGGAGTCGCGTTCCGGCAACCCTTCGCTTCTGGTAAGCGGCGGGATTTAACGACCGCCCGGGAGAGACCGGACCGCTGACCGCGGCCCGGCGCCGAAGGAGCAACCGCCCCGGAAACTCTCAGGCCGAAGGACCGGACGGTCGGCGACACTCTGGAAAGCAGCAGGTGAGACATGCGCCTGCTCACCGACGGAGTAACTGCTGCAGGCGCTGGCTTTCAGAAAGCGGGCGCGAAGACCGGCAGGAATCTCTCAGGTCCGAAGACAGAGGGGGCGCGGACGGGAAGAAGCCCGCTACCGCGTGTCCACCGCTGTCGAAGGATCGTCCCGTGGCTGAACCGGCCCTTGCAGAAGTCCTCAGTGAGACCGTCCTGGCAGAGCGCCATCGCGCCCTGAGCGCCCGCATGGTGCCGTTCGGCGGCTATGCCATGCCCGTCCAGTATCCGAGCGGCATCATCGCCGAGCACAAATGGACGCGCACCCATGCC
The DNA here is from genome assembly GCA_963750065.1 of uncultured Alphaproteobacteria bacterium. Taxonomy (GTDB): domain Bacteria; phylum Pseudomonadota; class Alphaproteobacteria; order Rhizobiales; family Kaistiaceae; genus CAVSRC01. The sequence goes on from CAVVPK010000012.1 coordinate 370,608, forward strand.
GGCCTCTTCGACGTGTCGCACATGGGGCCGTGTCACTTGTCGCTCAACGCGCCGAGCGGCGATGCGGAGGCCGACCACAAGGCCGTCGCCGCCGTGCTGGAGCCGCTCACCACCGGCGACCTCGCCGGCCTCAAGCCCGGCCAGATCCGCTACACGCTGCTCCTCAACCAGGCCGGCGGTGTCATCGACGACCTGATGGTTGCCCGGCCTTCCGATCCGGCTGCCGCCGGGACGCTCTATATCGTCGTCAATGCCGGCACCAAGGACGGCGATTTCGAGCTGATCCAGAAAGCCGCGGGGACGCTTGCCACGCTCAAGCGCGCCGATGACGGCGGCCTCATCGCCCTGCAGGGGCCCGAGGCGGCGGCCGTCATGGCCGCCCTGGTGCCGGGCGTGATTGAACTCGGCTTCATGAAATACGGCCTGTTCGACTGGCAAGGCGGCATGCTCACCGTCTCGCGCTCCGGCTATACCGGCGAGGACGGTTTCGAGATTCTGGTTCCGGCCGCTGAAGCCGGCGCGCTCTGGGACCGGCTCACCGCCGATGACCGGGTCAAGCCCGTTGGCCTCGGCGCCCGCGATTCGCTGCGCCTCGAGGCCGGGCTGCCGCTCAACGGCCACGACCTCGATGCGACCACCTCGCCAGTCGAGGCCGACCTCGCCTTTGCCGTCTCCAAGCGCCGCCGCGAGCGCGGTGATTTCCCGGGTGCCGAACGCATCCTGCGCGAACTCGCCCAGGGTCCGGTGCGCCGTCGCGTCGGCGTCAAGCCGACCGGCAAGACGCCGGCCCGCGAGGGCACTGAGATCCGCGACGCCGAGGGCCGGACGGTCGGCATCGTCACCTCCGGCGGTTTCGGCGCCACCGTCGAAGGGCCGATCGCCATGGGCTATGTCGCCGCCGGCGCAGCCGAACCTGGCACGCCAGTCAATCTCATGGTGCGCGGCAAGGAGGTCGCCGCGACCGTCGTGCCGCTGCCATTCGTTCCCCACCGTTATCACCGCAAGCCTGTTTCCTGATGAGGTAATCCGATGGCTATCCGCTACACCAAAGAACACGAATGGATCCGCCTTGAGGGCGATGTCGCCCTGATCGGCATTTCCGACCACGCCCAGGAACAGCTCGGCGATATCGTCTTCGTCGAGCTGCCGGATGTCGGCAAGAAGCTCGCCAAGGGCGCCGAGGCGGCGGTGGTGGAATCGGTCAAGGCGGCGAGCGAGATATTTTCGCCGGTGGCCGGCGAGGTGGTCGCCGTCAACCAGGCGCTTTCCGACAGCCCCGGCGCGGTGAACGAATCGCCCGAAGACACCGGTTGGATCATCAAGCTGAAGCCTGACAACGCCGCCGACATCGACGCCCTCATGGATGCCGACGCCTACACGGCCTTCCTCGAAACCATCTGAACGGGAGGCCGCCGCCCATGCGCGGAAATACTTACACCGCGACCGTTTCGTGGAAGAGCGACAGCGACGATTTCGCCAGGGGCCGCTACACGCGCGGCCATGTCTGGCGCTTCGACGGCGGCACGCAAGTGCCGGCCACCGCCTCGCCCCATGTCGTACCCGCCCGCTTCACCGTCGAGGCGGCAGTCGACCCGGAGGAGGCGCTGATCGCCTCGCTGTCCTCGTGCCACATGCTGACCTTCCTCGACCTGGCCCGACGCGGCGGCTTCGTCGTCGATAGCTATGAGGACGACGCTGTCGGCGCGATGGAGAAGAACGAGGCGGGCAAATACTGGGTATCCGAGGTGACTCTGTCGCCCCGGATCGTCTTTACCGGCAAGGCGCCTGAGCCTGACGAACTTAAGCGCCTGCACGATGCTGCCCATGCTGACTGCTTCATCGCCAATTCCCTTCTGACCCGGGTCACCATCGCCGGCTAGACGCCGAAGGACCAAGAGCCCATGCGCTACCTGCCCCTCACCGTTGCCGACCGCGCGGCGATGCTTGCCCGCATCGGCGTCGGAAGCGTCGACGATCTCTTCGCCGACGTGCCCGCCGACAAGCATCTCGACGCCCTGGTCGATCTGCCCTTGGCGAAAAGCGAGATCGAGGTCGAGCGCATCCTCGGCGCTCTTGCGGCGAAGAATGTCGCGGCCGGTTCGGTGCCCTTCTTCGTCGGCGCCGGCGCCTACCGCCATCACGTGCCGGCAAGCGTCGATCACCTCATCCAGCGCTCCGAGTTCCTGACCAGCTACACGCCCTATCAGCCCGAGATCTCGCAGGGCACGCTGCAGGTGCTCTTCGAGTTCCAGACCCAGGTCGCCAATCTTCTTGGCATGGAGGTCGCCAACGCCTCCATGTATGACGGCTCGACGGCGACCGCCGAAGCGGTGCTCATGGCCCACCGGCTGACCAAGCGCTCGAAGGCCGTGCTCTCCGGCGGCCTGCATCCGCAATACCGCTCGGTGGTGCGCACCTATTCGCGCTCCTCCAGCGACGGCGTCTTCGAACTGCCGCCGGACCCGACGGGGACAGAGGCGATCCTCGCGGCAATAGACGGCGAGACCTCCTGCGTTGTGGTCCAGTCGCCGTCCTTCTACGGCCAGCTCATCGACCTCAAGCCGATCGCCGAAAAGGCGCACGCCAACGGCGCGTTGCTCGTTGCCGTCTTCACCGAGGCGGTTGCCTTTGGCGCCATCGAGCCGCCGGGCGCGCAAGGCGCCGATATCGTCGTCGGCGAAGGCCAGTCGATCGGCAATCCGCTCACCTTTGGCGGGCCTTACGTCGGCCTCTTCGCCACCCAGCAGAAGTACATCCGCCAGATGCCCGGGCGCCTCGCCGGCGAGACGGTCGACGCCGAAGGCCGGCGCGGCTTCGTGCTCACGCTGTCCACCCGCGAGCAGCACATCCGCCGCGACAAGGCGACCTCCAATATCTGCACCAATTCAGGGCTCTGCGCGCTCGCCTTCTCGATCCACATGACGCTCCTCGGCGAGGCTGGGCTGACGCGTCTTGCCGCGCTCAACCACGCCAATGCCGTGGCGCTGGCGGAATCGCTTTCTTCAGTTCCCGGCGTAAGCGTCTTGAACGCCTCGTTCTTCAACGAGTTCACCGTCCGGTTGGCCAGGCCCGCCGCCGACGTGGTCGAGGCGCTGGCTGAGCGCGGCGTGCTCGCCGGCGTGCCGGTGTCGCGCCTCGAGCCGGAGCGGCCGGAGCTTGCCGACCTCCTGGTCGTCGCCGCCACCGAGATCAACACCGATGCCGACCGCGCGGCTTACGTCGCGGCGCTGAAGGAGGTGCTCTGAGATGCCTGACAATCAGGGCCGTCCGACGACACCCGCCGCTACCGGCGTCGCCAGCCACGACACCTTCACCGCCAATCGCGGCCTGCAGATCGAAGAGCCGCTGATCTTCGAGGTCGGCCGCAACGAGACATCGGGCGTCGATTTTCCCGAACATGAGGCGAGGAGCGCCGCAGGCGCGACAGGGAAGCTGGGAAGTCACGCCCGCACCACGCCGATCGACCTCCCCGGCCTCTCGGAGCCGGAGACGATGCGCCACTATGTGCGCCTCTCCCAGAAGAACTACGCCATCGACGCCGGCATGTATCCGCTCGGCTCCTGCACCATGAAGCACAATCCGCGCCTCAACGAGAAGATGGCGCGGCTGCCCGGCTTCGCCGACATCCACCCGCTGCAACCGCAGTCCACCGTCCCCGGCGCCATCGATCTTCTCAGCGAATTGTCGCACTGGCTGATGGAGATGACCGGCATGGCGGCGGTCGCCTTGAGCCCCAAGGCCGGGGCGCACGGCGAACTCTGCGGCATGATGACGATCAAGGCGGCGCTTGCTGCCCGCGGCGAAAAGCGCAGCGTCGTCCTGGTGCCGGAATCGGCCCACGGCACCAACCCGGCGACTGCGGCGCTGCTCGGCTACACGGTTGTCGCCGTGCCGGCCCGCGCCGACGGCACCGTCGATCCGGCCGAGGTGACGAAGCGCCTGTCGCCGGAGGTGGCGGCGATCATGCTGACCAACCCCAACACCTGCGGCCTGTTCGAGCGCGATATCGTCGCCATCGCCGAGGCGGTCCATCTGGCCGGCGCCTATTTCTATGCCGACGGCGCCAACTTCAATGCCATCGTCGGCAAGGTCCGCCCCGGCGACCTCGGCGTCGATGCCATGCACATCAACCTGCACAAGACCTTCTCGACGCCGCATGGCGGCGGCGGGCCGGGCTCCGGCCCGGTGGTCCTGTCCAAGGCGCTCGCGCCTTTCGCGCCCATGCCCTACCTGCGCATGGAGGACGGCAGGACGGTGCTGGTCGAGACGCGCGCCGAGGCGCGCGGCAACGAGCAGCCCTTCGGCCGGCTGACCGCCTTCCACGGCCAGATGGGCATGTATGTGCGCGCCTTCGCCTACATGCTCTCGCACGGCGCCGATGGCCTGCGTCAGGCGTCGGAGGACGCCGTGCTCAACGCCAACTACGTGCGCGCGAGCCTCAGCGATCTGATGAGCCAGCCCTTCGGCGACCGCATCTGCATGCACGAGGTGCTGTTCGACGACAGCTTCCTCGACGGCACAGGCGTCACCACGCTCGATTTCGCCAAGGCGATGATCGACGAGGGCTTCCACCCGATGACCATGTATTTCCCGCTGGTCGTCCACGGCGCGCTGTTGATCGAACCGACCGAGTCGGAATCGAAGGCTACCCTCGACCTGTTCGTGGCGACGCTGCGCGAGCTGGTGATGCGCGCCAAGCGCGGCGAGGCGGAGCGCTTCCATGCAGCCCCGATATACGCCCCGCGCCGGCGGCTCGACGAGACGCGCGCCGCGCGCTCGCCGAAGCTGAAATGGGAGAGGCCGCAGCCCTGGAAGGAAGCAGCGGAGTAGGGCCCTACCGCCCCTCGCCGACCAGGTCGCGGCGGGCGCGGTCGAGCTCTTCGGAGTAGCGACGCAATGCGTGGCCTTCGGTCAACAGGCCGATGACCCGCCGGCCGTTGGTCTCGACCACGGCCAGCGCCTCGCTCTCAGTCTCATCGAACATCTTCATCGCGTCCTTGACGTTGAGCTGCGGTTCGAGCGCGTCTTTCTGATAGTGCAGGAACTCGCTGATCGTCCGCGAATCCCCGTCGCCGTTGAGTTCGGTCGCGTGGATCTCAGGAACCAGCGCGATGCCGAGATAGCGCTCGGCGCCATCGACCACCACCACGCGCTGGGTCGAGCCGAGGGGGAAATCGCGCCGGAAGGCCGACAGGCGCGTGTCGCCGAGCACCGTGCGCACGTCGCGGCGCATCAGGCTGCCGACGTTGAGCGCCCGGATGCGGCCGACATCGTGAGCGCTGCGGATGGTCTCGCCGCGCAGATGCAGCCGCCAAGTGGCGAAGGAATAGCCGAACAGCTCGCGCACCGTAATCGTCGCGACGATCGCCGCCGCCAGCACGGCCAGCGTGATCGGCACGTCGCCGGTGGTCTCCAAGGCCAGGAACGACATGGTCAGCGGTCCGCCGATGACCGACACGGCCATAGCGCTCATGCCGACGATGGTCGATACCAGCGGGTCGGGCGCCAGTGCCGGCAGAAAAGCAGCCATCACCGCGGCGAACAGCTTGCCGGTCAGCGCGCCGATGAAGAGTGAGGCAAAGAACAGGCCGCCGCGGAAGCCGGAGCCGAGCGACACCGCCGAGGCGCTGGCCTTGAGGACGAGCAGCAGGGCCAACGGTGCGATCGCCGGCAGCGTCGAATCGAGCATCAGCTTGATCGCGCCGTGACCGGAAGACAGCACGTGCGGGGAGACCAGCGCGAAGCCGCCAACGATCAGGCCGCCGAGGATCGGATGGACGACGCGCGGGATGTGTGAATGGCGGAAGGCGAGTTCCGTCAGGGTGACGCCACGCATGATCAGGATGCCGATGCCGCCGCAGATGAGCGCCAGCAGGAGCAGGATCGGCAGGTCCGAGCCGTGGAACGCCGACAACGGTCCGACCGTGATCGAATAGGCCCCGTGGCCGAGCACGCGCGTGACCAGAATGCCGACGATGGAGGCGGTCAGCACCGGCGCCAGGGCGGATGCCGTATAGGTCCCGATGATCAGCTCGAAGCCGTAGAAGGCGCCGGTCAGCGGCGCGTTGAAGGCGGCGGCGATGGCGCTCGCCGCGCCGCAACCGACCAGCATGCGCAGATCGGCGCGGCGCAGGCGGAAGTTGATGCCCAGCCGCGAGGCGATGCCCGCAACCATCTGCGAGTAGCCGGCCTCGAGGCCGACCGATGCGCCGAAGCCATTGGAGACGATGGTCTGCAGCGCCACGATCAGGCTGTCGCGGATCGACATGTGGCCGCCGTGGAGCGCATTAGCCTCGATCGGGTCGACCGGCCGTTTGAAGTGCGCCCGCGCCAGCGCCACGCCGCCGGCCGCCATGATCAGCCCGCCGATCACGGGGATCACGAATCCGATGTGCGACGGCAGGGATTCGACTGCGGAGAGTCGGTCTCCAGCGGCGATCCCGAAGAGCAGGCGGTGCAGGATGCCGACGCTCAGGTTCATGATCGCGACGACGCAGCCGGCGATGAGCCCGACGATCGCCGCCAGGACCACCAGCCACACCTCGCTGCCGCGCACCAGCGCACGCAGCCGGTCGGGCACCGCGAGGCGCAGATGCGGCAGAAGCCGCGCTGGTTCGTTTGCAGTGGCGCGATCGATTGACATGGCGGGCGGCGGCGCGGGAAGCGGCGCGGTATGCGACAGCATGCGGGTTGGCGGAAGAACGGACTCGACAGGCGCGTGGACCATTCCGTGCCTAATACGGCAGGAACGTGAAATCTGTGCTAGCTAGCCTGGTAAACGAGTGGTTGCGGTAGAATGCCGCAGGTCAGTCCGGCATTCCCTCCCAGGCGAGCAGGGCCTCGGCCATCGCCGGCAGGTCGGCAAGCCGGTTGATCACCGTCTCGGCGCCGGCATCGGTCAGCAGGTCGGCATGGCCGGGCCAGGTATGGGCGCCGCCGGTGAAACCGATCACCCGCGCGCCGGCGGCCTTGGCCGCCGCCACGCCGAACACCGTATCCTCCAGAACCACGGTATCGCGTGGATCGCTGCCGAATTCGGCCATGGCATGGCGATAGACATTGGGGGCCGGCTTCGGCTGCAGGTCGCCGACCTCGGTCGCCGAATAGATGTGCGGCATGAAGCGGTCCCACAAGTCGAGTCTTCTCCAGCGACAGCTTCAACCGCTTCATCGACGAGTTGGAGCACACGCACACCTGCTGCCCTTCCAGCCGGTCGAGCAACTCGCTGACGCCGAACACGGGCTTGAGGCTGCGGGCCAGCCGCCGGTCGATCTCTTCCTGGACGTTCTCGAAGAAATCGTCGGGCAGCTTGTGGCCGATCTCCGTTTCCACGACGTCGCCGATCGCCCTGCCGGTGAGGCCGGCGAACCGGATGTTCACTTCCTGCGGCGTGATCTCATAGCCGAATTTGGCGAGGAACTCCGAATCGACGGTGGAGGCGATGATCTCGGAATCGATGAGGACGCCGTCGCAATCGAACACATAGAGCATCTGGACTTCCGTCTGCCGGCCGGGGAGGGGGGAGGATTGCCGACGGCGTCTGTGTAGCGCGACCGGCCACGACACGGAAGGGGCGCTGCGGCATGGCGGCTTTGCGCCCATGCGCGGTCTTTACCGTCGCTTAACCATGCCGCCTAACCCAGGATTAACCCTACACGCACAAGATTCCGGGGAGTTCCGCCGCGCGAGGGACGCGTGGCTTGGTTGTGTTGCGTTGGGGTGGTCATGGGTGCGTTGCAGACCGTCGCCAGGGACGAGGCTCCCTGGCTCGATACGATTCTGAAGGGCGACTGCATTACCGAACTGGAGAAGCTTCCGGCCGCCTCGGTGGACCTGATCTTCGCCGATCCGCCCTACAACCTGCAGCTCGAGGGGCGCCTGACGCGGCCGGACCAGTCCGAGGTCGATGCCGTCGACGACGATTGGGACAAGTTCGCCAGCTTCTCGGCCTATGACGATTTCACCCGTGCCTGGCTCTACGCCTGCCGCCGGGTTCTGAAGCCGAACGGCGCCCTGTGGGTGATCGGCTCCTACCACAACATCTTCCGCGTCGGCGCCATCCTCCAGGATCTCGGCTTCTGGATCCTCAACGACATCGTCTGGCGCAAGACCAACCCGATGCCGAACTTCCGCGGCCGGCGCTTCACCAATGCCCATGAGACGCTGATCTGGGCCAGCCGCGACGCCAACGCCAAGGGCTACACGTTCAACTACCACGCGCTCAAGGAAGCCAATGACGGCACCCAGATGCGCTCCGACTGGCTGTTCCCGATCTGCACGGGAGGAGAGCGGCTGAAGGACGAGGACGGGCACAAGGCCCATCCCACCCAGAAGCCGGAGGCGCTTCTGCACCGCCTCCTGCTCGCCAATTCCAAGCCTGGCGACGTCGTGCTCGACCCGTTCTTCGGCACCGGCACCACCGGCGCCGTCGCCAAGCGGCTCGGCCGCCATTTCGTCGGCATCGAGCGTGAGGACGACTACATTGCCGCCGCCCACGCCCGCATCGACGCCGTCGAGCCGGCGCCGGAAACGGCGATCGCGGTCAGCGCGGGAAAACGCAACGAGCCGCGCGTCCCCTTCGGCTCGCTGGTCGAGGCCGGCCTGATCACGCCCGGCACCATCCTGACCGATGCGCGCTCGCGCGTTGAGGCCGAGGTGCGTGCCGACGGCACCGTGCGGGTTGGCGACCACACCGGGTCGATCCATCGCATAGGGGCACTGGTGCAGGGGCTGGAAGCCTGCAACGGCTGGACCTTCTGGCATACCATCGTCGACGGCGTGCGCGCGCCCATCGACGACGTCAGGGCGGTGGCGCGGCGCGTCCTGCACAGCGCCGGGGCATAGCCGTCCCACCCACCTGCCCACTTGACCTGAACCGGCGTCGTAGCGTCATCGTCATGTCTTCGATGTCGGCAACAAGTGACGCTCATGGGCACACGCGCTTTCACAGCGCCCGGCCGCTTCTGGCGGGGCAACATCCACACGCACTCCACCCTTTCCGACGGTGCGCTCGCGCCGGCGGAGGTCTGCCGGCTCTATCGCCAGGCCGGCTACGACTTCCTCTGCCTGTCGGATCATTTCCTGTCGCGGTTCGGCTTCCCTATTGCCGACACGCGACCGTTCCGCACCAACAGCTTCACCACCATCCTCGGCGCCGAGATTCATGCGCCGATGAACAGCCAGGGCGAGATCTGGCACGTTCTGGCCGCCGGCCTGCCCGATGACTTCGCGCCGACCAGCGAAACCGAAACCGGCGTCGAGCTTGCCGCACGAGCAAGGGCGGCCGGCGCCTTCATCGGTATCGCTCATCCGCAGTGGTCGAGCCTGACGGCCGAGGACGGCCTCGCGATGGTTCCCCATGCCCATGCGGTCGAAATCTACAATCGCGGTTGTGAACTGGAATGCGCCCGCGCCGACGGAACCTATCTGCTCGACCTGCTTCTCAACCAGGGCCATCGCCTGACCGCCTATGCCGCCGACGACGCCCATTTCAGGGTCGATGACGGCTTCGGCGGCTGGATGGTGGTGAAGGCCGAAGCGAACGAGCCCGATGCACTTCTCTCCGCCATGAAGGCCGGCGCCTTCTATTCCAGCCAGGGGCCGCTCATCCACGCCTTCGCCGTCGAAGGCGGCGAGGCCCACGTCGACTGCTCGCCGGCGGTCAACGTCGCGGTCGTCGGGCGCGGCAGCCGCGCGGTGAATGTCGCCGGTCGGCAGATGACCCGGGCGAGCCTGCCGCTTGATCGCTTCGCCGGCGACTGGTTCCGCCTCATGGTGACCGACGCTGCCGGCCGCGTGGCATGGACCAATCCGGTCTGGCTCGATTGAGCCAGTGATCGCGTTCACTTGCCCGGTTGCCGTTCCGGTTTCATTGTAACCGTGGGGCGTATTCGGTGCGGCCCGAGTCGAAGCAACAGTATGGGACGGAACAGGATGGCAGGAGAGACGGACACCTTCGAGGTCTATACCGACAAGAAGGGCGAGTACCGCTGGCGCCGCAAGGCATCGAACGGCCAGATCGTCGGCGCCGCGTGCGAGGGCTACAAGTCCAAGGCGGACTGCGAGGCGAACATGAAGCGCGGTCCGGTGGCCAGCGACAAGTGGGAGTTCTACACCGACAAGAAGGGCGAACATCGCTGGCGCCGCACGGCGTCGAACGGCAACATCGTCGGTGCGGCCTCGGAAGGCTACAAGTCAAAGAAGGACTGCGAGGCGAACGCCGCGCGCCAGGGCTATACCGGCTGACGGCCTGGAGAGAGGTTGCCGCCCGTCAGCCGGGCGGCCGCCTCCGTCAGTCCACTGCCACGCCGTAGCGGGCGAGATCGGCGCGCATTTTCTCCGCGCCGGTAAACTGCTCCGCCTTCCAGCCGGCGGCGCGCGCGCCTTCGATATTGGCAAGGCTGTCGTCGAAGAACAGGGTCGCCGCCGGGTCGAGGCCGAAGGCCGTCTCGTGGTGCCGGTAGATGGCAAGCTCTGGCTTCATCAGCCCGATATCGGCCGACACCGTGATGCCGCGGAAGGTGTTGAGGAACGGAAACAACACCCGCGCCTCGGCGAACGTGTCGGCGGCGAAATTGGTCAGCGCCGTCACGTCGCGGCCCTGATTCAGCAGCGCATCGCGGATTGCCAGCGTATCCGGATCGTGGCGCGGCAGCATCTCCGCCCAGTGCACGCGGAAGGCGCGGATCATCGCTTCGTGCTCAGGATACTCAGCGATCAGTACGTCCTCCGCCTCGCGCCAAGAGCGCCCGCGGTCCTGTTCAATGTTCCATTCGTGCGTACAGACATGGGTGAGGAAATAGCGCCGCTCGGCTTCGTCGGGGATGAGCCGGCGATAGGGGACTTCGGGGTCCCAGTCGACAAGCACCCTGCCGATGTCGAAGACGAAGTGCCGAATTTCGTTCACGCTCACTGTCCGTTCCGTGTCCGTCGTGTCGCTCCCGGCAGCGCCGCCTCGATGACCTTCTTCATCGCGCTCGGCAGCGCCTCGCCGGCAAGTGTCTTCGCCGGCGCCCACCAGCAGCCCGATGGGGCTTGTTCCATTGCGTCGACGCGCGCGCAATACACGTTCAGTTCCAGTCTGAAATGCGTGAACATGTGGACGACGGTGCCGGGCACGCGGCGCCAGTCGGCCTCAATCGGTGCGTGCGCCGTTTGAGATTTGTCGCTGACGCGATTCCCCCAATCGCTTCCGGGCACCTCGGCCATGCCGCCGAGCAGGCCGCTGTCCGGCCGTCGGCGCAGCAGCACCGCACCGTCCTTGCGGACGGCGACGAAGGCAGCACCATGGCGCGTCGGGCGGACAGCTTTCTCCGCCTTGACCGGGTGGAGCTCTTCTTCACCGCGCGCATGCGCCACACACTCGGAGGCAAGCGGACAGAGGGCGCAGGCGGGCTTCTTGGGCGTGCAGATCGCGGCTCCCAGATCCATCATCGCCTGGGCATAATCGCCGGCGCGGGCTTGCGGCGTCAGCGCCTGCTGGCGTGCGCGGATATCCTTCTTGGCGGCTGGCAGCGGTGTGTCGATGGCATGGAGGCGCGCGATCACCCGCTCGATATTGCCGTCGATCACCGCCACCGGCTCGTCGAAGGCGATCGCGGCCACGGCCGCGGCGGTGTAGTCGCCGATGCCGGGCAGCACCTTCAGCCCGGCGGCGGTTTCGGGAAAGCGCCCGCCGTGGTCGCGCATGACGGCTCCGGCACAGGCATGGAGGTTGCGCGCGCGGGCGTAGTAGCCGAGGCCGGCCCAGGCCTTCATCACCTCCTCGCGCGGCGCGCGGGCGAGCGCCGCCACGTCTGGCCAGCGCGCGAGGAAGGCATCGAAATAGGGCTTCACCGCCGCAACCGTCGTCTGCTGCAGCATGATTTCGGAGAGCCACACCCGATAGGGGTCCGGCTTCACACCGCGCGCGCGATCCTTCGGCCCGACGCGCCAGGGCAGCCTGCGGGCGTGGCGGTCGTACCAGGCAAGCAGGGCAGGGCGGCCGTCATGCGGTCCCTTTCAAGCGGGAATGCGAGCCGACGCGCAATGCCGATAGCGGCCAGAAAATCCTCGTCATGGCTGGCGACCAGCAGCGCTCCGTCGAAATCGGCGAGCGCCGCTTCTATCGCGGCGATCGATTCGAGATCGAGATGGTTGGTCGGTTCGTCCAGCATGAGAAGCTGGGGAGGGTGGCTGCCGCCGAGCGTACAGGCAAGCCCGGCGCGCAGCATTTCCCCGCCCGACAGCGCGCCGACCGGCTTCAGCGCATCCACATTGCGGAACAGGAAGCGCGCCAGCGCCGCGTGGGCCTGGTTCGGCGTTGCCGCAGGGTTGAGGCGACGGAAATTCTCGAGGATGGTTTCGCCGGGGTCGAGGATCGCGACGCTCTGGTCGAGCATGACCGAAGGCACCGGCCGCGACACCGTGCCCGAGCTTGGCTCAGCGATGCCGCTGGCGAGCCTCAGGAAGGTGGACTTGCCGGTGCCGTTCGGCCCGGTCAGTGCCACGCGCTCGGGTCCGGTCATGACGAAATCGACTTGCGCGAAGAGCCTCTCGCCATCGGCATAGGCGAAGCCGACGCCCGTGAAGGCGAGCACCGTCCGCCCGGCGGGGAGCCCGGTCGCGGGCAGATGCACCGAGAGCAGTCGGACGCGCTCGACCGCCGCCTCGGCCTCCGACAACGCTTCCGCCGCGGCGGCGCGCTGGCGATCGGCAAGTTGGTTGGCGCCGCCCGCCGTGCGCTGGCTGCGCTCCTTCTGGGCGTCGAGCAGGATCTTGGGCTGATCGCCTTTGGCGCGGCTGCGTACGCCCTGCGCATCGCTTCGTGCCTTGCGCTCGCGCGCCGTCTGGATGCGCCGCTCGACCGCCGCCGCGGCGCGCTTGGCGACGTCGAGGTCGCGTTCGGCCGCGCCTTGCTCTTCCCGCTTTCGCGCGGCGTAGAGATCATAGCCGCCGCCATAGACGCGCGCGCCGAGGCTGGTGAGCTCGACGATGCGGTCCATCTGCCGCAACAGCGCCCGGTCGTGGCTGACCACGATGGCGCTTTTCTTCCAGCCGGCAAGCACCCGGGCAACGGCATCGCGCCCATCGGCATCGAGATTGTTGGTCGGCTCGTCGAGCAGGATCAGGTCCGGTTCGGCGATGATGAGGGCGGCCAGCGCGGCGCGCGTGCGCTCTCCGCCGGACAGCGTGGCCAGCCGCCGGTCGGCTGCCACACCGGCAAGGCCGACATCGGAGAGCGCCGTCGCCAGGCGGGATTCGAGCGTCCAGTCGGCTTCCGCCGCGTCGGCGAGCGAGCCGGTGCCGGCCTCCAGACGGCGGAGGCGGGCAAGCGCCGACCGGAGCCCCAAGAGGTCCGCAAGCGTATCGCCGGTCGCGGCCTGCACGCTCTGGCGCAGCGTCGCGACCCTGCCGCTGCGTTCGACGGAGCCGGCATGCGGCGCTGCCTCGCCGGCAATCACGCCGAGTAGCGTCGACTTGCCGATGCCGTTGCGGCCGACAAGGCCGGTGCGGTCGGCGCCGAAGACGAGATCGAGATTTTCGAGAAGCGGCCGGCCGTCAGGCGTTGCGAGCGTGACGGCACGAAGCGCGACGATGGGCGCGGAAATCGAGGGCATGGCGAGAGACCGGGACGAGAGAAGGGACGCGGGCGAAGGCATTCGTCGCGATCTTGTTCATCGGTCTCTCCTGTCGGTTCGGCGGTTGCTGAGATGGAACAGGCAGCCGCGAAATGCAAGAGCAGGTGCTTTCCGCGCCGCCGGCATGACGCAGGTGTGTGAGGCATGGCACTGCAACAGACTCCGTTCATGCCCGGCTCCGGCCGGGCATCCAGGCGAGACGTGCCAGTTGGCAACGCCGCCCTGGGTTCCCGCTTTCGCGGGAATAGACGGAAGTTGAGACAAACTCTCCCGATCTCGCGAGCGATTGGCCCCGAGGCTTGACCTTTCAAAGAACGCGCCCCTCACGATGAGGGGGTGGCGGGCGTCGATGAGTGCCGCGTCGGGTAGTCCGATTGGTGGCGCTCACCGAGCGCCCGCCGCGGGATTTAAGCGAGGCCCCGTCTGGGTTGGCAGAGGCAGGGCTGGCACATAGGCCGCCCGAAACCGCCACGGTGCCGGGGCCTCGGTTTCCCGGGCCGGTCTCACCGGTGGCTGACCTCTGCCCGCCTTTAGCGCTGCACCATTTCAGGGCTTTGGCGCACGGAGGCACACGTGCATTCTCCTCCGTCGACGGGCTTCCGAGCTCCGCCCTCCCGTTTGCGAAACGACAGGACGGACACCGCACCCCGCTCCACCGAACGAACGCCTCCGGACGGCGCCCCCTCATCGAGCGAGGATGTCGATCAATATGGGGGCGGTTCTGGAGAGGGGGATAGATTTCTTTTGAAGGCGCATTCGTAGTGCGGGTTAGCGCCACCCGGATCAGCGCTCCGCGCTGTCCGGGCGCGGGCTCCGGCGCGTAACCCACCGAGAGGGTCCGTCCGGATGGTGGGTTACGGCGCTTGCGCGCCTAACCCACCCTGCTGGCTGTTCCGCCCCGCGCTCCGCCCGGCTGCGGCCTACCCGGCTTCGCGGTAGCTCTCGGCCGTTTCGAGGTCGACCGAGACGAGCTGCGAGACACCGCGCTCGGCCATGGTGACGCCGAACAGCCGGTTCATGCGCGCCATGGTGATCGGGTTGTGCGTGATGGTGATGAAGCGCGTGTCGGTGGAGTTCCGCATCTCTTCCAGCAGGTTGCAGAAGCGCACGACGTTGGCATCGTCGAGCGGCGCGTCGACCTCGTCGAGCACGCAGATCGGCGCCGGGTTGGTGAGGAAGACGGCGAAGATCAGCGACAGCGCCGTGAGCGCCTGTTCGCCGCCGGAGAGCAGGGTCATGATCTGCGGCTTCTTGCCCGGCGGGCGCGCCACGATCTCCAGGCCCGCTTCCAGCGGATCGTCCAATTCGGTGAGCTGCAGCTCGGCCGTGCCGCCGCCGAAGAGATGGGTGAACAGACGCTGGAAGTGCCCGTTGACCGTTTCGAAGGCGGCCATCAGGCGCTCGCGGCCCTCGCGGTTGAGGCTGGAAATGCCCTGGCGCAGGCGGTGAATGGCGGCGATCAGATCGTCGCGCTCGCCGGTCAGCGCATCGCGCCGCTCGGCAAGCTCCGCCGCTTCCGCCTCGGCTCTGAGGTTCACCGCGCCCAGGCGCTCGCGCTCGGCGCGGTAGCGCTCCAGCCGCGCCTCGATATTGGCGAGTTCGGGGAGGTCCGCACCGTCCTTGAGGCCGGTCTCGGCAAAGACCTCAGCCGGGGTGCAGTTCAGTGCCTCGGCGATGCGCTCGCCGACTTCGGCGACGCGCTGGCGGGCGGCGACCACGCGCTCCTCGGCACGGCCGCGCTGCTCGCGGGCTTCGGCAAGCGCGTCGAGGGCAAGGCGTGCGATCTTGTCGGCCTCGGCCAGAACCGCCTCGCCGGCGGCGAGCGCGTCGGAGGCCTCGGCGCGTGCCCTCTCCGCTGCCGCGGCTTCCGAAAGCAGCGCCTTGCGTTTCTCCTCGATATGCGCCGGTTCGTCGGCAAGCGCCTGCCGTTCCGTCTCGGTCTCGCCGCGGCGTTCGCTGAGCGTCGCGATCTGGTCGCGGGCGTTGGCCGCCCGCTCGTTCCAGGTCTGCCGCTCGACCGCGATCGCCGCCAGGCGGCCGGTGCGCATTTCCGCCTCGCGGGTCAGCGTCTCCACCACGGCGCGCGCCTCCGCCAGAACGGCGCGATCTTCGTTCACCTTTTCGCGCTGGATGGCGAGCGCCTCGGCCAGCGCCTGCGGGTCGGCCGCGCCGGCGAGGCTCGCGCGCGCCTGCTCCTCGGCGGCCGCAGTCTCGGCAAGACTGGCAGTCAGCCGGGCAAACGCCTCGTCGAGGCCGCTCCGCCTTGCGGCGATGCGGCTTTCCTCGCGCTCGGCATCGGTGAGCGCCCGGCGGGCCGTATCGAGGGCCGCACGCGCATTGCGCAAGGCCTCGCGGGCCAGCCGCTCCGCCTCGGACGCTTCG
Source organism: uncultured Alphaproteobacteria bacterium (assembly GCA_963750065.1). GTDB lineage: Bacteria > Pseudomonadota > Alphaproteobacteria > Rhizobiales > Kaistiaceae > CAVSRC01. The sequence continues at coordinate 386,609 of CAVVPK010000012.1, forward strand.
CGGAGATCGGCTTCAGCGCGCTCCAGTGCCACGCGCCCGGCTTCGACCACCGCCTGGGTGGGGGCGATCTCGGCATTGAGCTCGGCCAGGCGGTTGCGGCTCGCCAGCCTCTGGGCAGCGGCGCGCGGCGCATCGGCCTGAGCCACATAGCCGTCCCAGCGCCACAGGTCGCCTTCGCGGCTGACCAGACGCTGGCCGGGCCTGAGCAGGCTCTGCAGGCGCGCCCCGTCGGCGCGCTCGGCAAGGCCGGTGAGCGCCAGGCGACGGCTGAGAACCGCCGGTGCGCGCACGTGAGCGGCGAGCGATTCGATCCCTTCCGGCAAGGCGCCATCCTCGGCCGTGGCGTCGATCCGGCGCCAGCGCGCCGGCGCATCCTCGTCGGTGGCGGCGTCGAGGTCGTCGCCGAAGGCAGCACCGAGCGCCGCCTCGAAGCCGGCATCGACGGTCACCGAATCGATCACCGGCGTGTGGCCGGAGGGCGCACTGGAGGCAAGGATCGCGGCGAGCGTCGCCGCTTCGGTCTCGAGCTTGGAGAGCGCGTGTTCGGCGGCCGTCAGCTGCTCGCGCGCATGGCCACGTGTCTCGCGCGCCGCCGCGACGTGCTGCTCGGCCGCAGTGGCCGTCGCCTCGGCCGCGCGGGCGCCGTTCTCGGCACTCTCCGCCACCTGCCACCGCTCGGCTACCGTCGCGCCCTGGTCGCCGGAACCTGCGAGCGCGGCAAGCGCGCTCTGCACTCCGTCGATCTCGCTACTGAGCTTTGCTGCGCGCTCGGCCGCCTCGCGTGACCGCCGCTCGTACTGGCTGCGCTCCGCCATGACCTCGGCATGCTGCCCGGTCAACGCGGCAAGCTCTCTTTCGCTTTCGCCGACCGTGGCCTCGGCGGCCCGCCGTCGGCTGGCGGCGGTCGCCTGGCGCTCGTTCATGGCCGCATTGGCGGCTTCCAGTTCCTGCTCTTCCTCGTTCAGGCGGGCGATGATGGCGCTGTTGTCGACGACCATGCGCTCCTCGCGGGCGATGTCGTCGGCAAGCTGGGCGAGGCGGCGGTCGAGCTCCGCCAGACGGCTCCTGATGCGCGCTTCCTCGGCATTGAGCGCTTCCGCGGCAAGCGTGATGCGTTGCGCGGCGGCACCGGCACGCGCCGCGGCATCGCGCAGGTCCGGCACATGGGCCGCAGCGACGGCCTGGTTCTTGGCGGCTTCCGCCTGCTGGCCGGCGCGCTCATTGGTCTCGGTGGTTGCCGCGCTGAGCGCCGTCTCGGCCTCGCCGAGCGCCTCGTTGGCGGCCAGCGCCCTGAGATGCAACACGGTCGCCTCGGCCCGGCGAATCTCGCCCGAGAGATTCCGGTAGCGCACCGCCTGGCGCGCCTGCCGCTTCAGCCCGTCGAGCTGCTGCTCGATCTCGCCGATCACGTCGTCGAGGCGCGAGAGGTTCTGTTCGGCGCCCTTCAGGCGCAGTTCCGCTTCGTGGCGGCGGTTGTGCAGGCCGGCGATGCCGGCCGCCTCCTCGAGCAGCGCGCGGCGGTCGACCGGCTTGGCGGCGATCAGCTCGCCGATCTTGCCCTGCCCGACGATCGCCGGCGAGTGGGCGCCCGTGGACGCGTCGGCAAACAGAAGCTGCACGTCGCGGGCGCGCACGTCGCGGCCGTTGATGCGATAGATCGACCCCGCCTCGCGCTCGATGCGGCGGGTCACTTCCAGCAGGTCGGCATCGTTGAACGCCGCCGGCGCCACATGGTCGGCATTATCGACGGCCAGCGACACTTCCGCCGTGTTGCGTGCCGGCCGGTTGCCGCTGCCCTGGAAGATGACGTCGTCCATGCCGGAGGCGCGCATGGCCTTGTACGAGCTTTCGCCCATCACCCAGCGCAGCGCTTCGACCAGATTGGATTTGCCGCAGCCGTTCGGCCCGACCACGCCGGTCAGGCCGGGCTCGATCGGAAATTCAGTCGGTTCGACGAACGACTTGAACCCGAGGACACGCAGTCGCGTGAACTTCAAACGTCAGCTCCCATTTTCGGGCGGCGCTCCCGGGGGCACCGCCCGACAAGGGCGTGCTCCGGCCTAGCCACCAAGAATCTTGTCGAGGTCCGCAAGCGTCTGCTCACCGGGGTGCTCAACGCCGTTGATGAAGAACGTCGGTGTCGCATCGACGCCAAACGTCTTGTAGGCGCGATCCTTCACCGCGTTCACTCCGTCGAGGATAGTCTGATTCGTCAAGCAAGCGGTGAAGTCAGCTTCGGTCATTCCGGCCTGTTTCACCAGATTGATGAGGGCCGTCTTGGGATCCTTCACGAAAGCCCAGTTGTCCTGCTGGTCGAACAGGAGGTCGACCATGGGGAAGAAGCGGTCCTTGGGCTGGCAGCGCGCCAGCATGGCCGCCGAGGTCGCCAGCGGGTCGAGCGGGTACTCGCGGAAGATGAAATAGACCTTGCCGGTGTCGATGTATTTCGCCTTGAAGGGGCGATAATCGGTGTTGTGGAAGTGGGCACAGTGCGAGCAGGTCATCGAGGCATATTCGATGACATAATTGGGGGCGTTGGGATCGCCCTCGGTCATGTCGCCGAGCGGCCCGGCGACCATCAGCTCGGCCTTGGTCGGTCCGGCCGGAGCATTGCCTCCGCCGCTACCGCCGGCCGCGCCCAGATCGACGGTGGATTGCCCGCCGCGGGTGATGAAGAAGATGGCCGCTGCGGCGATGATCACGACGGCCGCCACAAGGACGAGAATTTGCCGGGAGTTCCATTTCACGTTCGTTGTTCCTCGGGAAAGGGATTCTGGCGCTGTGCCGCCATTCCTGGCGGCCAATTCGGGTGACTAATTACGGCGTTTCTGGCCGCAGTCCAATCACGCTTGCTTGTTGCCTTTGAGCACGCCGCGCCCCAGCCTGTCGAGGGCTTCGCGCAGGCCCTCGTCCGCGACCCCGCTGGTGGCGGTCTTCAGCCGTGCTTCGTCCTCGGGCGCAAGCGGCCGCTCTTCCGTCCGCACCGGCTTGGGCGTCCGGTCAAGCGGCGCCTGCACAAGGCGCACGTGTCCGACCGCGGCATAGCCGAAAAAGGCGTTCACCCGCTCGACGATCTGGCCGAGCTGGTGCTGGACGAGCACCGCCCGCGGGCCGTCCACCTTGAGCGTCAGCACGCCGGGCAGCTCGCTGTTGGCCTCGCCGCGCGGCCACACGATCTTCTCCGGCCGGGTGCATTCGGCAAGCTCGCTGCCGACCACCTCGGCCCATGCCGCGATCAGGTCGGCCGCGGCAAATCCGCGCTTGCGGGCGACCGGATTGATCACCCGTCCGACCAGCGCGGACAGCGGCTGCGCACCGCGGCTGCGGCGCTTTTCGTCAGAATCGGCCATGGGTTCCTTTTTCGCACGCCGCATGCGGCCGGGCAAAGCCCGCCTGCGGCCGCTTCGCGAGGCTCGGACGGAGACAGAAAGCGATTTTGTTTCAAATAGATAAGTCATGTTGACCTATCCTTGACACGCCCTAGGGCGCTAACTATTGTGCGCGCGGTTTCGGGGGAGCCGGGGCTTTTCGCGGTGCGCGAAGGAGCGGCGAATGGACGATGGGGACGGCAAGCCGGACCTGTCGGTTGACCAGGAGACCGGGCTGTCCAGGCGGCTGCGCGATCTCGATCGCCAGTTGGACGTGCGACGTGCGCAGGGCAAGATGCCGTCGTCCGTCGACTCGCAGCCGGAAAAGCCGGGCTATGCCGTGGCGATGCGGCTGGGCGCCGATTTCGTGGCGGGGGTCGTCCTCGGCGCGGCACTGGGATGGGGGATCGACCGGCTGTTCGGAACCGCTCCCTGGGGGTTGATAGTGTTCTTGCTTCTGGGCTTTGCTGCCGGGATGCTGACCGTCATGCGGTCTGCCGGTCTGGTGAAGCCGGGGCCGGCGGGGCCGGACGACCTGTACGGCGGCAAGGGCGGCAAGGGTTGACGAGGGACTGACTTGTACGATCCGATCCATCAGTTTCACATCCAGAAGCTCATCCCGATCGAAATCGGCGGGGTCGACCTGTCGTTCACCAATTCGGCCCTGTTCATGGGGCTGACCGTGGTCGCCGCCTCGGCCTTCCTGATCCTGTCGACGCGCGGGCGCGGCCTGGTGCCGTCGCGCTGGCAGTCGGCGGCCGAGATGACCTACGAATTCATAGCGCACACGTTGCGCGAGTCGGCCGGCAGCGAGGGGATGAAGTTCTTCCCCTTCGTCTTCACGCTGTTCATGTTCATCCTGGTCGGCAACCTGTGGGGCATGTTCCCCTATTTCTTCACCATCACCTCGCACATCGTCATCACCGGCGCGCTTGCCCTGGTGGTCATCCTGATGGTGGTCATCGTCGGCTTCTGGAAGCACAAGCTGGGCTTCCTCAAGCTGTTCGTGCCCAGCGGCGTGCCCAAGGTGATCCTGCCGTTCATCGTCGTCATCGAGGTGATGTCGTTCCTGTCGCGGCCGCTCAGCCTGTCGATTCGTCTGTTCGCCAACATGCTGGCCGGCCACATCACGCTGAAGGTGTTTGCCGGCTTCGTCACCGCGCTGGGCTCGCTCGGCGTGCTCGGCTGGTTCGGCGCACTTCTGCCGCTGGCCGCCACGGTGGCGCTGACGGCACTGGAATTCCTGGTGGCGGCGTTGCAGGCTTACGTCTTCGCCATCCTCACCAGCCTCTACCTGAACGACGCCCTTCACCCCGGCCACTGACGGCTGGCCCCATCGACCCCAAGGATTACTCAGCAGGAGCTTCGACCATGGAACTTGCAGCAGCAAAGGCAATCGGCGCCGGTATCGCGTGCATCGGCATGGGTGCCGCCGGCATCGGCCTCGGCCACATCTTCGGCAACTACCTGGCCGGTGCCATCCGTAACCCGGCGGCTGCGGCCGGCCAGTTCTCCAACCTGATCTTCGGCTTTGCCATCACCGAAGCGCTCGGCATCTTCTCGCTGCTGATCGCGCTCATCCTTCTGTTCGGCTGAGCCGGGGACCACAGGTCGAGGACAAGAAACGATGGCCGCTACTGGGCAGCCGATGACGCTGGCTGAGGCAACGCAGCCGACGCCGGCGACGACATCGGGCACCGAGGCTCAGCCGCCGGGCGAGCAGAAGTCGTTCCCGCCGTTCAATTCCTCGACGTTTCCCGCGCAGCTCCTGTGGCTGGCGATCACCTTTGTCGTCATGTACTACCTGATGGCAAAGATCGCGCTGCCGCGCATCGGCGGCATTCTCGAGGATCGCCGCGACCGCATCGCCAGCGACCTCGACACGGCCGAGCGGCTGAAGCAGGAATCGGAAGAGGCCGAGGCGGCTTACGACAAGGCGCTGGCCGAGGCGCGCGCCAAGGCCTTCACCATTGCCGAGACCGCCCGCGAGGAGGCCAAGGCCGCTTCCGACGCACTACGTGGCGAGGCGGAAGCCGCCCTCAACACGCAGCTCGCCTCCGCCGAGGCGCGCATCGGCGAGATCAAGTCGAAGGCATTGTCCGACGTCGGCGCCATCGCGGCGGAAGCCACCGAGGCGATCGTCAGCGCGCTCACCGGCGCCACGGTGGGCCGCGACGAGGCCGACAAGGCCGTTGCCGAAGCGATGGCGAAGTAGGGAAGCCGGATGTTTGACGCACCGTTCTGGGCGCTCCTTTCGCTCATCATCTTTCTCGGCATCATGATCTACATGAAGGTGCCGGGGCTGATCACGACGGCGCTCGACCGGCGTGCCTCCTTGATCCGCGCCGAGCTCGATCAGGCGCGCCGGTTGCGCGAGGACGCCCAGGCGCTGTTGGCCGACTACCAGCGCCGCGCGCGCGAGGCCGAGGTCGAGGCCGAGGAGATCATCGACCAGGCCAAGCGCGAGGCCGAGGCGCTGTCGGTCGAGGCCAAGAAGCGCATGGAAGAATACGTCGCCGGCCGCACCAAGATGGCCGAGCAGAAGATCACCCAGGCCGAGGTCCAGGCCCTGCAGGAAGTGCGGGCGCTGTCGGCCGACGTGGCGATCGCCGCCGCCGAGAAGCTGCTTGCCGCCCGCACCAGGGGCGAGGCCGGCGCTCAGCTCATCGACAAGGCGATCGGCGAAGTCCGCACCAAGCTCAACTGAGCGTGGGCGGCTGCGGATCGGCGGCCGGCGCTTCTTCCTAGAAATCCAGATTTAGCTGCTGCGCGCGCACCGGGGCGAAGCTCTGCCGGTGGTGCGGGCAGGGGCCGTGCTCTTTCAACGCCGCGAAATGGGCCGGCGTCGAATAGCCCATGTGGCGCTCGAAGCCGTAATCGGGAAAAGCATGGCCGATGGCGGTCATCAGCCGGTCGCGCGTCACCTTGGCGACGATCGAGGCGGCCGCGATCGAGACCGACAGGCGGTCGCCGCCGACGATGGTCTGTGAGGCACAGGCAAGGCCGGGCGGCTCCTGGTTGCCGTCGACCAGAACGTGATCGGGCCTGTCGGAGAGGCCGGCCACGGCGCGGCTCATGGCCCACAGCGAGGCTCTCAGAATGTTCATGCGGTCGATGCGCGCCCGGCTGGCAACGGCGATCGACACCACGGCTTGCGCGAGGATCGCGTCGAAGAGCCGTTCGCGCTGGGCCGGCGTCAGCTTCTTGGAATCGTTGAGGCCGTCGGGATAGCGCCGGTCGGGGAACATCACGGCGGCAACGACCACCGGCCCGGCGAGCGGACCGCGCCCGGCCTCATCGACGCCGGCAACCAGACGGCACCCACGCCGCTGCGCCCGCCGCTCGTAGCGGTCGGTGGGGGCGTCGGGCGAATCGGTGGAGCTTGGCCGCATGGACCGAGCGTGCCGCCGGCGGCGGGCTCACGCAAGCGCCGGCGGCGGATCGCTCAGGCGGCCTTCTGATTTCCGAACAGGTCGAGCTGCTGCGCGGCGCCCGGGGCCGTGAACAGGTCGGTGCGCAGCCTCAGCTTGTCGCGATTGAGGCCCAGCCGCCGTGCCGCCATCTCGAAGCGCCGCCCGATCTGCCAGGCATAGGGGCCGTCGCCGCGCATGCGCTTGCCCCACTCGGAGTCGTAGTCCCTGCCGCCGCGCATCGAGCGGATGACGGACATGACGTGCCTGGCCCGGTCGGGATATTCGCGCTCGAGGAACTCCTTGAAGATGTCGCGCACCTCCAGCGGCAGGCGGAGCAGCACATAGCCCGCCTCGCGCACGCCGGCTGCTGCTGCTGCTTCGAGGATGCGCTCGATCTCGCTCTCGTTGAGGGCGGGGATGACCGGCGCCACCATGACCGTGGTCGGCACACCGGCGGCGGAAAGCTGCCTCAGCGCCTCCAGCCGCCGCTCCGGCGTCGCCGCCCTCGGCTCCATGGCCCGCGCCAATCTGCGGTCGAGCGTGGTCACCGACAGCGCCACCTTGACCAGGCCGCGTGTCGCCATGCGCGACAGGATGTCGATGTCGCGCGTCACCAGCGCCGATTTCGTCACGATGCCGACCGGATGGCTGGTGCGCTCGAGCACCTCCAGGATCTCGCGCATGATGCGGTAGCGGCGCTCGATCGGCTGATAGGGATCGGTATTGGTGCCGATCGCCATGGTGCGCACCTGATAGCCGGGCCTGGCCAGCTCCTTTTCCAGGAGCCGCGCCGCGTTCGGCTTGGCGAACAGACGGGTCTCGAAATCGAGCCCCGGCGACAGGCCCATATAGGCGTGGGTGGGCCGCGCGAAGCAGTAGGCGCAGCCATGCTCGCAGCCGCGATAGGGATTGATCGAGCGGTCGAAGGAGATGTCCGGCGACTGGTTGCGGGTGATGATCTGGCGCGCCGTCTCCTCCTGAACTTGCGTTCTCAGCGGCGGCAGCGCGTCCAGCGACTCCCAGCCGTCGTCGACCAGCTCGCGGGCGAGCGGCTCGAAGCGGCCGGAGCGGTTCGTCCCGGCGCCGCGTCCGCGGCGGCGGTCGGGATCGATGCCAACGCCAACCAGGTCGTTGGCCGGCCGGCCGGCGTTTTCGGCGAATCGGGGCGAGCGCTTTTCCATGAAAATATTCCTAGCGCGCAGGCTGGAACAAATCAAGAACAAACTTGAAATGTGGCGAGCCGGCGAAATTTCCGGTCGCACCCGGCCGGCCGCGTGCCGTATGAACGGCGCATGATCACGGCCATCATCGAGACCGAGAACGAAGAGGTCAGCCTCGCCCATGCGCTTGCCGCGCTGGTGCCGGCGGCGACCGAGGGCGTCATCCGCGACGTCATCGTCATCGACAAGGGCTCGCGCGATGCCACGCGCCAGGTGGCCGATGCCGCCGGCTGCACGATCATCGATGCCGGCGAGGAGACCGATGCCAGGCGTGCCGCCGTCGAGCGGGCGCGCGGCGACTGGCTGCTGTTCACCCCGGCCACGCACGTGCTGCGGCCCGAATGGATGGACGACGCACTCGCCTTCATCGATCGGGCACTGGCCGACGGTCAGGCCGAGAAGCGCTCGGCGATCTTCCGCCGCGGGCGGTTGTCGACGGGTCCGTTTACCTGGCTCCTGGGTGTCATCGGCGGTGGCCGCACCGCGCGCCTGGTGGCCAAATCCGCGTGGCTGGCGGAAGTGTCGCGCTCTACGTCTGAGGCTTCCGAAGCTTCGAGCGCTTCAGGTGTTCGTCCAGGCGCGGCATGATCTCGACAAAGTTGCACGGCGGCTGGCGGTAATCGAACTGCTTGGCGAGAATCCCGTCCCAGGCGTCGCGGCAGGCACCGGGCGATCCCGGCAGGCAGAAGACGAAGGTGCCGTTGGCAAGCCCGGCGGTGGCCCGCGACTGGATCGTCGATGTGCCGATCTTGTCGTAGCTCAAGCGGTGGAAGACCACCGAAAAGCCCTCCATGCGCTTGTCGAAAAGCGGCTCGACCGCCTCCGGCGTCACGTCGCGGCCGGTGAAACCGGTGCCGCCGGTGGTGATGACCGCATCGATCGCCGGGTCGGCGATCCACTTGCGCAGCGTCGCGCGGATCTTGCGCACATCGTCGGTCACGATGGCGCGCTCGGCGAGCCGGTGGCCGGCGGCCGCGATGCGCTCCGCCAGCGTCGTGCCCGAGCGGTCGTCGTCGAGCGTGCGGCTGTCGGAAACCGTCAGCACCGCGAAGCTGACCGGGACGAAGGGCTTGTCGTTCGGCTCTGCCATGGCGCCATCCAGCCTGTTCACGAGCCGCCGGTCATCGCCGCCGCCACCCACCAGTCCGGCTTGACGGCCTTGAGGCGTTCGGCGGCGCGTTCGGCGGCTGCCGGCTTGACGAAGATGCCGAAGGCGGCGGCGCCCGAGCCCGACATGCGCGCAAACAGGCAGTCCGGATCGTTGGCCAGTGCCTTGGCCGCCGCCGCCGCCTTGCGCGAGACCACCCGTGCCGGGTCGATCAGGTCGTTGCGCGTCTGCCTGAGCCAGAAGACCAGATCGAGCGGCGATTTGAATTTCGCCGGCAGGGCGGGCAGCGGCGCGCGCGTCTCCTTGCCGAGGCCGGCGAAGACCGCGCCCGTCGGCATGCTGACGCCGGGATGGGCGAGCACCACCGGCAAGGCCGGAATGCCCGCGACCGGCGTCACGATTTCACCGACGCCGCGGGCGACCAGCGGCTGCGACACCAGGCACATGGGCACGTCGGCACCGAGCGCCAGGCCGATCTCGAAAAGCTTCTTCGGCTTGAGCGTCAGCCCGAGGTCCCAGATGCGGTCAAGCAGCCTGAGCGTCGCTGCGGCGTCCGCCGAGCCGCCGCCAAGCCCGGCGGCGACCGGAATCCGCTTGGCGAGACTGAGATGCACCGGCTTGACGCGCCGCCGGGAGCTAAGCGCCGCCATCGCCTCTGCCGCGCGCAGAACCAGATTGGCCGCCGGCGCGGTGGAGTCCTCGAGAAGCCCGGCATAGGGGCCGCTAATATCGAGCGTCGTGGCCGTGGCGTCTCCTGCCGCCGTCCGGGCGGTCACCACGTCGGCGACGTCGGCGAACACGACCAGAGTTTCGAGTTCGTGGTAGCCGTCCGGGCGCTCGTCTCCGACGTGAAGCGCCAGATTGATCTTGGCGCGGGCCAGTTCCGAATTGCCCGCGCCCGTCGCTTCTTCGATGGCTTTTGCAAGCTGGTCCATGGGTGGCTGCTGTGGCCGCCTGCGATTGCCTTCAGTTGGTTGCCGGATCCGGCAGTTTCAGAGTCATGCCGGGAAAGATGCGGTCGGGATCCTGTATCTGGTCGCGATTGGCCTCGTAGAGGCGCACATACATCTCGGCATTGCCGTAGATCTTGTTGGCGATGGTCCACAGGCTGTCGCCCGCGACCACGGTGACCGACTTCGGCAGGGCTTTCGGCTCGCTGGCGGCGGGTGCGGCCGCTGGGGGCGTTGCCGGCGCCTGGGGCTTTGCCTGCTCCGTGGGCGTTGCCGGTGCCTGGGGCGTTGCCTGGTCCGCGGGCGTTACTGGCGCGTTTGCCTGGGCCACGGCGACGGCGGCACCGCCGGTATTGTCCTTCAGCCCGTGTTGCAGCTTCGCCAGGATCAGCGGCAGCTGGTCCTTCTCCGGGTTCATGTCGCGCGCATGCGCCCACTGGAAGGTCGCCTCGCGCTTGCGCCCGACCTGCCAGTAGGCGTCGCCGAGATGGTCGTTGATGGTCGAATCCTCGGGCTTGAGCTCGATCGCGCGCTCCAGCGTCGCCACCGCGTCCTTGTAGCGGTGCAGCTTGTAATAGGCCCAGCCGAGGCTGTCGACGATGTAGCCGTCGTTCGGCCTGAGATCGACCGCCTGCTTGATCATCGCCAGCGCCTTGTCGAGGTTCATGCCCTTGTCCACCCAGGAATAGCCCAGGTAGTTGAGCACCGAGGGCTGGGCGGGGTTGAGCTTCAGTGCGTACTGGAAGTCGGCCTCGGCCTTCGGCCACTGATTGCTGCGCTCCTCGGCGACGCCGCGGTAGTAGTAGATGCGCCAGTCGTCGGCGGTCTCTTTCTTGATCGCCGCGATGCCGCGGCCGTAGGCGTTCGCAGCCTCCGCGAACTTGTCGATCGCCCGGTAGATATCGCCGAGCATGGTGGCCGCTTCGATGTCGCTCGGATCGGCGTTGAGCACGCGCTCGACATAGCGCACCGCCTTTGCGGGCTTGTCGAGGTCCTGCAGGCAGGCGGCGATCTGCAGGTCGGCGTTGCGGCGCAGCGCGATAGTCTCGGGCACGCGCCCGTAGGCGACGATGGCCTCATCGCAGCGCGACGCGGCCTGCAGCACGTCGCCGGTCGCCATGTCGGCCAGATACAGCGTCGGGTCGAGGTAGAGCGCCAGCTGCAGATAGGCCATCGGCAGTTCCGGTCCGCCGTCGCTGCCGATGGCCGATCCCAGGCCATAGAGCGCCTCGGCCACGCCGTCGTCGGCCGTTGCCGCCACCGGAGCGATTGTCTTGCCGGCGCGGATGTCGTCGAGCAGTTCCTTGACCGCCGGGTGCAGCGCCGACACGTCGGCAAAATCGGTCAGTGCCTTGACCGCGGTGTCGCGCTGGCCGGCATGCGCCATGATGCGGGCATAGCCTTCCACCACCCTGAGCGCCGCGTTGTCGCTGTCGTAGGCCTTGGTGATGGCGGCGACGGCCTCGTTCGTCCGCCCGGCGGCGTCGAGGATCAGCGCCCGGTGGTAGTCCTTGAAGATGCCGTACCAGTTCGGCCCCTTGAGGGCATCGATCGTCGCCAGCCCCTCGTCGACCTTGCCGAGGCCGAAATCGACCCAGCCGTCGATCAGCCCGATGGTAAGCGTGGCCAGCGGCGCCGCGGCGGTACTGGCGAGGCCAGCGGTCGCGGCAGCATAGTTGTGCTGCTTGACCGCGCGCACCGCCAGGACCAGGCGGGCGATCGGGTTGCCGCTGTCGATCTTGATCAGCCGTTCGGCCGGATCGAAGGCCTGATCGAGATTGCCGTTGGCAACGTTGAGGATGACGGTGCGCTCCAGCAGCGTCGGGTTCTGGGGGTCGTCGGCAAGCGCGTCGCTGTAGAAGGCGGCGGCGGCGCCGATGTCCTTGGCCATGTCGGCGCTGCGCGCTGCCAGGAAGCTGCCGGCAAGCGTCGTGGGGAAATCGGCCACCGAACTGGCGGATGCCGCCGGGCTCCACGCGATGAGGCTGGCTAACGCGGCAAGGCCAATGCTGAGGCGGTTCGGCAAGATCATGACCCTCGCTACTTGAGCAAATTCAGAGGCTTGGCGCTTGGCGGCACGATGACGGTTCCACCCCGCCGCCGCAAGCACAGGCATCCGGCCCGGATCTAGTTAACCCGGCCGATGCAGAAGTCTACTGCCTCGATAAGGGCAGATTTATGGGGCGAATCGGGAAACGGCGCCAGCGCGTCGCGGGCGACGGCGCCGAAATGCTGCGCCCGCTCGATCGTGTCGGCAATCGCATGCTGGCCGCGCATCAGCTGGACGGCATGTTCCAGGTCGCCGTCCTCTACCTTGCCGTCCTCCAGCACCCGTTTCCAGAAGGTCCGGTCGGCATCGGTGCCGCGCCGGTAAGCCAGCACCACCGGCAGCGTGATCTTGCCCTCGCGGAGATCGTCGCCGACCCGTTTTCCCAGCTGCTGGGAGTTGCCGCCATAGTCGAGCGCGTCGTCGACGAGCTGGAAGGCGAGGCCGAGATTGGTGCCGTAGGAGCGGAAGGCGGCTCGTTCGCTCTTCGGCCGGCTGCCGAGCACCGGGCCGACCTCAGCGGCGGCCGAAAACAGCGCCGCGGTCTTGGCCTGGATCACGGCCAGGTATTCGTCTTCGGTCGTGGCGGTGTTCTGGGCCGCGTCGAGCTGCATGACCTCGCCCTCGGCGATGACCGCCGCGGCATTGGCGAGAATGTCGAGCGCGTCGAGCGAGCCGACCTCGACCATCATCTTGAACGCCTGGCCGAGCAGATAGTCGCCGACCAGAACCGAAGCCTGGTTGCCCCACACCATGCGGGCGGCGGCCTTGCCGCGCCGCATGTCGCTTTCGTCCACCACGTCGTCGTGGAGCAGCGTGGCGGTGTGCATGAATTCCACCGAGGCCGCCAGCTTCACGCGGCCGTCGCCGCGGTGCCCGCACATTTCGGCGGCCGCAATCGTCAGCATCGGCCTGAGGCGCTTGCCGCCCGAATCGATCAGATGGCGCGCGATCTCGGGAATCAGTTCGACCTGGGACCCGGCGCGGGAGAGGATGATCTCATTGACCGCAGTCATGGCCTCGCGCGTCAGCCGCACCAGCGGCTCGATGCTCGCATTCGGCCTGTTCTTGCCCTCGTCGAGGGCGATGACGACACCCACCCGGATACTCCGCTTTGGTCTGGGGGCAGATTAGGGAAGGGGCGTTAGCGGGACAAGGCCGCTGCGGCGATTGTGCCCGCTCTTCCGAACGCCTAACTTGGCGGCAATTGCGAAACGGCGTGTCAGAACGGCGGGCCACGATGGAAGAGCTCTTGAAAACCAATGACTTGGTTCTGATTTCTTTCGTCGAGGCATTGATGCGCGACGCTGGGATCGAGACGCTGGTGGTTGACGAGGATATGAACATCACCATGCCGCTTGGCATGCTGCCGCGCCGCATTCTGGTTCCGGAGGCGTCAGCCGCCGAAGCGCGCCACCTTGTGGTAGAAGCCGGCCTTGGCAAGGAATTGCCGTAATCCGAGAAACGGTGGCGCCGATCGCATGGAAGAGTTGCTGCGGACGAATGACATGGTCCTGATCTCCTACGTGCAGGCGCTCATGCGCGACGCCGGCATCGAGGTTCTCGTCCTCGACCAGAACATGAGCGTCATTGAGGGCTCGCTGGGTGTGATACCGCGCCGCATGCTGGTCACCAGCGACCGGGTCGATGCCGCCCGCACCATCCTGCGCGACGCCGGGATCGGGGCCGAACTCGAGAAGCCGAGGTAGGAAGGATGACCGCTGAGGTCGCGGACGCCGGCCGGCCGCTGGTGACCGTCGATGCCTTCATCGGCGGCCGCGTCGAGGCCGTCCAGCCGACGCGCGGCCATCATCGCTCCGGGCTGGAAGCGGTCCTGCTCGGTGCGGCCCTGGAAGCGGATTTCGCCGGCACGATCGTCGATCTCGGCGCCGGTGCCGGGGTTGCCGGCATGGTCGCGGCAGCCCGCTCGCCCGCCGCCCGGGTGGTGCTTGCCGAGCGCGACGCGGATGCCGTCGCCTGCGCCCGTGCCGCCCTGGAGAGGCCGGCCAACCGCGCCTTCGCCGACCGCGTCTCCATCGTCGTCGCCGACGTCGAGGCGGCAGAGACGGCACGCGCGGCGGCCGGGCTCACGCGCGGCATGGCCGATGCGGTGCTCACCAATCCGCCCTTCCATGTGCCGGCCACCACCACCGCGCCGCCGGGCACGGCGCGGGCGGCAGCGCATGTGCTCGGCGAAGGCGGTCTCGATCGGTGGTTGCGCACCGCCGCCTCGGCGCTCAAGCCCGGCGGAAGGCTCGTCGTCATCTTCCGCGCCGACGGCATCGCCGCTCTGCTGGCTGCCCTCGGCACCCGTTTCGGTGCGCTTGACATCCTGCCCGTCCAGCCGCGCGCTGGCGAGCCCGCCCACCGCATTCTGGTCGGCGCCACCAAGGGCAGTCGCGCGCCGGCCCGGCTATTGCCGCCGTTTGTCCTTCACGGCGCCACCGGCAGTGCCTATCTGTCTCCCGCGGAGGGCATCCTGCGCCATGGTGCAGGGCTCGCCGAGGCCCATCCGGCCTGGAGCCCGCGCGCGGAAATCACGAGGTGACACGGTGGCGTTTTCGCTGAAATTCCTTCTGCCGGCGCGCTGGCGCCGCGACCGGCCGCTCATTCCCGTCGTGCGCCTGTCGGGCGTCATCGGCAGCATCGGGCCGCTGCGCCAGGGCCTGACCCTGCAAGGGCTGGCCGGGCCGCTCGAACGCGCCTTCGGCGTCAAGTCGGCGCCCGCCGTCGCCCTCATCGTCAATTCGCCGGGCGGCGCCGCCGCCCAGTCGCACCTGATCTTCCGCGCCATCCGTGCGCTCGCCGAGGAGAAGAAGAAGAAGGTGATCGTCGCCGTCGAGGATGTCGCCGCCTCCGGCGGCTACATGATCGCGGCGGCCGGCGACGAGATCGTCGTCGATCCAAGCTCGATCGTCGGCTCGATCGGCGTGGTCTCGGCTGGCTTCGGCTTCACCGGCCTGATCGAGCGCATCGGCGTCGAACGGCGTGTTCATACCGCCGGCAAGAACAAGGCCATCCTCGACCCGTTCCGCCCCGAGCGCGAGGAAGACGTCGCCCGCCTGCTTGCCCTTCAGGAGGACGTCCACGTCGCCTTCATCGGCCTGGTGAAGGAGCGGCGCGGCGCCAAGCTCACCGACGATCCGGACCTCTTCTCCGGCGCCTTCTGGTCCGGCACCAAGGCCGTCGAGCTTGGTCTCGCCGACCGCATCGGTGACTTGCGCTCGGTGCTGCGCGAGGCCTATGGCGACAAGGTGCGGCTGAAGGTCATCCCGATGGAGAAGGGCATGCTACGCCGCCGCCTTGGCCTTGGCGGTGGCAGCGACCGTCTTGCCGCGAGCCTGGTCGAGCGCGTGCTTGCCGTCATCGACGAGCATTTGATCTGGAACCGCTTCGGCTTGTAGGACTGACCCATGAGCCGGCTCGAACTCATCGTCATCCTGTTCCTGATCGTCATGTACCTGTGGTGGCGGGTGCGGCGGCGCATCGCGCAGATCAAGGCGCGCTTCGGTCAGCCGCAGAAGCAGGCCAGACGGCCCCAGCCGGCCGAACAGGTGCCCGGTCAGCTTACTTTGGAGAAGGACCCGGTGACCGGCGTCTATCGCCCGCCCAAGGGGTGACGGCGGCCTTCCCTTAACCGCAAAGCCGCGCCACTTTTTCGCTCACGCCGAGCTGCCCCCGATCACGTCGGGGGTCGCCGGCTCCGCGGGCGCGGCCTGACCGGCCGGGCCGCGCTTGCGGCCTCGGCGCGTTCGAAGTTGCTCCCCGGGAACGCCCCGTCTAATAAGTGACGCGCCCGCGTGCTGCGCGGCCTCTTCTCCTTCTGGAACCGCTGCCGTGACCGAAGACATCCCCGCTCACATGCGCCCGGAACGCTCGTTCCAGGGCCTCATCCTGACGCTTCAGCGCTACTGGGCGGACTATGGCTGCGCCATCCTGCAGCCCTACGACATGGAAATGGGGGCGGGCACCTTCCATCCGGCGACGACGTTACGCTCGCTCGGCCCCAAGCCATGGAAGGCGGCCTATGTGCAGCCCTCGCGCCGGCCCAAGGACGGCCGCTACGGCGAGAACCCCAACCGGCTGCAGCACTATTACCAGTTCCAGGTCATCATCAAGCCGTCGCCGGACGACCTGCAGGAGCTCTATCTGAACTCGCTCAAGGCCATCGGCCTCGACATGGCGCTGCACGACGTGCGCTTCGTCGAGGACGACTGGGAGAGCCCGACGCTGGGCGCCTGGGGGCTCGGCTGGGAGTGCTGGTGCGACGGCATGGAAGTGTCGCAGTTCACCTATTTCCAGCAGGTCGCCGGCTTCGAATGTTCGCCGGTCTCCGGCGAGCTGACCTACGGGCTGGAACGGCTGGCCATGTACATCCAGGGCGTCGACAACGTCTACGACCTCAACTTCAACGGCCGCGAGGGCGACGACAAGGTCACCTATGGCGACGTCTTCCTGCAGGCCGAGCAGGAATTTTCGCGACACAATTTCGAGTTCGCCGACACCGACATGCTGTTCGAGCAGTTCCGCATGGCGGAGGCCGCTTGCCGGAAGTATCTGGCCGATGGGCAACAAGAGGCGGGGAGCGCCGACGGCGCGACAGGGAAGCATCTGATGGCGCTGCCGGCCTACGACCAGTGCATCAAGGCAAGCCACGCCTTCAACCTGCTCGATGCGCGCGGCGTCATCTCGGTGACCGAGCGCCAGAGCTACATCCTGCGCGTCCGCGACCTGGCCAAGGCCTGCGGCGCCGCCTGGCTGCAGACAGCCGGCGGCGGGGCTTGAGCCGAATCGTCTCGCGGTCGCCACTTCGTCCGCCGCCTTAACGCCGCAGTAACCGCAAGCACTTACGCGTAACGCTGGGACACGTTCCGCGGGCAGCGGCATGACACTCGCCAATTTGGGAATGGCGCGCAGCGCCAGACGAGATTCCAGCCCGGTAGCCGCGTGGCCGGGACGCGCCTTTGCCGCCGCGCTCCCGTTTGTCCTGATCCTGGCGTGGAGCGCCACCGTCCGCCTGCCGTTCTATGGAACTGCCACCGGCGACGAGTTTTTCTTTTCTGTGGTTGCCCGCGAGTGGCTGCATGGCAGCCTTCCCTATGTCTCCACCTTCGACATCAAGCCGCCCGGGCTCTTCTTCATCTATGCTGTGGCGCAGGCGCTCTTCGGCGACTCCTATGCGACGATCAAGGGCATGGAGATTGTCGCCGTCGCGGCCGCTGCGTCATTGCTCTACGCGATGCTGCGCTCCTCCGGCCTGAGCCGCCCGGTTGTCACGCGTTCCAGCGCAAACCAAGGGAGACGTGTGTCTTGGCGGGGGACAATATCGGACTTTTGCGGCATGCGCCGCGCCGATTTCACCGGCCTCCGGGCCATCTGGCCGCTCACGGCGAGGTTCGGGGTTGCCAATGCCCGACCCTAGCGCCAATCTAGGCTCGAAGAGCTGGTCATCCGGCGGATGTCGGTTCAAGTGACCTCAAGTCATTGTGGCGGCAGTGCAGCGCTGCACGGGGCACAGATGCAAGTCTTCCCGGGACGTGTTTCTTATTTTCTGATCTTGGCGATTGCGTTGACAGATTTCATCTGGATGCGGATCGCGAACATCACCTTTCCGGCGCACCAGCTCATATTGCCGGTGTTGATCGTTGGGGTGTTGTCGAGTGTCGGTCTGGTCGTAGACAGGATGACCTATTCCGACGCACGGACGGAGAAGATCGTCTTCTCGATCGGATATCTATTTCAGGGAATAATATTTCTGGAGCTGTCGTGGATCTTCATAAGACTGTTCGACTACGTCACAATGACAACGGCGTTCCCCTACGCGGACTCGCTGCTGATCGGTTGGGACAAGGTCCTCGGGCTGGACTGGGGAGCATATTTCCGGTTTGTCGAAGACCATTCTTTGGTCCGGGATATCTTGGGAGACAGCTACACTACCCTGTCGCTGGTCAGTTTTGTGTCGTTTTTGCTGCTCATATTCATGGGTACACTGAAACGGACTCGATATTTCCTGGAAGTCGTTCTTTTTACAGCGATCATATGCACGGCTATCGGGATGTTCTTCCCGGCAAAGGCCGCCGTCGCTATGTATTATGGCGATGCCACCACGCTGGCGAACCTGACCAGCCTGCCCGGCGTCTACCATATCGAGCACCTGGAACGGCTTCGCAGCGGCGGGCCTATCCTGCTCGACCTGAACCATCTGCCCGGTCTGGTGACGTTTCCGTCCTTCCACACCGCGGCAGGAATCGTTCTCGCCATAAGTTTCTGGCGAACCAGGCTTTTCCCGGTCGCTTTGCCCTACAGCCTGGTCATGATCGCGGCGACGCCCGTGTTCGGCGGCCACTATTTCATCGATTTGATCGCCGGCGCTGCCGTTGCTGTGCTGGTCGCCTCCGTTTTCGCGTCGCTGCCTTTCTACAAAGGCTTGTTCGCACGGACGGATCTTGCAGTCGATCAGGCTGAATTGAGATCAGCCTGTTCACCCGCACACCGTTCGCGACCGACCATGTGCTGGTGGCCAAGGCGGCGGCCGTGCTGCGGCATCTCGGAATGACATCCGACGATCACCTGCTGGTGTTCAATCGGAATCAGGCGCTCTACACGGAAACGCAGGCGTTGCCGCCGGAGCCGTATTTCCACCCGACCCACCTGCTGTCCGTCTTCCCGACACCGACGCCGGACCCGCTCGGCTACGCGCTGGACACCCATCCGCGCTTCATTGCGGTGGCCGATCTGCACCGCATGCGCATCACCACGCTGCCCGAAAAGGTAGAGCGCGGGCTTGCCTATCTGGCGGCGCACTACCGGGTCGTGGCGGTGGTCCATGGCGCCTGGGACAGTTTCACCATCTACGAATTCGCCGGCCAGGCGGGGCGGGGCAGGGCACTCCGCGGAACCACGTCTGCGGGCTAGGAAAAGCCTCAAAGCGTGGTAGAAAGCGCCGCAATTCGCGCGCTTTCGCTCATCTGTCCGACGCAAGAATCCCCCTATGCCTGACCTTCTGCTTGAACTGTTCTCCGAGGAAATTCCCGCCCGCATGCAGCGGCGTGCGGCCGAAGACCTGCGGAAGCTGGTCACCGATGCGCTGGTCGACGCCGGCCTCGTCTATGAGGGCGCCAAGGCTTTTGCCACGCCGCGCCGTCTGGCGCTGACGGTGCATGGACTTCCGGCGCGCTCGCCCGACCAGCGCGAGGAGCGCAAGGGTCCGCGCGTCGGCGCGCCCGACAAGGCGATCGAGGGATTCCTGCGCGGGGCCGGCCTCACGTCGATCGAGCAGGCGAGCGTGCAGCAGGACAAGAAGGGCGCTGTCTACGTCGCCGTGATCGAGAAGCCCGGCCGCCCGGCGCCGGACGTCATCGCCGAATTCATGCCCGCCATCGTGCGCTCATTCCCGTGGGCGAAGTCGATGCGCTGGGGCGAGAACTCGGCCAATGCCGGCAGCCTCACCTGGGTCCGTCCGCTGCATTCCATTCTCTGCGTCTTCGGCCCGGAGACGTCGGACACGGAAATCGTGCCCTTCGAGGTCGATGGCCTCAAATCCGGCGATGTCACCTACGGCCATCGCTTCATGGCGCCGGCAGCGATCAGCGTGAAGCGCTTCGACGACTATGTGACCAAGCTGGAGAAGGCGAAGGTCGTGCTCGATGCCGATCGGCGCAAGGAGACGATCCTCGCCGATGCGCGCAACCAGGCGCTGGCGCTCGGCCTCGAACTGATCGAGGACGATGCCCTGCTCGAAGAGGTCGCCGGGCTGGTCGAATGGCCGGTGGTCCTGATCGGCAGCTTCGACGAGGCGTTTCTCGAAATCCCGCCCGAGGTCATCCGCACCACCATCCGTGCCAACCAGAAATGCTTCGTGCTCAACCGCGGCACGACCTCGCGCAATGTCATCGCCCGGCGTATCGCCGCCAAGCAGCAGTCGCTCGCCAACCGCTTCGCCCTGGTCGCCAATATCGAATCCAGCGACGGCGGCAAGGCGATCGTCGCCGGCAACGAGCGCGTCATCCGCGCCCGCCTCGCCGACGCCCGCTATTTCTGGGAGACGGACCTCAAAGTCCCGCTCGAACAGCGCTTGCCCAAGCTCGATACGATCGTCTTCCACGAGAAGCTCGGCACGCAGGGAGAGCGCGTCAAGCGCCTGATGCGGCTGGCGCGCGAGATTGCGCCGATGGTGCCGGCCGACGGCCGGCTCGCCGAGCGCGCGGCCCAGCTCGCCAAGGCGGATCTCGTGACCGAGATGGTTGGCGAGTTCCCCGAGCTGCAGGGCCTGATGGGGCGCTACTACGCTGCCGCGGCCGGCGAGGACATGTCGGTCGCCACCGCGATCGAGGACCATTACCGTCCGGTCGGGCCGTCCGACCGCGTGCCCACCGACCCGGTCGCGATCACTGTGGCGCTTGCCGACAAGCTCGATACGCTTGTCGGTTTCTGGGCGGTCGACGAGAAGCCGACCGGCTCGAAGGACCCTTATGCGCTCCGCCGCGCCGCGCTCGGCGTCATCCGCCTGGTGCTCCAGCACGGCATCCGCCTGCGCCTGGCCCAGGTGTTTTCCGCCCACGCCGACACGGTCGCCGCGTCGATCCGCGCCACAGCCGAGGACGGCAGCGAGGCCAGCCAGTTCTTCGTGCGCGAGGAGGTGATGACCGACCTGCTCGCCTTCTTCGCCGACCGTCTCAAGGTGCAGCTACGCGAACAGGGCGCCCACCACGATCTGGTCGACGCCGTCTTCGGGCTCGGCGACCAGGACGATCTGGTCATGATCGTGCGCCGCATCGAGGCGCTGGCCGCCTTCCTCGACACGGACGACGGCGCCAACCTGCTTTCCGGCTTCCGCCGCGCCGCCAATATCCTGCGTGACGAGGAGCGCAAGTCGGGCGAACGCTACAGCGGCTCCGTCGATGCCCATCTCGTCGTCGAACCGGAGGAGCGGGCTCTGTTCGAGGCGATTGCCTCGTCGGGCAGCGAAGCCAGAGCGGCGGTCGAGATCGAGGACTTCCAGGCGGCGATGACGGCGCTGGCGCGCTTGCGCCCCCCGGTCGATGCCTTCTTCGACAAGGTCATGGTCAACGTCGACGATGCCAAGCTCAGGGCCAATCGCCTCAAGCTGCTCGACCGCCTGCGCCAGGCGACGCTGGCGGTTGCCGATTTCTCGCGCGTCGGCGGCTGATCGCCTTTTTGACCGATTCCGAATTGCGGCCGGCGGCTTGACTTTGCCGGCCAGCGCGCCTGCTTGTTGGTATCCCCAGATAGACCAACAAGGAGGCAGACTTCATGTTCATGGGCGCAATCGCCGTACAGCCGCTGGTAGCCCTGATCGCCGGCGTGCTCATCCTGCTCGTGCCGCGGCTCTTGAACTACATCGTCGCGATCTATCTCATCCTGATCGGCGCCGTCGGCCTGTGGCCGGGCTTGATGCACGGTTTCCACTGAGCGGGCATCAACCGATCTCGACCACGAGCCGGCCGCGCACCTTGCCCTCGGCGATGTCGCGCGCGGCCGGCACGATATCGTCGAAGCCGATGGTCGTGGTCATCGCCGCGAGCTTGCCACGGTCGAGATCGCGGGCCAGCCGCTGCCACGCTGCGATGCGGAGCGGTTTCGGCACGGTGACCGAGTTGATGCCGAGAAGCGCCACGCCGCGCAGGATGAACGGCGCCACCGAGGTCGGCAGCTCCATGCCGGCGGCATTGCCGCAGGCGGCGATGGCGCCGCCGGATTTGGTCATGGAAAGAACGTTGGCGAGCATGGTGCCGCCGACGCTGTCGATGCCGGCCGCCCAGCGCTCCTTGGCAAGCAGCTTCGGCGGCGCGGTCAGCTCGTCGCGGGGGACAATCTCGCTGGCGCCGAGATCCTTGAGGTAGTCCGCCTTGTCCGGCCGCCCGGTCACCGCATGGACGATGTAGCCGGCACCGGCGAAGAGCGCCACGGCGACCGAGCCGACGCCACCGGCGGCACCGGTTACCACCACCGGACCCGACTCCGGCGTCACGCCGTGCTTTTCCAGCGCGAGGAGGGCGAGCATGGCGGTGTAGCCGGCGGTGCCGATCGCCATCGCTTCAGCGCCGCTCAGCCCCAAGGGCAGCGGGATCAGCCAGTTGCCGTTGACCCGCGCCATTTGGGCATAGCCGCCATAATGGACCTCGCCGACGCCCCAGCCGTTGAGCACCACCTTGTCGCCCGGCCGGATGCCGTCGTGCGTGGAGGCGGTGACCGTGCCGGCGAAGTCGATGCCGGGGATCATGGGGAAGCGCCGCACCACCGGCAGCTTGCCGGTGATCGCCAGCCCGTCCTTGTAGTTGACCGTCGAATGCTCGACGCGCACGTCGACGTCGCCCGGCATGAGGTCTTCGAGGCCGAGCTCGGTGACGGCGACCGACTGCGCCTTCGTCGCCTCGTCGCGGGTGATCAGCAGCGCCTTGAAGCGGTCCACGTTGTCTCCTCCCTCATTCATGCCGGAGCGCACCATAGGCGCCGGAGCACCGCAAAGGCGAGGGGCGCAGTCAGGTGGCGATGGCCGGCCTCTCGACGGCGCGCTCGACGATCGGCAGATGCACGATGGCCGCGAACACGCCGAGCGCCACGCACAGCCACCAGACGATCGCGTAGGAGCCTGTCGTATCGTAGAGGTAGCCGCCGAGCCAGACGCCGAGGAACGATCCGACCTGGTGCGAGAAGAAGACGAAGCCGAACAGCGTCGCCATGTAGCGGGTGCCGAACATGATGGCGACGATCTGCTGGGTGGGCGGCACGGTCGACAGCCACAGGAAGCCGATCAGCGCCGAAAAGGCCAGCGTCGAGGGAATGCTCGGCGGCAGCAGGATGAAGCCGGCGATCAGCGCCGAGCGGGCGAGATAGAGCCACACCAGGATGATGCGCCGCGCCATCAGGCCGGAGAGCACGCCCGAGGCGATCGAGCCCATGATGTTGGCGAGGCCGATGAGGCCGATCGCATAGGCGCCGTACATCGCCGGGATGCCGACATCGATCAGATAGGGCGGCAGGTGGACGGTGATGAAGGCGAGCTGGAAACCGCAGACGAAGAAACCGGCGACCAGCAGGCGATAGGACCGGTGGCTGAAGGCTTCGCGCATGGCCTCGAGGATCGTCTGGTCCGATTGCCCGTGGATGACCGGCGCGGCTTGAGGCTTGCCGCGCACGACGAAGGCGAGCAGCGGGACGACCATCAGGATTCCGGCCATGATCGTGAGCGCCGTCTGCCAGCCATAGGCGGTGATGAAGCCCTGGCCGAGCGGGGCGAAGATAAACTGGCCGACCGAGCCGGCCGCCGTGCCGAGGCCGAAGCCGAGCGTGCGCATCGAGGCCGGCAGCAGCCGTGCAAACGCCGCCATCACCAGCAGGAAGGCGGAGCCGGCGATGCCGAAGCCGACCATCACGCCGGCGGTGAGCTGCAGCGCGGCCGGAGTGCCGCTGTGCGCCATCAGCGCCAGGCCGGCCGCATAGATGAGCGCGCCGCCGGCGAGCACCCGCGCCGTGCCGTAGCGGTCCGCCAGCATGCCGACGAAGGGCTGGCCGATGCCCCAGACAAGGTTCTGGATGGCGATGGCGAGCGCGAACACCTCACGCCCCCAGCCATATTCGGTGGTTACGGGCGTGAGGAAGAAGCCCATGGTCGAGCGCGGGCCGAAGCCGACGGCGGAGATGACGCAGCCGGCCGCAATGACGAGCGGAATCGATTGCAGCCAGGCGTGCGCGGGCTTGGTCGGCTCGACGGTCATGTCTCCCTGCCTCCAGGTTTCGCTCCGGCCGCAGCCGGCCGTTGGCAGGGAACGGGAACGCCGCCGTCAGGGCGCAATGCGCCGGCGCATGGACAACTTCCGGTTTGACGATGAAACGCTCACTTCCCCGAAGGGCAATCTAGCCAGGGCTTCGGCCGGCAGATAATCAAATTTCCTGATACGTCCCATGCACGCCGGTCATGCGTCGACGATTTGTCTTTTGCTCCATTCGTGCTTATATCGGTTCGTGTGAGCCCGGCTTTCGCCGGTTATTTTAATCTCCGATATATGCTCTAGTTGAGCATATATTAGCTGCCGGAGAAGATGCTGGATGACGATCGGACTGGAATCCGAAGCAATGGTGCGGCCTGCCGCGGGTGCCGGGAAAGGCGAGGCGCGGTCGCTGCCCATGCCCTCGCTCGACTATACCGATGAGGTGGCGCGCGAGACCGCGCATCTCTACGAGCGCGTCAAGACCGTGATCCCGGCCATCGAATGGCCGGTGATGGCGCCCTACATCAAGGCGATCAACGACCTCAAGAAGACCCGCAACGCCGTGATCCTGGCGCACAATTACCAGGCACCTGAGATCTACCACTGCGTCGCCGACATCCGGGGCGATTCGCTGCAGCTCGCCGTTGCCGCGTCGAAGACGGATGCCGACGTCATCGTCCAGTGCGGCGTGCACTTCATGGCCGAAACCTCGAAGCTGCTCAATCCCGACAAGACCGTGCTGATCCCGGACCGCCGCGCCGGCTGTTCGCTGGCCGCCTCGATCACCGGTGCCGATGTGCGCCTGCTGCGCGAGCGCTATCCCGGCGTGCCGGTGGTCACCTATGTCAACACCTCGGCCGACGTGAAGGCCGAAAGCGACATCTGCTGCACCTCGTCCAACGCGGTCGAGGTGGTCGAGAGCCTCGGCAGCGACCGGGTGATCCTGCTCCCCGACCAGTATCTGGCCAAGTGGGTCGCCTCGCAGACCGACGTCAAGATCATCGCCTG
This sequence comes from uncultured Alphaproteobacteria bacterium, assembly GCA_963750065.1. GTDB lineage: Bacteria > Pseudomonadota > Alphaproteobacteria > Rhizobiales > Kaistiaceae > CAVSRC01. Next base: position 411,455 of record CAVVPK010000012.1, read on the forward strand.
GACCGGCGCCTGCGAGGTGCATGAGCGCTTCACCGGCAAGGAACTGCGCGAATATCGCGAGGCCAATCCCGGCATCCAGATCGTCGCCCATCCCGAATGCCCGCCCGACGTGCTTGCCGAGGCCGACTTCACCGGTTCGACCGCCAAGATGACCGGCTGGATCGAGAAGAACCGGCCGGCCAAGGTGCTCTTGGTGACCGAGTGCTCGATGGCCTCCAACGTCGCCGCCGATAACCCGGACATCGAGTTCATCCGGCCCTGCAATCTCTGCCCGCACATGAAGCGGATCACGCTGCCGAGGATTCTCGACAGCCTGCTCACCATGGGCGAGGAGGTGACCGTCGACCCGATGGTGGCGGCCAAGGCACGCCGCGCCGTCGAGCGCATGGTCAATCTGAAGAGCTGATCAGAAGAACCGGCCCGCCCGACGAGGGCCGGCCAACAGAACCGGCGTATCCGCAATGCTCGATCGAACGGCCGACAGCCGAACTCCCCTCGTGTCCGACGATGTCGTCATCGTCGGCGGCGGCATCGGCGGTCTGTTCACCGCGCTCCGCCTGGCGCCGCGACCGGTGACCGTCATCTCCGCCGCGCCGATCGGCGAGGGGGCGTCGTCGTCCTGGGCGCAGGGCGGCATCGCCGCCGCCATGGCCGACGGCGACACGGTCGACAAGCACCTTGCCGATACGATCGCCGCCGGTGACGGCATCGTGGCGGAGAACGTCGCCCGCCTGATGATCACCGATGCGCCGCAGCGCGTCCGCGACCTGCTCGAATACGGCGTGCCCTTCGACCGCGATCTTGCCGGCCAACTCGCCATGTCGCGCGAGGCGGCGCATTCCGAGCGCCGCGTGGTTCACGTCGCCGGCGACATGGCCGGGGCCGCCATCATGGCGGCGCTCATCGCCACCGTGCACCAGACGCCGTCGATCCGGCTGTTCGAGGGCTATGTCGGCGAACGCCTGACCACCAAGGGCAGGCGCGTCACCGGCCTCATCGCGCGCCGGGGCGACGACGGGCCGGCGTTGCACTTTCCCGCCCGCGCCGTGGTGCTCGCCTCGGGCGGCATCGGCCATCTCTACGCCATCACCACCAATCCCAACGAGGCGGCCGGCGGCGGGCTGGCCATGGCGGCGCGCGCCGGGGCGGTGATCGGCGATCCCGAATTCGTCCAGTTCCACCCCACCGTGCTCGATGTCGGCCGCGACCCGGCGCCGCTGGCGACCGAGGCGCTGCGCGGCGAAGGCGCCAGGCTGATCAACAAGGCCGGCGAGCGCTTCATGCTTGCCGTCCATCCTCTGGCAGAACTGGCGCCGCGCGATGTCGTCGCCCGCGCCGTCTATGCCGAGGTCGAGGCCGGCCGCGGCGCCTTCCTCGATTGCCGCGAGGCGATCGGCGCCGAATTCGAGAAGCACTTTCCGACCGTCTACAACTACTGCCGCGAGGCCGGCATCGATCCGGTCACGGAGCCGATCCCGATCACACCGGCCGAGCACTATCACATGGGCGGCATCCTCACCGACGGACAGGGCCGCACGACGCTCGATGGCCTGTGGGCGGCCGGCGAATGCACCTCGTCCGGCGCCCACGGTGCCAATCGGCTGGCCTCCAATTCGCTGCTCGAAGCGGTCGCCTTCGGTGCCCGCATCGCCGACGATCTCGCCGATCATCTGCCCCAGCCGCTGCGCATGACGGTGGAGGAGGCCGGCGACATGACGCTGGATGGTGTGCCGGACCCTGCCAAGGTGACCCGCCTGCGCCGGACCATGACCAGCCTTGTCGGCGTCGTGCGCCGGCGTGAGGGCCTCGTCGAGGCCCTGGCGGTCATCGACGATCTTGGCCGCGACTGCCGCTCCGAACGCTTCCTCAACATGCTGACCGCGGCGCGCATCATCGCCGCCGGCGCCCTAGCCCGCACCGAAAGCCGCGGCGGTCATTTCCGTGCCGATTTTCCCGAGCACGACCCAGCTTGGCAGCACCGCACCTACATGACGCTGGCCGAGGCCGAGGCCATCAGTGCGGCGGCCATCGGCGCTGAGCCGGTCGCGGTTCCGGCATGAGCGACCTGCCGGGCCTGCCCGCGCTGTTGATCGCTGAGGCGGTGCGCGCCGCGCTAAAGGAGGATCTCGGCCGGGCAGGGGACATCACTTCGGCGGCCACCATTCCCACCGATGCCGGGGCGACCGCCGACCTCGTCGCGCGCAAGCCCGGCGTGCTCTCCGGTCTCGCCGTTGCGGCGCACGCCTTCCACGCCGTCGATCCTGCGATCCGCTTTCTGGCCAAGGCGTCCGACGGCGACGCGGTGGACGCCGGCGCCGTTGTGGCGACGGTCGAAGGGCCGGCGCGCGCCGTGCTCTCGGCCGAGCGGGTGGCGCTCAACTTCCTCTGCCACCTCTCCGGCGTCGCCACCGCCACCGCCGCCTTCGTCGATCGCGTGAAGCACACCCACGCCCGCATCGCCGACACGCGCAAGACCACGCCGGGCCTCCGCGCCCTGGAGAAATATGCGGTGCGCTGCGGCGGCGGCATGAACCACCGCTTCGGCCTCGACGACGCCATCCTCATCAAGGACAACCACATCGCGGTTTCAGGCGGCGTCATTGCCGCCATCCGCGCTGCCCGTGCCGCCGCCGGCCATCTGGTCAAGGTCGAGATCGAGATCGACACGCTCGACCAGCTTGCCGAGGCGATGGTCGAGGGACCGGATGCGGTGCTGCTCGACAACATGACGCCGGCCGAAATGCGCGAGGCGGTGAAGCTGGTCGCCGGCCGCGCCGTTACCGAAGCCTCCGGCAATGTAACGCTGGAGACGGTCGCCGCGATCGCCGAGACCGGCGTCGACGTGATCTCATCCGGCTGGATCACCCATTCGGCGCCCATCCTCGACCTGGCGCTCGACGTGGCGGTCGGGCGCGCTTAGCCGGCTCCGTTTCGGCCTCGCGGCCGAGTGTGCTACCGATTGCCAATCTTCTCCTGTCGGGCGGCAAGTCCAATGACCAAGTCGGCAAGCACACAGACGCACAAACCTCCGCGCCTTTCCGAGGTCGACCTTTCCAAGACGCTCGAGGTGCCGGTTTACCAAAAGGAGCTGGCTAAGGTTCAGCAGCGCCTGATTCGCATCCAGCACGCCTACCTCAAGGCGGGCCACTCGGCGGCGATCCTCTTCGAGGGCTGGGACGCCGCCGGCAAGGGCGGCACCATCCGCTGCATGTCGGCGGTGCTCGACCCACGCGGTTTCAAGGTCTGGCCCATCTCGGCGCCGCGCCAGTACTACCTGGAGCGCCACTATCTGGCCCGTTTCTACGAGCGCCTGCCGCCGCGCGGCGGCATCTCGGTCTTCGACCGCTCCTGGTACGGGCGCGTGCTGGTCGAGCGGATCGAGAAGTTCGCCACCGACAAGGAGTGGAAGCGCGCCTATCGCGAGATCAACGATTTCGAGCGCATGCTGGTCGATCACGGCACGCGGGTGATCAAGATCTTCCTGCACATCTCGCCCGACGAGCAGCTTCGCCGCTTCCGCAGCCGCATCCTCGATCCCGGCAAGCGCTGGAAGCTCTCCTACGAGGATTTCCGCAACCGCGAGAAATGGGCCGCCTATGACGAGGCCAGCAACGACATGTTCCGCAAGACCTCGACCGACTATGCCCCGTGGAACGTGATTTCTGCCGAAAGCAAGAAATACGCCCGCGTCGCTGCGCTGAACGTGATCGCCAAGCAGCTCGCGGCCGGGGTCGATCTGTCGCCGGTCATGCTCGACCCGGAGGTCGTGCGCGAGGCGCGTAAGGTCCTCGAGGTCGATCCCGCCCTGCTCGACGGCATTCAGCACCGCGGCGATTGAGGCAGGCTGGCCTCAGCCCCAGCCGCCGTCGCGCGTCTTGTAGAAGATGTGGCGGCCGATCTTGTCGACCTTCTTCATCGCCCGCGCCCAGCGCGGCCGCACGTAGTTGGCGTGGTAGTGGGTGGCGGCGCCGACGTCGGACAGGAACAGGGTGCGGTCGTCGTTGAGGATCTTGGTCGCCAGCGCCTGCGAGGACGTCCAGGCCGAGCGGTCGGTGATGCGGTCGGGCCGGCCGTCGCAGGCAAACGAGAACTGGCAGGCGTTACGCTTGTTCTTGTTCTGATAGACGACGGCGCAGATGGTGTTGGGATAGGCGGGGTTCTTCAGGCGGTTGAGCACCACCTGGGCGACGGCGATCTGCCCGCGCTCCGGCTCGCCGCGCGCTTCGAAATAGATCGCCGTTGCGAGGCATTTGACTTCGCTGGCGGAGCGCACATTGGCCGGCAGTGCGTAGTTCACCCAGGCGTGGTTGGCATCGATGTTCGGATCGAGAACGACCGAGCCCTTGCCCTTCTTGGCCATCACCGCATCGAAGATCTTGCTGGCTGCCTTTTCGCCGGCATCGGCATTGGCATAGGCGAGCGCCATCGACTGCGCGTTGCCATCGGGCGCCGCCTTCGCTGCCGGGGACGCCGTGCCGGCCGCGGGCGCTCTGGCTGCCACGGCGGTGGTCTTGGCCTCGGGCATCATGAACGCCATGCGCGGCAAAGCGGGATCGGAATCCGGCGCCGCGAAGAGGCTCGCCGCCTTCAGTGCGCCGGCCGAAATGACCTGCGGCTGCCGGGCGAGACGGTCAGATTTCGACATGCGGTTGATGTGCGCGGCGGTGGCGACCGAGCCGGTGACGGTCGGATCGAGCGCCTGGCGGCCGTTTTCGGCAATCCGGTTGCCGGCACGATCGGGCGAATCCTGATGGGAAAGCTTCTGGGTCGACAGCGACAGCAGCAGGCCGGCAAGGACGAGGCGGCCGAGACCGGCAGGCCACTTCCTGCGGATACGCTTACGCTGTCTCCCCCGTACGACCACGCCTTACTCCACGCACACAACTGACACGAGCGGCACAATCGGACCCGGCAGGCGGGCATTGCGCTACCCCGGCTTCGTCAAGTGATGGGGGATTAACCTTGAAACTCAGTTAATGCGGCGATCGAGTTTCGAACAAAAAACCGCCCCCTCTGGCGGAGGAAACCCGCCAAAGGGGGCGACAATGAGCGCTAGTCAGGGTTTTTACGTGGCCGTACTCAGGCCGTGCTGGACGTCTTTGCACCCTTTGCCGCGATCGTCGCCTGGGCCGCGGCCAGACGCGCGATCGGCACCCGGAAGGGCGAGCAGGACACGTAGTCGAGCCCGACCTTGTCGCAGAACTTGACCGAGGCCGGATCGCCGCCGTGCTCGCCGCAGATGCCGAGCTTCAGGTTCTTGCGGGTCGCACGGCCGCGCTCAGCCGCGATCTTGACCAGCTCGCCGACACCGTCCTGGTCGATCGACACGAAGGGGTCGCCGGGCAGGATGTTGGCGGAGAGGTAGGCCCCCAGGAACCCGGCGGCGTCGTCGCGCGAGATGCCGAAGGTGGTCTGCGTCAGGTCGTTGGTGCCGAACGAGAAGAACTCGGCCGACTCGGCGATCTTGCCCGCCTGCAACGCGGCCCGCGGCAACTCGATCATCGTGCCAACCTGGTACTCGAGCGTCTTGCCGTACTCCTTGGACACTTCCGCATAGGTCTTGTCGATGAGGCCCTTGACCAGATCGAGTTCGGCCTTGGTGGCGACCAGCGGCACCATGATCTCCGGCTTGATCGACTCGCCGGACTTCTTGGCCACTTCGAAGGCGGCCTCGAAGATGGCCCGCGCCTGCATCTCGCCGATCTCCGGATAAGCTACGTCCAGACGGCAGCCGCGCATGCCGAGCATCGGGTTGAACTCGTGCAGGGCGACCGAACGGTCACGCAGCTTGGCCGGATCGACGTTCATCGACTTGGCGACTTCTTCGATCTCCTCGTCGGTCTTGGGCAGGAACTCGTGCAGCGGCGGGTCGAGCAGGCGGATGGTCACCGGCAGGCCCTTCATGATCTCGAACAGCTCGACGAAGTCGCCGCGCTGCATCGGCAGGATCTTGGCAAGCGCGGCGCGCCGGCCTTCCTGCGTATCCGCGAGGATCATCTCGCGCACCGCGATGATGCGGTCGGCATCGAAGAACATGTGCTCGGTACGGCACAGGCCGATGCCCTCGGCGCCGAAGGAACGCGCCGCCTTGGCGTCCATCGGCGTCTCGGCGTTGGCGCGGACCTTCATGCGGCGGACCCCGTCGGCCCACTCCATCAGCCGGGAGAAGTCGCCGGACAGCTCCGGCTCGCGCATCGCCACCAGGCCGGCAAGCACTTCACCGCTGCTGCCGTCGATGGTGATCATGTCGCCCTTCTTGAAGGTGCGGCCGCTGGCCGTCATCGTCTGGGCATTGTAGTCGACGCGAATGCCGCCGGCGCCGGAGACACAGGGCTTGCCCATGCCGCGGGCGACCACGGCCGCGTGGCTGGTCATGCCGCCGCGGGCGGTCAGGATGCCCTCTGCGGCATGCATGCCGTTGATGTCTTCCGGGCTGGTCTCGACGCGGACCAGGACCACCTTGTGCCCCTGAGCCTTGAGCGCCTCGGCCTCGTCCGAATTGAAGACGCATTCACCGGAAGCCGCGCCGGGCGAAGCCGGCAGGCCGGTCGCGACCAGGTCGCGCTTCGCCTTCGGGTCGATGGTCGGATGGAGCAGCTGGTCGAGGCCGGCCGGCTCGATGCGCAGCACCGCCTCTTCCTTGGTGATCAGCCCTTCGTCGGCCATGTCGATCGCGACCTTGAGGGCCGCTTTGGTGGTGCGCTTGCCGTTGCGGGTCTGCAGCATCCACAGGTGGCCGTCCTCGATCGTGAACTCCATGTCCTGCATGTCACGATAGTGCTTCTCGAGGACGCTGCAGTAGCCGGCGAACTTCTTGAACGCCTCGGGCATCACCATTTCGAGTGAGGGGGCGTCGGAACCTGCCTGCTTGCGCGCGGCCTCGGTGATGTTCTGCGGTGTGCGGATGCCGGCGACCACGTCTTCGCCCTGGGCATTGACCAGGAACTCGCCGTAAAGCGCACGCTCGCCGGTGGCCGGGTTGCGCGTGAAGGCCACGCCGGTTGCCGAATTCTCGCCGGTGTTGCCGAACACCATGGCCTGGACGTTGACCGCCGTGCCCCAGTCGCCCGGCAATTCGTGAATGCGGCGATAGGTGACCGCGCGCGCGCCCATCCATGAACCGAACACCGCGCCGATCGCGCCCCACAGCTGATCCTTGGGATCCTGCGGGAACGGCTTGCCCAATTCCTTCTGGATGATGGCCTTGAAGGCCTCCGCCATCGTTTTCCAGTCGTCACCGCTCATTTCGGTGTCGAGGTTGTAGCCGTGCTTTTCCTTGTATTCGCCAAGCTTTTCTTCGAACAGGTCGGCGTCGAGGTCGAGCACCACATGGCCGTACATCTGGACGAAGCGGCGATAGGAATTGTAAGCGAAGCGCTTGTCGGCCCGGGCGGCAACCACCTCGACGGTCTTGTCGTTGAGGCCGAGATTGAGGACCGTGTCCATCATGCCGGGCATGGAGGCGCGGGCGCCGGAGCGGACCGAAACCAGGAGCGGATCCTTCTCGTCGCCGAACGTATGGCCGACCAGCTTGCCCATCTTGGCAACGGCTTCGTCGACCTGGGCTTTCAGATCATCCGGGTACTTGCGGCCGTTCGCATAGAAATAGGTGCAGACCTCGGTCGTGACGGTGAAACCGGGGGGCACCGGCAGGCCAATATTGGACATTTCGTGAAGGTTGGCGCCCTTGCCGCCCAGCAGGTTCCGCATTTCCGCGTTGCCGTCCGACTTATCGCCGCCGAATGAATAGACCCATTTTGTCATGAGAAAACCCGCAGTCTGAGGTGGGAGTGAAACTTGTGATCCGTCACAAACCACAGGGGGGCTCGGGGGACCTTGATGCAGGTCAACGGCTAGGCTGTGGGCCGTTTTTTGGCCTCCCGGAGGCTGTGATCTGGAGCACTTGCCGGGCGTCGTGACGCCATGCAATGTCGCGCCGGGGATGCGCCAAGGACGCGGCCCCGGCGCGGCCAGTCCGACCGGGACGAGCAGTTGGCGGCAATCGGGGTTGGGGGGCCTTCTGCCGCGAAGACTGCGGTGACGTTCTGCAACCAGAGAAAGACAAAAGAAGATGCTGAGACTGATGCGGATCGGCGCACCCTTGGTCGCCGTCATGGCGTTTCTTGCCTTGTCGCCGAGCCTTTCCCATGCCGCCACTGCGGCACAGGAGCAGGCGTTCATCGACGCCTATCAGAAGGCCTACGACGCCCAAGATGGCGAGGCCCTCAAGGCGCTTCTCTACACGGAAGGCGCCGATCCCATGGCGCTCGAATTCTATGGGCAGATGATGACCGCCGAATTCGGTGGTGCGATCACCGAGATCGGCCTGAGAGACCTGACTCCCGATGAAGTGACGCAGGCCGCGCAGCCAATGCCCGGCCCGATGGGCGGCAAATTCATCCTGGTGCCGAAGCCCTACAAGAAGCTCGTCGTCAAGATCAAGATGAAGGACGCCAACGGCGAATCGAGCAGCGATAACGAATTGTTCGTTGCCGAGAAGGACGGCACGCTGGTCATCGCGACGCCGGCGCCGGCACAATAACCGCGGCCAGAAGGAATCACGCCCGGACGCCCAGGCGGAAGCCGGGCGCCGGGCGTTCCTTCAGGATTTCGCGGCGGAAGCGGAAGAGCGCCGCCGGTCGCCCGCGCTTCTGCGGGGCGGTGCCGCCGGTGGGCTCGACCAGGGCGGCTCCCTCGACCAGGCGGCGGAAGTTCTGCTTGTGCAGGTGGCGGCCGGAGATCGCCTCCACCGTGCGCTGGAGTTCGGTCAGCGTGAAGGCGTCGGCCATCAGCTCGAAGACCACCGGACGATATTTCAGCTTGGCGCGCAGCCGGGAAATGGCGGTGGCGAGGATGCGGCGGTGGTCGAAGCGCATGGAGGCCCCGGTAAGGCGGGTGACGGCGTGGTCGAAGATGCGGCGGCCGTCGCGTTCAGCCTCAGCCACCAGGCCGGCTTCGTAGAGCAGCTCGTAGCGGTCGAGCGCCCGCTCCTCGTCCCAGCGCGCGCCGTCGTCGCCGAAAGCCAGCAGCATGCGCTCGCGCCGCCCGAGCGGCCGCCACTCGGCCGGGCCGGAGGACGGCTCCGTGCGGCTCCAGCGGGTGAGCGCCGGCAGGATCGCCTCGTCGAGCACCGCCGGCCGGCCCTCGCGCCAATCCTCCCACGGGAAGAACCCATACCAGTGCCGCCAATGGGCGCGGGCGAGCGCCAGTTCTTCCGGCGAATCGTCGCTGATGCGGGTCAGCGCCAGATAACCGACCGAGACCAGGTGCGGGCCGGTATCGCCGGGGGTCGTGTGCCGTCCGCGATCGCCGAACGTATAGAGCTGCTCGACGTGACCGAGCTTGAGCGCCGTCTGTTCCGCCACCCAGGCGCGCAGGCCTGCCTCGAAAGTCCGGTGGCCAAGCGGATTGAACGGGCCGAAGGGCAGGTTGTCCGGTTCGCCGCCGCCGGGCGACACAACCAGGATCAGCGGCTGCTGCTCGGCCACCGCAACGATCGCCGCGTGCAGTCCGATCTCGATCGGCGGCGGTTGCGGCCGATGGGCGATCACCTAATCCTCCAACTCCAGGACGAAGGGCACATTCTCGGTGGCCATCGTGCCGTGGCCAATCTCTTCGATGGCCGCGATCATGCGGCCGTCGCGGCCGAGCAGCCGGTCGGCGATGGTGACCAGGCGCTGATTGGGCGTGGCGATGGAGGAGGCGCTTCTCAGCGCCTGCGCGATGGCGCGCTCGTCGCGATCCGGCCGCGCGACGCACAGCGCGATGAAGGCGGCGGCGGTCGAGCGGCTGATCCCGGCATAGCAGTGCACGACCAGCGGCCGCGACTGGTCCCAGCCCTGGATGAACTCGATCAGCGTGCTGACATGATCGTCCGCCGCCAGCACCAGGCCGTCAGCCGGCTCGGTAATGTCGTTGATGCCGATGAACAGATGATTCTCGGCCGCAATCGTTTCGGGACGTTCGACCGGTGTAGCCAGATCGATAAGCGTGATCAGGTGACTGGCGCCGGAGGCGGCGACGGTGGGGGCGACCTGGGAGAGGGGGCAGACATGAACGGCCGGCATGGATGTTTCCAGTTTCCGATGATTGACCCGGCAGTCTATAGCCTTTCCCGGTGACAGGGCGACTGATCCCGCTCAGGCCCTGTCGGCGGCTGCCGCCAATACTTTGAAGCGCTGCAGAAATCGCCGCTCGGCCCGGGCCGCCGGCCAGGGCGCGAGGTCGAGCCGGCCGGGTTCGATTTCGCGCGGACGGCCGAAGATCGTCGCCGCCTCGGCCTCGCCGAAACCAGCCAGCGCCACGGCCTCGAAATAGGCCGAGACGTGGTCGGCCGCCTTGATCTTGGCGGTCAGCGCCGCGGGCAGCGGCGACGGCAATCCGAAGCGCAGGTGGATGGCCGCCAGCAGCCGCTGCTCGACCACCGGATATTCGCCGCCGAGCAGCGCCTTGAACGGCGAGATGAGATCGCCGAGCACGTATTCGGGCGCATCGTGCAGCATCGCCGCCAGCCGCCCGACGGCGCCGATCTCGGGCGCCAGAATCCCGACGATCTCCTCCACCGCCAGCGTGTGCTGGGCAACCGAGAAGGCATGCGGGCCTACGGTCTGGCCGTTCCAGCGCGCCACGCGCGCCAGGCCGTGGGCGATGTCCTCGATCTCGATGTCGAGCGGCGAGGGGTCGATGAGGTCGAGCCGGCGGCCGGAGAGCATCCGCTGCCAGGCGCGGGGCGAGGTGTCTTTCTTGGGCATGGTCTGTCGGTCCCGACGCTTGCCACGCCAGTGTCGCCGATTCCCGGTACGCCTGTCAGTCCTTATCGGCTGGCCGCCGGCCAGCCGAAGGTCGCCCAGCCGGGAAGCGCGAGGGTGAGCGTCGCATCGCCGGCCGTAATCGGTATGCCCGTATCCATGGCCTCCTTTGCGCGGTCGAGCCTGACAAGCGCCAGCGCGCTATCGCCGGCAGACGAGCCGAGGAGGCCGAGCAGCTTGCCGCCGGCGGCCACCTCGGCGCCGGGGCCGGGCAGGGGGCCGGTCGCCTGAGCGATGACGAAGCGGCGGCGGGCGGTGCCGCGATGCTGCATGCGCGAGACGACCTCCTGGCCGATATAGCAGCCCTTGCCGAAATCGACTCCGGCGAGCTGGTCCATGTCGGTGTCGTGCGGAAAGGCGTCGCCGAAGGAAAAGTCGATGCCGCCCTCGGGGATGCCGAGCGAGATGCGGTGGGCGTCGTAGTCAGCTTCCGTCGCGGCGGCGAAGCCGGAGAGGACGGGCGGCTGGTCGGCCGGCGCGACGACCCGCCAGCCGAGCGCGGCCAGGCGCGGATCGGGCGCGGCAATGCCGTCGATGTGATGCACGCCCTCCGGCCCCCAGACGGCGAGCACCTGGGCTTCGGCGGAGATGTCCTCGACGGTGACCTTGGCGCGCAGCCTGTAGAAGCCGAGGCGCTTGACGAAATCGGCGGCGAGGCCACGCGGCAGGTCGAAGAGGAAGCGGTCGCCGTCGCTGATCACGATGAAATCGAACAGGATCTTGCCCTGCGGGGTCAGCAGGCCGGCGAAGACCGCCTGTCCGGGGCCGGCGCGGCTGATATCGGCCGTCACCAGATCGTTGAGGAACTTCTCCGCCTCCGGCCCACCGACCGCCACCACGCCGCGGCGCTCAAGGACCGCTATCGAACCATTGCTCACGAGAATGCTCCGCCCCGGCTGATTTCACTGCCTAACTAGGTGGCGCTGCGCGACGGAGCAAGATGGGCGAAGCCCCGCCTCACTCACCGGCAAGGAAGAATCGCCATGTGCCGTCCGGCGAAATGCCGACGCGATAGTAGAGGTAGGTGGCGTAGGCCTTCATGTCCTCGTAGTCGCCGGCATAGACCAGCTTGAACAGCTCGACCAGTTGCCGCGGCGACAGCTTGTCCACCGGGTAATAGGCGAAGTAGGGCCAGACATACATTTCGTCCGGGCTGCCCACATTCACGTGGACATAGCCGGCCTCGAGCACCTCGGTCAGGATCGCCAGGATCTCGCGGCCGCCCTCGTCGCCGGAGGAGGATTTCAGAAAGTCGATCGGGTCGCCGATTTCGTTGAGGCTCAACTGCGGCGGCGGGTCGCTGGCGTCGATGATCGGCCTGAGCTTCTCCGGGTCGCCGGTTGCCGCCGCGTCGATGATCTGCTGGCGCAGGCGCGCCACCGGGACCGGCAGCTTGGACAGATCGTAGAGGACCTCGGGCACCGGCATGTCGGGTTCGGCTGCAGGCCCGGCCGCCGGCGGCGGCGTTTCGGCGGCATCGGGCGGCACCTCCGACATGCCCGGTTCGACCGTCTTGTCCGGCGGAACGACAATGGACTGGGTCTGGACGGGGCGGCCTTCGGTTGCCGCCTGTGCCGGAGCCGTGCCAAAGGCAAAAAGCGCTGCCACCAGCGCAAGGCCGATGGGCCGCAAGCCCAGCTTGTACGGTGTGATCCGCCGCATGACTGCCATCGAGCCGGGCGTTGCCCCTGGGCTCGTCCCCAACGTCGCCGCAGGCCATCCTAAGCCAAAGCGGCACGGCCGGCCACAGGACCATACGCCGCCCGGCGATGGGGCCGGTCAGGCGGGACTACTGGACGGTGACGTCGATACTGAACTCGAACGCCTCGATGCGCTTCGGCAGCGCCCGGGCGAATTCGGCGACCGCCTCCTCGCCATAGGCGGCGACCAGATCCGACAGGGCCAGAAACAGGGCGGAATTCGCCAGGATGTCGGGATCGATCTTGTCTGCCAGGGCATCGTCCCAGGCATCGCTGAGATAGGTCAGCGCCAGGCGCTTCTTCTCGGCAATCGAGCGCTCATCCTTGGCGGCTGGGGCCAGTCCGGTCGCAATCGTCATGGGTATCGGTCGCCTGCTTGCCGAGTTGGCGATTTAAGACTTGGGCAAGGTAGCACGCACCGGCTTCCGCGCCAGCACATCGTGAAGAAACGGTTAACGCGTCCTTAAAATTTTACGGGTTCCGGGTAACCATTCGTTAACCGTCATTTTCCGTAGCGGGCGGTGATTTCGGCGGCAATCTGGGCGCCTTCCTGCAGGTAGCGGTCGACCGCCAGGCGGGCCGAGTCGGTGCACACGCGGTAGACCGAACGGTAGCCTTCATAGCCGCGATTGAAGTGGTCGATCAGGCGCGCCCGCTCTTCCGCCGTCGGCTGTTCGGCGTCGATCAGCGCCTGCATCTGGTCGCGCCATAGCGCCCCTTCCTGGGTGCCGCACAGGTCGCGCAGGAACTGGACGGCGCCCAGAATCTCGGACAGCCGCAAGAGGTCGGGCTCGTAGGCCGGCGCGCTGCTCGTATCGGCGGCACGGACCGGCAGCGCCGAAGCGGCAATCATCAGGGCCAGCACGACCATCCTGAAGCCGGTCATGGCGTCAATCCGTGGGTCTCGATCACGCGCCTCGTATCCTCCGTCAGGTCCAGGCGCGCAAGTTCGGCGCCGCCGACCCAACGCGCCTCCGCCGCATCGTCACCGGCCCTGACCGCGCCGGCAACGCAGCGGCCGGCAAAGACGACCAGCACCGCGTGCCAATCGACGGCGCCGGCAGCGTCGCGCAGCATGATCTCCGCCATGTCGATCTGCTCCAGCCGGTCTATGGCGATGCCGGTCTCCTCACCAATCTCACGGATTGCGGCCGCCTCAAGACGTTCGCCGAATTCCACCTTGCCGCCGGGCAGGCTCCATAGGCCCGCCGCGGGTGGCCGGCCGCGGCGCACCAGCAACACTTCGCCGTCCCGGCGCACCAGTGCGCTGACCCCGAGGAGGGGCCGCTGGGCGGGAAGATCAGGGTGAGAGCTCATCGAATCGAAAAGTATCCGAAAGGCCGGGGCGAAGAAGCGAAATTGTTTGCTATCCTGAACGCCCTGTCGCGGCCACCCAAGCCAGCCCATCCAAGCGAGCCAGGCCACCCATGTGCGGACGCTTTGTCCTGACCGCCACGCCGGAAGAACTGGAAGCCCTATACGGCTACCTCGACGGCGAGCCTTTTCCGCCGCGCTACAACATCGTGCCGACCCAGCCGATCGCCATCGTTCGCATGGTGGGCGGCGCCCGCCGCTTCGCCCTGGTGCGCTGGGGCCTGGTTCCCTCCTGGGTCAAGGACCCGAAGCAGTTCGCGCTGCTCATCAACGCCCGCGCCGAAGGGATTCTGGAGAAAGCCACTTTCCGCGCCGCCATGCGCTACCGCCGCTGCCTGGTGCCGGCCTCCGGCTTCTATGAATGGCGCAAGATGCCGGGCTCCAATTCCGGCAAGACCCGCCAGCCATTCTGGTTTCGACCGCGCGCCGCGGGGCCGATCGCCTTTGCCGGCCTGTGGGAGACATGGGCCGACCGCGCGACCGGCGGCGAGATCGATTCGGGCGCCATCGTCACCACGGATGCCAACCGGACCGTGGCGCCGGTCCACGACCGCATGCCGGTAGTGATCGCGAAGCAGGATTTCGAGCAGTGGCTGACCGGCGATCCGGTCGAGGCGGCAGCGCTGCTGCGCCCGGCACCCGATGATCTGCTCGAGGCGGTTCCGATCTCGAATCGGGTCAACCGGGTCGCCAATGACGATCCGAGCCTGCTCGACCCGGTCGAGCCGACATTGTTCTGAGGTTCCATGGACCGGGTCGCGCTGCTCTCCGCCTCCGTCGAGGGCTTTCTGCTCGGCGCCAGCCTGATCGTCGCCATCGGGGCGCAGAACGCCTTCGTGCTGAGGCAAGGACTGGCCCGCCGGCACGTCTTCGCCGTGGCCAGCATCTGCTCGCTGTCCGATCTGGTGCTGATTGCGGCCGGCGTCGGCGGGCTGGGCACGCTCGTCCACGAGGCGCCGTCGCTGCTGACCGCGGTCAGCCTGGCCGGCGCCGCCTTCCTGGCGGTTTACGGCCTGCTGTCGTTCCACCGTGCGCTCAGGCCGGAGGCGCTCACCCCGGCCGACCGCTCGACGGCCGGACTGGCGGCGACCGTCGCCACCTGCCTGGCGCTCACCTTCCTCAACCCGCATGTCTATCTCGACACGGTGGTGCTGATCGGTGCGCTGTCCGGCCGGCATCCGGGCGCCGGGGCGGTCGCCTTCGGCGTCGGGGCGGGACTCGCCTCGATTGTATGGTTCTACGGCCTGGGCTACGGCGCCCGGCTGGCAGCACCCATCTTCGCCCGGCCAAAAGCCTGGCAAATCCTCGATACGCTGATCGGGGTCGTGATGCTGATCCTCGCCGCCCGTCTGGTCGGCGAGGCGTGGTCAGCGCCGCACTGAAGTCTCAGTGCAGCTGTTTGTCCTCGTCGGTACGCACCGACGGGTCACTGGCCGTCTGCTGCCGCTGCTGGACGATGTCGGCCAGCTCGGGGATGGCGATACGGCGGTACTTGGCTTCGAGCGAGTGCTCGAGCGCCTGGTCGGCCCGGGACCGGAAGGGTCTGAGCTCGACGAATTCCTTATTGCGCTTCACGGGGATATCTCGTCGGTCTTCATTCGATGCTGCCCGGCAGCTCCTGCCACCGGGACGCGCCTGTGGACGCCGATTACGGCAAATCCATGTTGGCACCGCTGCATTACCGATTTCCTACGGTGCCTACATTGATATTGATCACAACTACCAACTCCACGTCTGCGGATCCGGTACGCCGTCCCCCCGGCTGGCGGCCATCAGCCCCCTGATCGAACGCACGATCCACCACACAGCGGTGAGGATCAGGAGGACGATTCCGAGGCCGAACGCCAGCACCAGAATCCCCGAGACGATGACGTACAATAGGCCGATGCCGGCGCTGCGCACCTGGAAAGTGTAGTGTTCTGCCCAGATTCCGGTGGCATTGGGCCGGTTGATCAGGGCCAGCGCGAAGCCGACGATGATCGGCACCACGCCGAAGGCCGGTACCATCCCGGCCAGGTAGAAAATGTAGTTGAGCAGCACGTTCTGACGCCCCGGGTGGAGATAGGGGCTGATGGCGTCGAAGGGAGAGGGCCCCGGTTCCGGGGGTGGAGAGGGGGCGTCCCGATTGTCGTCGGACATGGCCGGCTCCTCGCTGCAGTTCCGCAATCTGTCTGATTTGGCTCCGCACGTCTTGCGTCGGCAATATCTGCCCGACGGTCACTGTCTTCAAGAGTAAACCGTCTGGACAGGTCCGCCGGTTCTGCCTTGAATGGCGCCGCCCGATTTCAGGAGGTTCGCTGTGACCGTCCGTCCCCGTCGCCTTTGCGGACAAGCCGCATGATCGCGCGTCTCGGCGAACGGCGTTCGCAACTGGCGGCGATCAGTTCCCGCCTGGCGGCGCTGTCGGTTCCGGTCCTCATCATCGCGGCCATCGGCCACCGTGCCGGCTCGCTGGCGGCGACGCCGACCTATGCCGTGATGGCGCTCGGCTTCTCGCTTGCCGCGCTGGCGACAATCACGGCGCTGGCCGCCTTTGCCGGCATCTGGCGCGACGGGCGCAAGGGCGCCGGCGCCGCCACCCGCGGCCTGATCATCGGACTGCTGGTGCTCGTGCTGCCGGCGATCGGCGCCTGGGACGTGGTCACGCTGCCCCGCCTGATCGACATCTCCACCGATCCGGCCGACCCGCCGCAGTTCGAACGCGCCCAGTTCGACCGGGCTCCCGACGATCAGCCGATCGTCAACCCCGGCGACGACGAGATCGCGGCGCAACAGGATGCCTATCCCGATATCGTCCCGCGCCACTATCCGGTGTCGACGGCGCGCGTCTACGACGAGGCCAAATCGATCGTCGACGACCGCCATTGGCGGATCCTGGTGGCCCGTGCACCGTCGGAGACCGACGAGACCGCCCATATCGAGGCGGTCGCCACCACCGCGATCTTCGGCTTCCGCCAGGATGTGGTCATCCGCATCGTTCCCGACGGCGACGGCGCCCTGGTCGACATGCGCTCGGCGGCGCGCAATGCCGCCCACGACCTCGGCGCCGATGCCGAGCGCATCCGCGCCTTCTTCCGCGACCTCGATGCCGGCCTGCAGGGCGTTTCAAGCGCCGTCAGCGGCGGCTGAGCCGGAAGCGGCGCCGGGCCGGGGTCGCGCATGACCCGCCCGCGCGCGATCAGGTCTTCCAGATGGGCGAGCACCGACAGGCCGGCGGCGCCAGCAAGGCGCGGGTCGAGATCCCGATAGACTGCGGCAACGACAGCCGGAACTGTTTCGCTGCCCGCCGCCAGCGCGGCGAGAATCTCCGACTCGCGTTCGCGGCGATGGGCCTTCAGCGCGCGCACGTAAGCGTGCGCTTCTGTCACCGGCCCGCCATGACCGGGGAGATAGGTGTCCTCGCGCCGCGTCGAGCAGCCGGTCGAGCGAGGTCCTGTAGTCCGCCATCGACCCTTCCGGCGGCGCCACGACGCTCGTCGACCAGGCCATGACGTGATCGCCGGAGAAGATGAGGCCGCTGCCCGCGAGCGCGAAGACGAGATGATCGCCGGCATGGCCGGGGGTGGCGATGGCCTCCACCTGCCAGCCTTCGCCGCTGACCAGTGCCCCGTCCGCCAAGGCCACATCCGGCACGAAATCCCTGTCGATGCCGGTGTCCACTTCCGGCGCACCGGCCGCCGCCCGCTCGCTGCGCCCGAAGCCGTGGCTCGGCGCCCCGGTCGCCGCGGCCAGGCGCTTGACGTCGCCGGAATGGTCGCGGTGGGCATGGGTGACCAATATGTGGGTGATCGTCTCGCCGGTCGTGGCAGACATCAGCGCGTGGAAATGGGCTTCGTCGTCCGGGCCGGGATCGACGATGGCCACCCGGCCGCTGCCGATGATGTAGCTGTTGGTGCCGGCAAAGGTGAGGGGGCCGGGGTTCGGCGCCGTGACCCGGCGCACGCCCGGCGCCACCGGCACTGCCTGCCCGTATCGGGGGTCGAAATCGCGACGGAAGACGAGATCAGCCATCGGCGCTAGCCGGGGGCGAGGGACCGCGTACGGAACCGGCTCATGACTCACCTTGGCTGGTCGGGCCTGCCCGAGGGCTGAGGGTGGTCGGAGTGGCAGGATTCGAACCTGCGACCCCCTGCTCCCGAAGCAGGTGCGCTACCAGGCTGCGCTACACTCCGGTTCCTGGCGGAGCGGACTTATAACGTTGCCATCGGGGGGCGGCAAGGCCGCAGGCGCACGGCGCATCCGCGCCGGTGCCCGTGCGTTGCGAGGGCTGAGCCGAGCCTATATACGGAGCCACGGCCGGAAATGGACCCTGCCGCGCCGGCTGCTCTGTTGGGGCGTAGCCAAGAGGTAAGGCAGCGGATTTTGATTCCGCCATTCGGAGGTTCGATTCCTCCCGCCCCAGCCAGCCTCAACGCCCTGAATTCGTTACAGAAACCGGTTTGTTCTCGCGCCGGTTTTGCGGCCCATTTGGAAATTCATTCTGGCCGCCATTTGGAAATTCTGTGCCTGATTTGTTCTTCCAGCTGCTTTTGCGTCAGCAGGTGCGCATGCCGCTTTGCGGGTCGCCGCCAGTGCGCGTTGCATCGTCTCCTTGGCATAGCCGCGGTAGGCCTGCGCGGTCTTATGTCCGGAAAGAGCGCGGCCCTGGCCCTCGGTCAGCTCCGCCTCCTCCAGCTCGGTCATGCCGCCGTGCCGGCAGGCATCGAGCGTGAATAGCTCCGACACCCCCTCGACTTTCTTGCGCAACGTCTGCACGAGCTTCTCCATGCCGGGATAGGACCATACCTTGGCGGTGCCCTTGCTCTCCCCCTTCTCGATTTTGCGCATGATCATCGGAATGCCGAGCCTGGGCAGATGGCTCAGGACGTCCTCGGCCTCGGCGTAGAACCTGACGGTCTCGCCATCGACGGTCTTCTCCTCGAGCGGATGCCAGACCAATGTCTTGTTCTTGTGATGCTCGATACGCACGGCATGCGGCCACTTCTTGCCGCGGTAGTCCGGCCAAGTCAGCAAGCCCGCCACGACGTTCTCAGGCCGTTGCAGCCACTCGAAGCAGATCACCGCCACTGCCGCCGGCTCGGGCCGGCCTTGCGCGATGCAACCCCAGGCGAATTTGTAGACATCTTCGCGTGTCACTGCGTGCTTCTTGCTCTTGGTGCGGCTCTTGAGCGTAAAGTCGTCCCACGGGTTCGGATGCTTCTTGTCAAACAGCTCAGGATGCAGCCGGTGCATGATCCGCCAGACCTTGCGGCAGAGCCCGACCACCTTTTCGCCCTGCCGCAGCCTGAGACCGTTGGGGCCGTTGATGATCTTCTCGTAGATCTTGTCAGCGGCCCGCGGCGTAACCTCTCCGATCAGCCGCTCGCCGATGCGCCGACCACTCTTGCCGACGGTGTCACATATCATCTGCATGATATGCTCGTAGTCGGGGCGCGAGCGTGGCGAGACTTTCTCCGTGTAAGCCTTCTCAGCCTTGTATTGCCTGAACAGCCAATCAATCGTGCCATAGCGGGCGATCTGCGCCTGATTGACGGGCTCGCCCTTGCGTTGGCCGTTCCATTCATCAAACAGGGCATTGAGCGTGGCCGCCCGCCCACCTTTGCCGCTTTCACCGCAGGCAGCTTCGTAGTTGGTGCCCAACGGCTCGTTGGAAATTTCGCACCCGAGCTTGCGATAATATGTCGGTACGCGGAAATAGAACGCGACCGAGCCGTCGGCGAGCCTCCGCACTTCTATGAAGCGCGGGCGTTCCAGCATCACAAATCCTCGGCGAGGTCGCCCGGCACGATTTCCGGTGCGATGGCCCGGTCCAGATCGTCTCGCAACCATAGCTGCCGCCTACCTTCTTTGATCCGTGGCCGAGGATATTCACTGCCAACGCGCTTCAAGAATGCTTCGACAGTCGGCTCTCCGCAATATCCCGCTGCTATTGCGGCTGACATACGGCGCGGCCAAGAACCCGCAGGAATTATGGCAGAACGTGACATGGCGAGGATCAATACTTGGGCTGCCGGCAATGAGGGCTCGAATTCCGTCCACCCGTGTGGGTGACCACGTATGATGCAGGTCAGCGACAGCGCCCGAAAGAACCTGAACGGCCAGATCGTAGAAGAAGTTATCGCGGCGCACGAAAGGGATGGGTGCCAAGTTCCCGAAGCTCGGATGGTGCACGCCCCGGGCCTTTCTTCGGCAGGGTGACTCGCCGTGTGGGCGCACCCAGCGGATGAAAGCACCAGACTACGAATCTGGGGGTCAGGGGTTCGAATCCCTTCGGGCGCGCCAATCTTTTCAATGACTTAATTATTCAACCGAGCGTTCATTTCTCGCTCGAGGTAACGCCTCAGGTAACAGATGGGAGTGTTTTAGCGCGCTATGCCCGCGTTACATTCGATTCGCGACTTCTCCGCGATTCGAGATGCGACAACGCAACCCTGTCCGCAGAATTCAGGCAACCAGACTGCCCGAGGCACACACCTCGGCGTAGACCGATCGAGCAAACAGCAGCCTGACTAGCGGTCAACCGCCCAGCCGGAGGGCGGGCGACAGCGGCCTGTCCCTTCACCACAAGCCGAGTCTCGGCGGCAGCAGCACGCAGATACTTTCGGGTGTCGACTTTGCTGCCACCCTGCGTCGCCTGCGGATGTTCGGCGCCCCTGCGACAAATGACAGCGTCAGTGCCACGCTCGCCGCTCTGCCTTCTGCCTTGGGGCTAGCAAGGGCACTTTGCTTAGTCTTGAGCGGGGAGCAGACGCGATTCTGACGATGAAGAGCGTTGGGATTGGCTCGCTACCCAAATGCCACTCTTCGAACCAAGCTTCGGCAAGGCGAGGTGAATCTGCGCGGAAGTTGCGCAAAGGTCGCCACTTCTCGCAATGTTTGGTCCAAGCCGGCTTTACGAAGCTGCAACCAAAAGGGTTTTCAGTTGCGCGCACACGCGTAGTTAGCGAGTAATAGGCACGCGGACTGAAAAATCGCTTCGATGTCTGGGGCTTGTGTCAATGGAGGGAAGAGCTGACGGCCACGCCTGGCCCGAGCGGCCGTGGCAAGCCGACCTTTGTCAATTCTTTACGCGAGATAAGGTGGCGGAACTCTGCCTTCGCCACGTTGCATTTCCGAAAGATCTTCTGTCGATGCGGTTGCTCGAGCCTGCGGCCGGGGAGGGCGCGTTTCTTCTTCCTGTGCTGAGCCGGCTGAGCGAGGCCCTTTACAAGCAGAAGAAATCCTTCGATCGATTTTTTCCAGTCGTCCGAGCCTACGAGATCGATCCACAGCTAGCAGGAGCGCTGCGCGACCGTTGTGCTGGACTGCTAGCCCAGCATGGCGTGGCCGCGTCGACGGCCAAAGCAATTGCACGCACCTGGATTAGGAATCAGGACTTCCTTCAGGCTCAGCCAAGAACCCGCTTCACCCACATTGTAGGCAATCCACCATACATTCGGTGGGACGCCATACCCTCGCAATTGCGAGAAGTCTACAAACAGCGGTTTTCATCCTTCAAACAACGCGCCGATCTGTATGTCGCTTTCATTGAGCGCTCACTTGAGCTACTCGCGCCGAACGGACAACTTGCTTTCCTGTGCCCAGGAACGTGGATGAGGAATACGTACGGAAGCTCCGTGCGAGAGGCGCTCACCTCTCAAGGGCATCTCAAGGAAATTATTGACTTCAGCGACGTCGACAGTTTCGAAACATCATCTGACGCCTATCCAAGCTTCTTCGTGTTCGAGAAAGGTATTCTCGGGCCGACGAGGATATCCTCGATGTCCGGATCTGAAGCGATCGCGCAGTCGGGGAACGTGGCGGTTCGGATTTTTCCGTCATCGCCGTCCCCTCTGCTCCTCAGCCGTGACGCTCGCGTGGCGGCAGTGCTTCATTTCGCGCGTCAGCAATTTCCGACACTGGAGGAGGCCGGATGCACAATTCGCGTTGGCTCGGCGACAGGGTGCAATAGCGTTTTCTTAGGAAGTCTCGGCGACCTACCGGTTGAAAACAATCGAGTATTGCCATTTGTGAACGCGCAATCGATCCAAGGGGGCAAGGTGAACTGGAGCGGCACCCAGATCGTAAACGTGTTTGATACTGACGGAAGATTGGTCAGCCTTGCCAAATTTCCGCGTCTGGCGACCTATTTGCGTAAACACAAAAGACAACTTCAATCGCGTGCTAAGGCAAAAAGTTCAAAATCTTGGTGGCGCACTATCGATCGCCTTCACCCCGAATGGTATCGAGCGCCTAAGCTCCTGATCGTTGATGTGTCTGCTAGGCCTGTCATCGGGATTGATACGAAGGGGTACTGCGCCGGAAGCGGCGTTTATCAGGTCAAGAGCAAGAATTGGCCCTTAAGAGACCTGCTCGTATTTCTCTCTGCCGGTGTCCTTGGATTGTTCGTAGCAGCATTTTCTGCGGGAGCTGCAACGGGATTCCATCGGTTTCAGAAGAGCCAGCTTTCTTCAGTTCGCATTCCGCGATGGGACGAGCTCAGTCCAGCTTGGAAGCGCGAATTCAGGGAATCGCAGCGAGAGAAAGACGGCGCACGTACTCTAGAACTCGTCGCTGAACTTTACGAGTGCGAAGCTGGTCTGCTCGCAGACTATGTGGCGCGCGATTGGGCCAACATCTCACTCCGGCGAGCGGAGCCAATCGGCTGAGATTGCCAATGCGTCGTACGGCTTATTCAAGATTCGCAGAGGCGGCCGCATCGAAACAAGAGCGGGCAAGGCGACTGCTCGCTGAAATGAAAGAGCGGCAGTCCCGAAGCGAGCTTTCAGACCCTTCGCCGATTCAATCCGAGCCTCTGACTAACGGTGCCGAAGGAGTCACTCTAGGCAACGACGACAATGACTTCGAGGTTCTAGTATCAACCACAGCGCAAAGCTTGATTGACTTCGCAAAGCTGATCGACGCGGTTGTCACGAGCGATCAAAAACTTCACATGGCGCTCTTGTGGCCGCACATTCCTCCGCGCGCGGTACTGCCGTGGATGTTGCGGGAGGTCAGCCGTGGCCATCAAGGCCAGCCAGTCCGCACACTGTTTCTAAACATGGGGCACCCAGCGCTCCGAGCCGTTGCAGGTATCAAAGCCCAAACGGCAAAGCTGCACTCGCGAGGCCTCCTCCGAAGCGGTGCAGACATCGACAATTTGACGGGCTCAATCGGTCCCGACGCCCATTTCTATATGTTCCTCGGAGACACCGGCGAGAGCGGCATTACCTCGGTTCCATTGATCTCGATTGTTCCGCACTCGGTTGCCCTCAACGACGGCGTGTTTTGGCGGAATTTTGATGAGAAGACTTTGAAAGGCTTTAAGAGCCTCTATCCGGTCAACCGGCTGAACTCAATTCGCAAACATCTAGAGGTGTTAGGTTCGGCAGAGCACAGTCCAGCTTTTGCGTTTCTCCTGCCTCCCCATTTTCCTGATGAGGATCGGAAACTAGCGCTGCGACGGATACCCGGCCGCATCGACCTCGCAATCGTGGACATGACAACCGGTGCACTTCGCAGCCGTGATGCAAGCGTGCTGATACGAATGCTGATCTCGGAGCTCGAACAAGAATTGCGTCCGTCTCCCGACCACGTCTTGGTTGTCACGGATTGTCCGCTCCGATTTTCGTTTATGCGCGCGTCGTTAATGCGGCGGCGTGCGGCCGGGTGCTTCGGCCAAAAAAGCGAGAGCCACCATCTGGTCTGGCCAACACGCGGATCTGGGTTTGAAGAGCCGCGCCCTCTTTCGCCGGCAACGACACCAGTCGTCGATACGATCGCCTCGCACGAGTGCATTGTTGCGACACGGCTTTGGGGGCACGCTAGACAGCTCGAGGACGACAATCCGCTTGCCTCCGCGCTCGACCAAGGAGCGTTAGCGCTCAAGGGCATGGGCCTCACTGCTTCGGGGGCGGATGCAATTTTGGCTCCCTACACGGATGTGCACGATGCCTACCATCGCATCAAGCGAGAACGCCATTCTTTCGAGCCGCACTACAACAAGGCCGCAGCGCTTGTTGGCGAAGGACGCGCAGGACCCTTCCGCGACGCCATCCTATCGGACCTCCAAGAAGGATTGGCGCTAGCCGCAACGCTGCGCACAGACACGCCGCTGATGCGCTATCTGCGGCGCCTACTAACAGAAATCGACCCCCGCAACGAGGTCTTGGCGGTGCTGCGGTATCCCGAAGACGCTCAGCAAGCGAATGACCGTCTGGTCGATTTTCTGACTGAGCCAGGATCGTTCCCAACGGGTGTTCCGGAACTCAGGGTCACAACGCCAAATCGGTACCCTGCCGAAGTCGAACGCAAAGCGCCCACGTTGGTGGTTTGGGCCGCATCAGCCATTCTGGGCGCGCGTGCCTACATTGGCGATCCCTATTGTCCTGCCCAATTCAGGTTGGTGGTTGCCGGGCAGGATTCGCTGACCATGAGCCGCACGCTCAACGCAGCGATTCAGACGAACGCCTATGGTGTTTACAACGAGCGGATCGATCTACTGCTCAAAGCCCTGCCGCGGGTGGCCAAAGACGTTGGTGGTTTGTCGGCAGCGCTCAGTCTAGATGCGGACCGGCCGAGGGCTACGTTTTCTTTTGCCGGCCGGGGTTACCTCCTTCTCGATGGACGTGGCAAAATTCCCGCAGGCCCGGGATCGCAGTTCTACGTTCTTGATCCGGTCACACACGAACTCGCCCCCCGCGAAGCTCGCGCGATTGAAGTCGGCGACGCTGTCTTCGAAATGTCAGACATGATGCGGGAAGAAATCGAGGCGACGCTGCGGGAAAAAGATGAGAAGGGGCGAACCCTCGAGCAAGCGTTGGTCGACCAGTACAAATTTACGGTTAAGAATGGGATAGAGAGCTTATCCGGCCAATATGGCTCCAAGGCACTTGGGGCACGCGTGCATGAAATGCTCTTTGAACAAAATCCCGGCTTGCCTCCGATCAGCAAGGCCGCTGTCGGATACTGGTTACAGGCAGCCGAAAAACTCGAGGTGGACACGCCGCACGCCGCCATTAATCCGCTTCATATCGAAGCGTTTCTCAAACTCATGGGAGCTGGTGTGCTGGCGCGACCGCTTACCGATGCCGTCCGGATCGTGCGGAGTGACCTTCGAAGAGATGGGCATACCAATAGGGGTCTTTTCGATCGACTTCTCCTTGACCCCGACAGCCTAATACGCAGCCCGAGTTCATCGTTTGAAAGATTGGACGCCGTGCGCCGTGAGGCGATTGAGAGCGTTTACCCGATGCTGGAAAAGCATCTCGAGATGTCGGAACCCGCTGACGCCGATACTGCAGGTCTTCAAATGGCAACCCAATGACACAACTCCTCTATCCCAATATCAACGACATAGCCCATACGACGAAGGAGGCTGTCGCTTCTGCCATCCTGTACAAGACATACGATCGCTTAAGGGGGGCCGGCCCGACTGGCCACATCATTTTTCGCGAGAAGCCATCTAGGGTCATTCATACCCAACACTTATTACCGCGACGACGACCTTCAGCAACCGCTGCGACATATGAGGAGAAGGATGACGTTACATCCCCTGCCCACATCGGAACAGCCGGCCTCACGTTCCAGATTGCAGATCGGACGAACAGGGGATTGGCGATCAGCTTACGCGCGTGCATCTATCTTCGTATGTTGCCGTCGACAGAAGAATTGTCGTCGTCAAAGGTGGTCTTCAGGCTTTCGAAGAACGCGCGCTCGGTCATTCTTCGGCATCGGCGTGAAGCGCTTCGACGTGCGGAAGAAGACAGCAAAGCCAAGCTGGGTGAGGAAGGGCGCAGAAACCCTGCATGGGTAGAGATCAAAAATCGCGCAACTGCTGAGGCTGAAAACGCTGCGCTACTCGAGCTTGGCATCGCACCGACCGTTTTGAATTCTTCTGCGCGCCAAGACGCCCTCGTTTCCATCCTTGTGGAGGAAGACGAAGCTCCGACTGCCGATGATCCCGCCGTCAGCGACGATCCTAAGGCCAGCCACGGTGAGGTGCCGGGGGCAAGCGCCGACGATCCGTTGCCGGATGCGGCAATCGAATCCGTCAATCCCAATGCACGAGGTGCGCCGACGGCCGATAGCGACACCCTGAAGGTCTTCGAGTTTAAGGTTGGGCCGGGCGCAGCCGGCGCGCCACCGGATGCTTTGATTGAGCGCGAGCAAATTCCTCAGAAATGGCTGCGGGTCCCGCTTAACCTCGGCACGCTTCGTATTGACCTGTCCTTGAGTCCGGAAGCGATCGATCAATCCATCGCAGATTTCAACGCGGAAATGCAGCGGCGTGTCGAGAGCACCATCGATGCCTGGGAAGCGGACGAAGATGCCGAAACCGGCGGTTTGCTTTGGGGATTTCCCGCGGGCAGCGGCATGCGGAGCAGGACAATTGTCCCAGCAGAAGTTGTCGCCTGGGACCAAACCCTTGTGACGCTGCGAATGAACCGGCGCGTCGCGCGGCCGAACATCCTGCCGGTTCTAGAATACGAAAATCTTGAAGACCCCCTTCATCCTGACGAGCGGACTGTCCGGGTCATTTTGGCGAACGAGTCGGACCTCATAGACGCCAGGCAATCGGCAGCCCGCGAATCCGACGCAACACTTTACCAAGTGGAGATTTCGGTTGCGTTCGATCACGACCTTCATCGGCCCATCCACCTTGAGCGCATCGCTCCGTCGTACCGGTACAATCAGTTTCTCTCGTATGACGCATTGGGGATAAATTGCGGCGTACGTCGTCGAGGATTGGTGGATGCGCGTGTCCTCGAGACCACGTCGCTGCCCATTTACTTCCAGCCGCTGGTTCGACAACTCGATATTTCACCGGCGCCTAGTTTTGATGCGCTAGGCTCGAGTGACGGGGGTCTTGATATCCTCCGGAACCTCCTGAGAGCCTTTGACGATTGGCTTCGTTCAGTTGAGGTGGCCAGGCCGTACGAACGATCCCTAGATCCCATCGCTGACGCTCACGATTATGCCCGCGAGAAACAGCAGTTTGAGTCGGTGGATCTGCTGCGGTGGCGAGCCGAGAGGGACGCTATTGAGCGGGGTCTTCACATACTCGAGAAGGCATTTCACGCGCATTCTAGCGGAAAAGCGTTTGATCACCCGGAAGTCTTGCCACTCACCGCATGGCGGTTCATGAACCAGACCTTCAGCGAGTTCTGGAGAAAGAAGAATGAGAGCGTAACCGGATGGCGGCTGTTCCAGATCGCATTCATCATTTCTCAAATTCCTGCCATCGTTTCGCGTCTCGATGCCTGGGATAGTCCGCAATCCCAGACGTCAATTGACGACGGTGTGGCAACTCTCCTTTATTTTTCGACTGGCGGCGGAAAGTCAGAGAGTTTCTTTGGGTTGCTGGTATTTTGCTTGGCGTTTGACAGGTTGCGGGGAAAGGAACGCGGCATCACCGCGCTAGTCCGATACCCCTTGCGCCTGCTTACGAGCCAGCAAGCGGATCGCCTTTCCCAGATACTGGCCGCTGCCTACAGAGTGAGGTGGGCCTGGCGGACTGAAGGTATCGACCTTCGCGGCAAAGGATTTGAAATCGGCTTTTGGGTTGGCGGTGGCAACACACCCAACAATCGCCAAGCCCGTGGCGTGTCCCAAATCCCCTTGCTTAGCAAGGATTGGGATGAGGTTGCGGCACGTCACGGCGACTACGCCATCTATCTGAAGAAATGGAGGCGCTTGGCGAGCTGTCCATTCTGCGCCGGCAGTCTGGTTGGTCCCGACGGAAGGCACTCTTCGTCGATTGGCCTTCGACGCTTTCGCGAGGGGCCGCCGCAAGAAGAACGCTTGGCGCACTGCTGTTTCAACGAAAATTGCGAGTGGAATAGACGGAACGCAACGGATGGAAGGCCGTCGCCGTTGCCCATGCACATTATGGATTCAGACATTTACGCTCACACACCTGCCATTCTGCTTGGAACGGTCGACAAGCTTGCACTGATTGGACAGAACGCTCGCACGCTTGTTCGTGTCCTCGGCATGTTTGGTTATCCAGCATGGCACCACGTCGAGTCCGATCGATTTGTCTCTCCTTATACCCGCGAGCAGTTCCGGAAAGGCCCAGTTGCTTATGGCTGCGAGCCCGTGTTTCCGTTCTATGCAGATGGAAACAAGCTTTTTTTTGACCCTTATCCGATCCTCGAAATTCAGGACGAGGCACATCTGCTTGACGAGTCGCTGGGGACGTTCTCAGGGCTATTTGAAACGACTTTTTACCATGCGCTTCGCACTTTGGCGCCGCTTCTCGAAGGTCAGGTCGTCACAGACAGCGCCGCGCAGTTACGCGCTCCGCGAATCGTGGCGGCGTCGGCGACAGTCTCAGAGCCGGCTCGTCAGATCGATCAAATTTATCAACGCCAAGTCCTTCTGTTCCCTCAGCCGGGACCAGACTTGTACGAGAGCTTCTATGCAAGGCTGCAGGATCCGCAAAGCGGCGATCCAGAGCGCGACAACAGCAGCAATGTGGAACATCGAACGCCGACCAGGCGACGCTACGTTTCACTAATGACAAATGGGCGGACGCATACCGGTGCAACGGTGGCCGTCCTATCTGCTTTTCATCTCACAATAACCCAACTGATGAAGTCTCTTGTCGATGGCGACGACCAGACCCGCTGGGAAACACGACGTGAGTTGGCCGATGCACTCCCTTCTGACCGATTTCAACGAGGCCATCGCGACAGCCTCCTCGACAGAGGCATCGGACATGCCCATATCGCCTATGCCGTCGACCTCAATAGGATTGCGCTCCTGTATGTGACGAACAAGAAGGGCGGCGACAACGTCAAAGCAGCGTTGCAGGACGTCATTCGCCGCGACCACCGGCTCGCTGGCATAGCTGACATCCCGGGAGTCCGCACTGCGTTAATCACCGGAGCGATCGACGCCGGCTTAATTGGGTCAATCGTAAACGAAGCGGCTCACAAGCCTCCGGTCGGCACGCCCTTCGATTACGAAGCATGGCGTACTTCACTTCGCGGTGTGATCGCGACGTCAGCCATCTCTCACGGTGTAGATGTCGACGAATTCAATATGATGTTCTTCGCAGGACAGCCGCCAGATATTGCTGAATACATTCAAGCATCGTCGCGCGTTGGCCGCGCTCATGTCGGCACGAGCATTATGATACCAACGCCACAGCAGCGTCGCGATCGGTACATCGTCGAAATTCACGACATCTTTCACCGTTTCCTGGAGCGCATGATCGACGCGGCACCGGTTGAGCGCTGGGCTGAGAATGCAATAACCCGGACGCTTGCCTCCTTCCTCCAGCTGAAACTATGCGGTGTGGATTACATCAGAGATATGAATGGTGCGAAATCGGCGACTGAGAAGGCCGCGCTCGCCGAGCCAGACAACGTTGGCGAAATTGGGGAACGGTCGAGAACGGATCATATCAATCTCCTGAACGACCTTAGTGATTTCGTCGTAAATGGCATTGGTCTTTATCACGCAACATCTCCGGTGAATAAGGCCTTCTACGAGCGACGCATTCATGAGTTGTTTGATCGTGCCACGACTGCCATGGAGCAGTCGAATTGGAGAACAGAGACCCTAGACAACTTCTTCAGACAACCGGGTGCGCCGTTGTCACGGCCAATGACGAGCCTGCGAGACGTTAACGACGCGGGCATCATCGAAGGTGGCCTTGGGAGCGGGTCAGACCGAATTCGGCTAAGCGATCTAGGTCAAGTGATGTCAGCACTTATGCGGGGGAACAGCGTTTGGACGGACGGCGAGACTGGGGAGTGACTGGGCATGGCGAGACGATCTGGACATATCGAGAATGACGTAGACGCCAAAGGGCCCTCGATGAGCCGTTCTCAGGCCCAGATTGCGATGAGCTACGCCCCCGGGCAGCATTTTACATTTGAGGGCGCCGCGGGAGCGTGCCAGGCCATGCCGTCGCCCAATGCAACGCCGGCTCGATTGGATCCCACCACCCGAGTTCAGATTGAAATGCGCATCGATGAGGCCGCGCGGGCGTGGTTTGATCAGGCGATTGCGTGTCGGCAGAACGAAACGAATGTTCCGCTGCCATTCCCGGAATTCTGCGTCGATGTATCGATGCTTGACTCATCAAGAACCCAATACGCGTTCCGCCCCCAAGTGTTCGCGTATCTCCGACCTGATCGGATGGGATATCTACCGCGCCCAACGACATTGATATGCAGCGAATGTGGGTTGATCGAAGCAACCGACAATCCACAGCGAATGGGACAACGGCTATCGGAGCTAAGTCAGAAGTGCGCGCATCCGAAGCGACCGAGTGATCCGAGCCACTGCTCGTGGGGGCAGCTCGACGTGATTTTTGTGCACTGGTCAGGATCGTGGAAAGCCGCCAGCCCGAACATGACTGTCTACGATGAAGTGTCACGCCGACCAGTCAAAAGATATGCGGTGTGCGGCAAATGCGGTGGCCGTCAATTCGTTCTCAACAAAGACCAAGTCGCTCTGTCGAACTGGTCATTCTCTTGTGCAAACTGCGGGACAAAGAACCCGGATCCATGGATTGAAAAATGCGACGAAACGCTGAATAGAATTGCCGCGACGATCGGTACCCGCGGAAATATTCCCGGCGAAGCGTCGATGGAGAAAATCAATTACGCGGCATCGTCGGCCTATTTTGTTAAATCGGATACTTTCATTACGTTCCCGGAAAACTCAGGCGTAGAGGCTCTCGAACCAGGACAAGCCCATCTTCTCGCTGGTGTAGTTGAGCGGATAGTCGAACTCGAAGGTCCACCGCTCGGAGATAGTGAAGTCATCGAGCAGCTGCGTTTGAAAGGTAGGGCGGCTGAGGCGAAGGAATTCGACGAAATATCGCAGGGTTTGAAGCTGGCCGCGGATAACCACAACAGCGCTGTCGCTGATCTGATGACCAAGATGAAGGCCGAGCGATTGGCAAATTGGCAAAAGGCCGGCTGGCTGAATCGCAAAAGTGCGCTGCCCCCATATATCGTGGCGAA
This sequence comes from uncultured Alphaproteobacteria bacterium, assembly GCA_963750065.1. Lineage (GTDB taxonomy): Bacteria > Pseudomonadota > Alphaproteobacteria > Rhizobiales > Kaistiaceae > CAVSRC01. Next base: position 442,301 of record CAVVPK010000012.1, read on the forward strand.
GTTGCAGCGCCGGCATGAGTGGGCCGGGAAGTACGACCCTTTTAGGCTACTTGTCGAGCATGAAGCGCTTGCCAAGACGAAACTTCGTGGCGAGATCGTTGGTGGGCGTGCGAGTTACGTTGATTTCTCAAATCCAGATGAGTGGCTTGTAGCGCCAAACTCGCCTCAACGGGAGACAATGGTATCCACCACGCAAGAAGCGATGAGGTTCTTGGGGTTTGACCAAGCGGGATTAATTAGCCGGTTTGACCTGTGTAAGTTCAGTTATGGTTTCTCCCGCGTTGGAAATGGGGCAAAAATCTATAGGCACGGGAGGATGATGCCGGTTCGATTGAACCTATTTCCAAAGGTCCAAATTGGTCACGATGCACGGCATCCGGTCTACGTTCTTGAGCAGTCGAACGAAGCCTTCTATTTCAAGCTCAACAAATCCGTCGTTCGAGCGTGGCTATCGCAGCGTGCGATCGGCTGCGCTGACGTCGAGCTCCTCGCAGAATACCCCGATAATTTTGCCGCCGCGATGCTCGGATCCGCCGACGTAATGAATGGCTATCTCGAGGAGCATGATCGCAAATCCGATCCGACAATCTACACGATGGCTTATGCCCTTATCCACTCTTACGCGCACTACATTATGCAGGGAATTCAGCAATTCTCTGGACTGAATTTGGGATCAATCGGCGAGTACTTGTTTCCATGCGATCTAAGCTTCGTCGTCTATCGCAACGGAATGACGCTTGATCTTGGTGATCTTTCAGCATTGTGGCGCAACCATCACGAGGCGTTTCTCTCCTACCTAAGGAATTTCCCCACGTCGCTTGGATGCAATCTTGGCAATCTTTGCATGAGCAAAGGCGGGGCGTGTCCAGATTGCATCATGATACCGGAGGTCATCTGCCTGACGGCAAACAAATATCTGAGCCGCTCAACTCTGATTGGCCGCGGCCGACCAGATTTCGTCGTCGGCGAGGAACGGATCAAGGGGTACCTTCAATTCGCGCTGGAACATGCCAGACCTCAAGCGTAGCGGCGGCGTAGATGCGCTTCTTGCCGAGCTTTATCCGCTCGCCGCCCAAGCTGCGCGAATTCTATCCCATCTGGCCGATTTTCCCGAAGGCGTGAGCGGGTCAGATGTCGAGATTTCCTCGCGCGTCGGCGACGTGTCGGCCGAACATGTTGCGATTGTGCGTCGGTCGCTCTTGAAGGCGGGATTTGCCACACAAGCGGCGTTCTCGACGAGATTGACCTGCATCATCGCCAACGACGCTGCGAAATCTGTCCGAAAACCTAAAGGGAATAGCAGCGTATCTTCGGATTCATGCGGATCGCAATTTGGTCCAAATCGTCCTGACCGAACCAGGTGAAAAAAGCGCCCTTCGAAAAGCCATTGACGGCATGCATTCATTGCGGCCGGAAGTATTTCAAACAAGTGACGCGTTCTTCAGTCTCGCCCGTCTGGCAAAGCGCGACCTTGTGGTTCTGGCTCCATTTATCGACGATTATGGAGCGGACCTCCTGGTGGAAATGTTTTCGATTTGTCAGCCTCGTGTGAACCGGCACCTGGTTTGCCGCCCCCTTGTCGAACCGCAATGCGGGGACGCTTTTCGCCGGCGCATCGAAGATTTCAGACGATTGCAGGTTTTGGTTTATGAATATGCGTTGCCCTCTGCACTGCCGTCTGGACGGGAGACGTTCCACGCGAAAGTCATTCTTGCCGATGATTCAATGTTTTATGTCGGGTCAAGCAACTTCATGGGATCGGCACTAGAGCGTTCATTTGAATGTGGCGTGGTTGTCGCCGGGGCGGCGGCAAAGGAACTCCATTCAGTGCTTCTGGCTGTGCGGTCAATCGCCAAAGCAGTGCAACGATATTGAGGAGCACCCATGAGTTTTCGATCAGGTCCCAACGATTTGTAAGAAGACGACACGCTTGGTGCCGGGACGAGCTGACCTGCTCCCCTGAACTGTCCCCGCTTTGAGGCTAGCCTGTTCCCTTGCGGAGGAGACAGGCCATGAAGCGATCCCAGTTTTTCGGACGAGCAGATCATCGGCATTTTGAAGGAGCACCAGGCGGTGATGTGAGCCCCGGTGTTCATCCAGCGATGGATAGAGTCCGGGCTGCATTTGAGCCGTGATGGCTCGGTGGCGCAACGGCGTAGCGATTGGCGTATTCGACTGGCGTCAGGTTGCCGAGGCGGCTGTGCGGCCGAACCATGTTGTAGTCCAGTCGCCAAATGGCGAGCGCCTCGCGGACATGGCTGAGCGAGGTGAACAGCGTCTCGTTCAGAAGCTCGTCGCGGAGCCGGCCATTGAAGCTCTCGACAAAGGCGTTCTGCTGGGGCTTTCCGGGAGCGATGTAGTGCCACTCGATATGGCTTCTTGCGACCAGCGCAGGATCGCCATGCTGGTCAGTTCGGTGCCGTTGTCGCTGACCACCGTGGCCGGTTTGCCGCGCACGGCGATGACGGTATCGAGTTTGCGAGCAAGCCGCATGCCCGACAGCGAGGTGTCGGCGAGGCGGGCGCGCGGATTGCTCTTCGGCGCTGGAAAAGGCAGATGGCGCGGCAGTTCGGTTTGCTGTGTTTTTGCGGGACATGGCGAAATCCACTGCTTTGGAGTCACTATGGCGATCGCCACAAAGGCATCGCGCTCGGCTTCGACGTGCGCGACGACTGGTGGCGGAGGTGAAGTATGTCGGCACTCGGACGCCGCTCCGCCTCCCGATCACGGAGCCGGAAATGCAGCGCATCCTCTTCACCAAGTATTCGGGCTGGAGCTATGAGGAGGAATGGCGGGGCTGGTTTCGGCTTGAGGAACGGGACGCCGCTTCCAAGCTCTTCTTCAAAGAATTTGACGACAGCGTAACGCTGAAGGAAGTCATCATCGGCCCGCTTTGTACCGTCACGGCCAAGGAGCTTGGCGATGCGACGGGCCGCTATGCAAGTCCACCGAAGGTCGTGAAAGCGCGGCTTGCCTTCAATTCTTTTGAGGTTGTTCAGGACCAGCGTGGCTTCTGAGGAGGGCCGTGTCCCTAGAAGATCAAGCTATAGATTGATTATAAGATGCAAGAATCAAGCTGCAATTTGATTTCGCATGTGGTATATCAAGCTATGGCTTGATATTTGGCCGCAGAAGTCAAGGTGTAGTATGAAAAACGAGACCCGCCAACGCGCCCGCCAACGGCTGGATGAACGGCTTACAGCGCTCAAACCCGAAGACCGCTTCCAGCCGCCCCCCAAAGGCTGGATCAGGGCGATCCGCGAAGCTTTGGGCATGAACGGGGTTCAGCTTGCGAAGCGGCTCCGCACGAAGCCCCAGAATGTCGAAGCCCTGGAAAAGTCGGAGGCGAGCGGGACTATTCAGCTGAGCACACTGCGGCGGGCGGCGGAGGCACTCGACTGCCGCCTTGTTTACGCGCTCGTACCGAACAGTTCGCTGGAAAGTGCCGTGCACGAGCGCGCCCGCAAGATCGCCATGCGCGATCTAGGGCGGGTCGCGCAAACCATGACACTTGAAGCGCAAGGGACCGGCGACGCCGACCTTGAAGCGCGCATCGAGCGCTATATCCGCGACGAACTCCGGGAACGGGATCTCTGGAACGAGCCGTGAGCGATCTGTTCCAGGAACCTGATGACGCGACGCCGCTGACGCCAGCAGAGCGCGACGGGCTGCGGCCGAGCTGGATCACGACGAGGCGCGATCTCAACGAGGCGGAGCAGGACAACATCGTCAAAGGAGCGGCTTGGGCGCGGCGGCTACGTGGCCGCGACGCCGTCTCGCTGCTTGACGACCGCTTCGCCCTGGAACTGCACAAGCGCATGTTCCAGGATGTCTGGAAGTGGGCGGGCGCCTACCGGCAGACCGAGCGCAATCTCGGCATCGAGCCTTACCGCATCCCGATCGAGGTCCGCACCTTGTTCGATGATGTGCGCTACTGGATCGCGAACAAGACTTATCCGCCGGATGAGATTGCCGTGCGGCTGCATCACCGCCTGGTCGCCATCCATCCATTCCCGAACGGCAACGGCCGGCACACCCGTCTCATGGCCGATCTTCTGATCGAGAAGCTCGGCGGGCAGTCCTTCAGTTGGGGCGGCGGCGTCCTCACGGATGAGGGCGAGTTGCGTGACCGCTACATCGCGACGCTGAAAGCCGCGGACAATCACGATATCGGACCGCTGCTCGCCTTCGCGAGGTCCTAGACCGGCGACACCTCGCCGTAGTCGTTCCAGCATGCCGATAATCATCACGATCACGATCACCGTGACCATTGCGTCACCGTCGCCGACGGGCCGATCGGCACGATCAGCATGATGATTCATCATCACCGTGATGATGCCGCCGACGATGATGACGACGATCATCACCGCGGCGGTGATGGCGATGATGATGGAGCAGAATACGGCCGCGCCGGTCGTCCGCCGGAGTGGTACCGCTCCCGCAAACGCGGTGCGGCGAACTCAACGCCTAGGGGGGCTCATCTATGAGGAGGCCTTGGCGCAACGACTAAACTCTAGGATGCTGTACATTCCCGTGGGATTTGGGGGTTGCAATGAGAGCATACGTTCATCCGCTGTCATTCGTCCTGGACGAGAAGCAGCAGTGGGTCGTTCCGGTCTATCAGCGCCATTACGAGTGGGAGACCGGCGAGGATAAGCAGCTTCCTAAGCTCTGGGACGACTTGCGCGACGAAACCCTGGAACGGCTCGACGGCCTCGCGCCGTTCCCGCACTATTTTGGGGCGATCATCTATTCGGAGCCGCTCAACCAGGCGTTCGGCGCGATCCGCCGCCGGTTCCTGATCGACGGCCAGCAGCGCATCACCACGTTTCAGCTCGTGCTCGCGGCGATCCGCGAGGTGGCGCGGCAGGAGAAAATCGACCGGCTCGTTCCGGTCATCGACGCCTACTTGTTCAACGAAAAGAGCCCCAGCATGATCGACGCCGAGCGCGAGCGCTTTAAGCTCTGGCCGTCGGCCTACGACCGCTCGCTCTACCAGGACATCGCGCAGTTTCCTCCAGCGAAGCTGCGCGGGCTTCAGAAGGCGTTCTATTACAAGAACGGAGTGCTCATCAAAGGCCAGGCGCCGAATTTGCTGCGCGCCTTTCACTTCCTCTTCGACGCGATCAGCGCGTTCGTGGCGGAGCGGGTAAAAGAGGAAGGGGAGAGCGCCCAGACAGTGCTCGAAGCGGTGCTGGAAGGATTCTGAGCGGATTCCAGGTCGTCCTGATTCACCTCGATCAGAACGATGACGCTCAAGAAATCTTCGCGTCGCTGAACGGTCTCGGCAAGCCGCTCTCGCCGTTCGATCTCATCCGAAACGATGTGTTCCACCGCGCGCGCAAGAGCGGTGAAGATGATGAGAAACTGTTCGACGGGCGCTGGAAGACGTTCGAGGAGCCATTCTGGACGGAGCAGGTCAGGCAGGGACGCTTCAAGCGCGCACGCGCCGATCACCTCATCGCGCACGCCGTCGTGGCCGAAACCGGACGCGAGGCCAATGTCGGGAAGATTGCGACCGAGTATCAGCGCTATGCGAGGGAGCGCGCCTTCCCGACCGTGGCGGAGGAGCTGGATGTGCTCCTCGTCCATGCCGCCACATATCGTGACATGGAGACGGGGCGGCGCGACGCGCCCACCGCCCGCATCGCGAATGTCTTGCGGCTATGGGATTTGTCGACGTTTCATCCGTTTGTGCTCGCCGTCTGCGCGAAGGCGATGGAAGACGAGCAGAAGCAAGGGCTCCTCAAGCTCCTTGAAAGCTACATCGTCAGGCGGGAAATCTGCGGCCTGACGACCAAGAACTACAACAAGGTTGTGATCGGCCTGGTCAAGCAGATCCACGAGGACGGCGATACCGTTGCCGGGGTTCTCAAGCAGCTCGCAGACCTGACAGGGGACGCCTCGCGCATGCCAACGGACCTGCAAGTGGCAGAGTCGTTCTTGCGGCGGCGCGTCTACAACGTCATGCCTCTGCCGCGTCTGCGCTTCGTCCTTCAGAATCTTGAGTATGCGAAGCGGACGAAGTTTGACGAGGTGACGGTGTCGACCGACAACCTCCAGATTGAGCATATCATGCCGCAGAAATGGTCGGAACATTGGCCGCTGCCAAATGGGGAGAGGGCTTTGACGGAATTGACGCTGGAGGCGAGCGTCAAAGGGCTGACGCTCACAGATGAGGTCAAAGCCTTGATCGACGCCCGCCAGCGTACGATCGATACGCTGGGGAATTTCACTTTTCTGACCGACACGAGAAATCCCAGCCTCGGAAATTACGGGTGGAGCATCAAGCGTTCGAAGCTCGGCGAGTCCCTCCTCGCGCTCAACCGCGACATCGCGGCGTCGGATGTCTGGGGTGAGCCTCAAATCGAGAAACGAGCTTCCGCTTTGGCCGCGCTTGCCAACACTGTCTGGCAGCCGGGTTTGCCGTTTCCCTGATGTTTGCGCGTCCGCTGCCGCGGACCGGGCTCTCGTGAACCGAACCCCTTGCGGGTTTCGGCCATCCGGCTTCGATCCCTCGCGCGAGGGATAGGGACGGCGCGCGGGCGCTCGCATCGAGATCCTCAGAAGGGGTCAGGGAGGGCGCCGTAGCATCACCGACGAGCACGCTCAGCTAGGCGCTGCTTGGACGTCCGGTTCTCGTCGGGATCGTAGTCTTCCTCTTCTTCGGCGAATTCCGGCCACAGCATGATCAGGGCATAGCCTGATTGCTGGAAGAGCACTTGCTCGAAGAGATCGGGCAGCTTCTTTCCCCAATCCGACTCTAGCCATTGGCCGGCATGGGTCTCGGCAATCTCGGTCAGGGCCGGACCGCCGCGAGCCCGCCAATAAATCGACGAGCGGGGAACCTCCTCGCCCTGAGCCACGCTCAAGCTGAGGCACCAGTTCGTCGAGTCCGCGCCGTCAAAGCTTGAAGACGACGTCCTCTACGTCTCGACGAAGTTCCGCACGGTCATGCACCGGTGCTGCTGCGGCTGCGGCAATGAAGTGGTGACGCCCCTCAGCCCGACGGACTGGAAGCTGACATTCGACGGCGTGTCGATTTCTCTCAGCCCGTCGGTCGGGAATTGGAGCCTGCCTTGCCGATCCCACTACTGGATTGAGCGAAACGTCGCCCGCTGGGCCGGCGACATGCGATGCGCCGGAGCGTCACGTTCAGCTCGGCTCTTGTCATCCGCGACAATTCATTTTGCGTCAGCACTCTCATTTTCTCCTCCTTTTGGTCCGGCCGCGACCGCCACGGCCTTGATGGCCAGGGAGAAGCGCCTTCTGTCCGGCGGGCAGCACCTGGAGGGCTGAAACGTCAGTGGAGGAGGAGCGATGCGGCGCCTGGCAGCGAAGCGAAGGTGGGCATTGCCTGCTTGCGGCCACGAGCCGGCGAAGGCGCGGGATGGCCATAAGAACAAGGACGCGCGGAACGCGGACGGAGAAAAGGAATGGAGAGGATGATGGGGATGGTCTCAATCGGACTGGAAGGAGGGACCAAGGACCGAAAGATGTGATGCGAAAGGTGTTGCCAAGACGAGGCCGGCTCGACAGCGCGCCAGAGAGGTCTTCGATCGGCAACCCACGCTCGCGGAGACAAAGGGGGCCACGCAGTGATTGTCGAAGCCCGATACCTTAGGCTACAATCATGTGTTGCACATGTGTTGAAGCGGGGCTCAGGGAATGTGCAGGCACCTTCGGATCGTATTGCCCAATGAACCCGGCGAGGCGGCGACCGCACTCCGCCAGCTTCTCACCGCACAACCCGACGAATTTAACATACTTGGCTACACGATCGCTGATCTGGGCGACGCTGGCGTCGTGCATCTGCTCGTGACACATCACGACAAAGCCTTGCTGCTCCTTAAGGACAAATACAAAAACCGCGTGGCGGAGAAGGAGGTCATCATTGTTTCTGCACCCAACAAGCCCGGCCGGCTTCTTCCTTTGCTGGATGCTCTCGCCTCCGAAAGCATAAATGTTCGCACCTCGTATCAAGCCGCATCCGCGCAAGGGATGGCGCTCATCGTAATCGAACTGAACAATCCGGACGATCGAGCAAAGGCAAATATGCTTCTTCTCAAAATGAAGGCCGATGTGCTGACAGTTCAGCCTTAACATCATGACGCCGCCACGGGAATCCCTCGAAAACATCCTAAATATCGTCATCCGGCCGGAGTTCGCCGATTGGGAGGTAGCGCGGCACGACGGGAAACGAGAAGCGTTCAATCCACTGCGGCTTTTCCAGTCTTTTCTGGAAAGCGGCATGGACCTGCAATCCGCTGTCCGCCTTTTTGATGTCGTCGTCGACGAGGTTCAGCGCATCGTGCAGATCGACGTAATCACTCAAGATCGCATCTACAACGTAGTTGTTGACGCCCTGATGGCAACGCCAGGCAGAGACCACCAAGTCTGGCTTGCGAACTACACCAGCATATTTGGGACCGAGCATGAAAATGAAGCGGCCTCTCCTGAATATGTGAACGTTCGCCAAAAAGGCGAGTTGAAGAAGCAGGTGCTCTTGTACTTGTGCGAGGCATATTCGGTCGACCACGAGGACAAGGTCCGGGCACTCCTGGGCGATGAGGAATTTACGCTCCTCGCCGATCAGCTAATCAAGATCATCAGGTACTGCGGCTTCTACCGTGTCCGGCGGGACTTTCTCGGCAGCCTGCTCACCGAACTTTCCGAGCGCTCGGTAAAGTCGATCATTCCTTCAAGGAAATTCGACCCGGAGACCGCCTCCTCGCAGTTGCGGGATATCGGACAAAGCATCGTCCTCGCCCGCGATGAAAGCCAGACAAACAAGGTTTCTGGCTTGAACATCCTAGCCACCGCGACGGAAGAGATGGCGGCGATTCTGCTCGGTCGCTTCGGAGTCGTTACTCGAAGGAATACGATGGGATCGCTCAAGCAGCTCGCTGATCTTGTCGGTGCTGTCAGCTCGATGGGCGGCGATGCAGCGTCGACAACCTTTCGAGCCAGGTCATTCCCCAATTTGGAAAGAATTGTAGACGAACTCAGCAAAGCGCTGGCGCTACACCGCCGGCCGGTCAGGCAGTTTTGGGCGGCATGCGAGGAATTGCGCGCGGCGCTAGCAGATCAACACATTCTTCAAGCGTGCCGCTTGGCTGAAGACGTCCTGGCCTCCGCGAAGTTGATAGTCAGCCCGGATCAGGACATCGCGGCGCTCCTGACCTTCCAATATTCGACTTCTCCTACTTCGGAATATTTGCAGGCTCTTGCGGCGGTCCTTGGTGGCGAGGGTTTCGCCAGCTACCACCCAGCCGACGGCGGATTCGTCGATGTTGAGTGCGACTTTGACGAACATCCCCTGCTCGACCTTGGGCGGGTATTGCGGGTCCGCGCCGCGTTCGCCCCGCAGGATTGGGATGCGCCGGCGGATTGGATGCGCCGTTGTCTCGATGATGCGAAGGCGTCTGACGAAATCATTCCCGTGCTCGTTACCAACCGCAAGGTCGCTCTTCCGCTGATCGCGTCTCTACAGGAAGAGCTCGAAGCAATCGGCCGATACACCGCCATCATCGAATCGAGAAGCGTCGAGGGCATACTGTACCGCCCCCAGCGACTGAGGGACCTCGTACTCGCGGCGATTATTCCGGCTGGGGTGCGCCCAACGAAGACGGATGGACACGAGTACGACCTCCCGCCCGGAATTAGCGCAGGTTATGAGCGTGAGTTTCTCTCTGCCGTATTGGCGGATGCCGACGACGACAGAGGCGAATCAGCCGCGCGCAATACCGGCGTCTTTCTCGAAAGCGTCATCCGGGAACATTTCTGTTTTGCCTACAGCACGCTCATGGCGCGCAGGGGCGGTGTGCCGATCGAGCTGCGCGTCGCGAACGGGCAATGGGATGGCCGCGCTCTCTGGGGGATGGGCGCCTATTTGAACTGGTTTCGTGCGGCCGGTGAACTGGCCAAACAGAACACAAGAATTCGCGCATGCCGCAGCGGTTCTGCCGTCTCGCCGCGCGCTCACTGACTTGTCGGAGTTGCAGCCCCTTCGCAATGGATATGCCCATCGATCGCGCGAGGTGCCGCGGGCCGAAGCCAAGAATCTTCATCGAACGCGTAGCGCGGGCGGTCGAGCATTTGGTTGTCGCAAAGAATGGACGATGGCGCGGCATCATCACCAGCAATGCGGGTTCGACTACGTTGCAAACGGAAGCTGGGCCAAAAACGGTGGGGCACGTGGAAGGAGAGAAACCAGCAGAGGTAGGTGCTCTGGCCTACTTCGGTATCGAGCCACCGGTTGTAGCACCGCAAGTCCTAGTTCAGTGCGAGGCGTGCCATGCCTTGGGGCCTGCGACGCAAAGCAGGAAAGGCAATCTCTACATTTGCTCCAACAGCAAGTGCCGCCAGAAGAACTACCTTGAAGGCATGTGGGAGGGGGTCGTTAGGAAGGGCGATGCCCAAATCGCTCAAATGCTGAAGCCGAAGAGGATGGAGTGGCGTCCGCCCGTAAGCCCCAACGTCTTCATCAGCTACGCCTCAGAACAACAGGAGCTTGCCCAGGAGATAGCCGGTGTCCTGGAAAAGCGTGGCGTGACCGTATGGCACTACCCTGACCGGATTGTGCCCGGTGATCGGCTCATTGAGAGCTTGGGCACTGGCCTTAACTCAGCCAACAACGGCGTCTTCTTGATCAGCCGTGAATTTCTGGACAAGAGTTGGCCACGCGCCGAATTAGATATGCTCCTGCATAAGTCCATTAAATCACGATCCGTTCAAATCATTCCGGTCTTGATAGGCGTCGAACACACGGCGCTGGCGGAGAAGATCCCCCTAATGCGCGATATCGTATCTGTGCGGTTCACCTCGTCTCACGAGATATCCCGTCGCATCGCGAGCATTGTGTTTAAGCGGGCAGATATCCCACCCAGCCTCGAACCCGCATGAAGAGCGCGCCGGCCGATGCCTGCCCTGAGCATGGTAAAGGCCGATCCGGCGAAACTCTGGCTGGCAC